>CAVSDA010000011.1:0-512463 GCA_963726625.1 uncultured Actinomycetota bacterium
GTGCTTGGCCGTCTGGCGGTAGCCGGTGAAGTAGTCCGCCAGCAGCACCTCCCGCTCACCGTCCCGCGAGGCCAGCAGCACGACGGCGTCCAGGGCCAGCAGCGCCGGCGGTGCGTCACCGATCGGGGAGCCGGTACCGAGGTTGCCACCCAGGGTCGCCCCGTTGCGGATCAACCGCGAGGCGAACTGGGGGAACAGTTCGGCCAGCATCGGCACGCGGCCGTCGAGCCCGCGCTCGATCTCGGTCAGGGTCAGGGCGGCGCCGATCTCTATCACCGACTCGCCGAGGTCCAGCCTGCGCAGTTCGGGCAGCCGGTCGATGCCGATGCTCAGTCCGGCCCGGGCGTGCCGCAGGTTCAACTCCACTCCCCAGTCCGTCGAGCCGGCGACCAGGCGGGCGTCGGGATGCTCGGCCAGCAGGTCGAGCGCCTCGGGGAGGCCGAGTGGCCGCAGGTAGCGGCCCTGCGCGCTGGTTACCGAAGTCCGCCGAGCCGGGAGCGCCGGCGTGGCGGACCGGGTGGCGAGCGGGTCGTCGGCAGGCGGCCGGTCCAACGCGTACGCCGCGTCGCGGATGGGACGGTATCCGGTGCAGCGGCACAGATTGCCGCTGAGCGCATGCAGATCGAAGCCGTTGGGGCCGTGCTCGTGATCAGCGGAGCCGTTGCCCGCGGCGGCAGGGCGGCGATCGGGACGGTAATACTCCCCCGCCATCGCACAGACGAAGCCGGGCGTGCAGTAGCCGCACTGGGAGCCACCGCGCACCGCCATCTCGTGCTGCACCGGGTGCAGGGCGTCGGGAGCGCCGAGTCCCTCGGCGGTGACCACCTCCTGACCGTCGAAGCCGGCCGCCGGAACCAGGCAGGCATTGATCGCCGTCCACCGGCTCTGGCTGTCGCTGTCGGGCCGGTTGACCAACACCGCACAGGCGCCGCACTCCCCTTCCGCACAGCCTTCCTTGCTGCCGGTCAGCCCGCTCGCCCGCAGCCAGTCCAGCAGCGTGACGTGCCCGCCGACCTCGCCGAGCGGGCGTGAGCGACCGTTGACCACCAGATCCGGTTCCATGCGCACCGCTCCTGTCCCGAGATTGACGAGCCCACCTGGCCGCACCACGCTGCTCGCGCGACCCGGCCCACCGCTTCGGGGAACCGTATGGTCGGCGCAGCATTGTGCCGTGACGGCGGCGCGACGACGCGAACACCGCCTGGATGGTGATGAGCGTAGCTGACCACGGACCGAACGGCAACGATTTTCGGAATCAAGATTCCGCTATGCGGACTTTTCGATGCTTCTGGCTCGACGCGTCCCTCAACCCCGCACGGAGGCGGGAAGGGGGGAAAAGCCGAAGCCGGTCCCCGCGCCGCGGATCTGATCAGATCGACGACAGCCGGGACCGGCTCGGTTCTCCACAGTGGCGCGGGTGCAGCGTGGCTGCACCCGGTTCCCCGTGGTGCTACTTGAAGGCGACGGTGGCGCCGGCGGCCTCGAGGGCCTCCTTGGCCTTGGCTGCGGTCTCCTTGTTGACCTTCTCCAGGACGGCCTTCGGCGCGGCCTCGACCAGGTCCTTGGCCTCCTTGAGGCCCAGGCTGGTGAGGGTGCGCACCTCCTTGATGACCTGGATCTTCTTGTCGCCGATGGACTCGAGGATGACGTCGACCTCGTCGCTCTCCTCCTCCTCGGCGGCACCGGCGTCGCCGCCGCCGGCAGCCGGCGCGGCGGCCAGGGCGACCGGTGCGGCCGCGGTGACGCCGAAGGTCGTCTCGAACTCCTTCACGAACTCGCTGAGCTCGATGAGGGTGAGCTCCTTGAAGGCATCGAGGAGCTCTGCAGTGCTGAGCTTGGCCATGGTGGGCGTTCCTTCCTAGTGGTTATCCGCAGCGGGTGCTGCCGTGGTGTCCGCAGCGGATGCTGTCTCGGACGGTTGAGCAGCTGACGCTGCGGGTGCCTCATCGGCGGGTGCCTCATCGGCGGGTGCCTCATCGGCGGGTGCCTCATCGGCGGGTGCCTCATCGGCGGGCAGGGGTGCACTGCTGTCGTCCGCGGCTGCGAGCTCGGCGTTGCTGGGCTCCGCCGTGGACTCGTCGTCGCTCGCGTCCTGCGGGGCCACAGCCACCGGCACGCCCGGACCGCCGATCAGCGACGGGTTGTCGGCCGCCGCCTGCTCGAGCGCGGCCAACAGGCGCGCCGCCTGGGACAGTGGCGCGGAGACCAACGAGATGGCCTGTTGCAGGACGCCCTGCATGCCGCCGGCGACCTTGGCGAGCAGGATCTCGCGCGACTCGAGGTCAGCCAGCTTCTTGACCTCGTCGGGTCCGAGGAACTTGCCGTCGAGCACCCCACCCTTGATCACCAGCATCGGGTTGGCTCGGGCGAAGTCACGCAATCCCTTGGCCACGGCCACCGGATCGCCGTCGATGAAGGCGATCGCCGTCGGGCCGACCAGGTGCTCCTCGATCCCGGGCACCCCGGCCTGGCGGGCCGCGATCGTGGTCAGGGTGTTCTTCGACACAGCGTAGGTGGCGTCCTCACCGAGTGAGCGGCGCAGTTGCTTGAGCGCCTTCACGGTGAGCCCGCGGTATTCGGTCAGCACCACACCCGCGGAGCTGGAGAATTTCTCACTCAGCTCGGCGACCGCAGCTGCCTTGTCCGGCCTCGCCATCGCTCTCCCTTCCTCCTTCTCCTCGCGCTACCAGACGTAGCGCTTCCGAAGGGCTGAGCGTGCCGTACGCAAGAAAAAAGCCCTCTGCGCAGGCGGCAGAAGGCGTCCCTCAGAACAACCTGCGTCTCGACCTCACGATCGATCCGGACACGCTGTCCTGGCGTCAACTCTGTGCTCACCTGCGCGGGCCGTCCGTGCGTACGGACACTTCGGGTCGGGCCCTGGAGAGCTCGACCAGCCAGCGGTCTTCGGCGCGCCCAACTTACCGGGTCGGCGATCCGATGTCCAAATCCTGGTCATGCGTGCGACTGGACGGACCCGGCTCCGCGTCCTTACCCGTCGCGGCCAGGGATTCTGCACTTTGGCAATCAGGTCTCGGTTTGATAACGTCAGCGCCGCCGGTCGTTTTTGACATCGCTGTCAGGGCGCAACCACGCCGGCTCCGACTCACTCTAGGGAGAGCCACCGTATGGGGAAGATCCTGAAGCGCGCAGCGGCCGTGATGACCGGGCTGGCGCTCGCCGCCTCGAGCCTGGTCGCTGCTGAGCTCCCGGCCGGCGCCGCGACGTCCTGCACCACCACGTTCAGCAGCTACCGTTCGATCAAAGCCGGATCCACCGGCGACCAGGCCAAGGCGCTGCAGTGCCTGCTGGCCGAGGCCGGCTATGCGACCACCGTTGACGGCACGTTCTCGACCGCCGATGCCGCCGCGGTTGCCAAGTTCCGCGCCTCGGTCGGGCTCAGCCCGCTGAAGGTAGCCGGACGCCGGGCGTGGAGCGCCCTGTTGGCCCGCGGCGGCACGCCGACCCTGGAGGCGGGTGCCACCGGTGACGCGGTACAGCGGCTGCAGCTGAGCCTGCGCTCGGCCGGCTTCACCAAGGTGCCGGTCAATGGGTCGTTCGACGCGGCGACCGTCGTAGCCGTCAAGGCCGCACAGAAGTCCCGCAAGCAGTCCCAGACCGGTGTCGTCGCCGACGCCCTGTGGCGGTCCCTGCAGCACGGCCTGGTCACCGCCAGCACGGTGGCGAAGGCCCCGGCGAAGAAGAAGGCCCCGGCCAAGAAGAAGGCCACGGCCAAGAAGAAGAGCTCGACGTCGAAGGCCAAGGGCGCCAAGGCGCTGGCCTACGCGAAGAAGCAGCTCGGCGATCCGTACCGCTACGGGGCCACCGGGCCGAACGCCTGGGACTGCTCGGGGCTGACCGGCGGCGCCTGGAAGGCGGCCGGGATCAAGCTGCCTCGCACCTCGCAGGCGCAGTACCGCTCCGGAAAGAAGATCACGAAGTCCCAGTTGCGTCCCGGCGATCTGGTCTTCTTCTACTCCGGCATCTCGCACGTGGCCATCTACGCCGGCAACGGCAACGTGATTCACGCCTCCCGGCCGGGCAAGCCGGTCAGCTACCTCAAGATGAAGTACATGCCCTACAAGGGGGCCCGCCGGCCGGTCTGACCGCCTGGATCTCCTCCCGATCACCTCAACTCCCCGTCGACCTCCGCGATTCGCGCTGGCCGGCGGGGAGTTTTGTCGTCAGGATTGAACGGTGCACCCCGCCGTACGCGCCGCCCGCGAGTCCGACGTCGAGCGGATCCGGGAGCTGGTGGGTGACCTGGCGACGTACGAGAAGTCGGCCCACGCGGTCAAGGCGACCTCGGCACAGTTGCACGCCGCCCTCTTCGGGCCCCAGCCGGCGGTGTACGCGCTGGTCGCCGAGGTGGATGGTGACGTCGTCGGGATGGCGCTCTACTTCTTGAACTTCTCCACCTGGGAGGGCGTCCACGGCATCTATCTCGAGGATCTCTACGTCACCCCCGAGCATCGCGGCAGCGGCCTGGGGAAGGCACTCCTCACCGCACTGGCCGACATCGCAGTCCAGCGCGGTTACGCCCGTTTCGAGTGGTGGGTATTGGACTGGAACAGCCCGGCCATCGAGTTCTACCGCAGCCTCGGCGCCGTCGCGATGCAGGAGTGGACGGTCTACCGGCTCGAAGGTCCGGCGCTGGCCGCTGTAGCCCACGGCTCGACTCCCTGAGCCTGAAACCCCGGTCGACCTCACTCCGCGAAGCGCACCAGCGAGATGGTGCCGCCGATGGCGAGCGCGAACCCGACAGCTGCCCACGGGCCGTCTCCGCTGGTGACCGCGTCGCCGAACACCAGCAGCCCGATGGCCGACGGGATCACCATCTCGAGCACGAACGTCATGGCCGCCACCGTGGTCACCGAACCCCGCTGCAGGGCCAAGGCGAAGCACGCGGTCCCCAGGACGCCCTGCACGACGATGGTCCATAGCAGCGGCTCGGCGAGCAGGCCCACCCCGAGCGGCACCGCCCCGAGTCCGCGCGAGGCCACCGCCACCCCGGTCCAGGCGATCCCGGCTGCGGCGGCGAGGACCAGGGCGGACCAACGGGCCGCGATCCGTACCCCGACCAGGCCCACGACCACCGGGAGGACCGTCGAGGCGAGGATGACCCACGAGGAGACCGCGGAGACGCGTACGGCGGTGTCGGAATCCGCGGTGAGCGCGAGCAGGACCAGTCCGAGGCCGAGAACGCCGAGTGCAGCCCAGTCCCGCCGGGTGAGCCGGTCGCCGCGCAGGCTCGCGATCACCGCCGTGACGCCGACGCTGCCCGCCACGATCGACTGCACCAGGAACAACGGCAGCTCCCGCAGCGCCACGACGTTGGCGAGGAAGGCCAGCCCGTCACACCCGAGCCCGATCAGGTAGGGGAGTTGGAGGACGATGGGGCCCACGGCGCCCACACCGGCCACCTGGGCCGCCCGCCGGGCTCCCACCGACTGCAGCACGGTGGCCACGCCGTAGGCCAGACAAGCGGCCAGAGCAGCCAGCCAGCTCACGGCGACCATCCAGGTCACTCAGCCGGACGAGGCTCGGCGTACCGGGACCTACTCGGCGTCGGGCCGGGTCTTGTTGGGATCGATCGGGATGCCTGGGCCCATGGTCGTCGACATGGTCACCTTGCGCAGATAGCGACCCTTGGAGGCGCTCGGCTTGAGCCGGAGCACCTCATCCAGGGCGGCGAAATAGTTCTGGGCGAGGTCTTCGGTGCTGAAGGAGGCCTTGCCGATGATGAAGTGCAGGTTCGCGTGCCGGTCCACCCGGAACTCGATCTTGCCGCCCTTGATGTCGGTGACGGCCTTGGCCACGTCCACGGTGACCGTTCCGGTCTTGGGGTTGGGCATCAGGCCCCGGGGCCCGAGCACGCGGCCCAGCCGGCCGACCTTGCCCATCAGGTCCGGGGTGGCGACCACCGCGTCGAAGTCGAGGTAACCCTTGGAGACCTTGTCGATGAGCTCGTCCGAACCCACCTCGTCCGCTCCGGCCGCCTCGGCCGCCGCGGCGCGATCCCCGGTGGCGAACACGATCACCCGGGCGGTCTTGCCGGTGCCGTTGGGCAGGTTCACCGTGCCGCGCACCATCTGATCGGCCTTGCGGGGGTCGACTCCGAGTCGCATCGAGACGTCCACGGTCTCGTCGAACTTGGCCTTGACGTTGGCCTTGGCGAAGTCGAGTGCTTCGGTCGGGGCGTAGAGCTTGGTCGCGTCCATCTGGTCGGCGACTGCGGTGTAAGCCTTGCTGCGCTTCATGTCTGGTTCCTTTCACCAGGTGTGGTGTGAGCCGCGCTGGCTCTCCCACGGTCTTTCCTTGCCGAAACTGTCGCAGGACGGCAGGGAATGTGTCGAATCTATGCCGTCTGACGACAGTTTCATCAGGCGGCGGGCGGTGGTGCTGGCGGCGACGCCGTCAGTCGGCGACGGTGACGCCCATGCTGCGGGCGGTCCCCTCCACGATCTTCATCGCGGCGTCGACGTCGTTGGCGTTGAGGTCCGGCAACTTCGTCGTCGCGATCTCCCGGACCTGGTCGCGGGTGATCCGGCCGACCTTGTCCCGCTGCGGTACGCCGGATCCCTTGGCCACACCAGCGGCCTTCTTGATCAGCTCCGCCGCCGGCGGGGTCTTGGTGATGAACGTGAACGACCGGTCCTCGTAGATGGTGATCTCGACGGGGATGACGGTGCCGCGCATGGCGTCGGTCGCAGCGTTGTAGGCCTTGACGAACTCCATGATGTTGACCCCGTGCGGACCGAGCGCGGTGCCGACCGGCGGGGCCGGCGTCGCGGACCCGGCGTTCAGGGCCACCTTGACCAGGGCCGCGACCTTCTTCTTGGGAGGCATTTGCTTGGCTTTCCTTAGCGTTGTCGAGCGTGGGTGTGGAACGTGTGAAGCGGACGTGTGAAGCGGGACGCGCCCGTCAGGCGCAACTCAGACTTTCTGGATCTGGGGGAAGGTGAGGTCGACCGGCGTCTCGCGGCCGAGGATCTCCACCAGTGCCTTCAGTCGTTGGTTGTTGACGTTGATCTCGGTGATCGTGGCGTGCACCCCGGCGAACGGGCCGTCGACCACCATGACCGAGTCGCCCACCGCGAAGTCGGCGACCTCGACCTTCTTCTTCCGCTTCTGCGGGCCATCGATGCCGGCTGTCGCCGCGGCGATGACCGCGGGCGCGAGCATCTTCTCGACCTCGTCCAGGCTCAGCGCCACCGGAGAGTTCGAGTGTCCGACGAAACCGGTGACCGACGGGGTGTGGCGCACGGTGGACCAGGATTCGTCGGTCAGGTCCATGCGGACCAAGACATAGCCGGGGAGCACCGTGCGCCGCACCAGCTTGCGCTGGCCGTTGCGGATCTCGGTGACCTCCTCGGTCGGAACGACGATCTCGAAGATGAAGTCCTCCATGTTGAGCGAGGACACCCGGTTCTCCAGGTTCTGCAGCACCCGGTTCTCCATCCCGGAGTAGGTGTGCACCACGTACCAGTCGCCCGGCTTCATCCGCAGCTCGGTTTGGAAGGCCTCCAGGGCGTGCCTGCCGGCCTCGTCCTCGGCCTGGTCCGCGTCGTCCTCCTCGGAGTCGGGCTCCTCCTCCTCCTCCGCGCCGAAGTCGCCGAAGTTCAGGTCGAGGTCGTCTTCCGGCGGAGCCTCCTCGACGGTGTCGGTGGCGAAGTTCAGGTCGATGTCGACCTCGTCCGCCGCGGCGGTGTAGCTGCCCAGGTCGACGTCGAAGTCGACCGGATCAGCCGAAGGCGCGGCCGTGGTCACCGGGGACTCCGCATCGCTTTCCAGCGGCTCCGCATCCTGGTGCGGGTCCTCGGCTGAAAAGGTCTCGGGCACGTCGATATCTCCGTTACTTGGGGGTTCGGGGGAAAAATGGGATCAGCTGAAGATCTTGAAGATCGCCCAGCCCAGGCCCAGGTCGAGCAGACTCACGATCGAGATGATGAAGAGCACGAAAACCAGCACCACGACGAAGTAGTTCAGCAGTTGTTGACCGGTGGGGTAGACGACCTTGCGCAACTCACCGACCGACTGGCGGACGAACTTCGGGGGCGTGGTCCGCTCCGGCTTGGCGACCTGGTCGCGCTTGCCGGTCGGCGTGCCCTTCGGGGCGCGTGCCGCCCGGCTGGGCTGAGCTGTCTTGCCGGCGCCCGCAGATGCGGCGGACACCCCCGCGGGTTCGAGGACGAGGGAATCATCGCGGTCCCCGTCCGGAGCCGATCCTTCGACTCCGCTGTGCCGCACGATCGCGTCGAACTCGTCGTCTCCGCCGGGCTCCGCGGTCCCCGTCCCGCCGCGGACCGGTGCGCTTGGCGCGCCGCCCTCGGCCTCGTCGTCAGGACCCGTCTCGTCGTCGGCAGCGGCCTCGGGAACGGGCTCGGCGTCAGTTGCAGCCTCGCCGTCGGCAGCCGCTGCGTCGACGAATTCTGGGGCGCCGGAGTCATCGGCGGCGTCGACCGGTTCGGCGTCGCTCGACGGCTGGGTCGGCTCCGCCTCGTCCTTGTCTGCCACGTCCTGACCTTCCCTGCCTGATCCGTCCTGCACGTCTGTTGCCCGCTGGCTGGGCAGCACTGTCCTGCACGCTGCAGGGCAAGAGGGACTTGAACCCCCAACCTTCGGTTTTGGAGACCGATGCTCTGCCAGTTGAGCTATTGCCCTCCGGTGGCCCCACCCCACCGCCACCGTACGAGGGCGCACGGAAACAATGGTGAATTGCCACCAAGACGTCGAGTGTACTGAGCTTTCCCACCGGAGTCGAACCGCTGGCCGTGCGGCTGACCTGCGGAAATCACTTGCGCCACGCACGGCCTTTGGTCAGGCTGCTACCCCATGATGCGCCCTGGGGAATCGCGCGTGGCCGATGGGTGACCTGGCTGCCGGAGTGCTGGCCGGTCTCGCCGTCGCCATGCCGATCGGGGCCGTGGGCAGCTACCTGGTCGGACTGGCCGCCCGTCAGCGCTTCGCCGTCGCCGTCTCGGCGGCCCTCGGCGTGGCCTCGGTGGACGGGAGCTACGCCGTGCTCGCCGCTCTGGGTGGGTCCGGTGTGCACGGCTGGGTCCAACGGGTCTCCGGCGAGCTCAGCCTCGCTTCGGCGCTGGTCCTCGCTCTGCTGGCCGGGCACACCGTGCGGACCGCAGTCCGCCGCTACCGCGCCGACAGGCGGCCCTCGCCGACGCAGCGCGCCGTACCGCAGCGCGCCGTACCGCAGCGGGCCGTACCGCAGCGGGCCGTGCCGAAGCGGGCCGCACCGGGCTCAGCCCGGCCCGGGCGTACCGGAACCTGGTCGGGTTGACCGCGATCAATCCGGCCACCGTCGCCACCTTCGCCGCGGTCGTCCTCGGCCGCAGCGCGACCGGCACTGCTTCCGGGGCGGCCGCAGTGGTGATGTTCGCCGCCGGCGCGCTGACCGCCTCGGCCGCGTGGCAGTTGCTGCTCGTCGGCGCGGGCAGCGTCCTGGGTCGGGTGCTCCGGGGCCGACGGGGCCAGGTGGCGATCGCTCTGGTCTCGGCCGCGATCATGGCGGCCCTGGCCCTGGCGCTACTGCTGCGTGCCTGACGGGGTCTCCGACTGGCCGAGCCGCTGCTCGGTGGCCGCGAGCAGGACGCAGGTGGACAGGCCCGCGATCGTGGCGGCAACCTCATCGGGTGAGGGAAAGCTCGGCGCGATGCGGATGTTGCGGTCCCGCGGATCCTTGCCGTAGGGGAAGGCTGCCCCGGCTGCGGTCATCGAGATCCCGGCCGCCTTGGCCAGGGCCACGACCCGGGTCGCGGTGCCGTCGGGCACGTCGAGGCTGACGAAGTAGCCGCCGTCGGGATGGGTCCACGTCGCCACCTCGTGGGGCCCCAGCAACTCCTCGAGCAGACCGGTGACCTGGGCGAACTTCGGCGCGAGGATCGCCCGGTGCTGCCGCATCAGGGCCCGCACACCGTCCGGACTCTTGAGCAGGAGCGCGTGCCGCAGGTGGTTGACCTTGTCCGGGCCGATGGTGCGCTTCCCGATCAGGTCCAGATACCAGGCGACATTCGCCTCGGAGCCGGCGAAGAACGACACCCCGGCACCGGCGAAGGTGATCTTGGAGGTGGAGGCGAAGACGAACACGCGATGAGGGTTGCCGGCCGCTGCCGCCAGCCCGAGGACGTCCAGCGCGGGAGTTTCGGCATCGGTCAGATGGTGCACCGCGTACGCGTTGTCCCAGAAGATCCGGAAGTCGGGCGCCGCGGTGGGCATCTCCAGCAAGGCTCGCGTCACCTGCTCGGTGTAGACCGCGCCGGTGGGGTTGGCGTAGGTGGGCACCACCCAGATGCCCTTCACGCTGGGGTCCTCGGCCACCAGCGCGCGCACCTCGTCCAGGTCCGGCCCGTCGTCATGCAGGGCCACCGGCACCATCTCGATGCCGTACTGCGCGCAGATGGCGAAGTGCCGGTCGTAGCCGGGGACCGGGCAGAGGAACTTGACCGGGCCACGGGACCACGGCTCGGCGCCGTCGACGGTGCCTTTGAGCAGGGAGAAGACCATGGTGTCGTGCATGATCGACAGGCTCGCGTTGTCGCCCGCGACCAATTGCGCCACCGGCACGTTCAGCAGCGGAGCGAAGATCTCGCGCAGCTCGGGCAGGCCCTGGAGGCCGCCGTAGTTGCGGCAGTCGGCGCCGGACCTGTCGGTATGCACCCCCGGGCCGGGCAGCGCCAGCAGCGTCATCGGAGAGGTCGAGCTGGGCCGGCGACGGCTTGCCGCGGGTGAGGTCCAGCTTGAGACCCTTGGCCACCAGCGCGTCGTAGGCCGCACTCTGTTCGGCATGCAGGTCGGTCAGCTCGTCGTGGCTCAGGTCGGCAAGGGGCATGGGCAGTCCGCTTCGGTGAGGTGGTGGGCGCTGGCCACTCTAATGAGTCAGCTGGATCGCCGTTCGCAGGCCTGACCACCCCTCAGTCCAGGCGCTCGGGCCCTTGGGCGACGACCGCACTGTGGGGACCGAGGCGTACGGCATCGCCGGCCAACTCGACCGAGCCGACCGGGAGGACCACCTCTAGGTCGGGACCGACGGCCACCTCGACCGGATGGTCGCGGAAGTTGACCACCACCAGCATGCGGCCGCGCTCGAGCAGCAGCCAGCCCTCCTCGTCGTCGTAGCTCGTCCGGGCGCGGTCGAAGCGCGGGTAGGTGAAGTCGGGGTAGGTATGCCGGATCTCGATCAGCCGCTGGGTGAACGCCAGCAGCTCGGCGTGCGGCGGCCGGTCGAGCTCAGCCCAGTCCAGCTTGGAGGTCTCGAAGGTCTCCAGCTCCTGCGGATCGGGGACACTCGCGGTGTCCCAGTCCATCTGGGCGAACTCCTCCAGCCGACCCTTGCGCACCGCCTCGGCCAGTTCAGGCTCGGGGTGGGAGCTGAAGAACTTCCACGGCGTGCCGGCTCCCCACTCCTCACCCATGAAGATCATCGGGGTGAACGGGCTGAGCAGGGTCAACATCGCCGCGATGGACTGCTGCTGCGGGTTCAGCTTGGTCGAGAGCCGCTCCCCCGCCGCGCGGTTGCCGATCTGGTCGTGGTTGTCCGAGCAGACCACCAGGCGCCAGGTGGGTGTCCGGAAGGTGTCGATCGGCTGGCCGTGGCCGCGACCGCGGAAGCTGGACCTCGTGCCGTCGTGGAAGAAGCCGCTCTCCAGCACCTTGGCCAGCGACTCCAGCGACTCGAAGTCGGCGTAGTAGCCGCTCGCGTCACCGGTCAGACTCACGTACAGCGCATGATGGAAGTCGTCGCTCCACTGACCGTCCAGGCCGTAACCGCCGCCCTCGATCGAGGTGATCAGCCGGGGGTCGTTCAGGTCCGACTCGGCGATCAGCGGGAGCGGGCGGCCCAGGAACGCGCTCCGCGCGAGGACCGCGACATTCAGCTCCTCGAGCAGGTGCATGGCCCGGGTGTCGTGCAGCGCGTGCACGGCGTCCAGCCGCAGCCCGTCGACGTGGTACTCGGTGAGGAACATCAACGCGTTGTCGATGATGTAGCGGCGCACCTCGTCGGAGTCCTCGCCGTCGAGGTTCGGCGAGGAGCCCCAGGTGTTCGCCCCGCCCTCGTTCAGGTACGGCCCGAAGTTCGGCAGGTAGTTCCCGCTCGGACCGAGGTGGTTGTAGACCACGTCCTGGATCACTCCGAGGCCGTGGGCGTGGCAGGCGTCGACGAACTGCTGGTAGGCGGCCGGTCCGCCGTACCCCTCGTGCACGGCGTACCAGAACACGCCGTCGTAGCCCCAGTTGTACGGCCCGTTGAAGGCGTTCACCGGCATCAGCTCGACGAAGTCGACGCCGAGCCGTACGAGGTGGTCGAGCCGGTCGATGGCCGCGGCCAGCGTGCCCTCGGGGGTGAACGTGCCCAGGTGCAGCTCGTAGATGATGCCGCCGGGCAGTTGCCGGCCGTTCCAGAAGTGGTCGGTCCAGGCGAAGCTGCGCGAGTCGAAGGTGCGCGACCACCCGTGTACGCCGTCGGGCTGGCGCCGCGACCTCGGGTCGGGCAGCACCTCCTCGCTGTCGTCCAGGAGGTAGCCGTAGTCGAACTCGCCGACCCCGTCGTTCGGCAGTGGGCCGTCGGGCTGCCACCAGCCGTCGCGCTCGGGCGCCATGGGCACCCGGGTCGAGGTATCACCGCCGACGGGCCGGATGGCCAGGGTGACTTTGGACGCGTGCGGCGCCCAGACCAGGAAGGGTGCCAGGCTCACAGCGCACACCCCACGAGCACCGGCTCCGGCACCAAGGTGATGCCGAATCTGTCCCGTACGCCGGCCCGGATCTCGCGGGCGAGCGCGAGCAGGTCGTCCGCCGTCGCCCCACCCCGGTTGGTCAGCGCGAGGGTGTGCTTGGTGGACAACCGGGCGGGGCCGGTGCCGTAGCCGCGGCTGAATCCGGCGCGCTCGATCAGCCACGCCGCGCTGGTCTTGACCCGCCCACCGGGCTGGGCGAAACGCGGCGCGTCGCCGGGCAGGGCGGCCGCCGCATCGGCGTCGAGGATCGGATTGGTGAAGAAGGATCCCGCGCTCCAGGTGTCGCGGTCGGCGGCGTCGAGCACCATCCCCTTGGAGGCGCGCAGGGCCAGCACGGCCTCGCGCACCTCGGCCGACGGGGCGCGCTGCCCCACCTCCACGCCGACGGCACGGGCCACCTCCGGATAGCGCACCGGCGCCGACAGCGAACCCAGCCGCAGCTGGAAGGTCACCGACAGCACCACGTACCGGTCCGGCTCGGTCTTGAAGCGCGATGTCCGGTAACCGAAGCCGCACTCGAGCGGGAAGAAGGTCCGCCGTTGACCGGTGGTCCGGTCCAGCGTGCGGACCATGGAGATCAGCTGACTCACCTCGGCACCGTACGCGCCGACGTTCTGGATCGGCGTGGCGCCCACGAGCCCCGGGATGCCGGCCAGCGCCTCGAGGCCGCTCCACTCCCGCTCGACCGCGTACCCGACCAGGCTGTCCCACGGCTCGCCGGCGGCGACGGTGATCACCGCCCCGGAGCAGGACGCCACGTCCTCCTCCACGCCGCGGGTGCCGACGGCCACGACGGTTCCGTCGAAGCCCTGGTCGGCCACGAGCACGTTCGACCCGCCGCCGAGGATCAGCACCGGCTCGCCGCGGCCGTCGAGCTCACGGACGGTCTCGATCAGTTCGGTCTCGGTGTCCACGGTGACCAGCCGGCGCGCCGGACCCCCGACCCGCAAGGTCGTCCGGTCGGCCATCAAGTTGGACGTGACACGCACCTCGGTCGTCACGCCGGCTCCCCCAGGTCGACGACCGCCCGGGCTGCCCCGAGCACCTTCTGGCCGTCGCAGACGGCCTCCACGGCCACGGTCACCAGGGTGCCCTCGATCGCCGCCACGCTCGCGGTGAAGGCCACCTGCGCCCCCTCGGCGTCGTCCGGCACGACCACCGGCTTGGGGAAGCGCACCGCGTACGAGCGGATTCGCGCCGGGTCGCCGACCCAGTCGGTGACCACCCGCAGCGCGGCGCCCATGGTCAACATCCCGTGGGCGATCACCCCCGGCAGGCCGACCTGGGCGGCGTAGTGCTCGGAGTAGTGGATCGGGTTGAAGTCGGTGGACGCCCCGGCGTAGCGGACCAGGGCCTGGCGGGTGAGGCGCACGGTCAGCGGAGGCAGCACCATCCCGACCTCCAGGCCGTCCGTGCCGACCAGGTCCTGAGCGGCGGGCGCGAATGCGGTGGCGGGTCGCGCTGGTTTCGCGGTTGCGGTCATGCCTCCCCCCGGTTGTGGAAGAACGTGGCGCGGGCGGTGCAGACGGCCTCGCCGTCGACCGTCGCCACCGCCACGGACGAGGCGATGATCTCCGCGCCGGCCCGGACCCGGACCTTCTCGATGCTGAGGGTGGCGGTCACCCGGTCGCCGGCCCGCATCGGGCGGACGTAGTCGAAGCGCTGGTCTCCGTGGACGATGCGGTTCAGCGCCAACTCCAGGTCGGGGTCGGTGAACATGGCGTCCCAGGCCGCGGCCGAGATCACCGCCGCGAAGGTCGGCGGCGCCACCGGATCGGCGCCTCGGTAGCGATCGCTGTCGTCACCGATCGCCGCTGCGAACTCGGCGATCTTGGCCGCCGAAACCTCATACGCCGGCGTGGGCGGGTAGCTGCGGCCCGCGTGGGCCTCGGTGATCGGCATGGATCCCACGTTACCCAGGTGAGCCCGCGGCAACCGCCTCGCGCGCTGCCGCGTACCGGCTGATGACCAGCGCCGCGGCCTGCTCGCCGAGCGGCTCGGCCATCGGCCAGCCGTGCTCGGCGACCAGGGTGCGCAGCGGACCCAGCAGCAGCCCGTCGGCGAGGAACAGCGGCAGCAGGGCCACCGGGCCGCGCAAGGTGGGCAGCACCTCGGCCGGCCGGGGGTCGCAGGTGCCGAAGGCGGCGCGGACCTCGCCCGACCGCGACCCGGCCAGCCGGGCGGCCAGCGCGTCGACCGCGGCGTTGGCCTCGGGGCGGGAGGATCCGACGGCGTACAGCAGCACCGGGCAGGACTCAGCCACGCCCAGCCCGGCGAGGCGGTCGCCGAGCAGGGCCGCCACGTCGTCCCCGGTGCCGAGGATGTCGGCCACGCACAGGTCCACGCCGGAGTCCACCGAAGCGCCGCGTACGGCCTCGGGAACATCGACCGTGGCGTGGAAGGCCTCGGTGAACAGCAGCGGCACCACGACCGCCGACCGGTGACCCGCTGCCGCGAGGGTGTGGGCGACCGACGCCAGATCCGGCTCGGCCAAGTCGAGGAAGGCGGCGTACGACGGGATCGCGGCCTGCTCGCCGACGGTGGTCATCAGCTGCACGATGGCGTCCTTGCCGCCCGGATGCCGGCTGCCGTGGGCCAGACCGATGACGGGTGCAGGGCGATCTGCGGAGCCGGGAAACGACGAAGCCGCCCGCAGGTGCGGACGGCCGGTTGTCGCTGGCAGGTCAGGTCGTGGTGTCACTCGCGGTGGCGTGAGTGGCGCGTCGGCCGATCGACCCACGGTGGGGGTCAGCGGGTCTCGCGGTGCGGGGTATGGGTGTGGCAGCGCGGGCAGAACTTCTTCAACTCCAGACGATCCGGGTCGTTGCGCCGGTTCTTCTTGGTGATGTAGTTCCGCTCCTTGCACTCCGTGCACGCCAGCGTGATCTTCGGCCGCACATCTGTGGTCTTGGCCATTGTCGTGTCCCTCGTTCTGGTAGTGCTGTCCGGGTGGTGCTGCTGCCTGCTCGGTCCTGCTGCCTGCTCGGTCGTGCTGTCGTAGCGAGAGCGGGACTCGAACCCGCGACACAGCGATTATGAGTCGCTTGCTCTACCACCTGAGCTATCCCGCTGTGGTCTTCGTCACCGGTCTCCCGCGTCGCCCAACGGCCCTGCGGCGACCGCTTGTTCCCCTCCGGTGCCCGACGGCACCGGAGTCGAAGTCCGAGCCCCCATGCGGAATCGAACCGCAGACCTTCTCCTTACCATGGAGACGCTCTGCCTACTGAGCTATAGGGGCGTGCGAGCGCGGCAGCGGCCGCGACACCGACGCACCAAGATACACACCCACCGGCAGCTTGGACCAATTCGGTACTGATGACAGCTCGTTCGGGCCCGGCGGCGACCGGCTCGGCCGGCCCCGCGCACCGCAAAGAGGAGATCCGTGCACGCACACCACGACGACGCGTCGACAGCCTTTCTCGACGAGCTCGACGGCTGGACGTCCGTCCTGCCGGCGCTTTCTGAGGATCAGCTGCTGGCCCCGAGCCGATGCCGCGGCTGGGCGCTGCTCGACGTGGCCACCCACGTCCACCTCGGTCTCCAGGAGATGTTCGGCGGGCTGGTGTCGCCTAGTCGAGGAGCCGGCCACGGTCGACGCCGCGAGCTACTGGCAGGGGGAGCTGGCGGGCAACGATCCCGCAGCCGACCCGCTCGACCACCTGAGGTTCGTCCGACTGCTCGCTTCTGCCTACCGGCGCCCATCCGGCCTGGTCGCCCAGTTCGGCCACACCGCGGCGGCCCTGGCCCGGGGGGTTCGCGGGCTTCGGCCGGGTCGACTGCTGTCCCAGGGCCACGTACTCGCCTCAGGAGATTTCCTGGCGACCTGGGCTGCCGAACTCGCCGTTCACCACCTCGATCTCGACCTCGCTGCGCGAGCTGCCCGGCCCGACCCCGGCCTCGCTCGCGATTGCCCGCCGCACCGCCGAAGCCCTGGCCGGCGGAGCGATGCCGGCTCAGTGGGACGATGCCGACGCGGTGCTGCGCGGCTGGGGTCGCGTGGGCCTGGATGAGGAGCAGCGTGCGGAGGCGGGCGGCGTGGCCGCGCGGTTGCCGGCGCTGGGCTGAGGGAGGATCGCCATGTCCGCAGTAGTTCCGGCGCCGTCGCACCGCAGGCCGGAGGACTTGGACCCCGGGGAACTGGACTTCCGTGAGTCCTTCCTGCAGACCAGGCTCGTGGTCGGCTTCGTCGGGGTGTTGCTGCCTGTGGTGGTGATCGGCGGCGACCTGCTGTCCGTCGGAGCGGTCGACTTCCGGCCCGCGCTCAGCGACTACTACTACGGACCCATGCGGGACTGGTTCGTCGGCAGCCTGTGCGCGATCGGTGCCGGTCTGTTCGTCTACATGGCGAACCGGGAGAACCAGTTGGACAACCTGATCAGCGACGCCGCCGGGGTGTGCGCGATCGGGGTGGCCCTGCTGCCGACGAATCCGATCGAGCAGGAGCCGACTCTGGTCGCCGACCTCCATCTGGGGCTGGCCGCCGTCCTGGTCGTACTGCTCGCGGTGATGTCGATCCGCTTCGGCCTGCGGGACGGCGAGAAGGCCGGCCGCAGCCACGCTCAACAGCTGCGTTGGCGTCGCTTCCACATCGGCTGCGGGGTCGCCATCCTGGCCGCCGGCGTCGCCATGCTGGCCAGTCACGGCCTCGGAATCGGTACGCGCTATGCGCCACTGGTCGGCGAATCGCTGGTCGTGTTCACGTTCGGGCTGTCCTGGTTGGCCAAGGGGGCGGAATTGTTCGCGCTCCGCAAGCTCACCCACGATCGCTGGTACTGGCGCTTGCTCGTCTGGTTCCGTCGGGCCGGCAGCCCTCAGGCCCGCGACTGATTGGTGCCGTCAGCGCCTCGCCGGCAGAACGGTCAGTTCTGACTGCGCGACTGCCGACGACATTCAGGCAAGAATTCCAGCGGTTTTCGCAAGGCCCGCGCTCGCATTGTCTGGACATCAGATCTTCTTTAGTTATGCGATAAACATGAGGCCGGCAGCGTCTCGATCCTGTCGCGGAACGACGAACCTAGGGTCACGCCCAGGGTTATCGCAGATTCGCCCGTCCGCTGGTTTTCCTAACGTCGAGATAGGCCAGTTCGAGCAGCGTACTGGTGCTTCGGGGAGGAAATCCATGATCGAGTTGTACGCAGACGCCGAGACCTGCGCCGAAACCCACAGAGCTCAACGGCGCCGAAGTGGGCGGGACCACTGGGGTCGATGTGGCTGGGGTCGATGTGGCTGGGGTCGATGTGGCTGGGGTCGATGTGGCTGGGGTCGATGTGGCTGGGGTCGATGTGGCTGGGGTCGACGTGGCTGGGGTCGACGTGGCTGCACTGGTCGCTGCCGCACTCGACCACGATGAGGCGGCCTGGGAAGCACTGGTGCGGCGCTACCAACCATTGATCACCTCGTACACCCGCCGGTACCGGCTCAGCGAGGCGGACGCGGCTGACGTGAGCCAGACGGTCTGGTCCAGGGTCGTGGGCCATCTGGGCCGCCTTCGAGACGCACGTGCGCTGCCGGGCTGGATCTCGGCCACCACCGCACACGCCTGTCTCGACGTGGTGACCAGGCAACGCCGTACGGTCTGCGTGGACCCGACGGTGCTCGCCAACCCGACGCGGCAACACGCCGCGGTGGTCGCCGACCCGGTCGAGCGAGCCGAGATCGACGCCGCGTTGGTCCGCCATGAACGGGACCGGGCGATCCGTGAAGGACTGGCGGAGCTGACGCCATCCCAGCGGGAACTGCTGCTCCTGCTCGTGGCCGAGCCGCCGATGTCCTACCTCCAGATCAGCGCCCTCCTCGGCGTGCCTGTAGGCAGCATCGGGCCGAACCGTGCGCGGTGTTTGAAAAAGCTCGGGCGTACGCAGGCCATTCGGCGGCTGACCGCACCGGACGCTCGGCTCAGCCAGGTCAATGCGGCAGCCTAAATTGCTCGACAGCGGTACTACCATGAGCATGTGTTGCCTGAGAACCGTGTGTTGCTCGGGCGCGATCATGAAACCGAAATCATCGGCAAACTGGTGGACGCCGGTCACGACGGGCTGAGCAGTGCCTTGGTGATCGTCGGCGATCCCGGAATCGGAAAGACCTCGCTGCTGGACTTCGCCCGGGAAAGCGCCACCACCGAGACCATGGTGTTGGGCACGGTCGGCATCGAGGGCGAAACCGATTTCGCCTACGCGAATCTGGCCGACGTGTTCCGGCCGGTGTATTCCGTCATCGCCGAACTGCCCGACCGCCAGGCGGCGGCGCTCGCGAGCGCGTTCGCCATCGGGCCGCCGGACGCGGCCAATCGCAACGTGGTGGCGGCCGGCGCGTTGAGCCTGTTCAGCGCCCTGGCCGGCCGCTCCCCGGTGATCGTCACCGTCGACGACGCCCAGTGGGTGGACCGCGGCTCCTTGGAGGCGCTGGTCTTCGTGGCCAACCGACTGGGGGCGGAGGGCATCGCGATGTTCTTCGCGGTACGTCGGGGTCATGAGCACAAGGTGCGGCTGCGGCGCTTCGGAACCCTGGAGTTGCAAGGACTGGCCGAAGCCGACGCCCGTCGACTGCTGGGCCACGCCGGCCGGCGCCGGCTCTCCTCGCGGACGATCGATCGGCTGGTCGAGGAGGCCGGGGGCAACCCACTCGCCCTGCTGGATCTGCCGGGCCTGCTGTCCGCGGAGATGATGGCCGGTCTGAATCGCGGTCTCGAGCCGATGCCGATCGCCGCCACCCTGGAGGAGGCCTACTGCGGCAGCGTCCACCACCTGCCGGAGAAGACTCAGCGTGCCTTGATCCTGCTGGCCACGCTCGGCTCGGTACCGGCCACCGTGACGGTACGCGCGTTCCAGCAGGCAGGCCTGGGTCTGGCCGACCTCGAGCCGGCCGAGCACGCGGGCTTCGTGCACCTCGCCGACCACCAGCCGCGTTTCCGTCACCCGCTGATGCGGGCCGCCGTCTACCAGTCCTCCACGCCGAGCCGGCGGCGCCGTGCGCACCTGGTCGCCGCCAGCGCCATGACGCCGGAGGCGAACGCGGAGGAGGCGATGCCCAATGCGGCCGAGCGGCGTGCCTGGCACCTCGTGTCCGCAGGAGGTCCAGCGGAGGAGAATCTGGCTCGCTCCGTCGAGTCGTCGGCCGAGGAGGAACTGGCGGCCTCGAACTACGAGGCCGCGGGGACGCTCTTCGCCCAGAGCGCGCGGCTCACGGCGGACGACTCGCTGCGCACTCGACGCCTCATCCAGGCCGCCAACGCGATGCGCCTGTCCGGCGGGATCGCGGATGCCCTCGCCCTGCTCGAGCAGGCCCGGGCCGCATGTGACCGGAGCGACCTGGGGGTGGTCATCGAGTACATGATCAGCCGGCTGCAGATGTGGGGCGGATCGATGCCGCAGAGCCGCAACCGCCTGCTCGAACTGGCGTTCGCCGCCCGCGGGGAGGCGAGCGACCTCGCGTGCCACATGCTGTCCGACGCCGCGCTGGCGAGCATCGAACTCGGCGATCTGAGGATGGCTCACACGGCGTCGCAACGGGCTGTTGCGCGGAGTGCGGAGAAGGGTGAGGTGCCCCTCGCGGTGGTGACGACCCGCGCGCTGGTGCTGGCCCTCGAGGGCCGTACGGCCTCGGCCCGGGAGTGGCTCGACCCGCGCGCGGAGGAGATCGAGCACTTTCCCGCACTCACCATGGATGTGGACGAGCAACTGCTGATCATCCCGGGTCTGGCCAGGCTGGCCGCTGAGGAGGCGGAGGCGGCGGGGCGCCTGCTCGAACGGTCGGTTCAGCGGCCCGCGAGGCGAGCGCGCTCGGCGTGCTCGCCTTCCGGCTCGGCCGGCTGGCCTGGGTGGAGTTGTGGCGAGGGACAGTGGACGCTGGCGCGCGCGGCCGCCCACGAGGCGCTCCGGCTGGCCGAGGACACGGGATGGGAGGGCGAGCTGCCCAACAGCTTCGCCGCCCTCGCCCAGGTAGAGGCGCTCACCGGCCGCGAGCAGGAGTGCCGCGATCACGCCGCCCAAGCCATCGCGCGGGCTGAGCAGACCGGAGAACTCTCCTACGGCATGGCGGCGACCGCAGCGCTGGGCTCGCTGGAGCTCACCCTCGGTCACCATGCCAGCGCACGCCACCACCTCGCCCGGGTGTCCGCGTTCGCCGAGGAGACCGGACTGGTGGACACGCCCTTGATGTGGTGGTCGGCGGACCTGGTCGAAAGCTGCCTCGGCGCACGACTGCGCGACGAGGCGCAGCGAGTCGTACGCCGGATGGAGTCCGCTCCGGACCTCGGGCTGCGCCCGACCGCCGCGGCCGTGACCGCGCGCTGCCGTGCCCTGCTGGAACCGGAGGCTTTTCAGGAGCACATCGGCGATGCCCTGGCTTGGCACGCGCGCGCTCCGATGCCGTTCGAGCAGGCGCGAACGGAGTTGGTGCTGGGCCGGTTTCTGCGTCGGCAGCGGCACACCAAGGCGCGGGAACACCTGCTGGCGGCGCTGAGCGCTTTCGAGGGATCTCGGCGCGACCGGGTGGGCGGAGGCGGCGCGTCGGGAGCTGGTGGCGACCGGTCTCCGGGTGGCCCTGCCTCGGCTCAGTCTGCAGGAACTGACGGCGCAGGAGCTGCAGATCACCCTGGCCGTAGCACGCGGACTGTCCAACCGCGAGATCGCCGGAGAACTCTTTCTCAGCGTGAAAACCATCGAGTACCACTTGCGCCACGTCTTCCACAAGCTGGGGATTCACCGCCGGACCCAGCTGGTCGCGCTCGTCGCGCGCGAGGATCCCGACGACGGTCACTGAGGCCGACGCTTGGCCACAGGGGCTCGACACCTCGACAATGGTCCAACCGATCGACCAGCGGAAGGCACGATGGCTGACGCGCACAAGCCAGGCAAGCAGAACCAGAACAGGCAAAACCAGAACAAGCAGAACCAGCAAGCAGAACCAGCCCAAGCAGAACAAGGATGCCTACGCCGAGCGGGGCAAACAGCTCACTTCCCTGGTGCAGCGCCTCCGCGGTTGGATCGGATCCGATCCGACCCGCGCGGTGGAGTTGGCTGACGTTTTGATCCAGCTGGGAGAGCACCGGCTGCTCGGCCACGGGTACGCGGCCGCCGCCGCCGACGCCCAGGACGCGGTCAGACGCGCGGCCGAGTTGCTGACCGCGAACGGACCGATCGGGCCGTACACCGCCGCCGGCGACGCGGCCCGCTACATCACGGCCGTCGTTCACCTCGCTTCTGTGCAGGCGGGGCTGGGCATGCCGGACGCGGCCGGACGCACGATGGGTACACTGCCCGAGCTGCGACAGCAACTCGCCGACCACGCACTGCGGCCCGTTCTGAGCGCGCCGACGGCGATCTGGGCCCTGGCGTGCTCGGCACGCGCAGCACTGGCCGGCGGAGACGTCGCGGAGGCCAACTCCTACGCCGATGCCGCCCTTGCGCGACTGGCCAATTCGCCACTGCGTGACGACCCCGAAGCCGGCTACCTGGCCCTCGACGCCGACCGGCTCGCCTCTGACTGCCGATGGGCGGCCGATCGGCCGGAGGAGTCCCTCGGCTTCCTGCATGCGGCCAAGGACCGCTACGACGCCCTGGTGGGCGAGCGGATCCGCGAGCCGGGACGGCTCAGTCCCGCGTTGGCGGAGCGGCTCTCTGCGCCCCTGTTCGGTCTCTATCGCGATCTTGCCGACCGGCTGCGCTGCATCCGGCGAGACCGATCTCGGGCTGGTCACCCGTCGCACGCTCGTCGAGCGGCTGCGGCCGCTCGCCCGCCGGATCGGCGATCCGGCTCGCCAGCAGCTGGCCTCGGCGCTCGCCGACCTGGCCGACGACCTCTTGGCCGCGAGTCGTATCGACGAGGCGGCAGAAGCCGCCGAGGAGGCGTACCGCCTCGCATTCGACGGGCCGGGCGCCACAGCGACTCGGCTGCTGGTCGCCGCAGCGTGGTGTCGGGCTTTGGTCGCCGCGGGTAGGCCGGAGGAGGCCGTGACCGCGGCGGCGGTCGTCACGGCGGAGCGCGCGGAGACGGCCACTCCGGCGTACGCGTTGGGCCTGCGCGCGCTGGTCGAGGCCCAGCAAGCTGCGGGCCTGCCGACCACGATGCCCGGTGCGGAGGGGGATGGCGAGCCGGGTGGCGCAGGGTCGCTGCGGGATCTGGCTCGCGGTGTGGTGAGTCGTGGCGACGAACCCGTCTCACTGGGAGCCACTGCCCGCTGAGGCGTCATTCGCGCTCGGAGCGGAGGATCGCGGACCCGATCATCATCGAGCCGCAGGCCACAGCGGACTGGCTCGCGACCGAGCGGGCCGAGGCCCACCGGTTGGAGGTCGAGCGGCTCTCGCAATCGCGTCGCGAGGCCGCCCGCCGTCGAGCCGAGGAGGCTGAGGCCGAGCGGATCACGGCTGAGCGGAAAGCTGCCGATCAGGCCCGCGCGGAGTCGGAGGCGCGCGCCGAGGCCGCGCGGCTGGCAGCGGCCGAAGAGGCGGAGCGGCACGAGCGCAAACGCCGCCGCGAGGAGCGGCTGGAGGAGCACCGCCGGGAGGCGGACCGACTCGAAGCTGAACAGCGCGAAGCCCGACAGCGCAAGACCGGGCAGGGCAAGACCGGGCAGGGCACGACCGGGCAGGGCACGACCGGGCAGGGCGCGACCGGGCAGGGCGAAACCGAACTGCAGCAAACTGCTGACCAGATGGAGGACGCGCTAGCGGAGGCCGAGCGCCTCGAACTCGCTCGACTCGAGGCTGGGTTAGCCGAACTTGAGCATGTCGAGGCTGCGCGCGCAGAAGCAGATCGCCACGCAGCCGAACGCGCTAGCCGAGCAACGCGAAGCAGCCGAGCAACGCGCTGAAGCCGAAGGCTTGAGGCCGAACGCGCCGAGGCGGAACGACAGGAAGCAGAGCGCGAAGCAGCCGAGCAACGCGCCGAAGCCGACAGCGAACGCGCCGAGGCAGAACGACAGGAAGCAGAGCGCGCAGCAGCCGAGCGCGCCGAAGCCGATCGGGTCGAGGCCGAACGCGCCGAAGCGGACCGGCTCGAGGCCGAACGCGCCGAAGCGGAACGATCTGAAGCCGACCGGGTCGAGGCCGAACGCGCCGAAGCGGAACGGGTCGAGGCCGAACGCGCCGAAGCCGACCGGGCTGAGGCAGAACGCGCCGAGGCAGAACGACAGCAGGCAGAGCGCGCAGCAGCCGAACGCGCCGAAGCCGATCGAGCCGAGGCCGAACGCGCCGAAGCTGACCGGGTCGAGGCCGAACGCGCCGAAGCCGAACGGCTTGAGGCCGAACGCGCCGAAGCCGACCGGGTCGAGGCCGAACGCGAAGCGAACGGGCTGAAGCCGAACGCGCCGAAGCGGAACGAGTCGAGGCCGAACGCGCCGCAAGCGGAACGCGCTGAAGCCGAACGCGCCGAAGCCGACCGGGTTGAGGCCGAACGCGCCGAAGCGGAACGCAGTCGAGGCCGAACGCGCCGAAAGCCGACGCGGGTCGAGGCCGAACGCGCCGAAGCGGAACGCAGCCGAAGCGCGAACGACACGCGAAGCAGCGAGCGCGTCGAAGCCGAACGCGCCGAAGCTGACCGGGCCGAGGCCGAACGCGCCGAAGCTGACCGGGCTGAAACAGAACGCGCCGAGGCAGAACGACAGGAGGCAGAGCGCGAAGCGCGAGCAACCCCCCGAGCAACGCGCAGCCGCCGAACGCACTGAAGCCGCTGAAGCTGACGGGCTTGAGACTGAACACCGGTGGGGCGACCAGCGCGGAGGCGGTGTCGGTGTCGATGTCGAACAGGACGAGCCTCAGACGCAGTCCATTCCGCATCGTGCAGGCGAGCTCGATGACTTGAGGATCGCCCAGCAGGCCTGGCACGAGGCCCGGACGCGCGGAGACCGCAAGTCCGCCCGCGCTGCCAATGAGCTCGTCGTCGACCTGCTTCGACCGCTGGCAGAGACAGAGCCGGCCAGATACGCCGCGATCCTGCAGGTCGCACTGGAAGAACTGGCGAGCGCACGACTGCGAGGCGGGGACCTGTGGGGTTCGCGAAGTGCGTCCAAAGAGGCGAAGACGGTGGCAAAGACGCTCGGCGGCTGAGCTGGAGGCCGGACCTGAACGGTCGCGGCTGGGCGTACGGCACTCCGCTGCCTTTCGTTGCTCCTCGCTCCCCGAGCAAAGGGAGCGAGGAGTACCTAAGTGGTGCGGAGTGAGATACCCAGGGGCGGCACGGTCCCACCGGACGCTTGCCCGGCGTAGGCGAAAGCGAGAGCGGGCGAGAAGGCGATGTGCCTTATTCCGGCGGGGCCTGGGGAGAGGACACGGTCCGGGCCCGGGCGAGTCGCAGCATCTCCCGGGCCACCATCGGGCCGGCGTTCTGGTTCTGACCGGTCACCAGGTTGCCGTCGACCACCCAGTGGTTGGCCAGCACGTCGATCAGATGCGTGCGCGACTCGTAGCGGGCTCCGCGACGACGCAGCTCGGTCTCCGGGTGTTGCGGGGTGTCGGTGATGCCGAGCTGGCGCACCTGGCGGTCGCTGACCCCAGTGAGACGGCGTCCCTCGACCAGCGGTCGCCCGTCGGTACCCGTCGCCTTGATCAGGCCGAGCGGTCCGTGGCAGACACCGCCGATCACCGCTCCCCCAGCGTTGGCTTCGGTGATCTTCTCGCCGAGAACCTCGGAGAACCCCAGGTCGTACGCGGCACCCCAGCCGCCGGCCAGGTAGACGATGTCGTAATCGGCCACGCTGACGTCGGCTACCGGCAGCGAGTGGGTCACCTTCGAGCGCAGGTCCCCATCGGCGAGGAACCGGTCGTCGGCGGCCGGTACGGATGCTGGAGCGCACCGACAGCGGATCGACCGGGATCCAGCCGCCCGCCGGGCTCGCCACGTCGACCTGCATCCCGGCGTCGAGGAACGCGTAGTACGCCGAGGTCAGCTCGCTGGCGAAGACCCCGGTAGGTCGCCCGATGTCCAGCGCAGGATGGTTGGTGGCGATGACGAGGGCGCGCCGCCCGTGCAGTTCGACGTCGGTCGCAGAGCGGGCAGCCGGATCGTCGGGGTGCAGCCCGAGGGCCCGCAGGATCGACCGGATCCACAACACCGGGGTGCGCGGCCGGGTCCTCATCACGTGCCTCCTCGCGCCGGGCTGGCGCTCCGCCGTCGAACCTAGCGCGGAACCGACGGCGCGCGGCTCGCCCAGCGCTTACCCGGCACGAACGTCGTGAGACCCGCTGTGCCCTGACCCGATCACTAGGCTCGTTCCCGTGCGCGCTCGCCATCGGCAGAGAAGGGCGGCCGGGGCGAAGCGTGACCCGAGCCGCGCTCGTTGTCGCCCTCCTCGGCGTCCTCGTGGCCCCGGGCTGCACCCCCGCCGGCTCCGCCGAACCGGTCACCGTCCGGGCCATGACGCGCAACCTCTATCTCGGCGCCGACATCGTCCGGCCCATCCGGGCCACCCAGGGCCGGACCGGGCAGGAAGCGGTCCTGGCCCTGGGCCACGCCAACCGGGACCTGCGCGCGATCGTCGAGCAGACCGACTTCGCCGCCCGCAGCGAACTCCTGGCGGCCGAGATCGCGGACGCGCGGCCGGACCTGGTCGGCTTGCAGGAGGTGGCGCTGTGGGCCCGCGGTCCGCTGCAGTTGGACCGGATCGGCCGGCCGGACGCGACCGAGGTCGACCAGGACTTCCTCCGACTCCTGCTCGACGCGCTGGCGGCGCGCGACGCGGCGTACGAGGTGGTGCAGGTCCAGCGCGAATCCGACGTCGAGGGGCCGGCGTTCGCCGGCGACCCGTTCGCGGGCTCCGCACGCGAGGCGACCGACGTGCGCCTGACCGTGCGGGACGTCATCCTGCTCCGCAGCGGGGCCGGGATCACCGTCGCCGATCGCGGCGGCGGTCAGTACGCGGCCCGGGTGGAGGTCGCTCTCGGCGGGGTGACCTACGCCTTCGTCCGGGGCTACGCCTGGGCGGATCTGGCCCTGGGTGACGCCCGCTTCCGCTTCGCCACCACGCACCTGGAGTCCCAGGACGCCGAGGTCACCCGGGCCCAGGCGGCCGAGCTGGTCACCGGTCCGGTCAACGACCCGGCCCGTACGACGGTGGTGGTCTGTGACTGCAACGCCGATCCGGCCGGGTCACCCGCCTACGACCAGCTCACCGGCGCCGGCGGCTTCGCCGACGCGTGGCGACAGCTGGCGGCGACCCGCGGCCCGGGATTCACCGCCGCCCTCGGTGAGCGGCTGGACGACTCCACCGCGGCCGGGCTCCGTCGCCGGGTCGACCTCGTCCTCACCCGCCCCGGGCGTGGCGCCGACGTGAACGTACGCGGGGGTGAGCTGACCGGTGCGGATCCGGCCCGGCGCAGTCCGACCGGACTGTGGGCGTCCGACCACGCGGGCGTTCTGGTCGAGCTGGAGATCGGCTGACCGATGCGTCGCTCCCGTGCTCGATGGCCTGTCCCCGCAACGCCGCCGGCTCGTCCTGGCCGCGGTCACCGTCGGGGTGCTCCTGGTGCTGGCCCTGCTGGCCGCCGTGGCCGCGCGAGCCCTGACCACCCGCGACGCCGCACCTCAGGACCTGCCCGGGCCGGTGCTGCTGGTGCCCGGCTACGGAGGCGCCGTCGGTTCGCTGGCCCCGCTGGCCGAAGCGCTGCGCAGGTCCGGTCGCGAGGCCGTGGTGGTCGAGCCGATGGGAGACGGCACCGGCGACCTGCGTGACCAGGCCCGGCACCTCGGGCAGATCGCCGAGCAGGTGATCGCGCGCAGCGGCGCCCCTTCGGTGGACGTGGTGGGCTACTCCGCCGGCGGCGTGGTGGCCCGGCTGTGGGCGCGCGACGAGGGAGGCAGCGCGCTCGCCCGTCGGGTGCTCACCATCGGCTCCCCGCAGCACGGGACCAGCCAGGCCGAGCTCGGATCGGGCCTGGCCGGCGGCTGCCCGACCGCCTGCACCCAGTTGGTCCCCGGCAGCGACCTGCTGCGACGGCTCAACGCGGGCGATGAGACGCCCGCCGGTCCGTTCTGGGTGACGGTGCGCTCGACCGCGGACCGGGTCGTCACCCCGACCGGGTCGGCCGCCCTGGACGGCGCGCTCAACCTGCTGGTCCAGGACGCCTGCCCGGCGGCCGCCACCAGCCACGGGCAACTCCCCGGCGCGCCGTACACGCTGGCCGTTCTCGAGTCCGCCCTCGGCGTGCCTGCCGCCGTCCGCCCCGGCCGACGCGGCCTGCTGAACGAATCAGGCTCGAAGACGACTCAGTCAGTGATGTCCTTGGTGCTGAAGTTCGCCCACGCGGCCAGGGAGAAGACGGTGAGATAGCCGAGTTGCACCACCACCCCGCGGACCAGGTCGCGCCACAGCACGGGGTCGCGGAACAGGTCCACGAAGGCGAGCCAGTAGCGGGTCGGCAGGTACGGGTGCAGTGCCTCCGCCGCGTCCAGACCGAGCAGGACCGTCGAGGCCACCAGCAGGCCGATGGTGCCGAGCGCGGCGCCGATCGAGGAACTGGTCAGGGTGGAGAAGAAGAGCGCGACGGCCGCGACCCCCAGCATGCAGACCACCACGTACGCCAGGGCGAGCGCGGTGCGCCAGGCCAACTCCTGCTCGGTGAGCGTCGACCCGCTCAGCGACACGGTCCCGGTGGCGGCCGAGCGGCCGAGCAGCAGGCGGCCCTCGACGTAGGAAACGCCCGCCACCGCCAGCACCGCCAGGAGCACGAAGGCGACCACGGTGACCAGCTTCGCGATCAGGAGTTGGGTCCGCGCCACGGGCCGGACCAGCAGGTAGCGCAGGGTGCCCGACTCGCCCTCGCCGGCGATCGCGTCGCCACCGAGCACCGCGACGGCGATGGGGAGGAACAGGGGCAGCACCACGCCCAGCGCGGCCAGCGGGAAGAGCGTGCCGTCGGTCAGCACCGCCGACAGGAAGGGCGGCCCCGTGCCGGGGCGCGGCCCGAGGTCGGTGAGGGCGAGCAGGATCGCCACCAGCGTCGGCAGGGCGATCAGCATGCCGATGATCATCCAGGTCCGGGGCCGGCGGAGCAGCTTCACCAATTCGACCCCGATCACGGCGCGACTCCGGCGGTGGAGATCGACTCGACCATCCCCGGCGCCGGCGAAGCCACACCGGCATCGAGCACCACCTGCTCCAGGTCGCGCCGGTAGGGGCCGATCTCGGCGACCCGGATGCCGTCCCCGACCAACCGCGCGTTGAGCGACCCGGAGTCCTCGGCACGGATCAGCAGCCGTTCCCCCTCCACCAGCACGACTGCGGCGCCGAGCAGCGTGGCGCAGCGGAAGGCGTCCGGAGTGCGCACCGAGACCAGGCCGGTGGGCCGCAGCAACACGTCCAGCCGCTCCTGCAGCACCAGCCGACCGCGGTCGAGCAAGCCGACACGGGTGCACATCTGCTCCACCTCGGCCAGCAGATGACTGGACAAGAAGATCGTCGTTCCGCCCGCGTTGAGATCGAGCAGCAGCCGGCGGATCTCGGTGATGCCCTGCGGGTCCAACCCGTTGGTGGGCTCGTCGAGGACCAGCAGTTGCGGTCTGCGCATCAGCGCCGAGGCCAGCCCCAACCGCTGGCGCATCCCCAGGGAGTAGGCGCGTACGGGTCGGCGGTCGGCCGGGTCCAGCCCGACCGCCGCCAGCACCTCGCCGATCCGCGCCCGCCGGCGCGCGGCCGGGTGGCGGTCTCCGCCACTGGCGTCGAGGAGGGCGAGGTTGAGCGAACCCGACAAGTGCGCGTACGCCCCCGGCCCTTCGACCAGGGCGCCGATCCGCGGGAGCACCGCCCGGCGGCCGGCCGGCATCGGGCGTCCGAGCACTTCGGCCTCGCCCGACGTGGGCAGGACCAGCCCGAGCAGCATCCGGACCGTGGTCGTCTTGCCGGAGCCGTTGGCCCCGAGGAAGCCGTACACGTCACCCTCGGCGACGTCGAGATCGATCCCGTCCACGGCGCGCACGTCGCCATAGCGCTTGCTCAGTCCGCGGGTACGGATCACCGAAGCAGGGTGGGAGGCGCTCACACGGCAGCCAGCAACTCGGTCGCCGCACGTTCCAGGGTGTCGGCGGTCACGGTGCCGGTGAGCAGGAAGCTGCGCCCGCGCCCCGCGGCGTCGACCCGCCGGCGGCGTGACGAGCAGGCTGATCGGGCCCACCGGCGCGAGCGTCCCGACCGAGGTTTCCCGAGCGGCCGTGCTGCCGCGGATGCGTTCCCGCAACGGTCCGGCGACCTGGCCGCGCAACGGCAGCGCGATCAGCGTGGTCGGCCCCCGACCGTAGATGCCCACGGCTGCGGGGTCCGTGCCGTCGCGACTGGCCAGCCCGCCGAGTCGGGGCGGCAGATCGTAGGGAGCGAACGCGTTGGCGGCGGCGGCCACGTCGACCGCCTCCTCGTACACCAGCTTCACGTCCCCGGCCGGGCGGAATTCGGTCAGCGACGCAAGCGGCATCCGCGGGTCCAGCTCCACCAACGCGGTTTCGACGGCGGGACGGGCCTCGCCCCGACCGAAGAGCTCCGCACTGAGCACCAGGCCGGTCGCCGGATCCACCCACAGGTCGACCCGGGCGACGCTGCTCGCGGGATCCTCGGGTGCCAGTCGCAGGCCGGCCGCGGCGATGCCGGCCACCCGCCGGGCGGGCAACCGGGAGAGCTCGGCGGGCCGTGCACCGTGCAGCACCGCGCGGCCGAGGGTCGGCGGCAAGAGGTCGGAGGCATCGGGCAACCTGAGCTTCGAGGCGGGGGCCAGGGTCGCGGTCTGGGATTCGAAGACCCAGCGAACCATCGTCCCGCCCCGGCGGAACAGGTCGGTCTCGCCGGTACTGCGGAGCCGGTCGACCCGCCAGTCGTCGTCGGCCCGCCACCAGGCGCGCAGCCGGTTCGGCTCGCCCAGCAGTTGGGCCAGCGTGGCGAAGGAGTCGCTGTCGGGAATCCGCAGGGTGCCGGCGCTCTCCACGACCCCGGACCAGCCGGTCGACCCGGAGGCCTGGACGCGTGCGGCGAGTTCAGCTGCGGTCAGGTCCGAGGCCGCCGTCGGACGCGTGTCGGCCAAGGTCGGTACGGCGAGGATGCGCGGCCGCGGCCAGGGCCACGATCAGCCAGCGCGCCGTCATGGCTGCCACTGTAGGTCGCCGCGAATGCTCGAATCGATTTGCGCCGCCGTGAGCACACACCGGCACGTCTCGAGGCCGTCGACGCATCCTGGCTGGGCTGGACGAGTGTGTGGGGACCCGAGTGTGTGGGGACCGACTGCTCCTGCCCGTCAGGTGCCGGTCGCGGCGCCGGCGTGGAGCAGGCGGGCGCCGAGCGTCCGGATTCTGTCCTTCAGCTCGAGAGGCTCGTGGGCGACGAAGTCGGCGTTGATCAGGCCAACCAGACGGCCAGCTCGTCCAGGGAGTTCGATCGCAGACGACCTCGCACGTCGCGGCGTCGATCGGCGTCACGACGCGATGGTGGGGTGATCTGAGCGGCGACCTCCGCGCGGGGGCGAAGAACGTGGCTCGGCATCGATAGCGGTAGACGTCGTGGTGATCGCCGCGGCGGTGAAGGCGCCGGGTCGGCGCGGCAGCGCCGGGGCTCGAAGCGCGGCCGGCGGGCGGGATCGGGATGAGCCGATCAAGGCGAAACGTCCGCCAGTCTGCGCGGTCGAGGTCCACGCCAGGAGATACCAGACCGATGCGCCGTGGACGACCGGTGCGGTTCCAACGTACGGCGCGACACGGCGCCGTCACGACGGCGGTAGTCGACCGCAGCCGCTGCCGGTCGCGTACCGCTGCGGCCACCGCAAGAGCGTGTCCATCGCCAGATGAGGTCCCGGACCGGTCAAGGGCACGATCGTCTGCGCCAGCAGGGCGACCCGGTGCCGATAGCGCGCGGGGAGGCTCTGCTCGACCTTGGCCAATGCGCTCACCGCCGCGTTCTCCATCCCGGCCAACCCCGTGTGCGCCGCGCTCCGCAGCGCGACAGCGAGCGCCACCGCCTCCTCACCGTCGAGCAGCAGCGGTGGCACCTGAGCCTCGACGCCAAGCCGGTAGCCGCCACCAAGTCGCCGCCGGGCTTCCACCGGATAGCCCAGAGCGCGCAACCGGTCGACATCGCGGCGTACGGTGCGCTCGGTCACCTCCAGCCGCTCAGCCAGCTCGCGTGACGGCCAGTCCCGCCTCCCTGCAGCAGGCCGAGCAGCCGGAGCAGGCGACAGGATGTCTCCCACATGGTTTGCAGTCTCCCTCCTTTCCGGATCAGTTCTGTCCACGATGCCGGGCGGCTGGACCAATGACCCATCACCTGCCTCCGTCCCTTCACCATCGCGATCGAGGATGGCGTCCTCGACGACCTGCACGACGCCTCGGAGCGCACGCGGCTGCCCTGCCGCGCTGCCCGGCGACGACTGGAACACGGGCGTCCCGATCACGTATCTGCGCGAGCTTGTCGATCACTGGCGTAACGCCTACGACTGGCGGCGGAAGGAGGCGCGGCTGAATCGACTGCCCCAATTCGTGACCGAGATCGACGGCCAGCAGATGCACGTCGTGCACGTGCGCTCCAGCGCGACCAAACGCGATCCCGCTGCTGCTGACCCACGGCTGGCCGGGATCGTTCATCGAGTTCCTCGACACGACGCTGATCGACCGACGCTCACAGCGGGAGCCGAAGCCTTCCACCTGGTAGTGCCGAGCCTACAGGGCTTCGGCTTCTCCGGCGCCTGTAACCGACGCGGGCTGGGAGGACCAACAGGATCGCCGGGGCCTGGGTCGAGCTGATGAACCAGCTCGGCTACGACCGGTTTGGCGTTCACGGCGGTGACATCGGTGCGGCGGTGTCACCAGAGGTGGCCCGGGTGGCGCCGCAGCGGGTGATCGGAGTACACGTGAACGGCAGCATCGGCACACCGCTTCACGGACCCGACGAGGCCGAGCGGGCAACGCTGACACCGCTCGAATCAGATCGGCTGGCCCGGGTCGAGGCATTCATGACCGAGGAGTTCGGCTACATCGCGATCCAGTCCACCCGGCCGCAACTGATCGGTGCGGCGCTGGTCGACTCCCCGGTCGGGCTGCTGGCGTGGATCATCGACAAGTTCCGGCAGTGGACCTACCCGCGAGAGACCCTGCCTGACCGCATCATCGACCGGGACCGGCTGCTGACCAACGTGATGCTCTACTGGCTGACCGCCACCGCCGGCTCGGCGGCCTACGTGGGGTACGCCCAAGAGTCGGCCTGGGGAGCCGCCGGTCGAGAGGTCGCCCGTACCGACAGGGGCAATCATGTTCGCCCACGACGTCGGCATCCGCCGCTACGCCGAAGCCGAGCACACCATCGTCCGCTGGACCGACGTGCAGGGCCGCGGCGGCCACTTCGCGGCCCTGGAGGAGTCCAAGCTGCTGGCCACCGACATTCAGGAGTTCTTCACCAGCCTGACAGCAGCCACGAAGCCGTACGCGACCGAGTGAACCGGGCAGCTTGCGGGCCATGCCTACTCGGGCTCTCGCGGGCACTCACGCAGTTCGAACAGGTCGCCGCACCAGTCGGCGAGCCGGCGAATCCGGACCCGTGACCCGGCTAGGTGGGCGACCCGTCCGTGCCCCGCTTCGCCCGGGCCCGCCGCTTCCCCTCGTGCATCGCCTGCACCCGGGCCACGGCGATGGTGTGACCCTCCGCCACCAGATCCGCCGGCAGCGATTGCGGAGCGGGCATCCGGTCGGCCCAGGGATCGGAGCCGGCCAGCAGGCCGGGCACCGAACCCAAGGTGAAGTCGGGGGCGCACGGCCGTGTCCAGCTCGTCCCAGTCGAGGGGAAAGGAGACCGGCGTCCCGGGCCTGATCCGGGGGCTGTACGCGGCGGCGACCGTGGCACCCCCGGACCTGGTCGAGTCGAGGAACACCCTGCCCTGCCGGTCGGCCTTGAGGAACGCGGTGGTGGTCAGCGCCGGGTCCAGCCGCTCGGCCCGGGCCGCGACAGCGCGGGTGGCGGCGGCGACGTCCTCCCAGTCGGACCCGGCCACCGGCACGAAGACGTGCACCCCCTTGGCGCCGCTGGTCTTGGCCTGGGCGTGCAGGCCGGCCTCACCGAGCACCTGGCGCACGAGCTGCGCGGCGGCGACCGCGAGCCGGAAGCTCACCAGATCCGCTCCGCTGCCCGCCGGAGGGTCGAGGTCGAGGACGAGCTGGGTCGGCGCCTGCTCCTCCCCCACCCGGACCAGCGTCGGGTGGTACTCGACGGCCCGCTGGTTGGCCAGCCAGATCAGGGTCCGGCGATCGTTGCCCAGCACGTAGCGCACGTCGCGCTTGGCGCTCTCGGCCCACATCGTGACGCTTGGCACCCAGTCCGGGGTGTAGCCGGGCAGGTTCTTCTGCATGAACGGCGCCTGCCCGGGCCGAACCCGGATCACCGAGAGCGGGCGATCCCGCAGGTGCCGGACGAGCCGATCGGCCATCTGGTCCACGTAGTCGACCAGGTCACGCTTGGTCGCCCCGGACCCGTCGAACAGCGGCTGGTCGAGATGGGTGAGCGCCACTCCTGCCCGGGTCTGCTCCGGCTCGCTCACGGCCCGCCCCACCGATGATCGCTCAGCCGGGGCGGCCTCGCGGCCTGCGGACGCCTTCTCATGCCAGCACGGTAGGCGACGCGGGCGCCGTGCCGGTCAGTGCACGCCGAGCAGCCTCGCCTCCGCCGGCAGACCGGTCGCGGCGGCGACGTCGGCCGGCACCGGCACGGTGGTGTCGGCGTACGCGGCCCGGCGCTCGACCAGCTCGGCCAGGGCCAGCGGCTCGGCGACCTGGGCGTTCCGCCAGGCCGGGCCTTTGGCCGAGGCCAGCGCGTCAGGGGTCTCGTAGCGCTCGACCGACGCACCGTCACCCTTGCCCCACGCCACCATCGTCGGGTCGGCCCTGGTGGGCCGCGGGTTGAACAGGTTGCCGTCGACGGTCAGGTTCCAGGTGTCGACCGCACGGTCGGTCTTCCCGTCCAGGCTGAACAGCTGATACCAGCCGCCGCTGCCGAAGATGTTGTTCAGGATGCGGATGTTCTGCGTCAGCCACGGCACGGCCGGGTCGACGACGCCCAGGTAGCGCGGATCCCGCGCCTCGCTGAACTCCTTGAGACTGGCCTGCCGCCGCTCGTCCTGGATCAGCTTGATCCCGGCCTGGGTGCTGCCGCCGACCTCGTTGTTGGAGATCGTGACGTTGCCGGAGTCGAACACGGTGATGCCGGCTTCGCCGCCGGTCGCGCGGTTGTTGGCCACGATCGCGGTGTCGGACACCTCGACCTCGATGCCGTACTTGGTGTTGCCGGCGAGGGTGTTGTTGACCACAGTCATGTCGTAGGCGGACACGTCGAACCAGAGGCCGGTGCCGGCGTTGTTGCTCATCTGGTTGTTCTCGATCCGGATGGTCCGCGAACTGCTGAACTTCATGCCGCCGGCGACCGGAGCGTCTTTGAATCCTTCGGTGTTGTTGTCGTCGGCGATCGAGTGGCGCACCACCGACGTGTCGTTGTGGTAGCCCGAGATGCCGAGCTGCCCGGCTCGCCGTACCGTGACGCGGTCGATCAGCTTGTCGCGGTTGGTCACGCTGAGCCCCATGGTGGCCACGTCGTGGATGACCACGTCGCGAGTGATCGTGCCCGGGCCGCCCATCTTCACCGCACCCCCCTTCTCGTACCCGTTGGCGTAGCGGCGGACGCCGATGCCTTGGACCACCGAGCCGGCGCCGGAGGTGACGATGGCCTGGGAGATGTCAGAGGCACGCACCTGCTTGCCCGTGGGGTCGGAGCCGATGACGATGGCGTTGCCGGCGTCGCTGACGTAGAAGGTGCCCTCGACGACCTCCGGCGCCGACGAGACCTGCCTGAGGGCCACCCCGTCCAGGAAGACCTGGTCGGGGTCGGCCGCCATCGGGTTGGTCCCGATGAAGCGGGCCTTGAAGGCGGCGTCGTGGCCCATCATGTTGCTGTACTCGGTGGTCCACCCGCGGTGCAGCCAGTAACTGCCCTGCTTGGTCCAGCCGGAGACGACGGTGGAGCCGTCGAACCACACCGGCTCGCCGGGATAGTTCTGGATGGTGACGGTCTTGCCCGGCACGACCTTGACCGACTCGTGGTAGACCCCGGAGCGCAGCACGATCGCGCCGCCCGACGGCACCAGCGTGGCCGCCACCCGGGCGCTGCGCAGCGGGCTCTCCAGCGTCCCGGGGTTGGTGTCCGAACCACTCGGACTGACGAAGATCGCCCCCGGCGGGATCGGGTACGTGGCGGTCCCGACCGGGACCGACCCGCGCGCGGGCCTGGGTACGGGCGGGCTCGGAGCAGGCGGGGAACGGGCGGGAGGGGCAGCGACCGGGCCGGGCGGGTGCTGGTGCCGCTGGTCCCCACCGACAGGTCGTCGACGGACACGGTGACGGCGCTGTCGGCGCGCTCGGCGTAGCTGCGCACGGCGACACCGCCTGCCTCGCTGATCCGGTCAGCCGCGTCATCGGCGTAGCTGAGCTGCCAGCCCGGCTTGGCGCTGCCTGTCGTCCAGGCTCGTGCGCGCACGCTCACCGGCGACGTGCCGGTGACCTGCAGCTCCCCTCTCAGAGCGGTCCCGGGCGTCACGGGCGGCAGCGCAACACCGTCCAGCCAGGTGCTGGTCGTGCCGTTGGTGCGCGAGATTCCCAGGCTCAACTGGCCGGTGGAGCTGATCCGGACGCGGCCGTGGTAGGCCGAGCCGTCGGGTTGGACGCGTACCGTCCAGCTGTGCGCGACGTCGAACCTCGCCTGCGCCGGGGCGGACAGGGTGAGGGTGTCGGAGAGGTCGACATCGGCTGCCTCGAGGTCGTTGACCGTTGCCGTGATGCTCTTGTCGTGGCCGAGGGCCGCGTACGCGGTGTTCCCCACTCCGGACGCCGAGCGCGAGCCGGTGAGGGTGTACGCACTCCCCCAGGACCCGCTCAGCGTGCGGCTGAACTCGTCGGTGAACGCCTCATCCCAGCCGCGCGGAACCTCGGCGTGCCCGGGGATGACCGTCAGCGCCGTCGCGACCACTCCGAGACCGAGTGCGGCCAGCACCCGCTGCGCTGCCCGCCGGTGGGCGCGCTGGCCTGCGAGCGGTGGGGGCGGGTGCTCGGCGTGCCGAGCGGGGCGGCGCGCGTGCGAGCGCGCAGAAGTGAGCATGACGTGGGACATGTCGGGTTGCCTGTCGTTGAGCGGACGCCCAGGCGGGATCAGCCCGGACACGCACGGACCGGCCACAGATCCGGCGGGGCGGTGACGCCCGGAGCCCGACTCTGCGGTCAGCACCCCCGGATCGATGTGCGATCGTTATTATTCACAATGATCGGACAAATCCCCTCATCGTGCCGGATGAGGTTGGTCACAGCCCGGTCAACCCGCGGAGCCACCGCCAGGTGCGCACCTGCCGCCCATCGCCGCGGTCCGCCGTCGGCGTCAGCTGCGCAGTTGGCCCGACCTGGTGGCCGGCACCGGACCGGCCTAGGGTGAGCGCAGGTGGCATGGATGCACGAACTCGCGCTGACCCAGAGTGTGGTCGACATGATCCTGGAGCGGACGGTCGACCGCCAGGTCAGCACCGTCCGGCTGCGGGTGGGCCTGCTGTCGGGGGTGATACCGGACGCGATGCGCTTCTGCTACGACCTGGTCACCGCGGGCACGGGCCTGCAGGGCTCGACGCTGGAGATCGAACAGCCGCCGGGCCGGGCGCACTGCCGGACGTGCGGCAAGGACGTCGAGCTGGGCGACCTGATCCTGCTCTGCCCGTGCGGCAGCGCGGACGTGCACCTGATCGGCGGGCAGGAGCTGGAGATCATCTCAGTGGAACTGGAGCGGGACCCATGTGTCTGACCTGTGGCTGCGGCGACCCGAACGGCGTTCGCGTGCTCACCGCGCCTGAACCCGAGCACGAACACGGTCATGGCCATGATCGGGGTCATGATCACGAGCAGGACCATGATCACCACCGGGAGCCCAACGGCGATCACGTACACCGGCACGCCCTGAGACCTGCCACTCAGACCGTGCCACTGGAGACCGTGACCATCGAGCAGGCGATCCTGGCCAAGAACGACCACCTGGCGGCGCACAACCGCAGCTGGCTGGACGCGCGCTCGATCACCGCGCTCAACCTGATGAGCTCCCCCGGCTCGGGCAAGACCACGCTGCTGGAGCGGACGATCGCCGAGTTGAGCACGCAGCGGTCGATCTGTGTGATCGAGGGCGATCAGGAGACCTCGGTCGACGCCGATCGGATCCGGCGCGCCGGCGCACGCGCGGTCCAGGTGAACACCGGAGCGGGCTGCCACCTCGACGCGCCGATGGTGCAGCGCGCACTGCAGGCCCTGGACCCCTCCCCGGGAGCCTGGCTGTTCATCGAGAACGTGGGCAATCTGGTCTGCCCCGCCCTGTTCGACGTCGGCGAGCACGCGAAGGTGGTGATCATCTCGGTGACCGAGGGCGACGACAAGCCGCTGAAGTATCCCCACATGTTCCGCGCCGCCGATCTGGTCGTGGTCAACAAGACCGACCTGCTGCCGTACGTGGACTGCGACCTGGACCTGCTCACCGCGCACGCCCGGAGCCTGAACCCCGGCGTACGGGTGCTGTCCCTCTCGGCCCGGACCGGTGAGGGGCTCGACACCTGGTACGCCTGGCTCGGCACCGTGTCCGCGTGAGGTCTGGACCGACGACCGACCCGGGCAAGATCATCTGCCCGCGGCGTTGATCTTGTTCCTCTGCTTCGTATAACTATCGATCATCCTTGACCGAACCAGTCCGCGGTGTTAGGACGGACATAGCTGCGCAAGCGGGCCGACAGCCGGCCCCGGCAGCCAGGGATCGCCGGAGATCCAGGTCGGGAGAGGTTTCGTACCCATGCCCACAGCCGCCGCCGTCAAGGCAGAGGACACCCTGATCCACGTCCTGTGGATCAACGCCGGACTCAGTTGCGACGGGGACTCCGTCGCGCTGACCGCCGCCACCCAACCCAGCATCGAGGAGATCGCCCTGGGTGCCCTCCCCGGGCTGCCCCAGATCGCCGTGCACTGGCCGCTGATCGACTTCGAGTGCGGACCCAACGGCGGTGCCGACGACTTCCTGGAGTGGTTCTTCAAGGCCGACCGCGGCGAGTTGGAGCCGTTCGTGCTGGTGGTCGAGGGCTCCATCCCGAACGAGGCGTTGCACGACGAGGGCTACTGGTGCGGATTCGGCAACAACCCGGCGACCGGCCAGCCGATGACCACCAGCGAGTGGCTCGACCGGCTGGCCCCGAAGGCGACCGCGATCGTCGCGGTCGGGACCTGCGCCACGTACGGCGGCATCCACGCCATGGCCGGCAATCCGACCGGCGCCATGGGCGTGCCCGACTACCTCGGCTGGGACTGGAAGTCCAAGGCCGGGCATCCCCATCGTGTGCGTGCCGGGGTGCCCGATCCAGCCCGACAACCTGTCGGAGACCCTCACCTACCTGCTGTACATGGCCACCGACCAGGCGCCGATGATCCCGCTGGACGAGGCTCTGCGGCCGACCTGGCTGTTCGGCCAGACCGTCCACGAAGGGTTGCGACCGGGCCGGGTACTACGAGCAGGGCGACTTCGCCACCGAGTACGGCTCGCCGAAGTGCATCGTGAAGCTGGGCTGCTGGGGCCCGGTGGTCAAGTGCAACGTGCCCAAGCGCGGCTGGATGAACGGGATGGGCGGCTGTCCCAACGTCGGCGGCATCTGCATCGGCTGCACCATGCCGGGCTTCCCGGACAAGTTCATGCCCTTCATGGACGAGCCGCCCGGAGGCAAGCTGTCCACCACCGTCGTCCAGGCCTGGGGGTCGACGCTCCGCAAGCTCCGCAGCGTCACCTCGCACACGGTCGACCAGGAACCGAAGTGGCGCAAGCCCGGCAAGCAACTCCTCACCGGAGCCAAGCGCACCTGGTAGACCCGCTCACCCCAACCGAGACCGCCCAACAGAGAGGTTGGCGTGATGACGTCGACGATCCCCGGCCCGACCAGCACTGCAGCCAACCCGGACCTGGTCGAGATGGCCTGGGACCCGATCACCCGGATCGTCGGCAGCCTCGGCATCTACACCAAGATCGACTTCAAGCAGCGGGTCGTGGCCGAGTGCCACAGCACCAGTTCGATCTTCCGCGGCTATTCGATCTTCATGAAGGGCAAGGATCCGCGCGACGCGCACTTCATCACCAGCCGGATCTGCGGCATCTGCGGGGACAACCACGCCACCTGTTCGTGCTACGCGCAGAACATGGCGTACGGGGTCAAACCGCCACACCTCGGGGAGTGGATCGTCAACCTCGGTGAAGCCGCGGAGTACATGTTCGACCACAACATCTTCCAGGAGAACCTGGTGGGGGTGGACTACTGCGAGAAGATGGTGTCGGAGACCAACCCCGGGGTGTTGGAACTTGCCAACCGCACCGAGGCGCCGCACGCCGGTGACCACGGTTACCGCACCATCGGCGACATCATGCGCTCGCTCAACCCGTTCACCGGCGAGTTCTACCGGGAGGCGCTGCAGGTCTCGCGGATGACGCGGGAGATGTTCTGCCTGATGGAGGGCCGCCACGTCCACCCGTCCACGCTCTATCCGGGCGGCGTCGGCACGGTCGCCACCATCCAACTGATGACCGACTACATCACCCGGCTGATGCGTTACGTGGAGTTCATGAAGAAGGTCGTGCCGATGCACGACGACCTGTTCGACTTCTTCTACGAGGCGCTGCCCGGCTACGAGCAGGTCGGGCTGCGGCGTACGTTGCTGGCCTGCTGGGGTTCCTTCCAGGACCCGGAGCACTGCAACTTCGAGTACAAGGACATGACCAACTGGGGTCGGAAGATGTACGTGACCCCGGGCATCGTGGTGGACGGCAAGCTGATCACCACCGACCTGGTCGAGATCAACCTCGGCATCCGGATCCTGCTCGGGTCGTCCTACTACGACGACTGGGAAGACCAGGAGATGTTCGTCCGCCAGGACCCGCTGGGCAACCCGGTCGACCGCCGCCACCCGTGGAACCAGCACACCAACCCCAAGCCCCAGAAGCGCGACCTGGACAACAAGTACAGCTGGGTCATGTCGCCGCGCTGGTTCGACGGCAAGGACTACCTGGCCCTGGACACCGGCGGCGGCCCGCTGGCCCGGCTCTGGTCCACCGCCCTGGCCGGACTGGTCGACATCGGCTACGTGCAGTCCACGGGCAGCAGCGTCAAGATCAACCTGCCCAAGACTGCGCTCAAGGGACCGGTCGAGTTCGAGTGGAAGATCCCGCAGTGGAGCAACACCCTCGAGCGCAACCGGGCCCGCACCTACTTCCAGGCGTACGCGGCGGCCTGCGCCCTGCACTTCGCCGAGAAGGCACTGGTGGAGATCCGCGCCGGCCGGACCAAGACCTGGGAGAAGTTCACCGTCCCCGACGAGGGCATCGGGTGCGGCTTCACCGAGGCCGTACGCGGGGTGCTGTCCCACCACATGGTGATCCGGGACGGCAAGATCGCCAACTACCACCCGTACCCGCCGACTCCCTGGAACGCGAACCCACGCGACTCCTACGGCACCCCCGGTCCGTACGAGGACGCGGTCCAGGGGCAGCCGATCTTCGAGGAGAACGACCGGGAGCACTTCAAGGGCATCGACATCATGCGCACGGTGCGCAGCTTCGACCCCTGCCTGCCGTGCGGGGTGCACATGTACCTGGGCGAGGGCAAGAAGCTCGAACGCATGCACTCACCCACCGAATACGTCGCCGAGTAGTCAGGCGATGGGTCACGACGCACTCCACGATGCCCCGCCGGCGGCGCAGACACCGGCGCCCTCCGCTGCCCTGCACAGCACCGGTGAACGGATCAACACCCTGCTCGAGGCCAGCGCCGCCGGTGGCGTGGTGGCGCGTGAACGGGCCGAGGAACTCGTGCGGCTGGTCGCCGACCTCTACGGCGCCGGGCTGGAGCGGATGCTGACCATCCTGCACGAGACAGGCCGGCTGGACGACGACCTGCTCGCGGCGCTGGCCGGCGACGATCTGGTGTCCAGCCTGTTGCTGGTCCACGACCTGCACCCCTACGACGTGACCACCCGGGTGGAACAGGCGCTGGACGGCGTGCGGCCCTACCTCGGCAGCCACGGCGGCGACGTCGAACTCCTGGAGGTCACCCACGAGGGGATCGTCCGGCTCCGGCTGCTGGGCAGCTGCGACGGATGCGCGTCGTCCTCGGTCACCCTCACGCTCGCCGTCGAGGGAGCGATCGAGGCGGCCGCGCCGGAGATCGTGGGCATCGAGGTGGAGACCCCGCAGGCCGGCGCCGAGGTGAGCGCCGGCCCGGTGATCTCGGTCGAGTCGCTCTGGTCGCGGGTGAGCGACGCCGACCCGTCCAGCGGGTCGGGCTGGCAGGTCGTACCCGAGCTGGGCGCCCTTCCTGACGGCGGAGTCGCGGTGTTCGCCGCGGGGCCGGTGGCGATCCTCGGCTGCCGGGTGGGCTCGGACCTGTTCGCCTTCGAGGACCGCTGCGGCCAGTGCGAGCAGTCGCTGGCCGGCGCGACGCTGGGCCGCATCCTCGGCGGGACCGTGGGCGACGCCGCGTTGCGCTGCACGGCCTGCGGCGCGCACTTCCAGGTGCGCAAGGCCGGCCGGTGCATCGAACACCCCGACCTCCACCTGCTTCCCCTCCCGCTGCTGGTCGATCACGGCGAGGCCCGCGTCGCCGTCCCGGTATCGGTCGCCGGATGAACGGGTGGGTCGCCGATGAACGGGTCGGTTGCGGGATGACCGGGCCGGGGCGCGGATCCCCGCTGGCGGCTCTGCGGCGCGTGGTCACCACGCGCCCCGAGCCGCAGGTGGGCGAACGGTGTGAGATGTGCGCCGAGCCGATCAGCGCCGAGCACCAGCACGTGGTGAACCTGGAAAGCCGCGGCCTGATGTGCACCTGCCGCGGCTGCTACCTGCTGTTCACCGCCGAGGACGCAGCCCTGCGCTACCGCGCGGTACCGGAGCGCTACCTGTCGTTCCCCGACTTCTCCCTCGACGCGCGGCAGTTCGACGAGCTCGAGATCCCGGTCGGTTGGCCTTCCTGTTCACCAACTCCGTCCTCGGGCGGACGGTCGCGTTCTACCCGGGCCCGGCCGGTGCCACCGAGTCCGAGCTCCCCCTGTCGGCCTGGAGCCGGATCGTGGAGCTCAACCCCGAGCTCGCCACGCTGCGGCCCGACGTCGAGGCGCTGCTGGTCCGCGGCGTGGACCATGGGCGGGGCGAGTTCAGCTGCCACCTGGTGCCGATCGACACCTGCTACGAGTTGGTCGGGCAGCTGCGCCTGCTGTGGCGCGGCTTCGACGGCGGGACCGAGGTCCGGCAGTCGATGGAGGAGTTCTTCGCGGCCGTCGCCGCGCGGGCCCGGCCGGCACGGGTGCTGCCAGCCGGCATGGACGGGCAGGTCGCGCGATGACCCGGCTGGGGTTCAGCGTGCTCGACGTCGTGGCCGAGCCGTACGCGGTGGCGCCGCAGCTGACCGCCCGGCTGCGGATCGAGGAGTCGACCGGCGCGCAGATCCACGCCATCGCGCTGCGCTGCCAGGTCCGGATCGAGCCGCAGCGCCGCCGCTACACCGAGGCCGAGGAGGCGGGCCTGCTCGCCCTGTTCGGCGGCCGGACCCGGTGGCGGGACACGCTGCGACCCTTCATGTGGATGCAGTGCACCACGATGGTGCAGGGCTTCACCGGCACCTGCGACGTCGACCTGCCGCTGCCGTGCACCTACGACTTCGAGGTCACCGGGTCGAAGTACCTGCACGCTCTCCGGGAAGGCACGATCCCGCTCGCGCTGCTGTTCTCCGGCACGATCTTCACCCGGGGCAGCCACGGGTTCGGGGTGGAACAGGTGGCGTGGGACTGCGAGGCGTCCTACCCGTTGCCCGTAGCGGTCTGGCAGCAGATGATCGAGCTCAACTATCCGCACACCGGCTGGTTGCGCCTCGACCGGGACGTGCTCGGAGCCCTCGTCCGCTTCCAGGCCGAGCACGGCCTGACCACCTGCCGACGCCACGATCGAGGCCCTGCTCGCCGGCGCCGGCCGCGTCGGCGAACCGATCGAGGAGCCGGTCGGGTGAGCATCGAGCTGGCGCGCGCGGTGGCCGATGCCGTGCTCTACGAGGGTTACCTGCTGTATCCGTACCGGGCCACGTCGAGCAAGAACCGGACGCGCTGGCAGTTCGGCGTGCTCGGACCGCGGGGGGCCGGCCGGGCCGGCACCGGGGAGGATTCCCACCTGTCCATGCAGTGCCTGTTGCGCCTCGACGAGACTGTCGACCCGGCTGCCGAGGTGGTGCTCCACCTGCGGTTCCTGCAGATCCAGCAGCGGCGTACCGAGCGGGTGGACCCTTCGGCGAGCGGGCGGCCCGACGGATTCGTCGACGTCCCCGAGCTGCGCGTCGGCACCCAGCGCTGGTTCAGCTGGGACGAGGCCGTCGAGGTCGAGCACGAGCAGCGGCTGAGGCTGGACCGGCTCACCGGCAGCCTCTCCTGGGACGTCACCGCCCCCGCCGGCCGGAGCACCGAGGAGATCAGCGACACCGACGGACTGGTCGGGGGCCGGCTCGTGCGGGAACGCTGGGAGGTCCGGGCCTGCGTCACCGCGTCCCTGGAGGCGGTGGGCGGCGGGCTGCACCGGCTCAGTGTCGCGGTGGACAACCAGGCCGAGGCCGACCGGCTCAGCAAGGATGAGGTGCTGCGCCGATCGATGGTCGGCACCCACCTGATCTGTCGAATCCACGACCGCGCAGGTCCGGTTCGTGTCGGTGATCGATCCGCCGCCCGACGCCGTCGTCGCCGCAGCCGGGTGCGTGCAGCAGCGCTGCTGGCCGGTGATGGCCGGCCCCGAACCCGGCACCGACCTCGTCCTCGGTTCGCCGATCATCTTGTACGACTATCCCGAGGTGGCCACCGAGAGCGCCGGCGCGCTGTTCGACTCGACCGAGATCGACGAGATCCTCACCTTGCGGGTGATGACGATGACCGAGCAGGAGAAGGCCGAGGCGCGGGCGACGGACCCGCGCGCGCGGGAGATCATCGACCGGTGCGACCAGATGTCGGCGGCGGACCTGCAGCAGTTGCACGGCATCCTGCGCGACCCGGTCGCTGCCGAGGCCGAACGCCCCTGGTTCGACACCGGGGACGCGCCGTGGTGGGATCCCGCCGTCGACGAACGGGTGCAACCCGAGGTGGACGCGGTGGTGATCGCCGGGGTCAGTGTCAGCAAGGGCAGCCTGGTGCGCGTGCATCCGTCCCGGCGGGCCGACGCCCAGGACCTGTTCTTCGCCGACCAGGTCGCCCGGGTCACCGCCGTGCTCAGCGACGTCGACGACCAGATCCATGTCGCGCTGGTGCTCGTCGACGATCCGGCCGCCGACCTGCACGACTGGTACGGCCGCTACCTCTACTTCGCACCCGAGGAGCTGGAGCCCCTGTCTGAACCGATCGCACGCGGGCCACGAGAGGAGAGTTGATCATGGAAGGTCTGGGCAAGGCCACCGTCGTGGTGATGATGCTGGCGATGATCGCCGCCGTCGTCATCGGCATCCGGTCCATCCCCGACGTACGCCGTTACGTCGAGATGCGCCGGATGTGAAGCGAGCTGAACACCAGGGAGGGAGTCCGACGATGAGACCCGGAACCGCTGTGGGCGGCGGCGACCCGGCCGCTGCCGGGTGAGCAACGACGTCCTGGTCGCGGGGATCGGCAACATCTTTCTCGGCGACGACGGCTTCGGCCCCGAGGTGGTCGCCGAGCTGGGATCGGTCGGCCCGGCCCTGCCGGCTGACGTCCGGGTGGTCGACTACGGCATCCGGGGCATGCACCTGGTCTACGACCTGCTCGACGGGTACGCCGCCCTGGTGATCGTCGACGCCCTGCCGGGGCGGGGCGCGCCCGGGGAAATGGTCGTCCTCGAGGTGACCGCCGCCGACGTCGGCTCGCTCGGCGGCGGCTTCGACCCGCACGGCATGGACCCGGTCGCCGTGCTGGCCGGCCTGCCGGCCCTGGGCGGGGAACTGCCGCCCACCTACGTCGTCGGCGCCGCACCCTTCAGCCTGGACGAGGGGATCGGCCTGACCGACGGCATGCGAGCCGCGGTGGACCCGGTCCGGGCCGCCGTACGCGGGCTGCTCGCCACGCGACCGTGGACCTCGGCCGAATCCGCCCGGGTGGGCTGAGCCATGTGCCTCGGCATTCCCGGTCAGGTGGTCGCCCTGGTGGACGGCTACGCCGGCCAACTGGCCACGGTGGACGTCCAGGGGGCCGAGCGCCGGATCAATCTCGGCATGCTGGATCCCGACGCGCAGGCGGTGGTGGCCGGCGACTGGGTGCTGATCCACATGGGGTTCGCCATCGAGCGGATCGACGCGGCCGGCGCCGACAGGGCGCTGGACGGCCTGCGGCTGATGGGGTCGGGCTCCGATGGCCCCTGAGCTCCGCCGCGACGAGGTCGGCCCGGTCTCCGGACCGATGCTGTTCGCCCGGTACGCCTTCCCGCCCAACGAGCTCGGCTACTGCGGGCCGGACGACGCCGCCGCGTTCTTCAGCCACGGCGTCAGGGCTGACGACGCCGGGCTGCGGAAGATGGCCCGCGATTTCGACGGGGCGCTGCCGTACCTGCAGTTGATCGCGGACAGCAACCGCCGCCCGGACGTGCTCGACGCCCAGGTGGTGGAGGCGTACTGGCTCGGCGGGCCCGCCCTCGACCGGGTCGATGCGGCCCACCTCAGCGTTGCGGTCCGGACGTCGGTGGCCGGACGCACCGGCCCGCTGTTCGCCAGCCTGGGTGACGCGCTGGACGCCGGCGCGCTGCCTCACCACAGCTTCGCGGTGTTCTGCGTCTACCCCTGGGTGGCCATGCTCGGCGACCCCCGGCGTACGCCGCAGGCCCTGACCGTGCTCGACCAGTGCCGCATCCGGTGGGGCCGGGTGGTGGCGATCGACGCGGACGCCACTGCGGTCGAGTCGCGGCCGCTGACCTGGGACGGCCGGCGCCTCGCGCTCGGCGAGCCGGTGATCGAGAACGTCCGGCGGGCGATCGACGGCGTCGGCCTGAGCTCGGCGCTGACCGAGGGCGACCTGGTCGCCCTGCACTGGGACTGGGTGTGCGACCGGATCACCGACGGCCAGCGCGACGCCCTCGCGGCCTACAGCGGCCGCCACCTCGACCTGGCCAACAGCATGCTGGCCGGCCGGCTCGCCGTGGCCGGGGCGCCGAGCCGTGGCGGGGGCGCCGAGCCGTGAGTGGGGTGCGGAACCGGAATCGGCTGCTGGTCACCGGAATCGTGCAGGGGGTGGGATTCCGGCCGTACGTCTACGCGCTGGCCCGCCGCCTCGGCCTCGCCGGCTCGGTGGCCAACACCAGTGCCGGGGCGACCGTCGAGATCGAGGGGTCCGCGTCCGCGGTGGCGGCCTTCGAGGCCCGGCTCACCCCCGAGGCTCCCCCGCTGGCGCAGATCCACTCCGTCCGCATCGAGGCCCTGCCGGTGGTCGGCGGGACCGACTTCGTCATCCTCGACTCGTCTCCAGGCGCGGGACGCACCCTGATCTCGCCCGACGTCGCCACCTGCGAGGACTGCCTCGCCGAACTCCGCGACCCCGCCGACCGGCGCTACCGGCACCCCTTCATCAGCTGCACCAACTGCGGTCCCCGGTTCACCATCATCACCCGCCTGCCGTACGACCGGCCCACCACCACTATGGATCCCCTGCCGCTGTGCGCGGCGTGCGCGGACGAGTACGCCGATCCGGCCGACCGGCGCTTCCACGCCCAGACCGTGGCCTGCCGCGACTGCGGTCCGCGGCTGAGCTTCACCCGAGCCGACGACCACGAGTCGGCCGGCGACCAGGCTGTGCGCGAGGCCCGGCAGTTGCTCGCGGGCGGGGGGATCGTGGCCGTGAAGGGGCTGGGCGGCTACCACCTGGTCTGCGACGCCACCGACGCGGAGGCGGTGACCACCCTGCGCAAGCGGAAGAATCGGGGTGACAAGCCGTTCGCCTTCATGGTGGCGGACCTGGCCGCCGCCCGGCGGGTCGTGGTCACGAGTGCGGCCGAGGAGCACCTGCTCGGCGACCCGCGCCGACCAGTGGTGCTGCTGCCCCGCGCGGCGCGGCCGTCGCTGCGGCTCGCGGCCGACGTCGCACCGGACGCCCGGGACCTGGGGGTGATGCTCCCCTACACGCCGGTGCACCACCTCCTGTTCGGGCTGCCGGGGGATCCGCCCGGCCCTGAGGCGCTGGTGGTGACCAGTGCCAACCTGGCCGGAGAGCCGATCATCATCGACGACCGGCAGGCCCGGGAGCGGCTGGCCGAGCTGGTCGACGCCTGGCTGAGCCACGACCGCCGCATCCACATCCCGTGCGACGACTCGGTGCTGCGGATCGTCGGGCAGGACCAGCTGCCGGTACGCCGCTCCCGCGGGTACGCCCCGCTGCCGATCGCCCTGCCGCTGCCCGTAGCGCCGGCGCTCGCGGTCGGCGGCGACCAGAAGAACACCTTCTGCGTCGGCGAGGGCGGTTTCGCCTGGCTGAGCGCCCACGTCGGGGACATGAACGACCTCGCCACGCTCGACGCGTTCGCGGTGGCCAGCGAGCACCTGGCCGAGGTGACCGGCGTCCAGCCGCAGGTCCTCATCGCCGACCGACACCCCGGCTACCGCAGCACCGGATGGGCCGAGCGGCACCGCGCCGGCCGCCCGCTGGTCGCCGTCCAGCACCACCACGCGCACATCGCCTCCGCGATGGCCGAGAACCACCATCCAGCCGCTCAGCCGGTGATCGGGTTCGCGTTCGACGGCACGGGCTACGGCGACGACGGCGCGGTCTGGGGCGGTGAGGCCCTGATCGCGGACTACCGCGGCTACCGGCGGGCGGCCCATCTGCGCTACGCGTGGCTGCCGGGTGGCGACGCCGGCGTCCGCAACCCCTGCCGGATGGCCCTGTCCCACCTGCGGGCTGCCGGGCTCGACTGGGACCCGGCCCTGCCCTGCGTCGCCGCCTGCTCGGTGCAGGAGCGCGCGGTGCTGGATCACCAGCTCCAGACGGGCCTGAACTGCGCCCCCACCTCGAGCATGGGACGACTGTTCGACGCCATGTCCTCCCTCGCCGGGGTCTGCCACCGGGTCGCGTACGAGGCGGAGGCCGCCATGCGCTTCGAAGGCCTGGCCCGGGAGGCGGTCGACGCGACCGCCGACCCGTACCGGTTCGCCCTCGTCCGAGCCGGGCACCGCGACCGCCACCGGCCCGATCATCGCCGATCCCGGGCCGGTGCTGCGCGCGGCCGCGGCCGACGTGCTCGCCGGGCAGCCACGCCAGACCGTCGCCGCCCGCTTCCACCTGGCCGTGGCCCAGCTGGTCACCGACCTCGCCGTCGTGCTCCGCCGGCGCACCGGGGTGGACGGGTGAGGCGTGGACGGGGCGGGCGGGCATCAACACCGTGGCCCTGTCCGGCGGGGTGTTCTTGAACGTGCTGCTCACCGGACTGTGCGCCGAGCGCCTGCAGGCCGAGGGATTCCGTCGTGCTTCAGCATCATCACGTGCCGCCCAGCGATGCCGGGCTGGCCCTGGGCCAGCTCGTTGTCGGGGCCCAGCTCAATCCATGAATCAGCTCAACGAGAGGAGACCGGCATGTGTCTAGCGGTACCGGGGGCCGTACGGGAGATCTGGACCCGCGACGGCACCACGATGGCCAAGGTCGACTTCGGCGGGGTGGAGAAGGAGGTGTGCTGCGAGTTCGTGCCCGACATCAAGGTCGGCGACTACACCGTGGTGCACGTCGGCTTCGCGCTGCAGCGACTGGATGAGAAGTCGGCCAAGGAGACCCTGGCCAACTTCGAGCGGATGGGCGAGCTCGAGTTGGAGTTCGGCGACGCCTGGGCTCGCGCGGCCAAGGAGGCCGGCGCGCCCGTACCGCACCCGGGTCTGCCCGACCCGGCGGACAGGATCGGAAGGAGCACGATGAAGTACATCGACGAGTTCAACGACCCGGACCTCGCGGCCCGGCTGCTGGAGGACATCCACGCCACGGTCACCCAGCCGTGGGCCCTGATGGAGGTCTGCGGCGGCCAGACCCACTCGATCATCCGGCACGGGATCGACCAACTGATCCCGGAACAGATCGAGATGATCCACGGCCCCGGCTGCCCGGTCTGCGTCACGCCTCTGGAGCTGATCGACAAGGCGCTGGAGATCGCGTCCCGCCCCGACGTGATCTTCTGCTCCTTCGGCGACATGCTGCGGGTGCCGGGCAGCGGTCGCGACCTGTTCGGGATCAAGAGCCAGGGCGGCGACGTCCGGGTGGTCTACTCCCCGCTCGATGCCCTGAAGCTCGCCCGGGAGAACCCCGAACGCCAGGTCGTCTTCTTCGGCATCGGCTTCGAGACCACCGCGCCACCCAACGCGATGACGGTCTACCAGGCCAAGCGCCTCGGCGTCCACAACTTCTCCATGCTGGTGTCCCACGTCCGGGTGCCCCCGGCCATCGAGGCCATCATGACCTCGCCCACCTGCCGGGTCCAGGGCTTCCTGGCCGCCGGGCACGTGTGCAGCGTGATGGGCACCGCCGAGTACCCGCCCCTGGCCGAGCGGTTCCAGGTGCCGATCGTGGTGACCGGCTTCGAGCCGCTGGACATCCTGGAGGGCATCCGGCGGACCGTGCAGCAACTCGAGCGCGGCGAGCACGTGGTGGACAACGCGTACGGGCGCGCCGTGCCGGCTGAGGGCAACCCGGCGGCGCGGGCGCTGCTGGAAGACGTGTTCACCGTGGTCGACCGGGGCTGGCGCGGCATCGGCGTGATCCCCGACAGCGGCTGGAGGCTGTCGGCCAAGTACCGCGACTTCGACGCCGAGTACCGCTTCGAGGTCACCGGCATCGACACCGCCGAGTCGTCGATCTGCCGCAGCGGTGAGGTGCTGCAGGGCCTGATCAAGCCGCACGAGTGCGCGGCGTTCGGCAAGGAGTGCACCCCGCGCAACCCGTTGGGCGCCACCATGGTGTCCAGCGAGGGCGCCTGCGCGGCCTACTACCTGTACCGGCGGCTCAGCCTTCCGATCGAGGCGAAGGAGGTCGCCGGTGTCTGAGGTGCTGGCCAACGGGACGCGGCCGCCCGTCGCGCTGGACTTCGACGGCTGGACCTGCCCGTTGCCGCTCCGCGACAGCCCGCACGTGGTGATGGGGCACGGTGGCGGCGGACAGTTGTCGGCGGAGTTGGTCGAGCACCTGTTCGTGCCGGCCTTCGGCGGGCTGCCGGGCGCCGGCTCGGCCGACTCGGCCGTGGTCTCGCTCGGCGGGACCCGGGTGGCGTTCTCCACCGACACGTTCGTCGTCCGGCCGCTGTTCTTTCCCGGCGGCTCGATCGGGCACCTGGCGGTCAACGGCACGGTGAACGACCTGGCCATGAGCGGCGCCGTGCCCGCGTACCTGTCCTGCGGGTTCATCCTGGAGGAGGGCACCGACCTGTCGGTCATCGGACGGGTGGCGCAGGACATGGGTCGCGCGGCAGCGACCGCGGGGGTGCAGATCGTCACCGGCGATACCAAGGTGGTCGACGCCGGACACGGCGACCAGGTGTACGTCAACACCGCCGGGATCGGACTCGTCCCCGAGGGGGTCGACATCCGGCCCGAGCGGGCCGCCGTCGGCGACGTGATCATCGTCAGCGGGCAGATCGGGGTCCACGGCATCGCGATCATGAGCGTCCGCGAGGGGCTGGAGTTCGGCACCCAGATGGTCACCGACAGCGCGGCCCTGCACGGGCTGGTCGCAGAGATGATCAAGGTCTGCCCCGACGTGCACACCCTGCGCGACCCGACGCGCGGCGGTCTGGGCACCTCGCTGAACGAGATCGCCCGCAGCGCCCAGGTAGGCGTCCGGCTGGTGGAACGCTCGCTGCCCGTGCCGCCCGACGTGGCCAACGCGTGCGCCCTGCTCGGGCTCGACCCGCTCTACGTGGCCAACGAGGGCAAGCTCGTCGCTTTCGTCCCCCGCGAACACGGCGACGCGGTGCTCGCCGCGATGCGCGCCCACCCGCTGGGCCGGGACGCCACCGTGATCGGGGAATGCGTGGCCGACCACCCCGGGATGGTGGTCGCCCGAACGACCTTCGGCGGAACCAGGGTGGTGGACATGCCGCTGGGCGAGCAACTGCCCCGGATCTGCTAGCGCCACGCCGGGATCGGACGGCTACAGCCCGAGAAGCGCCCGCAGCCGCCGCGGGCTCATTCCCATCGGGCTGTCCGGCTCGGGTCCGAACGAGTCGAGGAGGCGGATCAGATCCTCCCGTCGGGTGGGATCGGCCGCTGCCTGGCGGGGCGTGAGTCCGTGCAGCGCCGGGATGTCCAGGTCGAGCCACCTGTTCTCGTAGTCCAGCATGTGTTGCAGCAGTGCGGCCTGGATCTCGGGAGGCTGATCGCTCGGGCGCAGGAACGGCGAGCCGCCGGAAGGCTGCTGCTTCTCGGCGAGCCGTGCTGCTTCGCGGGCGTCGGGGATCGGCTGCCGCTGCTCGGAGACCACCGCCAGGTCGGGAGCGAGGTCGTGCAGTGACCTGCGCACGGCCGCCATCCGCGCGTCGCTGTTGGTCTCGACGCTCAGTTCGGCGCCGGTCAGCCGGAGCGTGGCCAGCACCCGGTTGAAGCCGTCGATCTCGCGGAGGTGGTGCCAGGTCGCCACGTCGGACTGCTCGATCCGCTCGTACGTCGTGTCCAGCGCCGCTGCCAGCGCCTCGGGCGCGGAGGTCGCCAGCACCACCTCCTGCAGCACCAGCGGCTCGTTCTCGGTGTTCACCAGCACGGGCGGGGCGAACCGCTGGGTGCAGAACTCCGCGAGTTCGAGCGGGTCCGGCTCGTCGTCGAGCAGCTCCAGCAACGCGTCGCGCGCGTGCAGCGACACCGGCTCGATGCCTCCGAACACCGCCATCGTCTTCCCCGTCGGCACCACCCGGGCGCAGATCAGGGCGCCCACCCGCAGCTGCCGGCTGGCCGCGTGCTCGGTGACCTCGTGCACGTCCCCCGTCCGCACATCGCGGGCGGTGAAGCCCTCACCGCGCCGCACGGCCGTGACGTCGAAGACCGAACGCTCGATCAACAGCCACTGATCGGCCAGCAGCCGCTCGTCCACGGGTAGCAACTCGCCGCGACGGTCGATGAAGTCCGCGAACGCGCCACCCTCGAACAACACCAGGTCTGCCGCGAACGGGTCGTCCAGCAGATCTCTGATTGCCTCCTCGCTCCCGGCGTACCGAACACGCTCGCTGACCACCTCGTCCAGCAGGGTGAACCACGGTCCGTCCGTGACGAACGACACGGCCTTCTGGTAGAGCCAGGCGGCCCGCTCCTCGAGGGGGAGCGCAGAAGTCTGGTGCAGGTGACAGACCTTGAACTTGCGGCCCGAACCGCACCAGCAGAGCTGGTTGCGCGCCAGTGCCGGACCGGTGGAGCGCGGCAGGAAGCGCTGCAGGAACTGGATGAAGGCCGGATCGGCGTACGAGCCGGCCCGGCGCAGCAGGTCGAGCGCGCGCGGGGCGTCGCCCCGGTCGGCGGCGAAACGCGCGAGGTCGGCCAGGGCGGGAAGGAACTGCGGATTCAGCCGCTGCGCCGCCTGCAGACCCTCCTCGGCCTCACCGATCCGGCCGAGGCGGTCGGCCGCCCGGGATCGCAGCCAGCGCGCCGACGCTTGCACCCCACGCGAGGCCCCTTGCTCCAGGTGCTCAGCCAGCATCTCCAGCGCGACCGCGCTGCTGTCGTCGCGCAGGGTCTCGCGGAGCAAGGCCGTCGCGACGTAGGGGTCGGCCAGCAACACCACGATCGAGCCGACGGTGTGCCCGGTGCCGTCGCCGTCGGTCTCTTCGATCGTGTTCTCGTTCTCGTTTTCGGTCTCGTGCTCCTGCTCGTTTTCGGGCTCCTCCGCGCGCTCTCGCTCCGCCTCGACCAGTTCGATCAGGCTGGCGTGCATGTCCGCCAGCGTTGCCACGGCTCGCGCCCGTTCCTCGTCCAGACCGTAGCTCTGCCGGATCCGGGACATCCGCAGGTTGACGCTGTAGCGAGCGAAATCGAAGTCTGCCGGAGCGACGAGATCTCCCAGATGGGCCACGCCTGCGGCAGCCAGTACGTCGACGATGGGTGGGCCGGCGGTCCGGAAGGCCTCGCTGACATCGGCGCACACCCCGGCCAGTTGCACGACCAGGTACGTCGGTGCATCGGGGCTCACCTCCGCCCGGAGGTGCTCGCGAACACGGTCCGGCGTCGGCGCGAGATCGGTCTCGTCCAGGCGACGGAGATCGACGCCGGACTCGGTCACGCGCAGCGCGACCAGATCGCCTTCGACCGCTCCGGTGGCGGCCAGCGTGCCCGCCCGCAGGACGATGCTGCCGAAGCCGTCGAGGACGTCGTCGGGCAGTTCGCGACCGAGCGGCCGTTCGTCGGCCGGTCCGGGGAAGGCGAGCTCGACGCCAGAACCGTCGACGAAACGGCGCCCCGGCGAGTGTTCCCCGCCCTCGAGGAGAAGCTCCAGGTCGGGATTGATGGCCAGCACGTCGTACTGGACTTCGGCCGCGGTCAGGCGGTGGGTGAACACCCGGCCCTCGAGCAGGAAGCCGACCTCAGCCCAGCGGTCGTCGGGTAGCTGGATGAGCTCATCGCCGGTCTCCCCGTACAGCACGTCATCGAGTTCGTCCTCGGGCTCACTACCCAGGTCGACGCCGCTCAGCTTCAGCTCTTGGGCAAGGTCGGCGAGGGACATCGGTCCGCGTTCGCGCAGCAGCCGGACACTGGCGCTGGCCACCGACGCATCAGGTGCAGGCACCGTCCCGACGGTACTCACCTCGGTGCGGCTCCGCCGAGGGCTGTGCCGCGCACGCGGTGTCGGCTGTGGCCTCGGCCTGCCTTGACATCACCTGGATGCAAGGAGAAGGGTGAAGGTCAACCCATAATCTCCAGGAGGTCGTTCGATGCCGAAAGTGGTCCACTTCGAGATCCCCGCAGAGGACCTCGGCCGGGCGAAGAGTTTCTACGGAAGCGTGTTCGGCTGGCAGTTGGACACGATGCCGATGCCCGGCGGCGAGTACACCAGCGTGACGACGACCCCGACCGACACGCAGACCCACCTGCCGACCGAACCGGGCGCGATCAACGGCGGCATGATGCAGCGCGACGAGACGACCCCCGCGCCGGTCATCACCATCGACGTCGACGCCATCGACGAGGCCCTCGCGCAGGTGGAGGCGGCCGGCGGCAGCACGGTGAAGCCGCGCGAGGAGATTCCCGGCATGGGGGCGTTCGCCTATTTCAAGGACTCCGAGGGCAACGTCATGGGCCTGTGGGAGACCACCACGTAGCTGTGCCGCCTTCCCCGCCGAGCGCGGTTACGGACCCCCGCGCCAGTGGTCGATGCGGTGGTGGTCGGGGGTGAAGCCGTTGCGGATGCCCCAAAGCACCGCCTGGGTCCGGCTGCCCACGCCGATCTTGCGGTAGATCACGCGAATGTAGGACTTCACCGTGTTCGGACTGAGGTAGGTCAGCGCCGACACCTCGGCGTTGCTCTTTCCCTGGGTGATCAGGGCCAGGATCTCCGCCTCGCGGTCGGTCAGGCCTTCGACCCGGCCCGGCCAGTCCAGGCCGCTGGCGCTGCGGGCGCGACCGGCCGGTGAGCTCACCACGACCTCGCCCGCGTGGATGGCTTCCAGCGCGGCCACCAGATCCCGGGCCGGGAGCGCCTTGGACAGGTAGCCGTGGGCGCCCTGGTCGCGTGCGTTGCGCACCAGGTCGGGGTGGAAGTTCCAGGTGTAGACCACGACCCGGCCGGCTCGCGGATTGCGCGCCAGCACGCCGATCTCCTCGTGGTCGGACTCGGGTTGGGCGAAGGAGTCGTACAGCACGATGTCGACGCGGTCGTGCAGCGCGGTGTTCGTGTCGAGTTCGGCGACCACGATCCGGTCCCCGTACTGCCCGAGCATGTTGGCGATGCCCATCACCACGACGTCGTAGTCATCGACCAGGGCGACGGTGATCGGCGGATGGGCGTCGGGGGGCACGCAGACATGTTACCTACCTAGGGGTGTGTTGCACCCGCCCTATAGGTGGTTCATTAGAAGCGTACGGGGTAAGCCAGGAGCAGCGCGGCTCGTTCGGAGCCCGCGTCATCTCGTCAGGGAGGAAGAAGTACATGGAGATCATCGGAGTCATCGTCGCTGGCATCGTCATCGGCCTGCTCGGCAAGTTCGTGGCCCCCGGGGACAAGGACAACATCCCCATCTGGTTGACGATCCTGTGTGGGATCGGTGGCGTACTCATCGGCTGGTTCATCTACACCGCGTTCGGCGGGAACGGCAGCCCGGGTATCGACTGGGTGCGTTGGCTGATCGCCATCGCCGTCGCGGCCGTCCTCGTGGTGATCGCGTCCACGGTGACCGGCCGGTCGCGCAGCCGCAGCACCTTGTAAGTCCTCAAGGGCTGGCAAAACCCCTCGGGCAGGACCTGGGGGAAACGGCCTGACCGGCGCCCCCGAACGCCGGCCAGGCCGTTCCTGCGCGTCCAGGGGAGGAGTAACGTCCCCACTATCGGGTAGGACCAAGGTTCGGAGGCGGAATGAGCCTGGATCGATTCAGCGTGGCCACCTTCAACCTGTACAACCTCCAGATGCCGGGGTTGGACCTCAATCCACGGCAGAAGCCGTGGACCAAGGCCGAATTCCGGCGCAAGGTCGAGTGGATCGCGTTCCCAGCTTCGCGCCCTCGACGCAGACATCGTCGGACTGCAGGAACTGTGGCATCGCGACGCTCTGGCTGCGGTACTGGATGGTGAACTGGCCGAGAAGTATGAGGCTTTGGCGGAGCCGGCCGACGGCAAGAGAATCGTTTGCGCAGCATTGGTTCGCAAAGGTCTGCTGCGCGGCGAGCCAGACTGGGTGGACCGCTTCCCCGACGCCGTACGGCTGGAGTCCGGCGACCCGGGCGACCCGCAGGCCCCCGCCATCAGCGTGAATTTCCGGGCTTCTCCCGGCCCGTGCTGCGCTTCCAGGTCGCGCTCCGCGACGAGCCGCCGCTGACGGAGGTGTTCGTCGCCCATTTCAAGTCCAAACTGCCGACCCGCATCGATGGCGAACCGTGGTTCGCCGACGCCCCGGAAACCTACAAGCCGCACCGCACGGCCATCGGCGCCGCCCTGTCGACGGTCCGTCGCACCGCGGAGGCGGCGGCGTTGCGGGTGCTGCTGACCCAGGTGATGAAGGGCACCAAGACACCGGTGATCGTGCTCGGCGACGTCAACGACGGCCAGCACAGCAACACCGTCAACATCTTGACCGAGCAACCACGGTATCTGGTCGGCGATGCGCGCGGCGGCGCCGACATCGGTCTCTACACCGCGCAGACGCTGCAGGAGTACCGCGACACCCGCGACGTCTACTACACCCACGTCCACGAGGACCTGCGGGAGTCGCTGGACCACGTGCTGGTAAGTGAGCAGTTCTACGACCACAGCCGCAACCGGCTGTGGCTGTTCGACGGGCTGGCGATCAACAACGACCACCTCAACGCCGACGACCACCGCGAGTCCGGCACCGGCGACCACGGCATCGTCCAGGTGCGCTTCCGCTACCGGCCAGCCAAAACCGCATAGGTCGTCGGCGGTCAAAACACCCGATGTCCGTTTTCGGACATCGCCGACTGATGACAACCGGCGCAAACCGCCTGACGGATTATCACGTACTCGACAGAATTGCGGTCACGGGGAAGCGAGCGACGATCGGTACGAGCTGGGGAGCGGCCGGCCGAGCGGCCACCAGGCGACATTTCGGAGAAGAGAACCATGAGCGAGATCAGCATGAGCACGCACGGCGGCGACCACGGCCGTCACTTCGACACCGAGCATTACGAGCGACTTCGCCAGGCCTTCACCGCGTTGGCCTACCCGGAGCCCCGACCGACCTTCCTGGCCGGCCCGCTGGCGACTCTGCTCATGGTGAGCTCCGTGGCCATGATCGTGCTCGTCCTCGGCTGGATTGTCTCCATCCCGGCGATCTGACCGAGACCTTCATGCCGCCAGGCCGACCGGCAGGGGCTCGTCGACGCAGCGGTACCGCCGTGCATCGGGCAGCGTCCACTCGACCGCACCGTCGTCGCGCACGGTGGCCTGCCAGGCGAAGGTTTTCCCCCGATGGTGCCGTCGGCACTCGGGATCGAGATTCGACGCCTCGGTGCGACCGCTTGGCCATGGTTCATGGTGGTCGAGATCGCACCGCTCGGCCGGAACCGAACAGGTCGGGAAGCGACAGGTCCCGGCGCGCAATTTGATCGCCTCAGCGAGCCGGGCCGAGGCATGCCGGCCCAACTCGGTGGAATCCAGCAGGCGTCCCCCGTCGTCGGTCAGCAACCGCGTGAAGAGCACCTGGGTGCCGCCGTCCGAACCGATCGCGTCGGCGATGATCGCGCGCAGCACCTCACCGGGCACCAGGCCCGAGCGGTCCGCCAACTCGGCGGCTGTATGGTCCGCGCCCAGCAGGCTGGACAGCGGGACGACGACCCCGATCCGTATCGCTCGCGGACGCTTCCGCACCGCTCGATAGAGCCCGGTCGTGGAATCTCCGTTCTTGTCGACCCGTTCTCGTCGCGTCCCGAGCAAGCTCACCGGTGTCCAGGTCGATTTCTTCCACCTCAAGCCATCCCACTTCAGGCCTCGAATCGTCGGTGGGGGCCGTCGCACCCTCCGCGTCCGCGCCGTCGTCCACGTCCGCACGTCGTCCACGTCCGCGCCATCCTCCAGGTCCGCCCCATCCCCGGCGTCCTCGAGCCGCAGCCGTCCGAGCAGCAGGTCGGCGAACAGATCAGCCCGACGCTGCTGGTCGGTGCGCGGATCCTCAGCACCCAGACCCCGCGACACCATGGCCAGTAGTGCGTCGATCTGCGCGGCGTCGGCCGCCGACACCTCGCCAGTGACGTATCCCATCCCATCAACACCCTGGACCACGCTCACCCGCCGCTCGGCCAGCGCCTTGCGGTGCCGTCGCTCGAAGGCGAGCGGCTCGCATCGCACGATCAGCCGCAGCAGCCACACCGCCAACTGCTTCGGAGTGCGCACCTGGGCCGCGTCGACCACTTCGTCATCGATGACGGCCAGGGTGCCGGGCTCGGCAACGCGTCGCGCCGCCCGGTCGATCACCCGCACCTGCTCGGCGTCGAGATCGCCACACGCGAACGCCTCCCACACACTGGGGAGGTCGGCGGCCAGCCGCCGTGATCGCGCCAGCATCCACCGCACCGCATGCGGCTGCTCCCGCAAGAGCAGCGACAGTTCGTCGGCTGCGAACTCCCCCGGTCTCGGTCGACCGCGGGCACGGCCGCCGCCCGACTCCGCCATGTGTGTCCGCGCGTCGGCATACGCCGTCGAGACCTCCGCGAGCCTCGCCATCGCGACCGCCGCAGCGCGCCGCGCATCCGACACCGCCACGGCGTTGGCCACCCTGTCTTCCATAGAGTTGTCCTTCATCGAGCTCCCTTCGTCACCGCTGATCTGGTGAACTCATTCTCACCACCACCTCTGACATTTTCGAATGCATGCTCGAATCGAGCCACCATCACGCACCATTCGCGGCCGCTTCCGGGCGCAGAGCGCGGATCGGTAGGGTCGTCTCGTGACGCACAGCCTGCTGGTCGTCCACGTGGATGTCGCCGTGGTTCCCGACCAGATCGCGCCCTTCCTCGCGGCCACCGAGGCGAACGCCCGGTCCAGTCGCGAGGAGCCAGGCGTCGTACGGTTCGACGTGCTCAGCGATCGTGCCGACCCCAGCCACCTCGTGCTCGTGGAGATCTACCGCGACGAAGCCGCAGCGGCCGCCCACAAGGAGACCGAGCACTACGCCCGCTGGCGGGACACCGTCGCACCGATGATGGCCCGGCCGCGGCAGGCCACCCGCTACGCCAACGCGTCGCCGGCCGACGATGGCTGGTAGGACGCCGGTGCGCTTCGATCTCGCCGTCCCGGTCGACATCCGTTTCGGCGCGGGCCGGGTCAACGAGGTCGCCCAGGCTCTGGAGGGCCTCGGCGCACGAACCGTGCTGGTCGTCACCGGCCGGTCGACCACCCGAGCTGAGGCCGTACGCGGACTCCTCGGCCGCGCCGGCATCGCCACGGAGGGGTTCGCGGTGTCCGGCGAGCCGTCCCTCGACCTGGTACGCGAAGCCCTGGCCGCGGTCGCGGACAGCCGTTGCGACGCCGTCCTCGGCTTCGGCGGCGGAAGCGCCCTGGACGTCGCCAAGGCGGTAGCCGGGCTCGCGGCCTCCGGCGCCGACCCACTCGACCACCTCGAGGTCATCGGCTCGGGGCGGCCCCTGACCGCTGCTGGACTGCCCTTCGTCGCCGTGCCCACCACCGCCGGAACCGGCTCGGAGGTGACCCGTAACGCTGTCTTGTCCGGCGACGGGGTCAAGGCGAGCCTGCGAAGCCCCCTGCTCCTTCCGAAGGTCGCCGTCGTCGACCCCGATCTGCTGAGCGGGCTCACGCAGCCCACGATCGCGGCCAGCGGCATGGACGCCCTGTCCCAGTTGATCGAGCCGTTGCTGTCCCGGCGGGCGAACCCGTTCACCGACGCTCTGGCCCGCGACGGGATCCGGCGGTCGGCCCGATCCCTGCGCCGAGCCTCGCGGGAGGGAATGAACGATCCGGCCGTACGCGAGGATCTTGCGCTCGCGAGCCTGTTCGGCGGTCTGTGCCTGGCCAACTCCGGGCTCGGCGTGGTGCACGCGCTGGCAGCCGCTGCGGGTGCGCGGCTGGCCGCCCCGCACGGCGCGGTCTGTGCGGCCGTGCTCGCCGCCAGTGTCGAGGTCAATCTGCATGCGCTGCGCGCGTGCTCCCCCAGCCATCCCGGGCTTTCGCGCATGAGCGAGGTGGCGACGCTACTCACCGGCCGGGCCGATGCCACCCCGGAGGAGGCGATTGCCTGGCTCCAGGGCCTCACCCGTGATCTGGGAATTCCCGGCCTGGTGGCCTACGGACTAGACGAAGCAGAGGTCCACGAGGTCGTCGCCGCCGCACAGCGCGCCAGCAGCATGCGCGGAAATCCGGTGGAACTCAGCGACGCCGAGATCGGCGAGATCGTGCGGAAGTCGCGATGAGGACGCAGTGCTGAGCGCGGTGGGCTGGGGAGCTCTTGCTGCCTCCTCGCTGGCCATCGGGGCGGCGCTGGCCCTGCTCCGGCGGTGGCCGGCCGGCATGATCGGCGCGGTACTCGCGTTCGGCGCCGGCGCCCTCATCTCGAGCGTGGCCTTCGAACTCGCCCAGGAGGGCCTGCAGGTGGGTGGCCCGTGGCCCGTCGCGGCGGGTCTCGCCGTCGGGGCGATGACCTTCTTCCTTGCCGACCGCGCGGTGGAGCGTATCGGGGGCCGCAAGGGAGGCGGGTCCGCCGGACTCCCGCTCGCCCTCGGTGCCCTGCTCGACGGGATACCGGAACAGGCGGTGCTGGGCATCGGCGTGGCGACCGGGAAGGGCGTCAGCGTCGCGCTTTTGGTCGCCATCTTCGTCTCGAACCTGCCCGAGGCCATCGGGTCAGCCGCGGACATGCGCCAGGCCGGCAAGAGCCGCGGCACGGTCGTGATCTTGTGGCTGGCGGTCGCCGCGGCCTGCGCGCTCGCGTCGGTGGGTGGCTTCGCGATCGCCGACGCGGCGAGCCCCGGCGTGCGCGGCGGCATCGACGGGTTCGCGGCCGGAGCTCTGCTGGTCATGCTGGTCGACTCGATGATCCCCGAGGCGCGGGACAAGGCCGGACGCGGGGCCGGTCTGGCGACGGTGCTCGGGTTCGCCGTTGCGGCCGCTCTGTCCAACCTCACCTAGAACGATGGGCAGCAGGCGTCACCTTTCCTGTTGCGTCGTCGGCGGCGGACCGGCCGGACTCGTGCTCGCTCTCCTGCTGGCCCGGGCCGGCGTGGGGGTGACGGTGCTGGAGAAGCACGCGGACTTCCTGCGGGACTTCCGTGGTGACACGGTGCACGCCTCGACCCTCACGTTGCTTGACGAACTCGGCCTGGGCCGAGGAGTTGTCGGCTCTACCCGCCCTCCGCTACCTGGAGTCGGTCAACGCCGAACTGGATGGCCGCAGTAAGACTTATTCGATCTCATCGCGGCCGCGGCTGGCGGTTCTCAGGGAAGCTACCCGGAAGCTACCGCTCCCGTTGCGGCTGCTTCGCCGGATTCGCGTGCTGACCAGCGTACTGGGCCATCTCGCGGCCGTCGGTCTGCGACCGGGGCATGCGCCTCCGCGGGCGAGGCGCCGCCCGACGGGCCGGGCGCACCACTCCTAGGAGCCGGTCGAGGTCGAGCATGTGCCGTACGTGTCCGGGCCGCGGGTTCTGCAGGTGTCGTTGCGTACGAGGACTGATGACGTTAGTGGCCTACGAGGGCCTTGGCCTGCTCGATCCAGCCGGCGACCTGCTTCTCGGAGAGGCCGACCACCTTGCCGTGACGGTCGGCGATCATCTTGGTGAGCGAAGCCGCGTTGCGGTGGCTCAGTTCCTTGATCGAATCAACGCCGATCTTTTCGAACATGGCCGTGTGTTTGGGCCCGATGCCCTTCAGCTGGTAAAGATCATTCTCTTTTGCTGCGGTCATCGCATCTCCTTATGGTCAGTTTCGATCACTCCACCAAAAGCACGGTAAACCCGGGCGGAGAGCGGCCTCGCGTCACCCCATGCATCCGGGCTCGGAACAGATCGCGATAGTGACAAACGTTCCGACGTTCGGTGCAATAGAAGGCGACCGACATGCCGAAAGAGGGGCGCCACGAACACCCGCGCGGAAGCGGATCCGACCTACCGGTACGACGCATTCCTGTCCTACAGCCAGCGTGTCGACGCCGACGGACCCGCAACCTTGTCCGCTCACGCTGCGGGCGGCGGCGCCGTCGCAGTCCAGCAACGGAACCTGGCCCAGGCGCAACGGCTCAGAGGCACGTCCCGCCAACTCGTGGCCAGTGCCGCCGGGCTGCGGGACACCCAACCAGCGCTTGCCCGCCAGGTTGATCGTGACGGCGTACCGTCAGGCGGCGACCGGCGAGGCCGTCGGCGCCGTCCTGGGGAGCGCGACCATCCCGGTCGGGAGCTTCGACCAGCCCGAGGCCGACGACGTCGTACGGGTATGGTCGCTCGGCTCACCGACCGCACCCCGGCCGTGGGCGGAGCGGACCCTGACGACTCCGACCTCGAAGACCCCAACCTCGAAGACCCCAACCTCGAAGACCATCGTCGCCAACCTGACGTTCCTGGGCCCTTCCCGGATGCTCGCCGTGCTCACCGCCATCGGTGACCTGCGAGTTCTTGACGCCGGCAGGGCAGCCAATCGGCCGGGCCACCCGTCGCCCGTAGGGCCGAGACTCATCCGGTAGTGACGACGAGTCCACCGCCGACCGCCGCACCGCGGAAGCCCGTCCCGCTCGGCCAGGGCCGCTCCGTACGTCAGGCCTGGCCCATCGCCCTGCTGAATGCGCAGTTCTGTGGGGTGTCCGGGGCCGTGCGGTTCACCGAATCCCTCACGCGCGCCCCCGACGCTCTACAGCGAGGTCGACCTCTACCTCGGAGCGGCGTGATCATCGTCGTGCGCGAGGGACACCTGCTGTCGCTGGCGGAACTGGTCCCCCAGTCCGGCGTCGAGGACGCCACCTGCTGCCCCTGCGGCAAGGCCGAAACCCCCTGGACCCCTCGCGCCGGCACGCTGGTGTCGCAGGTCCCGCATCTGTCCTGACGGGCGGGTCAAGCACGGCCGACCGATCTGCGCGGCCCCGCCCGCACTCTCGACCGCGCCCGACAAATCTGCTTGACTCGGGCCTGTGGACCAGCCCGAATTGCGGCGGCGGTTTGCCGCCAGCCCGGTGGCTCGTCTGGCGACGGTGCGCAAAGACGGCCAACCGCACCTCGTGCCCGTGGTCTTCGCCCTGTCCGGCGACACCATCTTCACCGCCGTCGACGCCAAGCCGAAAACCACGACCAGACTCCAGCGCGTGACCAATCTCGAGTCCGATCCGCGGTGTTGCCTGCTCGTGGACCACTACGAAGACAACTGGTCCGCGCTGTGGTGGGTACGCGCCGACGGCGAGGCCGAGGTGGTCGACCCCGACGAGTCCAGCCGTGGTCTTTCCGCCTTGATGGCGCGTCATCCGCAGTACCGGGATCAGCCCCCGCCCGGACCGCTGGTCGCCGTACGAGTCACCCGCTGGACGGGGTGGTCGGCGTCCCCTGTGAACCATTCGTCAACGAGCATCGGCCCTGATCAAGGAGAGGCGTGAGCATGGAGATCGGCATCGGCATTCCCAACAGCATCGTCGGCACCACCGGTGTGCAACTGCTGGAGTGGGCACGACGAGCGGACCGGGCGGGTTTCTCCAGCCTCGCGTCGATCGGCGCCGTCTCCTATCCGTCGTATGAGGAACTGACCGTGTTCGCCGCGGCTGGCGCGGTGACCGACCGGATCCGGTTCGTCTCCAACGTCTTGATCGCTCCGACCCGCAGCGCAGCGGAACTGGCCAAGCAGGCCGCCACCGTCCAGCAGATCACCGGTGGACGGCTCACCCTCGGCGTCGGCGTCGGCTGGCGGGAGAGCGACTACACCCTCACCGGCCGCGACTTCAGCGCACGAGGCAAGAGCTTCGACGCGCAACTGGCGGACCTGCAGCGCGCCTGGCGCGGCGAATCGTTGACCGAAGCGACCCGTCCCGCGTCTCCGGACCCGGGGCCCGCCGGCGTGCCACTGCTCATCGGCGGCATGAGCGACGCGGCCGTCCGCCGAGTCGTCGAATACGGAGTGGGCTGGACCGCGGGCGGGCTGCCTCCCGAGGCCATGGCGCCGTTCATCGACAAGGTGAAGGAGGCCTGGCACGCCTCCCGGCCGGGAGAGCCGCGGCTGGTCGGGCTGGTCTACTTCTCCCTCGGCGACACCGAGGCTCGGTCCCGCGACTACCTGCTCGACTACTACCAGCCCATGGGGGCCGACACGGCCGGAATGATCGCCGGTGGCGCCCTCCGCTCCCCCGAGGCAATTCGTGGCGCGGTGCAGGCCTATCAGGGGATTGGGCTGGACGAGCTCATTCTCGACCCCACCGTCTCCGACCCGGCGCAGGTCGACCTGCTCGCCGATGTCGTCTTCTCGAAGCCTGCCGTGGCCTAAAGTCCTCCGGTGGCGGTGCCGATGTGGGTCGAGCGATTGGCGACGACCGCGTCCAGCCGTACCCCGCCGCTGACGCTGGTCGGCTGTGCGCCGACCAGCCCGACGTCGATCGAGGCGGGGATGCGATTGGTGGACAGTCCGGTCAGGCTGTACTTGGCGACGTCGGCGACGTAGAACGTCAGCGTGCCGCTCGACGGCTGGCCGTCGATCTCCAGCACACTGGTAGCCGTCTGCGGCACCGTGATCCACGCGCCAGACTTGAGGGCGCCTGTAGACGTCCGACCGCTGACCCTGACCTGCGTGGCCCCCGATGACAGCCGATACTCCAGGCTCGCCACCGGGCCCGCAGCGGCGTTCTGCACCAGCAGCGGGACCACCGCCGAACCGGTGGCCATCGCCGGGCCGGTGGCCGTGGGGCGCGGATTCGCCAGGATGCGGACGTTGAACGCGCCGGTCGTCCCGGGCACGGTGCCGCGCACCGAGCCACCGGTCCGGGTGGCGGTCACGGCGAGGCCGTAGACCCCGGACAGCGCGGCCGCGGTGCTCACGCTCAGACCGGCGCCGCTGACTGCAGACCATCCCGACACGTTGCCGGTCTCGAAGCCGTCGGCGAATGAGGTCGGCGGTGCCGAACTGACGGTGAGGCTGGTCGAGGTCAATGCTGGCGTTGCCGGCCCCGTCCACGCTGCGGATCGACACGGTGTGCGTGCCTACGCTCACCCCGGCCGTGGGCAGGACTGCCCTCAGAGACCAACTGCCCGTCCCGGTGGTGACGGTCATCGCCGTGCCCCGCCCGACGCCGGGGTCGCCGTCGAACCACGCTTCGGCCGTTTGGACGCCGGTCACGGCGTCGGTGGCGGTGGCGGTGGCGGTCACGCTCGGCGCGCCGGCGGTCGGCGATGGAGTGACCTGGAGCCCGGAGAGTACGGGGGCGGTGCGGTCGGTGACGAACATCGCCGAGGCGGCCGGCCCCCAGGTACCCGCTCCGTCGGCGGCGGAGACGGCCACGGTGTGGCTGCCGTCGGCCATCGTGGTCGGCGAGGGCGCCAGTCGCTGTGGTGACTCCGTTGGCCGTGCTCACGGCGAGGGAGATCGTCGCGCCGCCGTCCACCCCGGCCCGGGCGCTCACCGGCTGAGCGCCCCCACTGCTGGCGGTGAGGGTGGCGGTGACGGTGGGCACGGCTGAGGCCCCCGCTGGGTTGGGTGTGACGCCCACCGACGACGTGACCGGCCCGAGCGGAGCGGGCGGAGGCATCGCGGCCTCGGCGGCCACGACGTCGAGGCTTCCGAAACCGTAGCTGTCGTCGTCGCCGGCTTCGCCCAGGTCGCGGGCGCCCGCGACCAGAGCGGCCTGTTGGTCGGCGGCGGTGGTCGCGGGGTGCGCACTCAGCAGCAGGGCCAGCGCTCCGGCGACGTGCGGCGCAGCGACGGAGCTCCCGGACACCGTCCAGGACCCCCCGTACAGGTCATCGACCGGGATGTCGACCCCTGGTGCGACCAGGTCGGGGAAATGGGTTCGCCCGGCACAGTTCGCCGGGCCGCGGCTGGAGCTGAAGGAGACGGTGTCGCTGCCATCCACACTGCCGACGGCAAGGGCTTCGGGCAGTGTGGCCGGGCTGGTGCCGCTGTTCGCGGCCGGTCCGCTGTTGCCGGCCGCGAACACGGGCACGATGCCGACCGCCCGCAGCGCAGCGAGATCGGGTTGGAACTCCGTCGAGCAGGCCGAGGATGCCGACGACCACGACGCGTTGAGCACCTGCGGCGGGTTGGGCGTCTGGGGCTGGTTGCTGGGGTCGAGCACCCACTGGAAGGCGGCGTGCACGCCCGAGAGCGTGGCACGACCGGAGTCGTCGAAGACGCGGGCAGCAATCCATTGGGCGTCGGGCGCCATCCCGACCGCCTGCCCGCTGCCGTCGCGGCCCACCATCACACTGGTGGTCCAGGTGCCGTGCCCGTTCACGTCGGTCGGCGTCGTGTGCTGTCCGTACGGATCGAACCAGCTGCTCGTACCGCCGCGCCAGGATCCGGCGAGGTCGGGCTGGGTGCCGTCCACCCCGGTGTCCAGGTCGGCGACCACCACCGAGGCTCCGGTGATTCCCCGGGACCACAGCGTCGGGGCGCCGGTAGCGCCGATGTTCCCGGCCGGCGCACCGGGCGGCGCGCCCACCGGGCCGGTCAGCGGCCTGATGTCGACAGCGTCCAACGTGACCAGCGCGATCTCGGGCAGCGCGGCCACTGCCCGGACTGCGGCCACGGTGCCGGTGAAGGACACCGCGTTGTCGATCCACCAGATCTTCACCGCACTCGCCTGACCGTCGGCGACGAGCCGGCTCAAGGTGGACCGCACGGTGACCTGCGTCGTGTCGGCGTGCGCACGGAGCAGCGCCTTGACCCTTCGCGCGCGGACCCGCCGGTCGCGGTCGGTGATGGTCGACAAGTTGGCCCGGGTGCGCAGTCCGCGCGAATACCGCCACCGTGTCGGTGGCGGTCATGGCCGCCAGCCGTGCCTCCAGGAGCGGATCCACTCCGACCGCAGCGGCCGGATCACCCGGCAGGCTCGCTGCCGCCGGTGCGGCCACCAGCAGGCCTTGCAGGACCACCGCCAGCAGCACGATGGCCACGAGGCCGGCCCAGCGCGCGGGCCGCCGTCTGATGGACCGGTCCATCACACTCCCGCCAACTCAGGATGCGGTGCGGCTGCGGGTTCCTGTTCGGCGCACGCGGCCAGCGAGTGGCGCCGCCTTCGTCGAGTCGCCATGGCGCCGGCGGCAAGGACGACGGCCAGGCCCAGCGCCAACCCGTCCAGCGCCGCCGACCACGGGCGATCGGTGATCACCGGTTGCCGCCCACCGAGAGGGCCGCCGGGGACGGTCCAGATGGCGCGCACCAGGGTGTCGGGTCGGCCCTGCCGGCGCACGGCCGTCTGCACGTCCCAGTTCCCGGGGGCGCTGAGGTCCACCGTCGCCAGCTCCCACTCCCGCGTCCCGCCGGTCGGCGACCAGGTCGCGCGGCGGCTGCGCGTTGCCGGACGGATCGACCAGGATCACCGTGACCCCGGTGACGGGCCCCGGCTCCGGGCGTCGCGTCTGGTCGACAGTGACCCTCAGCCAACTCGGCCCGACCTGGTTCGGCGCCAGATCCACCGTCTCGAACAGATCCCCTGCCGGGTACGCCAGCGTGGTCTGATCGGTGTGCACCGTCGGCCCGAACGCCGGTCCCCTGGCCGGCGTGCCGGCCCCGAGCAGGGCGGCGCCGGCCAGCACGGCCGCGAGCAGGGCGAGCTCGAGCCGCATGGGTCGGGTCGCACCGACCGACGGTCGGCGGGGACGGCGCGGTGAAGCGCCCGATGGGTCCGCAGCCCGAGCAGACCGGCCAGCAGCCCGAGGCCGACCTTGGCCACCAGCACCCGGCCGTACGTCGTGGTCAGCAGCGCGTCGACGCTGGCGACCTGCCGGCTGGTGAGGGCCACGCCGGTCACGACCAGCACCCCGAGGGAGACGGCGGCCGGCGCCCCGAACGCGCGCAGTAGCGAGTGGGCCCACGACGCCCGCCCGCGCCGAGCAGAGGTACCGGCCAGGAGGAGCAGCACCAGCAGGCCACCGGCCCAGGCCGCACCGGCAGCCAGATGCGCGGTCAACAGAGCAACCGCGAGCGGCCGGCCGGCATCGGGGGCGACATGCCCGCTGCCGCCGGTCGCGAGGAGCGCGAGAGTCAGCGCCACAGTGGCCACGGCGCTTCGGCGCCGGTCCCAGCCAAGGGTCGACGCACCGGCTGCGAGGAGGACGAGCACCAGGAAGGATGCCTCGCCGAGCAGCCAGAACCCGCCGAACGCGCTCGTCCAGACCACCGCACCGCTGCCTTCGACACCGGTGGAGACCTGGACCAGGACCGCCAGCCCGACGAGGGCGGACAGTGCTGCTCCGAGCCCCATCGCGCGGCCCAGTTGGCCCTGGATCTGCCGGCGGAACGTTTCGGGCAGCGAGGACCGGGGCACCACGACCGCCCCGTGCAGCGCCGCTCCCACCACCAGCCCGAGCAGGGCCAGCTGGAGCCAGCGCAGGGCCAGACCGGGCACGTCCGGGGCCGGTCCCGACCGGTCGGTCGGCGCATCGACGACCGGGTCGCCGACCCCGAAGACCGTCGTCCCGGTGGTCAGGTGGAGATCGTCGGCAGAACGCGCCTGCCACGCTGCCCGATAAGTGCCGCGCGGGAGTGCGGGCAGCGCCAGCGCGACCTCGGTCGACCGCTCCGCCGCCGATGCGCCAGCACCGGCCGGCGGCGGGCCGACGATGGTGCGCACCGCACCGTCCGCCGACCGCAGGGTCACGGTGAACGAGGCGACCAGGACGTCCTCGTCGAAGCGGAGCGCGAGCGAGGCCGGCCCCTGCTCCCGGCTCGATCCGTTGGCGGGGTCGGCGCTGACGAGCACGGCGTGGGCGGCGGCTGGGCCCGCCTGCAGGCCCAGCCAGATCAGCCCGAGCAGCAGCGCGCAACAGGCACGCCGGCGCATCAGGGCTTCTTCGTGCCGAGCACGGGCACGTGCTCGAGCCGTTCGCCGCCGACGTTGATGCTCACCTTGCGCCCAGGGGACAGCAGGCCGCCGGTGTTGCGGTAGAGCAGGTAGTAGCGGCCGCCGACATGCAGGTCGTGCGCGTGCGCCTTCATGGCCACGGCGAAGATCGTGCGGCTCGACGCCTCCTCGACCAGCACCGGCGTGTTCGGCACGGTCGCGGCCAGCCCGGCCGCCTTGTCTGCGTCGAGCACCACGTAGCGGACGTCGACCATGCCGCCGTCGGCGCTCATCCCCACCTGGGTGAACCGGACCCCCCAGCGCTGCTCCATGCCTGTGTTGGTGGGCACGGTCTGCGTCCCCCCAGGCGTTCCGAGGCCGAGCGGACCCCGGAGCAGGAGCACCACCGCCGTCAGCAGCACCGCCGTCGCCAGCACCGCGGCGACCAGCGGGACGGCCCACCTGCGCCGACCCGAGTCGCCGGTCGCCGGGAGGCCGGCACGGCCCCCCGGCCCGGCGTGCCGAACCCCGGCGCGCAGCGTATTAGGGGGGCTAAGGGCCGCGCTGCCGGGATTCGCATTCACGGGACCACCACCGAGCGGAGCGCGCTCCAGTTCCCTGCGGCGTCCCTGATCCGGACGCGGTAGGGGTTCGCGGTGGTGCTGGCGGTGGGGACGGTGAAGGTCTGGGTGATGGAGGGGCCCGTCGGTGACACCGTCACCTGGGTCCCCTTCCCGACCCCTGGATCGGTGCCGCGGAACCATTCAGCACCGGTGACCGCGACGTCATCGGTCCCTTGGACGGTGATGCGATGGATTACGCCGCCCGCGGTGGTCGTCGCCTGGACCGCCGAATTCAGGACCGGGGCGGTCTTGTCCACCGTGAACGGGATCGATGCCGTCGCGCTGACATTGCCGGCCGCGTCGGTCGCCTGCACCCGCATGGTGTGGGCGCCGTTGCTCAGTCCCCGGATCGTGGTCAGCGGAACGAGCAGCTGACCCACCTCGGTCGGGCTGTTCCACGCCCCGTCGGCCGGGCTGAACACCGTGCCCGAGCCGGACACCGTGTCGATCCACCCGCGCATCCCGGTGATGGCGGTGAGCGCGTCGGTGAAGCTGACGCTCACCTTGACGTTGGCCGAGGAGGCGTTGTAGCCGATCAGTCCGTTGGTCGGATTCGGCGTCACCGTCGGCGTGCTGCCGGTGGTCAACGCGGGTCCGGTGTTGTCCTCGGTCATCAGCACGAAGGCCCAGTCGCCCCAGTTGGTGAGCGCGTCGCGGCTGCGCACCCAGACGGCGTGTCGGCCGCTGGCGCTACCGACGGCGAGCGTCCCGGTGAACCCGGCCACGGCCGTGCCCCCTCCGCTGGTCAGGGCCAGCGCCGTCGTGGCCGGAATGGTGCCCGGCAGGGTCGGTGTGCTGCCGGTGACCACGCCGCCGTCGAAGGCTTCGGCCGCGGTCGCGTTCGCGCCCCCCGTGAGCCGGTCATCCCCGGTCGCACGGACCGTGACGCTGGTGCCGGTGTGGTGGGGGTCAGGGGTGACCGAGAGACCGCTGGTCGTCGGACCCACACCGTCCACGTACACCGCGGCCGTGCCGGGGTCGCCCGGCCCGTTGGCGTCACTGGCACGCACGTAGAGCGTGTGCGGGCCGTTGGAGAGCCCGGAGACGGTCACGCTCGCCGAGGTTCCGGAGAGCGCCATCGGCGTCCACGGGCCAGCGGCGCCGTCGCTGTACTCCGCGCTGCCCAGCGGTGTCGGCGGGCACGCGGCGAGCGTGGCCGTCAGCGTAGTGCTCGCGCTCGGGGCGTACGCCGTCGGCGAGGCCGAGACGCTGGCCACCTGCGGGTGACACATGGGGGGCGGCGCCACGCCTGCGATCACCACGGAGGTGAGCATGCCGCCGAACGCCACGCTCGCACCGGCGGTAGCACCCTGGGGATTGAACAGCTCGCCACCGCCGTCGGCCAGCAGGTACTGCCGGCCGCTCGGGGTGCTTGCCGGGACGTCGACGATGGTGTCGAGTGTCTGTCCGGCTCCGACGGTCTCGGCAGTGACGGCGTACTGCTGCGCCGGCGCCAACGGGTTGGAGTCGTCGGCGATGATCCGTTGGTGCAACCCGAACAGGGCGAGGGCGTGGTCCTGGGAGCCCGCATTGAGCATCCGCAGCAGGAGCGGCCCACCCGAGGAGGCGGGCACGGTCTCGGTGTCGGGATAGGCCTTCCCGTTCAGCAGCCGGTACGTCGGGGTGAACCTGCGCATGTCGAACGCCGTGGGATTCGTGGCGACATTGACGGCTGGATCGAGATCGGACATCACCTCGACGGCCTCGTCGGTGAAGGTTGTGCTGGAGTCGGCGTAGGCGCGGGTGGTGTCGTCCGGGCGCACGATCAGCGCACCGACCAGACCCATCGCGAGCTGGATCCGCTGGTCGCGGGTGGCGCCGGCCTGGTACAGGTAGGTGCCCGGTCGGGTCGCGTCGAAGGTGTAGTCCTTCGCAGTCGCACCGGTCGCGACGCCGGTGTGATCGCTGACGGGTCTCAGACCCTCCACGTCGGTGATCGCGAGGCTGACCGCCGTACCGGCGATGGTGTTGTGCAGGTGGAAGATGACATGGTCGCCCCTGGCGACGACGACCGTCGGACCGACGAGCCCGACCGCCCCGGCCGCGGTGTCGCTGAAACCCCAGACCGGAAGGTTGGCGTAGCCGGGACTGCCAGGCAGGCTCACCGTGCCCGCCTTGGCCCACAGGTCGCATTCGCGAGCCGAGGACGGTCCGCTGCACGTGCTGCCCACGGGCGGGGGGACCAGCGGGACCGCGGCAGGCGTTGAGCGTCGGCGGGCTGGGGCGCGGCGGAACTGGGCAGCGGCGCGGCGGCTACGGCCACCAGGGCAGCGACGCCGAGGCCGGCCAGCACGAGCCTGGCTCGCGAGATCGGACGACTGGTCATCTCAGCACCCCGCCTTCGAGGTTCCCGGAATCGCACCCGCGGAGCTGTCCGCCGGGTCGACGCGCATCAGGGTCAACATGCCGCCCATGGCCGCGCCGTAGTTCGTGACCTGGTGCAGGTCGTGGCTGTGCATCACGTGGTAGTACTCACCGCATTGGTTGAAGGAGGTGGTTCCCACCGGCAAATCGTCCTGGACCCCGAGGTAGGGGCTGCCGCTGTAATAGGTCGCAGCGTCTTTGAACAGCAGGTCCTGCAGCGGTGGCAGCTGGACCGGCACCGGGTTGGTGTTGGGGTTGTAACCCTCCTCGTCACCGAAGGTGTAGAGGACATCCTCGGTCTGCCCCTGGCCGACATCGACGGAGAACTTCAGGTACGACTGGTCGTTGCCTGCGGTGACGATCGGCTCGCCGTCGCGCCCGACCACCCGTCCGTCCTGCCCGTGCGGGTGGAACGGGTACGGGTGCGGACCCATGTTCACGTAGCGGACCAGCGCCGGGGCGAAGCCGTCGGTGGCCGTGCCCGGGTTGGTGATGGTGTCGTGCGGCTGCGCCACGATGTGCACCAGGGAGCTGTACGGCTGGGTCGGCAGCGCGGATGCGTAGTTCGGGTCGATGGTGTCGGGGAAGCTGCGGCCATTGGTCATGTAGTAGCGGGCATGGTTGGTCGACAGGTCGTAGGTTCCGCCGTTCTCGACTGCGGCGTGGATGTCGGGGTCGATCTGGCTGAGCAGGAGCAGGAACTCGGTGTCGGGCTTGAACACGGTGCCCGCGTCGTCGTAGGCGCGGTCGGCGTGGCCGGCTGGGCGCACCACGATCACGCCGTACATGCCCATCTCCCGCTGTTTGGCCTGGTCGGTGCCCGTCTCGTAGATGTAGGTCCCTGGCCGGGGCGCCGTGAAGCGGTAGGTCATCGTGCCGCCCTGCGCCGTCGCGACCGGTGCGAGGGAGGTGATGGTCCCCGATCCGTTCAGCACCGGCTGGGAGTCCTGGCCGGCGGCCTGCACCCCGTCGAAGCCGGGGAAGAGCAGCGAGGTGTCCTCCGCCAGGGTGTTCTTCAGCACGACGGTGACCTGGGCGCCGGAGTTGACGCACAGCACGGGGCCCGGGTACTGGAATCCGCCGTTTCCGAGCCCGTAGCCCCACATCAGCACCTGGTTGCCGTCCGGGGTGCTGATGTAGCCGCTCTTGGCGGTCAACGTGAAGGAGTTGGAGGCACTGGTGCTGCAGACCAGGCCGGACGTCGGTGCGGTCGCGGACGCCGACGTGGTTCCGAGCCAGAGGCCGCTCACCAGCACGACCAGGACGAAGAAGGCCGGCGCCGCAGCGCGACGGCGCAGGAGCCGCTTGAGGTTCACTTGTTGATCCCTCCCTGCGCCGGCAGGGTTCCGGCCGGATAGACGTCGACGCGGGTGGCCTGCCCGCCCGTACCGGCGGAGGCACCGCTGATGCTCGCGCTGTAGTTGCGGTTGACGAAGTCGAAAGACGTCAGGGCACTCACGGTCGGCGCGGTGAAGATCGCGTCCACGGCCTCACCCGGGCCCACCCGGAGCGTGTGGGTGTCGACGTAGTTTCCGTGCAGCCAGGACGCATCCTTGCCGACGAGCTTCAGCCGGATGCCGTCCAGACTCATCGCCGGGGTGGTGTAGCCGAGGTTGGCCATCCGGATCAGCACCTTGTCCCCCGCGTTGCAGCGGATCAGTGACCCGTACGGCTGGTAGGCCAGCCGAGCGGCATCGGGTGCCGACAGGGCCGGGTCGCCCTTGTGGGGCAGCAGCGTGTCGGGGTAGCTGCGCCCGTTGAGCAGGTAGGCATCCGGGTTGAATTCGCTCCAGTCAGGCTGCTGGATGTGCGCGTCCTCCCAGTGCGACTTGAGCCACATGTCGGTCAGCATCAAGGAGAACTCGCGGTCGTAGCGGGTGGAGCCGTCGCCGTCGTTGTAGGCGAACTTCTGGGTCGAGGTGTTCTGCAGCGGGCGCACGTAGACGATCCCGCGCATGCCCATCTGCACGTGCTCCACGTCCTCCCAGTGGCAGTGGTACATGTACGTGCCGGCAGTGCCGGGTTTCAGGTCGTAGAAGAAGGCGATGGTCCGCCCGACCGGGGCGGCCAGGCTCATCTCGGGCACACCGTCGAACATCGGGATCGCGTTCTTGAAGCCGTGCCAGTGGATGGTGTGGCCGTCGGTCAGGTCCGGTCGGAGCCTCAGGCCCAGGTTGGTCATCGAGATCTGCACCTTGGTGCCCTCGTTGTAGCCGAGCAGCGGCGCATCCACCTGGGCCTTGTTCTTCAGCGCGGCCAGTCCCGAGGTGCCCTCGGCGCTGCCGGTGGCCGGGTTGATGAAGCTGCTGGCGTCGGCGAAGCCGAACACGTAGGTGTTGAACGGTGCCGGCGCGAGCGTGTCGGGGTGCCACGTCGTGCCTTGAGGCGGCAACGAGATCCACCCGTCCGTCCCCGCGAGGTGGGTGTACACGTCGGCCTGGAGCGTGCCGGCGGCCGGAGCGGCCTGCAGAGCCCGGTCGGGTCGCTTCAGCAGCGCACCGATCCCGAGCGCACCCGCGGCTCCCACCGCCACGGTGGCCCCGCCCGCGGTGAGCAGGCCTCGCCGCGTGATCCTGCGCCGCGCGTACGGCGGCTCAACCAAACCCTCCATGCCTGCCCCCCGGTCGTCCTGCCTGTATGTGCTCATGGGGTGTCGTGTGCTCATGAACGCCACTCGTCCATGCCGATGTCGGGCAGGGTGCCCACTCCGGGAGGCGCCCCGACGACCCCCATGCCGCCGCGACCGTCGCCGTCGATGTCCCGCCTGGCGATGGCTTGGTCGAGTACGGTCTGGCCGGTCGTCGGTGCCTGGCTGATCGCCGCGGTGAGGGCAGCGACGTTGCCACCGTTGACTGCGACCGAGGTCTGCTTGAGGTGGTAGTTGCCGTGCAGGTCGGTGGCGGTGTCGACGCCGACGATGAACGAGCTGATGAAGTTGATGTTGCCGGCGAAGGGCAGGAACACCACGGCCGGCGCGTAGACCGGATCGGTCCCGGTCGGGTCGAACCGGGCGTCGGTGGTCACCTTGTTGGTGGGGTCGTTCGCCACCGTGCTCCCGTTGGCTGTGCTGCTGGTCAACAGGGAGTACTTGGGACGAAGCTGCTGCCCGATCAGGCCGTCGGAGATGCCCAGGTCCCAGTTGTTGGCGTCGGAGTCGGTGAGCCCGCTGACGTAGTTGGGCGCCAATCCGGTGAACGTGCCTGAGCGGTTGTCGTTGAACACATTGCCGTAGAGCACGGTCGGGTTGGCGAACACCGGAGCCGACGCCCCGATCTGGGCCCTGAGCTGGTCGCTCAGCTGGCTGGTGGACAGCCCGGCCGGCGCCGGCCGGCCGTTCGAGGTCGGCGCAGTCGCGGTCGTCAGGTTCTTGGCGATCGTGTTGTCGAACAGCCGTACGTCGCTCGCGTCGTCCAGCGCGATCCCGCCGCCCTCGTGGGTGGACACGTTGTCGGTGATCTGGTTGTTGAAGATCCGGATCGGGTCCCTGCCGGCCTGCAGCAGCCGGATGCCGCCGCCGTCGTCCCCGGCCAGGTTCTCGTGCACGATGTTGTTGTAGATGCTGACCACGCCGGCTCCGGTGCTGGCGGTGTTGGGGTCGGCCGGCAGCTGGCCCGCGATCATGATGCCGGCGCCTTCGTCGTAGGACGCGTTGTCCCAGATCCGGTTGTCGTGGATCCTGCTCGTCCCCGTGCCGCGTCCGTAGTGGCTGAGCCCGCCGCCGTACTCGGCGGAGTAGTTGCCGCAGAGGTCGTTGCCGGCGAACTCGTAGGCGTCGCTGCCGGCGAACAGCCCCACCGCCCCGGCGAGCGCCGAGCCGCCGTTGTGCACCATCGCGTTGTTCACGATCTTCAGGTCGTCGTTGTGCGAGCCGCCCGCCTGGAACGGCGTGCCGGAGCGGATGGCCCCGCCGTAGGCCCCGGCGTTGGCGTCGTAGGTGACGTTGCTGAGCTGCAGGTGCGGGTCATAGCCGTTGAGGTAGACCCCGCCGCCCTGGGCGACCGCGATATTCGGGACGCCGCCACCGCTGCTGACGGTGTTAGGGAAGTTGATGGTGTCGCCGCCGGTGATGGTCATGCCGTCGATACCGGGACGGGCCAGACCGTTGGTCAGCGCCCATTCCGCCTGGGTGGCGAAGACCGAGACCGTGGCGCCCTCGAACGCCTGCTGGTTGCCGGACCAGGTGAAGGCGGCCATCCGGGTCCGCCAGGCCGTGGCCACCGCCGTGGAAACGAACCCGCTGCCGTTGAGGATGGTGCCGTTGGCGGCCGCCGGGTCACCGGGTCCGTAGCCCTGCAGCACCACGGGACGGTGCACGATCACGTTCTCCAGGTAGGCACCGCGCGGGTTGAACGCCGCCGGCGTACCGGTGTGGATCAGCACGATGGGTGGCATGACCGCCATGGCGGCGAGCTGGGCGAGCCGTTGCGCGGGGGTGCCGGTGAGCGTGCTCGCAGCGTCGATCGCCGCCTGGATGGTCGGGTACGTCTGGCCCGGGCCGACGTGGTAGATCGTCGGGTTGTAGCCGGTTCCCCGCAACCGCACCGTGATGCCGGGGGTGGTGAGCTTCTGGTTGCTCGCCCGCAGGGTGATCAGGTGGGGTCCGCGTCCCGCAATCGAGGTCGCGTAGGTCGAGGTGAAGTTCACCGTCACGGTGGTCGGGGTCCAGGTGGCCGTGAGCTGCTGGGTGGCCCCCGCCGCGGTGATTGCCGGTACGCCGTCGATCAGGACAGCACCCGGAGCCGTGCCGAAGTTCTTGCCCGACAGCACGACCCTGCGCGATGCGACGGCGGCCGCCGTGGTCCCGGTGACCGGGGTGAGTACCGGCTGGTCTGCGGTGAACAGCTGGGGCGTTCCGCTCGGCAACAGGCAGGCGGCCGGGTGCAGGTTCTGGGTGCCACCCGGGTTGGCCTGGATGGTCGCCACGGTCACCGGTGCGAGGTCGGCCGGCAGGGTCTCGTTCGGCCACAGCGAAAACTCGGTGGCGATGCTGCGGTAGTTCGCGTTGAAGTTGGTGTTCGGCGCTCCCGGCTGACCGGGGTCGTTGGCCACGAAGCGGTACACGTTGGGGCACGGACCGGCCGGCAGCGGACAGTTGAAGGTGCTGGTCGACGGCATCATCGCGTCGAAGGTCCCGTTGGCGTCGGTGGTTCCGGTGTAGACGAGGCGGCCGGTGTTGTCGTAAAGGCCGATCGGCATGTTCGGAATCCCGGCCTTCTCGCCGTAGTAGATGTCGGCCGGGTTGCCGGAGACGTTCAGGTCGTCGACCACCAGAGCGTGGTAGCGGCCGGGCAACGGGACGGCGGTGAACAGGTTGAAGTTGGGCGCTACGGACACGCCGTTGGTCACCGGGATGAGCTTCACGTCGCAGAGCGGGCGCTGCTGGCCCTCGTACGGGCTGCCGCCGTTGGCCGCGAAGTCGGGGTTGTAGACGGGGGAGTTGAGCGTGTAGAACGGCGACGCGTCCGCGGGGTCGCTGCTCACCTGAACCCTGTGCAGCATCCCGGCACACTCGGGCTCGGGAATGTTGGGCGTATAGGTGTCGCCGGTGAAGACGTTGATGTCCTCCTCCTTGGTCACCTGGAACTTGTCGCGCCCGAAGCTGTCCTGGGGAATCTCGGTCTTCACCAGGTAGGTCGCCGCTGCGAGGTCCTCCAGCACGCGCCCGTTGTCGGTGTCGCAGACCGATCCGTCGCCGGCGCTGTAGCTCGCGTCGCAGGGCACGTAGTCGCCACCCGCGTCGAGCCGCCAGCGCTGGACGAAGCCGTAGTTGCCGTTGACGGTGGCGAAGTCGTCGCCGGCACCACCGGCCGCCTGGGCGCCCATCGACGGAGACTCCAGACAGTCCTTGCCGGACCCGCTGGGCATGTACGCGAGCTGGACCACACCACCGTCGACGTCGCGGGCGACGCAGTCGATCGGTCGCTGCCAGGCTTCGCTGACGTAGCTGTTGCGCGGCTTGCCGAGCCGGACCGACCCGTCGGGCTCGGTGACGAAGGCCTTGTTCCCCTCGTGCAGTACGCAGGTCGATCCGTCGGTGGCGGTATAGGTCGACACGGTGCACGGCGTGGCCTGGTACAGGTTCACGTCCAGCCCGGGGATGCCGCCCTGGTAGGTCTCGGTCGACGCCTTGCGGGCGTCGGTCTCGTTCCGGGTGGTGTCGTAGGTGACCGACCCGACGATGCCGCCGTTCGTGCCCGCGGCGTAGCGCTGCACACCCCAGTCGACCCGCTGCGAGAGCCCGATGATGTTCAGCACGTTCACGTCGACCCCACTGCCGAGGTGGGTGGTCTCATCCGGCGCGTTGTCGGCCTGCGCGGTGTAGCCGGTGGTCTGGAAGCGCTGGTTGTACGCCTCCAACACCAGCCAGTAGCCCAGCGGGTACCCCTGTTTGAACGTGTACCGCCCGTTGGAGTCGGTCGTCGCGGTGTTCTGACCCTGGTCCTCGACGGAGTTGTCGCGCACCTTGAGGGTGAGTACGAGGCCGGGCACTCCCGTCTCGCCGGAGTCCTTGCGGCCATTGCCGTTGGTGTCGGTGAACACGGTGCCGCTGATCTCGCTGAACCACTTGGCCAGCCGGACCGTGCCCAGGTCGGCCACCTCGCCGCCGCGTACGCTGATCTGCTCGTTCTGCAGGATCAGGTTCTGCTCCTGATCCCACACCGTTACCTGATAGTCGCCGTCGGGCACATGGGCCAGGCTGAACGTGCCGTCAGCGTTGCCGCGGATCACCGCGCGCTGCTGGTCGCCGCTGTTGAGGTCGTCGACGGCCACCCAGGGCTTGTTGACCGGAGCGTCCACCTTGGCGCCGGCGAGGCCGGCCTGGGTGATCCCGCCGACCCCGGGAATGTAGGCCTTCACCGCGACGGCTACGCCCTTGATCTGTCCCGCCGCGCTGCCGGCGAAGGGGCGGTAGGTGGGGGCGGTGCCACCGTGCACGTAGCCGAGCCTGGTGGCCGGGACCGGCTCACCGGCCAGGCCCACGAGCTCGGTGTCGAAGCCGGTCGCGCCCTCCTGCAACCAGGTGTCCCAGTCGTGGCTGCCCTCCAGGGTGCTGGTCTGGACCCAGTCGGTGCCCGAAGGCCGGACCGCCTGGAACGCGTACCGGTTCGGCCCGAGGTTCGGGATGGCGATGGTGCCGAACACGTCGCTGAAGCAGCCACCGCCGAGATCGACCACGACCGGCTTGTCGTCCGCGTCGAGATAGACCGGATCCGGGCTGGTCTTGAGCTGGTCCGCCGCGACCGGGTTGCCGCTCGCGGTCACCGGGTCACCGTTGGCGTCGGCCTTCTGGTACGTCGTGCACAGCGGGTTGCCGTAGACGTCGGTGGTCACCTGCTCGAGCACGTCGGCGATGACGGCACGGAATCCCGACATGTCCTGGGTGCAGACGCGCGCCGACCCGGTCCCGGTGCAGGTCACCTCCTCGACCGGCTCGTCCAACTCGCCGTTGGTGCTGGCCCGGTCGTTGAACACCCGGGCTCTCAGGGTCGCAGTACGCAGCGGCACCGCCTGCATCCGCACGGTCACGGTCTGCGTGCCGCCGTTGACGGTGAAGTGGGCGCCGTCGATCTTGTGACCCTGCGCGGTGACCGAGACCAGGTAGGCGCCGGCGGGCAGGCTGAGGGTGTGCCCGGACGCGAAGTCGGCCTGGTCACCCTGGGTGAGGATCGCCTCGGCGGTGCCGCCCGGGGTGGCCGCGATGGAGGCCCAGTCGCATCCGACCGGATAGGTCCGGGTTGCTGGCCTTGCGGCACTTCGGGTCGCCGAGGTCGGGACTGTTCGTGTCGTCGCGGGTGATCAGGTACATGTAGTCGGGGATCGGGGGATGCGACCCGGCGAGCTCCTCGACCTTGAGCGTGATGGTCCCGGCCGCGGCGGCCGCATGCGCCACCGACGGCCTGGCCACGCCCGAGGCGAAGGTGAAGCACGCAGCCGAGGCTCACCACCAGCGTCAGAAGCTGCCGAATACGGACACGGAGAATCAAGCCATCCATCGGGTCCCCCCCAAGGAAACTCACGCAAACCCGGTCATCCGACCAGGTTCACGTCGAAGCATTTGCCTCAGCGGTCGCGTAATTGGGGTTTATGACAGCCTCGTCACCGAATCTGTCATTCAGTAGGTATCCGTGACAGACTCGTCACTGCGGGCGGGGGTTGTCGCGCATGTGGCAGCGGGGGGTTGCGTTGACGCGGGTCTTGGTGGTCGAGGACGAACCGAGTCTTCGCGTGCTGCTCTCCCGCGTGCTCAGCGAGGCCGGCTACACCGTGTCGGCGGCCGAATCGGGCGCGGCCGGATTGCGAACGGCCCAGGCCGAGGACCACGACCTGATCCTGCTGGACCTGATGCTGCCCGACGTAGCGGGCGAGCACGTGCTTCACACCATCCTGCAGCGAAAGCCCGAGGCCCGCGTCATGGTGCTGTCCTCGGTGGCCGAGGTCGGCCGCCGGGTCGGAGCGCTGGACGGCGGAGCGGTCGACTTCGTCGCCAAACCCTTCACCAATGCCGAGCTCCTGGCCCGGATCCGGGCCAGGATCCGCGACAAGTCCGACGTTGCCCCCAAGGCCGCCACCCGGGCGCTCGCCGGCGCGGGTCTGCGACTCGACCTGCGTCGCCGCGAGCTGATCGGGGACGGGAGGCGGGTGCCGCTCCCCCAGCGCGAGTTCTTGCTGCTCGCCCATCTGATGCACCGCTCCGGTCAGGTCTGCACGCGGCAGGAGCTGCTTACCGATGTCTGGGGAATGGAGTTCGACCCGGGAACCAACGTGGTGGATGTCTGTGTCCGCCGGCTCCGCTCCAAGATGGCGGCGGATTCCATCGAGACAGTGAGAAATGTCGGATATCGATTCGTCAGCTAAGCGACTGGTTGGCCTCACGTGGACGCTCTTCGCCGCTGCCAACCTCATCGTGATGTACGTGGTCGACGAGGAATACACCATCCCTTATCACCTCATCTGGGCGAGTTATGCCTTGGTGTACGGGCTCTACTCCTGGTCGCGGACGGTCAGCCAACTCACGTTCTGGCTCATCACCGTGCTCACGGCCTTCCCGCTGATCGATGGAGCGATGGCGGGCCGGATCGCCTGGTCGGAGTGCTCCGAGATCGTGCTCATGGGCGTGCTCGTCGCCCTGCTGGTCTGGCATGTCGACCGGCACCGGGCCATTCAGCGCCACCTGAACCAGTTGCACGCGGCAGAACAGGTCCGGAGCAGGAAGCGCGAGCTGGCCGCCCGCTTCGGGTCGCACGAGGTGCGGACGCGACTCACCGTGGCCCGGGGATACACCGAATTGATTCGCGATGCCGCCATCAGCGAGGCCACGCGATCAGACGCAATGGTGGTGCTGGCCGAGTTGGACAAGGCTTCGGCCACGGCGACCAAGCTGCTCACCCTGGTGCGGATCGAGGGCTCGATTCCACGCATGCCGATGCACCTCGGCGACCTGATCGAGTCCGTCGTCCGCCGCTGGGAGGCGGCCGCGGAGCGCACCTGGTCGGCGGACAGTGAGGTGGGTTTCATCCTCGCTGACCCGGAGCGGGTGGAGGCCGCGCTCGATTGCCTGATCGAGAACGCGGTCAAGTTCACCACGACGGGCGACGCGATCGGCGTGCTCGCCGAGGTCCGCGGCGGTGACGTCGTCATCGAGGTGTCTGACACGGGTGCAGGCATGCCGACGGGCGACCTGGTCCGCGTACTGGAGGTCTTCCAGACCGGGAGCAACGCCGGGGATCGAGCCGGCAGTGGCCTCGGACTGGCGATCGTCAAGGCCATCGTCGACGCCCGCGGTGGAGCCTTGGAGGTGTCCAGCACCGTAGGCCGGGGCAGCCGTTTCACCATGCGCATACCCGCCGTCGGCGCGCGACCGGCCGACGCGCGAAAGGTGGCTGCAGCACTCAGCGAGCAGCACGCCTTCGAGCTGCCCGGACCCACCGCGTCCCCCGAACCCCTGCCCGCGCCGCTGTAGCGGCTGACGGGGAGGTGCGAGCAAGTTCGCGGCACTTCGTCCTTCTTCGCGGCACACGCACGTGCCGCGAAGTGGGATCAACTGCCGCGGAGTGGAGAGGGGGCAGGGCGCGCTGGTGTCGCCCGGCCCCGATGCCGCCGGGCGGAGCGTCGGTGCGGAACGGCGCGGCTACTGGGGACGGATGTGCGCGTCCGGACCCGGGTAGGTCAGCCCTTCGTGATCGTCCTCCCAGCGCACCACGTACGGCGGCGTCCCGTCCTCGCCGAGGACCTCGACCACCTCGCCCTCTCGGCGCGCGGTCCCGACCGCCTTGCCTTCGACCACCAGGTGGTCGCCCTTGCTGGCTCGCATCTCGCACCTCCTAGGAACAACCTCTGCTCCTACAGTGCCCCGCCTCCGCCGCCCAGACAACCGCCGAGGTCCCACGGCGGGAGACCCGGTGTCGTCCGCGCAGCGCTGCTCCGATCAGGGGGGGCCGAATGGCTCCGCCGCACTGAGGCCTGGCGGTGTTCGATCGGGTCGACGTCGTCATCGACTCCTGTCGGGATCCGGGCCTGTTGAGGTTCACGCCCGCATGTCCATCCGCGCCGATCACCGCACTACCGCACGGGTGATGGAGCTGGATTCGGGTGTTGGTTCATCCATCACTTCTTCAGATCAGAGGGTCCGTGGCCAGCAGACCGCGGGCCGGTCCGGGGGCCAGGGGGAACGGCCCACGGGACGCACGGCCTACTGCCGAGCGTGCGGCGCTGCGCATCGCCAGTAGCTGTGCCGCTTGGCCAGCACTCACCGCAGCGCACGACCACCGGCCAAGCGGGTCAGGATCGGGCCGACGACCGCGAGGATGAACACGTACGCCACCACCAGCGGTCCGATCGAGGGATGCTGGGTGCCGACCAGGCCGACGACCACGATCGAGAACTCCCCGTGCGCGATCAGCGCGGTCCCGGCCCGCAGCCGGCCCCGTCTGCCGATCCCGTCCCGCCGCGCGGCGTACCAGCCGGTCGCGAGCTTGGCCACGGCACTGACGGCGGCCAGGATCAGCGCGGCCGGCAGCAGCGGCACGAGCGCGCTCGGCCCGACGGAGAATCCGATAGCCAGGAAGAAGGCGGCGGCGAACAGGTCCCGCAGCGGGCTGAGCACGGCCCGCACCCGCTCGGCCACCTGTCCGGCGAGGGCCAGCCCGACCAGGAACGCTCCGACCGCGGCCGAGGCGTGCACCAGTTCGGCCAGCGCGGCGACGACCAGGGTCAGCCCCAGCACGCGCAACATCAGCTGCTCCGAGTCCGGGTGCGACACCACCCGCCCCAGGTGTCCGCCCCAGCGCATCGACGCCACGAAAGCGGCCGTCACGGCGCCCACCGCCAGCAGCACGCCGACGACCGCCTCCCACCAGGTGCCGCCCGAGGCCAGCACGGCCAGCACCGGCAGGTAGGCCGCCATCGCGAAGTCCTCCATCACCAGGACCGACAGCACGGCCGGGGTCTCCCGGTTGCCCAGCCGTCGCAGGTCGTCCAGCAGCCGGGCGATGATCCCCGATGAGGAGATGTAGGTGACCCCGGCCAGTGCCAGGATGCCGACGCCGTTCAGGCCGAGCAGCCAGCCGGCGACGGCGCCGGGCGTGGCGTTCAGCACCAGATCCAGCACCGAGGAGGGCAGGTGTCGCCGCAGGCCCACGGCGAGATCGCCGGTGGAGAACTCCAGCCCGAGCGCGAGCAGCAACAGCACGACTCCGATCGCCGCTCCCGTCTCGATGAACTGGCCGGCGGCCGGCACCGGCGCGACGCCGCCCTCGCCGAGGAACAGTCCGGCCAGCAGGTAGAGAGGCACCGGCGACAGGGTCATCCGACGAGCCAGCCCGCCCAGCACGCTCAGCACGGCGAGGATGACGCCGAGCTCGAGCAGGAGGGCTACCGAGGGATGCACCGACTCAGCCTCGGACGATCCTCTCCACCCCGGATATCCCGTCGTGGGTGCCGATCACCACCAGAACGTCGCCGCCGCGCAGCACCTGGTCCGGCGCGGGTGAGGCGATCACGTGCTCGCCGCGGACGACGGCCACGATCGAGGCCCCCGTACGGGTGCGCGCCTTGGTGTCGCCGAGCGGCCGGTCCGCGTACGGGCCGCCCGCCGTCACCTCGACCTGCCCGGCGCTCAGTCCCGGGACCTCCTTGGTCAGATCGGCGAACCGCTCGACCAGCCGTGGCGCGCCGAGGATCTCCGCAAGGGTGTCGGCCTCCTCGCTGTTCAGCCGTACGACGGCCCGGCTCCGGTCGGGATCCGCCGCGGAGTAGACCACGATCTCGAAGTCGCCGGAGCGTTGCGCCACGACACCCAGCCGATCCCCCTCGTGGTTGGTGAACTCGTAGCGCAGGCCAACCCCCGGCAGCAGAACCTCATTGACGTCCATGCAGACCATCCTCGTCCCCCGGCAGAACCATCCCCGAGGGGGAGATCGTCAGGCCGGCGGTCGCCAGCGCCGCGGCGGTCTCAGCTCTCCAGGTTGCGGTAGTAGCGCTCCATGTTGTCCGCAGCCCCGCCGGCCCGCAGCGCTACCAGCTTCTCGGGTTCTGATGCCGGGCCGAGCAGGGGGACGTGCGGCTGGTCGCGCAGGCTGGCGACATCAGGCTGGGTGAAGGACCTGGTCAGCTTCATCGCCGACAGGAGCTCGCTCTCCCACCCACCCGGCACCACTCCACGAACGTAGTACTGCAGTTCGGCGTCCCAGTTGACGCCGGAGGCCAGTTGCTGAGCCACCGGGCCCGGATTGGTGACCCGTTGCAGGAATCGGAGCGCCACGCCCGCCGACGCGTGCTTGGCCAGCGCCACCGCCTCGGGTCGCAGCGGCTCCTTGCTGGTCGCGTCCTTCGACATCAGCGTGTGGGTGCCCACATTCTCCGCGCTGCAGCCGTTGGCGCTCGCGTCGTTCGCCACCGAGCCGGGGTCGTGGTCGAGCCGGGTCCTCGCGGCCGCGCTGGCCAACCGTTCGCGCTCCATCGTGTCCAGCATCGTCACCAGCACGGCGCCCGGACCCGGGAACGTGACGAAGGTGCCGTCGTGCTTGCGGCTCACGCGTGCGTCGAGGTCGAGCGCAGCCCGCAGGGACGCCTCCGCGTGCTCGCAGAGCTTGCGGCCGCGACGTAGCTCTTCGACCTTGCGGTGGTAGTCGCCGGCCAGCAGTTGCTTCAGATGGAGCTTGCGCTGCGCGTCCACGCTGTCCTCGGTGACCATCTTCGCCCGCGCCGACTGGTCGAGCATCAGCCGGAACATGACCAGGTCGGTCGTCCGCGGGTCGAACGTCCGGCGGCAGCTTCGCCAATCTGCTCCTCGAGCGCCTCCAGCGCCCCGCCGAGGGTGTGCCACACGTCGGTCTGTCCGAACCCGCCCGTGTAGACCAGTCCGGTCGCGTCGTCGGAGGTGCGGGTGGAGAGCGCGTCGTCAGCCTCGTACGCGGGGTAGCGGAGCCGCCGGTCGAGCACGCGGCGCATGGGTACCGACGTGGCCGGTACGCGGGTCTGCGCCAGTGCGGCCTCGATCAGGGCGCTGCGCTCGGGCTGCGGGCCGGGCCCCGTCGCCGGCCGGGCCGCCCGCGCCGCCGCCCACGCGTACAGCTCGGGCAGGTTGGAGTGGAAGAAGTAGTCCTCGACCGCGTGCAGCAGGTGACCCAGCTGCAGCAGCATCCGCTGCCGCTCGGCCGCAGTGATGCCGCCCGGGCGGGCCCGCGCCTGCAGCCAGTCGGCCTCGAGCCCGGCCAGCCCCTCGGACAGGTATTGCAGGTACCACTCCAGATAGCCCATCAGCCCGCGGGAGCCGACCTGGAACTCCCCGCGCTGCCGGTGCCGGGTCAGCTCACCCGACGGAAGCGGAAGCGAGTCCAGGTGCTCGTGCGGAAAGTACTGGGTGAAGTTCGACGCGAGCGCAGCCGTCACCGCCGCGGGCGCGATGCCGTGGGCCAGGAGCACCGACGGGCCGGACTGGGTCACCTGCTCGACGAGCCCGCCGACCTTCGGCAGTGCGTCGTCGTCGAACACCACGTGCGTGGCGCCCTCCATGAACAACCGCATCATCTCCGGCAGCGCTCCGTGCAACGGGCCCTCCTTGCGCCCGAACACCTCGCGTACCCAGCCGTCGGAGCCGAAGATCTTCCCGCCGAAGCCGGCGGTGCCCCGCGCCTGCTCGCGCGCCCGGTGGAAGGCCGGCGGGTCGCGGAACTGGGAGACATCGGTGAGGAAGTTCCCGAGCTCGACGAAGGCGTAGTCGGCGACCGGGATCTCGGTCGCCGGTACGACCCGCCCGGCCTGGGCGATCATGAACTTGGTGATCTCCGCGTGCGTGCCGATGTCCCCCATGGCCGACCCTCCTCGGCGGGCGGCGCCCGCACGCCGCCTCCGTGGCCACGCTACGCCGCGGCGCCCCCGCTGCGGAAGGTCGCGACAGCGGCATTTTCCGCCTCGGGCTTGGCCGTCGAGAGGTGCGTCACTTCTGGAGGACGTACGTCCCGGGTGCGTCGCCCAGCGGCGGGTGGGTCGGGCTGCCGAGCGGTGGCGGTTCGATCAATTGCCCGGCCCGGGCGCCGATCCAGACCGCCCAGTCCTCCCACCAGGTGAACGGGTGGGTGGTCGCCTGTTCGAGCCACTCGTCCGGGTCGGCCGGCAGCGGCGCGCCCGTCTCGACCACGCGGTGGATCGACTTCGGGTTGGGCGGATTCACGATGCCGGCGATGTGCCCGGAGTTGGAGAGCACGAACCGCACCTTCCCGCGAGGCAGCAGCGCACCCTGGTAGGAACTGCGCCACGGCGCGATGTGGTCCTGCTCGGCGGCCAGGAAGTACAGGTCCTGGTCGACCGCACCCAGGTCCAGCCGCTGCCCGGCAAGTTCCATGGTCCCCGACGCCAGTCGATTCTCCAGGTAGCAGGTGCGCAGGTAGAACGAGTGCATGTCGGCGGGCATCCGCGTGGAGTCGGCATTCCAGGTGAGCAGGTCGAACGCCGGCGGGTCCTCCCCCATCAGCCAACTGCTGACCACGTAGTTCCAGATCAGGTCGTTGGCCCGCAGCAGGTCGAAGGTCATCCGCATCTTCTCCGCCGGCAGGAAGCCCTCGCGCCGCATCGAACGCTCCAGCCGCTCGACCGTGACCGGATCGGTGAACACGCCCAGCAGGCCGGGCTCGCCGAAGTCGATCAAGGTGTTGAGGAACGTGGCCGAGTTGATCTTGTGCTCGCCGACGGCGTCGAGGTAGGCCAGCGACGACATGGTCAGCGTCCCGCCGAGGCAGAGCCCGAGCAGGTTCACCGTCGGCGACCCGGTGATCTCGGTGATCACGTCGAGGGCGGTGAGCGGGCCCGGACAGCAGGTAGTCCTCCATCGACACGGTGCGCATCGACTCGTCCGGGTTGCGGTAGCTGATCATGAACACGGTGTGGCCGTGGTCGACGGCCCACTGCACCAGGCTGCGCCCCGGCGCCAGGTCCATCACGTAGTACTTGTTGATCCAGGGCGGGCTGAACAGCAGGGGGATCGCGTGCACCTCGGGCGTGCTCGGCGCGTACTGGATCAGCTCCATCAGCTCGTTGCGGAACACGACCTTGCCCGGCGTCACGGCGAGGTTCTCCCCCACCACGTGGACCCCGCTGGCGACCTGTCGCGGCAGGCCCCGGTTGGCGACCAGATCCTTGACGAAGTTGCGGGCCCCCCGGGCCAGCGACAGTCCGCCGGTGTCGAGGGCCCGCTTGAGCACGGCCGGGTTGCCGGGGACGAAGTTCGTGGGAGCGAGGACGTCGACCAGCAGTTGGACCGCGAACTGGGCCTTCTGCCGCACCTGCGGCGTCGTACCGGATTCGGCGATCAACGCCATCACGGCCGACGACCAGTTCTCGTACAGCTCCCGGGTCAGCCAGTAGCCGGCGTTGTCGGTCCAGGCGGGATCGCTGAAGCGCTTGTCCCGAGGGCGCTTCGGAGCGTACGACGCGGTGCCGCCGACGGAGCGGACGACCGCGGCCGCCCCGGCCTGTCCCGCCCCGGCGACCGCCTTGGTGGCTGCGGCGACGACCCGATGGGGACGCACCGCCAAGGACACGCTCGTACGCGCCAGCGCCGGCAGCAACGCCACGGGGTCGATCCGGCCCAGCAGGTCGGGCTTGCCGGCCCGTTCCGCGCTGGCCAGGATCGCGCCGAGCTGCGCGCGGACGGCCTCGTCGATGATCTCCCAGCTCGACTGGCGGTCGGCGGCGTCGGCTCGGGTCACGGTGTCCTCCGTCGGTTCCGGGGTGGGGTGGAGCGGATCACGAGCGCCGCCCACGAGCGCGGCGACGATCGACGGTGAGCTGACGGAACGCCTGGTACATCTCGATCAGCGAACGGCGTTGGGACGCGGAGAGATCGCCGTCGTCGTTGATGGCCTCGATCACCCGCCGCGATGCGGCGGCGTCCTCGGTGTTGCCCCGCAACAGGTCCGCGGACAGCTGCAGCGAATCCGCGAGAGCGGTGAGCACCTGCTCGGACGGGGCACGCAGACCCCGCTCGATCTGGGAGAGATAGGGATTGGAGATCCCGACCATGTCCGCCAACTGCCGCATCGACAGGTCGGCGAGCTCCCGTTGGCGCCGGATCAGGTCCCCCAGCGGCGTGGCGGGGGACTGATCCGGCTCGTGGTCGCCGCTCATCGCCTACTTCAGGGCCGCGCGGGCGGTGCTGATGTAGGCCGCGCCCAGCTCGCTGAGGAAGGTGGTCTGGGCCGCGGCGAGGGTGGTCAGCCACTCGGGGCGGGTGGCACCGGCAACCCGCTGCTGGAGGTCGAGCGACACCGGCGAGAGACTTCCCGAAGGTGTCGAGCCCCTTCTCCTGGGCGTCGAGCCAGGCCTCTCCCGACTTCTTGGCAGTCTCGATCAGCTTCTCGTTGAGCCCGCGTACGCGGTCAGCGGCCTCGTCGAAGGCGCCGCCGACGTCGCTGGGGCTGCCGTACGTGGTGGTCGTGTCCATCATGATGCTCCTTGGTCGAATTGAAGAGGGAAACGTCCGGACGTACCGCAATGTTAGCCGAAAAACGCTAGCTGCGCTAACTCGCGACAAAAGCCCAACCGGGGTCCAGAACAGGGGCGTCAGTCGCGGTAGAGCACCAGCGCCTCGCCCTGCCCGCCGCCGCCGCACAGGGCGACGGCGGCCCGCCCGCTGCCTCGCCGATCGAGTTCCATCGCCGCGTGCAACGCCAGGCGTGCGCCGGAGGCGCCGATCGGGTGGCCGAGGGCGATGGCGCCGCCGTGGATGTTGGCCTGCTCCGGGGAGAGCCCGAGGTCACGCAGCGACTGCACCGCGACGGCGGCGAAGGCCTCGTTGATCTCCACGAAGTCGAGGTCGGACACGTCGAGGCCGGCACGCTTCAGGGCCTGTTCGATCGCCCGGGCCGGTTGGGAGTGCAGCGAGTTGTCCGGGCCGGCGACCTGGCCGCAGGCCCCGACCACGGCAAGGTAGGGCAGGCCGCGTTGCTCGGCGTAGGCGCGGGTCGTGAGCACGACGGCGGCGGCCCCGTCACTGAGCGGGGACGCGTTGCCGGCGGTGATCGTGCCCTCGCGACTGAACGCGGGCCGCAGCTTGCTCAGCGACTCAGCTGTGGTGTCGGGGCGGATGCCCTCGTCGGCGTCGACGACGACTGCAGCGCCCCGGCGTTGCGGAACCTCCACGGCAGTGATCTCGGCGGCGAGCAGGCCGGCGCTCACGGCGTCGGCCGCCCGGCGATGGCTGCTCGCCGCGACCGCGTCCTGCTCGTCGCGGCTGATCACCAGGGGGGCGATCGCGGTTTCGGTGGACGCGCCCATGCTCGTCCGGTCGAACGCGTCGGTGAGGCCGTCGTGCGCCACCGAGTCGATGACGGTGACGTCGCCGTAGGTCCAGCCCTTGCGCGATCCGGGCAGCAGATGCGGACCGTTGGACATCGACTCCTGGCCGCCGGCCACGACCACGGTCGCCTCGCCGGCCCTGATCAGACGGGCCGCGTCGATGATCGCGGTCAGGCCCGACAGGCAGATCTTGTTCACCGTCACCGCCGGGACGTCCCAGCCGAGCCCGGCGCCGATGGCCGCCTGGCGCGCCGGCCCTTGCCCGGCGCCGGCCTGGACGACCTGGCCCATGATCACCGCGTCGACCTCGGCCGGCTCGACGCCGGATCGCTGCAGGGCGGACCGGATGGCGTGGCTGCCGAGTTGTACGGCGCTGAGCGAGGACAACGCGCCGTTGAGCCTGCCGAAGGCGGTGCGCGCTCCGGCCAGGATGACGACGTCGTGGGGACTGGGCTCGGTCATGATGAACGCTCCTCGGGGACTGGTGGTGCGGGTGGACGAAAGGGTGCACGCTGATGGTGCGGGCGGGCGGGGAGGGAGGGGGAACGGAGGGGGGCGAAGATCAGCGGAGTAGGGCTGGGTTCACATGTCCATCCCGCCGTTGATCCCCCACACCTGACCGGTGATGTAGGAGGAGGCGTCCTCGGCCAGGAAGGTCACGACGCGCGCGACTTCCTCCGGCGTGCCGAGCCGGCGCAGCGGAATCTGCGACTTGATCTTGTCCAACACCTTCTCCGGCACGGCCGCGACCATCTCGGTCATGGTGTAGCCGGGGGTCACGGTGTTGACGGTGAGGCCCGGACCGTCGTCGGCGAGCTTGCCCGCCCGCTCGAGGTGGAAGGCGGCCTCCCGGGCCAGGGTCTTGGTCAGACCGAACAGGCCGGACTTGGACGCGGCGTAGTTGGCCTGACCGATGTTGCCGATCTCGCCGATGATCGAGCTGACGTTGATGATCCGGCCGCTGCCTCGCTCGATCATGTGGGCCAGCGCGGTCTGGGACAGGAAGAACGCTCCCGAGAGGTTCACGTCCAGCACCTTGTGCCAGTCGTCGTCGGTCAGCTTCAAGACGGTCTTGTCGATCGTGATGCCGGCGTTGTTGATCAAGATGTCGAGCCGCCCGTGCTGCTCGATCACCTCACCGACGACGCGCCGGCAGTCCTCGGCGGAGGCGACATTGCCCTTGTGCAGGCTGATCGGGGCGTCGAATCGGTCACCGAAGGCGGCGGCGAACTCCTCGGCCCGCTCCACGTTGCCGCTGAAGCCGGCGCCGATCGTCGCCCCGCGCTCGCCCAGCGCGGTCGCGATGGAGGCGCCGATTCCTCGGGTGCCGCCGGTGACGAGCGCCACCCGGCCGGTCAGGCTCGAGCCCGGGCCGACCGAGGCCGAGCCCTGGGCGGATGGGTGGTCCTGGATCTGGGTCATGACACGGATCTCCTTGCTGGTCAGACGTTCTGGGGGAAGCCGAGGTTCAGGCCACCATGACTGGGATCAAGCCAACGCGACGTGACCACCTTGCCCCGAGTGAAGAACTGCACACCCTCCACCCCATGAGCATGCGCATCACCCATCAACGAATTCTTCCACCCACCAAACGAGTAATACGCCATCGGCACCGGCACCGGCACATTGATCCCGATCATCCCCACACTCACCTCATTAGCAAACTGCCGCGCCGCCCCACCATCATTAGTGAAAATCGCCGTACCATTCCCATACGGATTCGCATTGATCAACTCCACCCCATCCGCATACGACTCCACCCGCACCACCGACAACACCGGCCCAAAAATCTCATCCGTATAAATCGTCATCTCCGGCGTCACATGATCAAACAACGTCGGACCCACAAAAAACCCCTCACCATCAGCATCCACCACCGGCGAACGACCATCCACCACCAACGTCGCCCCCGCCGCCTCACCCGCATCGATATACCCCGACACCCGCCGCTGCGCCACCGCCGTCACCAACGGCCCCATGTCACACCCCCGCGTCCCATCCCCCGTCCGCAACCCCACCGCCCGCGACCGGATCTTGTCCACCAACACATCAGCAATCTCCCCCACCGCCACCACCGCCGAAATCGCCATACACCGCTCCCCCGCCGACCCGAACCCCGCATTGATCGCCTGATCCGCCGCCAAATCCAAATCCGCATCCGGCAACACCAACATGTGATTCTTCGCCCCACCCAACGCCTGCACCCGCTTACCATGAGCCGTCCCCGTCTCATACACATACCGAGCAATCGGCGTCGACCCCACAAACGAAATCGACGCCACATCCGGATGCGTCAACAACCCATCCACCGCCACCTTGTCACCGTTCAACACATTGAACACCCCATCCGGCAACCCCGCCTCACGCCACAACTCCGCCATCCACAACGCCGCCGACGGCACCTTCTCACTCGGCTTCAACACCACCGTATTCCCCGCCGCAATCGCCAACGGGAAAAACCACATCGGCACCATCGCCGGAAAATTGAACGGCGAAATAATCCCCACCACACCCAACGGCTGACGCACCGAATGCACATCCACCCGCGTCGACGCATTCTCCGTGAACGCCCCCTTCACCAAATGCGCAATCCCACACGCAAACTCCACCACCTCCTGACCCCGACTCACCTCACCCAACGCATCCGACAACACCTTCCCATGCTCAGCCGTAATCAACGCCGCCAACTCCGACTTCCGCGCATTCAACAACTCACGAAACGCAAACAACACCTGCGTCCGCCGAGCCAACGACGTATCACGCCACCCCGGAAAAGCCGCCAACGCCGCCGCCACCACCGCCTCCACATCAGCAGCCGACGCCAACGCCAACTGCCCACTCACCTCACCCGTCGCCGGATTCGTCACCTCAGAAAACCGACCACCCGACCCCTCGAACAAAGAGCCGTTCATCCAATGCTGCAGCGTCGTCGCCATGGTCCGTCCTTCTGATCAGTGGCGTGGTGGTTGATGGGGTGGGGAACTGACTTCTGGCCGCGCTCAGGTCTCGATCGGATCCAGGGCGGACCGATGCGCCGCGCTCCCGGGGGAACTCGCCCATCACGCTCTCCTTCGAGGGTTGGGTGCCTCGTCCAACCCAGCTCCACGCGACCAGCGCGGTCGCCTGTGTCTGCGAGGGTTCGGTGCTTTCACGGGTTCGGTGCCGTGATGGCACCCGTACCGCAGATCCCGCTGACACAAGGCTACCCGAGGGCACTGTATTTGTCTAGACATAAGGTCATAGATCGCGAGGTGTCCGAGTCCAGTGGATCGCAGGGCGTGGAGCATGGTCTCTGAGGCGCGGTTGCGGCCGAGTTCAGCGCGGTCGTCAGCGCGGTCGTCAGCGCGTCGTCAGCGCGGTCGTCAGCGCGAAGACGTTCGTCGCGAAGAATGGAGGTCGAATCTCCAGCGGCAAGCCGTACGGAGCATCCGGTCAGGGGGTCGTTGGTGAAACAGGTCCGACTCGGCGTCATCAGCTTCGGAGTTCAGGGCGCCACGTACGCCGAGCTCGTCCAGCGCGGCCGGGTGCCGAACATGGTCCTCGGCGGGATCGCCGACGTCGCCCCCACCGCACGAGCGGCGGCGGCGACGGCCCATCCGGGCGTGCCCGTCTTCGCCGATCACGCCGCGCTGATGAGCAGTGGCCACGTCGACGCGGTGGTGGTGACGGCGCCGCACTACCTGCATCCGCAGCTGGGAATCGACGCCTTGCGGGCGGGGATGCACACGCTGGTCGAGAAGCCGGCCGGGGTGTACACCGCGCAGGTGAGTCGGCTCAACGCAGAGGCGGCGGGTAGACCCGAGCTGACCTTCGCCATGATGTTCAACCAGCGCTCCAACCCGCTCTACCAACGGATCAAACAGATCGTGGACGCCGGAGAGATCGGCACCATCCGGCGCAGCAACTGGATCATCACGACGTGGTGGCGCCCGCAGGCCTACTACGACCAGTCGGCGTGGCGGGCGACCTGGGGCGGCGAAGGGGGCGGGGTCCTGGTCAACCAGGCCCCGCATCAGCTCGACCTGTGGCAGTGGATCTGCGGGATGCCGGTCACCGCGTACGCCAAGGTCGGGTACGGCTTCCGCCGAAGCATCGACGTCGAGGACGAGGTCACCGCGCTGGTCGATTACGGCGGCGGGGTGACCGGGAGCTTCGTCACGGCGGTGCACGACCTGGTCGGCACGGACCGGTTCGAGATCCTCGGCGACCGCGGAAAGGTGGTGGTCGAGGGCTCGAGAACGGCGACGGTGACCCGCCTCGTCCGCGACGAGCGTGAGCTGTCGGAGTCCTTCGGGCGCGACGAGCTCCGCCTGCTCCTCCGTGGCGAGCTCGACCGCACTCGGTACTTCACGCAGGAGGTCCTCGAGTTCGAGACAGTCCCGGGAGCCGACCACGCCGCGGTCCTGGAGAACTTCGCCGCGAACATCCTCCACGGCACACCACTGCTCGCCCCCGGTAGCGACGGGATCAACGGCGTACGACTCGCGAACGCGATCCACCTCTCCTCCTGGCTCGGTCGCGAGGTCGCGCTCGACTTCGACGAGCGTGAGTTCCTGAGCGGACTCAACGACCGGATCCGCGCCGAGGGCAAGTTCCCGGAGCGGACCGTTTGACCGAGGTCGGCCTCGACCCGCCGCCTTCGCCGCCGCGTCCCTGCCGCGACAGGCTGGCACCGGGTTCGGACGGCACCCCTCCAGGCGTAGGGTTGACCCACGAGGGACACTTCCGCCGACACCTGATCGGCGGTCCCTGGCGATCACCATCTGTTCCGACTGAGGGACTTAGGGACGCGACATGAACTCTGCCACTCCCGCCCTCGATGACGTCAACGTCGTCGCCGCAGACCTCTGCCCGACCTGCCAGCATCCGCTGAGCGCACACGATGCGGTCGGGAAGCGCTGGTGCGCCGCCACCGAGCGTGGCACCGGCCACCGGGAGTGCATGTGCTCCGTCGCGGCGGCCGAGGCGCGCGCCAGCACCCACTACTGATCCGGCGACTGCCCGGGCAGTTGTGCTCCGAGCGGTGTCACTGACGGAGCCGGCCGGCTCTCGCGTCTCGAGCGGATCCAGGTCGTGGCGAATGAGGTCCTGGGCGTCGGACGCGCTCCAGCCGGCACCGACGGATTTCTCGCCAACTACGCATGCTGCTCATCGGCGGCGGGCTGCCGGGATCGAGGCGCGCGGCCGCGACCCAGCCGGTGCCATTGGACTTCAGGCCTGGTGATGTTGCTGGTGGCAGGTGTTGGGTTCGAACCAACGTAGGCGTACACCGGCAGATTTACAGTCTGCTCCCTTTGGCCACTCGGGCAACCTGCCGTGCCGTCGATCCGTGGATCGGGCGGCGGGGAGCAACGATAGCAAGTCCGCGCGCGGCCGGCATCTCGGCATGGGCCGCGCCCTCCTGGCGGCCCGCTCTCCCGCTGGTCCGCCCTCCCGCTGGCCCATTCTGCGCACGGGGCAGAATGAGCCCGTTGAGCCGATTCCCCGGAGGGTGAGCAGCACGTGGCAGCAGACAGCTCGTTCGACATCGTCAGCAAGGTGGACCGCCAGGAGGTGGACAACGCCCTGAACCAGGCGGCCAAGGAGGTCCACCAGCGCTTCGACTTCAAGAACACCGACGCCGGCATCGCCTGGTCGGGGGAGACGATCGAGATGCAGGCCAACTCCGAGGAGCGGGTCAAGGCGGTGCTCGACGTCTTCCAGTCCAAGCTGGTCAAGCGCGGAGTCAGCCTCAAGTCTCTCGACCCGGGCGAGCCGCGTTCGTCGGGCAAGCTCTACAAGATCACCGCGACCACCCAGCAGGGCATCAGCCAGGAGAACGCCAAGAAGGTCGCCAAGCTCATCCGCGACGAGGGTCCCAAGGGGGTCAAGACCCAGATCCAGGGCGACGAACTCCGGGTCAGCGGTAAGAGCCGCGACGACCTGCAGGCTGTGCAGGCGATGGTGAAGAGCGCCGACTACGACTTCGCGGTGCAGTTCACGAACTACCGCTGATTCGGAGCGTCTCCCCTAGTCGCAGCCATATTTTGAGGCTTCATTCCGCGTAGTCTGTAGAACGACGCCGATGATGGCCGCCGATGCCTTCCGCGTACGGTCCTCGGCGCTCGGTCAGAGATGCGAGTAGACATTCAGGGTGAAGCTTGGGGAGGAGTGGCCGAGGGCGCGCTGGACGGTGACCACGTCGCGGTCCTCCGCGGTCAGACCGCTGGCGCAGAAGTGCCTAAGGTCGCGCAGGGTGAACTCGTCCATCCCCCGACCGCGTCCCCGGTCTTGCGCCAGAGGTTGTCAGCGGAGTTGCGGTGGAACACGTTGCCGCCGTTGCCGAACAGCACCGCTCCTCGCCCCACACGCCTACCTCCTGCACATGCTGCGCGATGATCGTCAGCAGGGACGGTCAGGCAGGGACAGGACCCCCGGGCAGGGTCGTACCCGCGGGTCCAGGACCAAGGAATACCGACGGGCACCCCCCGCTTCGCGACCTGGTGGGCGACCAGCGGTAGTACAACGCCAACCGTGCACAGTGGGGTCCTCCGGGCACAAGCTGTCGCACGTGTGGGCTGACTGCGAAATGCCCCCTCACGAGTTCAGACGAGATTCAGTAGTTGTACCAGTGGAAGAGCTTTGCAGCGATGATCCATTGGCCGTCGGCTTTGACGAGGCAGTGGTGGTCGGTCGTGTATTGGGTTCGTACTGGGTCGGTGTCGGGAAAGTCGTATTCCAGGGTGATCTTGACGACTGCTGTGCTGGGGGTGATGTCGAGGATGTCGACGTGGGTGCGGAGGACGCCGGGTTTTTGGCCGGGCTCGGCTTGGTTTTCCCTGAGCCAGATGTACAGGTTGTCGATGCTGCCGGCGGACAGGGCGTCGTGGTCGTAGCCGAACATCGCGGCGTCGGGACGGAACGCGGTGCGGACGAGATCGATGTCGCCGGTCTTGATGCCGTCGGTGTAGCGGCCGACTGTGGCGAGCACTCCGTCGATGTCGCTGATCTCGGCCCGGAACTGGGTGAAGTTGATCAAGTCGGTCATGGGAATATCACTCTCTGTGGTGGGTCTGAGGTCGACGCGAGTAGAAGTTGATCAAGATGGTCGGGTGTGCGCTCGCGGGTTGGCCGCTTGGCGGGTTGGGCCGGCGCGACGGCTGCCGCAATCTCGGAGGTCGGAGGAGAGAGGGGGCGCCGCTGGATCAGCTGCGTCTCGCATGGATGTGGTCTGTCGCTTGAGCAGGACTTGTTGGGTCAAGGTCTCGAACGGTGCGATGCGATACGCGTGGGGGTTGACCTTGGCTTCACTTCGTGCTGACTCCACGCCACCTGACCGTCGTCGAGACGGTGGTGCCTGACAGTGGTGGGCGGTAGATCGATATGCAGGCTGCCGCCGCACACGACGTTCAGCAGTTGCATTCCCTGACAGATCGGCAAACGTGGGGGGGCCCATGGCCAGCGCGTAGTAGATGACGCTGGCGTCGAGGTGGTCTTGATCTGGGTTCACTCCGAACAGGGTCGGGTCCTTGCCTGTCCCCCCGTAGCGCCGGGGATCGACGTCTCCCCCTCCTGGTAACACGAACCCTTCGCAGCCGCTTAGGCGATCAGAGTGGAGATCGGCTGGTGAAAGTCGGATGGGTGTTGCGCCTGACAGCTCGATGAGGGTGGCGATGTCCTCGAGGATCCGTTGGGCAACCTGTACCCGCGCGTCGGTCGCGCCGCCGCCTGAGGCCAGCCGAACCGGGATACCGATCCGCGGCTTCACCGTTGCGCTGTTCTGCACCGTGGTCACACCCGCTCCTCCACGCCGAGCGAACAAGCAGAGATTTCGAGAGGCCTGCATCAGACCGCGTACTCGTACTGCGGTAGATACCGCGGCAAGGCCGCAGGGTGCGAGCGGCGTTGTTGACCCAGGATGGGTCACGCAGCAGCGGCCGACCGATGAACAGCGCGTCGGCGTGGCCGTCACGGATCAGCTCGGCTGCCCATTCGGGGTCGTCGATGCGCCCGACAGCGGCAACGGGAATGTCGAGTGCGGAACGGAGGCGCTGCGCATTCGCGGTCTGGTAGTCACGGCCGTGCGGGATCGGTATGGGCTCGGTGCCGCCGCTGGAGCAGTCGATGAGGTCGATCCCGTGGTCGCGGGCTAGGCCGGCCAGCTCGACGCTGTCTTCAAGTGTCCAGCCAGCTCGGTGATCACTGGGATTCTCACTGATCCAGTCGGTGGTTGAGATGCGCAGGAAGACGGGGAGGTCGGAGGGCCACATTGCGCGAACAGCGTCGATGACCTCGATCGCGAAGCGGGCCCGTCCTGCCAGGTCTCCACCGTACCCGTCGCGGCGGGTGTTGGAGATCGGGGACAGGAACGAGTGCAGGAGGTACCCGTGAGCCGCGTGGACTTCGGCAACCTTGATACCGGCCTTGAGGGCGCGGCGGGCTGCGTCGGCGAAGGCTTGAACCGTTGTGGTGATGTCGCCTTCGGTGAGCTCGGCCGGCTCCGGATATCCAGGAAAGGCAACCGGGCTCGGTGCTTGCGGCGTCCACCCCCCGGCCGTGGGGTCGAGGGGCGCGCCGCCCAGCCACGGCTTGTCGACTGAGGCTTTCCGTCCGGCGTGGGCAAGCTGGATGCCCGGCACGGCACCTCCAGCGATGATCGCGTCGGCGATCCTGGAGAAGGGCTTGATCTGGTCGTCGTCCCACAGGCCCAGGTCGAATGGTGAGATCCGGCCCTCCGGCTGGACCCCGGTGGCCTCGATCATGACCAGCCCCGCCCCGCCTGCTGCTCGGGCCCCGTAGTGGGTCAGGTGGAAGTCGGTGGGCGCACCGACGGCGGGACCTTCGGGCTCAGCGCTGTAGGTGCACATCGGTGACATCCAGAGCCGGTTCGGGATGTCGAGGTCCCGCAGGCGGACGGGGCTGAACGGGGTGGTCATGGTTCCCATCGGAATGTTGTCGGTCAAAGGGGTGCTGGTGGCCAGCGACTGTCGAGAACTCCTGCCGGCCACGCGTAGCTGGTGTCAGGCGGGCAGCTGGGTGTTGACGATGATGTTGATCTCGACGAGCTGGCCGGGGAAGAACAGTGCGGCGGCACCGACAGTGGTGCTGGTGGGGCGGTGGTCGCCGAAGTAGGCGAGGTGGGAGGCGGCGACCGCTGCTGCGTGGGTGTGGAGGTCGACGACGAAGACGGTGTCCAGGACGACCTGGTTGCGGGTCACGCCGTAGTGGTCCAGGACGGTGTCGAGGTTGGCCCAGACCTGGTCGATCTGGGCGTTGAAGTCGCCGGCGTGCAGGAAGGTGCCGGTGATGTCGTGGGAGAGCTGGCCGGAGATGTAGATGGTGTCGCCGGCTTTGATGGCCTGGGCGAACCCGAACTCCTTCTCGCCGGAGACGTCGTGGCTGTAGGTATCGATCGTGGTCATGAAGAACGGGTCCTGTCGTTGAGGTGGTGCATGGTTGGCCGACTGTGCGGTCAGGAGGTGGTGAGTCCGGCCACGGCTTCGGCGACGGGGAGGTCTCCGTCGGTGAGCTCGACGATGGTCCGGGTGAGGGCCGGCTCGTGCAGGGCGGCGTCGATGAAGGCGGCGACGTTGTCGCGGCTGACGTCGCCGTAGACCAGGGCCGGCTGGGCCGCGACCCGGTCGGTGCCGGGGTCGTCGGTGAGGGTGCCGGGACGGACGATGATCCAGTCGAGGTCGGTGCCGGTGAGGTGGGCGTCGGCGGTTTTCTTGACGCGGATGTAGTGCTCGAACGCCTCGTTCGGCTCCTGGCCGCGCAGCGCGTCGGGAAACACCGAGACGAGCACGAACCGGTTGACGCCGGCGAGGGTGGCCGCCGCGGCTGCCTTCTCCAGGCCCTTGCCGTCGATCAAGGTGGTCTGGTCGCGGCCCGTGCCGTGGGCGCCGGCGGAGAACACCACCGCGTCATGGCCGCCCATCTTGGCTGCGAACTCGGCGACGGTGTTGGCGATCAGGTCACCGGTCACCGGGGTCGCCCCCGCCTGCTCGACCGGCCCGGCCTGGGTGGGGTGGCGATACATGCCGCTGACCTGGTCTCCGCCAGCGACCAGCCGGGCGGTGAGCCGGCGGCCGACTCCGCCGGCGGCACCAATCTGAAAGACCTTCACGTTGCTACGTCCTCTGCTCGGGGGGGTGTCGTCGATGCCTGGGCCTATGGCTCAGACAGCAAAGACCTGGGCGTCGTCGGCGAAGGCCTTGAACTCCAACGCATTGCCTGCGGGGTCGAGGAGGAACATGGTCCATTGCTCACCGGGCAGACCCTCGAAGCGCAGGTAGGGCTCGATCACGAACTTGGTCCCGGCGGCGCGCAGCCGACCGGCGAGGGCCTGGAACTCCTCCACCTCGAGCAGCAGCCCGAAGTGCGGCACCGGCACGTCGTGGCCGTCGACCGGGTTGTGCACCCGCTCGGACCGGCCGGGCGCGAGGTGGGTGACGAACTGGTGGCCGTGCAAGTTCCAGTCCACCCAGGTGTCAGCGCTGCGTCCCTGGCTCAAACCGAGAAGCTCGCCGTAGAAGTGTCGGGCTGCGGCCAGGTCGTCGACCGGAACAGCCAGGTGAAAACGCGGGACGGAGGGTGCAGCAACAGTCATGATTCCTTCTCTCAGGCGGTAGCCCCCTCTGCCGGCGGCAACTTGTCTTAATGTTAACATACTGACAGATGGCAGACTGTGGCCATGGGAACCATGGAGAAGGTGACAGCAGCTCGCCGCCGAGGACTATCTGAAGAGGTCGCCGACCGTCTCCGCGAGGCTATCTTCAGCGGCGCCTACCATCCTGGGGAGCCACTCCGTGAGGTCGAGCTCGCCGCCGCGCTGGACGTCAGCCGCGGTCCCGTCCGTGAGGCACTCGTCCGGCTCGAGCAGGAGGGCCTGGTCCGCAGTGTCTGGCATCGCGGCGCCAGCGTAACCAGCCTGTCCTCCGACGACGTCGCTGAGCTCGACAGCCTGCGCGATGCCCTTGAGCAGCTCGCCGTCCGGCGCGTCGTCGGCCACGCCTCCGACAACGACCTAGCCGCCCTCGAGACCACCGTCGTGCAGATGGAACACGCCGTTGACGAGCACCAGATGGTACGCAGCGATATCGCCTTCCACGACGCCGTCTACGCCGCCGCCCACCATCAACGGCTGCAGCAGGCCTGGCAGGCCATCCGCTCTCAGGTCCACCTCTTTCTGCTGACCCGGATCGGCGTCAGCACCGACGGCTACCTCACCCAGATCCCGGCCGAGCACCGCGCTTTGGTCAATGCTCTCAACGGTCGAGACGTCGACGCCGCCCTCCGCTTGTTCGCCGAACACCGCAACAGCGCTCTCACGCTGCTCACACCGCCGAATCCCGCAAAGCAACAGGCGGAATGAACCCGTCCCTCCAGAGCGGCGCCCAGATATCAGCACACCGGCGACCGGGGCTCCGTAGTCCCCGCTGGCGCGAACCCGGACATGCCGCGACACAGGCTAAGCGGGCTAGCAGGTCGCTCGAAGTATACGAACAGGCGTTCGGCTGCTCCGCCGCGGGAGGCGGATGCCTGCCGCCTCACCGGAGGGAGAACCGATTACGGCGACGTCGATTGGTCCGTTGATCGCCGGGATGTCCGGGCTCGCTTCGAGGGTAGTAGGCCGCCAGTTCATGACGGGACGGATCGACTTCACTCCCGAAGCCGTACGGCAACGAGTCGATCTCGATGACTGGATCACCAAGGCGGCGTCCGCCGACGTCGCTCGCCAATTCCTGTCGGCGGACCTCGGCGTCTTCCGCGGCGGCCGGAACTGGGAGACCGCCTTCAGCGACGAGCAGGTCAATCTGAATGAGGACCGATGAAACGGGGCATGCGCGCGAAACGTGTCGTAGGAGGATTGTCGGCGACCGCTGACGTCCGCATCCCCTCAGCCGCCTCGCCCGCTCCCCGCAGAAGGCCCCGCCCTAGGATTGTCACGCTCTGCACATCAGTGCCGGGCTGGTTTGCGACGTGAGGATCAACCATGGGTTTCCTGGATGAGTTGAAGGGCAAGGCCGAGGCTCTCGGCGAGAAGGCCAAGGATGGCCTCGAGGCCGCCAAGGACAAGGCCGGCGACCTGGCCGACGACGCCAAGGACAAGGCCACCCACCTGTTCGAGGACGTGAAGGACCGCTTCGACGGCGACGACGACACCCCGGCCGACGTGGTGGCGGCTGCCGCCGACAGCGGCGCGGACAAGGTGGACGAGGCCGCGGCCAGCGCGGGCGACACGGTCGGCGACGTTGCGCAGGACGCCGGCGATGCCGTCGGTGACGCATCGGAGTCGACCCAGGACGCCTACGACGAGGTCCTCGAGAACGCCCAGATCAAGGCCGAGGGCATGGGGACCGACTCGGACCCCGTGTGAGCCTGACCCGCGTGAGCCTGGTGCGCTGCACCGGTCCAGCCGTGGTGAGCGCCCGGATGGACTTCGAACAGCCGGCGCGGGCGGTCCTCCCGCCGCTGGTCAGCGCCTACTACGCGGCAGGCGCGGGCTCTGGCCGTGGGGTGGCGGATTCGGTGGCCGCGTGGTCGTCGATCCGCTTCCGGCCGCACGTACTGACCGACCTCAGCAGCCTCGACACGGCGACGACCGTCCTGGGCACGCCCGTACGGACCCCGGTGTTGGTCGCGCCGATGGCCCAACTGCACGCCGCCCAGCCCGAGGGCGAACGGGCCGTCGCCCGCGCCGCCGCGGCGCACGGAACGTTGCTGGGCATCTCCAGTCACACCGTGGTCAGCTTCGCCGAGATCGAGGCCGCCGGTGCGCCGTGGTGGTTCCAGGTCTACGTTCTGCGCGATCACGAACTCACCGAGCGACTCGTCCAGCGGGCGGTGCAGGCCGGCGCCCGAGCGCTGATCCTCACGGCCGACATGGTGACGCTGCTCGGTGGCGACGTCGATCCGCGGAACTGGCCCGACGGCCCCGCCAAGGCCAGGCTCGGCAATCTGACCGCCGAGGAACTGCGGGCAGCCGGCCCCGACGGCGTACGGATGGACCCGGCGATCAGCACTGCGACGATCGGATGGTTGCGGGAGTTGAGCGGCTTGCCTGTCCTGGTGAAGGGCGTTGTGCGCGCGGACGACGCCCGGCGCTGCGTCGACGGCGGAGCAGCCGGCATCGTGGTCTCCACCCACGGCGGCCGCCGGATGGCCGCCTCCATCACCTCGGCCGAAGCACTTCCCCACGTCGTCGGCGCCGTCGGCGATTCCGCTGAGGTCTACGTCGACAGCGGCCTGAGGACGGGTGAACACGTCGCGGCTGCGCTCTCCTACGGTGCGCGCGGGGTCTTCGTCGGCCGCCCGTTCGCGTGGGCGCTCGCCGCGGCCGGCGAGTCCGCCGTCGGGGAGGTGCTCGACGGCCTGACCGAGGATCTGCGCTCGGCGATGTCCCGCCTCGGCGCACCGACGCTGGACACCCTGTCCCCCGACCTGGTTCACCGACAGCTGGCCGCAGCGCCAGACTGACTCCATGGTCAGTCGTCTCAGCCACACCACCATCGACGCCGCGGATGCCTGCGCCCAAGCGCTGTGGTGGGCGGAGGTGCTCGGCCTGGCCGAGGACCCCGCGAACCCGAACGAGCCGGGCGACGAGGAGGCTTTCATCAGATCCCCGGACGGCCGGACCGAACTGCTGTTCATCGAGGTGCCCGAGCCCAAGCAGGTCAAGAACCGGATGCATCTGGACCTCCGCCCGACCGACGGCACGCGGGACGAGGAGGTGGCCCGGCTGTTGGCCCTCGGCGCGACCCAGGTCGGCGACTTTCGCGAGGCTGACGGCACCGGCTGGGTCACGCTGGCCGATCCGGAGGGCAACGAGTTCTGCATCCTCCGCAGCGACGACGAACTCGCGCGGGGACCGCGACCGGTCTGACTGCTGGAGCCGCATCAGCGCTCGGGAGCGTGGCGATGGCGGCATCGGCGCGTCCGTGGAGCCCTGCCCGGGTCACCGTTACACTCGCTCAATCATCAAGCAGATAACGATGTGAGCAGCTTGCCAGGCTCCTGACAACGTGATCGGTAACGATCGAACTACGTGATTTGCAAGCACTTCAACGAAGTTGTTATTGTACGTTCATCGACTTGAGCGGACCTCTGACCCGCTCCTCCGACTCGGGAAGTTTCGGGGTTTTTCTCCACCGTTCCTTCTGATTTGTCGAGGAGTCTCAATGCGGACCGCATTGTTTCGCGTAGTTTGTGCCGCCCTGACGGCCTTCGCCGTCGTCTCCACAGCCGCTCCGGCGGAGGCCGCGACGCGCGCGACCGACGTCGCTCAAGGTCGCAGCGGGGGGTCAGTACAACACCGGCATGCGCATCCAATGGGCCTGGCGCTCGGGCATTTCCAGCTACCAGGTGCAGGCCGCGACGTCGACCGCCTACTCCCCTGTCGTCAAGTCGGTGACACTGGCCGGCAAGTCCAAGCGGCCCTCCAGCGGCGTCATGGCCGTGTCGGTGCACGGGCTGCAGAACGCCACCAAGTACAAGTTCCGCGTGCGCGCGGTGAGCAAGGGGACGCCGTCGGCCTGGTCGTCCACCCTCAGCGCGTCCACCAAGGTCGGCTGGCCGAGCAAGATCGCCGCCGTCAGCGCCACGTCAGGTCCAGGCGCCGGGGAGATCACCTTCTCCTGGGAGCAGGACGGCACCTACACCACCGGCTACCAGCTGGAGACGGCGCTGAGCCTGTTCAGCAAGACCGACAAGTCGCTGCCCACCACCGGCCGCAACAGCCGGGTCTTCTCCATCGCCCCCGACCGCCGCACCTTCACCCTGAGCGCGGAGCAGGTCGCCGAGGCGGGCGCCGGCGCCGGCACCGGGGCGCACCTGCTGTTCCGGTTCTACGCCGTCAACCAGGGCACCGCGGGCGAGCAGATCCGCCGCTACCCCTACCTGCAGGCGATCATGCCCGACGCGGCCGAGAGCTACACCGTGGACGGCGACCTGCGGCCGGGTACCAGCGGACTGCGAGTGGCGAGCTTCAACGTCCGCTCCAGCAAGGCCACGGGTGACTCCCGCACCTGGCTCCAGCGCCGGGCCGACGTCGCCGACCAGATCACCTCCCGCAGCCCCGACATCGCCGCGCTCCAGGAGCTCGGCCCGGGCCGCGCCGACGGCCAGGCGGGGACCACCACCGGCACGCTGCGCCAGACCACCAGCCTGCTGGCGACCCTCGCCGAGCGCGGAGGCAGCCAGTACAAGCTCATCCGCACCACCCCGTACGTGGCGCCGGGCCTCGAGCACGGCTCCCAGGGCACCCGCATCCTGTACAACGACCAGAAGCTGACGCTGCTCAGCACCTGCTCCGAGAGCACCGGCTCGCAGAACTACTCCCCGTCGTGCTCGGTCGAACTGCCGCTGATCAGCGGTGACTCGTCCTCGCGGCGTCGGACCGCCACGTACGCGCAGTTCCGAATCAATCGCACCGGCACGTCCTTCTGGTTCGTCTCCGCCCACCTCGACGAGCGGCACAGCACCTCGGCCACCACCGAGCGCACCTACAACGCGCTCCGCGGACGGCAGATGGAGACCGTCCTCGCCGCGGTGGCCGAGGCCAACACCGGCGGTCTGCCGGTCGTGCTCGGCGGCGACCTGAACTCCTGGCAGAACATCGTGGTCGGGCACGCCCCCCACGACACTCTGGTCGGTGCCGGATTCTTCGACTCGGCCTCCGCCCCCTACCGGACCAACCTGAAGTACTCCACCTACAACGGCTTCGCCACCACCCAGGAAGCGAGCGGCGTCGGATTCGCCTCCCGACTCGACGGCATCTTCGTCAAGGGCGGGACCGCGACGTCATTCGAGAACGTCACCAAGGTGACCGATTCGACCCGGCCGTCGGATCACAACATGGTGCTCGCCAATCTGGTTCTGGGCGCTCGGTAGCCCGATCCGGAACGGTGACCGGGGGAGGCGCACTCCGCAGCTTCACGACGGCGGCACAGCGAGGTCAGGTTCGCTGAGCACGCGATCGTGAGGGTGCGGAGTCGCGTCCGTTCACCTGCCGCTCACCGGATGCGGCCCGAACAGCGTCCTACACTGACGTGACCGTGTCCGATCGCCGAGCAGATGCCAGGGGTGCCGCGATGAGCGAATCCAGCGCGGCCCTCTACGCACCGAGCCTGGCCGAGGTGACCACGCGAGCGCTGCGGGAGGAGATCCTCGCCGGCCATCTGGCCCCGGGCGAGCGGCTGATCGAGGAGCAGATCCGGCTGCGGTTCTCCATCAGCCGGGCGCCGTTGCGCGAAGCGCTGCGGTCCCTGGCCCAGCAAGGTCTGGTGGAGCACCTGCCGCGCCGCGGGACCCGGGTCACCGAGCTCTCCGACACCGACGTGACCCAGCTCTTCGGGATCCGTCTTGTGCTGGAGGAGCATGCGATCCGGTTGGCCTTCCCGGTACCTGGCGCACCGGCTGCGACTCGGCTCACCGAGGTGAACCACTGGCTGGATCAGATGTGCCAGGCGGATCGCAGCGGGGACCATCTGCGCAAGGACGACGCGCATCGCGCTCTTCACGCGGCCATCGTCGGGCTGGCCGGCAACCACCAACTCGACCTCGCCCTGGATCCGGTGCTGCTCAAACTCCAGCGGCCGATGGCCCTCAACCTGCGCCGGGAAGCTCTGGCCGCGGGTCCCGAGGAAGGCATCCGCCGGCACGAGCAGTTGGTGGCGGCGGTCGGCACCGGTGACCCGGACGCGATCATCGCCATCATGCGCCGGCACGGCGAGCGCCACTACCTCTGAGCGCCGCCTCCGGGCTGCACGCCGGGCCCGCGGTCGGGAAAGGGCGATGGCAGGTATAACACAGACGTAACACCCAGCTACTTCCGCCGCCGCGAAATCCTGTCGACAATCGACCGTATGCGCCAAGCAGCCGTCGTCGAGCCAGCCTCGACCTCCGGACCGGCCACCGTGCCGCTCACCGGCCCGGTAGCCGGACCTGGCCTGGCGGGCCTGGCCCAGGATTACGCCCAGGGCACCCGTACGCCGACCGAAGTCGTCGAGGAGGTGTCGACCCGCATCGCTGCCCGCGGAGCGGACGGGACGTGGATCAGCGTGGCGGGCGAGGACGCTCTGCGCCGACGCGCGGCGGAGTTGGAGGGCCGCGATCCGGCCACCCTCCCGCTCTACGGCATCCCGTTCGGGGTCAAGGACAGCCTCGACATCGCGGGCTGGCCGACCACCCTGGCCTGCCCGGCCTACGCCTACGTGGCCGAGCACACCGCGCCGGCCGTGCAGCGGCTGCTGGACGCCGGCGCCATCCTGGTGGGCAAGACCAATCTGGACCAGTTCGCGACCGGCCTGAACGGGACGCGCACCCCGTACCCCATCCCACGCAGCGTGTACGGCGGGGAGCTGATCTCGGGTGGCTCCAGCTCGGGATCGGCGCTGGCCGTGGCGACTGGCGAGGTGCCGTTCACCGTGGCCACCGACACCGCCGGGTCCGGCAGGGTTCCTCCGGCCCTGAACGGGGTGGTCGGCTACAAGCCCTCCCGCGGCCTGATCAGCACCGTCGGCCTGGTCCCCGCCTGCCGCTCGCTGGACTGCGTCAGCCTGATCGCAGGCCGGGTTGGCGACCTGGGACCCGTGCTGGACGTGGTGGCCGGCGTCGACTCCCGGGATCCGTGGAGCCGGGAGCGCCGACGGCAGCCGGTGGATCTCGACACGGTACGGATCGGGCTGCCGGTCGAGTCTGAGCTGGACTTCTTCGGTGACGAGGCGATGGCGGCGGCCCACCGGGCGTCGCGGGAGGGAATCGCCCGGCGCTTCGGCGTCGTGGTGCCCCCGCTCGCCCCGTTCCTGCGCGCCGGGGAACTGCTCTACGCCGGACCCTGGGTCGCTGAACGGCTCCTCGAGTTCGGCGACTTCCTCGACACCCATCCCGGCGCGGCACTGCCCGTGATCGAGACCATCATCCGCGGCGGCGCCCGCTTCAGCGCGACCGACGTCTTCCGCGCGCAGTACCGGCTGGCCGAGCTCAAAGCCGAGGTCGCCCGCCTGTTCACCACCATGGACGTCCTGGTGCTGCCCACCATCGGGACCACGTTCACCCTCGAGCAGGTGCTGGCCGAGCCGATCGCCACCAACACCACCCTCGGCCACTACACCCACTTCGGCAACCTGCTCGACCTCTGCGCCGCCGCAGTCCCTGCTGGCACGACCGCCGACGGGCGGCCCGCCAGCCTGATGGTGCTGGGCCCTGCCCTGTCCGACGACGTCGTTCTCGCCGTCGCTGCCGCGGTCAACGCCGACCGCCTGCCCTGATCCTTCGCGGCCCCGCCGCCCGTCCGCTCGTCGCCTCGCCGCCCGCTCACCTGCCGCTGCTGGGAGCTTCCATGCCCGAAATCACGTCCCTGAACGCCGGAGAATCCGGCGCCGAAACCACCGAGACCGACCACTACTGGCGCTGCGTCCCCTGCTGCACCGGTCGTACCGGCCGAGCCCAGCCCGTTCGTCCTGCCGCCCGGCCAGGTCGCCCTCGTCGTGATCGACATGCAGCGGGACTTCCTGCTGCCCGGCGGCTTCGGCGAGACGCTCGGGAACGACGTCGGCCAACTCGCCGCAGTGGTGCCGCCGCTGCAGCGGGTGCTGGCCGCCGCCCGCGACAACCGGTCTGATGGTCGTCCACACCCGCGAGGGCCACCGACCCGACCTGTCCGACCTGCCGCCGGCCAAGCACCGGCGAGGCAAGCCGTCGCTGCGGATCGGCGACCCCGGCCCGTACGGGCGGATCCTGATCCAGGGCGAGTACGGACACGACATCATCGACGAACTCGCACCGCTGCCCGGCGAACTGGTCATCGACAAACCGGGCAAGGGCTCGTTCTACGGCACCGACCTGCAGGCGATCCTGGAGTTGCACGGCATCACCCAACTGATCGTCACCGGCGTGACCACCGAGGTCTGCGTGCACACCACCGTCCGCGAGGCCAACGACCGCGGCTACGAGGTGCTGGTGCTGTCGGACTGCGTCGGGTCCTACTTCCCCGAGTTCCAGCGCGTCGGACTGGAGATGGTCGCTGCCCAGGGCGGCATCTTCGGCTGGGTCGCCGACTCCTCGGCCCTGCTCTCGGTCCTCCTCACCTCCAGCCAGTCGGCCGACTCCGAGCCGCCCGCCAGCCTCGCGCAGCCGGCCGTCACGGCTGCCTGATCGCCCTCGCCCGCGCCCCTCGTAAAGGACTGACCATGAATCTCACCGCCATCCTGCCCAAGGCCTCCGACGAGCGGATCAAGGTGCCCTGGTGGACCAAGGGCGACCTGAACGCCTTCTTCGGACTGGCCTTCAACATCCTCGTCAACGTGTTGACCCTCACCGCGCTGCTCATCTTCGTGGTGCAGATGCCCGCCCAGACCGTGCTCGGCACCGTGCTCCCCGCGCTCGGCATCGCCCTGATCGTCGGCAACGTGTACTACACGATCCTGGCTCGCCGGCTGGCCCGCCGCGAACAGCGGACCGATGTCACGGCCATGCCGTACGGGCCGAGTGTCCCCCACATGTTCATCGTCGTCTTCGTCATCATGCTGCCGATCTTCCTGCGCACCGGAGACCCGATGCAGGCCTGGCAGGCGGGCCTGGCGTGGGCGTTCATCATCGGCGTCATCGTGTTGATCGGGGCCTTCGTCGGGCCGTTCATCCGCAAGATCACCCCGCGGGCGGCGCTGCTCGGCACCCTCGCCGGCATCTCGATCAGCTTCATCTCCATGCGCCCGGCAGGTCAGATCTGGGAGGCCGCCTGGATCGGCCTGCCGGTGCTCGGCATCATCCTGGTCGGCTTCTTCACCGATCTGAAACTGCCCGGCGGCATGCCGATCGGGCTCGCCGCGCTCCTGGTGGGCACCGCGATCGCCTGGGTCGGTGGCTACATGTCGGTGCCCGACGTCGCGGCGGCGGCGAGCGACATCGCGATCGCGGTCCCGTCGTTGAACATCGGACTGCTCGTCCAGGGGCTGAGCGGCATGGCCCCGCTGCTGGCCACCGCGGTGCCGCTCGGGGTCTACAACTTCCTCGAGGCGATGAGCAACGTGGAGAGCGCGTCGGCTGCCGGGGACAGCTATAACCTGCGCAGCGTGCTGCTCGCCGACGGCGCGGGTGCGATCGTCGGGTCGGCACTGGGCTCGCCCTTCCCGCCCGCGGTCTACATCGGGCATCCGGGGTGGAAGGAGGCCGGCGGCCGGGCCAGCTACTCGATGGCCAGCGGCCTGTTCGTGGCGGCCCTCTGCTTCCTCGGACTGTTCGGTGTCTTGTCAGCGGTCCTGCCGATGCCGGCCATCGTGCCGATCCTGCTCTACATCGGCCTGCTGATCGGCGCGCAGGCCTTCCAGTCGACGCCGCGACTGCACGCCGCCGCGGTGGTCGCGGCGATCATCCCCAACCTGGCCGCGTGGGGCTCAGGACTGATCGACAACGCACTGTCGGCGGCGGGTACCAGCGCTGCCGAACTGGGTGAGGAGAAGCTCGCCGGCGCCGGGCTGGTCTACCACGGGCTGCACACCCTCGGTCAGGGCGCGACGCTGGCGGGCATCGTGCTCGGCGCGATCGTCACCTTCATCCTGGAGAAGCAACTCTTCCGGAGCGCGATCGCGGCGGTGGTCGGTGCGGCTCTGTGCTGGATCGGCCTGCTGCACGCCGAGCAGGTCGGCTGGGCCGCAGCCCCGCAGGTCGCCCTCGGGTACGCGATGCTCGCGCTGGTTCTGGCCGGCATCGGGCTGAGCCAGCGGGGCAAGCCGTCGACGGAGCCATCGGCCGCGGCCGACGACGACGTGATGGTCGAGGCCTGACCCGCGGCCCCCGCACTCGGCCCCACCCCCCCCCCTCTACTGGCCCACCCCCACCCTCCCCCACCACCCCCACCCCGGAAACTGTCGGCAGACGACACGCAATCGACAGTTGCTGTGTCATTCGCCGACAGTTTCCCGGCAAGAGGGGCCGCCCTCAGGGCAGACTGTCGCCATGACGTCTGGCTGTCCGGTGCGCAAGCTCGACCCCGACGACACCCGCGGTGGCGAAGGCCTGGAGAGGGTGGAGGACGAGGCGGGGGCGCGATGGGTCGTCCGGTCGTTCGCCGTGGCCCGCCAGATCCTGCGCACTCCGAACGGCACCCGGCAGGCCGGCTTCGGCGGCGACACGATCCACCGGTCGAAGATGCGCCCGCCGATCCTCTACCTCGAAGGCAGCCAGCACCGCGCGCAGCGTCGGGCATCGGCCCGCTTCTTCGCACCCGTGGTCATCGAAGGGTACGAGTCGATGATCACCGAACTCAGCGACGCGCTCATCGGCCGCCTCCGCGCCGACCGCCCGGTCGACCTGAGCCGGCTGTCGATGCGGCTGGCCGTGCAGGTCACCGGCCGCGTCGTCGGTTTGACCAACTCGTCGGTACGGGGGATGAGCAGGCGGTTGAGCACGTTCTTCGACGGCGACCCGCTGACTCAGGACGACAGCCTGCCGGGCCGGCTGCGCACACTGCGCGCGACCACCGCCACCCTTCGCTTCTACTACTTCGACGTGAAGCCGGCCATCCGCGCCCGGCGGCGGCGCCCCGGTGAAGATGTCATCAGCGAGTTGTTGAAGCAGGAGTTCAGCGACCTGGAGATCCTCACCGAGGCGCTCACCTACGGGGCGGCCGGGATGGCCACGACGCGCGAGTTCGTCACCATTGCCGCCTGGCACCTGCTCGACGATCCGGACCTCGGCGCCCGCTACCTCGCCGCCCCGCGATCCGAGCGCGAGGCGATCCTGCACGAGATCCTCCGTCTCGAGCCCGTGGTGGGCGAGCTCAGGAGGCAGGCCGATCGCGAACTCGTGGTGGAGACCGCTGCCGGCACCCACACCATCGCGGCCGGCGACCGGATCGAGATCCAGTTGCGGCGGACCAACGCCGACGCCGACGTGGTCGGGGAGCAGCCGGACAGCCTGCGCCCAGGACGTACGCTGCCTCCGTCGGTTCCAGCGACCGCCCTCAGCTTCGGCGACGGGCATCACCGCTGCCCCGGCGGGCCGCTGGCGGTGCTGGAGACCGACATCTTCCTCCGCCGCCTGTTGGCCCGCGGCATCGTCGCCGACGGGCCGCCCCGCGTGCGATGGAACCCCATCTCCCAGGGTTACGACCTGAGCCGGTTCATGGTCCGGCTGCGCGACTGACCCGCTGGCCGCTGCTCAAGCCTGGTCACGCCACACCATCTCCTCCACCAGGGCCTCACCGGCCGGGGCGGGATCGGCGCTCCACTCGAGCGCGTCGAACGGGCACTCCTCCACGCAGATCCCGCAGTACATGCACAGCGACCAGTCGATGGCGAACCGGTCGAGCACGTTCTGCGTACGGGGCCGGGCCCCGGCCGGTACGTCCGGGTCGGGCTCGGTGTGCGAGTCGATGTGGATGCACCAGCTCGGGCACTCGCGGGCGCAGATCATGCAGGAGGTGCAGGCCGCCTCGATCAGCCGGATACTCGCATGGGAGGGCTCGGTCATCGTGGCCGCCGCACCCGCCCACCGGCGAGCGACTGCACGATCTCGGCCGGCTCCGGGTCCGGCTCGCCAGCCGGCCGGTCACCCCAGACCTGCTCGTCCGGAACGCCGGGCGGCGCCATCCGACGCCGGCTGGGTGAGCTGCGCGTACCGGCTGCCGCGCGACCATCGGGTTGATCCGACTCCCCCGGCTCCTTGGCGCCGGGCCAGACCAGCGCCGTACGAGCCGCCAGGACGTCGTCCTTGCGCAGCGGAGCCCCTTCGAAGTCGGGACCGAGCAGCAGGCGCCGCTCGTCACCACCGCTGAACCGCACCCCGAACAGCTCCGCCGCCTCCCGCTCGTGCCAGGCCGCTCCGGCGAAGAGGTCCTGGATGCTGTCCAGCTGCGGAGCCCGCGCGGGAGCTCGGTGCTGAGCAGCCGCACCTCGCCGAGCCGCTCCAGGTGGCCCAGCGCCAGCACGATCCGCAGCGTGTCCGCGCGGCCGATCTCGTCCACGCAGCCGAGCCAGTCGAAGTAGGCGAACCCGTCCGCGCAGGCCTGCTCGACCGCGCGGCGCCAGTCGGCCGGCGCGATGCCGCTCACCCGATCACTGCTCACCCGATCACCGCCGCGCCGGCTCGCCCGTCCAGCGTGTCGAGGCTCGCCCGGCCAGCGTGTCGAGCGCGGCGCGGAGGGCCTGCGGACGGGGCGGGCAACCGGGCACGAAAAGGTCCACCTCGATGAGCTGATCGATCCCCTTGGTCACCGCGTACGAGTCCCAGTAGGGCCCCCCGGAGGAGGCGCAGGCGCCGAAGGAGACCACCCGGGGCCGCTGCCCGGTCGCGTGCTCGGCGGCGTCGACGAGCGCCAGCACCGCGGGCGCCAGCCGATCGGTGACCGTGCCGGACACCACGACCACCACCACCGCGTCGTGGGGCACCTCGACCAGGGCCGTCGCCGGCGCGGCCGCCTCGAACTCGAGCACGCAACACGCCAACCCGGCGTCCAGCACGTAGAGCGAGCCGTCGCCGTACCAGTCGAGGCAGGGAACGGTCACCCCACCACGCTAGTCCCATCCGGTGGATCGGCCGAGGGTCCTGCAGGGTTCGACTTATCATGGATGACTGGCAGCCGGCTAGGCCGTGCACCGACCACTCCCCCACCACGCGCATCGGGGGAGAACTACGTCAAAGGAAGAAGGCGCAGCGCCCGTGAAGCAGGTCCAGACCCTCGACCGCGTGGTCATCCGGTTCGCCGGCGACTCCGGCGACGGGATGCAACTCACGGGCGACCGGTTCACCGCCGACTCGGCGGTGTTCGGCAACGACATCTCGACCCTGCCCAACTTCCCGGCCGAGATCAGGGCGCCGGCCGGCACCCTGCCGGGCGTCTCGAGCTTCCAGCTGCACTTCGCCAACTACGACATCATGACCCCCGGCGACCGGCCGGACGTCCTGGTCGCCATGAATCCGGCGGCGCTCAAAGCCAACATCGCCGACCTGCCGCGCGGCGGGGTGATCATCGTCGACAGCGCCGACTTCACCAAGCGGAACCTGGCCCGGGTGGGCTACACGGCCGATCCGCTGACCGACGGCTCGCTGGCCGACTACCAGCTGCACGCCCTGGATCTGACGAAGATGACCGTCGAGGCGGTCAAGGAGTTCGGGCTCAGCCGCAAGGACGCCTCTCGCGCGAAGAACATGTTCGCCCTCGGCCTGCTGTCCTGGCTCTACCATCGACCGACCGAGGGCACGATCAATTTCTTGTCCACCAAGTTCGCCTCGAAGCCGCAGATCCGCGACGCCAACATCACCGCGTTCAAGACGGGGTACGCGTTCGGCGAGACGACCGAGATCTTCGCGGTCACCTACGAGGTCGCGCCCGCGCCGATGCCCGCCGGGAAGTACCGGCAGATCTCCGGCAACCTCGCGCTGGCGTACGGACTGGTCGCCGCGGCGCGCAAGGCCGGGTTGGGGTTGTTCCTCGGCGCCTACCCGATCACCCCGGCCTCCGACGTGCTGCACGAGTTGAGCAAGCACAAGCGCTTCGGGGTGACCACCTTCCAGGCCGAGGACGAGATCGCCGGCGTGGGTGCCGCCCTCGGCGCCAGCTTCGCCGGGCAGCTCGGCGTGACCACGACGTCCGGTCCGGGTGTGGCCCTGAAGTCGGAGACCATCGGCCTGGCGGTGATGACGGAGCTGCCGCTGATCATCTGCGACATCCAGCGCGCCGGGCCCAGCACCGGCATGCCGACCAAGACCGAACAGGCCGACCTGCTCCAGGTGATGTTCGGCCGCAACGGCGAGGCGCCGGTGCCGGTGCTGGCCGCGCAGTCGCCGTCGGACTGCTTCGACACCGCGATCGAGGCGGTGCGCATCGCGATCACCTACCGGACCCCGGTGATCCTGCTCTCCGACGGCTACATCGCCAACGGGGCCGAGCCGTGGCGCGTGCCCGACGTCGCGGCGATCCCGCCCATCGACCCCGGCTTCGCCAGCGCGCCGAATGCGACCGACGGCTCCGGCCAGCCGGTCTTCCTGCCCTACCGGCGTGACCCCGACACCCTCGCGCGGCCGTGGGCGATCCCCGGCACGGCCGGGCTGCAGCACCGCATCGGCGGCATCGAGAAGGCCAAGGACACCGGCGCGGTCTCCTACGACCCGGCCAATCACGAGGAGATGGTGCTCACCCGGGCCGCGAAGATCGCCGGCATCGTGCGCGACATCCCCGATCTGGTGGTGGACGACCCCGCGGGCCCGGACGGTGGGCACGCCCGCGTGCTCGTGCTCGGCTGGGGCTCGACGTACGGGCCGATCGTGGCCGCCGTGCGGCGCGTCCGCAAGACCGGCCGCCAGGTCGCCTACACCCACCTGCGGCACCTGAACCCGTTCCCGGCCAACCTCGGCGCCATCCTGCGCAGCTACGACCGGGTGATCGTCCCTGAGATGAACCTCGGTCAGCTGGCCCTGCTGTTGCGTGCGGAATATCTGGTGGACGTACAGAGCTATTCCCGGGTACGCGGCCTGCCGATCTCGCTCAGCGAGTTGGCCCGCGATCTGGAGACCGAGATCGACGCCCTGGAAGGAGTGTCCGCGTGACCGCGCTCGACGACCGCCCCCTGATCAGTGAGGGCAGGTCCGGACTGGCCGGGGTGCCGCTGGCGCTGGAACCCCTCAACCGCAAGGACTTCACCAGCGACCAGGAGGTCCGCTGGTGCCCCGGCTGCGGCGACTACGCGGTACTGGCGGCCTTCCAGGGCTTCATGCCCGAACTCGGCATCCGCAAGGAGAACACGGTCATCGTGTCGGGCATCGGGTGCTCGTCGCGGTTCCCCTACTACGTCGACTCCTACGGCATGCACTCCATCCACGGGCGGGCGACCGCGATCGCGACCGGCGTGGCGACGGCCCGGGAGGACGTCGCGGTCTTCGTCATCACCGGCGACGGCGATGCACTGTCCATCGGCGGCAACCACCTGATCCACGTGCTCCGGCGCAACGTCAACCTGACGATCCTGCTGTTCAACAACCGGATCTACGGGCTGACCAAAGGCCAGTACTCGCCCACCTCGGAAATCGGCAAGGTGACCAAGTCGACCCCGATGGGTTCGCTGGACAACCCGTTCAATCCGGTGTCGCTGGCGCTCGGCGCCGAAGCCACCTTCGTGGCGCGCACCATCGACTCCGACCGCAAGCACCTGACCTCGGTGCTGCGCGCGGCGGCAGCGCACCGCGGCACCTCGTTCGTGGAGATCTACCAGAACTGCCCGATCTTCAACGACGACGCCTTCGCCGCCATGAAGGACCCAGGCACCTCCGCTGACGCGATCATCCCGTTGACCCACGGCGAGCCGATCCGCTTCGGCGCCGAGTCTGCCCCGGGAATGGGCGGCCACCTCGGCGTGGTGCGGGACCCGCGTACCGGCGCCTTCTCGGTGGTCGAGGTGGCCGAGGTGGGGGTGGACGCGCTGGCCGTGCACGACGCGCACCTGGCCGACCCGTCCTTCGCCTTCGGACTGTCCCGGCTGACCGACGCCGGGGTTCTGCATCGTGCGCCGATCGGGGTGTTCCGCGCCGTGGAGGCGCCCGCGTACGACGACCTGGCTCGGGAGCAGGTCGCCCTGGCCACCGGTCAGGGCAGCGACGATCACGCCCTGCAGTCGATCATCGACGGTGGGGACACCTGGCAGGTGCGCTGAGCCGAAAGCGGTCGTACCCGGCTGATACGGTGACCCGGTCCCACCGCCGCCTGAGCAGGAGCCTGCGCCATGTTCTCTGACTTCCGCCGAACCCTGATCCGCCTGTTGGCCCTGGTGGCCGTCATGGCGCTGGTGCTTCCCGCCCAGCAGGCCGGCGCGGCACCTCTGCTCACCGAGCCCGACCGTGACCGCGCGCGCAGCCAACGGTGCGACGATCACCAGTTCGGGGACCGGGCTGGTGCTGCGCGGGCCCGTCGCCCAACTTCTGCATCGGCGGGATCGGCGGCGACTGCGACGAGTGGTACGACAACTACTACTCGCACAAAGTCCTGGTCACCGACGAGATCAACGACTACGTCAAGAGCAAGCACGGCATCAGCAAGGGCATGATCAAGTGGTCCCTGCGCAACGGTCCGTACGACTCGAGCATCGCCACCAACACCTCCACCCGCCGCGGCTACCGCACGATCGTCCGCCGGATGGACTGCGACCCGACCTGCCACGACGCGGGGGTGCGGGTGGACGTCATCTCGATCGTCGACTGGGCCGGTCACGGAACCAACCGGGGCGAACTGATCACGATGTACTGCAAGGGTTACAGCGGCCTGTGCCCGAAGTGGATACGTGCCCTCTGAGTCCCCCGCGCCCGGCCCGGTGCCGGGCTTTACCGCCCTGCCGGTCGGTGGCCTCGAGGTCTGTCTCGACGGCTGGATCCTCGACAGCGGCGGATCACCCCGACTTCGCGGTCGGCGAGGAAGCGGTCTTCGCGCTGGAGCTCATCGTCGAGGGAGCGCTGACGCGCGTCGACCGTCGCGAACACGTGTCGCTGGACGACCTCGGTGGAGGCCGCTACCGCATCGTCGCCGAGGTGGTCCACGCCTCCGCGCGTGCCACCGTCCTGCGCGCGGGTGTGGACGCGTACGCCTGGCGGCAACTCCACCACGACCACGGCCGGCTGACCGAGGGTGAGCGGGTGTCGGGCACCGTGGGCTTCGGGGTGGATCCGTTCCGCTACCGCGACCTGCTCGCCGACACGCTGGCCAGCTCCCGCGCTGACCCGCACGTGGTCGGTGACCGCCATCCAGTGCCACCGCGCGGATGGGGTCGTGTCCGTGCTGCGCACGACCGACCACGGAATCGACCTGAGCTACCGGCTGCGGGTCGTGCCGGCGTGAGATCCGGGGCGGACGCTCCCGAAGACCGCCGACGGCGAGGACTCACCTACGGCTTGGCGGCGTACGGCGTCTGGGGCATCGTGCCGTTGTTCTGGCCGCTGCTCCAGCGGGCCGGGGCGTTGGAGATCCTGGCCCACCGGATCGTGTGGTCGTTGGTGATCTGCCTGGTCCTGGTGCGGACGGTCGCCCGCCCGGGTTGGTGGAGCCGGATCGGGAACCGGCGCAGCCTGACCATGCTCGGAGCGGCCGCGGCGGTCGTGTCGGTGAACTGGGGCACCTACATCTGGGCGGTCAACCACGGGCACGTGGTCGAGACGGCGCTCGGGTACTACATCAACCCGATCCTGTCGATCCTGGTCGGCGTGATCTTCCTGCGTGAGCGGATGCACGCGGTTCAGTGGGTCTGCGTCGGGCTGGCCGCGCTCGCGGTGGTGGTGCTGACCGTCGACTTCGGCCGGCCGCCGTGGATCGCGCTCACCCTGGCCACCAGCTTCGCGACGTACGGGGTGCTGAAGAAGCAACTGAACGCGGGCGCGGTGGACACCCTCACCGCGGAGTCGCTGCTGCTCACCCCGATCGCCCTCGGCTATCTCGCTTCCTCGGATTCGGTGGCGGGCTGACCTTCGGCCACCTCGGCTGGTCCCACAGCCTGCTCCTGGTCGCTGCCGGGGCGGTCACCGTCGTACCGCTGCTGTTCTTCGCCGCCGCCGCCACCCGGCTTCCGCTGAGCACCCTCGGCCTGCTCCAGTACCTGGCGCCGACGCTGCAGTTCCTGCTGGGCGTGCTCTACTTCCGCGAGTCCATGTCGACCGGTCGCTGGATCGGCTTCGGCCTGGTCTGGCTGGCCCTGGTCGTGCTCACCGCGTACGGGGTCCGCCGGGCGCGATCGGGGCGCCGCGGCGTCGGGGCGCTGGTCTCCGAACCGGCGTAGCGCCCGTTGGGGTGCGGCCGCATGGCCCGGCTGCTGTCGCAACGCGCTAGGCTTGCTGTCACATCGCAGCGTTCCTGTCGCCTTGCACGGGTTCCTGTCGCATTGCACAGGTTCCTGTCGCCTTGCGACAGGTTCCTGTCGCCTTGAGGAGAGGATGGTCAACGCTGTGCCGACGTCCACGGTCCCGGCGGCGACCAGCGCGTCCGCGCTGTCGACGGGTCCGCTGACCAGGTCGACACTCTCGAATCCGGCGGCGGTGTAGTAGCCCTTCGAGTCGGCGAAGAACTCCCCGGCGAACTCGATGTTCTTGATCCAGGACAGCTGAAGGGCGAGTGCGCCGTACGCGCCGGGCGCCACCGAGAAGGCACCCACCGCGGACGCGGTGGTGTGGTGCCGGAGGCTCCGCCACCACACGCCGCGAGCGCGCCCAGTCCGAGCGCGCTGAGCCCGGTCGAGCCGAGGAAGGCAGCGACTCGACGGGCGGGTGAGCGCAGCGAACGGTGAGCCGGTCGCGAGTGCGGGCACGGTGGAAGCAGGCATGACGGTCTCCAATGGGTACGCGGAACGGCTGCAACGCGACTCAGCAGCTCGAGAGGCTCGAGCGAGGCGTGCGATCCTGCGAGCGAGCGTCGGGGCGGTCGTGGACAGCCAGCCCCAGAACCCGGCCGCCATCAGCAGGCCTACACCGTGGGGCGGAGCCGTATCGCAGCCGTAACGACCACGTTTCGGAGCACGGTTGCGTCGCGTTCAACCCAACTCGCCACCACCGGACCGGTTGCTCATTAGAGTGCCTTCATCGCCAAATAGATGGTCAGGAGAGCCGGGATGAGCTCAGACGAGACGTACGGGGGCCAGCAGTCAGGCGGATCCCACGGCGGGCAGCAAGGTGGTCCCTACGGGCCGCCTGTCGGTCCCTACGGTGGGCAGGTTCCGCCGCCCGGTACGTACCCGCCGCCCGGTCCCTACCCGCCGCCCGGTCCCTACCCCCCGCCCGGTCCGTACCCGCCGTCCGGTACCCCTACCCGCCGCCCGGCCCCTACTCGCCCGGAACCTCATACCCGCCCCAGCAGGGGCCCGTTCCCGCCTGCGGGCGGGCCCTCGGGCCCACCGGGGAGCCCGTACCCCCAGCAGCCACCGACCGACCCGAAGGGCTACGGGTTCGGCCCGTTCCTCCCGGGTCCGCAGCCGGCTGACGGCATGCCGACTCCGGCGCCCCGCTGGGCCGTACGGTCCGTACGGGCCGACCGGTCCCTACCCGGGCAGTCCACCGCCGAAGCGCCGCGGCAAGGTGGCGATCATCGTGGTCGGAGTGGTGATCCTGGCGTTGATCGGCAGTGTCGTCGGGATCGTGCTGCTCAACCGGACGACGCCGATCGCCGGGCCAGGATCCGACCACCGCGCCGAACCCGACCTCGACCCAGGATCCGACCGCACCCCCGTCGGGCCCGCCGACCGACGTGCCGCCGCCCACGACCAAGGCCTCCGACGCGGTGGCCGGCTTCCTCAGCGCCCTGGCCGGCGGGCATGCCGCCGAGGCTCTGTCCTACTCCGCGACCCAACCCGGCGACGCCGCTCTGGTCAGCGACGCGGTCCTCGCGCAGTCGTTGAAACGGGCCCCGCTCACCGCCATCGACGTGCCCGAGGTCGCCGACCCGGCGGCGAGCGAGGTCACCGCCCGCTACACGCTGGGCAGCACGCCCGTGACGGAGACCTTCGCCGTGACCAAGGTCGGCGACCAGTGGAAGGTGCAGCAGGCCTACAAGGAGCTCGACCTCACGCTCGTCCGGCAGCCGTCCGTCCCGATGCGCATCAACGGGGTGAAGGTGAGCGGCAGCCGGGTCAGCGTGTTGCCCGGCTCGTACGCGTTCACCACCGGCCACGCCTACCTCGACTACGGCAACCGGAGCACCCTGCTGGTGCGCAGCCCGACCGACTCGACCGACGTCTTCACCGTACGAGCCCAGCTGAGCAGCGCGGGCCGCAAGGCCGCGATCGCGGCGGCGAAGAAGAGCTACGCGAAGTGTCTCAAGGCGACGAAACTGCTGCCCAAGAACTGTCCCAACTCCTACCCGAACTCCGCGTACACCTACAGCAGGGTGACGTGGACCCAGTCCGGCAAGGACCCCTTCCCCAAGGCGCGGACAGCCCTGGTCGGCTCCAGCGTGCTGGTCACGGTCAAGGTCAGCTACAAGCTCGCCGGGCCGTGCAGCCGCAAGGGGGTGCGGTACAACTGCACCGGCACTCTCAAGGGAGACTCCCGGGCGATCGTCGCGGTGCTGAAGAAGCCGGCCACCGTGCGCTGGAACTAGACGGGTGGTCGAATGCTGACCTCATGGGTGGTGGGTCGGGCACGACACCAGCGACTGAGGGCCCGCCGCGACCTGCGGCGGGCCCGACACCCGGCACTAACATGACGGGGTGACTGACACCGCACCCCCGGCGATCGACTTCACCGGCTTCGACCATGACGTCCGCATCCAGGACGATCTGTTCCGGCACGTCAACGGCGCCTGGCTGGAGCGGACGGAGATCCCGGCCGACAAGCCGCTGACCGGAGCGTTCGTGGAGTTGCGGGACCACGCCGAGGCCGCCGTACGCGACATCATCACCACCATCGAAGCGGGCGAGCCGGGCTCGGACGAGGCGAAGATCGCTGACCTGTACGCGAGCTTCATGGACGCGGATGCGGTCGAGGCCGCGGGTGCCGGGCCGCTGTCGCCGCTGCTCGCCGCGGTCGACGCCGTAGCCACGCCCGCCGACCTGATGCGGCTGCTCGGGCGCTTCACCCGGGGTTCGATCAGCGGTCTCGTCGGCTTCGAGACCGAGTCCGATCCGGGTGACCCGACCCGCTACGTCATCTTCGCCGGCCAGGCCGGGATCGGCCTGCCCGACGAGGAGTACTACCGGCTCGACGACTACGCCGACATCCGGGCCGAATACCGCGACCACGTCGCGCGCATGCTGGAGCTGGCGGGGGTGGAGCACCCGGCCAGCCAGGCGGAGCGGGTATTCGTGCTGGAGACCGCGATCGCAGCCACCCACTGGGACAAGGTCCGCTGCCGCGACCTGCGACAGATGTACAACCTGGTGACGCTCGACGATTTCGTCGCGGCCGCCCCCGGACTGGAGTGGCGCGCCTTCCTCGACGGGGCCGACATCGACGAGACGGCGATGGCGGAGTTGGTGGCGATGCAGCCGTCCTTCTTCAGCGAGGTCGCCCAACTGCTGACGCCCGACCGGTTGTCCACCTGGCAGGCCTGGGCGAAGTGGCGGTTGGTGAGCTCGCTCGCGCCCTACCTGTCCAGCCCCTTCGTCGACGCGAACTTCCGCTTCTACGGCACCGTGCTGTCCGGTACGCCCGCAGCTGCGCGAGCGCTGGAAGCGAGGCGTGGCTCTGGTCGAGGGCTCCCTGGGCGAGGCGGTGGGAAAGGTGTACGTCGAGCGGCACTTCTCCCCGGTGGCCAAGGACCGGATGGACCAGCTCGTGGCGAACCTGATCCAGGCCTACGAACGTTCCATCTCCGATCTCGACTGGATGACCGAGGAGACCAAGGAACGGGCGCTGGACAAGCTGTCGAAGTTCCGGCCGCACATCGGCTACCCGACCAAATGGCGCGACTACTCCCAGCTGGAGATCCGGCGCGGCGACCTGATCGGCAACGTCATGCGGGTGGCCAGCTTCGAGGTCGACCGCTCGCTCGCCAAGATCGGGCAGCCGATCGACCGCGAGGAGTGGCTGATGACGCCGCAGACGGTCAACGCCTACTACCACCCGCTGAAGAACGAGATCGTCTTTCCGGCGGCCATTCTGCAGCCGCCGTTCTTCAACGAGAACGCCGACGACGCGGTGAACTACGGCGGCATCGGCGCAGTGATCGGGCACGAGATCGGGCACGGCTTCGACGACCAGGGATCGACCTGCGACGGCGACGGCGCCCTGCGCGACTGGTGGACCGAGAAGGACCGGGAGGCGTTCGAGGAACGTACGGCGGCGCTGGTGGAGCAGTACGACGCGCTGGAGCCCGCTGAGGCACCCGGCCACCGGGTGAACGGCAAGCTCACCATCGGGGAGAACATCGGCGACCTGGGCGGCCTGGCCATCGCGTACAGCGCCTACGCCCTCGCGCACGCGCAGACCCCTGAGCCGGAGCGGGACGGCTACACACCCCAGCAGCGACTCTTCCTCAGCTGGGCTGCCGTCTGGCAGGCCAAGATCCGGCCCGAGATGCTGCTGCAGCGGCTGGCGACCGATCCGCACTCACCCGCGGAGTTCCGCTGCAACCAGATCGTGCGCAACCTGCCCGAGTTCTACGAGGCCTTCGGGGTCACCGAGACCGATCGGCTCTGGCTGGACGAGGACCGGCGCGTCAAGATCTGGTGATCGGCTCCTGGCGCACCGTCGGCTGGACGAGGTTCTCGGGCGGTGGGCGGCGTGCGCCGGTCCGTGTCGCCCAGGCCGTGGACGACCGACCTCCCGCCTGGCGGACGAGGGGAAGGTCCAGTTCCTTCCGATGCGGCGCCGAGCGCCCAGCTGTTGCTGCGCAAGTGTGGGGTTGGTGCAGGTTTCTTGAGTCGTTCGATGCCCCAACCCCACACTTGCTCCAGGGTCAGGGCGGGCGCGGGGTACCAGTGCCCGCTGCCGGCGGCCCGTCCGACCACGGCTGCCCGTCCAGTCGGCCGAGTAGGTTGCACAGGTGATCGAGGACCCGAAGACCCGCAAGGAACTGGCGAAGACCGCTCGTCTGTGGGCGATGGCGGTGATCTGCGCGGCGGCGGGCGCGTACGCGGTCCAGAGGTCCGGCTCACTGGGTGTCGGCGTGGCCGTCTTCCTGCTCGTCACCGCCGTGCTCGGCACCCTGCTCTGGCTCTACGAGCGCCGCAGACGCGACGAGGCGCGGCGGCCCTGATCGTTCGGGCGGGTTACCTGTCGTCCGGCGGATGCACGCCGTCAGGCGTGTTGCGCCGGCTCGTGCCCGCGGTGACCTTCGGGTTCGATCTGGAACGTGCAGTGGGCGATGTCGAAGTGCTCCTCCAGACACTCGCCGAGCCGGTCCAGCACCTCGCCACCGCGTCCGCCGCGGATGCAGGCGGCGTTCACGGTCACGTGGGCCGACAGTACGGGCACTCCGCTGGTGATGGTCCAGGCGTGCAGATCGTGGACGTCGATCACCTCGGGCAACCGGAGGATGTGCCGGCGCACCCGGTCGAGGTCGACCCCTCGGGGCGTGGCTTCCAGCAACACGTCGACGACGTCTCTGAGCAGGGACCAGGCGCGCGGCACGATCAGCACGAAGATGGCCACGGAGGCGATCGAGTCCGCCCGGGTGTACCCGGTCAGCGCGATCACCACCGCAGCCACGACCACCGCCACCGAGCCCAGCAGATCCCCGAGCACCTCCAGATAGGCGCCACGCAGGTTCAGGCTCTCCGCCTGTGCCCCACGCAGGATCAGCAGTCCGGCAGCATTGGCGCAGGCTCCGAGCGCGGCCACCCAGAGCATCAGGCCCGGCGGAGATGTCGGCCGGGTCGTTCCACCGGTCGACGGCCCGCAGCAGCACCCAGACGGCGATCCCGACGAGCAGCAGACCGTTGGTCAGCGCGGCCAGGACCTCGAGCCGCTGAAGGCCGTACGTGCGGGTCGAGGTGGCCGGTCGCGCCGCCAGCGAGGCCGCGACCAAGGCGATGACCAGGCCGGTGGAGTCGGTGAGCATGTGGCCCGGCGTCGGCGAGTAGGGCCAGCGAGCCGGAGAGGATCCCGCCCACGACCTCGGCCAGGAAGACCGCGGCCGTGATCGCGACCACGAGCAGCAGGCGCTTGCGGTGCCTGGCCGTCGCGGTCAGCGGGGGGCCGTGTCCGTGCCCTGTCACCGGGCGGTCCGGGGTTGGGGCGAGCATCGGCTCAGGCGGTACGGGTGACGACCGTGGTGCAGAGTTCGTTCAAGCGCGTCGCGGGCCGGTCCGGCGGGCAGCGGGTCGAGGAGGGCGCGGGCCGCCTCGGCGCGCTGGCGCACCTGCTCCCGGGCCTGGTCGATGCAGCGGTGCCGGCGGAGCAACTGCAGCACCTCGGCCAGCGCGTCGTCGTCGTGCAGGTCCGAGCCGAGCAACTCCAGCAGCCGCGCGTCGGCGGGATCGGCGGACTTGCGGGCGAGCAGGATGGGCAGGGTCGGGATGCCCTCACGCAGGTCGGTGCCGGGCGTCTTGCCGGTCACGTCGCTGGTGATGTCGATGATGTCGTCGCTGAGCTGGAAGACCACGCCGATCCGCTCGGCGAAATCAGCCATCAACGCCTGGGTCTTCGCGTCGGCGCCGGACAGCTTGGCGCCGAACAGGGCCGAGGTCGCGATCAGTGATCCCGTCTTGTCGGCCACCACCTGCAGATAGTGGTCGAGCGGATCCTGACCGTCCTGCGGACCCACCGTCTCCGCGATCTGGCCCTGCACCAGCCGGGAGAACGTCCGCGCTTGGAGCCGGACATACTCCGGTCCGAGCTCGGAGACGATGTCGGAGGCTCGGGCGAACAGGAAGTCGCCGATCAGGATGGCGACGGTGTTGCCCCAGCGCGCGTTGGCGCTCGCCGAGCCGCGCCGCATCCGGGCCTCGTCCATGACGTCGTCGTGGTAGAGGCTGCCGACGTGGGTCAACTCGACCACGAGCGCGGCCTTGGTGACGTCGTCCCGCTCCGCGTGCGGACCGACGTGAGACCCGAGCACCACCAGCAGCGGGCGGAAACGCTTGCCGCCGGCGGCGATCACGTGCTGCGCCGCCTCCGTCATCAGCGCGGAATCGGCCTCCGCGGCGCGGCGCAGGGCCAGCTCGACGACGTCGAGCTGGGTGCGGACGGCCTCCTCGAAGACCTCGTCCCGCGTCCGTTCTGCCAGCACTGTCCCTCCGGTTCCCCGCCCTTGCCAGACAGCCACATTAGCCGCTCCCACCCACCCGGGGGCCGAGTCGACTCAGCGCACGAACTCCCGCGCCTGCTGGGCCAACTCCAGTAGCGGTCCCGGGAAGATCCCGAAACCCACCGTGGCCGCCGCACCCGCCCCGACCACGGCCAGCGTGGTCCAGCCCGGGCGTACGACGCTGGTCCGGACCTCCGTCGGGTCGGAGAAGAACATCAGCACGATGACCCGGACGTAGAAGAACGCCGCCACCACGCTGATCACCACCGCAACCACCACCAGCCAGCGTGCGCCGCCGGCCCATGCGGCCGCGAATACCGCCCACTTGCCGATGAAGCCGCTGGTCAGCGGGATGCCGGCGAAGCTCAGCATGAACAGGGAGAACACCGTCGCCGCCAGCGGCGAGCGGCGGCCCAGACCGACCCAGCTGCTGAGCAGGGTGGCCTCGCCGCTCGGGTCCCGGACCATGGTGACCAGCGCGAAGGCGCCGAGTGTCGCCGCACCGTAGGCGACCAGGTAGAACATGATCGAGGAGATGCTGGTCAGCGTGCCCGCGCGGGCCCCCGTCACGGTCTGCGAGGTGCCGACCAGGGCGGTCATGATGAATCCGGCGTGCGCGATCGAGGAGTAGGCGAGCATCCGCTTCACGTCGGTCTGGGTGATCGCCAGCACCGACCCCACGGCCATGGTCGCCACCGCGACGATGGCCATCAGGGGCTGCCAGTCCCAGCGGTCCGCACCCAGCCCGACGTAGAACACCCGCAGCAGGGCGCCGACGGCCGCGATCTTGGTGCAGGCCGCCATGAACGCCGTGACCGGCGTCGGGGCCCCCACGTACACGTCCGGCGTCCAGGAGTGGAACGGCACGGCGCCGAACTTGAACAGCAGCCCGATCCCGAGCAGTCCCATCCCGGCGAGCAGCAGCCCCTGGCCCTGCCCGCCGAGGCGGATCGCGTCGTCGATCGCGGACAGGGTGAACGATCCGGAGTAGCCGTAGAGCAGTGCGGCGCCGTAGAGGAAGAACGCCGAGGAGAGCGCGCCCAGCAGGAAGTACTTCAGCGCGGACTCCTGGGACAGCAGCCGTCGACGACGGGCCAGCCCGCAGAGCAGGTAGAGCGGCAGCGACAGGATCTCCAGGGCGACGAACATGGTGATCAGGTCGTTCGACGCCGGGAAGAGCATCATCCCCGAGAGGGCGAACAGGGCCAGCGGGTAGACCTCGGTGTGTTCCACCCGGGCTTCCAGCGCCTCCCGCTCGGCCGGCGTGCCCGGCACGGCGGCCGCCTGAGCGGCGAACACACTGCCGCTCTCGGCCTTGCGCTCGGCGAACATCAGCAGCGACACGCCGCCGAAGACCAGCACCAGCGTCCACATGAACGAGGTGGGACCGTCCACGGCCACCGATCCCACCGCGGCGACGACCGCGACACCCGCGCTCCAGTTGAGCGCCGTCACGACCAGCGCGACGACGATGGCGAGGAAGGCGAGGAAGAGCTGCACCGTACGCCGCAGCTCGCGGGGCACCACGGCCTCGACCAGCACCCCGAGGCAGGCGGCGGCGAAGATCAGGATGAACGGCAGCAGCAGCCCGTACTCGATGGTCGGCGCGACGATCTCCTGAGCGACGATCGGCAGCGGCAGGGAAGGCGGGCATCTGGAGGGCGGGCAACGACATCATCGGCCACCCTCCGCGCTCACCCGGGGCTGCGGATCGGTGACGCCGACGTGCTGCATCGTGGCCTGCACGGCCGGCTCGATCAGGGCCAGCATCGGCTTCGGGAACAGCCCGAGCACCAGGATCAGCACCACCAGCGGGGCCATGGCCAGCCGCTCCCGTCGGTCGAGGTCGGTCACCGTCCGCGCCACCTCGGGCGGCACCGGCCCGGTCATGGTGCGCTGGTAGGCGATCAGGATGTACAGCGCGGCGAGCACGATGGCCACCGTCGAGATCGCGGCGTACGCCGGGTGCCGGCTGAAGGTACCGGCCAGCACCATGAACTCGGAGACGAAGCTGGACAGGCCGGGCAGCGACAGCGTGGACAGGCCGGCGAACAGCAGCAGCCCGGCGAGCACCGGGGCGACCTTCTGCACGCCGCCGTAGTCGTTGATGTCGCGGGAGCCGCGCCGCTTGATCAGGTATCCGGCCATCACGAACAGGGCTGCGGTGGACAGCCCGTGGTTGAGCATGTACAGCGTCGAACCGACCAGACTCTGGGTGGTGAAGGCGAAGATGCCCAGCACGATGAACCCGAAGTGGCTGATCGAGGTGTAGGCGATGAACCGCATCAGGTCGCGGCTGCCGATGGCCAGGATGGCCCCGTAGATGATCGACAGCGTCGCCAGCGCCAGCACCACCGGAGTGGCCCACAGGCTGGCCTCGGGGAACAACTGGAGGCAGAACCGGATCATCCCGAAGGTGCCGATCTTGTCCATCACCCCGACCATCATGGTCGCGCCGCCCGGACTGGACTGCTCCGCCGCGTCGGGCAGCCAGCTGTGCAGCGGTACCAGCGGGGCCTTGATCGCGAACGCGAACATGAAGCCCAGGAAGAGCCATCGACCGGTGCCGGTGGCGAACTCGAGCTCACTCAGCGTGGACAGCAGGTAACTCGGCTCCCCCACCCGGGCCGACTCCACGTACAGACCGATCACCGAGGCCAGCATGACGAACCCGCCGAGCAGGCCGAAGATGAGGAACTTCGCTGCCGCGTACGTCCGCCGCGGGCCGGGACCGAACCCGCCGATCAGGAAGTACATCGGGATGAGGATGACTTCGAAGAAGACGTAGAACAAGAACACGTCGGTGGCCAGGAACAGGTAGAGCGCGCTGGTCTCCACCGCCAGCACCAGGGCGAAGAAGACCCGCGAGTCGAACTTGGGGGCCAGCGAGGGGCCGGTTCGGACCTCGTCGAAGTCGTGCCAGCTGGCCAGGATCACCACGGGGGTGACGATCACCACCAGCAGGACCAGCGTCAGCCCGATCCCGTCCAGGCCCAGGGCGTAGTACGCCCCGAGGGGTTTGATCCAGGGCACCTGCTCGACCAGTTGCATGCCGGCACCCGGACTGAACTGCGCTCCGACCACCGCCGCGACGGCGACGGTGAGCAGCGAGAACGCCAGGGCCACCCGCTTGGCCGCCTGGACGGGGGTGAAGATGAGCGCGAGCGCGCCGAGCGCCGGCAGTAGGGCCAGCACGGTGAGCCAGGGCAGTGTCGTCAACGTCATGGTGGTCTCCTCGCCCTCAGCCCAGCCGGCCCAGGATCAACACGGCGCCGACCACCGCGGCGCCGGCGGTCATGGTGAGCGCGTACGAGCGGACGAAGCCGTTCTGCACCCGGCGCAACCGGGTCGACAGCCCGCTGATGGCGGCTGCGGTTCCGTCGACCGTGCCGTCGATGCCGGAGTCCTCGATCCGCGCCAGGCCCGAAGTGAGCTGCTGGCCGGGCCGCATGAAGACCACCTCGTTGAACGCGTCGCCGTAGAGGTCGCGGCGCCCGGCCAGGGTGAACGGCGACCGGCTCGCCGGCTGGGTGGCGGGGATGTCGCGCCGCGGGCCGAACAGCCAGACGCTGACGGCCACGCCGCCCGCCACCACGGCCAGGGTGAGGGCGCCGATCACGGAGAAGTGCAGCAGGCCGGTGGCTTCGCCGTGCTCGCCGCCCACAGCGGGCTCCAGCCAGCCGGAGATCCAGTTGTTCAACACCAGCCCGCCCACGACCGAGGCCGCGCCGAGCACGATCAGCGGCACCGTCATCACCCACGGTGACTCGTGCGGGTGCACTCCGGGTTGCCAGCGCTTCGCTCCGAGGAAGGTCATCAGCATGAGCCGGGTCATGTAGAAGGCGGTGACGCCGGCGCCGAGCAGGGCCAGCATCCCGACGACCACACTGCGCTCGAAGGCCGCTTCGATGATGTGGTCCTTGGAGTAGTAGCCGGCGAAGAACGGGAAGCCGATGATCGCCAGGTACCCGGCGGCAAAGGTGAAGAAGGTGATCGGCATCAGCCGGGCCAGGCCGCCGTAGTGCCGCATGTCCACGTCGTCGTCCATGCCGTGCATCACCGAACCGGCACCGAGGAACATGTTGGCCTTGAAGAACCCGTGGGTGAGCAGGTGGAAGATGGCGAACGCGTACCCGGCCGGGCCGATGCCGGCGGCGAGCATCATGTAGCCGATCTGGGACATGGTGGAGCCGGCCAGCACCTTCTTGATGTCGTCCTTGGCACAGCCGATCCACGCCCCGAACAGCAGGGTCACGGTGCCGACCACCACGACCGCGGTCGAGGCGGCGTCGGACTGGGCGAAGATCTCGTGGCTGCGGGTCACCAGGTAGACCCCGGCGGTGACCATGGTCGCCGCGTGGATCAGCGCCGACACCGGGGTCGGGCCCTCCATCGCGTCCAGCAGCCAGGACTGCAGCGGGACCTGGGCCGACTTGCCGCAGGCAGCCAGCAGCAGCAGCAGGCCGAGCACGGTGGCGGTCGTCCCGCCGAGGTTCGCCGCGCCCTCGTTCACCTCGACGAAGGCCGAGGAGCCGAAGGTGGCGAGCATCAGCATGACCGCCAGGGACATCCCCATGTCCCCCACCCGGTTCACCACGAAGGCCTTCTTGGCCGCGGTCGCCGCACTCGGCTTGTGCTGCCAGAAGCCGATCAGCAGGTAGGAGGCGAGGCCGACTCCCTCCCAGCCGATGAACAGGATCAGGTAGTCGTCGGCCAGCACCAGCAGCAACATCGCGGCGACGAACAGGTTCAAGAAGGCGAAGAACCGGCGGCGCCGCTCGTCGTGGGCCATGTAGCCCAGGGAGTAGATGTGGATCAGCCCACCCACGCCGGTGATCAGCAGCACGAAGAGCACCGACAGCTGGTCCACCAGCAGGCCGACCCCGATCTGCCAGCGCCCGCTGGAGATGAAGTCGTACAGCGGCACCGATACGGCCCGCTCTCCCTCCCCGGCCTGGAGCAGTTGGGCGAAGTAGCAGACCCCGATGGCGAAGGAGGCGAGCGGCGCCGCGGCGCCGAGGAAGTGACCCCAACGGTCGCCGCGCCGGCCCACCAGCAGCAGCACGGCGGCACTCGCGGCGGGAATGGCGATGAGCAGCCAGGCGGCAGCGAAGAAGCCGGTCGCCGCGACGGGCGCGACGGTCTCGAGTGCGTTCACGTGTCCCTCAGAACTTCAACAGGTTCGCGTCGTCGACCGAGGCCGAACGCCTGGTCCGGAAGATGGTCACGATGATGGCGAGACCGACCACCACCTCCGCAGCAGCCACGACCATGACGAAGAAGGCCGCCACCTGGCCGTCGAGCCGGCCGTGCATCCGGGAGAACGTGACCAGGGCGAGATTGGAGGCGTTGAGCATCAGCTCCACACACATGAAGGCCACGATGGCGTTGCGCCGGATCATGAACCCGACGGTGCCGATGGTGAACAGGATCGCCGACAACACGATGTAGTAGGTCGGATTCACGCGGACTGCTCCCCTCGCTCGCGCCCGGCCGCGCCACAGCTCCGCGCCCTCCGCGCCCGGCCGCGCGCTCCGGCGCCGCCCCGGTCATCGCTCGTCCTCGGGGTCGGGAGTGATCGCCTTGAGGGTCTCGTCGACGGGTTTCACCAGGTCGCGGCTGTCCGCGATGGAACCGCGGGCGCGCAGGGTGGCCGAGACCGACAGGTCCGACGCGCTGCCGTCGGGCAGCAGGGCCGGGGTGTCCACGGCGTTGTGCCGGGCGAACACGCCGGGAGTGGGGAGTGGGCCGGGATGCTGGCCCGTCTCGGCGTACCGCTTCATCCTGACCGCGGCGAGGTCGGCCTGGGTGCGCCGCTTGGTCAGCCGTTCCCGGTGGGCCAGCACCATCGCGCCGACGGCGGCGGTGATCAGCAACGCCGACGTGGCCTCGAAGGCCAGCACGTACCGGTTGAACAGCAGCGCCGCGATGCCCTGGACGTTGCCGCCGTTGGCGGAGTTGTCGGCGCTCAGGCCGATGGTCGGGCCGACGATCGCGTTGCCGACCGCGAACACCAGCAGGGAACCGAAGCCGACCCCGGCCAGGACCGCGAGCGGGCGCTGACCCTTGATCGTCTCGACCATGGAGTCGGCGGTGTCCACCCCGACCAGCATCAGCACGAACAAGAACAGCATCAAGATGGCGCCGGTGTAGACGATGATCTGCACCGCGAACAGGAACGGCGCCTCCTGCGCGGCGTACTGGACGGCGAGGGAGATCATCACCGCGGCCAGGCACAGCGCGGAATGCACCGGCTTACGGGCCAGGATCATGCCGAGAGCGCCCAGGACCATGACGGGGGCCAGCAGCCAGAAGGCCACGGACGCGCCCGTGGCCAGCGGAATCAGGAGAGCGAGCGACCCTGTCACGGTGCACCCCCCGTCTCGGCCTCGGCCCGCTTGCGCTGTTCGCGCTGGTACTTCCACCCCTGGTTGACCTTGGGCGGTTCGGCCCCCGAGATGTCGCCCGCCCGGTCGTCCGGCCGGCCGGTCGAGGGCAGGCCGAGGAAGTACGCCTGCTCGTCGTCGCCGAGTCGGCGTTCGTGCGGCGGAGCCTCCATGCCCGGCAGCAGCGGAGCCAGCAGATCGGCTTTCTCATAGATCAGCTTCGCGCGGGAGTCGTCGGCGAGTTCGAAGTCGTTGGTCATGGTCAGAGCCCGGGTGGGGCAGGCCTCGATGCACAGGCCGCAGAGGATGCAGCGGAGGTAGTTGATCTGGTAGACCCGGCCGTAACGCTCGCCCGGGGAGAACCGCTCCTCCTCGGTGTTCTGGGCCCCCTCCACGTAGATCGCGTCGGCGGGGCAGGCCCAGGCGCACAACTCGCAGCCGACGCACTTCTCCAGTCCGTCGGGCCACCGGTTCAGCTGGTGCCGCCCGTGGAAGCGCGGAGCCGTGTGCCGGGGACCGTTCGGGTAGTCGATGGTGAACGTCTTGCGGAACATGGTCTTGAAGGTGACGCCGAAGCCGGCGACGGGATCGAAGAACCCCATCAGCCCTCCCCCCTCTTCGTCGTGGTCATCGGGTCGCCGGGCGGGCCACCGGCGGTGTCGGTTCCGGCTTCGGTCCTGAGGTCGGTCCGCGTGTCGGTGCCGGGCCCGGAGGAGCTGTCCTCCCCGCTCAGCACCTGGGCGAACTCCGGCAGCACCTGGTCGCCCATCGGCGGAACAGGATATCCACCCGCGAAGGCGTCGAACGCCGGTGGCACCGTCTCCACTTCCTCCTCCGGCTCCTTCTTGCCGCCGAGGAAGGTCAGGCCGATCAGCGCCACGAACACGGCGACCGCGGCCACCCAGAAGCCGGTCCCGCTGAACCAGCCCTCGCGCTGGCCCACCCGCAGGACAGCGATCATCATCGTCCAGACCAGCGAGATGGGGATCAGCCAGCGCCAGCCGAAGCGCATGAACTGGTCGTAGCGCAGGCGGGGCAGCGTGCCGCGCAGCCAGACGAAGACGAACAGCATCAGCACCACCTTGAGCACGAACCAGAGCAGCCCCCAGTAGCCCGAGTCCGCTCCCTCGATGAGGCTGAACGGCAGAGGTGCGTGCCAGCCGCCGAGGAACAAGGTGGCGGCCAGGGCCGAGACGGTGATCATGTTCATGTACTCGGCCATGAAGAACATGGCGAAGCGCATCGAGGAGTACTCGGTATGGAACCCTCCGACCAGTTCACCTTCGGCTTCCGGCAGGTCGAAGGGCGCCCGGTTGGTCTCCCCCACCATGGAGATGAGGTAGATGATGAACGACGGCAGCAACTGGACCGCGAACCACAGCGGGACCCCGAACACGGTCGCCGGTTCGGCCTGCTTGGCCACGATCTCGGAGGTGGACAGCGAGCCGGCGTAGAGGAACACCGCCACCAGGGCCAGGCCCATCGCCACCTCGTAGCTGATCACCTGGGCGCTGGACCGCAGGGCGCCGAGCAGCGCGTACGTCGACCCCGACGACCAGCCGGCGAGCACGATCCCGTACACCCCGATCGAGGCCACGGCCACCACGAACAGGACCGAGATGGGCAGGTCGGTCACCTGCAGCGGCGTGGTGATGTCGGTGAAGGGGATGCGCACCTCACCGGCCATCGGAATCACCGCGAACGCGGTGATGGCCGGGATCGCCACGACGAAGGGCGCCAGCATGAACACGACCTTGTCGGCCGCGGTCGGGGTGAAGTCCTCCTTGAACATCAGCTTCATGCCGTCGGCCAGCGACTGCAGCAGGCCGAACGGGCCGTTCATGTTCGGGCCCTTGCGGTGCTGCATGAAGGCCACGATGCGTCGCTCGTACCAGATGGTGAACAGAGTCAGCACCAGCAGCACCACGAAGGCGAAGAGCGCCTTGAGCAGCACGACCCACCAGCGGTCGTCCAGGAACACGTCCAGGTCGAAAGGCACGGGGGTGGCGGTCACGATGCTGCCTCCTCGGCTCCGGTTTCGGACAGGGCGGGGTCTGACGGGGCAGGGACGGGTGGTGCGGTGATGGTGACCAGGTCACCGGCGACGGCGGCGAGGTGCTCCGGCACCTGGTGGCCCGGAGCGCGTTGCGGCAGCCACACCACCCCGTCCACCATCGCGTCGTCGACCACCACCGGCACGGTCAGCGAGCCGCGGTCGTTGGAGACCACCACCTGCCCACCCAGTCCGGCCTCAGCGGCCGTACGCGGGCTCAGGCGCGCCACCGGCGGCCGCGCCGTGGCCTGCAGGAACGGCTCTCCGTCCAGGGCCCGGCTGTCGTCCAGCGCGAGTCGCCAGGTCGCGAGCACCACCCTGCGGCCCGAGCGCGGTGTGGCCTGAGCGGCCGGATAGTCCGGCGCCATGCTTCGCTCGCCCTCCCAGGTACCCAGTTCAGCCAGTTCGGCCCGGGCCTGGGCAGGCGTGCGTACGCCGAGGTCGACCCCGAGCCCGTCCGCAAGGGCAGCCAGCACCCGCAGGTCCGACATCGCGTTGGGCTGCGGCAGGACCGCGTCGAAGTACCGCTGGCGCCCCTCCCAGGTGAGGAAGGTGCCCGCCCGCTCCTGGATCAGCGAGACCGGCAGGACCACGTCGGCACGCTCGGTGACCGCCGAGGCACGGGTCTCCAGGCTGACCACGAAGCCGACCGATTCCAGACCGTCGAGCGCGGCCTGCGGGTCGGCGAAGTCGTTCGGCTCGACCCCGGCGACCAGGAGCGCGGCCAGTTCGCCGTCCGCGGCCGAGATCAACATCTCGTCGGCGTCGCGGCCCACCATGGCGGGCAGGGAGTCGAGCAGGGCGGCTCCGGGCCTGGACCCGAGGCCCCAGACCGTCTGGGTGTCGACCCGCGCCGACGGGTCGGCCACCGGGCGGCCGCCGGGCAGGAGGTAGGGCAGGCAACCCGCGTCGACCGCTCCCCGGTCACCGGCGCGGCGGGGCACCCACACCACCCGCGCGCCGGTCCGCGACGCGAGCCGATGCACGGCGCTGAAGGTTCCCGACGATCCGGCCGCACGCTCACCGACCACGATCACCGAGCCGGCGTCCAGCCGCGGGCCTCCTACCGGCGCCGGCACGGTTGCGCTTGCGATCGCGCGGCGACGGCGGGACCGACATCGCGTCCAGAGCGCTCGCCTCGGATCCGGGAACGGTGGCGATGAGCTCGGCCCCGATCTTGCGGGCTCCGTTGCTCAGGTACGGCGCGAGGGTCCACGACGCCAGTCCCCGCTTGCGCATCGCCTTGCGCAAGCGGAGGAAGAGGGCCCCGGCCTCCTCCTCGGGTTCGAAGCAGACCATCAGCACGCTGCTCGCCGACTCCAGGTCGGCATAGCTCACCCCGAGTCCGGTGCCCGCCACCCCGTGGGCCAAGAACTCGGCCTCCTCGTCGGAGTGGGTCCGGGCGCGGAAGTCGATGTTGTTGGTGCCCAGCGCCACCCGTGCGAACTTGGCGTAGGCGTACGCGTCCTCCAGCGTCAGTCGCCCGCCGGTGAGCACCCCCACCCCACCACCGGCAGCGGACCCGGCCCCCCGCAGAGCAGCGCTGAGCCCTCGTACGGCGACGTCGATGGCTTCCGGCCAGGATGCGGGCCGCAACACAGCCTCCCTCGCGGACCAGCGGCCGCGTGAGCCGATCAGCCCCCCGGCCGTACGCGAAGCCGAACCGGTCCTTGTCGGTGATCCACTCCTCGTTCACCTCCGGGTCGTCCCCGGCGAGCCGGCGCATCACCTGGCCGCGCCGGTGGTCCACCCGGATGGCGGAGCCGCAGGCGTCGTGCTCGGCGATCGAGGGGGTGGAGACCAGGTCGAAGGGACGGGAGCGGAACCGGTAGGCCGCGCTGGTCAGGGCCCCCACCGGGCAGATCTGGATGGTGTTGCCGGAGAAGTAGGACTCGAACGGTTCCCGCTCGTAGATGCCGACCTGCTGCAGTGCGCCGCGCTCGATCAGCGCGATGAAGGGGTCACCGGCGACCTGCTCGGAGAACCGGGTGCAGCGAGCACACAGGACGCACCGCTCCCGGTCCAGGAGCACGTTGGCGGAGATGTTGATCGGCTTGGGAAAGGTGCGCTTGAGATCGGTGAACCGGGTCTCGGCGTACCCGTGGGACAGGGCCTGGTTCTGCAGCGGGCACTCCCCGCCCTTGTCGCAGATGGGGCAGTCCAGCGGGTGGTTGACGAGCAGGAACTCCATGTTGCCGTGCTGGGCCTTGTCGGCCACCGGCGAGGTCAGCTGGGTCCTGATCTTCATGCCCGGCGCGACCTCGAGCGTGCAGGAGGCCTGCGGCTTCGGGATGGGCCGGCCGTTGCCGCCGTCCGGCACCTCGACCAGGCACTGGCGGCAGGCGCCGACCGGGTCGAGCAGGGGGTGGTCGCAGAACCGCGGGATGTCCACCCCGATCAGCTCCGCCGCCCGGATCACCAGGGTCCCCTTGGGCACCGACACCTCGACGTCGTCGATGGTCACGGTGACCAGGTTGTCCCGCTTCTCGAGCTCGCTCTGCCGGGAGGTCGTGACCGTCACCGCAATCCCCCGCCTACTCGTGCTCGTGCTCCAGCTACTCCAGCTCCTGCTGCTGCAGCTACTGCTCCGACTCCGCTGCCACGCCAGCTCCAGCTGCTGCTCCTGCTGCTACTGCTCCGGCTCCTACCCCGGAAACTGTCGACGTACGGCAGGGAAGTGTCGAAAACCTGTCGTTCGCCGACAGTTTCGCAGGGGATACGGGAGAGGGGGCGGGTACGGGAGAGGGAGCGGGTCATGCCGAGGCCCCCTCGCGGAGGAAGATCGTGCTCCGCTGGTAGGGGAACAGCTCCCAGGCGGGGGTGTGCATCGCGTCCTCGAACTCGCTCCGGAAGTAGGTGATGGCCGAGGTGATCGGTGAGGTGGCGCCGTCGCCGAGCGCGCAGAACGAGCGGCCGAGGATGTTCTCGCACAGGTCGAGCAGCTTCTCGATGTCGCCTTCCTCGCCCCGACCAGCCTCCATCCGCTTGAGGATCTGCACCAGCCACCAGGTCCCCTCGCGGCACGGGGTGCACTTGCCGCAGGATTCGTGCTTGTAGAACTCCGTCCAGCGCAGGACGGTGCGCACCACCGACGTCGTCTCGTCGAAACACTGCAGCGCCTTGGTGCCGAGCATCGTCTTGGCGGCGGCCATGCCCTCGTAGTCCAGGGGCAGGTCCAGGTGGTCGGCGGTCAGCATCGGGGTGGACGATCCGCCCGGGGTCCAGAACTTGAGCTGATGACCCTCCCGCATGCCGCCGGCGAGGTCCAGCAACTGGCGCAGCGTGACGCCGAGCGGCGCCTCGAACTGGCCCGGCTGGCTGACGTGGCCGGAGAGGGAGTAGATGGTCATCCCCTTGGACTTCTCGGTGCCCATCGAGGAGAACCAGTCCGCACCGTTCGCCACGATGCACGGCACCGAGGCGATCGACTCGACGTTGTTGATCACCGTGGGGCTGGCGTACAGGCCTGCGATGGCCGGGAACGGCGGCCGGAGCCTGGGCTGCCCGCGCCGGCCCTCCAGCGAGTCCAGCAGCGCCGTCTCCTCGCCGCAGATGTAGGCGCCCGCGCCGGCGTGCACGATCACCTCGAGGTTGTACCCGGTGCCGAGCACGTTGTGGCCGGCGTAGCCGGCGGAGTAGGCCTCCCGGACCGCCTGCTGGAGGCGGCGTACGACATGCAGCACCTCGCCGCGGATGTAGATGAACGCGTGGCTGGCCTGGATCGCGTACGAGGCGATGATCACCCCCTCCACCAGGGTGTGCGGGCTGGCCATCATCAGCGGGATGTCCTTGCAGGTGCCCGGCTCCGACTCGTCGGCGTTGACCACCAGGTACTTCGGCTTCGGGTTGTCCTGCGGGATGAAGCTCCACTTCATCCCGGTCGGGAAGCCGGCGCCGCCGCGACCGCGCAGGCCGGAGTCCTTGACCAGCGTGACCACCTCGGCGGGAGTCATGGTCAGGGCGGTGCGCAGGGCCTGGTAGCCGCCGGTCCGCTCGTAGTTGGTCAGCTTCCAGGCCCGCTCGTCGCCCCAGTTCCGGGTCAGCACGGGAGTGAGGATGTCGGTCACGCGGGGCCACCTCCGCTCTTGTCCGGGCTGTCATCGCCGAGGTGGGAATGATGGTCGGGCTTCGGCGGCGCCGCCCAGCCGTTTCGTTGGGCGATCCGCAGGCCCAGCAGGGACGGCCCGGCGCTGGTCGGGCCCTCGTCCGCGCGGTCGTCGGGGAAGCCGGCGAGCACCCGCTCGGCCTCCTTCCAGGTGATCACCTGGGCGCCCCGGGTGGCGTGTACCGGCTCACCGGAGCGCAGCCGATCCACCACCTCGCAGGCGCTCTGCGGCGTCTGCTGGTCGAAGAACTCCCAGTTGACCATCATCACGGGCGCGAAGTCGCAGGCCGCGTTGCACTCCAGGTGCTCCAGGGTGATCGAGCCGTCGTCGGTCGTCTCGTCGTTGCCGATGCCCAGATGCTCCTGCAGCCGCGCGAACACCTCGTCCCCGCCCATGATCGCGCACAGTGCGGTCGTGCAGACGCCCACGTGGTACCGGCCCACCGGGCGGCGCTTGTACATCGTGTAGAAGGTGGCGACGCCACTCACGTCGGCGGTGCTGATGCTCGAGGATGTCCGCGCACGCCTCGATGCCCGCCGGCGTGACCCGCCCCTCGACGCTCTGCACCAGGTGCAGCATGGGCAGCAGCGCCGAGCGCGCGCGCGGGTAGCGCGCGGCGATCAGTCGCAGCTCCTCCCGGGTCGCCTCGGTGATCGCGGTCTCGGTGAGCCCGTAGTCCAGGCTCGGTTCGTCGAAGTGGGTGGTGAAGTGCCCGCCGGCCGGATGCGCGTGGCCGACGCGTCCGGCCAGGTCCTCACTCGCCACGTCACCGCCCGGATGGCCGTCGGGTGCGGGCGCCTGGGGCTCGATCAGATTGCTCAACGGTCCACGCCGCCCATCACCGGGTCGAGGCTCGCGACCGCGACCACCACGTCGGACACCATCGCCCCCTCGCAGATCACCGGCATCGCCTGCAGGTTCACAAAGCTCGGGTCGCGGAAGTGCGCCCGGAAGGGCTTGGTGCCCCCGTCGGACACCACGTGCGCGCCGAGCTCACCGCGCGGGCTCTCGATCGGCACGTACGCCTGACCCGCCGGCACCCGGAAGCCTTCGGTGACCAGCTTGAAGTGGTGGATCAGGGCCTCCATGGACTCGCCCATGATGTGCTTCAGGTGCTCGTTGGAGTTGCCCATGCCGTCCGAGCCGACGGAGAGCTGCGCCGGCCAGGCGATCTTCTTGTCGGCCACCATCACCGGGGCGCCCTTCATCTTCTCCAGGCGCGCGAGGCACTGCTCGACGATCTTCAGGCTCTCCCACATCTCGTTCAGCCGGATCCGGAACCGGCCGTACGCGTCGCAGGTGTCCCAGGTCTGGACCTCGAAGTCGTAGGTCTCGTAGCCGCAATAGGGCTGGGCCTTGCGCAGGTCCCAGTCGTAGCCGGTCGCGCGCAGCGGCGGTCCGCTGATGCCGAGGGCCAGGCAGCCGGCCAGATCGAGGTGGCCGACCCCGCCGAGCCGTCCCTTGAAGATCGGATTCTCGTTGCAGAAGGCGGCGTACTCGGGCAGGTGCTTGCGCATCCACACGATCAGGTCGCGGACGTGCTCCAGGGCCCCGTCCGGGAGGTCCTGCGCGACGCCGCCAGGCCTGATGTAGGCGTGATTCATCCGCAAGCCCGGTGATCAGTTCGAAGGCGTCCAACACCTTCTCCCGCTCACGGAAGCCGATCGTCATCACGGTCAGCGCGCCGATCTCCATGCCCCCCGTGGCGATGCAGACCAGGTGGGAGGAGATCCGGTTCAGCTCCAGCATCATCACCCGCAGGACACTGGCCTTCTCCGGGATCTCCGCCTCGATGTCCAGCAGCCTCTCCACGCCGAGGCAGTAGGTGGTCTCCTGGGACAGCGGCGACAGGTAGTCCATCCGGGTACAGAACGTCACGCCCTGGGTCCAGGAGCGGAACTCCATGTTCTTCTCGATCCCGGTGTGCAGGTAGCCGATGCCGCACCGGGCCTCGGTCACCGACTCGCCCTCCATCTCCAGGATCAGCCGCAGCACACCGTGAGTGGACGGATGTTGCGGGCCCATGTTGACCACGATCCGCTCGTCCCCGCGCTCGGCCTGCTCGGAGACCAGGGAGTCCCAGTCCTGGCCGGTGACGGTGTAGACGTGTCCCTCGGCGGCTTGGTCGTCGACGGCGAACGGGTCGGCTGTGGTCGTCATCAGCTGTAGCTCCGTCTCTGGTCGGGTGGTGCGATGGTCGCGCCCTTGTACTCCACCGGGATGCCGCCCAGCGGGTAGTCCTTGCGCTGCGGATGACCCGGCCAGTCGTCGGGCATCAGGATCCGGGTCAGGGCCGGGTGCCCGTCGAAGACGATGCCGAACATGTCGTACGTCTCGCGCTCGTGCCAGTCCGCGGTCGGGTAGGTCGACACCACGCTCGGGATGTGGGGGTCGGAGTCGGGCGCCGAGACCTCGAGCCGGACCCGGCGGTTGTGGGTCATCGACTGCAGGTGGTAGACCGCGTGCAACTCCCGGCCCTGGTCGGCCGGGTAGTGCACGCCGGAGACGCTGCTGCAGAACTCGAACCGCAGGTAGGCGTCGTCGCGCAGGTGCCGGACCAGCCCGGCGAGGTGCTCGCGAGCGACGTGGAGGGTGATCTCACCGCGGTGCACCACCACCTTGGGGATCACCTCCGAGACCGAGCCCCCGTCGGCGAGCCGTCCGCGCCGCCACGTCGCCGACCAGTTCGGTGATGCGGTCGTACATCTGGTCCCACCAGCCGCCGAACGGCGGGTCGCTGGCGCGCGGGAACTCGATCGTGCGGGTGAGCCCGCCGTAACCGGAGGTGTCGCCGCTGCCCTGGACGCCGAACATCCCCTGCCGGACCTCGAGGACCTCCGGCGCGGACTGGCGGGCCGCGGCGAGCTGCGCGACATCCTCGCCGGCCGGGGTAGTCTCCGAGCCGAGGTCGGGGGCGGGACCGGTCAGCGATCCCGGCTCGGTCTCGGCGTCCGGGGCGGACTCGCCCTGGGCGTCCGCGCCCTTGACCGGAGCCTTGGCGTCGGACTCCTCGTTCAGCGACTCGCTCGCTCCCGCGCCGTCCGCGGGGCCTGCGTCCTGCCTGCCCACTCACCGCAGCAACCCCTTCAGTTCACCCAGCGCGGGTGCTTCGAGCTGGCGCTGCTCGGCCTGCTGGTCCGCGACGGTGGCGTTGTAGCCGATCGGGGTGTTGCGGACCTTCTCGCGGAGCTTGAACATGGCGTCGATCAGCATCTCCGGCCGCGGCGGGCAGCCGGGAAGGTACATGTCGACCGGAACCACGTGGTCCACGCCCTGGACGATGGCGTAGTTGTTGAACATGCCGCCCGTGCTCGCGCAGACCCCCATGGCCAGCACCCACTTCGGGTTGGGCATCTGGTCATAGATCTGGCGCAGCACCGGAGCCATCTTCTGGCTCACCCGGCCGGCGACGATCATCAGGTCAGCCTGCCGGGGCGAGGCCCGGAAGACCTCCTGGCCCCAGCGGCCCGAGTCGTAGCGCGGCGCTCCGTAGGTCATCATCTCGATGGCACAGCAGGCCAGCCCGAAGGTCGCCGGCCAGAAGGCGGCGCTGCGCATGTAGCCGAACAGGTTCTCCAGGGTGGTCAGCATCACCCCGGTCGGCAACTTCTCTTCTACGCCCATAGGTGAGGCTACTCCTGCTCGGTTGGGTGAGGATGCGTGCCCGACCGGGAAGCCGCGGGACCGGTGCGTGCGGCCTGCCCCGTCGCAAGGATCGGCGCGTTCAGTCCCACTCCAGCCCACCCCGGCGCAGCACGTAGAAGTAGGCGATGAAGACCGTCGCGATGAACAGGATCATCTCCACCAGCGCGAACGTACCCATCTGGTCGAAGGACGCCGCCCACGGGTAGAGGAACACGATCTCGATGTCGAAGACGATGAACAGCATCGCGGTGATGTAGTACTTCACCGGGAAGCGGCCGCCGCCCACCGGCTGCGGGGTGGGCTCGATGCCGCACTCGTAGGAGTCGTACTTCGCCCGGTTGTAGCGGCCCGGGCCCACCAGCACGCTGGTGATCACGGTCAGGGCGACGAAACCCGAGGCGATCGCGAACAGGATGACGATGCCCACGTACGGACTCATCGGCGTCCTTCCTCCGGGCCGGACTGCTTCGGGCTCTCGGGCTGCCGGGTATCAGGCCGCCCCGTGTACCGGGCGCTCATGCTGCCGGGGCGATCCGGGACAGCGAGTTGATCAGCCGGTCCATCGCGTCCCCGTCGGTCGAGTCGGTCAGATTGGCGAGCAGTTTGAGGGTGAACTTCATCAGGGTCTTCCGCGGGAGACCATACTTCGTGCACACCCCCATCACCTGGGGGTGTCCGATCAGCCGGACGAAAGCCCGGCCGAGGGTGTAGTAGCCGCCGAGTTGCGCCTTGAGTCGCAACGGGTACGAGTCGAGGGCGCGCTCCGCGCTGGTCGTGCCGACGCCGCGGTAGTGCGCGTCGGCGATGGCGTCGGCCGCGATCTCGGCCGACTCGATCGCGTACGCGATGCCCTCGCCGTTGAACGGGTTGACCATGCCGCCCGCGTCGCCGACCAGGAGCAGCCCGCGGGTGTAGTGCGGCTGCCGGTTGAAGCCCATCGGCAGCGCAGCGCCGCGTACGGGGCTGGTCATGTTCTCGTCGCGGAAACCCCACTCCTGCGGCGTGTTGTCCAGCCAGCGCTTGAGCAGGTCCTTGTAGTCGGTGCGACCGAAGGCCGACGAGGTGTTCAAGATGCCCAGACCGACGTTGCAGGTGCCGTCGCCCATGCCGAAGATCCAGCCGTAGCCGGGCAGCAGCGCGCTCTGCCCGGGCACGCCGTCCCAGAGCTCCAGCCAGGACTCGAGGTGGTCGTCGCGGTGTCTCGGGCTGGTGTAGTAGGTGCGCACCGCCACCCCCATCGGCCGGTCCTCGCGCCGGTTGAGCCCCATGGCCAGGCTCAGCCGGGTGGAGTTGCCGTCGGCGGCGACCACGATCGGCGCGCTGAACCGGCGGCCGTCCTTGGTGGTCACCCCGACAATCCGCTGGGTGCGCTCATCGATCACGGGCGCGACGACGTTCGCCAGTTCGTACAGCTTCGCCCCGGAGGTCACCGCGTGCCGGGCCAGCAGGTCGTCGAAGTCCGAGCGCGGCCGGACCAGGCCGTACGGGGGGAAGTCCGCGAGCTCGGGCCAGGGCAGCTCGAACGGCTGGCTGCCTCCGCCGTAGATGCGCAGGCCCTTGTTGTGCAGCCAGCCCGCCTGCTCGGAGGTGTCGATGCCGAGCCGGATCAGTTGTCGAGTGGCGCGTGGGGTGAGGCCGTCGCCGCACACCTTCTCGCGGGGGAACTGGCTCTTCTCCAGCAGCGAGACGCTGAGGCCGCGCCGCGCGAGATGGCTCGCGGTGGCCGAGCCCGCGGGCCCGGCGCCGACCACGACCACATCGGACTCGATGCCGGCCGTCGACGGAACAGTCCCGTTCGCCGTGACCGACATCGTCTCTCCTCGCCGCCTTGCCCAGACTTAGTGAATTCGTTCACTAAGTCGTCAGGCAGAGTCTACGACCATCCGAACCGGGCGGAAACGCTGCCTGGGATCGGTGTCGGAAGCCCCGGAAGTCCCCGGTCAGCCTCTCTCGATCCACGCGCGCAGATCAGCCGGGGTGTCGATGTCGGCGAGGGCGTCAGGCGCGAGCCGGACCAGGCGCGGCGCCGGGTTGAGTCCGGCCAGCCACCTCCGGGCGGACTCGCCCGCAGCGCGGCGCGGTCCGGCGAGCGCGATCAGCGACTCGACGGCCGACGCGCGGAGCGCGAGTTGCAGCGGCTGCCCGCGGCCGTCCTCGTCGGCCGCCTGAACCGCCCACTCGGACCCGCTGCTCAACGCCTCGAGCAGGATCGCCGCCCCGGCGCCGGCGCCCGGCGTGTCGCCGGGCAGCACCAGCACCGTGTCCGGCCGGAGGTCCAGCGCCGCCTCGAAGCCGGCCACCATGGCTGCGGCCGGTCCGCCGCCGGCCGGTTCCTCGCGCACCCAGCGCACGGATCGGGTCAGCGTTCTCGGCGGTCCCACGACAATGACCGCCGCAGCGGCCGGCAGACGGTCGATCGCGCGCTCCAAGAGCGTCCACCCGGCGAGATCGGCGCTCAGCTTGTCGACACCGAAGCGACGCGAGGCGCCGCCCGCGAGCACCACCGCGACCAGGGACCGCCCGCTCGGCCGCGCCCCCGGAACCGGATCCGGGCCAGATTCCGGCCGCGGTCCCCGCTCCTGCCTCGGGCTACTCGTCGTTCGGCTCCACCGAGTAGTCGTCGCCGTTGCGGTAGCGGGTGCTCACGCTGTCCCCACCCACCCGGTTGGTGCTGGCGGCCGGCTTCGGGGCCTTGGCGACCCGTACGGTCCAGTTGTTCTTGATCTGGTTGAAGTTGGCCAGGAAGGCGTCGTAGACCGGATCGAGCTGGACCCGCAGCATCGTCTCGTTGCTCTGCCGCAAGCTGTTGCTGCTGAAGTTCTGGGAGCCGGTGTAGATGGCCTTCACGTTCGTGCTGGCCCCGTACACCCCGTTGATCAGGATGTACTTGCTGTGGATGTAGAGGTCGAGCACCCCGTCGGAGTCGCGGTCGAGGCGCCCGTTGTAGACCGGGATGCGCTGCTTGAACAACTCGTAGGCGATTTCCTTGTCCACCGTGTCGGCGGAGTAGATGACCTCGACGTTGCAGCCCGCCTTCTTCAGCGCGGTGACCTGTTGGGCGACGTTGACCCGCAGCGCGGTCCACTTGTACGCCGCGATCCGCACGACGGTCCGGCCCTGGGCGTCGCCGTAGCCGGGCGCCGCGCCGGTGCACTTCACCTCGCGCAGGACGTTGTAGAGGGTGTCGGAATACCGCGTCTTGCCGTTCCGCGGGAACATGTACTCCTTGTACGGGCCGCTGCTGACCGTCCGGTAGTAGTACGTGTCGGTCTTGTCCCGGAGCATGTCGCGGAAGTTGGCCACGTTGGCGTCGTAGAGGGTCTGGTCACCGACGACGGTGTAGATGTTGTTCCACGCCTGGGTGCCGCCGCTCCAGGCCGGGTTGGCCGAGGAGATCATCGACACGAGCTTGGAGCTGCCCGCGGTGGAGAACATGTACAGCTTCGTGTGCATGAACGACGGCTTGCTCGACATGCAGCCGTAACTTGCAGGTGCGGTAGTAGCTCGACTTGGTCTTGTCGGTCCCCAGGGCCTTCTTCAGCTGCGCCATCTCAGCGGTGTAGGCGTGGCTGTCGACCAGGAGCTTGACCCGCACCCCGCGCTTGTACGCCGCGATCAAGGCATCCGACATCGGGCCGTAGCTGAAGGAGTAGACCGCGATCCGGATCGCCGAGCCGGGCGGGGAGCTCTCGATGGACCGGGTGACATGGTCCAGCATCGCCATCTGCTGCTCCGGCGTACCGGTCGGGTCGTTGAAGATCGCGCCGGTCTGCGGGGAGTACTTCGGCGGCGGCGGTGCGGGGTGAGCGTCGGCGTCGGATCCGGCACGGGTACGTCGGCCTGAGCGAGCGGCACGAACGTCAGCGCCAGCACCGCCAGAACCAGGGCGACCAGGGGACTCAACAGCTTCTTCATGGGGTGATGGATTTCCTCGAACATCGATGAAGGCAACGAGTCGGCGGCGTGGGTTCACGACCGCTTACCCTGCCCCGGTTTCCCGGCAGGACCCGGCCGTTCCCGTCGGCCAGGAAGACGCTAACATGCGCGCCGCAGACTCGCCCAAACCAGAAATCCTGGCGTCAGTCCCGCGCGGTCAGGCCAGTGATTCGCACATCGGGATCAGCTTGGCGTTGGACTCGGCCAGCTCGGCCGCCGGATCGGATCCGGCGACGATGCCACAGCCGGCGAACAGGCGGATCTGCCGCGGGTCGGTCTCACTGATCTGGCCGCAGCGGAGCGCGATCGCCCATTCCCCGTCGCCGCCGGCGTCGATCCAGCCGACCGGCCCGGCGTAGCGTTCCCGGTCCAGGTGCTCCAGCTCGGCGATCAGGGCCCGAGCGGCTTCGGTAGGGGTGCCGCAGACGGCGGCACTGGGATGCAGGGCGGCGGCCAGGGTCAGCGAGCTCGCGCTGCGGATCGGCGACCGCGGTCACGTCGGTGGCCAGGTGCAGCACGTTGGGCAGCTCCAGCACGTACGGGGCGTCGGGCACGTTCATCCCGGAGCAGTACGGCCGCAGGGCGCGGGCGACCGAGGCCACCGCGTACTCGTGTTCCTCCAGGTCCTTGCTCGACTGCGCCAGCGCGGCCCCCAGGCTCAGATCGTGTTCGGCGTCGTCGGAGCGGCGGATCGTCCCGGCCAGCACCCGCGACGTGGCCAGACCCGCCTCGCGCTTGACCAGCATCTCGGGCGTGGCGCCGACCAGGCCGTCGACCGCGTACGTCCAGCACTGCGCGTACTCCTCGCTCAGCCGACGCACGAGCCAGCGCGGGTCGAGGTCCTCCTCCGCGGTGCCCACGACGTCGCGGGCCAACACCACCTTGTCCAGTCCACCGAGGCCGATCGCCCGCACGGCCTGACCGACCGCAGCCATCCAGCCCGAGCCCGGTGAGCTCCCCCTCGGTGACCACGACTCCGCGCGGGCGGCGGGGCGGGGTCGGCGGACCGGGCGCGTCGTCGACCGCCTCGCCGATGTCGGTCCGCCAGGCCCGACCGTTGCGCAGCCCCACCACGGTCCGGGGCACCACCAGTCGCGACTGCCCTGCGGAGTTGGCCGGATCGAACAAGAAGCTGCCGAAGGCGAGCAGCCCGGCCCCCGCCGGTGGGTCGTCCAGCTCCGTCCACCACCTCGACCTGGGGGACCAGGTCCGACCACCACTCGCCGGCCTCGGCGATGCTGCTCGGCTTGTGCCGGGCCACCTCGCCCCAGGCCACCATGCCCTCGCCCCGGCGCATCCAGACCAACGCCTCGGACTCCGGAAGGTGGTCGAGCAGCGCGCCCCGGAGGGTGATCGGCCGGGTGCGCACCCGCAGCCGCGGAGGGGCCAGCGGCGACCGGGTCACGTGGCACAGCGTAGCCAGCGGGCCGGCATCGACCAATCTCGTGAGCCTCCGGGTGCGAATAGCCTGCATGACCCAGACCGACACCGGCCAGGCAGGGCGACCGCCCGCGATGCCCACACCCGCCCCGACGGCGGAAGCGGCACCGTTCCCGGCCGGCGGGCCGACCCGACCCTGGCGTCTGCTCGCCGGTGTGGTGGCGGCGCTGGCGGCCGTCGGTGCCGGGCACGGGCTCGCTGCCGTGGTGAACCCGGCGGCCTCGCCGCTGCTCGCGGTCGGATCGACCCTCATCGACGCCGCCCCCACCCCGGCCAAGGAGTTCGCGGTCCGCACGTTCGGCACCGCCGACAAGCCGATCCTGCTGTCCGGCATCGCCGTCGTCCTGCTGATCTTCGCCGCCGTGCTGGGACTGATCGCGTGGCGGCACCGTCGGATCGCCGTGGGCGGCATCGCGCTGCTCGGCGTTGCCGGGGCCGCGGCGGCGATTGCTCGCGGCACCGTCCTGGACACCCTGCCGTCGGTACTCGCCGGAGTGGTCGGCGTCGTGGCGCTGCTGGCCATGACCCGCACCTCCGCTGCGACCCGCACCGGACCAGGGCGCCGACCGGGCCGCCCCGGACGAGCACGCGACCGGCCCGTCGCGGCGGGGCTTCCTGACTGCTCTCGGTGCCACCGCGCTCGTGGCGGCGATCGGCGGCGGCGCGGGCGTCGTCGCCGACCGCGCCCGCCAGGCTGGTGCCGCGGCACGGCGTCTGATCGGTCTGCCCGCGCCGGCTTCGCCCGCCAAGGCGATTCCGGCCGGCGCCCAACTGCCGGCATGACCCCGTTCACCACCGCCAACGACACCTTCTACCGGGTGGACATCAGCCTGGTCACCCCCCGGGTCGAGGTCGGCAGCTGGTCGCTGACCGTCGACGGGCTGGTCGACCGTCCCCTCACCCTGACCTATCAGGACCTGCTGGCCATGCCGATGGTCGAGCGCGACATCACCTTGACCTGCGTCTCCAACGAGGTCGGCGGCCCGTACGTGGGTAGTGCCCGGTGGCTCGGCGTGCCGTTCAGCGAGATCATCCGTCGGGTCGGCGTGCAGCCAGGGGTGGATCAGGTCTACTCCTATTCCTCCGATTCCGGCTACACCTGCTCCACCCCCTACGCCGCGGTCAGCGACGGCAGGGACGCGATGATCGTCGTCGGCATGAACGGCGAGCCGCTGCCGGACGCGCACGGATTCCCGGCGAGGATGCTGGTCCCGGGGCTGTTCGGATTCGTCTCGGCGACCAAGTGGCTGGAGCGGATCGAGTTCACCACCTACGCCGAGCGCACCGCCTACTGGACCGAGCGCGACTGGGCGATCGACGCGCCCATCCTCACCCAGTCCCGGATCGACGTGCCGAAGTCACTGAGCAAGCTGCCCAAGGACAAGTCGGTGATCGCCGGGGTGGCCTGGGCCCAGCACCGAGGCGTCGAGAAGGTCGAGATCCGGATCGACGGCGGGGAGTGGCGCGAGACCAAGCTCGCCGACGACGCGGGCATCGACCTGTGGCGACAGTGGTCCTACGTGTACGACGGCCCGGCCGGCCTGCACAGCGCCCAGGTGCGGGCGACCGACCTGACGGGTGCGACGCAGCCTGAGGAACGCACGAAGGTCTTCCCGTCCGGCGCCCGCGGGTGGCACGAGATCCAGTTCACCGCCGAATAGATCATCCGCCGCGGTGCCACCGCGGCAGTAACCCGATGGCGCAGGGAGCCATCCGGCGGGAGCATGAGACATGGCCCAGCCGCTGACCGTCCCGGTGGGGCGTAGCGCGATGCGCCCGGTCTGGTCGGCACTGCCGCCGCCGGTGCGGGCCCGTATCGAAGGGACAACTCGGTGCCCGGGTGGTCGCGGCGCTCTCCCAGGGCAGCGGCTTCACACCAGGGTTCGCGTCACGGCTGGAGCTGGCCGACGGCCGTCGCGTTTTCGTCAAGGCGGCCGACCCTCGCTTCGGCTGGCTGGTGGAGGCCTACCGGACCGAGGCACACAAGCTCGCCCGACTGCCCGCAGCAGTATCCGCTCCCCGGCTGCAGGCCCTGGTCGAGCAGGCCGGCCCGGGCGGCAGCTGGCTGATCCTGTTGTTCGACGACGTGGCCGGCGCCCCGCCCACTCGGCCGTGGAGCCTCGCCCAGGCGCGAGCTGCGCTGGCCGAGGTCGGCCGGATCAGCCGACTGCTCACTCCGCCACCGGCCGGAGCAGCCTGGACCGTCGTGGCGGACGGGGTGCTCGAGCCGGCTCACGACTGGAAGAACGCGGCCGCGGCAAACCGCTGGCGGCGGCATCTGGTCGAGTTGGACACTCTGGCGTCACGACGGTTCGAGCTCCTGGCCGGCGAGACGCTGAGCCACCTGGACCTGCGCGACGACAATGTCATCTTCGACGCGGCCGGGAGGGTCTGGGTGTGCGACTGGAACTTCCCGGCGGTCGGACCCCGTTGGTTCGACGCCGCTTGCCTGGCCATCTCGATGCGCGGCGACGGACTGGACGCTGATGCGCTGCTCGCCGAAACCGGTCTGCTCGGTCCGGCCGACGGCGAGGGACTGGACTGCGCACTCGCGTGCCTCACGCTGTACTTCCTGCTGACCGCAGCCCAGCCGGACAACCCGAGCTCGCCGTACCTGCGGATCCACCAGCGCTGGTACGCCCAGGCCACCGGCGACTGGCTGTGCCAGCGACTCGGCTGGTAGGCAGCGGCGGCGACTCAGCGCTTGCGCTGTCGGGTGGCGGCCGCTTCGGCGGCGCGCTGCTTCTTCTGCAGTTCCAGTTGCTTCTGCTGGTCGGCCTGGCGGGCGCGCAGCGACTCGGCGTCCATCGAGTTCAGCAGGATCAGCGCCACCACCGCCTCGATCAGCAGGGACCAGAACGGTGAGAAGCCCAGCAGCAGCGGCGCGGTGGCGATCAGCGCCACGTCGAAGCCGCGGAAGAGGTTGGTGATCAGCCCCGGCGGGAAGGCACCGAGCTGGCTGGACACCATCGGGGCCCCGAAGTCGACGCCCTTGGCCTGGGTCCACCGGACCGCGGCGAGCAGCCCGGCCAGGGCCACCGCGACCGAGACGACGAAGGCCTCCGACCCTGTGCGCTGCACGGCCCCGTCGCCGAAACCCAGGTAGGCCGCCGTCGTGGCGATCGCCCAGAGCCGCGGCAAGGACGGCGGGAACCGTGATGGAGGCCACCTTGATCTGAGCCAGCGAGAACGGCAGGCAGCGGGCCAGACCGCCCGTACGAGTCAGCACGCGCAAACCGCCGAGCAGCGGAATGGTCGCGCCGAACAGCGCCAGCGCCGCGAGCACCGGAGTCAACACACTCATCCCGAGTGCGTCAGCGGCGTAGGGCACCACGACGGTCCCGGCCAGCACCAGCAACGGCTGGGGAAAGCGCCGCAGCCGCTGCCACTCGCGCCAGACCAGGCTGGTGAGCCCGAGGCCCTTGCCTCGGGCGGGGGTGACGTGGCCCTTGTCCAAAGCCCGGCGCGCCACCACGATGTCGCGGGCCAGGCCGATGTCCAGGGCGAAGAAGGCACCGGAGATTCCGCTCACCAGCGCGCCGCCGCTGAGCAATCGGGTACGCCTGATCCGGCCCAGGCGGACAGCGGCCAGGACCGCGCTGATGACCAGCACCACCAGGGAGAACGCTGCCATCACCAGGCCGAGCTCGACGCCGAGATCCTCCGACAGGTTGAGACTGAACCAGCCCGCCGCGACCCCGACGACGGCGAACAGCGCCCCGATCCCCAGCACGGCGAACACATACGTCAGGGCGTGCGACAGGCGGTGCCGCTCGCGACCCTGCTGCGCTGCGGCGAAGGCGACGGCCGCCGCAGCCGACAGCGCTGTGGCCGCCGACCAGACCAGCACCCCGCTGCGACCCGAGCCGGTGAGCGCGGAGACCAGGGCACCCACCAGCGCACCGACGGCGAAGGCGACCGCCACGGCGGCGACCAGGCGGGAGCGGAGCAGCTTGGGCCGCGACACCGGACCGTCCAACAGCCAGAAGCCCTCCGCCGCCGACGCGAGCACAGGACCGAACAACCGGCTCGCGGCCAGCGCCACGGCCACCGCGGCGGCGAACGCAGCCCAGGGAAGGATCGTGCGCGCGGACAGACACGTCGGCTCGGTGCACTGGGCAATGGTGCGCTGGGCCTTGAGCACGACGTTGATGAGCATGGCGCCGATCATCAACGCGCCGATCAGGGCGATGTAGGCGTCGTTGAACGCCTCCACCAGGTTCCGCGTGGCGCGGCCCTTGCGCCAGTCCCGGATCAGCGTCTTCAGCTCCCGCGGCGTGGCCGGGACGAGCGGCGCGGCCTCGATCAGCGGCTCCCCGTCCTCGGCAGCCGGGTTCATCGCGCTCATCCGCGGGGGTCGCCGAGCGTGACCACCCGGGTGGCCACCGTCTCCACCAGGGCCGGCTCATGGCTGGCGAACACGATCGCCAGGCCCTTCTGGCGCTCCGAGCGCAGCCGCTGGGCGAGCCAGCTCACTCCCTCGGTGTCCAGGCGCTGCTCGGGCTCGTCGAGGATCAGCAGCTTGCGCGGCCGGACGAACGCCGTGGCCAGCGCGAGCCGGCGCCGCTGACCCGAGGAAAGGGTGCCGGGCAGCTGCGAGGACTGCGGTACCAGCTTGACCTCCTCCAGTACCTCGTCGACCAGGTCGTCCGGGTCGGCGATGCCGTGAGCGCGCGCCAGGAGGTCCAGATGCTCCACCACGCTGAGGTCGGGAAAGAAGTCGAGGTCGTCGATGACGGTGGCCACGTCGCGGCGGATCTCCGGCGAGGTCTCCACCATCGGCCGGCCGAGCACCTCGACGGTGCCGTCGTCGGGCCGGTCGGCCCCGACCAGGCATCGGAGCAGGGTCGACTTGCCGGCCCCGTTGCGCCCGGTCAGCGCTACCGCCTCCCCGGCACGCACCTCGAGATTGAACTTGTCGAAGATCGTGACGGGGCCGTACGTGCGACGGAGTCCCGACACCTTCAACACGGTGGTGCGCTTGGCCATGGAGGCGATTCTGCCTCCTGGCCGGCGCAGATCCCGCCGTCCGGCCCGTGACGGACGGCGTGGCGTGACCGGCATCACGTCGGTACGAAAGCAAACAAAATCGCCTTTCACCAATCCCTGTGGCGAGCCGGCGCCGAACCCTGTGCAAGATCCACACCGACGGTGTGGCCAAACGAAGATCCACCCTTCTGAGGAGATCCACCATGTTCAAGACCACCCGAGTGGCCAAGCTGGCGGCAGTCGCCGCGGCGATCGCGTTCCCGCTGGCCCTCGCCGCGTGCGGCGGCGCCAGCACCGCCAGCCCCGGCGCCTCCACCGTTCCCTCGGCCGCAGCCCCGTCCTCCGTGGCGAGCGCGCCTTCGGCGACTCCGTCGGAGAGCATGGCCGAGCGACCAGCCGTTCGGCGCCGCCTGCTCGGCCGTGCCGACCAGCGGCAAGGGATCCTTCGACGGCATGTCGTCCGACCCGGTCGCCACCGCGGCCAGCAACAACCCCGTCCTGTCCACCCTGGTGACCGCGGTCAAGAAGGCCGGCCTGGTCGACACGCTGAACAACGCCGACGGCATCACGGTGTTCGCGCCGACCAACGACGCCTTCGCCAAGATCGATGAGAAGACCCTGAACAAGGTGCTGGCCGACAAGGAGACCCTGACGGCGATCCTCACCCAGCACGTGGTCGGCGGACGGCTCAGCCCCGACATGGTCGCCGGCGAGCACGACAGCCTGAACCCCAAGCAGGGCGTCACCGTCGAGGGCTCCGGCGAGGACTTCACCGTGAACGGCACCGCCAAGATCGTCTGCGGCAACGTGCAGACCGCCAACGCGACCGTGTACATCATCGACAGCGTGTTGCTGCCGAAGTCCTGAGTATCGACTGTCTGACGTGAGAACGTCGAACTCATGAATGTCGCATCACTCCCGCCGGGCGCCGAGGACCACACTCCTCGGCGCTCGCCGGGCGGCGAACCGACCGGCCGGGAGCGCGAAGCGGCCCGGCTGATCGATCTGATCACGCGATCCTCGCGAGGTCACGAGGATGCGTTCGCCGAGCTCTACGACCTCACGTCGACCCGCCTCTACTCGGTCATCCTCAGGGTCCTGCGTTCCCCCGACCATGCGGCCGAGGTCACCCAGGAGGTGTACGTGGAGGTCTGGCGGCAGTCGGCTCGCTACGCCTCCGACAAGGGCAGTGTCATGGCCTGGATGACGACCATGGCCCATCGTCGCGCCGTCGACCGCGTACGGTCGGTCTCCAGCGAGACCGCACGGGACGAGCGCTACGCCCTGTCCGACGTCACCCGCGAGGTCGACCAGGTATGGGACGGTGTCGAACAGCGGCTGGACGTGGAGAGGGTGCGCAAAGGCATGGTCTCCTTGACCGCGATTCAGCGTGAGGCGCTGACGCTGGCCTACTTCGGCGGCTATACCCAGAGCCAGGTGGCCCAACTACTCAAACTTCCGCTCGGAACCGTGAAGACACGCATCCGGGACGGACTGATCGGCCTGCGCGACGCGTTAGGGGTGGAAGCATGAGCGAGATCCACGGAGCTGTCGGCTCCTACGTGATCAATGCGCTGGACCCGGCGGAACTGGACGAGTTCGAGGCTCACCTGGCGGTGTGCCCGACCTGCAGCCGTGAGGTCGTGGAATTCTGCGAGACCGCCGCCGAGCTGTCCCTGCTGGCCAGCGCCGCGGCCCCGCCGCCGCCCGCCCTGCGCGGGTCGGTGCTGTCGGCCATCTCCGGAGTACGCGTCCTTCCCCCCATCCCGGCGTCCACGGTCGACCGAACCCCAGAACGAACGACTCCCCCACCTCGGTCACCGTGCCTGCGAGCCGGCCGGCGGCCCAGCCGGTCGACGAACTCGCCCTGCGGCGGACTCTACGGCGTGCTCGGGTGCTCACCGGCCTGGTCGCCGCAGCGATGATCGCCGCCCTCGCGCTCGGCGGGGTGGTCCTCAACCTCGTCCAGGGGCGCCAGGCCCAGTTCGCCCAGGCGACCGCCGAGACGCAGTTGCTGAGCGCTCCGGACCTGCGGTCCTACGCCGTGCCGTTGAACAACGGCGGCCAGGCCTCCTTCGTGGTGTCCCGGCAACTGAACCGCGCGATGTTCGTCAGTGCGGGATTGCCGCCCACCGCAGCCGACCAGACCTACCAGGTGTGGACGTTGAAGAGTTCGGCCATCAGTCCCGACAACCCGTCGGGCGCCGCGCCTGACGTGCTCGTGCCGGGCGGCGGAGACCGCAAGGTCTTCCTGACCGGATCCCTCGACGGGGTGACCGGCCTGGGGGTGAGCGTGGAGGACGCCGGCGGCGCACCACTGCCGACCCTCACCGCGATCAAGGGCATCCACCGAGCTCTGAGGCCTGATCCGCGACGGCCGCGTCCCACTCAGGCCGGCACGAGGACCGGGCCGGTCGAGTCTGCGGCGGTGTCAGTGGGCCGTGGGAGGCTGTCCGCGTGCCTGACCACGACACCGATCACCGCGCCCTCGGCCGGACCGCGCAGAGCGACGCTGGAGAAGCGCCACGGCGAGGTGGCGGCCATGTTCGACCGCGTCGCGGGCCGCTACGACCTGGCCAACGACGTGTTGTCGCTCGGGCAGGACCGGGCCTGGCGGCGTCTGGTGCTGCGCGCGACCGATCCTCGTCCTGGCCAGCTGATCCTCGATCTGGCTGCCGGCACCGGTACCTCCAGTCAGCCCTTCGCCGATGCCGGTGCGACGGTGATCCCGACCGATCTGTCCCTGGGCATGCTGACCGTCGGCAAGCGACGCCTGCCCGGCCTGTCCTTCGTGGCGGGGGACGCACTGCGTCTGCCGTACGCGGACGCGTCCTTCGATGCCGTCACGGTGTCCTTCGGATTGCGCAACGTGGAGGACCCGCGGTCCGCGCTGGCCGAGATGCTGCGGGTGACCCGGCCCGGCGGCGTCCTGGTCGTCTGCGAGTTCTCCACCCCGACCTGGCGGCCGTTCCGCCTGATCTACGCGAACTACCTGGTCGCCGCCCTCCCCAAGCTCGCTCGGGTCATCTCTTCCAACCCCGCTGCGTATGAGTACCTGGCCGAGTCCATCCAGGCCTGGCCCGACCAGGCCGGCCTGGCCGCTCTGATCGAAGGCTCCGGCTGGCGGCAGGTGGAGTGGCAGAACGCCTCCGGCGGCATCGTCGCGCTGCACCGGGCCCGGGCATGACCACGCCGACGGCCGGCCGCGCTGACCGACGACCCCGAGGCTGCCGGCACACCCGCGATCCTGCTCGGCGCGTACGCGGCGCGCAGTTGCCCGGTCAAGACGCACAACGCCTTCGACCCGACGGCGACCCTGCCGCCGGCCAACCCACAGGCGGAGACGAGCGAGGCACTGGCTGAGCTCTTCGACGGTGGGCAGCAGTTCGAAGCAGTCGTCCTCGAGCAATTGATCACCCGCTGCCGGGGGCGCGTGGTCGACCTGCGACTGCTCGCCGCGGCGAATCGCTCGCCAGGCCAGAGAGCCCAGGCCCGCGGACGAGTTGACCCAGGCCTGCCGGCAGGCCATGGACTCGGGCGCGGCGGTGGTGATCGGCGGACGTCTGCCGGCCGACGTCGACGGGCACCGCGTCGGCTGGCCGGACCTGCTCGTTCGCGGCGCGGACACCGTTGACGGCCGTCCCGGATATCACCCGGTCGAAGTGAAGTGGCACAAGATCATCGAGCGCTGCCGCCCGCGCGCGGGAGCGACCGAGCCGTCCGTGCTGCGCTACACCAGCCTGGAGCGACCCGATCCGCAGCACTCCATCGAGTTGCCCGGGCACGGCCTGAGGCTGGGCAGCCGGGCCGCCGACTTCGTCCAACTCGCACACTACCGGCGGATGTTGGAGGCCGCCGGGTACGCCTCAGCCGACCCGCTCGCGGCGGTGATCGGCACCGACGAGGTGCCGGAGGGCCCGGTTCTGGCCTGGCTCGACCTGACCGCCCCTGTCCTGCGCACCTTCTCCCGCAGTCACCCCGAGGGCTGGCGGCTGCGCAGCACGCTGGACCGGTACGACCACGAGCACCGCTTCCGGGTCGCGGTCGCCGACGCGGCGCGGCGCCAGACCGGTGGGGCGTTGCCGGATCGCCGCCCCGCTGGTCCGCCCGATCGTCAACCGCGAGTGCACGCGCTGCGCGTGGTGGGAACACTGCCGCCCCCAACTGCACCCCGACGACGTCAGCCTGCGGATCGACAAGGGCGCCCTCGACCTGCGGGAGATCGCGGTGCTGCGGAGGGGTGGGATCACCACCATCACCGACCTGGTCGGGGCTGACCTGGACGCGATCGCACACTGGTACCTCCCCGAGGTGACCCACCGCGCCGGTGCCGAGGGCCGGCTGAGGCTGGCCGCCCGGCGGGCCCAGATGCTGCTCACCGGCCGGGCGTTCAGCCGGGAGACAGCCGGCCCGATCGACGTGCCCGCAGGCCCAGCTGGAGATCGATCTGGACCTGGAGAGCGCGGTCGACGGGCGGATCTACCTGTGGGGATTCCTGGTCCATGACCGCAGTCACCCCGGCGTGCCCAGGTACGTCGAGTTCAGCCGCTTCGCCGATCTCGACGAGGGAGCCGAGACCGACCTGGCGCGGCAGGCCCTCGGCTGGCTGCGCGAGATGGTCCTGGGCAGTGGCAGTGTGGCGGTCTACCACTACAGCGCGTACGAGGTGGCGAAGATCCGAGCGGTGGCCGACCGGATGCCCGACCCGGTGCTGGAATGGGCGGCAACCTACGCCGAGAGCGCGTTCGTCGACCTGCTCGAGGTGGTCAAGACGCACTTCTTCGGTGCCCACGGTCTCGGGTTGAAGCTCGTGGCCCGGGAGGCGGGCTTCGCCTGGCGGGATGAGGATCCGGGCGGGCTGAACTCCCAGCTCTGGTTCGCCGACGCGGTGCACGGGGAGACTGCGGACGTGCGAGCACAGGCGCGGCAGCGGGTGCTGGAGTACAACGAGGACGACGTCGTGGCCACCAACCGGCTCAGAGCCTGGCTGCGAGCCCAGTGACCGCCTCGTTCAGCGAGCGACGGTGGGCCCGGTCGACCACCGCCTCGACCAGTTCCAGCCCGTAAGGGCGGCTCCGCCAGCACGGCGCGCAACTCCTCGGTGCTGTCCACCCGGCGCCAGGCCACGCCGGCAGCGGCAGCCAGGGCGGCGAAACGAACCCCGTGCGGGGTGCCGAACAACCGCTCGTAGGCGCCGCTGTGCGCCGGCAGGCCCTGCTCCAGGGTGGCGAAGATGCTGCCGCCGTCGTCGTTGGCCACGATCAGCCGCAGGTCGGGCCGCGGCTCGGCTGGTCCGAGGATGAGCCCGGATGCGTCGTGCAGGGCGGCCAGGTCACCGATCAGGGCGTGGCAGGGCCGCTCGGTGGCGAGAGCGACCCCGACCGCGGTCGACACGGTGCCGTCGATGCCGGCGAGACCCCGATTGGCGTACACCGCGGGCGGGCTGTCGCTGATCGGGGCCAGGTCCAGGTCACGGATGGGATTCGAGGAGCTGACGATGAGCGTGTCGTGCTGGTCCAGAGCGGTCCACAGCGCCGCCGCGAGCAGCGGGCCCGCTGAGATAGGGCTGCCCGTCGAGCAGCCGGCCCAGCTCGGCGGCGATCACCCGGTCGGCGTCCTGCCAGGCCTGCCACCAGTCCGCAGCGGCACCACCGCTCTGAGCCACCCCGCCCGAGGGCCCCGTGGGAAACGACACCGCGTCAACGACCCGCGACGCCGTACGGCCCGGATCAGGCCAGTCCGCGTAAGGACTGACCACGACGAGCTCGACGTCGGTGCGCGCCAGCAGCCGGTTGACCGGTCTGGACAGCGTGGGACGGCCGAACAGCACCACCCGCTCGATCTCCTCGCCCAGCGCCGAACCGAGCAGCAGTCGGTAGGTGGCCAGGGCGGCCGGTCCGCTGCGCGCGTTGCTGGACGGCTCGGCGAGCAGCGGCACGCGCGCGGCTGCGGCGCTCGAGGCGAGGGCCTGGCCCGCGCGGAGCGGCAGGTCACCGGCCACGATCACGGTCTGCGGCCCGGCGGCAAGCTGCAGTGGGGCGCCCAGCGGCGACGGGGCGATCCTCCGCTCCGGCGCGGTCGGCGGGGGTGCGGTGTCGGTGGGCACCAGCGGGTCGCTCAACTCGACGTTCAGCTGAACCGGTCCGGGCAACCGGCTGCGGACACCGGTGGCGGCGGCCAGCAGGCGGGCCACCTCGAAGCGCCAGCCGGCGACATCGGGGCTGGCGTCGGACACTGCGGCGTACCCCCGCACATGCCGGCCGAACAGGTGCTCCTGGTCGGTGGTCTGGTTGCCGCCGGCGTGCAGCACGGCGCGCGGACGGCTGGCGGTGACCAGGATCAGCGGGAGGTGGGAGTGCCAGGCCTCGAGTACCGCCGGGTGCAGGTTGGCGGCGGCGGTCCCGGACGTGGTGAGCACGGCCACCGGTGCCCCGGAGGCCTTGGCCAGCCCGAGGGCGAGGAAGCCGGCGGTGCGCTCGTCGAACCGGACGTGCAGGCGCACCAACCCGATCCTGTCCGCGGCGTACCACTCATAGGCCAGCGGCGCACTCCGCGAGCCCGGCGACAGGACGACCTCGCGGACCCCACCGGCCAGGAGCTCCTCGACGAGCACCCGGGCACAGAGCGTCGCCTCACCCATCGCGTCGCTCGGCGGCCAGGTTGCGGGTCTGCACCAGACGAGCGTGCCAGAGGCGCGCAGTGTCCTGCGGAGCCCGGGTGCGGTCGAGCGCGGATTCCGACAGCTCGATCGGGGCGAGGTGGAGCTCTCCGGCCACCGCCCTCAGCGGCGCCAGCGCGAGGTCGTCGTCCAACAACGGCACCGTGTTGAGCCCGCAGGCGTACGGCAACTCGGGCAGAGCGGCAGCGAGTGCGAGCCCGGCCCGGATCCCGACCGAGGTCTCCAGGGCACTGGACACCACGACCGGAAGCCCGATCCGCTCAGCGATCTCCAGGCAGGCGCGGACCCCACCGAGGGGCTGGACCTTGAGCACGGCGATATCGGCGGCGTGCAGCGCGGCGACGCGATACGGGTCGGCAGCACGGCGGATCGACTCGTCCGCCGCGATCGCCACGTCGACGTGCAGCCGGGCCAGCCGGGTACGGAGTTCGGCGAGTTCCTCGACGGTGCGGCACGGCTGTTCGACGTACTCCAGGTCGAACCTCGCCAGCGCCCTGATCCGGCGTACGGCGGTGTCGACGCTCCAGGCCCCGTTGGCGTCGACCCGGATCCGGCCCGATCGGCCCAGCGCGTCCCGGACCGCCTCGACGCGAGCGAGGTCCTCGGCCGGCGTCTGCCCGGACTCGGCCACCTTCACCTTCGCGGTCGCGCAGCCGGCGGCGGCGGCCCAGCGGTGCGCCTGATCGGGCCCGACCGCGGGCACCGTGCTGTTCACCGGCACCGCGGTACGCAACGGTTCGGGCCAGCCCAGGTCGGCGGCCTCCTCGGCGGCCCGCCACCACGGCACCAGTTCGGCGCCGTCGTAGTCCAGGAACGGGCTCCACTCCGCCCAACCCGCCGCGCCGCGCCACACCATGCCCTGGCGCAGGACCAGGCCGCGGAAGCGGGTACGCAGCGGGATCACGAACACGTGAGGCTCGGCCGGCACGGGGGCCAGTCTGACCTACCTGGCTAGCCTTGCGGGCATGACGGTGGCGGCGGGGACATCGCGGCTGCGCGCGGTGGAGGCCCAGGACGCCGCGGTGGCGCTGGCCGAGGCCCTGGCCGGCGGCCCGCCGATCGCCGTGCTGCCGCAGGACCGGGCCGAGCGGGCCCGCGCCCGGTCCGCACTCCGGCCGGCCGTCGCGATCCAGGAGCACGATCCCGCGGCGGTCGTGCTGACGTCCGGCTCCACCGGTGCGCCCAAGGCCGTCGTCTTGTCGCGAGCGGCCATCCGCGCCTCGGCCGCCGCGACCCACGCCCGACTCGGGGGCCCCGGGGACTGGCTGCTCGCCCTGCCGGCGCGCTACGTCGCGGGTCTGATGGTGCTGGCCCGCGCCGCGATCGCCGGCACCCGGGTGATCGAGATCCGCTCCGACCTCGCCGATCTGGTCGCGGCCGGAACCGATGCGGGCCGGCCCCGCTACCTGTCCCTGGTTCCCACCCAGCTGTCGCGGGCCCTCCGCGAGCCCGTGCTGACGGCCGCGCTGACCGGCGTGGACGCCGTGCTGGTCGGAGGAGGTGCGGCCGATCCCGCCGTCCTCGCGCGGGCGCGCGCAGCCGGGATCGCCGTAGTCACCACGTACGGCCTGAGCGAGACCTGCGGCGGCTGCGTCTACGACGGCCGCCCGCTGGACGGGGTGCGGGTGGAGATCGCCGCCGACGGACGGATCGGCATCGCGGGTCCGACGGTGTTCTCCGGGTACCGGCTCGATCCCGACCGGACGGCGGATCGACTGCGTGCAGGTGTGGTGCGCACCGACGACCGCGGTCGCTGGGTAGGCGGACCGGCTGCAGGTGCTCGGCCGGTTCGACGACCTGATCGTGACCGGCGGTCTCAAGGCTGATCTGGCTGCCGTCGAGTTGCAGGTCCGCGCCTGGGCCGGCGCTCGCGGCGGGGACGGGGTCGTGGTCGCGGTGCCCGACCCGGAGTGGGGCAGCCGGATCGTCGCGGTCTGCGAGGGCGAGGGTTCGCTCGAGGCCATGCGGACGGCGCTCCGGCGTCGATTGCCCCCGCATACCCTCCCCCGCGAACTGGTCCTGCTGCCGTCGCTCCCCCGGCTCGCGGGAGGCAAACCCGACCGGCCGGCGATCCGTACGCTGCTGCTGAACCGCGCGGAGCTCAGGCCGTGACGGCCGACGTCGCGTACGGCGCGACCTGGGCGCAATGGGCTGCGGGAGCGCGGCCGCGTACGCTTCCCGCCGCGTTGTCACCGGTCCTGGCCGCCTCCGGCCTGGCCTTCTTCGAGGGCGGGTTCCGACCCCTGGCGGCGGTGCTCGCGCTCGTGGTCAGCGTCGCCCTGCAGGTCGGGGTGAACTACGCCAACGACTACTCCGACGGGATCCGCGGCACCGACGCCGAGCGGGTGGGCCCGCTGCGCCTGGTGGGATCGGGTCTGGCCTCGGCACGCTCGGTCAGGACGGCCGCGTTCGCCAGCTTCGGCCTGGCCGGGGTCGCCGGCCTGGTCCTGGTCGCGGTCACCGGCTTCTGGTGGCTGCTGGCGGTCGGAGCGGCGTGCGTGCTGGCGGCGTGGTTCTACACCGGCGGGAAGCATCCGTACGGCTACCTCGGTCTCGGCGAGGTGTTCGTCTTCGTCTTCTTCGGCCTGGTCGCGGTGTGCGGCACGGCGTACGTCCAGACGGGCCGGGTGAGCGCGGCCACCGTGGTCGCCGCCGTCGGAATCGGTGTCCTGGCCTGCGCCATCCTGGTCGCGAACAACCTGCGCGACCTGCGCGGCGACCGCGCCGTGGGCAAGCGGACCCTGGCCACCCGGCTCGGCGACCGACGTACGCGGGTGCTCTTCGCGGTGCTGCTGGCCATAGGGGCGGCGACGGTGGTCGCGGTCGCGGCGCTGACCACCTGGTGGGCCTTGCTGGGATCGGCCGGGATCGCGCTCGCGCTGGCGCCGGTGCGGCGGGTTCTCGCCGGAGCACGCGGTCCCGCGCTGATCGCGGTGCTGAAGGCGACCGGAGCAGCCCAGTTGGCGACCGCCGCCGGCCTGGCGGCCGGACTGGTGATCGGAGCGTCCTGAGCCGGGGTCGTCAACGTGCAGGGCAGGCGCGTCTGCTAGCCCGGGCCCGCCGTCCAGCGACCGGTCCGTTCGAACTCGGCGAGCACGTCCTGGTGCGGACCGAGATCCCAGCCGCGCTCGGCCACCCAGGCGTCGTCGTAATAGGTACGCGCGTAACGGCGCCCGTCGTCGCACAGCAAGGTGACCACACTGCCCGGGCGAGCCTGGTCCTTCATCTCCGCGACCAGACGGAGCGCGCCCCACATGTTGGTCCCGGTCGAACCGCCCACCCAGCGATCGAGCTTGGCCGTGCACCAGCGCATGGCGGCGATCGACGCCGCGTCCGGCACGGCGATCATCCGGTCGACCACCTGAGGCACGAAACTCGGCTCGACCCTCGGCCTCCCGATGCCCTCGATCCGCGAGCCGCTGGCCGTGGCGGTGAGGTCGCCGGTGCTCCAACCGGCGAAGAAGGCCGAGTTCTCCGGGTCGACCACGCACAACCGGGTGGGGTACTTCTGCAGCCGCAGGTAGCGGCCGATGGTGGCACTGGTGCCGCCGGTGCCGGCCCCGACGACCACCCAGCTCGGCAGCGGATACGGCTCGCGCCGGAGCTGGCTGAACATCGACTCGGCGATGTTGTTGTTGCCACGCCAGTCGGTGGCGCGTTCGGCGTAGCAGAACTGGTCGAGGTAGTGCCCGCCGCACGCCTGCGCCAGCTCGGCGGCGACCTCGTAGATGCTCCCGGGATCTTCGACCAGGTGGCAGCGCCCGCCGTAGAACTCGATCAGCTCGCACTTCTCCCGCACGGTCGAGGCCGGCATCACCGCGACGAAAGCCAGCCCGAGCAGGCGCGCGAAGTAGGCCTCGCTCACGGCCGTGGAACCCGACGACGCCTCGACCAGCGTGGTGCCCTCGCGGATCCAGTTGTTGCACAGGCCGTACAGCACCAGCGACCGGGCCAGCCGGTGCTTCAGGCTGCCGGTGGGGTGGACCGACTCGTCCTTGAGGTAGAGACTGACGCCCCACTGCGGCGGCAGCGGGAACCGGTGCAGGTGCGTGTCCGCACTGCGATTGGCGTCCGCCTCCACCTGGGCCACCGCCCACTCCGACCACGCCCGCGCCTCCACGACGCCCAGGCTAGGCGGCCCGGGCCGGCGCGCGGACGCTCGGTGCTCGGAACCCGGTGGCCCGGACCCGCGTACGGAGGGGCCGCGGGCGGCGCTGCGTCGGCCCGGCGCGGTGCGCGGTGCTGCGCGGTGCGGTGTGGCGGCGCGGTTCGGCGCGGTGAGGTTCGGGAACCGCCAGCCGGAGTGGACCGGGCCCGCCCCGTAGGCGCCGACCACTCCACATTGCTCAGGTTCCTGATGGATTGCTCAGTTTGCAAACCAGGCAATCCACCAGGAACTCACGTATACGTAGGTTGCCGCGACCCAGGGGCAGATTCTCCCGCGACGCAGGGTCAGGCTCCCGCGACGGAGGAGCGTGCCCGCTCCACATTGCTCAGGTTCCTGATGGATTACTCAGTTTGCAAACCAAGCAATCCACCAGGAACTCACGTATACGTAGGTTGCCCGCGACGCCAGGTGGGCAGGTTCCCGCGACGCAGGGGGCAGGTCCCGCGAAGAGACGACGAATTCCCGCGAACAGAGGACGGGCTCCCGCGACGGAGGGAGGGGCCGCGGGTCAGAGGAGGGGTGGGTGACCGGCCTTGGTCATCCGCCAGACCGTACGCCAGCTCATCGGGCGACGCTGGCCGCCGGGCTGGCTCAGGCCGATGCGGTAGCCGCGCAGGGTCTCGGCGAAGGCCTCGCGTGACCGCAGCCGGAGAGCGCTGATTGCGGTCCAGGCGGCGACGTAGGCGACGCCGACGGGGAGGGGAAGGTTGCGCCGGGCCAGCCAGACCCGGTTCCGCGCCTGGAAGCGGTAGAACTCCGCGTGCCGGGTCGGCGCGATCGCCGGGTGGTGCACCTCGATGCCGCCGTCGTAGCGGACGTGGTACCCGCCGTCCCAGACGCGCCAGGCCAGTTCGATCCCCTCGTGGGCGTACCAGAACTCCTCCGGCCAGCCCCCCGCCGCGTCGAAGGCGGCCCGTCGGATGGCCACCGCCCCCTCCCACACGTTCATCGCCGGGCTGCTGCGCGCCGGGTCCCCGACCCGTACCCGGGGGGTCCAGCGGCGCGGCGCCTCGCGGCCCTCCGGATCGACCACCCGGGGCTGGATCAGCCCCAGGGCCGGGTCGGCGGCGAACTCCGCGGCCATCCGGGCCAACACGTCGGTCTCGGGCAAGCGTGCGTCGTCGTCGAGGAAGAACAGCAGGTCACCGCGAGACCAGGGGTACCCCGGCGTTGCGGCCGGCGGGAATGCCGACGTTCTCCGGCAGCCCGCACGTCTTCACCCCGGCCGGCAACCCGCTGGGCGACCAGCCGTTGCCCACCACGACCACGTCCAGGGTCACGTCCCGCTGGGCGAGCAACGAGTCGATCCCGGCCGCGAGTTCGGCGGGCCGGTTGCCCATGGTCAGCACCACCACGCCGTACGCGGGCCGTCCGGTGGTCGCGCTCATCGCAACCGGGACGACGCCAGCACGGCGGCCAGGTGGCCGACGACGGTGACCACGGCGGAGACCACCAACCCCACCAGCAGCACCGCGGTCACGTTGCGGCCCAAGGCCAGATCCAGCAGCGCGGCCACCAACACCAGCAAGGACAGCTCCACGGAGTGGAAGACGCGGTGGAAGGGCACGAAGTGGGCGATTCGCCGAGCCGTACGCAGGGCACCTCCGGTCGGCACCCGGACGTCCTCGGCGTCGCGCATCTGGCTCATCCCGGCGTAGTGCCGGGCCACGTGCACGAGATCGTTCTCCACCTTGTTCAGCGCGACGAGCAACCCGAGCAACAGCCCCGCGCTGATCCACACCCCGCTGAGGCCGGGGCCGCCGCTCGCCCGTACCCCCAGCGCCACCGCGATGCCACACTCGGCGACGTAGTGACCGATGCGGTCCAGGTAGACCCCCTTCGGCGAGGACGTCGCGCGCCAGCGCGCCACCTCACCGTCGCAGCAGTCCAGCAGCATCTGCAGTTGGACCAGCAGGACGACCAGGACTGCGCCGGCCAGCGAGGGCCAACCGGTCGCGACCGCCGCCCCCGCGGCGCACAGGATCATCAACCAGGTCACGCCGTTGGCGCTGAAGCCCGCTCGGAGCAGCACCCTGGTCAGGTACGGCGAGATGTCGCGGAGGTAAGCGTGCGCCACCCAGTGCTCTGCGCCTGCCCGGGTACGCACGCTGGGCGGCTGGGTCACCTCGCGCAACTGGGCGATGGTGGGATCGGCCGGCCGCTCGGCTCCCACTCCTGAACCAGCCGTCACCACCGGCTCCGCCGCGCGTCGGACTGGGGCCGGGTGAGCATCCTGACAGCCTAGCGAGAGTGTTGTCCGGGGCTAGGCAACCACGCATACTGTAGGGATCATGGGCCGGTATATGCCGATCGTCATCGTGGCGTTGTTGATGATCTACTGCGTGGTCGAGGTCGCTCAGGCGCCTCCGTATGCGGTCCGCCGGATGCCGCGGTGGCTCTGGGCGACAGCCGTGATCTGCCTACCGCTGGCCGGAGCGGTCTGCTGGCTGTTCCTCGGGCGCCCCAACGCGGAGTCCCTGGGCACCCGGAAGGTGCGCGGGCGGCCGAATGCGCCGGACGACGACGTGGACTTCCTGCGCGGGCTCTAGGAGAATGCGCTCAGCTGCGCTGCAACTCGTACGCCCGATCGATCGCCGCCGCGAAACGCCGGGTGCTCGCCGCGTCGGCCACCTCGCCGAAGTAGTAGTCCGTCAGCTCCGCCCGCCGCTCGCGCAGAGTGAGGTCCTCGGCCTGGGCGCGCAGCAGGTCGGCAACCTCACCGACTCCTGCCGCCGGCAGCAATCCGAGTTCGTCGAGCAGGGGTGAGGCCGGCCGATAGGCGCGGCGCTCCACCGGCTCGGTGACCAGCAGCGGCTTGCCCGTCGCGAGCCAGTCATAGGCTGCCGCCGAGATGTCGGTGACGCAGGCGTCGGCGAAGCGCCAGGCCCACCCGTAGCCGGCCTGGTCCACCAGGTGCCGCTCCCCGGCGGCCGCCAGGCGGGCGCGGATCGCCCGATCGGCAGCCCGGTGCGCCGCAGAGGCCTGGCCGGTACGGGGGTGCGGGCGGTAGATCAGCCGGATGCCGGGGTCGCCGAGCAGGGTGTCGACCAAGGCCACCCCGTGACTGGCCAGCGAGCCGTAGGCGATGCTCGGCCGGTCGCCCTCCCACGTGGGCGCGTACCAGACCCGAAGGCCGGAGCCCTCCCGCCAGCCCGGCGCTCCGGGGTAGGCGTGGTCGAGCTGCGGTCGTCCGACGGTGAGCGTGCGCTGATCGGGATCGAAGCCGCGCAGCGCCTCGCCCAACCGCCGCTGACCGGCGGCGCCGCCGACCAGGGTGAGGTCGTAGGCCAGGTGCTGGTGGGAGACGCTGCCCCCCTTGTCGCTCTCCCCGTGCCCGATCTGGACGTGGACGGGTTCTGGGAACCGGAGCATGCGGAAGTTCGGCTCGACCTGGTTGAGGTACAACACCACCCGCACGTCGCGGTCGCCGACGAGGGTCTCCAGCGCGCTGCTGCTGCGGGCGAAGGTGACCGGGAGCGAGGTGGTGCCGAGCAGGGCCTGTCCGGTGTCGGGCCGGTCGACGATCACGAACACCGGCCGGGTGCGGGCCAGTTGCTCCAGCGGCAGACGCCACTGCTCGAACTGGTACAGGTTCTCCGGGCCGGTGGCGAAGAAGACGGCGACCGCGCCCTCGGGCAGCGCCTCGGCGCCCGCCGCGCGGCGGGCGAACGGGCGCTCAGTGAGCCGGTTGCGCACCTGGCCGAAACCTCGCCGCGCCGTTCGCGCGCCGTGCGCCGCACCCCGGTGGGCGCCGCGGAGGACAGCGGCGAGCGGGGCGCGCGGGATCACCCGGTCACCCTACCGAGGCTGCCCCTCGTCGGAATCCAGGTCAGGCAACGTCGATGCGGGGGCCGGCGGAGGAGGTCGCCGCGCCGGACGCCGTCGGCTCCGGGGTGGGCACGCCGACCTGCGCGCCGATCCGGCCGCCGCGGGCGCGATGGGCGTCGACCCACTTCCAGCCGTCGGCGAACTCGCTGTTGTTCACCCCGCCCTGCCAGTTGACCCGGACCTCGAAGTGCAGGTGCGGCCCGAAGGAGTTCCCGGTGTTGCCGACGTGGCCGATGAGGGTGCCGGCCTCGACCTGCTGGCCGACCGAGACCGCCGCGTAGGAGGACAGGTGGGCGTACAAGGTGACGATGCGCTGGCCGTCGACCGTCCCGTGGTCGATCTCGACGTGCTTGCCGTACGCCCCGCCGGGTCCCTTGACCGTGATCCGGCCGGGCCCGGCGGCCACGACCCGGGTTCCGGAGGCGGCCTCGTAGTCCACGCCGGTGTGGTGTCCCTTCCACTTCCAGGCCTTGCCGGGCTTCCAGAACGGCGTCCCGTAGCGGAAGTCCCCGTCGACCGGGTCTACCCAGCCTTGACCGGGCGGTGGGGTGTCGTCCCGCAGCGCCAGGACGACGATGCCGGTGAGGAGCAACAGGAGGGCGAGCAGCAGCGCCGCCGCCATCACCAGCGCGGGACGCTCCCGGCGGCGGACGCCCCGGGCCAGCGGCAGCACGGCGTCGGTCCACAGCCACCGCCCGAAGCGGAGCAGTGCGCGCCCGGCCGAGGCGGCGCGCGCCCGTGCGGCGATCGCGACTGCGCGTCCGTCCATGGGCACCCCCGGCCGTTCGGGAGCGGCCGAATCCGCCCCGAGGTCTTCCTCACCCACTCAGAGGGACCTCGGGCGAGATTTCGTACGCCTCAGGCCGGAGTCGGGTCGGCCTTCTCCGCCGGCTCGGGCGGCAGCACCTGCGCCGGCCCGGCGCCGATGGCGGTCTCAGTCCGGTCGCCCGTCCACTCGGTGTGGAAGGAGCCGGCCTTGTCCACCCGCTGGTAGGTGTGGGCCCCGAAGAAGTCGCGCTGTGCCTGGATCAGCGCGGCCGGCAGCCGTTCGGCCCGGATGCCGTCGTAGTAGGCCAAGGAGGAGGAGAAGGCCGGCGTGGGGATGCCGTTCAGCGCGGCGCCCGCCACCACTCTGCGCCACGCGGCCAGCGAACTGCCGACGGCCTTGGCGAAGTAGTCGTCGGCGATCAGCAGGGGAAGCTCGGGGTTGCGCTCGTAGGCCTCGGTGATCCGGTTGAGGAAGCGGGCGCGGATGATGCAGCCGCCCCGCCAGATCCGTGCCATCGCCCCGCGGTCGATGTCCCAGCCGAACTCCGCACTCGCTGCCGCGATCTGGTCGAAGCCCTGGGAGTAGGCCACCACCTTGGAGGCGTAGAGCGCCTGCCGTACGTCCTCGACGAAGGCGTCGCGATCGGCGATGTCCCACTCGCCCGCCTCGGCCGGGAGCACCGGCAGGCCCGCGGTGCGCTGGGGCACCGACCCCGACAGGGCCCGGGCGAAGGTGGCCTCGGCGATACCGGTGATCGGCACGCCGAGGTCGAGCGCGTTCTGCACCGTCCAACGGCCGGTGCCCTTCTGCTCGGCCCGGTCCAGCACCACGTCGACGAAGGCCTTCCCCGTGTCGGCGTCGACGTGGCCGAGCACCTCGGCGGTGATCTCGATCAGGAAGGACTCCAGGTCGCCCTGGTTCCAGGTCTGGAAGATCTCACCGATCTCCGCGGCGCTGGCCCCGGTGGCTTGCTTGATGAGGTCGTACGCCTCGGCGATGAGTTGCATGTCGGCGTACTCGATGCCGTTGTGCACCATCTTGACGAAGTGCCCGGCACCGTCGGGGCCGACGTAGGTGCAGCACGGGACGCCGTCCACGACAGCGGCGATGCTCTCCAGCAGCGGGCCGAGCGACTCGTAGGACGCCCTGGAGCCGCCGGGCATGATCGACGGTCCGTTCAGGGCACCCTCCTCGCCGCCCGAAACTCCGGTGCCCACGAAGTGCAGGCCCAGCTCGCGCAGCTTGGCCTCGCGCCGGATCGTGTCGGGGAAGTGGGCGTTCCCCGCGTCGATGACGATGTCCCCCTCCTCCAGCAGCGGAATCAACTCATCGATCACCGCATCGGTGCCGGCGCCGGCCTTGACCATGATGATCACCCGCCGTGGACGCTCCAGGGAGGCGACGAAGTCAGCCATCGACTCCGACGGCAGGAAGGTGCCCTCACCGCCCGCTTCGGCGACCAGCGACTCGGTCTTGGCGAAGCTCCGGTTGTGGATCGCGACGCGGTGGCCGCGCCGGGCGAAGTTCCTGGCGAGGTTGCGGCCCATCACCGCAAGGCCGGTGACGCCGATCTGAGCGAGTTCAGCCATGGTGAGGAGGCTCCTTCGGGCATTTGTGAGACGATCAGGGGGGCGCGGGAGAGCGCTGGGTCGCGGATCAGCGTAGCGGTTTGGCCATGACGCGGCAGTGGCCGACAATGGCTCATCTCAGGAACCGGCCACGGAAGGGTGCCATGCTCCAGCCGCTCGGCATCAGCACCGAGGCCGAAGCCGTGTACGTCGCGCTGGGACCCCATGCGTCGGCGACGGTGAACGAGTTGGCCGCGGTCACCGCGAGGACGCCCGATCAGGTCGGGGAGACCCTCGAACAGCTGCGCAAACTGGGTCTGGCCACCATGACCCCCCACGGCAAGTGGCGCACTCTGCCGCTGCTGGACGTGGTCAGCCAGCTCAAGGCACAGCGCCTGGCGGAGATCGAACTGGCCGGTGTCGCGGCGGAGTCGCTCGAAGGCCAACTGCTGGCCGCGGAGGAGCAGGAGGAGGGTGTCAAGATCCTGGTCGGCCGCGAGGCCATTGTCGCCGCTCATCTGGAGCTGCTGGACTCCGCCCGCAAAGAGATCTGCGCCTTCGACAAGCCCCCGTACGTGAACAGCCGGCCCGACGTCACCGAGGCCTCACTCACCGAGGCCCCGGAGTGGCGGGCGCTGGACCGCGGCGTGGTCGTCCGGGGGGTGTACCACCCGGGATTCGACCCCAACCGCTTGCACGAGCTCGCGCTCTTCGCGCGCAAGGGCGAGAAGTCCCGTACGGCGCAGGTGCCGATGAAGCTGATCCTGGTCGATACCCACACCGCGCTGATCCCCTCCATGAAGTCCTACAACCCGGGCGCGGAGCTGCGAGCCTCGATCGTGCGCCACGCACTGCTGGTCGAGGCGTTGCAGTGGCTGTTCGAAGCCGTATGGGACGCAGCCGTACCCATCATCACCTCGTTCTTCGCCGAGAACGACGCCCGGCGCCAGATGATGACCTCGATGCTGATGACCGGCTCGACCGACTCGGCCATCGCGAACACGCTGAACATCAACGTCCGATCCGTACGGCGCTGGATCGCTGAGCTCATGGACGAACTGGGGGTCTCGACACGGCTGCAACTCGGCGCCGCGTTGGTCCGGGTCGACGGACTCAAGGTCCCGGGAGCCCACACCAGGAAGACCCAGTTGAGGGCCGTCCCAGGAAGCCACGCCCGCGGTCCATATTGAACCGCGGGCGTCGCCCTTAGGGGGAGGAACTCCGCGGGAACCTCGGGGAAAGTTCACGCGGGTCTTGCTGGCCCAGTGACGCTCACAACGTCGCCGGGCCACCGGGAACGTCAGGTATCCCGGCTTCCTTGCGGAAGTACGTGCGGCACTGCAGATCCTGCGGCACTGCCTGACTCAGACCATATCGAATATCCCCGAGGATTTCACTAGTTCTCGCGCTCGATTGTGCGCCCGCTCACATTCCGCGCCACCGCCCCCGACGTCGAATCCAGCGTGCTGTCCCCGGCCGAGCCCACGTGGGCCTCGTACCCAGCACGCGGATCATCACCTCCAGCGGCAGGGGTGAATGGTCACAACGAGTTGACGTAGGTCCCGACGGAATCGCCGAGGGAGTTGACGAACGCGAGCGAGTTGATCTCGGAGGAGTACGACTGTGATCGAAGGCTGTTGATCGTGCCCGCACTGGTCGGCGCGAGGACGATGACGGCCGAGGCGGCTACGGCGATGGAGCCGGCCGCGAGGGCGCCGATGGTACGACGAAGCTTGGTGCTGCGCATGAGGGGTTTCCTTCCCTGACGTCCCGGGCGCGGCGGGCCTGCCTGCACCACGGGAACCCTGACGTTTCACAAAGGAACCTACGCAAGCGCCGTGTCGGAAGTCACGCGAAACGAGCAGCAGCATGATGACATGTCATAAAGCGGACACGCCAAAATCGCGTTATGTGCATTTTGCACTCGATAACGCGTTCGGGAATGAGTCTGCATCTTCGAACGCACGTTACGGTCCATGGCCCCCGTGGCCACGGAATCGCCCCCAAGTCATGGTGGCCGTCACCGATTGCGCGCCGTCAATCGACCCACAGAACAGACTAATCGCCATCACGACGAAAATTGCCCGTTCAAAGAGTTAGCCTGAACCCATCAGGCCTTCACGTCAAGAAGCGCAGGAGCAAACCCCCTTGCGAGAGCCCTGTGCAATCGGAAGGGGTTCGGTCGGAACACCTGTACCCCGCCACGAGACGAGGTCGACCAGCTGAGAATCGTCAGTAGCGGGTGTCACGATCAAGGGGTGGCCGCAGCTTCGCACAACGAGCGGCCACACGAGATGACTCCGAACCCGAAGGCCCGCCGATGACCTGTCTGTTCATCCCCCCGTACCTCCTCCAGCGGGTTGCGGTCGCCGCCGAGACCAGGCACTCCGCCGCCTCTGGCGTGGTGACCCTCGAGGTCGACGACCAACTCCGCGCGAAGCGCCAGTTCCTCGCCCGGCAGACCGTGCTGTCGATGACCTCGACGACCTCGACCACCTCGACGACTCCGGGCAGACGCGTCATCCACACCGCCGAAGGCACAGAGATGCTGCCCGGCCGCATCGCCCGGTCCGAAGACGACGCCGCCGTCGGCGACGCAGCGGTCGACGAGGCGTACGAATCGGCCGGAGCGGCACTGCGGCTGTTCGGCGAGCAGTTCGGCCGGACGTCATTGGATGGGCAGGGCGGCACGCTCAGCGTCACCGTCCACTACGGCCGCGACTACGACAACGCCTTCTGGGACGGCAGCCAGCTCGTCTTCGGCGACGGTGACGGAGAGATCTTCGATCGCTTCACCAAGCCGATGGACGTGATGGCGCACGAGTTCGCCCACGGGGTCACCCAGTACACCGCCGGCCTCGCCTACCGGAACCAGTCCGGCGCGTTGAACGAGAGCATCAGCGACGTGTTCGCCGCGATGACCAAGCAACACAGCCTGGGGCAGGAGGCGGCCGACGCCGACTGGCTGATCGGGGTCGGGCTGTTCCTCCCGGGCGTGCGGGCTCGGGCGCTGAGGTCGATGAGCGAGCCCGGCACCGCGTACGACGATCCGCGCATCGGCAAGGACCCCCAGGTGGGATCGATGGCCGACTACGTGCAGCACCCCCGAGGACAACGGTGGAGTTCACATCAACTCAGGCATCCCCAACCGGGCCTTCGCCCTGGCCGCCGTGGCCGCGGGCGGTCCGAGTTGGGACCGGGTCGGCCGGGTCTGGTACGAAGCCCTGGTCAGCGGGGAGATCGGACCGAACGCCGGCTTCGCCACCTTTGCCCAGGCCACGCTGAGCGCAGCGGAACGGGTGCTGCCTGACGACGCAGCGTTGGCTGGCGTCATTCGGGACGCGTGGACCGAGGTCGGGGTGCTGGCTACGCCGCCGACCCCCCTCGCTCACCAGAAGCGGCGGGCAGGTGGTGCCGCCGCCCAGTCGCTCGACCACGAGCAACTGGAGCCCCAGCAACGCGACACCGACCAACTCGACACCGAGCAACTCGACACCGAGCAACTCGACACCAGCAACTGACACTCAGCAACTCGACAGCGACGCAACTCGACACCGTTGCAGTTCGGCGCTCGGGGGGGTTCACCGGCGTGGTCAAGGCGGCCGAACTGGACCTCAACGCCGATCCGAAGGGACCGGAGGTACGCCATCTGCTGATGCAGATCGACCTGCGGCAGGTGTCGGTCGAGCGGCCGGCCGCCGACCGCTTCGTCTACACGCTGCGCTTCGGGAGCTGGGAAATCACCGTCCCGGAGCGGGAGCTGACCCCCGAGCTGGATCAGGTGGTGCGGATCGTGCTGAACCGCGGCGGATAGTCCCCGCCCTTCCGACGGCCTACAGTGACCGCGTGCCCTCTCCGCCAGCAAGCCCTGCGGCGCTTCCGCGATCGGTCGGCGTGCTCGGTCTGGACCCGATGGGTGCGGCTGCGGTCGGCCGCCTGCTCGCGGCGGCACCGGGCGGCATGCAGGTGTACGTGCACCCGACGGAGCCCACCGATGATCTTGGCCCGCTCGAGGCGCGGGGAGCCCTGCGCGCTGCCAGCCCCGCTGATCTCGCCGCGCGCAGTGCCGTGATCTTGGCGATGCTCCCCGAGCTCGGCGAGTTGGAGCGCCAGTTGTCCGGACCCAGCGGCATCCAGGCCGGCGTGCATAGCCGGACCACCCTGGTGATCGCGACCACCGCCCCGCCGGAGGAGGTGCGCCACCTCGGCGACCGCCTGGCCGCTCAAACCGCCGGCCTGCTCCGCACCGTCGACGCTCCGTTGAACGGCTCCCCCTCAGCACTGGCTGCCGGGGGGTTGCCGATCCTCGTCGGATCCACCCCCGGCACCTACGCTCGGACAAGCGCCGTCCTCGCCCTGCTGGGCCGGCCGACCCGCGTCGGTGGCCTCGGCAGCGCCCAGATCGCCTCCGCGTGCGCCCAGTTCGTGTCCGCTGCCGCCTCAGCGGCGCTGGCCGAAGCCGTGGTGATCGCGGAGCGCTCGGGCGTCGACCTGGTGCGCGCGCTGCCGGCCTGGGAGGATCCGCTCGACCGGCGGGCCCCTGTTGGCCGATGCGTGGCGGCCGATGCGGCGCCGGGGCCACGAGCTGGTTCCACAGAACGTCCTGTCGAGCGGCTGGGCAGGCCGCTCGAGTTGTTGGACACTCAGGCCGCCAGGACCGGAACCCCCGCGAGCATGCTCGCCACACTGCGGGAAGTCCTCGAAGGTCTCGACCCAGGGCTGGCCGACCAGGACCTGGCTACCGCGTACCCACTCGCTATGCGCAGCCGACACCGACACGCCACAGCCTGAGTCGGACCTGCTTCCTGCCGCCATTCCGTTCGACGCCGTCGGCTCGGCCACGCACGTCGGCGGCGCATGACGGTCGAATCGCCCTCAACCGGCGTTGGCTCACACCGAAACGCGTACGATCAAGGCCGAGCTCGCATCGAGGTGTCGTGGGCGCGCAATCGACGGCGAGCGGCCATCGGTGAACGACGGCGACTCAGCCGCAGCCGAGGCGGACGAGGTGGGGAGACCCTCACAGCGCGCCGCCCCGGCGCGGCTCGTGTCGCTTACGTCAGCTGCAAGATGACGATCACCAAGACGATGATCACCAGTACGCCGATGATGGTCCCGATCAGGCCCCGATTCATGTGGTGAATCCTTTCCTAGATGCGCCGAGTCCACGGCACGCAGACTCTCTGCGTAAGGAACCTACCCACGCGGGCGCATCGGCAAACACTCGACTCGCCGGGTGCACCACGCAGGATGCTGCGAAGGTCCTGCGTCAGGCCGTCCAGCCCAGGAGTCGCTCGCCGGCCGTGAGACCGCCGAACCAGACCGCGGCCGCGATCACCGGCAGCACGATCACCCGGAGCGGATGCCGGCGGATCCAGAGAACGCCCAGCACGAACAGGGTGACCCAGATCACGACGAAGACGATAACCGCCCACAGCGGGGCGAGCAGGCCGACAGCGAAGAAGAACACCGATCCGGCCAGCAGGACCGCGAGCGCCAGGCCGCCGGCGACGTAGGCGAGGACGCTCGGCCGCGCGCCTGCAGAATCCTGAGCCCCGGGCTCGGGGGCGACGGGATCGAAGGAGTTGGGGTCGGGGGAATCGGCGGGGTAAGCGGGCGGAATCGCGGTCGGGGGAATCGGGGTCGGGCGGCATGGACTCACTCCTCCCAGGGGAGGGACTTGCCTTCCTCGACCGGCGCGACCGGAATCACGATCACCGGCCGGTGCTGGCGGTGGGCCAGGTGGGCGGCCACCGAACCGGTGAGGAACTGCCACACCCCGGCGCGCAGTCCACCTTTACGGCTGCCCACCATGATCATCTCGACGTCCAGGATCTGGGCCAACCGGGTCAGCGCGTACGCCGTGTCGCCGGCCAGCTCCCGAAAGCCCAGCTCGATGCTGTCGTCGGCCACCACACGGCGGATGTGCTCGGCCAGCTCGGGGTCGAAGTCGGTCTCTTTCAACTCCGGCAGGTCCGGGTCGAGGGGCAGCGAGGTGATCGTGCCGTCCGGGACGTTCCTCGACGACGTAGCGGCCCAGATCCACGTGGGCACAGATCAGGCCCGTGCCGAAGACGTGAGCAAAGCGCACGGCCTCTCGCAGCACGATGTCGGGTTGTCCGTGATTGACGCCGACGAGAATCTGGCGTCCAACGGGACGTCCGGCCATGACTTCACCTCCCCCGGGGTTTATGCACAGACCCTAGTGCCGCTCACCGGTTTCGAACCTCACCGGGTGGTGCGGGCGCGTCCTGTGGACTATCTCTGCGGCGGGCCTCCGCGTTACGGTACGAGCCGGCAGTTTCTCAGGCGTCGATCGTCTGGCCGTCACGCCACCGACGCGGATTCGAGCCTGAGCAGTGCGGCCTTGGCGGGCAGGCCGCCGATGTAGCCACCCAGGCTCCCGTCGCTGCGCAGCACCCGATGGCAAGGGACGATGATCGGCAGCGGGTTGGTCGCACAGGCGCTCCCCACAGCGCGTACCGCGCGCTCCCGGCTGATCGCCGCGGCCACGGCGCCGTAGCTCTGGGTGCTCCCGTAGCCGATCGCGGTCAGCCGGGCCAGCACCTCGCGGCGGAAACCGCGGGACAGCTGCCAGTCCAAGGTCAGGCTGAACGTGCGGCGGCCGTGGCAGAAGTACTCCTCCAGTTGCTGGGCCGCGTCGTCCAGCCGCTCCGGCGCGTAGAGGATCCGCGGGCTGATCTGCTCAGCCAGCCGCTCCAGCACCCGGTCGTGGCCCTCAATCCCGTAGGCCACCCGCACCAGGCCCTGCTCGGTGGCAGCCAGCAGCAGCTGGCCCACGGGAGTGTCCACGGTCCGGTACGCCACGTCGAGCAGCCGGTTACCGGCGGCGGCGCGGACCAGTCGTTCACGCAACCGGGCCAGCACGTCCCCATCGACGGCGCCGAGACGGGAGAGCAGGCGGGTCGTCGGGTCGATCGTCATCGGGTTCCTCCGGCATCGGCGAGTGGGTGGGCGTCCGGCGTGGGTACGGCGGTGAGCGGCGGCGAAGCTCCAGCCGCCGCCCGGAAGCGGCGGCGAAGGATCTTGATGCCGTCCGCGGCGGATCGGCGGGCGGCCTCAGGGGTGCCGCCCACCAGAGCGGCGACCTCGGCGTACGGCAGCCCGGCGAGATGGTGGTAGGCGATCGACTGCCGCTGCCGGGCCGAGAGGGTGTCGAAGGCCGCCCGGAGCTCGTCGTCGACGGGCTCCGGACCCGGCCGGGCGGGTACCGCTTCCGGGATTTCGGCGACCGGAGTCGGCCGTCGCCGCTCCGCTCGATGGAGGTCGATGGCCTTGCGGTGCGCAATGGTGACCAGCCACGCCTCGACGTTGGCGCCCGCCGGCAGCTGGGGATAGGCCCGCAGCGCGGCGAGAAAGGTCTCCGACCAGGCGTCATCGGCGTCGGCCGCCGGCAGCAGCGCCCGGCACAGCCGAAGGACCGCCGGCCCGTGTACGGTGACGACCTCCTCGAACGGGCGGCGGATCGGCGTGGCGGCGCGGCCACGCATCGGTGCGCCTGGGCGCTCGGCACGCGCCGTGGGTCCCGACGTCGAGGGCACATCACACACGATAGGCACGTCCAGTAGACGCAGCAGCCAGCCACGATGTGAGGTCTGGTCCAGCAGTGGTTATGCCCGCCGGGTGCGGTTGGCAGGAGAGAAGGGGCGCCGATGAGGAAGCCGGACCGTCGAAACGGCGTCCGAGCCCAGTGCGGAGCGGAGTCTGGACGACGTCACCGCACTGGCCGTTCGTCGTGAGCGGCCGCGGTGGTGACGTCGCCGAGACGTACGGCCGGTTGCGCGACCATCCCGAGATCGTCCTGCTGCCGGGTCTGGGGATCCGGCCTTATCTGCGCCCCCTCATCCGCGCCATTGCCGGCTGGACCCGGGTGACCCTGCTCGATCTTCCCGGCTGGTCGTTCGGCCGACCGCCGCGCTGCGCTCCCGACGTGGCGGGGATCGCCGCCGCCGCCGTGTCGTGGGTCGAGGCCACCAACCGCCGCGGGATCGTGCTGGCCGGTCATTCGACGGGGTCCCAGGCCGCGGTGCGCACGGCGCTGGCGGTGCCCGGGCGGCTGGCCGGACTGGTGCTGGCCAGCCCGGTGTTCGACCCCGGCGGCCGTGACCTCCGCGGGCTCAGCGGTCGGGTCGCGGCAACCCTTCCGCACGAATCCTGGTCGGAGCTTCCGGTCGTGCTACCCGCCCTGGCGACCAGCCGGGTGCTCCCGATGTGGCGCCTGATGCGTTCCGGTCAGGCCGAGGACACCGAGGAACTCGTCGCCCGACTCGCGGTGCCGCACACCACCGTCACCGGCCGCCATGACGCCGTGGCACCACCGTGGTGGGCGGAACGGCTCGCCTCCTACGGGCCGGCTCCGGCGGGGATCCACGCCGGCGGTCACAACGCCTGCTTCGTCCACTCCGACGCGGTGAACGGGGCCCTGCGCGCAGCGGTCGAGGCCTGCCTGGCGGGTTCCTGAGCCTCGCCCGCGTCGCCCAGCGGCTCTCCGGCGGCGGCGCAGGCGGCGGCCGTCAGGCGGCGGCCGTCAGGCGGGGCGCCGCGTCGAGGAAAGGCTCGCCAGCTGGACCGCGGTGGCGGCGCGGCGGCCCGAGACGAGCGCTCCCTGGATCGAGGCGGTGTCGCGGTGATCGCCGGCTACGAACACGCCGCTGTCGAGGGTGACCGGCTGACGCACCCGCAGCGGCGGCGGCTGCGCCGGCAGCGCCCCCTCGATCACGTGCGTGGTGATCAGCTCCCAGTCGGTGGGGTCGCAGCCGTAGATCAGACCGGCATGCCGGCGGGCCGCAGACTCCGCCGCCGTCGAGCCGTCGGCGCCGAGCGTGGTGGTGGCGATCAGCGGCCTTCCGGCCGGGGCGTACGTCGGGGCGACGTTGGTCATCACCGCGGTGTTGATGACCGGTCCGCGCGCGTCGGCGTCGAGGTGGAGCAGCCGGTCGACGGGTAGGCGGCTCGGGCGCGGTGTGCCAGAACGTGGTGAGTGCCTTCATCTGCGGTGCGGGCAGTCCGGCGAGTCGCTCGGCGGTCGGCGGATCGGTCGCCACGACGACCGCACTGGCCTCGATCTCGTGGTCGTCAGTGCGCACCGACGACCACGACAGCGCGCGTACCCGGGTGTTCAGCCTCACGGTGCCGGCGGGCAGGCTCGCGGCCAGCAACTCAGGCAACCTGCCCATGCCGAGCGAGGGCACCGACGGTGAGCCGAGCACGAAGGAGCGGATCAGCAAGCGTGGCCAGCGTCGCTGAGGTCGATCCCTCGCGCTCGGCCAAGACGCCGGCCAGGAACGGCTCGACCACCCCCGTACGCACCAACCCGGACACCGACGCGGCGTCGAGGTCGGCAGCGAGGCTGCGGTCGGGAGCGGCCAGCAGCCGCCGGACCGGAAGGAGCGAGCGCGCCGCCCAGGCTGCGAATCTGAGCTTCTCGGCCGTCGTCCCGAGCGGCGCCTGCAGGGTCTGCAGGAGCAGCGCGGGTTCACGACGCGGATCGGCCAACGGCCAACGTTGCGAGCCGTGGGCGACCACGACGCCGGCGATGAAAGCCCGCAGGTCCAGCGCGGGCACGTCGACCACCCGCTCCAGCACCGGATACGCCGGGTTGAGCAGCTGGAATCCGCGGTCGCAGCGGAATCCGTCGATCACGTCGGTGCGCACCCGGCCGCCTACTCCGTCCGAGGCCTCCAGGACGACGACGTCGACCCCTGCGCGCGAGAGGCGCTGCGCGCAGGCGAGGCCGGCGAGCCCGGCACCGACGACGACCACCGGAGCAGAGGACCGCAGCGACATGTGTGAAAGACTCTCACGCCGCGCGGACGCCAGAGGCGCCCGGCTGGTCGCCGTCAGGGCGCGGACGGACCTCCCGGTCGGCCACCAGGCCTACCTGTCTGGCGTCCAGCTCGGGCGCTCAGGCGGTCAGGCGCCCGAATGCTCGAGGCGCCCCGAGGGTCAGACCCGACCGTCGCCGCCCTTGACCGCTTGACCGGCCTCGCGGAGCGCATCGGCGACGCCGTCCCCTGCCTGCTTGGTGTTGGCCTTGGCCTGATCAGCGTGGCCCTCGGCTTCCAGGCTGTGGTCATCCGTTGCGTCACCTGCGGCTGCCTTGGCCTTGCCGGCCAGTTCCTCGGCGGCGTGCTTGGCCTTGTCGACGATACCCATGCCGAACCTCCTCGTTCGATTCACTGCTGTTGATGATGCGTTGCCTGTTCGATTATGCACCTCACCCCTGCAGCTCCCCCAACCCCCCTCCTGCCAACCTCCTCCTCCCAGCCCACCTCCTGCCAGCCCACCTCGTTCCCGCGAACTGTCGTCCTACGACAGGGATTCGGAACTGTTCGCTGCCGACGCCGACAGTTTCGGGGACTGGGCGGTGGGGCGGGGGTGGGGGCTGGGTGTCGGGGTTTCGGGAACTGGGCGGTGGGGCGACCGCGCCGACGGCCCGTGCCACCATGGACAGGTGTCTACCCGCGTTCTGGTCAGCCTGTTGCCCGGTGTTGATCCTGCGCCGGTGACCGAGGAGTTGACCGCGCTCGGCGCCGAGTCGGTGCAACTTCCCCAGCCTGAGCTTCCCGACGTCTGCATCGCGCTGGTCGACGAGTCGGCGATAGCACCGCAGGCGTGGGCGGAGGAGGCCAGGAACGTGGCCGGGGTCGCCTACGCCGAGGTCGATCAGCTGCGCTGGGCCGACTGAGCGGCCACCGGGGCGCGTACGACCTGGCCCGGATGGGCCATCGTCGGGACCAACGAGGGATCGTGACAGCGGATCAGGGTGATCGCGACGCCGGCGAGGCCGACGAGAACATTCGGCGTACGGCCACCGCGCACCCCGCACACCCAGGGCGGGTGCTCCGCTGACCCTGCCCGGCTGAGGTGTCGGGCGACCAGCCGCGCCTCGCGGAGGAGCTCGGCGGAGTGCCAGCTCTGCGCTCCGGCCAGATGCAGTTCGACCACGCCGGCCAGACCGTGGCACAGCGTGCCGTCGAAGGAGGGGCTCTGCGCCCCGTGTGCGGTCGAGGCCCTCCGAGCCCGCGCGTACGTCGTCTCGCACTCCTCCGTCGCCTCCAGGCCCGCCCGGTACGCCGCCGAGATGCCGACGCCGGGCGCTCCGTGGCACCAGGCGAGTCCAGGTACCCCGCCCGGGACCCGCAGATCGGGCCATCCATCCACGCTCCGGGTGGTAGTGAGCGTCCTCCCAGCGCAGTGCTGCCGCGACGAGTCCGTCGCGATCGTGCCACGCGCCCGCCGCCACCGCGCCCGCCAGGGCCAGCGCGACACCGGATCCACCGTGCGCCAGGCCCACCACACTCGGCGCGAAGCCGGCCATCGGCCAGTGCGCACCACGCACCTCCCGCACCGCCCCGGCGGCGATCCGCTCGGCCAGCCGCTGCGCCACCGACCGCCGCGCATCCTCCATCCGCGCCGGAAGGTCCGCGGCCACCACCGACGCGAGGTGACCGGCCTCTCCGTCCAGCAGATCCGCGTACGGGGGGCAGCGGTCGAGGTCGTCGGCCAGGGCCCGGACCACCAGTCCGGCGCGCACCCGGCCGGCCGAAACGAGAGCCTGGTCGCCGGTGAGCCCGCCCACCAGTCCTGCCGCGCGCGCCATGCCGAGCTCGCCGGACTGCCAGCCCAGGTCGGGTCCGACCGCCTCCGGGGGCCGGTCGGCCAGTACCGAGCTCATCGTCTGCCGGGCCAGCATCGACCAGGCCGAGCTGCCGCCGGGCAGCCGGGCCGCAGCGGCGAGGGCCACCGCTATGCCCGAGCGGCCGGTCAGCAGGCCGTCGTCGAGCCGACCGTGGACCAGGACCGGCCGGCCGTCGCTCCTGCCCACCTGTCGGATCGATCCCAGCGGTCGGATCGATGTCGTCGCCGGTCCACACCGGCCGGCCCGGCGCCTCGAAGCGGGCCAGCGAATAGAGCCGCGACGCCAGGTGACGAGCCGCCGCCGCGAACTCGGTGTCAATCACCGGACGATCCCGTGGAGCGCTGCTGACCGCCCGGCGGGCTGATCCGAGCCACCGGTCTGCGGCTCAGCGTCCACCCGCTCGGGATGGTGCAGGTCGATCCCGACCTCGGCCAGCGCCTTCGCGAGGGCACGGTCGGAGGGCCGCTCGTCGAGGCGCGCCGCCACGGCCGCGAGCTGGGCACAGCGGAGTTGGCCGTAACTCACTGCGTCACCCGACCCGTGCCCCGCCTCGGCACCGGCGTCGGGCTTCGGGCTCGAGCTCGGGACCACGCCATGAGCCCGGGTCCTGCGCGGTCGACACCCCCGGCAGCAGTTGCCGGGTGAACGGCGGGATCTCCCCGCGTACGTGCGGGGCGAGCAGGTCCGCCGAGCCCACCAGGGCCGCTTCCGCCGACGCGGCGCCAGCACGGGGGAGGTAGACCACCAGGGCGTCCCGGCGACCGAAGAGCGCCTCGGTCGGCGGGCACTTCAGCGACGCCGAGCAACCGGCGGACTCGAGCGCGCCGAGCAGCACGGGGACCAGCGCGACCGCGCTGTCCAGCCCGGCCGCGTGGACGTACCACCGGTCGAGCGGCACGCCCGTCGGATCGGTGTCGTCGGTGGTCGCCCACCACCAGCAGCGTGCGGGGTCGAGCCCGGAGCTGCCCGCCACGAGGTCGACCAGATCGCCCGGCCTCGGCGCCATGCCCGGGCGCGACGACCCGACCACCGCATCCACGCGGGTGTGCACCCGCTCTCCGCCGCGGAGCTGGGCGGCGACCAGCAGGTCCGCGGTGGCGGCCAGCACCAGCCAATCGAGACGTCGGCGCGCGACACCGCGACGCGCTGACTCCAGTGCCGCCGCCCCCAGCGCGGATGCGCTGTCGTCAGGCGCCGCGGGTCGCAGGGTGTGGCCGCTCCACCACGTCCCGTAGAGCCACTGCCCAAGTGGCGCATCAGGATCCGGATGATTCGACGTGGTGGACCGGAGGTCCCGCGCCACCGGATCGACCCAGACGAGCTCGAGGGCGAGCCGCGCCTGGGCCAGGGTCCGGATCGCGGCCGCGCGGAACGGCGGCGAGGCGGCCGATCGCTCCGCGAGCGGGTTCAGAGCAAGCATCGGAGCACCTCTGCGGTGAGTTCGGGCAGTCGATCCAGCTCCGCGACGGCACGGTCGGTGAGGACCTCCACCGACTCGGCCGGGGCGGATCCGGGCGTGTTCGCCACCTCCAGGCCGAGCTGCGCGATCCGCAGCGCGCACGCGCGGCCGACCCGGCCGGCGAAGATCTCCCCGATCCCGGCACGCACCCCGGCCGCATCCCCGTAGCCGTGGAGCAGGGCTTGCGCCGCCCCGTCCAAAGGCTCGCTCACCTCGGACCTGATGCGGTGCTCGGCCAGCAGGCAGCCCAGGTCCCAGGCCGGGTCGCCCAGTCCCGCCAACTCCCAGTCCACCAGCACCGGTCGGAACCCGGATCCGGAGGGCTGGAGCGCGATGTTGTCCCACTTCATGTCGTGGTTCACCAGACAGCCGCTGACCGGCCGGGCCATCTCGTACGCCGCGTCGAGCAGCCCCCGGTGGTTCCGGAGCCGACGTACGGGTTCGGCCATCGGTCCGGCGAATCCGAGCTCGGCCGGAGCAAGGGCGAGCAGGATCAGCGGACGGCGGCGCCGGTGGGAGCGGGAACCCGGCCGTGGCCCGGTGCACCTGGCCGAGTGCCGAGCCGATCCGCCCGGCGATCTCGGCCAACTGGTCCGCGGCGAGGACCGGCCCGGGTACCGGCGCCCGCAGCAGGCGGGGGAAGCCCGCCTGCTGAGCCAGGGAACCGGCACCGTCGCGCGCACCGGCGTCGGCCAGCACCAGCAGCCGGCGATCCTCGTCGACGGCGACCACCGACGGGAGCACTGCCGCCACGGGCGCACACCAGGCGGTCATCCGGTACACGAAGAACTCCACCCCCAGGTCGGGGCCACCCGCGCCGTGCCCGGCCTTGACCACGAGCCGCTCACCGTCGGGGAGTTCGACCCGCCAGACCGGGATGCGCGCGGGACAGGTCGTGCACCCGGGCCTGGGCAAGGACACCGGGGTCGGCCAGGCCGAGCGCATCGAGCGCGGCCGTAGCCGGATGGGGCGTGACCACCCCATCCGGCGCGGGCTGGATGAGCAGCGACACGGCTGGTCAGGCCCCGAACGGAGACTGGCCGTAGGGGTCGTACCCGCCGAACTGGCCTCCGCCGGGGGCGAAGGTGGTGGGCGGCGGCGGGGTGGTCGGCGGCACCGTCGGCGGCACCGTGGGCGGCACCGTCGGCCAGGTCGGAATCGGGCAGTCGCTGGGGTTGACGGTCAGCGGTGGGCAGAACCGGATCAGCCAGGACACGGGCGGGCACCAGATCACCGGCGAGCGCAGCGCCGGGGTCAGCTGGGTGAACCGGCCCGTCTGGTAGTACTCCGGCGGGCCGGCCGCCTCCACCGGTGCCGCGCCGCCAGCCGCCCCGGCTTGGGCAGCCTGAGCCTGCAGTTCGGAGGCTGCCGCGGCGTAGCCGGCCGCGTACCCGGCCTCGTAGGTGCCCGGCTGGGCACCTTCCGCGCCGGCTCCCCCGCCGAACACCCCGTACGGGTCGTAGCCCTGCTGGCCTTCGCCGCCGGCCTGCCCCGGGCGACCCGGGACCGTCTGGATCGTCTGGATGGTCTGGATGGTCTGGATCGGGGTGGTCGTCGGTGGCAGCGTGGTCGGCACGCGTCGTCGGGATGGTGGTCGTCACGGGAACCTGCAGGCACTGCGGTTCCAGCACCGTCCGCGGAATGCAGCGCCACCACCACACGGTGCGCGGTTGACACCACACGAACGAGGTCCGCAGGTGCGGGGTCAGCTGGGTGGTGAGAGTGGGAACGGGCTGGACGACCGGAGGATTGGCCTTGTCCACGGCCGCCTTGGCGTCCACGCAGCCGAATCCGTAGCTGTCGTTCGGCACCGGGTCGCTCGGATTGTCCCGCAGCGCCCGCGCCGTGGTCCGCAGGATGTCGGCGATCTCCGCCCCCGTCGCGGCAGGTTTGGCCGCCTTGATCAGAGCGGCGACCCCGGAGACGTGCGGGGTGGCCATCGAGGTGCCACTCAGCGTGGCCGTCCCCCCGTCGAGGTAGGTGGACACGATGTCGACCCCGGGCCCCATCACGTCGATGTGCGCGCCGGTCTGGGAGAAGGAGGCCCGGTGGTCGGCACTGTCGATCGCGCCCACCGCGACCACATCGGGATAGCCGGCCGGGAAGTGGGTGTCGCTGGAACCGTCGTTGCCCATGGCCGCGACGACCACGACGCCCTTGCTGATCGCGTACGCCACCGCGCTGGACTCCACCAGGGTCGAGCTGTCGCTGCCCAGGCTCATGTTGATGACGTGCGCGCCATGATCGGCGGCCCAGCGGACCGCGGCGGCGATGTCGGCCGACGAGCCGACGCCCGTCACCCGTCCGTCGCTGATCCGCACCATCCGGGTCAGGCCCTTGACCGGCATGATCTTGGTCTGCCAGCCGACCCCGGCGACACCGGCACCGTTGTTGGAGACGCAGGCGATCGTGCCCGCGACATGGGTGCCGTGGCCGACCTCGTCCTCCGGGGTGTCGTCGCGACCCGAGAAGTCGCCCTCGAAGCGCCAGCCGGGCGGCGGGACCGGGGCCGGGCCGAGGTCGACCATGTCGAAGCCCGGCACCAGCAGCGGCGCCAACTCGGGGTGATCCAGATCGACCCCGCTGTCGACGACGGCGACGACGACCGCCGGGGAGCCGGTGGTGACGTCCCACGCCTGCGGCGCGTTGATCTTGGGCAGGCCCCACTGGTTGGGGTAGAGCGGGTCGTTCGGAACGATGGTCGCCTCGCGCCACCGGTTCGGCTCCGCGTGCTCGACGGTCCGCACCTTGTCGAGCTTCGCCACCGCCTCCGCGACGTCGGTCTCGACCCGGATCCGGAAGCTGCGGCTCAGTTCGCTGTCCTCGGACACGCTGTGCCCGAAGGTGAACGAGGCGGCTCCGGCGCGGGCCATGCCGCTGCGGGAGGGAGACAGCCGGGCGATGTCGTACGCCCCGATCTCGCTCAGCACGGCGTCCAGGTCGTCCACGCCGAGCGTGCGGACGCGCGAGCCGGCCGGACCGACGGGATGCAACGGCACGGACTCCGTCATCGAGTCGGCGGCCGTCGCCGACAGCGTCACCAGCACCTCGCCCTCGACGATGTTGTCGTCGCCGCCGGAGAAGACCGGATCGAGCCCTGACGACTGCCGGTCGGCTGCTTTGGTCGTACGGCGGCTGCCGCCGCCACGTCGCGAAGTTGGCATGTTGCCCTCTCTGGAACAGGTGGCGACCCCCGATGGATCTACCTCTAGAGGAGAGGACGACGCGCGCGCACTTGATACCCGTTCGAGCCGTGACTGCTTCGATGGCCCGACTCGGAGGCGACGGGCGTCTGCTGCTCAGGCGGGGAGGGTGCCCCGGAGGAGGCTGTGGGTCGAGTGGCCCGTGTCTCCGTCGTGTGGTTCGAGTGAGACGTCGACGATGGTGTAGCCGTCGAGACCGGCCGAGAGCACCGTCGGAAGCGAGTAGCTCCACTCACCCGAAGGGGGCAGGACGCCCAGCGAATACATCCTGGCGCCGTCGGCATTGATCAACCACAACTCCGCGAACTCCGAGGCGGGAACGGCCGTCCGCACCCAAACCCGGAGCTTCTCGGTTCCGTCAGCGCGGATCAGCTCGGCCCTCCCGGAGCCGGCCTCTCCGGGCAGGGCCACCAGGTCAGTGGTGGCCAACACCTCCACGCCGGCGTCGATGCGGTTGACCAGGACCGTCCCGCCGACCCCGACCACCAGGCCGACCGCCGCGGCGAGCAGGAGCAGCGGACCTCGCGGCGTACGCCGGCGCCGGCTCTCCCGACGCGGGCTCAGGGGCACTGGCGGCGCGTCGGGTTCCTCGGCCAGATCCGGCTGGGGGTCCGGTACCGACCCGATGGTCCCCGTCCGACGGGACTCACCCGCGTCTGCGGCGATCTCGGCCGAGATGCGGTGCCAGAGCGAGGGCTCCGGACTCTGCAACGGCTCGGCCGGATCGCTCTCCCGGCCGGCGACCACCAGGCCGGCCAGCTCGTCCAGTTGCCGTTGGCGTAGACGTCGACGGTGGCACCGGGAATGGCGTGCAGGATCGATACGGTCGCGTTACCGGCCGCGTGGGCCGGCGCGGCGAGCAGGGCCGATATTCCCCCGACCAGCAGCAGCCCGAGGATCGAGCTGAACAGACGGCGGATCGTGTGCCTGGTGACCACCTGAAGTGGGTGGTTTGCCCGCTTTGCGCTGCCCGACCCCTCCAGGGATGCACCGGATCCACGAATTTCTGAGGAGGTTCTCCACTCTTCGCGTCGGCCGCCTCGGCGACTTGTCTCATCCGATCGCCCTGGTTGGACCGCACCGAGATCATCCGCTCCTGCCTGCGGGCCCGTGGACGATAAGCGTCGGCCGGATGTCACCAGCCAGATCGAAAACTGTAGGTCGCGTGCAATGGCCGGTATTGGACCGTAGATTCATCTGCAGTTACGCAGAATGAGCCGCTGGTTGCTCATTGGTAGAGCTGTGGGATGCTCGTGCTCGGATCGACCTCTGTCCGGGAGGTTGAGGTGGCGGAAGGCAGAAGCGTGGGCGACGAGGGCATCCCCGGGCTGGCGGAGAAGTTGAACCGACTCTTCCTGACCGTTGCCGCTCCTACGCGTACCGGCCTCTATTCGAACGACTCGGCCGCCGCCGCGCTCGCCGAGCGTGGGGTGACGGTCACCGGCACGCACCTCTCGCATCTGCGGACGGGGCGGCGCGACAACCCGTCGGCGCGCCTGCTCGCAGGATTGGCGGACCTCTTCGGTTTGCCGATCGACTATTTCTTCGATCCGACCATGGCCGAGAAGGTCAACGCCGAGCTCGAGGCGCTCTCCGCGCTGAGGGACAGCGAGGCCAGGAGCCTGATGCTGCTGGCCCAAGGGATCAGCCCGAAGAGCATGCGACACCTCAAGGGAATCCTCGAACACCTCCGCGCCATCGACGGTCTCGACGACGATGGCCAAGGCACGGATTAGATTCACACAGGCAGTGCAGCTCAGGCATCTCCGCCGGAGGACGTGTGGGGCGTGGTCGGCACGCTCGCAGCCGTCGGGCGACTCTCCAGTACGGCCTTGAGCCGCTGATCGTCGCGGCGGCTGTCGTGGCTCAACAGGCGGGCGAGCATCGATTCCAGAAGGCGACCCGGACCCGAGGCCCGAAACTCCATGTGGCATCGGACTCGACTCCCCCAGTCGGTAGGCGTCACCTCGTAGGCCGCCCGACCGCTGAGCCAGCCGTCCGGGATCTCGAAGGCCATTCGAGACGGAGGGTCGAACGCCGTGACCCGGTTGCGCGACTTCAGCATCCGGCCGGCGAAGCGGCGCTCGAAGACGTGCTCGCTGCCAACCCTGACCGGACCCGGCGGATTCCGCCGGACGAGGTGCAGCCCTGCTTGCCACAAGGGGGCATTGGTCATGTCGGCGACGAAGTCGAACACCTCAGGTACCGGCCGGTCGATGTCCACCACGGATTCGACGATGAACACGCCGCGCCTCCCCAAGGTCGACCTGACTTCGACTTGAACACTAGAGCATCACTCTAGTGTTTTAGAGTATCGTCCGGAAGGTGAGCAACGTCAAGGCGTCCCCTCGGCGCGCACGGGCGGCACGCACTCGGCGGGCCATCCTCGACGCGTCGCGCGAAGAATTTCTCGAGCGCGGCTACCACGGCGCGACGATTGCCTCCATTGCGACGCGTGCAGGCGTGGCCCCGCAGACCGTCTACTTCGTCTTCCACACCAAGGCAGACCTGGTGAGCGCAGTCATCGACGACCGCGTCCTCGGGCCGGACAGGCCCGAGGACCCTGAGTCGTCGGCCTGGTGGGACTCAATGGCCAGCGCCCCCACCGCGGCGGCCGTCCTCGAGGGGTTCGTCCACGGAACGGCGACGCTGCTGGAGCGGGCGGCCCCGATCTCCGAGGTGGTCCGGGCCGCCGCCGCCACCGACGACGAGGTCCGCGCCATCCACCAGCGGCACGACTCGCTCCAACGCGCCGCCTATCGACGCGTGGTAGATCTCACGGCGGCGCGCGGTGCGCTGGGCCACCGGCTCACGATCGAGACCGCCACCGACGTCCTGCTCACCCTGTGCGGAGACGGCGTCTGGATCCAGCTCACGGCCGAGCGCGGGTGGACTGTCGACCAGGTCGTGGACTGGCTGCTCATCGCTGTTCCGGTATCCATCCTGGCCCCATCATGACCAGAGGTATCGGTGGCACCAACCCGGGCCCGACTGGAGGATCGAACATCTCGATCCGTGCCTGCGGCCGCGCAGTCGCCCTCGGACAGTCCAATGGCCAGGTCGAGTCGCTCGCTCCTGGCCTGGGCCGGCCGTGCGCGGGCGATGCACGAACTCGCCGCCGGCAGCGCGGCCATGGCATTGATCGAGACGCAGGGCGCCCGCGTACGGAGCCCTGCGGCTCGCCACCGAACGCTCGACCGACGATGATCCTCACTATGCGCAACCAGCCAACCGGCAACGAACCGGGCACCCTGATGGCGGCGGAGATCGCCGAGCAGCCCCGCGTCTGGGACCGGCTGATCACCGGATCGCGCGCCGATGACGCGGACGTGGCGCGCGCCGCCTCCCGGATCCGGGCCTACGCGCCGCGGTTCGTGCTCTTCGTGGCTCGCGGCACCTCCGACCATGCGGCGCTGTACGGCAAGTACCTGGCCGAGATCGTGCATCAACTGCCCTGCGGCCTCGTCTCGCCCTCCACGATGACCGCGTACGGGTCCAGACCCGACCTGCACGGCGTGCTGATGGTCGGAGTGAGCCAGTCCGGCGGCTCGCCGGACCTGGTGCAGTCCATGGAAGTGGCCCGCGACCGGGGTGCGTTGACCGTCGCCCTGACGAACCGGTCCGGATCGGACCTCGCGCAGGCGGCCGAGGCCCACGTCGACGTCTCGGCGGGTCCCGAACTGGCGGTTGCCGCGACGAAGTCCTACACCGCCCAACTGCTCGCCCTCTACCTACTCCTGGACCGGGTGCGGGGCGGCGACGGGCGGGAGACGTCCGGCCTGTCTGAACTGGGCGACGGCCTGCTGGCGGAGGACGATCGGATCCGTGAGCACGCGCAGCGCTACCGGTTCGCCTCGCGGATGGTCGCCACGGCGCGCGGCTACTCCTATCCGACCGCCCGCGAGGCAGCGCTGAAGTTGATGGAGACCTCGTACCTGTCCGCCCAGGCCTTCTCCGGGGCCGACCTACTGCATGGCCCGCTGGCCCTGATCGACGCTCAGGTGCCGGTGCTGACCATCGTCGGGGACGGAGTCGGCGGGCGAGCCATGGGCCCGGTGTTCCCCAGGCTCGCCGAGCAGCGGGCCGACGTGTTCTGCGTCGGCACCGCAGCGGCGGTGGCCCAGGCGCAGGCGGGGGTGGTGCTGCCGGCCGGAGTGGGTGAGGAACTGTCACCGATCCTGGAGATCCTGCCGCTCCAGCAACTAGCCCTGCACTTGGCCGTGGCGCGCGGCGGCAATCCCGACGCCCCGCGGGGGCTGGCGAAGATGACCGAGACCCTGTGACCGAGACCCCCGTCGCCCAGGAACCCTCGACCGGGGTGCTGCTCGCGGCCGCGTGCGTGGTGGCCGGAGACCAGGTGTTGCGGCCCGGCTGGGTGGCGATCGAGAACGGGCGAGTCACTGCGACCGGCCGGGGCGCTCCGCCGCGTCCGCCGGACAGCGACTTCGGCGAGGCGACGCTCGTACCGGGCTTCGTGGATGTCCACGTGCACGGCGGCGGTGGCGGCTCCTTCGCGGCGGCCGACGTCGAACAGGTGGACAAGGCCGTCGCGCTGCACCGCTCCCACGGCACGACCACGATGCTCGCCTCGCTCGTCACGGCAGGTCCCGAGGAACTGCGACGCGAGGTTGGCGTGCTGGCCGATCTGGTGGAGCAGGGGCTTCTCGCCGGTATCCACCTGGAGGGACCGTGGCTCTCCCACCGGCGCTGCGGGGCCCATCAGGCCGATCAGTTGCGCGACCCGGAGCGGCGAGAAGTGCAGGACGTGCTGGAAGCCGGGCGGAGCACCGTACGGATGGTCACGATCGCTCCCGAGCGCGCGGGCGGGTTGGACGCGATCCGCCAGGTCGTCGACGCCGGCGCGGTGGCCGCGGTCGGTCACACCGACACCACGTACGAGATCGCGCGCGCGGCGATCGGCGCCGGGGCACGGGTGGCCACCCACCTGTTCAACGCGATGCGCCCGATCCACCATCGCGAACCGGGGCCGATCGTGGCCTTGCTCGAAGACAGCCGGGTGCGCACCGAACTGGTGTTGGACCGGCTGCATCTGCATCCGGCGATCTACCGGCAGGTGGTGGGTGCGGTCGATCCGCAACGGGTCGTCCTCGTCACCGACGCCATGGCGGCCGCCGGCATGCCGGACGGGTCGTACCACCTCGGCGCACTGGAGGTAGAGGTGTCTGGTGGCGCCGCCCGCCTCGCCGGCACGAACACCCTTGCCGGCAGCACCGCCACCATGGACCAGCTCTTCCGGAATGCGGTCGCGCTCGGAGCCTCCGATCCCGATGATGCCCTGCTCGCCGCCGTACGCCAGTCCTCGGCGAACCCGGCAGCCGTCTTCGGCTGGACCGGCCACGATCTCACGCCCGGCGCGACGGCCGATCTGGTGGTCCTGGATCCCACCCTTGTCGTCCACGCCGTGATGCGCGCCGGCACCTGGGTCTGAGCCCGGCCGGCCCTGCCGGCCCTGCTGTCGGCCCACTTCTGGCTCACTCGCCCAACCCTATGGACCCACCCGGTGGGCCCTACCCAAACTCACCCCACCCCCCTAACTGCGGAACTGTCGGCGAACGACCAGGTTCCTGTCCGAAACCTGTCGTCTGCCGACAGTTCCCCACCACCAGGAAGAAGGGGTACGCGCTGACCGGCCGCGAGGGTGGCTCACCAGCCCACCAGCCCACCAGCCCACCAGCCCACCAGCCCACCAGCAGGAAACGCCGACAAACGACCCAGATCCGCCGCGAAAACGCGTCGGCTCCCGGCGTTTCGTGGAGGTCAGATGATCCGCCCTGCGAACCCTACCGCCACCCGGCCTCGTACGGCCCCGGCGACAACTCCGCGGCATTCCACCCCACTCCGCACCCCCACCACCTACCGCGAAGTCCGCCGAACTACCGCGAAGTGACCCCCGGGAGACGCACGACGCACCGAACATCCGCACGTCGTCGCAGGGGCGTACCTCGGTCTCAACAACCCGCCGCATGGGCGTACCCAATCGGAACCGGCCCACCAGACCACCGGCGAGAAACGCCGAGAAACGACCCGGATTCGGCCCGGAATCATGTCGTTACTCGGCGTTTCCCGGAGGTTGGGAGGTTGCCGCCGTCCCCCCCGGCCGGATGTGTCAGGACGAGCGCGAAGTGGCCGGCGGACGACCGGCGCCACCTACCGCACGGGCAGCGCGGCAGTGAAACGCCGCATGGGCATCCGTCAGGCGCGCTTGGTGGACGCCTCCGCCTCATCCAGGCCCGCGATCACCTGCTCCAACAGATTGCCGAGCTCAGCGACCTGGGTCTGGTCGAGACTGGCCAAGACGTCGGACTCCACCAGGTCGGCGTCCCGGATCGCGGTCGCGTAGAGATCGCCACCGGCCGGAGTCAGCTCGACCAGGACCCGGGCCCGGTTGTTCGGATCGCCGGACCGTTCGATCAGTCCGCGCTCGGCCAGCCGGTCCAGGCGGTGGGTCATCGACGAGGGAGCCACGTTCGCTGCCGTAGCCAGGTGGCCCGGCGTGAGCGGACCGTCGCTGCTACGCGCCAGTTCGGAGATGACCGCCCAGTCGTTGGACGAGACACCGAGGTCCATCAGTTGGGCGTCGTACCACTGGTTCAGCCGCCGGGACAACCGGTGCACGGCGGTGATCACCCGCTGCACCGACTCGTCGGCGCCGACGGCGACGAACGCGGCCACGGCGAGTCGGACCTCGTCCAGCTCACTGCGCGGTGAGGCGTTTCGCTGCGGCATGGAGACATTGTGCCGCCTCAGAAGCTGAACCGCTCGTCGTGCAACTGGCGGCGGGGAAACCCGCCGCTCAGCAGGGAGACCCGCACGGAACCGGCCATACGCCGCGGCGCGCAGAGGTAGATGTCGTGCTCGCGGAGGTTGCCGACCAGACCATGGAGCGCACTGAGGCTGAGGTCATTGCCCGGCTCGGGCGACGGAGTTCAGCTGGGCCCACGTCGCGACCGCGGCCACCGTGTGCACCAGGGCCAGCCCGATGACCACCGGCCCGCCGAGTCCGTGCCAGCGCGCGAGCCGATCAGCCCCAGACCCCAGCCTCGAGCACCGGGGAGCGCGACATCAGGACGATCATCACCGCGGCGCCCTAGCCGGCGGCCATTCCGGTGACGTGCGCGAGCACGGAGATCGGGAGCCGCGGCGGTTCACCCCCCAGCAGTCCGTGCAGGCTCGCCAGCACGCTCCCGACGAACAGGACCACCAGCAGCCAAGCCAACGTTCCCCCGAGCAGGGTGGCAGCGCTGACCACCGTCCACGCCCGAACTCATCCACCGAGATGTCGAACATTCAGGATTCCCCCTGTGACAGGACAATCCCCCCGAGGTCACACAGTCTCACCGACCAGGGCACAACTCCAGCGCGATGTGGTCCATCTCACGCCACATCCGGTAGACCGAGGACCGGCAAACCCCGAAGACGCGACGATCTCAGTCGAACAGCGACAGCGGCTGATCCCACTCGATCGTGTCCCAGATGGGGGCCGGCAGCTCCTCGGCCGGCTCCTCTCCCGGCGCGCTGGAGTGCGCCCCACAGCCGTGGTCGACGCTCACCACCGCACCGTCGGACGCGGAGAAGCTGTTCGCACACACTCCGAACAGGTGGCCAAGGCTGCCCTCGATCCGGAGGAAGAAGCCGCAGGTCTCGCACACGCCGGGCGCCAGCTTCGTCATCTGGTTGTCGGGGCCCCCGGCACCCGCCAGCCACCGCTCCGCTGCCGCCGCCCGGCCCTCGACGGACAGCACACGCTCACGGCCGAGACCGAGCTCACCCACCACCGACCGGACCAGGCTCAGCTCCGCCGGATCGTGATCGGTGGCCTGCTCGCCGCCGGTGTATCCCGGCTCGAGCCGCGGATCGTCGCTCGGCGCTGGGCATCACCAGACCCCGCGGTCACATCGCCGGGCTGGACCCGCTCGGCCCACGGCACCCAGTCCGGGGCGAGCAGTGCGCCGTCGCCAGGCAGCAGGACGACCTCGTCGACGGTCACCGTACGCGCCCGCGAGGCACGCGCCAGCGTGACCGACCAGCGCCACCCCCGGTAGGCCGGATGGGTGCAGTCGAACCAGTGACTGACCACGCGGTCGCCCTCGGCCTCCACGCCGCGGTGCTCGCCGACGCCCATCGGGCCGGCGGTCGCCTCGGCGACCTCGCGGGCGAGATCGACAGCCTCGGCGCACGCGGCGTCGAGCTTGAAGGTACGGGTCGTCGTCGGCATGCCGCCATTCTGTCAGGCCCGCGTTGCCGCCGGCGCCCGTCGCCTCGGGTGCGGATGGAGCAGAACTCGCGCTCACTGGGTTCGGGGGCTCACTGAGACGCCACCGAGACACCACCGGCCAGACTCCGCATCGTGGGCGCGGGCGCTTCGTCGGAGTGGTGAAATGGGCAGGTGGCGCCGCCCGTTCTGCAGCGAACCGGACGAGCTTTCGCGGCCGGCGGCAGGCATCTGGCCTCCGGCGGCCGAGCGATCGGCGGCGGCCTGCGACGTGGCGGCGGCGCCGTGCTGCGCTTCACGACCTCCGGTGGAGCGGGCGAGAGCGGACTGGCGCGACTGATCCACCTCCAGTTCCTCGCCGCGGCCGGCGATGCCACGGTGGCGGTGTCGTTGGCCGGAACGCTGTTCTTCACCCTGCCGACCGATCAGGCGCGGCCTCAGGTGGCGCAGTTCCTTCTCCTGACGATGGCGCCCTTCGCCGTGGTCGCGCCGTTCATCGGCCCCTTCCTGGATCGCTTCAGGCACGGCCGTCGCTGGGCGATCGGGGTCACCCTCGCCCTGCGCGGGTTCCTGTGTTGGGTGCTCGCCGACGCGGTCCGGGCGGACTCCCCGTGGGTGTTCCTCTGTGCGCTCGGCTGTCTGGTGTCGTCCAAGGCCTTCACCATCACCCGCGCCTCTGCCGTGCCGAGGTTGCTGCCCAGGGACTACACGCTGGTCAGCGCCAACTCGCGGATCTCCATGGCCAATGTCTTCGGTGCCGCGACCGGCGGCGGCCTGGCTATCGGCATCTCCCAGTGGGGCTCGCAGTGGTCGCTGCGCTGGGGCTTCTTCGTGTTCATCGGCGCCACGGTCCTGGCCATCCTGCTCTCACCCAAGGTCGACTCGTCCGCGGGCGAACGCGACATCGGCGGGCTCCTGCCACTGCCCACCGGCCCGGAGCCGGCACCGCCGAGCGACCGGATCCGACGGCGTTTCCGGAGCCTGAGCCCGAGCGTGCTGCACGGTCTCCGCTGCGTGATGGGGGCGCGGCTGATGACCGGCTTCCTCACCTTGTTCATCGCGTTCCTGGTGCGCGAGGTGCCGATCGCCGACCTCGACGGCACGCTCGTCCTCGGCATCGTGGTGGCGGCGGCAGGGGTGGGGAACAGCCTCGGAACCATCGCGGGCACCCTGCTCCGCAATGTCGCCCCGGAGCGGATCGGCCTCGTCGTCCTCTGCCTGGACGCTGCGGCGGCCGTCACCACCGCGGTGTTCTACTCCCTGGCCAGCGTGATCGCCCTCGGGCTGGTGGCAGGTCTGTGCGCACAGTTGGCGAAGCTCTCCTTCGACGCGCTGGCCCAGCGGGACGTGGCCGAGGTCGTCCGTACGTCGGTGTTCGCGCGGTCGGAGACGGTCTTCCAGATCTGCTGGGTCTTCGGCGGAGCGCTGGGCATCAGCCTGCCGCTCATCCCTCAACTCGGCTTCGGAGTGATCGGCGGCCTGCTCTGTGTCCTTCTCATCTGGACCGTCCTGGCGCCGGAGGTCCATGGCTGCCGCGCTCCAAGATCAGCCGGTGGACGCCGCCGACCCCTTGTCGTCCTGAGCGTCCCGGTCAGCGGCGACGCGCTCCGCCTGCTCTCGCAGACGCAGACTCACCTCGTGCAACTCCGCGGCCAACTCGGTCAGCCGGCTCTCCGGAAAGTCTTCGAAACACGCGGCCGAGCCCTTCGCGCCCGCGCCGGACCAGTTCCAGGCCGACCTCAGTCATCTCCAGCAGGTGCCGCCGTCGGTCATCGGGATCGGCCACGCGACGCGCGACGCCGGCCTCCTCCAGCCGGTCCACCATCGCCGTGGCGCCGCCGCTGGTGAGGCCCACGCGGGAGGCGAGGTCGCTCTGCGACAGCCGGCCCGCCGCGATGTGGCTCAGCGCGTACGTCTCGGCCAGGCTCCGGCCGTAGTGCTGTGAGATGCGGAGCCGGTACAGATCTGCGGCGTTGAGGAGGGCCCGCAGCGCTGCTATACCCTCCTCGGCCGCATCTGCTGGTGGCTCAGAGTGGCCGTCCGCGCTCGACGACTCGTTCAGCTCCGGGAGGCCCCCGAATCGGGCATCTTGTATGTGCTGGTGCCTTGCCATCCCCGTGGCCCCCGTCTTCTCGCCAATAATCGCTTAACCAGAAGACATTTTAGCAAGTTAATTGAATGATTGCCCAGATGACGGGCCGTGGGCTCTTACCGTTATTGTGCACGCGAGACATGTCGTGTCGCGCATGCGAGCATGTCGTTCAGGTCCGGCGGTCGGAGCGTCAGGACAGGCCGACGCCGGCCGCTGCACGGCGCACCTTCGCCCGCCCGAGGGTGGGCCGGATCCCTACGGTTACAACTCCAACTCGTCAGCCACAGCCCGCAGCACCGAGGCGACCTTGCTGTTCGTCCGCGCCTCCGGGTAGCGTCCGCGACGGTAGTTGTTGCCCAATCCGTCGAGCATCTTGATCAGATCCTCGACGATCACCGCCATCTCGTCGGTGGGCTTGCGATGCGCCTTGGCCAGTGATGGCGGGGCTTCGAGCACATGTACCGACAGCGCCTGCTCACCTTTGCGACCCTCCACCACACCGAACTCGACCTTCTGTCCCGCCTTCAGGCTGGTCACGCCGGCCGGCAGGGCCGACGAGCGCACGTAGACGTCGCCGCCGTCATCCTTGGTCAAGAAGCCGAAACCCTTCTCGGCGTCATAGAACCTCACCTTGCCCAGTGGCACGTCAATCCTCACTCGCTGTGCCGCTGGTCCGCGAGCACGTTTACATCCGAAACCCGCCTAAGCCTAGCCGCTGTGCGGCACCGTCGCCGCCACATTCCCACGCACAAATGTGCAACTGCGCAACCTGGATCGACCCGTCGCCGGCGTGCGGTCTCGGTCGCCCATCGCCGCCGCATCGGGCAGCCCCAGCCGCACTCGCCATGACCCGCACCGGGCGCACTCGCGCGTCTACGATGGCGGGATGGCTACCTGGGAGGATGGGCCGGAGTACGCGCCGGCCGAACGCCCGAGCGATTTCGCTTCGGCGGCGGCAGCGCCGTTGCCCGTGGCCCCACCTGTCCAGCAGATGGCCGCGTACGCGCCCAAGGCTCGTCCGCTGTTCGAGCAGCCGTCGGCGCCGGTGGCCCCGCTCACCACTCTGGTCCCACCGGTGGCCGAGCAGCGCGACCCACAGGCCGCCTTCGAGGTGGCGTCCAGCACCATGACGGCCGAGGCCACGGCAGGCGCGTGGGGAGCCGTCCATTGGGGCTCCCCGACGGGCCCCCCGGTGAGCCCGTTCCCCCCTGCGTACGGACCGACGACCACACCGCAGCCGAACGCACCCTCCCCGGCCGGGCCGCTCCCGGGCGGGCCGTTCCCGGCCGGGCCCCAGCAGCCGCTCACCCTCCGCAGTTCGTCGCCTGCCTCCGCCGGAGGCTTCCCCGCGCCCGGCACCCCGGAATGGTTCGGACCCGGCCCGTACGGCACGCCGCCGGCTGCGCCCGTCCGTGTCGGGGCGAAGCAGGTACTGAATGCGGCGACGCCGGGGCTATGCATCTGCCTTCTGATCGGTGCCCTCATCTACGTGATCGCACCGATCATGCTCGGGGTCTGTCTCGGCCTGACGTCTCGGGTCACGGTGGCCAAGGATGCGGTGCGCAAGGCGTTCTGGGTCGGCGTCACCGTGCTCGCGTTCGTCGCCGTCATCGCGGCCCTGGTCAACCTGGGTGGCTTCGCGGAGTGGTGGGGCGTGGTCGGGCGCTGGGCACTGGCCATCTGCTGGGTCATGCTGATCGCCACCGTCGCCCTGGTCTATCGCGGCCTTCGAGCCGGGCCGCCGCCCGCGCCCCGCGCGCCGTGGGGATGAAGTGACCACCGAACCCCGGACCCGGCCCGTCCCGGCGCGCTACCGCACGCTCGGTGACGCGCTCCGAGCGTTCTCCGCCGACGAGCTCACCCAGCTCCTGACCCTGCGGCCCGACCTGCTCGAGCCAGCGCCTGCCGACCTCACCGAGCTCGCGAGCCGCTCCACCGTAACGGCCTCGATCACGCGCGCCCTGGACGGGCTCGACGCCTGGCAGTACGTCGTCGCCGAAGCGCTCGCCGCCCTGCCCGATCCCGGGTCGGTGGATGCGGCAGCCGAGCTCCTCGGCCAATCCAGGGATGCGGTCGAGGCGGCCGTCGACGCCTTGCGCGCCAGGGCCGTGGTCTGGGGCGATGACCCCGAGCTGCACCTCGTCCGCCCCGCCCGCGCGGCTTTCGAGCCCTACCCCGGCGGCCTCGCCGCGCCCTCGGCCCGCCCGCTGTCGGACCGCCAGATCGAGGCCGCGCTCGCCGAGTGCGGCCCCGACGCCCGAGCCGTGCTCGACCGGCTGCTGTGGTCCCCCGCCGGCGCGGTGCGACGGGCCGACCGCGTGATCGACGTCGCCACCGCGCGCTCCCCGATCGAGCAGCTGCTCAGTCGAGCGTTGCTGCGGCCGATCGACGCCGACACCGTCGTCCTCCCCCGTGAAGTGGCGTGGTGGCTGCGCGGACGCCGGTTCAGCGTCGAGCCGGTCACGGCCGACCCGCCGGGACGGCCCACCACCGATCCGGCTTCGGTGCCACGACGCGATGCCGCCCTGGTCGACCGTGCGGCCGCCGGCGCCGCGCACGGGCTGCTGCACGACCTCGAACTCGTCGTGCACACCGTGGAGGAGTCTCCTTACCGCCTGCTGCGGAGCGGAGGGCTGGCCAGCCGCGATCTGGCCGCACTGAGCCGGGCGTTGAACTCCGATACGGCCTACGCCACCTTCGTCGTGGAGTGTGCGGCCGCTACTGACCTCATCGCCCCCGGCGGGGGCGGACTGCTGCTCGCCACGACGGCCTACGACCGGTGGGCGGCCGCTGAGCCGGCGCAGCGCTGGTGGACGGTGGCGCACCGCTGGCTCGAGACCGACCGCTTCTTCCTCCGAGCCACCGAGCCCGGGGCTCGAGCGCTCGGCCCGGAAGCGGCGTGGCCGGCCGCGAGCCGCCTGCGGCGGACCCTGCTCGACCTCATCGCCGCCGGTGGATCGGGCCTGGTCGTGGACGTGCCCGGGTTGGTCGAGGCACTGTGCTGGCACAGTCCCCGACTCGCTCCGCGCGAGTCCGGGGGCGCCGGTCCGGCGGCGGCGACCGCGGTGGCCTGGACCTGGCGCGAAGCGGCCTGGCTCGGACTGGCCGCGCTGGGGACGGTGACCGCCTTCGCGCCGGCGCTCGCCCAGCAGCCCACCTTGCCGGAGTCATTGGTTCGACTCTTTCCCACTCCCGTGAGCCAGATCGTTCTCCAGGCCGACCTGACCGCGGTGGCGGCGGGCCCGCTGGCCGCTCACGTGGCCGTGGAGTTGCGGCTGCTCGCCGACCAGGAGTCGCGCGGGGGTGGCGGGGTGTTCCGGTTCAGCGCCGGCTCACTGAGCCGGGCCTTCGCGGCAGGTCGCACGGCCGAGGAGATCCTGGTCTGGTTGCGGGCCCACTCCGCCACCGAGCTACCCCAGGCCCTCAGCTACCTCGTCGCCGACGCCGGGCGTCGCCATCACGACGTCCGCATCGGCCCGGCCGGCTGCTACGTCGTGGTCCAGGACGAGGCCCAGGCGGCTACGCTGCTCGCCCATCCCGCCGCACCCGGACTCGGCCTGCGCAGGATCGCCCCCGGGGTGCTGATCGCGGCTGTCGACGCCGACGAACTCGCCGCGCTCGTGCTCGACGTCGGCCATGTGGCCGCGGTCGAGAACGCCGCCGGTCAGATCCTCGCCGCGCCACCCCGTTCGCGGGTCACCCGCCCGGACCCGAAGCCGTCCTCCGGCGCCGGCCATCCAGCCTCGGCCGCCGCGCTGGCACGCCGGTTGCTGGCCGCCGACCGCCGGCCCCGCCGCGCCGACACCGACGCCACCGAGCTCACCGCCGAGACCTTGACCCGGCTTCGAGCGGCTACCCAGCAGGCCCGACCGGTGCGTGTCGTCTACGTCGCCGCCGACGGGAGCCATGCCGAGCGGGACGTGGCTCCGCTCGACCTCGCAGCCGGTTCGGTGCGCGCCGTCGACCGGGCCAGCGCCGAGGTCATCACTATTCCGCTGGCACGCATCTCATCTGTCTCGCCCAGCGGTCCTGGCCCACTAGAATGAGCGGGTGCGTGCGGCGACCTTGAGGCGGATGATCGTCTTCGGCGTCTGCGCACTCGGGGTCGGCTGTCTCTATCTCGCACCGAGCATGGCGCGCTCACCGGACCAGATCGGACTGCCGCAGCCGACTGACGGGCCGACGGGCAGCCCGGTCGGGGTCGCTGCCAGCGTCGAGCCCCGGCCGGCCGCAACCGGCGTGTCGCGCACGGCCGGCCCGATCAGCGAGCCCAACGCCCAACCCCGGCAGGGTATCGGCGAGCCGCGGTCGGCGCGACTGCCCGTGCACCGGCCCACTCCGGCCGCCACCGCGTTCGACCCGACGGTCGCACACGACCACGAAGCCCCTGGCGGCGTGCTCGATCTCGGGTCGGCCGAGGTGAACGCCGATCGACTGGTTCTGCACTGGGCCGCGGCCACCGACAATGTCGGCGTCATCGGTTACCGCCTGTGGCTGAACGGCTTCGAAGTCGCCACCACCGCCGAGACCCACGTCAGCCTGCGCTGGTTCAACGACGACGACCGCCAGCACGTGGTCCAGATCCGCGCCCTCGATGCCGCGGGGAACCAGAGCTCGACCTCGCCGACGCTGGTGGTCAGCCGACCGTAGCCGGAGCCCGGCCCGACGCCGACGCCGACGCCACCGGACGAGCCCGACCCGACGCCCACACCGGGGCCGGCGTCCTCCGACTCGCCATCCCCTACGCCCCCACCGCCCAGCCCCACCGTGGAGGGATCGCCAGATCCTGACGGCCCGCAGTGACGGCTGAGTCGCCCGGTCCGCTCGTCGTCCAGTCCGACCGCACCCTGCTGCTCGAGATCGATCATCCTGCTGCCGGCGCGTGCCGGATCGCGATCGCCCCCTTCGCCGAACTGGAACGGGCTCCGGAGCACATCCACACCTACCGGCTGACCCCGCTGGGCCTGTGGAACGCCCGGGCGGCCGGCCATGACGCCGAGCAGGTCGTCGACACCCTGCTCACCTACAGCCGCTACCCGGTGCCGACCGCACTGCTCGTGGACGTCGCCGAGACGATGGACCGTTACGGCCGCCTACGGATCGAGAAGCACCCCACCCACGGCCTGGTGCTGGTCAGTACCGACCGTCCGGTGCTGACCGAGGTGCTGCGCAGCGCGAAGGTGAAGGGCCTGGTCGGCAACCGGATCGACGATGACAGCGTGGTGGTCCACCCGTCCGAGCGCGGCCACCTCAAGCAGGTCCTGCTCAAGCTCGGTTGGCCCGCGGAGGACCTGGCCGGCTACGTCGACGGTGAAGCACACGCGGTGGCGCTGGACCAGACCGGCTGGGAGCTTCGGCCCTATCAAGACCAGGCAGCCGACTCGTTCTGGCACGGAGGCTCGGGCGTGGTGGTGCTGCCGTGTGGTGCGGGCAAGACCATCGTGGGCGCCGCGGCCATGGCCCGCGCCCAGGCCACCACGCTCATCCTGGTCACCAACACGGTCTCGGCCCGGCAGTGGCGCGACGAACTGCTGCGGCGTACCTCGCTCACGGCCGAGGAGATCGGGGAGTACTCCGGAGCCAAGAAGGAGATCCGGCCGGTCACCATCGCCACCTACCAGGTGATCACGACCAAAAGGGGTGGCATCCACCCGCACCTGGAGCTGTTCGACGCCCGGGACTGGGGCCTGATCATCTACGACGAGGTACACCTGCTGCCGGCGCCGGTCTTCCGGATGACCGCGGACCTGCAGGCCCGACGTCGCCTCGGTCTCACCGCGACGCTGGTGCGCGAGGACGGGCGCGAGGGCGATGTCTTCTCCCTGATCGGCCCGAAACGCTTCGACGCGCCGTGGAAGGACATCGAAGCCCAGGGCTACATCGCCCCGGCCGACTGCATCGAGGTGCGGGTGCAGCTGACCGAGCCGGAACGGATGGCGTACGCGGTGGCCGAGCCGGACGTCAAGTACCGGCTCGCGGCCTCGGCCGACTCGAAGACGTCCGTCGTGCTGGACCTGGTCCGCAAGCACCAGGGCGTGCCGACCCTGGTGATCGGGCAGTACGTGGACCAGTTGGAGGATCTGGCTGTGCGCCTGGACGCTCCGCTGATCACCGGGGTGACCACGGTGCGCCGGCGCGAACAGCTCTACGAGGCGTTCCGCAGCGGCGAGATCGACCTGCTGGTGGTGAGCAAGGTCGCCAACTTCTCCATCGACCTCCCCTCCGCCCAGGTCGCGATCCAGGTCTCGGGAGCCTTCGGCTCGCGGCAGGAGGAGGCGCAACGGCTCGGTCGGCTGCTCCGGCCCAAGGCCGAGGGCATCTCGGCCCGCTTCTACGCGGTCGTCTCCCGGGACACGGTGGACGCCGATTTCGCCGCGCACCGGCAACGGTTCCTCGCCGAGCAGGGGTACGGCTACCGGATCATGGATGCCGCCGACGCTCTGACGGCCGACTGAGGCGCCGCAAGGCGGCGTAGCATCGCCGGAAGACCCGTGGAGGAGGACCGTCATGGCCAGTGACCCCACCAGGATCCGGCGCCGCCGCCCGAAGCGCCGTGAGCGAGCCCGCAAGGGCGCGGCCGGCACCACACCCGGTCCTGCCCGCCCCCCGGGCCCCGGGCCTCATCCGGCGCCACCACCGCCGGACGACCTGGACGGAGGCGCCGGGGTGCGCGAGCCTCGACGGCCCTCGCCGACCCATCCGGGGGACGCGCTCGCGCTGGAGGAGCCCGACCGGCAGTACCTCAGCCTGGTCGGCTAGCTCGCGCCAGGTTCGTTGCTCAGGGGGCGTGGCGCCGATCGACCCCACCCCGCGGGCCCCTTTGCTCGGCCCTCGTGTTAGCGATAACACGACCCCGCGCCAGCCAGCTTGACACGGCGAAAGCCCGTCGTGCAAGATCGCTCATGTTAACGTTCACCCGCCTCGCTCGCTGAAGCTCGACAGCCAGCGCGAGGCCTGACCGACCGCCTCCCGTCATGGTCGACGTCCGCGTACCGCGGGTCCCGGCCGATCGTGTCGCGGCCGAGGAGGAGCAACGATGACCATCGCTGCCGAGATTGCCCGGACCGTGGCCGCCCTGCGCGCCGAGGTCGCCACCCTGCACGCCGAGCTGCCCCGCTGGGAGCTGGTCGTCTGGACCGCCGGGAACGTGTCGGCCCGGGTGCCGGGTCACGATCTGCTGGTGATCAAGCCGTCCGGTGTCAGCTACGACGAACTCGCGCCCGACGCGATGGTGGTCACCGACCTGGACGCCAACCTCGTCGACGGGGATCGCCTGCCGTCGTCGGACACCGCTGCGCACGCCTACGTCTACAAGCACATGCCCCAGGTGCACGGCGTGGTGCACACGCACTCGACCTACGCCACCGCCTGGGCCGCCCGCGGCGAGGCGATCCCGTGCGTGCTGACCATGATGGCCGACGAGTTCGGTGGCGAGATCCCGGTCGGACCGTTCGCGCTGATCGGTGACGACTCGATCGGCCAAGGGATCGTGGAGACCCTGCGCGACCATCGCTCGACGGCCGTGCTGATGAAGAGCCACGGCGTGTTCACCATCGGCCGTTCGGCCAAGGCCGCGGTCAAGGCGGCGGTGATGTGCGAGGAGGTGGCCCGTACCGTGCATATCGCCCGCCAGCTGGGCGAGCCGCTCGCCATCGAGCAGTCCGACATCGACTCGCTGTACGCCCGCTACCAGAACGTCTACGGCCAGAACGGGAGCAATTGATCATGACGACGCAACCCACCTGCTGGTTCCTCACCGGGAGCCAGGGACTCTACGGCCCGGAGACGCTCGCCCAGGTCGAGCAGCAGTCCCGTGCCGTGGTCGATCAGCTGAACGACGCGGGCACGCTGCCCGTGCCGGTGGAGTGGAAGCCGGTGCTCACCGACTCCGGCTCGATCCACCAGATGATCATGGCGGCGAACGCCGATCCGGACTGCGTCGGCCTGATCGCCTGGATGCACACCTTCTCCCCGGCCAAGATGTGGATCACCGGGCTGGGAGCGTTGAAGACGCCCGTTCCTGCACCTGCACACCCAGGCGAACGCCTCGCTGCCGTGGGCCGAGATCGACATGGACTTCATGAACCTGAACCAGGCCGCCCACGGCGACCGCGAGTTCGGCTACATCCAGACCCGGCTCGGGGTGGCTCGCACCACGGTGGCCGGGCACGTCTCCTCCCCGGTCACCCAGGCGCGGGTCGCGGGCTGGCAGCGGGCGGCCCTGGGGGTCGCCGCCGTCCGCAGCCTCAAACTGGCCAGGTTCGGTGACAACATGCGCGACGTCGCCGTCACCGAGGGCGACAAGGTCGAGGCGGAGCTCCGGTTCGGGGTGTCGGTGAACACCTACGGCGTCAACGACCTGGTCGAGCGGGTCGACGCCGTCTCCGACACCGAGATCGACTCGCTGCTGCAGGAGTACGCCGACACCTACGACCTCGCTCCCGAGCTGCGCCCGGGCGCCGATCGGCACGCGTCCCTGCGGTACGGCGCCGCGATCGAGGCCGGGATGCGGTCCTTCCTCACCGAAGGCGGCTTCGGTGCCTTCACCACCAACTTCCAGGACCTCGGCGGGCTGCGGCAGCTGCCGGGGCTCGCGGTGCAGCGGCTGATGGCGCAGGGCTACGGCTTCGGCGGCGAGGGCGACTGGAAGACCTCGGTGATGCTGCACACGATCAAGGCGATCGGTGCCGGCGCGCCCGGCGGCACCTCGTTCATGGAGGACTACACCTATCACTTCGGACCCGGTACGCCGAGAATCCTCGGGGCGCACATGCTGGAGGTCTGCCCCACCATCGCCGCCGGTCGGCCGCGGATCGAGATCCATCCGCTCGGCATCGGCGACCGCGAGGACCCGGTGCGTCTGGTGTTCGACGCGACCCCCGGACCCGCCACCGTGCTCGGCATCTGCGACCTCGGCGACCGCTTCCGGCTGGTGCTGAACGAGGTGGACGTCGTACCGCCGGACGAGCCGCTGCCGAAGCTGCCGGTGGCCCGAGCCGTCTGGGAGCCGAGGCCGGACCTGGCCACCTCCGCCGAGTCCTGGATCACCGCCGGCGGTCCGCACCACACGGTCCTGTCCACCGCGGTCGACACCGACCAGCTGGCCGACTTCGCCCACCTGCTCGGCGTCGAACTGGTCATCATCGACGGCGCCACGAACCGGCGCGACTTCGCCGACCGGCTCCGCTGGAACCAGGCGTACTACCGCCTGGCTCAGGGTTTCTAGGGGCCGGGGTGAGCGACATCGCCACGGACGTACAGCAGGCCATCACCCAGGGACGCACCGCCCTCGGGATCGAGCTCGGATCGACCCGGATCAAGGCGGTGCTGACCGGACCCGACCACGCGCCGATCGCGGTCGGCAGCCACGACTGGGAGAACCAGTTCCTCGACCGGACCTGGACCTACTCCATGGACGCGGTCTGGGCCGGGTTGCAGCAGTGCTACGCCGCCCTGGCCGCCGACGTCGCGCAGCGCTACCGGATCGAGTTGAGCTCGGTGGGTGCGCTCGGCGTGTCCGCCATGATGCACGGCTACCTCGCCCTCGACGCCGACGGGGACCTGCTGACGCCGTTCCGCACCTGGCGCAACACCAACACCGGCGAGGCCGCAGAGCTGCTCAGCGCCGCGTTCGGGCACAACATCCCTCATCGGTGGAGCGTCGCCCACCTGTACCAGGCCGTGCTGAACGGTGAGGATCACCTGCACCGGATCGGGCACCTGACCACCCTGGCGGGCTACGTACACTCCCGGCTGACCGACCAGAAGGTGCTCGGCATCGGCGACGCCAGCGGCATGTTCCCGATCGACATCGCCACCGGCTCCTACAACGCCACCATGCTGACGCGCTTCGACCAGCTCGCCGCCGAAGCGGGGGCCGAGCTGAGGCTGGCCGACCTGCTGCCCACGATCCGGCTCGCCGGAGAGGCCGCGGGCGAACTCACCGACGCGGGGGCGAAGCTGCTCGACCCGAGCGGGCGGCTGCGCCCGGGCGTGGCGATGTGCGCTCCTGAAGGCGACGCCGGCACGGGCATGGTGGCCACCAACTCGGTCGCCCCGCGTACCGGGAACGTGAGCGCCGGCACGAGCATCTTCGCCATGGTCGTGCTCGAGCGCGAGCTCAGCCGGATGCACACCGAGCTGGATCTGGTCACCACCCCGGCCGGGGACCTGGTCGCCATGGCGCACTGCAACAACGGTGCCAGCGAACTGAACGCCTGGGTCGGGCTGTTCGCGGAGTTCGCCGCAGCGCTCGGCGCCGAGACCGACACCGCGGCGATCTTCGAGGCTCTGTTCCGGTCCGCCCTGGAGGGTGACCCGGACTGCGGTGGGCTGATGTCCTACAACTACCTCTCCGGAGAGCCGATCACCGGGCTGGAGGAGGGCCGGCCCCTCTTCCTGCGCTCCCCCGACTCCGCCTTCACCCTGGCCAACTTCATGCGTACGCACCTGTTCGCCGCCTTCGCCACCCTGCGGATCGGCATGGACGTGCTGACCAAGTCCGAGGGCGTACGGCTGGACCGGATGTTCGCCCACGGCGGGCTCTTCAAGACCAAGGGCGTCGCGCAGCCGTTCCTGGCTGCGGCTCTGGACACCCCGGTGTCGGTCGGGGACGCCGCCGCCGAGGGCGGCGCCTGGGGAATCGCGGTGCTCGCCGCCTTCCTCGCCCGGCGCGGGCCACGAGCAGAGCCTGGCCGATTTCCTGGACACCCAGGTCTTCGCCGGCACCGATCTGCTGAGCGTCGACCCCGACCCGACCGACGTCGCCGGCTTCGACGCCTTCACCCAGCGCTTCGTCGCCGCCCTGCCTGTGGAGCGGGCGGCCGTGGAGCACACCTGAACGACGGGGGTTGAGCCCTAGGCTGCGGGGGTGTCAGCACCACCATCATCGATGAGGAGGCAACTCATGGGGGTCGACCCGGATCGTGTCGTCGGCCGAGCTCGTGCACCGACTGGAGGTCGCCCGCGAGCTGATCCGCGAGGCCGGAGCGCTCGCGATGTCCTACTTCGAGGACCTGGCCAGCCTCGACGTCAGCCACAAGGGGCCACAGGACGTGGTGTCGGCGGCCGACCTCGCCGTGGAGAGACTGATCAAGCAGCGGCTGGCCGACGCCTTCGCCGAGGACGGATTCTTCGGCGAGGAGAGCGGGCTGGTCGCTCCCCCCGAAGGCGGCGGCATCTGGGTGGTCGATCCGATCGACGGCACCCAACCGTTCCTCAGCGGCCTGCGCAGCTGGTGCGTCTCGATCGCCTACGTACGCGACGACCAGCCACTGCTCGGCCTGGTCTACAGCCCCGCGCAGGAAGAACTCTTCGTGGGAGGCGTGGGCATTCCGGCCACCCTCAACGGACGCCCGATCACCGTCCAGCGGCGCCGCGACCTCACCGACGGCCTCACCTATCTCGGCTGCTCCAGCCGCATGGGGCCGGAGCAGGTGGTGCCGGTCCTGGACCGCCTCCTGCGGGCCGGCGGCATGTTCGTCCGCGACGGCTCCGGAGCCCTCGGCCTGTGCTACGTCGCCTGCGGGCGGCTCCTCGGGTTCGTCGAGGTCCACATCAACTCCTACGACTGCCTCGGTGGCATCGCCATCGTGAACGCGGCGGGCGGCCGGACCAACGACTTCCTCACCGGGGAGGCGCTGACCCGTGGGAATCGGATCATCGCCGGGCCACCGCAGCTGTACGACCAGCTGGCATTCCTGCTCGAAGCCGCCGCCCCGTACGAACCGGCCGCGAAGTGAGCGACGACGTGGGCGCCGAACGCTCCCCGGTGTCGGGACGTCAGTACACCCTGCGCGCGGCTGGAGTACACGGCCACGATCGCCTCCGTCGGCGCCAGCCTGCGCGTCCTGCGGTACCGCGATCGCGACCTCGTCGTCCCCTTCGAGGCCGACGAGCTGAGGCCGGTCTTTCGCGGCGCGATCCTGGCTCCCTGGCCCAACCGCATCGTCGACGGGCGCTACACCTACGGCGGCGTCACCGAGCAGCTCGCCCTGACCGAGCCGGACCGGGGCCACGCCCTGCACGGCCTCGTCGTCTGGCACGACTTCGACGCCCGACAGACCAGCCCCGACCGCGTGGAGCTGAGGGCCCGGCCGCCCGCCCAGCAGGGCTACCCGCACCAGCTCGAGGTGACGGTGACCTACGAGATCGACGAGCGGGGCCTGTCGACCACCGTGACCGGGTCGAACATCGGCTCCACCGCCGCGCCCTGGGGCACCGCCCCGCACCCGTACCTCGTCGCCGGTGCGGGTCGGGTCGACGACTGGAGTCTCGAGCTGCCGGCACGGGAGCGTCCTGACCGTGTCGCCGGACCGACTGACCCCGCAGGGCCTGGTCGACGTGGCGGAGGGGCTCGGCGGTGCGTTCGACTTCCGGGCCGAGCGAGGTCTCGACGGTGTCGAGATCGACCATGCCTTCACCGGCCTCACCCGGGACGGGGCCGGCCTTGCGTCGGTGCGGCTCCGCGACCGTGCCGGGGACGGGGTGGTGATGAGCTTCGACCAGGCCTGTCCCTGGGTGCAGGTGCATACCGCGGACCGGCCGGAGCCCGGCCTGAATCGCCAAGGTCTCGCCGTCGAGCCGATGACGTGTGCCCCCGACGCGTTCAACTCCGGCGACGGGCTGGTCCACCTCCCCCCAGGCAGAGCCACCGGTCGACCTGGCTGATCCGTGCCCTGCGCTCACGCGATGATCGGTAGCGCCAACGATTGGTGACGCAAGGATCAGCGCAACCAACCCGGACGGGCGCCGGCCTCCCCGGTCTATAACGTTGTAGAGTCGGTTTCCAGCACTGCCACTACTGGGAGCCAGACATGACACCGACCATTCACGACGTGGCGCGGCTCGCCGAGGTCTCGATCAAAACGGTGTCCAACGTCCTCAACGACTACCCCAATATCCGACCGGCCACCAAGCAGCGCGTCCTCGATGCGATCGATGCTCTGGATTACACGCCCAACCTGACGGCGCGGGGCCTCCGCTCGGGGCGTACCGGGTTGATCAACCTGATCATCCCGTACCTGCGGAACCCCTACTTCGCCGAGCTGGCCGACGAGTTGGTGCGGGCGGCTGACGCCCAGGGACTGTCAGTGATCATCGCGCAGTCCGGTGGGGAGCGGAAGTCCGAACTCGGACTGTTACGTGGGCCGCGCGCGCGGATGGTCGACGGCATCGTCTTCAGTCCGCTGGCCCTCGGCGAGCAGGACACCCCTTTGCTTGCCGAGGTGAAGACACCGATGGTGCTGCTGGGGGAGCGCATTCTCGAAGGACCGAAGGACCACGTCACCATGCGCAACACCGAGGGGGCCAGGGCGGCTACCGAGCACTTGCTTGCCCAGGGGCGCCGCCGAATCGTGGCCTTCGGCACCGACCCCAACATGGAGCACGGGTCGGCCGGCCTGCGACTCGAGGGATACCGGCAAGCACTCGATGCGGCCGGCGTGCCGTACGACCCAGCCCTCACGGTTGACGTGATCGGCTGGTTCCACGGCACCGGCGCCACCGCGATGCGGGGCTTCCTGGCGAAAGGGATCCCCTTCGACGCAGTGGTGGGGTTCAATGACCTCATCGCACTCGGCGCCATGCGCGTCCTGCAGGAAGCAGGCCTGCGAGTACCGCACGATGTGGCCGTCATCGGCTTCGATGACATCGACGAGGCGCAGTACAGCCTGCCCTCCCTCTCCACCATCGACCCCGGTCGCGAAGAGATCGCCGAGGTTGCTGTGCGCTATCTGAAGGAACGAATGGCCTCTGACGCGGACGTTGCCCCGCGAGAGCACCTCTCTGATTTCCGCCTGATCCAGCGGGAGTCGTCCGCTTCGTCGGGTTAGTCAACCCCAACCCTTGACATCATCACCATGCTGTGTCAGATTCTCTACAACGTTTCCCTACAACGTTTGACAACACCGGTCCGGGTCCATGACCGGCGGAAGTTCATCACCCTCCGCCGAGCGCCCTCCCTGACGACGACGTCCGCGTAGGACGAAAGGAACACCATGAACAGAAGGACACCCGTGGCCGGGATCTCGGCTGTCGCCGTAGGTCTGCTGCTGACCGCCTGTGCCACCAGCGCCAACAACAGCGGCGGCGAGGCCACCGGAGCGCCAACCGAGGAGGAGGGCGTCAGTCCGAAGCTGACCAACTGCACCAACAAGATGAAGAACGATGCACCGCAGGTCTCGGTGTGGGCGTGGTATCCGAACATGGCCAACGTCGTGGACAACTTCAACGACGCACACACCGACGTTCAGATCTGCTGGAACAACGTCGGCCAGGGGAACGACGAATACACCAAGGTCCAGACGGCGATCTCGGCCAAGAAGGGACTCGCCGATGTCGTCATGCTCGAGGCCGACCGGCTGGCGAGCTTCGCGATCCAGGATGCACTCGTCGACCTCACCCCGTACGGGGCGGATGAGGTGAAGGGCAACTTCAGCGAGGGCGCCTGGAAGGACGTCTCGCAGGGCAACAAGGTGGTCGCCATCCCGGTTGACGGCGGGCCGGTGGGCATGATCTACCGCACCGATGTGTTCACCAAGTACGGGATCACCACCCCGCCCGCTACGTGGGAGGAGTTCGCCGCCGCCGCCCAGAAGGTCAAGGATGCCGGGGGCCCCGCCTTCGGCGACTCCGGGGCCAATGTGCCGGCCCTGTTCATGGCCCTGCAGCAGCAGAAGGGTGCCGTGCCGTTCGCCTACGACCCGGCCAAGCCGCAGGATCTGACGGTGAAGCTCAACGACCAGGCGTCCAAGGACGTGCTCAATTACTGGGCGGACCTGGTCAAGCGGGGACTCGTGGGCACGCAGGACCACTTCACCACCGACTACATCTCCGGCGTCGTAGGCGGCAAGTACGCCACCTACGTCTCCGCCGCCTGGACTCCCGGGTACCTGACCGGTGCGGGGGTCGGCAAGGGTTCGTCCAAGGGGGTTTGGGCAGCTGCCCCGGTCCCGCAGTGGGACGCCGCCAACCCGGTCTCGATCAACTGGGGTGGGTCAGCCTTCGCGGTGACCACTCAGGCGAGCAACAAGCGGCTGGCCGCCATCGTGGCCAAGGGGATGTACGGCGACCCGAAGTCGCTGGAAGAGGGCTGGAAGGAGCAGATCATCTTCCCGCTCAGTAAGACCGTTCAGGACTCGGAGGACTTCATCAACAACAAGTCGGAGTTCTTCAACGGACAGACCGCGAACAAGGACGTCTACATTCCGGCCGGGCAGGCCTACAAGGGGACGGTGTACGCCCCCATCCAGGTCTACTACTACGCCCAGCTCCAGGCACAACTGGTGAAGATCAACGCCGGCAAGACCACGGGCGACCAAGCGGCCGACGACCTGCAGGCTCAGATCGTCAAGTACGCCAAGGGCCAAGGCTTCACGGTTCCCGAGTAGTTCCCTGTTCATTTCGCTGACCGCCCGGGTCGAGAGGCCGATCCGACCTCTCGACCCGGGCACCACACAGGAGGACCCTGCGGATGACCCACGCCACAGCCGTTGACCCGCCATCGTCGCGCGATCAGCTCACCCCCCGGACGGCGCCAGCCCGGCGGCTCAGCCGGAACGAACGCAAGAAGTCTCGGACCGGATGGCTGTTCGTGACCCCGTTCGCCGTCGTCTTCGTCGCGTTCTTGATCCTGCCCCTCGCCTACGCGTTCTACCTCAGCCTCTACAGCAAGGGCTTGGCTACCGGAGTCGTCTTCGCCGGGCTGAAGAACTACGTCACCGCCTTCACCGATCCCTCCTTTCTCAAGGGGATCTGGTTTGTCGTTCGGTTCGCAGTCGTCTTGATCCCTGTGCAGATGCTCGTGTCGCTGGCGCTCGCGCTCGTGCTGGACGCCTTCACCACGCGGTTCGCCCGGGTCGCCCGGCTGATGATCTTCCTCCCCTACGCCATCCCCGCCGTGATCGGTGCGTTGATGTGGGGCTTCCTCTACAGCCCGACCTTCGGGCCGATGCAACAGATCTTCAACGTCTTCGGCGCCAACGCCCCCTTCCTGCTGAGCCCCGATCACGTCTTCGTCGGACTCATGAACGTGGTCACCTGGCAATGGGCGGGCTACTACATGATCATCATCTTCGCCGCTCTGCAAGGCATCGACTCCTCCATCTACGAGGCGGCCCGGATGGACGGGGCCAACGCCTGGCAGATCGCGCTCCGGATCAAGGTTCCGATGGTCGCGTCCGCGCTGCTGCTGATCCTGGTCTTCGCACTCATCGGCACGCTGCAGTTCTTCTCCGAGCCGCAAATCCTGCGGCCGCTGTCGAACGGCACCATCACCCCGGACTTCACCCCCAACATCTATGCGTTCAGCCAGGCCTTCGCCTACGCCAACTTCAACTACGCGTCCGCCATCAGCTTCGCGCTCGGCATCGTCGTCTTCATCGCCGTTTACGTATTCCTCTTCTTCACTCGCAAGCGCGGGAGCGTCTTCACATGACCACAGCACAGCTCGGCGCGCCGGCCACCGCCTCCCCGGCAGCACCACCCTCGGACCGCCGGCCGCGGAGCAGGCACAGCCGACTCGTCCTGCCCTACCTGTTCCTGGGCGTGCTCGTCGTCTACTTCCTGATCCCGATCTGGTGGCTCATTGTGGCCAGCACCAAGAACGCGGTCGGCCTGTTCAACGGCACCAACGGCGCTCTCTGGTTCGACCAGACCTTTGCGTTCTTCTCGAACCTGAAGGAGCTGTTCACCCACAACGAGGGCATCTACCTGCGGTGGCTGGGGAACTCGATCTTCTACGCGGTCAGCGCGGGCGTCGGGGCAACCGTGCTGGCTGTGCTGGCCGGCTACGGCTTCGCCAAGTACCGCTTTCGCGGTCGGCGGTTGATGCTGTCGGTGCTGCTGGGATCGGTCATGGTACCGCTGACGGCCCTGGTGATCCCGACGTTCATCCTGTTCTCCAACGTCAACCTCACCGACACGGTGTGGGCGGTGATCCTGCCCTCGCTGCTCAATCCGTTCGGGGTCTACCTCATGCAGGTCTACGCCGCGGACGCCGTGCCCGACGAGTTGCTCGACGCCGCCCGAGTGGACGGGGCGAGCGAGCTCAAGACCTTCTTCCGCGTGGCCCTCCCGCTGCTCAGGCCCGCCGTTGTCACCGTCTTGTTGCTGTCGATCGTTGGCACCTGGAACAACTTCTTCCTCCCGCTGGCCATGCTGGCCAACACCAAGCTGTTCCCGATCACCGTAGGCCTCGGGCTGTGGCAGGGCCAGGCCTCAGGCAACAACAGCGGCGGCGCGAACCTGTGGGGACTGATCATCACCGGTTCCCTGGTGTCGATAGTCCCGCTGGTGATCGCCTTCCTGGCGCTGCAGAAATATTGGCAGGGCGGGCTCTCGGTGGGCGCACTCAAGTGACTCGCTGATGTGGTTCTCCACCCTCCAATTCACTCATCCATCGCCCATTCCGAAGGACCGTCATGCCCTCCGCTGAGCTCACCCTCGACCCGCACTTCGCCGTCGGGATCGTCCACCGCCGCCTCTTCGGCTCCTTCGTCGAGCACCTCGGCCGCTGCGTCTACGACGGCATTCACGAACCCGGCCACCCCACCGCCGACACCGACGGGTTCCGCGAGGACGTGATCGAGCTCGTCCGCGAGCTCGGGGTCTCCGCCATCCGCTACCCCGGCGGCAACTTCGTCTCCGGATTCCGTTGGGAAGACTCCGTCGGCCCGCGGGAGCAGCGCCCGACCCGCCTCGACCTGGCCTGGCACTCCACCGAGTCCAACGCGGTCGGACTCGAGGAGTTCGCCCGCTGGCTGGACAAGGTGGACAGCGAACTGATGTACGCGGTCAACCTCGGCACCCGCGGCGTGCAGGAAGCGCTCGACGTGCTGGAGTACACCAACATCTCCTCCGGGACCACGCTGGCCGACGCGCGGATCAAGAACGGCCGGACCGACCCGTACGCGGTCGCGATGTGGTGCCTCGGCAACGAGATGGACGGGCCCTGGCAGCTCGGCCACCGCAGCGCCGAGGACTACGGCAAGCTCGCCTCCCAGACGGCCAAGGCGATGCGCCAACTCGACCCGAACCTCGAGCTCGTGGTCTGTGGCAGCTCCAGCGCGGCCATGCCGACCTTCGGGGCCTGGGAGCACACCGTGCTGCTGCACACCTACGACGACGTCGACTACATCTCCTGCCACGCCTACTACGAGGAAGCTCGACGGTGACGCCGGCAGCTTCCTCGCCGCGGCGACCAACATGGACCACTTCATCGAGTCCGTCGTCGCCACCGCCGATTCGGTCCGGGCCCAGCTCGGCCAGACCAAGCGGATCAACCTCTCCTTCGACGAGTGGAACGTCTGGTACCTCACCCGCTACCGCGATGTGGAGCGGATCACCGACATCGAGCAGTGGCCGACCGCGCCGCGGCTGCTCGAGGACAGCTACTCCGTCCTGGACGCGGTGGTGGTCGGCAACCTGCTCATCTCCTTGCTCAGGCACGCCGACCGGGTCACCTCGGCCTCGCTCGCCCAGCTGGTCAACGTGATCGCCCCGATCATGACCGAGCCCGGCGGCCCCGCGTGGCGGCAGACCACCTTCTTCCCCTTCGCCATCACCTCACGGCTGGCCGTCGGCTCCGCCCTGGAGCTCAAACTGAGCTGCGACAGCTACACCACCGCCACCTACGGCGAGGTTCCGCTGGTCGACGCCGTCGCCACCCACGACGCGGAGAGCAACCGGACGGCTCTGTTCCTGGTCAACCGCTCCCTCGACGCACCGACGACGGTCACGGTGGACGTCAGCCACCTCGGTGAGGTGGCGCTGCTGGAAACCCACACCCTGGCCGACGACGACATCTACGCCAAGAACACCCTCGGCCGAACAGGACCGCGTCAGCGTCGCGCCGAACCCGACGGCACGGATCGTCGACGGCCGCCTCACCATCGAGCTGCCTGCGGTCTCCTGGAGCGCGATCGCGCTGGGCTGAGCCGGCCTGCCCCGAGGCGGACTCAGTGGGCGTCGACGACGGTGGACTCCTCCTGGGTGCCGAGGTCGACCGGCCACGATTCGTTCTGACCGGCGAGTGACCACAGCTCCACCAGTTCGTGCGGCCAGATCCACTCGTCGGTGTGCCGGAGCTCGTCGTGGGTCCACCAGCGGTGCCCCTTGACCGTCAACTGCTCGTCCGCGGTGTGCGCGGAGGTGTCCACGTCGAAGCCGGGCACCATCGCCAGGTAGAAGGCCTCGTCCTGCTCGATCACCTGGTCGGAGTACCCGTGGACGACGTGCCGCCGGGCGATGGGACCCTGCAGGTCCTCCTCGCTCAGTCGGTGGCCCGTCTCCTCGGCCACCTCGCGCACCGCGGCCTGCGCCTCGGTCTCGCCCGGGTCCACCCCGCCGCCGGGGGTGACCCACCAGGTCGTCTCGGGGATGCCCGGGTCGCTGTCCTCGAACAGCAGGGTGCGGTCGAAGTCGATCAGGATCACCCGGACGGTGGTCCGGGACGTACGCGGACGGTCCGCGGGGTCGGCGACGGGGACATAGCTGCGCGCGGTATCAGAGGACGACACACGGCCACCCTACGATCACGTTCCGGGTCGACGACCGAGACCCTGGCGCGGCCGCGTACGCGCTTATCCGGTGGACGCTGTCCCAGGCACTGGGTAACGTGGCCGCTCGCCTGCCGCACTCCCACCGCTCTCCCTCTGCACCGATCCCGAATCGGAGGTCCTGCGCGTGCCCGAAGCCTCGGCCGAGGTCTTGACCAGCGAGCGGGACCATCTCGAGGAGTCCCGCGAGGCACTGCGTCGGATGCGGGAGCACACGGCCGGTCTGCAGGCCCTCGGCGGGGACCGCGTGTCCACCGAGCACCTCAAGCAGACCCTCTACCGGCGGATGAAGGCCCTGGAGGACGATCCGACGGTGCCGCTGTTCTTCGGGCGGCTCGACTACGCCGCCTCGCTCGGTGCCGAGATCGACGAGACGCTCTACGTCGGCCGCCGCCACGTCACCGGCGAGGCGGGTGGTGAGCCGCTGGTGATCGACTGGCGGGCCCGGATGTCGCTGCCCTTCTACCGGGCGCGGCCCGGCGAGCCGATGGGCGTGCGCCGACGCCGCCGGTTCGGCTTCGCGCACGGCCTGCTCACCGCGTACGAGGACGAGGACCTGGCCGGCGGGCGGGCCGAGCACGTCTCAGGCATCCTGGAGTCGGAGATCGAGCGGCCGCGCACCGGCCCGATGCGCGACATCGTGGCCACCATCCAGCCCGAGCAGGACACCATCGTGCGGGCCGGTTTGAGCCAGTCGCTGTGCGTGCAGGGTGCGCCCGGCACGGGCAAGACCGCCGTCGGGCTGCACCGGGCGGCCTACCTGCTGTACGCCTTCCGCGATCAGTTGGCGCGCTCGGGGGTGTTGGTGGTGGGTCCCAACGACAGCTTCTTGTCCTACATCGCCGACGTGCTGCCGGCGCTGGGTGAGATCGACGCCAGCCAGGCCACGGTCGCATCGCTGGTCTGCCAGGCCAACCGGGTCGTCGTACGCGGCGCCGATCCGGTGCCCGCGGCGCTGGTCAAGGGCGACGCCCGGATGGCGGAGGTGCTGCGGAACGCGGCCTGGAGCCATCTGGCCAGCCCGACCACGGCTCTGGTGGTGCCGCGCGGGGCCCACCAGTGGCGGGTCGCGGCCCACCTGGCGCAGGAGACGGTCGCCGAACTGCAGGCGCGCGGCGTCCGCTACACCGCCGGCCGGGCGATGGTGCCGCAGCGGCTGGCCCACCAGGTGCTGCTGCGGATGGAGGCCTACGGCGACTCCCCCGACGACCGCGTGCAGGACGCGGTGGCCCGGAGCCGCCCGGTGCGCGCCTACGCCGACGCGCTCTGGCCGGCCCTGGACCCGGCCAGGCTGGTGCTGCGACTGCTGACCGACGCCGACTTCCTGGCCCGCGCCGCCGACGGCATCCTGACCCCGCCGGAGCAGCGGCTGATCCTGATGACCAGGGCCCCGCGTACCCCCGGCGCGGCGCGCTGGTCGCTGGCCGACGTCGTCTTGGTGGACGAGGCCGCGGATCTGCTGCAGCGCACGCCAAGTCTTGGCCACGTCATCCTCGACGAGGCGCAGGACCTGTCGCCGATGATGCTGCGGGCGGTCGGCCGCCGGGCCAGCACCGGCTCGGTGACCGTGCTCGGAGACCTGGCCCAGGCCACCACGCCGTGGGCCACCCGGTCCTGGTCGGAGTCACTGACCCATCTCGGCCATCCGGAGGCAGCGGTGGAGGAGTTGGTGGCGGGCTTCCGCGTGCCGGGCGCGGTGATCGACTTCGCTGCGCGGCTGCTGCCGCAGATCGCCCCGACGCTGACCCCGCCACACTCGGTCCGCCGGACCCGCGGTGAGCTGGACCTGCGGATCAGCAGCCGGCCTGAGGAGGATGTCGTGCTCGCCACCACCCAGGCGCTGCGCGGCGAGGGCACGGTCGGGGTCATCGTCGCCGACGCCTCGGTGACCCGGATCCGCGCGGGCCTGGACCGGGAGGGGATCGGCTACGACCTGCTCGGTGAGGACGCCCAGATCTTCGACAGCCGCGTCGATCTGGTGCCCGCGTCCCTGGCCAAGGGACTGGAGTTCGACCACGTCGTGCTGCTCGAGCCGGCCGACATCGTCGCCGGCGAGCCCGACACCGTCACCGGCCTGCGCCGGCTCTACGTCTGCCTCACCCGCGCCGTGACCAGCCTGGTCGTGGTGCACACGCGCGGACTGCCCGAGGCCCTGGCCGGCTGATCGAGTCGCGCACGGGACCCGCGCGGTGCCTCAACCGGCCGAGGGCGGCTCGGTCAGCGGCAACCGCACCTGGAAGCGGGTGTCGCCGGGTACCGAGCTCACCCGCAGGTCGCCGCCGTGTCGCTGGGTCACCACGCGGTAGCAGATGTCCAGGCCGAGCCCGGTTCCCTCCCCTACGGGCTTGGTGGTGAAGAACGGCTCGAAGATCTTCTGCTGCAGCTCGTACGGGATCCCCGGCCCGGTGTCGCGGACCTCCACCAGCACCCGGTCGCCGTCCAGCGAGGTCGCCACGGTGAGGACGCCACCCTCGGGCATGGCCTGCACGGCGTTGTCGATCAGGTTGGTCCAGACCTGATTCAATTCGGCCGGGTGGGCCGGGATCAGGGGCAGCGACGGGTCGAAATCCTTGACCACCTCGATCCGCCCCGACGCCTTGATCTTGTGGCCCAGCATCACCAGCGTGCTCTTCAGCCCGTCCCGGACGTCGACGTCTCGGTGTGCCGCCCGGTCCAGCTGCGAGTACTGCTTCGCCGCCCCCACCAGCGCGGAGATCCGGTGCGTGGAGTCCTCGATCTCCGCCATCAGCTGCTCGGTGTCCAGAGCGTAGGTGACCCAGTGGATGCCGTCGGCGAGCAACTCCGGGGGGAGCGCGGCGGCGATCTCGTCCAGGCCGTCCGCGTCCACCCCCGCGGCGACCAGCACCGGGGCCAGGTCCCAGCTGTTGGCCACGCCGTGGTCGTCCAGCCAGTCGGCCAACTCGTCCTCGGCCTCGCCGACCTGCATCGGCGTCAGCTTGTCGGCCTTGCCCATCCGCTCGACCGCCGACTCCTGCAGTTCGGTGAGAGCCACCAAGGACTTCGGGTCGACGTCGGCCACGGCGAGGTGGGCGAGCTTGCGGCGCATCTTGCTCACCCGCTCCCGCAGCACCGCCGTGGCGCGTACGGCAGCGGCGGCCGGGTTGTTGAGCTCGTGGGTCAGGCCCGCCGAGAGCCGACCCAGGGAGAGCAGTCGCTCCCGCTGACCGATGATGGCCTGGCTGGAGCGCATCCCGATCATCATGCCTTCGAGCATGTGCATCGCCATCGGGAACCAGGTCCGGATCCGGTCGCCGAAGGTCACGGCGTCGATCACCCAGAACTGGCAGTCGGTGACCGCGAGCAGCGTGTTGGGGTAGGCCTGGGCCTCCGAACCGGCGATGAAGGCCTGGGTGGCGCCGGCGTACACCCCGCTCTGGTTGGTCCGAATCGTCTCGACCTCGGTGCCCTCGACCTGGCGGAGCATCGGAGATCGTCCCGGACAGCAGGACGAAGAAGCAGGTCGCCGGCTCGCCCTCGCGGTAGACCGGTTCGCCGGCCCGCCGGGATTCGCGGTAGCCGTGCTCGCTCAGCCAGCCGAGCTGCTCGGCGTCGAGGGACTCGAAGAGGAAGAAGCGGCGCAGCTCCGCAGGGCTGAGCGGGGGGTTGTCGACCATGGCAGGTTTCCTCACTGCTCGGCGAGATAGCGGTGGACGAGGGTGACCACCAGGGCGCCTTCGCCCACGGCAGAGGCCACCCGTTTGACCGACTGGGCCCGGACGTCGCCGGCCACGAAGACTCCCGGCACGCTGGACTCCAACAGGTAGGGATCGCGTTCGAGGTCCCACGAGGCCGGACGCTTTCCGTTTGCGGTGAGCTCCGGCCCGGTCAGCACGAAACCCGCCGGGTCTCGTACGAGGCCTGCCGGAAGCCAGTCGGTGAGCGGGGCTGCCCCGATGAAGACGAACAGGTGGCCTGCGTCGACGATCTGCTGCCCGCCCTGGTGGTCGAGCAGGGTGACGCATTGCAGGTGGCCGTCGCCGTCGCAGTTGAGCACCGAAGTGTTGAGCCGTACGTCGATGTTCTCCAGCGCGGCGATCTGGTCGATCAGGTAGGACGACATCGATCGTTCGAGCGAGTCGCCGCGCACGGCCAGAGTGACCGTGGCTGCGTGCCGGGAGAAGAACACCGCCGCCTGGCCCGCCGAGTTGGCCCCGCCGACCACGATCACGTGATCTCCAGCGCACGACTCGGCCTGCGTCGCTGCCGAGCCGTAGTAGACCCCGCGGCCGACCAGGCCGTCGGCACCCGAGGCGTCCAGGTGCCGGTAGCTCACCCCGGTCGCCAGGACGACGGCGTGCGCCAGCACGGAACTGCCGTCGGCGAAGACGACCCGGCGGGCAGGACCGTCCACCTCCAGCCCGGTCACGGTCCGGGCGGTGAGCAACTCCGCACCGAAGCGCAGGGCCTGACGCCGGGCCCGGTCGGTGAGCTGACCGCCGGCCACCCCGTCGGGGAAGCCGAGGTAGTTCTCGATCCGCGAGCTCTGGCCCGCCTGACCGCCGGCTGCGGCCCGTTCGACCACGACCGCCTTCAGCCCCTCCGACGCGGCGTACACCGCCGCACCGAGCCCGGCCGGCCCCGCACCGACGATGACCAGGTCGTAGAACTCCTCCTGCGGTGTCGTGCTCAGCCCGATCGCGCTCGCCAGTTCGAACAGGCTCGGCTGGACCAGCGGCGTACCGTCGGCGGTGACCACCACCGGTGCCTGCGTCGGCTCAGCGCCGGCCGCCGCGAGCAGCCGGGCCCCGTCGGCGTCGTCCACGTTGTACCAGCGGTAGGGGACCATGCTGCGGGCGAGGAAGTCGCGCACCTCGTACGAGGCCGGGGACCAGGGATGGCCGAGGATCTTGACCTTGCGTTCCGGTGGCCGGCCCTCGCGCTGCCACGCGGCCAGCAGTTCGTCGACCACCGGGTAGAACTTCTCCTCGGGCGGCTCCCAGGGCTTGAGCAGATAGTGGTCCACGTCGACGACGTTGATCGCGGCGATGGCGGCGTTGGTGTCGGCGTACGCGGTGAGCAGGGCACGGCGGGCCTGCGGCACCAGATCCATCGCCTGCTCCAAGAAGTCGACGCCGTTCATCCTGGGCATCCGGTAGTCCGCCAGGATGGCGGCGACCTGCTCGCCGCGCAGCACCACGTCGCGGATCACCGCCAGACCCTCGGGTCCGGAGTCGGCCCGCATGATCCGGTACTGCTCCCCGTACCGGCGGCGCAGGTCGCGCGCGACGGCGCGGGAGACGCTCGGGTCGTCATCGACGGTGAGCAGGACCGGCCGAGCCGCCCGCTCGGGTCGGGCGGGACGCTCCGCCCGCTCCGGCCGCGGCGCCTGGTGAGGCGGAGAACTCACGCGAGAACCTCGTCGACGTAGCACCAGCGCCAGTGTTCGCGTGGCTCGGCGGAGGTGACCACCGGGTGTCCGGTCGCCTGGGCGTGGGCCGTCGCGTGCCGGGCCGGCGACGAGTCGCAGCAGGCCACGTGCTCGCAGGTGAGGCAGCGTCGCAGATGCACCCACCGGCCCCCGACCGGGACGCAGTCGCCGCACACCGGCTCGAAGTCGTCGGGTGCCGGGGTCAGCGGGGAGGAGTCGAGATGGGCACAGCCGGGCACGTGGCATCCTTCCGTCGTGGCGGTCCCATCTTGCCTCCGGCCCCGAAGGCAGGCCGCCTCGCCCACCAGCAGTCAGCGGGGAGCGAGGCGGGAGACCTTGCGGCGGCGCAACCCGGAGGCCAGCAGCAGCCGGACCAGTTCGCGCGAGCTGGCGGGGACGGCCCCCGCCTCCACGACCGAGCCGTACCGCTCGGCGATCACGTCGTAGTGGTCCCGATCGAAGGCGCGGCGGGGGATGCCGAGGCCTGCGGCGAACTCGTGCAACTCGGCGTAGGAGACGTCGCTGACCAGGTGCGACCAGAGGGTGCCGTGACCGGGCCAGGTAGGGCGGGTCGACGTAGAGCGTCACCGCTCGATCCCGCTGCCGCGCGGCCGAACGGCTGTGTCGATCAAGGTCCGCCAGGTGCGGACCAGATCGGGGTCCACGTACGCCTTGGCTGAGCCGAGGGGCCGGACCGCCGCGGCGACGTGGAAGGCACCGACACCGGCCCGCGCCAGCCAGGGCACGTGCTCGGGCATCAGGTGGCCGCCGGCCATGATCACCGAGCGGGCGAAGTCGTCGGACCGGGCCCGCGCGACCAACTCGTCCAGGCCCTCGGCCACGCCCCGGGCGGAGCCGGCGGTGTGTACCTGGTCCAGCCCGGGCAGTCGGCGCAGCTCGCGCCAGGCGCGGTCGGTGGAGATGCACGCGTCCACCGCGCGGTCAAACGTCCAGCCGAAGTCAGGCTCGGTGCCGACCAACTCGGTGACCACGGCGACGTCGATCTCGGTGTGCCCGTTCAGGAAGCCGAGCACCACGCCGTCCGCGCCGACCGCCCGGTACGCCGACAACAGTCCCTGGAGCCGCACCACCTCGCCGCCGTCGGTGCTGAACCCGGCCCGCAGCCGCAGGATCACCCGGATCGGCAGGCTGGTCGCCCGGCGCACCTGCCCGACCAGGGCCGGCTCGGGCGACAGTCCCTCCTCCAGCGCGCTGGCCAGCTCCACCCGGTCGGCTCCACCCGCCTCCGCACGGCCCGCGTCGGCGGGGTGCAGGACGGCGACCTCGAGCAAGGCGGATCCGGTCATGTCGACGACCCGTCGAGCAAGGCGATGGTGGCCCTGGACGGGGAACGTGTCCGCCGCAGCTCGCCCGCCACCGCCTCGGCGTCATGCATCACCCGGCTGATGTTGCCATGCGCCAGCTTGCCCAGGTCGCCGTCGGACCAGCCCCGCTCGGCCAGCACGGACAGCAGCCGCGGATAGCAGCTGACGTCCTCCAGACCCAGCGGCACCACCGGCACCCCGTCGTAGTCCCCACCCAGCCCCACGTGGTCGATGCCGGCCACTTCCGCCACATGCTCGAGGTGGGCGACGACGTCGTCGATCCCGGCCCTCGGTGCGGAGGTCGGATAGCCGTCGTAGAAGGCGTCCATGGCGGCGAGGTCGCGCGGGTCGACCCCGGACTCTTCGGCCGCGGCCTTGACCTCCATCGCCCAGGCGCAGGCGGCGGGGCTGACGAAGAAGGGCACGAAGGTGACCATGCACATCCCCCCGTTGCCGGCGAGGCGGGCGAGCACGTCATCGGGCACGTTGCGCGGATGGTCGCACACCGCCCGGGCCGAGGAGTGGCTGAAGATGACCGGGGCCGCGGTGACGTCGAGCGCGTCGTGCATGGTCGTGGCCGCGACGTGGGAGAGGTCGACGAGCATGCCCAGCCGGTTCATCTCCGCGACCACCTCCCGGCCGAACGCCGACAGGCCGCCGTGCACCGGTACGTCGGTCGCCGAGTCGGCCCAGTCGGTGTTCTCGTTGTGCGTCAAGGTGAGGTAGCGCACGCCCAGCCGGTAGAAGGCCCGCAACGTGCCGAGGGAATTGTCGATGGAGTGTCCGCCCTCGGCACCGAGCAGGCTGGCGATCCTGGATTCCTCAGCCAGCACGCGATCGAGCCCGTCGGCGTCGGTGACGAGCTCGAAATCCTCGGCATAACGCTCGACCATGACGTGGACCGCGTCGATCTGCTCGCAGGTGGCGGTTACTGCGGCCTGACCGGTGAGACTGCACGGCACGAACACCGACCAGAACTGCGCACCGACCTCTCCGGCGCGCAGCCGCGGCAGGTCGGTGTGCAGCTGCGGCTGGGGAGCGGCGATATCGACCCGGTCGAAGTCGTAGCCGACCTTGCGCATGGCCCAGGGCAGGTCGTTGTGACCGTCCACCATCCGCACGGTGCCCTCCTCGTCCCTCAGCAGCAACGTACGTCCTTCCCCGGTCCGCCGGAAACGCGCGCGCCGGACGCCAGGCGAAGAAGTCGCTCACCACCCCGGCCCGCCCGTGGTCCCCTGTCCCCCGACGCCTGACTGAGGGACCCACTCGACACCCAGACCTACACTGAGGCTGTGGCTGCGAGGATGCGGCTCGCCGCACTTCTCGCCGCGGCGCTCCTCCTCACGGCCGCGTGCACCTATTCCGACCGGGAGCCGGGGTTGTTCACGAACCGGTCGCCTGCGCCGGCGCCGACTTCGCCCCGCCCGGTCGAGCCCACCAATCCGCTCCTCCCGGTGGCCGCGGAGGCTGAGTGGACGACCGCGGAGGGCCTCTCGCTCGGAGTCCGGTTCGCGCTGCACTCGGTACGGCGGATCGACGGTGGCACGGTGGTCGACTGGTCGGTCACCCCGGTCGGCGGGCCGGGGCTGGTCCGAGGGGCGGACGTCCCGGGCTGGACCGACCTCGGCCTGACCCGGGCCGGGGTGGGCGAGCTCGACATGCTCCTCGTCGAACAGTCGCGGCCTCAGGTCTACCGACCGATCAACCACCGCTCGCGGCGCGAATACAACCGGTGTCTGTGTACGCCGCTCTGGGTGGTTCAGCAGTCGCTCCGGGTCGGGGAGACCAGGCTCCTCCAGGCGGTCTTCCCGCCGCTGCCGTCGTCGGCGGCCTTCGTCGACGTGCTGCTGAGCAACCGGGCCCCGTTCAGCCACGTTCCGGTGACCGCGGCCGGACAGGTTCCGACCCCGCGTACCGGCACCGACCTGGCGCGGCCTCTGCGGGCCCTCGAGCTCCACGAACCGGTCGCTCAAGCTCCAGCAGGGACGTCCTCCGCGCGACCTCGGCATCCGGGTCGACCGGGTCGTGGCCGATCAGGCCTGGACCTCGATGGAGTGGACGATCACCACGCTGAGCGGCGAGGGCGGGTTCCCGGGGCAACCGGCCGGGGCGCCGATCACCGCGGTCCCGCCCGACGGGGTGGAACTGCTGGCGGCCGATCCGGTCAGCGGGCCCCTCCTGCGCAGTGCCGGCCGCTCCGTACGGGTCCTGTGGCTGACCACCCGCGTTGCCGACCGACCTGCGTACGAGTGCCTGTGCTCCCGGCTCGGCGTCTGGGCCTACGGCATGCGGCGGGCGAACAGCCAGGCGCAGGTAGCCGGAACCTATCCCGCACTGGCGGGCGCGGATTCGGTTGACGTCGAGCTGCCCGGCTTCGGGAGCATCCGCGACGTGCCGGTGGAACGCGCACCCGACGCGGCCGCACGCCTCGGGCCGCCGATGAGGGTCGAACCGGTCCTATGGACCTACCTCAGCGACGATCCGCCGCGCGGTTGGACCACCCAGGAGTGGCCGACGCCGGTTCCCGACCCGCAGCAACTCAGCGACTACCGCGGCTTCCTCGAAGACCTCGTCCCCCGTCCGGGAGGCTGAGACCGCGGTCGACGGAGCGGGCTGAACGGGCCGCGCTGAATGGGGTTCCCCTGGCGCTGGCCCTGGATTTGCCCCGGCGACAGGTCGACTGGCCGGCTCGCGTGGCATCGCGAGCCGCCGGACGCTACGGAAGGAGCTCGTCCCCCGATGAGCTCCTCCCACCCATGTAGTGCCACCAGCCAGCCCCCCTGATCCGTTAACCTCGCATGTTTCTTCCGGAGGACGCTTCTGTCATTCGCCACCGGGGGCGCAACCGCTTAGTGTGTTCCCCACGACTTCGACTGCTCCCCCAGATGTCGACGGGGAGCGCAGCGTCTCGGGGGGCATCGGGTGGAGATTCGCACGCAGGCGGCGAGCCGGACGGTCCCCTCCGACGCGGATGAGGATGCGGAAACCCGGGTGAGTGATGCCACTCTGCTCGCAGGCTGTCGGACCGGCGACGCGCGCAGCTGGGATCTTCTGGTCCGCCGCTACGAACGGCTCGTCTACAGCGTGGCGCTGCGTACCGGCCTGAGCTCAGCCGATGCCGCCGACATCACCCAGAACACCTTCGTCGCCCTGCTCGAGGCCTGCGGCCGACTGCGTGACGACGAGCGGCTGGCTGCGTGGCTGGTCACGGTCACCCGGCGCAAGGCCTGGCGCATGATCCGGCGAGCCTCGCACGAGTTGCCCAGGTCGGAGATCCCGCACGACGACGGCGCCGACGCTCTGCCCTGGGAGGACATCACCGCGCTCCACGAGGCGCTGCTCCAGCTCTCCTCCCCCTGCCGCGAGCTGCTCATCGCGCTCTACTTCGACCCCGATCAGCCGAGCTACGCCGAGATCGCATCCCGTTTCGACCGCTCGGTGGGCGGGATCGGACCGTTGCGGGGCCGCTGCCTGGAGCGGATGCGCGGACTTCTGAGCGACGTCCCCGAATGACCCGACAGGAACCCCGGCCCCAGGGTGAGCCGGGCGCCGTCCCGCCGGCCGGGCCCGTGTGCCGTACGCCGTGCTGGCCGACTGGCTCGAAGGCCGCCTCGACCCGGCCGAAGCCGCCCTGGTGGCCGCCGAGGTGGAGCAGGGCGACCGGGCCGTGCAGGGTGCGGTCGCCTGGATGCGGGGCTTCCTCGACTCCGCCAGTGCGGTGCCCCTGCACTCGCCCCCTCCCCTGGTCCGTCAGCGACTACGCCAGCACTTCCAGCGCTGGTCCCAGGCCAAGGCGATCCTGGAGCAGCCGTCGCTGCTGAGCCGCGCCGAACTGCTCTTCGACAGCCGGCTGGATCGTCCGCTGGCCCAGGTTCGTGGCACCTCTGACAGCGCCACCGTGCATCTGGCCTACCGGGCGGAACGGGCGGACCTGGTCGTGGACGTGCACCGCAGGCAGGACGGACACGTACGGCTCGACGGCCAGGTGTTACCCCTGGACGCCATGCTGTCGCCGGTCTTCGAGGCGTACGTCGTCGGTTCGGGTGCGCCGGTCCGCTCCGTGGACGGCGACGAGCTCGGCCGGTTCACCCTGGAGCCCGTGCCGGTCGAGGCCACCGAACTGAGGGTGGACAACGGCGAGGTGATGCTGGTCGTGTCCCTCGACCTGCGGCCGGAGCCGACGTAACCGTGCGGTCCGACCTCGACGTCGCCGACCTGCTGGCCGAGACCACCGACGGAGCCCGGCTCGACCAACTCCGGGCACAGGGTCTCGCCGACCTCCGCGGGCTGGAGTGGGTGATGGAGCAGGCCCAGGACCTGGTCCACGACGACCCCAAGGCGGCCGAGGACCTGGGTCGGCTCTGCGGCCTGGCCGCGGCCCAGCTCGACCTCCCTCCGGTCGCGGCGCAGGTCTGCTATCTGCAGGCCAGGATCATCACCGAGCGGGGCGACCTCGAAGGAGGTCTGCGCCTGATCGGGCAGGCCCGACAGGAGTGGTTGCGGGCGGGCCGGCCCGTCGCGGCCCTGCGCACCGATCTCGGGCGGATGCAGATCCTGGACGACCTCGGGCGGCACGCTGACGCCCTCGCCGTCGGTGAGTCGCTGCTCACCGCGACGGCGGCGATCGCCGCCGAAGAACCCGAGCGGGAGCTGGCCCTGGCCGTACGGGCGCACGCGATCGACAACATGGGGGCTGCGTACGGGTTCACCGGACAGCACGAACGCGCGCTGGCGGCCTACGCCGAGGCCGGGGTGGAGTACCAACGGCTCGGGCTGACGGCCGAAGCCGCCCGGCCACGGGCCAACCGGGGGATCGAACTGCTGGCCCTCGGCCGCGCCCGCGACGCCCTCGGCGACCTCAGCGCAGCCACCGCGGCCTTCGCTGCTGCGGGCGACCGCATGTTCGCCGCCAAGTGCCAGGGCCACCTCGCCCAGGCGCACCAGCAGCTGGGCGAAGTGGTGGAGGCCCTGGCGGTGCTGGAGGACGCACGGGCGACGTTGGTCGAGCTCGGCGCGACCGTCGAGGCCAGCCGGCTGCGACTGGCGATCGCCGACACCTACCTGGCCATCGGGTTGTGGCCGGAGGCCGAGCACGAGGCAGCCGTCGCGGCGGAAGCCCTGCATCAGGCCGGGATGACCCATGACGCGGCCGTAGCAGATTTCATCCGGGCGGAGGCTGCCTTGGGCGCCGAGGAGCCGGAGCGAGCCGAGCGCGACCTGGCCCGCGCCGAGACCGCATTCCGTACCGTGGGCGACCGCCAGTTCAGCGCCCGGGTGGGACTGGCCGCCTCCGAGCTCGCCGCTCTGCGAGGACAGGAGGCGCAGGCGAGGTCGCTGGCCGCGGACGCCGTCGACCAGCTGCGTACGGGCGGCTGGCTGCCCTCGCTCGCCTCGGCACACCTGCGGCTGGCCGACCTCGCCCGTGAGGACCACGACGCGGAGCAGCAACTGGCTGAGGCCGGGGAGCTGATCGCCAGTCTCCGGCTCCCCCACCTGGTCTTCCAGCACCGGCTCCGGCTGGCCCGGCTGGCCCGTCGGCGCGGTGACAACGACCAGGCCGAGACCCTGCTGGTCTCGGCGATCGCCGATCTGGGCCGCTCCGCCGGCGCACTGCCCGACCACGCCATGCGAACCGCCTTCCGCGCCGACCGGCTCGCCGCGTACGACGAACTCGTGGTGCTGCTGCTCGACCGCGACGGTCGCGATGACGGCGACCGCGCGCGCCGCCTGGCCGACGAGGCGAAGGCGACCACGCTCAGGGACCTCCGCGCCGAGGCGGTGGGCACCGGAGTCCGGCTGGACCAGCCCGGCTCGGCACTGGCCGCTGCCCACGCCGATCTGGGCGCCACCTACCTTGCGTTGCAGCAGGCCGACCACCCCGCCCGCCGGACCTTCCTGCACGCCCGCGCGGATCAGCTCGAAGGTCAGGTCAGCGCGCTTCGGCTGCAGCTCAGCCTGGCCGAGTCGGACAGCGAGCCCCTCACCCAAGCGTCGCTCTCCGGCCAGGCGGGTCCCGGGAGGGTCTGCGGCGCGCTACGCGGCGACGTCCTGGTGGAGTACCACGTCGCCGGGCGAGGAGGTCATCGCGTTCGCGCAGGTGGGTCACGAGGTCCTCGTACGCCGGATGCCGGGGGTCGTGCCCAAGGTCCAGCGGGAACTGGACCGGCTGAGCGACCAGTGGACCCGCTTCCAGCTCGGCACCGTGTTCCAGGAGCGGCACCAGCTCACGCTGCTGCGCACCACCCAGGCCCTGCTCGCCCGGACTCTACGACCTCATCCTGCGTCCGCTGACCCGGCTGCTCGAGCGGCCCGGGCTCGTCCGGCTGCAGGTCGTCCCGCACCGGCTTCTCGGGCAGGTGCCGTTCCACGCCCTGTACGACGGCGCCGGTTACCTGACCGACCGTTTCGAGATCACCGTCACCCCGACCGCCACCGCTGAGGGCGGACCGCCGCCACACCGCCTGCATCCACCCCAGGACGTGCATGCACTCTGGACGTGCATCCACTTCTGGACGTGCGTCCACCTCGGACGTGCATCCGCCCCTGGACCCGGCCCTGCACACGGGCTGACGCCCGGTCCGCCACGGCCCGCGCTGGTGGTCGGAGTGCCGGACGCGGCGGCGCCCGCGGTCGAGGCCGAGGCGCGTGCGGTGGCAGCTTCGCTTCCCGGTGCCCGGCTCCTCCTCGGCGAGGAGGCCACCAGCGCAGCCTTCGCCGCCGCGGCCCCGGCGGCTGCGCACATCCATCTGGCCTGCCACGGCATCTACCGGCCGAGCAACCCCCTGTTCTCCCGCCTCCGGCTCGCCGACCGCTGGGTCACCTCGGCGGAGATCCTGCAGTACGACCTCACCGGCGCACTCGTGGTGCTCAGCGCCTGCGAGTCGGCTCAGCAGGGACAGGCGGCCGAACCCGTAGGGCTGGGCTGGGCGTTCCTGGCTGCCGGGGCTGCCGGGGTCGTCGCCTCGCAGTGGATGGTGCACGACCGCAGCGCCGCCGAATTCATGAGTGAGCTGTATCGCCGGCTGAGCGCGGGCGACGCACCGCCGACCGCCGTCCGTGCCGCCGGCCAGCGGGTTCGCCAGACCCATCCGCACCCGTACTTCTGGGCGCCTTTCAGCTACGTCGCCGCGCCAGGATCGACCGAGAGGAACCAGCCGTGAAGCCACGCCGATCATGGGCCGCCCGATTGCTCATCGCCGCGATGCTCGCGGCGGTGACCTGGACGGGGGCCGCGCTGCCCGCCACCGCGAAGACCTGGCGCACATCGTCATGGTCGGCGGCGGGTCGGCTCGTGGTGAAGGTCAACGTGCAGGCCGGTTACTCGATTGCCGACGTCGAGCGCCGGTACGCGGTGCGCACCGAACGCGTCCTGCTGGAGTCCCGCGGGATCTACCTGGTCCGTGCGACCCGGCTGCGGAACACGGTCAACGATCGCGCCCTGGCGCGCTTCTCCCGTGACCTGTCCAGCAGTGCCGCGATCGTGTACGCCGAGCCGGACCTGGGCATCGACCTGGGTCTGAATCGCTTCCACAGCTGGCCGGAAGGTCTCCCGGGCGCACGTCAGGACCGCAGTGACTATCTGCGCCAGCCTTTGCGGGCCGAGCTGGGAAGCGCTCTGCGACAGAGCACGGGCCGCGGCGTACGGGTCGCCGTGCTCGACACGGGAGTCGATCCGAACCACCCGGTGCTCGCCGGCAGGCTGGGCCGCGGCTACGACTACGTCGACGACGACAACCAGCCCGACGACGTACGCCGGGGCCTGGACCTGACGTCCGACGGCGTGCTGGACGGCTCGTACGGCCACGGCACCTTTGCCAGCGGACTGGTCAACCTGGTCGCCCCTGACGCGACCATCCTGCCCATGCGCGTGCTGAACAGCGACGGCGTCGGCAGCGCGCCCGTGGTCGCCCAAGCCGTACTCGACGCCGTGAGCTGGGGCGCCACGGTGATCAACCTGAGCTTCGGCGCCAACCAGGCCGCGTCCTCACCCGTGCTGGACGCGGCGTTGGCGACCGCGCGCAAGGCCGGCGTCGTGGTGGTCGCGGCCGCGGGCAATCTGGCCTCGACGCAGCCTCTCTACCCGGCCAACGCCTCCGGAGTGCTGTCCGTCGGTTGCCTGAACCTGCGCACCTCCCAGCTCGCCCCGTACTCGAGCTACGGCTCCACGGTCGCCGTCGCCGCACCGGGCGACAAGCTCATCGGACCGATGCCGGGCGGCGGCTACGCGACCTGGTCGGGCACCTCGATGGCGGCTCCGATCGTCTCCGGCCAGGCAGCCCTGATCCGGTCCGCTGCGCCCCGGTTGAGCGCAACCAGCGTCTTCACCGCGATCACCAGGACCGCCGAGCCCATCCGCGGACACGCCGTTCGCTACGGTGCCGTCGACGTCGAGGACAGCCTGGACTTCGTCCTGGACACCGACGACGACTGAGCCCTCCTGCTGCCGCCTGCCCCCTCCCCCCCTGCCCCCTGCCTCTGCCCGCTCTGCCCTGCCCTCCCCCCTCCCCGCGCGAAACTGTCGCGGAACGGCACGGTTGAATCGATTCACCGTGTCATTTGGCGACAGTTTCACGGAATGAGGGGTGGGGCGGGAGGGGGAGGGAGGGGGAGAGGGGGCGGGGAGGGGGAGGGAGCGGGAGGTGAGGGCGCGGGGCGGGAGAGGGGCCCGGTGAACGCGGCAAGGGGCGGCCCTTTCGGAACCGCCCCTCGTCTGTAGCCGCCGACCTGCGGCGGGTCTGTCTCAGAAGTCCATGCCACCCATGCCGCCGGGGTCGCCACCCGGAGAGGCCGAGGCCTTCTCCGGCTTGTCGGCGATCACAGCTTCGGTGGTCAGGAACAGCGCCGCGATGGACGCCGCGTTCTGCAGCGCCGACCGGGTCACCTTGGCGGGGTCGATGATGCCGGCAGCGATCATGTCGACGTACTCCCCGGTGGCCGCGTTCAGGCCCTGGCCGGTCGGCAGGTTGCGGACCTTCTCCGCCACCACACCGCCTTCGAGGCCGGCGTTGATCGCGATCTGCTTCAACGGCGCCTCGGCCGCGGTCAGCACGATCTGAGCGCCGATCTTCTCATCGCCCGACAGGTCGATGGAGGAGGCGTTGGCCGCCTGGAGCAGGGCCACGCCGCCACCGGCGACGATGCCCTCCTCGACTGCCGCCTTCGCGTTGCGCACCGCATCCTCGATCCGGTGCTTGCGCTCCTTCAGCTCCACCTCGGTGGCTGCGCCGACCTTGATCACGGCTACGCCGCCGGCCAGCTTGGCCAGCCGCTCCTGCAGCTTCTCGCGGTCGTAGTCGGAGTCGGAGTTCTCGATCTCGGTACGGATCTGGTTGACCCGGCCGGAGATCTGGTCCGGGCTGCCGCCGCCCTCGATGATGGTGGTCTCGTCCTTGGTGACCAGCACCTGGCGTGCCTGGCCGAGCAGCTCGAGTCCGACCCCGTCCAACTTCAGGCCGACCTCCTCGGAGATCACCTGACCGCCGGTCAGGATGGCGATGTCGGTCAGCATGGCCTTGCGACGATCACCGAAGCCCGGCGCCTTGACGGCGACGGACTTGAAGGTGCCGCGGATCTTGTTCACGATCAGCGCGGCCAGGGCCTCGCCGTCCACGTCCTCCGCGATGACCACGAGAGGCTTGCCGGCCTGGATGACCTTCTCCAGCACGGGCAGCAGATCTTTGAGGCTGGAGACCTTGGAGTTGACGATCAGCACGTACGGATCGTCGAGCACCGTCTCCATGCGCTCGGTGTCGGTGACGAAGTAGGGCGAGATGTAGCCCTTGTCGAAGCGCATGCCCTCGGTGAGCTCGAGCTCCAAGCCGAAGGTGTTCGACTCGTCGACGGTGATGACGCCTTCCTTGCCGACCTTGTCCATCGCCTCGGCGATGATCTCGCCGACCTGGGTGTCGCCGGCGGAGATCGACGCGGTGGCGGCGATCTGCTCCTTGGTCTCGACGTCCTTGGCGCTGGCGGCCAGCTGCTCGACGAGCGCCGCGACGGCCTTCTCGATGCCCTTCTTGAGGCTCATCGGGTTGGCGCCGGCGGTCACGTTGCGCAGGCCCTCACGGACCATGGCCTGAGCCAGCACGGTGGCGGTGGTGGTGCCGTCGCCCGCGACGTCATCGGTCTTCTTGGCGACCTCCTTGACGAGCTCGGCGCCGATCTTCTCGTACGGATCCTCGAGCTCGATCTCCTTGGCGATGCTCACGCCATCATTGGTGATGGTCGGAGCACCCCACTTCTTCTCCAGCACGACGTTGCGGCCCTTGGGTCCAAGGGTGACCTTGACCGCGTCGGCGAGGGTGTTCATCCCCCGCTCGAGGCCGCGCCGTGCCTCAGTGTTGAACTGAATCAGTTTGGGCATGGTGTCCTCTAGTGAGTTCGTGTCTTCCCCAGCGGTGCCCGCGACGGACGGCCCATGGGAGCCTCACCGGCTGGGAAGGGTGGCACTCTCATGCCGAGAGTGCTAATCCTGTTCTAGCACTCTACCCACCCGAGTGCAAACACTTCCCGGGGTGTCCCGGCGACCCGAACCACGGCAACTGCGCGGTAGTCGCCCGCCTCGAGGCCACCACGTGGGCGATAGCTGCGCAGTCACAGCGTGCAGCAGCCCTTTCGTGGAATGCGGACGGGGGCGTACGAGTTGGTTCCTGACGTGACCCAGACGACCGAGCAGCCGATCACCCGCGCTGACGTCGGGTTGCGGTCGGAGCGGGGCCCGATCCTCGGCTCGGTCATGCTCAGTGTCGGCCTGGTGGCCATCGACTCGACCATCCTGGCGACCGCGGTCCCGAGCATCGTCGACGACCTCGGCGGGTTCGCCCAGTTCCCCTGGCTCTTCTCGGTCTTCCTGCTGGCCCAGGCGGTCTCGGTCCCCATCTTCGCCAAGCTGACCGACCAGATCGGCCGCAAGCCGATCATGCTGATCGGCGTCGGAACCTTCGTGGTCGCCTCGGTCCTGTGCGGGCTGGCCTGGAGCATGCCCGCGCTGATCGCGTTCCGCGCCCTGCAGGGCCTCGGGGCCGGGGCGGTGCAACCCACGGCCATGACCATCATCGGCGACATCTACTCCGTGGCCGAGCGGGCCAAGGTGCAGGGGTACGTCGCCAGTGTCTGGGCGATGTCGGCGGTCATCGGCCCGACGCTCGGTGGCCTGTTCGTGGACTACCTCAACTGGCGCTGGATCTTCTTCGTCAACGTGCCCCTCGGGGCGGTGGCCGCGTGGGCGCTGGCGCGCAAGTTCCACGAGCAGGTCATCCGGCGACGGCACCGGATCGACGTGGGCGGCGGGCTGCTGCTCACCCTCGGCGCCTCCCTGGTCATCCTCGGCCTGCTCGAGGGCGGGGTGATCTGGTCCTGGAGCTCCTGGCCCAGCATCGCCACCCTGGCCGGCGGGACCGCACTGCTGATCGGCTTCGCGCTGGTGGAACGGCGCGCGAGCGAGCCGATCATCCCCGGCTGGGTGTTCCGGCGCCGCCTGCTCAACTCGACCAACCTGGCCGGGCTGGCCGTCGGCGGGATCCTGATCGGCCTCACCTCCTACGTCCCGCTGTTCGCCCAGGGAGTGCTCGGCACCAGCGCGCTGGTCGCCGGCTTCGCGCTCGCCGCGCTCACCCTCGGCTGGCCACTGGCAGCCTCCCTGGCCGGTCGGATCTACCTCGCCATCGGGTTCCGCAACACCGCGCTCATCGGTGTCGTCGTCATCGTCGGCGGGTCGGTGCTGCTGGCCGGTCTGTCCAGCCGCAGTCCGCTGTGGGTGGTCGCAGCCACCTGCTTCGTCCTCGGCCTGGGCATGGGCCTGACCGCCAGCCCGACCCTGATCGCCGCGCAGTCCTCGGTCGAGTGGAACGAGCGGGGCGTGGTCACGGGGACGAACATGTTCGCCCGCTCGATGGGCAGCGCCGTCGGCATCGCCGTGTTCGGCGCCATCGCCAACGCCTCGCTGAGCACCCGCGTCGGCGGTCACGCGAGCACCGCGAGCGCCATCTCGCCGGCGGTCCTGGAGGTCGCGCTGCACCGGGTCTTCCTGGGCACGGCGGCCGTCGCCGGTCTGCTCGCGCTGGCCATCCTGGTCATGCCCCGCACTCCCGCCATCGGCTCGACCGCGGCTGCTCGGACGTAGCATGCGAACATGGCCCGGCGTATGGCTGCTGACCGTGCTGCTGGTGCTCGTCGCCCTCGGGGCCGGTTGTACCTATAACTCGCGCGAGCCGGGCCTGTTCGGCCGCGGTCCGACCGCGCAGCACACACCCTCAGCGCAGGCTCACCGGCCCGGCAATCCCGAACTCCCGGTCGTCGGCGAAGCCTTGTGGACCTCCGGCGAGGGCCTCCAGGTGAGCGTCCGGATCGCCGTCCACGCCGTCCGCCGGATCCCGGGCGGCACCGTGCTCGACTGGTCGGTCACCCCGCTCTCCAGCCCCGTCCTGGACGCCGGCGCCCCCATCCCACCCACCTTCAACCTCGGCCTGTCCCGGTTCGGCGACGACAACGTGAACATCGTTCTCCTGGACGCGGCGCACGGCCGGGTCTACCGGCCGCTGGTCCGCCACGCCCCCGGCGTACCGGAGTGTCTGTGCACCCCGCTGCGACTGGCCCAGCTGGGCCTGGAATGGGGACGGACGACCCTGCTGCAGGTGGCTTTCGGCCCGCTCCCCGACGGCGGTGCGCAGCATCGACGTGGACCTGGCGACCGTGCCGGTCTTCAGCCGCGTCCCCGTCACCCCGCCTGGGCTCATCCCGCTGGCCAGCAGCCCGCCCGACCTGGTCCGCCCCGCCGAGCCCGGCAACTGGCTCGCCCGGACGCGCGTGTTCACCTACCCTCCCGCGGGCCAGCGCTTCGTGATCACCGTGGACCGGATCGAGGCAGCGCCGGGCTTCACCTCGATCAGCTGGACCATCGAATCGCTCGACCGCGGGCCCGGTCTGGAGGCCGCCACCAGCCCGCCCATCGCCAGCGACCCACCGCCGGATGCGGCCTACAACCTGATCGCGGCCAGTGGTCCCCGGATGCGGCTCGGCGACGGAACCGAGATCGGGGTACGGCTGATCTCCACCCGCCTGTACGGGCAGGTGGCGCTGGAGTGCCTGTGCACCGACCTGCGCACCTGGCCGACCGCCATGCAGCGGGCGGGCATGAGGCTGAGCGTGGTCACCAACCTGCCACCACTGCCCCGGGGCACCACGCTGGTCTCGGTCGTGCTGCCCGGGCTCGGCACGCTGGATCGTCTGCCGGTCGTCGCCGCGCCCGACGCCAGTTTCCGGGCCGCCGGACCGGCGCCGTACGAGCCGCGCCAGTGGACCTTCCGGACCGGCCTGCCGCGGGCCGGCTGGTCCGACGACGCCTGGCCGACCCCGATCCCCGACTCCGGCTCGCTCGACCGGTTCGGGGCCAGTGTGGAGCGGCTCGTCCGGTAAGTCGGTCTCAGGCGTTCGGAGGGCGATCCGGGCGCCTCGCGGGCTGGTTCGCGGAGGGCCTTCGGGGCGAACTGGGCGACGAGTGCCACCACGTCCGCGATCGAGTCGGCCACCCGGGTCGGGCGGTAGGGGAAGCGCTCGACCTGGTCGGGTGTGGTGGAGCCGGTCAACACCAGGATGGTGCGCAGGCCCGCCTCGATGCCGGCGATCACGTCGGTGTCCATCCGGTCGCCGATCATCACCGTGGTCTCGGAGTGGGCGTCGATCGCGTTCAGCGCCGAGCGCATCATCAGCGGGTTGGGCTTGCCCACGAAGTAGGGGCGCACGCCGGTCGCCTGGGTGATCAGCGCGGCGACCGAGCCGGTCGCCGGCAGCGATCCCTCGGCCGACGGCCCGGTGGCGTCGGGATTGGTCGCGATGAAGCGGGCCCCCCGCTCGATCAGCCGGATCGCCCGGGTGATCGCCTCGAAGGAGTACGTCCGCGTCTCGCCCAGGACCACGTAGTCGGGATCGCGCTCGGTGAGCACGAAGCCGACGTCGTGCAGCGCCGAGGTCAGACCGGCCTCCCCGATCACGTACGCCGCGCCCCCGGCACGCTGGTCGGCGAGGAACTGCGCGGTGGCCAGCGCCGAGGTCCAGATCGCGCTCTCCGGTAGGTCGATGCCGCTACGGAGCAGCCGGGCGCGCAGGTCGCGGGCGGTGTAGATCGAGTTGTTGGTCAGGACCAGGAAGCGCCGACCGTGGGTCCGCAGGGCCTCGATGAATTCCGGCCCTCCCGCAATGGCGTGCTCCTCGTGCACCAGCACGCCGTCCATGTCGGTGAGCCAGCACTCGACCGGCTTCGGATCGCTCATCTGTCACCGCGCATGGGCCACATTGTGTCGTCCCTGCGGTGACGGCTCAGCGACCGGCTCCGGCTACCCGCTCGGGTACGGCCGATCCGGCGGCCGGCCTAGCTCGACTCAGCTGGCTCGACTCAGCCTGTCGGCAGCCTGCTCGACTCAGCCTGCCTACACTGGGCCCGTCATGTCGAGGTTGCGGTTCGTCGCGGTCAGTGCGGTGCTGCTGGCGGTGTGCCTCGCCGGGTGCGGTGACCGGCAGGGATCGCTTCCGGCCCCGTCGCCCCCGTCCCCGTCGCTCCCGTCGCCGTCGCTCCCGTCGCCGGATTCGTCCACGGTCCCGACACCGTCCTGGGACCCCGGCCGGTCCCCCGCCCGCGGCCAGGGGCTCGATGTCCGCTACCTCGACGACGACGGCACCGTGAAGGACCTGCCGGTCGAGGACTTCGCGCGCTGAACCTCGCCCCGGCCGGACTGGGAGACTGAACGATGTGGCCTCCCCACTCCCTCCCGCCGGCAACCGGTCCGCTCACGACCGGCCTGATCCGGCCCTCCCCCACGCACGTGTTGCCGGAACCGAGCCTCGTGGTCCTGGCCGGGGCGGCCGGCTCCGGCAAGTCGAGGTGGGCCGGTGAGCGCTTCCGGGCCGTCGAAGTCGTCTCCTCCGATGCCCTGCGAGGCATCGTGGGCAGCGGGCCTGCCGACCTGGACGCCACGGACGAGGCCTTCGCCCTGCTCGACCAGATCGTCGCCGGGCGCACCCGCCGCTCGCTGACCACCGTGGTCGACACCCTGGGCCTGGATCGGGAACGGCGCAAGGGCTACCTCCGGGCCGCTCGCGACCAGGGGCTGCCGGCCGTGCTCGTCATCCTCGACACGCCGGCCCGGCTCTGCCGGGAGCGCAACCGGAGTCGCGACCGGTCCGTGCCGGCCCCCGTTCTCACCGAGCAGCTCCGGCGGGTCCGGGCCTTGCTGGACGAGGCGGGCACGGGAGGGCTGGGACGCGGTCGTGGTCGTCGACGAGCCGATTCCCCCGCAGCCGCGGGCAGCCCTGCCGGATCCTCCGGCCACGACGCCGTCGCGGCGGCACGCCCCGCAGCTCATCCTGCAGATCTCGCGCTTTCCCTGGCCCGAGGACGACCCGAGCAGCTGGCTCCGTGACCTCGCGCTGGCAGCCGACGCCATCGGCTTCGACGGCATCGCCCTGATGGATCACCTGATCCAGATCCCGCAGGTCGACCGCGCCTGGGAGCCCATCCCCGAGCCGTGGGTGACTCTGGGCCTGCTGGCGGGGCTGGACACCGATCTACGGCTCGGCACCCTCGTGTCGCCGGTCAGCTTCCGCGCCCCGGGCATCATCGCGAAGACGGTCGCCACGCTGGATGCGCTGAGCGGCGGCCGCGCCTTCTGTGGCCTCGGCGCCGGCTGGTGGTTGCGCGAGCACCAGGCGTACGGCCTGGACTTCCCGCCGGCCCGAGAGCGCCTGGACCAGGTGCAGGCCTGCATCGAGACGCTGCGGGCGTTGTGGGCGCCGGGCACCAAGGCCTACCACGGACGCTACGTCCACCTGCCCGAGACGACCTGCTACCCGCGCCCGATCGGACCGGTGCCGATCATCCTCGGCGGCTCCGGCGAGCGCCGGACGCTGCGGATCGTGGCCGAGCAGGCCGACGGGTGCAACCTGCCGTCGGACCCCAAGACCCTGGCCCGCAAGCGCGCGGCCCTGCTGCGCCACTGTGCCGAGGTCGGGCGCGACCCGGACGAGGTCGAGGTCACCGTGCTCGACCTGCCGCTGATCGGCACCAGCCGGGAGGACACCGCGACCCGCGTGGAACGGCTGCGCGGCCGTACCCCGGCAGCGCGGTACGCCGCCCAGCACCACGCCGGCCAGGCCTTCGAGCACGCGCGCCGTTACGCCGAACTGGCCGAGTCGGGAGTCGGCACGGTCTTTCTGGCCCTGCCGGACCTGGTCGACGCGGACGACCTCAGCCGGTGCGCCCCGCTGATCGCGGCGTTGCGCTAGCCGGAGGGCGGCGCTGGCTTGCCCCGCGTCGATCGATCAGGGGCGGGCGCGCGCGCCTGAGACACCGGGCGGCGCAGGTGCTTGGTGCGGCCCTGCCTTGGCAGGATGGGCGGCATGGACCGGGACCAGGTGATGGCGTGGGTGGACGGCTACATCGAGGCGTGGCGCGCCGAGGACGTCAGCGGCGTGGAGCGCCTGTTCACCGAGGACGCCGCCTACAGGGCCTCCCCGTACGAGCCGCCGGCGATCGGGCACGACGCCATCAAGGCGTTCTGGCTGGACGATTCGGGCGAGAGTTTCACCACCAACGCCGAGCCGATCGCCGTGGAGGGGCACGCGGCTGTGGTCCGGGTCGAGGTTCGCTACGGCGATCCGGTCAGCCAGGAGTACCGCGACCTGTGGGTGCTGGAGTTCGCGCCCGACGGCCGGGTCCGCGACTTCGAGGAGTGGGCCTACTGGCCCGGCAAGCCGTACAGCGCGAGCGAGGGTGGCTCACCCGCTCAGCCGGCCAGGCCCACCACCTGACCTGGGCCGGGCACGAACCGGCTCACCCAATGAGCGCCGGTCCTCAGATCCGGCGGGTCGTCTCCGGATCGGGGCCGTCGAAGAACGCGTCGAGCACCTGGGCGAAGACGGCCTGTCCGGGATCGGCGTGGGCGAACAGGGTCATCGACGAGCGCAGCTTGATCGCATCGATGCCTCCGAGCACCTGATCGGCGCCGCGGTCGGCGTGGGCCAGCATCGCCTCCGCGCACGCGAGCAGCCGCGGCCCCAACACCGGGTGGGCCAGGTAGGCCCGGGCTTCGGCCAGGTCGGCGATCGCGTACGTCCGGGCCATCGAGCTGCGGCCGAGCCCGGCGATCTGCGGGAACACGAACCACATCCAGTGCCCGCTCTTGTACCCGGCCCGCAACTCGGCCAACGCCTGCTCGTAGGTGGCGCCGGCGTCCTGGGCCTGCACGAATCGTTCGAGATCCACCCGGGCAGGCTATGACCCTCAGGGCAACTGGTGCACGACCAGGGGGAGCACGGCGCTGGCTCCGGCGTCGACCAGCAACGCCGCGGCGACGGTCGCGGTCCATCGGGTCCTGATCGGTGTCGTCGACCAGCAGCACCGGCCCGTCGAAGCGCACCCCCGGCTGGAGGGTGGTCCGCTGCAACAGGTCGGTGGCCCGCACGGCGGAGGCGCCGTCCGCGTCCGGCGGCGGACCGCTCACCGCCAGCGCGTCCACCAGCGGCAGCCGGCCCACCTGGGCGATGTGCAAGGCGAGGGAGCCGACGAGCTCGGGGAAGCGTCGGGACGGCATCGCGACGACGGCCACCGGCCGCTGCCAGGTGGCCGACCAGCGCACCAGCACCTGCACCATCCCGTCGAGGATCGCGGCCGGGGCCGGCCCGTCGTGACGCCAGAGCGAGGCCAGGTCGCCGCTCCAGGCCGGGTCGTCGGCGTACGCGAGCGCGCGGCCGGGCGCGACGAACCCGATCCGGCCCTTGCGACCGGGCAACCGCGACGCCCACTGCTTGCGCGGCTCGACCACCACGTCCTGGCCCCGGAACCAGCGGCGCGCCGCGGCGACCGACTCCGTCGAGGGGCGGTCCCCGGGCTGGGGCAGCTGACCGGTGCAGACCGAGCAGCGACCGCACGGCTGGGGGTCGGGATCGTCCAGGGCCCGCTGCAGGAACTCCATCAGGCAACCCTCGCCGTGCGCGTAGGACCGCATCAGGTCCGCCTCCGCGGCCCGGACCCGACGCAGTTCACGCCACTTCTGCTCGTCGAAGTACCACGGCCTGCCGGTGGCGACCCAACCGCCCGAGAGCCGCTCGACCGACGCCGTCGACGGCCAGGATCTTGAGCATGGACTCCAGCCGCCCGCGTCGGATGCCGGTCGCGGCTTCCACGTCCGAGCACCGACCGGGGCTGGTCGCCCAGCACGTCGAGCACTCGCTCCACCTGCTGCTCGTCGGGGATGCCGGCGGTGGCGAAGTACTCCCAGATCCGCTCGTCGCCCTCGCTCGGGACCAGCACGGCGAGCGCGTCGTCGAGCGCCCGACCGGCTCGGCCCACCTGTTGGTAGTAGGCCACCGGCGAGCCGGGCGAGCCGAGGTGCACGCAGAATGCCAGGTCCGGCTTGTCGTAGCCCATGCCGAGCGCGGAGGTGGCCACCAGCGCCTTGACCCGGTTGTCGCGCAGCCGGTCCTCCAGCGCCTCCCGGTTGGGGGTCTGCCCGGAGTAGGCCGCCACGTCCAGCCCCTGGTCGGTGAGGAAGCCCGCGACCCGCTCGCTCTCCGCGACGGTCAGCACGTACACGATGCCCGAGCCCGGCAGCGACCGGAGCGCCTCGGCGACCCAGGCGTACCGCTCCAGCGGGCTCAGCTGCGGCACCACCGCCAGCCGCAGCGAGGAGCGGGCCAGCGAGCCGCGCAGCGTCACCGTGTCCTCGCCCAACTGGCGGGCGACGTCGACGGTCACCCGTTCGTTGGCCGTGGCCGTGGTGGCGAGCACGGGTGTGCCCGGCGCGAGCGCCAGCAGGGTGCGGGTCAGTCGCTGGTAGTCGGGGCGGAAGTCGAAACCCCAGTCCGAGACGCAGTGGGCCTCGTCGATCACCAGCAGTCCCACCTCGCTCAGCAGGCCGGGCAGTTGGCGGGCGAAGGAGGGATTGGACAGCCGCTCCGGTGAGATGAGCAGCACGTCCAGGGCGCCGCTCCGCAGCTCGCCGAGCACCGCGTCCCACTCGTCGACGTTGGTGGAGTTGACCGTGGCCGCGCGCAGCCCGGCGCGCGCCGCGGCGGCGATCTGGTCCCGCATCAGTGCCAGCAGCGGGGAGACCACCAGGGTCGTCCCGGCGCCGGCTTCGCGGAGGGCGGCGGTGGCCGCCCAGTAGACCGCCGACTTGCCCCAACCGGTGGCCTGCACGACCAGGACGCGACGTCGATGCTCGACCAGCTCCTCGACCGCGGTGATCTGGTCCGCCCGCGGCCGCGCCTGCGGACCCGCCATGGCGGTGATGACACGCTCGAGCACGGTGGCAGACATAGCTCACATCCTGCCGGGCAGGTCTGACAGCGCCGCCGCAGGCGCGGGTCGGCCGGCGCCCGCTGGGCGCAGGTCAGCCGCCGGCGACGGCGGGGATGATCGAGATCTTGGTGCCGTCGGGGATCGCGGCCTCCAGCCCGCCGATGAAGCGCACGTCGTCGTCGCCGACGTACACGTTCACGAAGCGGCGCAGCGCACCCGCGTCGTCCAGGATCCGCGCCCGGATACCCGGGTGGTTGCCCTCGAGCGAGTCGAGCACTGCGGCCAGGGTGTCGCCCTCGGCACTCACTTCGCCCACACCGGCGGTGTAGGTGCGCAGAATGGTCGGGATCCGTACGGTCGCGCTCACGCTTGATCACTCTTCCAGAAGGCGGTGAAGTCGTCGTACCGGGCCGGAATGGTGGCCTTCGGACCGACCCGGTCCGCGACCGCGTCCAGGGTCTTCAGCCCGTCGCCGGAGTTGATCACCACGGTCTCGGCGTCGGGGTCCAGCACGCCGTCGGCCGTCAGCTTGGCGGTCACCCCGACGGTCACCCCGCCGGCCGTCTCGCCGAAGATGCCCTCGGTGCGGGCCAGCCGCTGGATGTTGACGATCACGGTCTCGTCGTCGACGTCGGCGACCACGCCGCCGGTACGCCGCACCACGTCGAGCACGTAAGGACCGTCGGCCGGGTTGCCGATGGCCAGCGACTTGGCGATGGTGTCGGGCTTGACCGGCGCCACGAAGTCCTGGCCGGCGCGGTAGGCCTGGGCCACCGGGGAGCAGCCGGTCGCCTGGGCGCCGAAGATCACGTACGGCTTCTCCTCCACCAGTCCGAGGCTGATCAGCTCGTGGATGCCCTTGTCGATCTTGGTCAGCTGGGAGCCGGAGGCGACCGGGACCACGATCTGGTCCGGGATGCGCCAGCCCAACTGCTCGACGATCTCGTACGCCAGGGTCTTGGAGCCCTCCGCGTAGTAGGGCCGCACGTTCACGTTGACGAACGCCCAGCCCTCCTCCTCCGCGGCGATCTCGCTGGCCAGCTTGTTCACGTCGTCGTAGCTGCCGTCGACCGCGATCAGGGTGGTGTCGTAGACCGCCGAGGCCAGGATCTTCTGCCGTTCGAGGTTCTTCGGCACGAAGACCACCGACCGGATGCCGGCCCGGGCGGCGGCGGCGGCCACGGCGTTGGCCAGGTTGCCGGTGGAGGGGCAGGCCAGCACCTGCAGACCCAGTTCGCGCGCGGCGGACAGTGCGACCGCGACCACCCGGTCCTTGAACGAGTGGGTCGGGTTGCCCGAGTCGTCCTTGACCCACAGCTTGCGCAGGCCGAGATCGGCGGCGAGCCGGCGGGCGTCGACCAGCCGGGTGAAACCGGGATCGGTGGAGGGGAAGGTGGCGATGTCGTCGGGCACCGGCAGCAGTTGCGCGTAGCGCCAGATGCTCCTGGGCCCGGCCTCGATGTCGGCGCGGGTGAGCTTGGGGAAGGCGTAACCGACCTCGAGCGGGCCGAAACACTCCATACAGGCGTAGAACGGGCCGAGGGCACTGCGTTCGCCGCAGGCGCGACAGACCAGGTGGGTGGCGTTTCCGAAGGCCCCCGCGCGTACGCCGGCCGGCGTGGGGAAGGTGTCGAGCACCGCGGTCATCACAAATCCTTCTTCATCTGCCGCGGTCGGCTTTCGACCACGCCGGAGTTGGCACCGTTCCTGATCGGTCAGTCGGTTGCCGGGGAGTCCGCAGGCCGTTCCCTCGTCCCCTCTGGATGAACGTCAACAGCCTAGGCGGGCCCGGCCGCGCGCCCCACATCCGGGTCCGCATTTTGGGCACCCCGTCTGCATACTGGGACACCCCGCCTCGGATGAAGGCGTTGGAGGTCATGGACGCGCGCCGCGGGCAGGGCAGTGAGCGGCATGTACGAAGCAGACGGAATCGGGCTCTTCGTTGACATGAGGACCCGCGCCCCTGTCACGATGAGCCCCATGGAGGGGACCTGGCCGGATACGCCGCTGCGGTGGTTGCGCGCCGTCGGCAACGTGGTCAACCTGAGCACGCTGTTCGGGCTGGCCGTCGCGCTGATCGGCCGGGCGAGGATCCGTCGGGGGCCACGCGGCCTCATCGTCTGCGAGGGGTATCAGCTGAAGTTCCCCGTGGCCAGCGCCTTCACCATCGGCAACGTGCTGACCACCAGCCATACCTGGGACAGCCTGCTGCGACACAACCCGAACCTGCTCAAGCACGAGGAGCGGCACACCTGGCAGTACCTCTACTGCCTGGGCCTGCCCTTCTACGTCCTCTACCTGATCTTCATGGGCTGGTCGGTGCTGCGGACCGGGGACCGCGCGGCGCGGCACTTCTTCGAGCGGCAGGCCGGGCTGGCCGACGGGGAGTACGCCGAGGTGCCGGTCAAGCCGCTGGGTGAGAACGTGCGCGCCCTGCTGGCGAAGCTGAAGTTCAGCCGGCCCGGAGCCTCCAAGCCCTGAGTCTCGCCGGGTGCGTCGGTCCGCGGAGAGGTCGATACCTCAGTCGACGGAGAGGTCGATGCCCAGCCGCTTGGCCGACCGCATTCTCTGACGACTGGCCCGCAGCCGGCGCAGGCGCTTGACCAGCAGCGGGTCGTGGATGAGGGCCGCGGGCTGGTCGATCAGGGAGTTGAGCACCTGGTAGTAGCGAGTGGCCGACATGGCGAACGTGTCCCGGATCGCCTGTTCCTTGGCCCCCGCGTACTTCCACCACTGCCGCTCGAAGGCCAGAATCTCCGCGTCCCGGGCGCTCAGCTCGCCGGCGGGCTGTCCTGCCTGGGGTTGCTGGTTGGGCACGACGATCATGCGGCTCATCCTAGAGCCGAATCACACCGGTGTCATTCATCCCGCGCGACTTCGTGCGGTTGGATGGTGCGGTGAGTGAACCGAAACGTCGGATCGGCTGGGGGGTGCTGAGCACCGGCCACATCGCCTCTGTTCTGGCCCGCGACCTGGCTCTGCTGCCCGAGGAGGCGCGGCTGGTCGCGGTCGGCTCACGCTCGCTGGACAAGGCGGAGGACTTCGCCGCGACGTACGGGTTCGAGCGCGCGTACGGCAGCTACGCCGAACTGGCCGCCGATCCCGACGTCGACGTGGTCTACGTCGCCTCCACCCACAACGACCACTTCCCGTCGGCCCGGCTCTGCCTGGAGGCCGGCAAGGCCGTGCTGGTGGAGAAGCCGCTGACCGTCAGCCCGGCCGAGACCGAGGAACTGATCGCGATCGCGCGGAGCCGGGGCCGGTTCCTGATGGAGGCGATGTGGACGCGCACCAACCCGCTGATCCGCAAGGCCGCCGAACTGGTCGCCTCCGGCGAACTCGGCGAGGTGCGGCACGTCACCGCGACGTTCGGCTTCGCCTTCGACGGCCCGTCCACCCACCGGCTGCTCGATCCGGACCAGGCCGGCGGAGCGATCCTGGACACCGGCGTCTACCCGGTGCACGCGGTCAACCTGTTCCTGGGTGAACCGGCCGGAGTCGCGGCGTACGGCAGCTTCGCGCAGACCGGGGTCGACAGCCACGCCGCCGCCCTGCTCAGCTATCCGCCGTCGGGCGAACGCCGGGCGGCGACCGCGCAGGTGATCTGCACCCTGGAGGCCACGCTGCCCACCCGGCTGGAGGTCTACTGCTCGGCCGGCCGCATCATGGTCGACGACTTCTTCATCCTGCCCAAGCAGGTGGTGGTGTTCCGCGCCGGCGCGGTCGAACCGGAGACCATGATCACCGCGTGGCCGGGTGGCGGCTACACCTTCCAGGTCCAGGAGGTGATGCGTTGCCTGCGGGCCGGCGAGGTCGAGTCACCGCTGGTGCCCTGGCAGGCCACGCTCGAGGTGGCGCGCACGCTCGACCGCTGGCGGGCCGCGCTGGGCGGTCCGCGACGGTGAGCCCCCCTGGAGGGCCGGCGTGATGCGCCGGCTGACCGGGGTGATCCAGCCGTACGCGTGGGGCTCGACGACGGTCATCCCCGACCTGCTGGGCAACGAGCCGACCGGCGAGCCGCAGGCTGAGCTGTGGCTGGGCGCCCATCCGCTCGCCCCGGCGCTGCTGGACGGCGAGCCGCTGGACCAGGTGGTCGACTCCGACCCGGAAGCCGTCCTGGGTTCGGCCTCGGTGGCCGCCTTCGGGCCGCGGCTGCCGTACCTGGTCAAGGTGATCGCGGCCGAGCAGCCGCTGTCCCTGCAGGCGCACCCGTCGCGCGAGCAGGCCGAGGCCGGCTACGCCCGCGAGCAGGCCGCCGGGGTGCCGCGGGACGCGCCGTACCGCACCTACCGCGACGGCTGGCCCAAGCCGGAAGTCCTGTGCGCACTGATCGAGACCGAGGCGCTGTGCGGGTTCCGCGACCCGGATGCGACCTACCGGCTGTTCGGCGCGCTCGGCGTGGACTCCGCCCTGGCGCTGGTCGCGCCGCTGGCCGCGGGCGGGACCCCGGCCGCCGTGCGGCTGGAGTCGGTGTTCGCCCGGATGCTCCGGCTCGGGGAGGCCGAGCGCGTCGTGGTCGACCAGGTGGTCCAGGCCGCTGCCGGAGTGACGCCGGACGGCGAACTGGGCCTGTTCGCCCGTACGGCGCGCGAACTGGGTGAGCACTACCCCGGCGATCCGGGCATCCTCGCCGCTCTGCTGATGAATCGGGTGACGCTGCAGCCGGACGAGGCCCTGTTCCTCCCGGCCGGCAACCTGCACGCCTACCTGCGCGGTGCGGGGGTCGAGATCATGGCCAGCTCCGACAATGTGGTCCGCGGCGGCCTCACCCCGAAGCACGTCGACGTCGACGAACTGCTCTCCGTGCTGGACTTCTCCCCCACCGAGCCGGTCACGCTCGGCTGCACCGAGGAGCACCCCGGCGTCTGGCGGTACCGAGCCTCCGCACCGGAGTTCGCCCTGTGGCGGCTGGCGGTGGCCGGCCGGCCGGTTCCGGTGCCTTCCTCCGGATCAGGCCGGGTGCTGCTGGTCACCGACGGCACGGTGACGGCCACGGCCGGCGCCGTCGAGCTGGACCTGGTACGCGGCCAGTCCGCCTTCGTGTCGGCGGGCGAGGACGCGCGGCTCACCGGAGACGGCACGGTCTTCGTCGGTGCTCCCGGGGTCTGAGGCGCCGCGCGGACCCTGCCCCTTCGCTAAGCTTGCGCAGCACGCTGGCGTGGCGCAATTGGTAGCGCACCTGTCTTGTAAACAGGCGGTTGTCGGTTCGAGTCCGACCGTCAGCTCAAGTCTCCTCCCTTGTCACACCCATGTTGCTCCGCTCCCGAGCTTGTCGGTGGGCCATCTGAAGGCAGTAGTGACAGCAACGGCTACCCAGAGCGCCGTCCCGCCTCCTACTCACTCGGGGCCTGTCCTGGCTCCATCTGAGCCAACATGGCCTCGAGTGCAGCCTGGTCCGGTCCGACAAAGAGGTCCGCGTCGGGAGCGCCCTCCAAGGTGTCGAGCAGCCGAGCCGCGGCGCCGTGCGCGGGCGGAAGGTGGGTGCAGAGCACGACCGGTGGATCGAGTCGGCGCAACGGATCGAGTGAGGCGCGGAAGGCGACTCGGTCCACACTCGTGACCCACGGGCTGTCGACGGTCGCCCACAACCGCTGTCCGGCCAGCAGGTCGTCGTCAGGTACATCCCGGATGTCCTCGACGGCCGCCAGCTCGGCCGTCACCATAGGTGAGCCGAAACAGTCCGACGTGAAGCAGGTGCCGGTCAGCTTGTCGTAGAAGCCGGTCGTCGCTGGACTGTCGTAAACCGGCGGCCGGAAGGCGGTCAGCTGCCGGTCACCCAGGTCGAGCGACTGTCCCGGGTTGAGGAGGAAAACCTGGTGCGGGTTGATCTCATACTCCAGCGTCAGGATCCCCATCCCGAGAAAGGTCGTGACCAGGCGTGCCGACGGTGCGGCTTCCAGAATCTTCATCAAACTGCCGGTGTGGTCGCGGTCGGGATGTGTGAGGTAAATCCACTGCAGATCGGCCGGTTCGACGTGCGACCACAACGTCTCGAGGAAGTCCGACTGAGAGGTGGGAAGCCCAGTGTCGATGAGCAGCGGCTGCTCCGCCTGCAGGACGTAGGCATTGACCGGCAGGAAGCCCAAGCCGGGGATTGGGGCTACGTCGGTCAGGGCGACGACGTCGGCGGCGGGGCGTGAGACATGCATGGCGCCGGGGCCTCGTCACTCAGTAGCCGCAGGTGGGGCGAAAAACTCGAGCTGGATGTTGTCGGGATCCCGAAACACCAGCACCGATCCGTACGGCTCATCGGCGATGGCTGACTGCGTGAGCGGTCGATCTGCCGCCTCGGCCCGGACGACACCGTGTTCCTCCAGGTGTGACTGCCAGGCGACTAGGTCTTCCCGCGTCGGCACCACGAATCCGGCGTGGTCAAGGCCCGTGCGGGACTCAAGGAACGTCTCCCCACTGTTGGCGTCATGACGGTGCAGCACGATGACGAGGTGCCAGTCGTCATCGCTGAGCAGTTGCGCGAAACCTCCGGGGTGCGGGGCGTCCATCTGATAGTGGATGCCGAAGACATTCCCGTACCACTCGATGCTTGCCTCGAGGTCACGGACGGTCAGCGCCAGGTGATGCAGCGCTGGAGAGGTAACTGTGGTCATACTGGGTCCTCCTTTTTCCCGGTCTGGCGGCCCCCTGCTGGGGCCGGCTGCCTCCTTCTTTGTTTCAGCCGCGGCACGAGCAGGTCGACCGCGTCGTCGACCAGGCGGACCCATCGGGTGCCGCCTGGGTCGTTGGAAATCTGCTGACTGATGAGTCCACTGACGACGGCGCCGATGAGGTCGAGATCCTCCTGTGTGACCTCGACCGCGGCCGTAAGGGCGGAGTAGGCGTGGTCGTACGCCTCCTGGGCAAGCGCGTAGGCCAACTCCGACGGCTCGAAGCCAGGGATGGTCCGCTGCGACAGCAGCTGGAACCGAACGGGATCCTCCAGGGCGAACTGAACGTAGAAAACTGCGCCGTTGTGCAGAACGGTCCGCAGGTCGTCGCTGTGAGCCGGTGCCTCTCTGGCGAGCAAAGCGCGGTAGCCCTGAGCGAACATCGCGTCGTAGAGCCCGTGCTTGGAGTCGATGTAGGAGTACAACGACGCCGGCGCCATTCCCAGCCGACGGGCGAGGTCGCGCAACGACAACCCCGCTAGTCCGTTCTCACGCGCCAGCTCCCACGCGGTCTCGACGATGCTCTCGAGTGCAGCCGCGCGCCGACCGGTTGACCAACCATCAGTCGCCATTCCGAACACTGTTCAGGTTTACTGCTCACCCAGCGCGGGTGTCAAGAGACAAAGGCAGCGGTCCCCATGACAGCCCAGAGCCCAGGTGAAACTCCGCCGCTCGGACCGGCGCCACGAACCGGACCGCCCGGATAGATCCGCGGCGTACCCCTGCTCGTGTCCCGAAAAATCTAGCCAGCACCATCCGGAGGAACCAAGCCGCATGTCCCGATGGCGAACTCGAAGTGCGCACACTCGTTGTCGAACCTGTGCGACGCAGGTGCCGAAGCGCGCCGCGAACGGCGGTGCGTGGCGGTTACTCAAGGCGGCGATGGTCTTAGTCCCAGTAGGTGAAACGCACGTCTGCGGAGCCCAGCGTCGGCCCTGCCAACAGCTGGTTGTTGGTTCAAGTCAGACCGTCAGCTCGCTGCCGACGTCTCGGTCCAAGGTCTGCAATCGCCAGTCCTTCGAACCGGCATCTCACCCGGCCCGACTGACCTCATGACCCGACCACCGAAGCCGGGTTGTTGACCGCCCCGCCGCTCTCAATGGCCGGCAACGTGGCGATCCACCTCGGCGACGAGCCCGAGAACGAGACGTGGAGCGCGAAGTGCGAGAAGGGGGACAGGACGTTCCTGGCCGCAGCACCCCTCCCGCCTCCGTCACGGGCCTCGACGGCTTCGGGCCGTGTCGTCACGTCTGGCTCCTTTGCCGCTCGCGGCCGGCGGGGTCCGGCGCCATCGACTCTGCCCCGCGAAGCACCGTGAATCGTCAGACCTGGGCGTGAGCTTCTGCGTCATCCCTGCGGTGGAGGAAGTAGGTCGAGCTCAGGGGCGGCAACGCCCGCGGGGAGCGTGAGTTCGACCCGGGTCCCCGATCAGACTTCAGGGTGGATCAGTCCCCGCGATGAGGGCGAGATTCAACCGCAGGGCTGACGCGCAGTCGACCGATCTGGAATTCGATTGACCCCTGTTCTAAACGGGCCAACAATTGCTGCACTCGCTGCAGCGGATCGGGAGCGGCACATGGCGAATCAAGACAACGCGGGAGACGCGACTCACCAGAACGCGCCTGGCGCGATTCAGCAGGGTCGGTACCTGGGGGAGAACGGCCGCTGGTCGGTCCAGATGCGCGTGCAACGCCGGTACGGCGCCGCCAAGGCTCAACGCCTCAACTGGGGACCGAAATTCGAGCTGACTGCTGAAGATCGCGAATACGGGGCGGTCAGGGCGGCGTCCGCGGAGGTCGCCTCCGCCCGGACCACCCTGGTCGACGCCGTAGCCGAGAATGCGAGCAATGCGCTCAGCGCGGACCTCCGCCTCGAGGGCGGCACCTCCGACGCCCGGGACTTCTACCTTCGCGTGCCGGCGCTCTCCATCGACCACGACAACGACGGCGCCGAGGTCATCACCGGCCGCGCCAACTGGCTGGACCAGCGGGGCGCGACCGGTAGCGGCCACGTGGAGATCCGCTATTGCACCGGAGAAGAACTCGAGGCGGCCGGACTGCCGGCAAGCACCAAGATGCTGAACGCCTCCTTCTCCATCGGAGACGGGCTTCCTCCGCTGCCGCCCGGATACACGGTGTCGATCCGCATGGCGCGGGTCAGCGGCGCACTGCGCGACGTCGGCGTCGTGGTCAGCGGCGAGCAGGGCGTCAGACTGCCGAAGGTGGAGCTCCGGGCGGGCACGCTCAAGATCGAGGATGTCCTGCTGGCCCACGGCGTCGACGTGAAGCTGGCCTACGAGAGCGCGGCCATTCCGCTGCCACCGGACGGTGCGTGGGCGGGCGCCCAGGTCTTCGATGCCCTCAACGAGCAACTGCAGCGGTCGGCGCAGCTCCCGGTGGCGGGAGCGGCGTGGGAGGTCAATCTGATGCTGCTCTCCCGTACGGACGAGGCCGGCCTGCTCGGGGTCATGTTCGACTACGTGGACGACTTCCCCCGCCAGGGTGCGGCCGTGTTCGTCGACGAGATCCAGGAGCGCTTCCCGAGGCAGCAATGGGCCCGCCGCGTCCTGACCACCGCGATTCACGAACTCGGCCACACCCTGAACCTCACCCATCGTTTCGCCCGCGACGTCGGTCGGGCCGACTCGAACTCGTTCATGAACTACGACTGGCTCTATCGGGGCAAAGGGGGGCCGGACAGCTTCTGGCAGAACTATTGCTACCGGCTCGACCCCGATGAGCTCGACTTCGTCCTGCACGGCCCGCGTGACCTGGTCATCCCGGGCGGTGCACCCTTCGGATCGGCGCGCTACTGGCTCACCGGTGAGGAGTCCGTGCCTGCGTTGACACCGGATCGGGATTTCCAGCTCTGGCTGACCGCGGCGGAGACCGGGACGACACTGCACTACGGAGAGCCGCTGTTCCTCCAGGTATCGGTTCGCAACGTCGGAGCCCAGCCACGGTGCCTTCCGCGCCACGTCCTCGACGTCAAGGCCGGGATGCTCGATCTGTCGATCAGCCGCCGCACCAGGGGCGGAACGGCAGCCGGTGGGGGCGACGCCTTCGTCCCCTTCATGCGTCGCTGCTACGCGGTGGCGCAGGATGAGCGCGTCATGCTGGGTCGCGGCGAGTCGCTGCACGACAACGTCAACCTCGCCTTCGGGGCTGCGGGATCCCCGTTCGCCGAGCCTGGTGACTACGTGGTCACGCCCGAGCTCACTCTCTACGACGACCGCTCGGACAGGCCCGTCAGCACCGTACGCGGTGAGTCGCTGGCCATCACGGTCCTGCGGCCGGCGAACGCCGCCGAGAATCGGGACGCCGAGGTCGTCTTCCGCACCCAGTCGAGCCTCGCTCTGGCCCTGGGCGGGTCGACCAGGTTGTCGACAGCGGCCGATGACCTCCTCGCCGTCGCCGACCGGCGCAGTTCCGACGGCACGCATCCGGACGGACTGTCGGCGGCCGTCTATCGCATGCGTGGTCTGCAGGCCAGCCGGGAGAAGAAGCTGCCCGACGCCAAGATGCTCCTCGACCGAGCGTTGGACCTTGCTCGCGACGGAACCTTCGATCCCCACACGCGGGCGGCCACGCGGCGGCTGATGGAGAGCCTCCCGGCCGGCATCGGCGCGGTCGACCCTGCTCCGCAGGTCAGCCCCGCTCCGCCGGTTGCGAGCCCGGTGCGGTCGGCCGCACCTGCGGCCACGCTCGAGCTCAGGGTGTCCGGTCCGAGAGGGCATCGATCATTGTCGATCCCCGGTCGCCTGCTGTCCCGTCGCCGGCCGGACGGCCCGGAGGAAGCCGCTTGCGTGCTGGTCCGCGCCGACTCGTTCGACGACCGCGACACCGTCGAGGCGGTGGCGGTGGTGATCATCGGGCGCGGCGGACTCACCGAGCGGCTGGCGGTCCGCGTGCTGGATCGATTCGGCGACGGCCCGTCCGATGACGATGCGTTGGCCCTGGCCGTGCTCGCCCACGGCTCGGGCGTGGCCGCGGCTGGGCTCCAGCTGGATCTGCTGGCCCAGGGGCAGGACTCGATGGGCGCGACCGCCGTACTCAGCATGCTCACCGCGGAGCAAGGTCAGCCTGCCGGCGCGGCGGGAGACGCAGTCGCACCCGGTGTCGCCCCGCCGGGTCGACGACCTCGCCGCCTCCGACCGACCGGGCGGCCGCGATGCGCAACCCCGGATCGTGCCGCGATCGTGGGACGCCGTGGCGTGGAGGTGGTGCTCGTTGCTGGGGATCTGCGAGGATCTGCCAGCCAAGCCGGACGGTGAGGAAGAGCCCGATGAGCACAGCCGATCCGGTGAGCGGCTGTTGGAGCCAGATCGCCGAGGGCGTACCCGCCGTCGAACCGTCCGAGGCTCAGCCGGGCCTCGCCACCCCCAGCGGGGCCTGAGTGTCCGGCTTGGAGATCGCCCTGGGTCACGCCGGCTGGCCCCGCATTCACCTGCCACGCACCCGCGACGTGGTCGCGGTGGCGACGGTGGCCGTGGTGGACCTGCTGCTCTTCTCGGGCGTGGTCAGTCCTTGGCGTGGGATCGCCGTGGTGGCGTTCGGACTGCTCGGCTTCATCCCGCTGCTGTGGCGTGCGTCCGTCCCGATCCAGGTGTTCTGCGTCATCTGCGCCTTCATGGTGATCTGCACCTTGTGGGTTCCCCCGCTCAGGCCGACTCTGGCGCTTCTCGTCGCGCTCTACACGGTGACGTCGAGGTGCCGACGCCGAGTGTCGGTGGTCACCTTGGCTGTCGCAGTGCCCCTCGCCGCGGCGACCAGCATCCGCGGCGAGCTGTTCCAGGATCCGAGCGCCTCACTCACCCGGACGACCCTCGCGCTGGGCCTGTTCAGCCTGACGCTGACGCTGGGGGCGTGGGCGCTCGGGCTGTGGGCCTACACCAGCCGGCGCAGGATGCAGGATCTCGAAGCGTCTCGCGCGGCCGCCGCGGCAGCGGCCCGGGCCGAGGAGCGCCGCCTCATCGCCTTGGAGCTGCACGACATCGTGTCGCACTCGGTGAGCGTGATGGTGTTGCAGGCCGACGGCGCCCGCGCCGTGCTCAGCGTCAACCCGGCGCAGGCGGACAGCGCGCTGGAGCACATCGGCGAGGTGGGACGAGAGTCGGTGGCGGAGTTGCGCCGTCTGCTGGGGGTGCTGACCGACGGCACCATCGCCCCCGTCGTCGAGCGTCAGGCCCAGCTCGGGCTCACCGACATCCCGGCCGTGCTCAAACAGGCGCGCCGCAGCGGCCTGTCCGTCTCCGAACGCAGCAGCGGTCATCCGCCCGCGTTGCCCCAGAGCTTCGAGCGCTCGGTGCACCGCATCGTCAAGGAGTCCCTGGCCAACAGTCTCAAGCACAGCGGGCCGGGTACGTCGGTCGACATCCGCTTCGTCTGGAGCCGTGAGCTGCTCATCCTGGAGATCGCCGACAACGGGCGCGGCACGAGCGCGCATCCGGAGCTGTCCTCGGGCTACGGGCTCGCCGGCCTACGCGAGCGCGCCAGTGCCCTGGACGGACGGCTCGAGGCGGGCTTGGCCGAAGACGGCGCGGGCTACCTCGTACGCGCCACGCTGCCCATTCCCACACCGGCCGGCAACAGAAGCGGACCGGGCGACCTCGAGTACGCAGGAGAGTGAGCAGGTTGACCGTACGGGTGATGATCGTCGACGACCAGCCGCTGGTACGAACCGGGCTGCGCATGCAGCTGGACGCGCAGCCCGACATCGAGGTGGTCGGTGAGGCTGCCGACGGCCTGAGCGCCGTCGTCCTGGCCCGCGAACTCCTGCCCGACGTCGTCCTGATGGACGTCCGCATGCCCGGCAGCGACGGCGTGGAGGCGACGCGGCGTCTGACCGAGGACGGCAGTGGCGGCGACGAGACGGTCCGGGTCATCATGCTCACGACGTTCCACGACGAGGAGGCCGTGTACGCCTCGCTGCGAAGTGGGGCGTCGGGGTTCTGGCTGAAGGACGCCCGTCCGGCCTCCTTGTTCGCCGCTATCCACGACGTGGCCGAGGGAGGAGCCGCGATCGACCCGCCCGTCGCGCAGCGGCTGCTCAAGGATTTCGCCGCCCGCCCGGATAGCCGGATCCCGCCTCCCAGGGCCGTCGAGGAGCTGACCCGGCGGGAGCGGGAGGTACTGACCCTCATGGCCCACGGCCTGTCCAACGACGAGATCGCGCGTCACCTCGTGCTCGGCGGTGCGACCGTGAAGACCCACGTGAGTCGGATCTTCATGAAGCTCGGACTGCGCGATCGGGCTCAAGCCGTGGCCATGGCCTATCAGTGCGGTCTCGTACGCGCCGGGGATCAGCCCCCGGCCCTGATGAACTGAGCCGGCCGAGAGGGTGCTCGCCTAGCGCGACGGCCGCGGTCCCGCTGGGCGCTGCGACGCTGGGACCTGCCCTCCCGGACCTGCTACCTCCGGGCCGGTCCTGGGCGGCGATCCAGTTTCTCCCGCAATACTTCTTGTTTCAGCCAAGGCACCACGCGCCCGTGGTCTCCGACGGCTGCGTTGAGTCCCATTCCTCGTCGAGCCGCCGACCACAATTTCTGAACCGATCGTCCCCCCACAGGTTGAGAAAATATCCACCCCCGGTATGAGTCGATTCTTCGGCTCCTCGGCGGATGACGGATCTTCTGCGACATTGCATGGTTGAGGCAGCCGGCCATTCGAGCCGGGATAAGAGGAGCAAAAACATGGATGTCGTCACGTACTGGAATGACGTGGCCCAAGAATGCAACCGGGTGGCTCACACCGACCCGCACCCGAGCGAGGCCGGATCCCGGGGTCCCGTCGGCAGTTCGCGCGCTTTCGCGATCACCCACCTCGCCATTCACGATGCCTACTTCGGCATCGTCCCCGCCCCGCACGGGACCTATCTGGCGGGCCTTCCGGCGCCCCAGGTCGGCGCGTCGGCCGATGCCGCGGTGGCTGGAGCCGCCCACGCCACCCTGTCCCAGCTCTACCCCCACCAGAAGGCGGCGCTCGACCGTGCCCATCTGAGCGCCGGGATCACCGGGAAGGGAGTGAGCGACGGGCACGCGTTCGGGCTCGTAGTAGCTCAGGCCATGCTGGCCGCACGTGCCGGCGATCCCGGACTCGGCGACGACGGGCACGCCGCCTCGCCTGCCTACGGTAGGCACCGGCTCGACCCCAGCGATCCCGGTCAGGGATTTCACGCACCCTATTTCGGCTCGAAAGCCGCTTGCTTCGCCGTCACCACCCGCCACACCCTCAACGCGCCGCCCGAGCCCGGATCGGTCGCGTACGAGGAGGCGTTGAAGGAGGTCCGCGGCAAGGGGGTCGCTCCGCAGCTGGCCGGGACGCAACCCGCCACCCTCCCGCGGCGTACCCCGGAGGAGACCTTGATCGGCCTGTTCTGGGCCTACGACGGCGCGTCCGGACTCGGTACGCCGCCGCGGCTGTTCAACCAGATCGTCAGGGCCGTGGCCGAGCAGCAGGGCAACACCGTGGGCCAGAACGCCCGGTTGTTCGCGCTGGTGAACGCAGCCATGGGGGACGCGGGCGTGCTCGCCTGGGACGACAAGTACCGGCACGACCTGTGGCGGCCCGTCGTGGGGATCCGGGAGCAGGACGGCTCGACGGGCCCTACCGGCATCGGGGGCAACGCCCTCGATCCCGACGGCGATCCCTTCTGGCTGCCCCTGGGCGCGCCCCGGACGAACACCAGCAAGCCGCCCTTCACTCCTCCGTTCCCGTCCTACCCCTCCGGGCACGCGACCTTCGGGGCAGCGGCGCTGCACACGGTTCGCCGGTTACTACAACGTCACGGCCGACGGCCCCGATCACCTGGCGGACGACCTGGTGTTCGTCTCCGAGGAACTCGACGGCATCGCCACTGAGGGCGGCGTCACCCGGCCCCGACACACCCGGAACTTCCCGAACGGGCTGTGGCAGATGATCGAGGAGAACGGCCGGAGCCGGGTCTACCTCGGCGTGCACTGGGTCTTCGACGCCTTCGCCGTCAAGCCCAGCGGGGCGATGGACCTGACGCAGAACATCGGCGGCGTACGGCTCGGACTCGACATCGCCGACGACCTCGCCGTCAACGGCCTGAAAGCCGTCGAATGCGGCCGGTCCGCGCCTGCCGTAGCCAGGCTCTGCGCACTGAGCAGTGATCCCTGAAGGGGTGGTGGCCGTCGATGACCTACCGCGCACCGTAGGTCATCGACGGCGGCCACCTCCCCGCACGTACGACAAATGAAAAGAGTCTCCAGATCTGGACACCCAATACCAGGAGGGGACCTTTGATAAACCCGTAGGTGGACAGTCAAGTTCGTTCGCAAGGCTGATGAACAATGCAGCAAATGCGCCAAGACTTGATCTATGAATGCAACGACTGCACCGCCGGTGCACCCCGCGGACATCCGCGAAGAATCAACAGCGACAAAGGTCGAAAACACCGCCGCGCTTGTGCGGCCCCGTGTGATCGCCGCCGTGGCGGGCCTTGTGTTCGCCCTTTCCCTCGGCGTGTTCGCGACCGCGTCAGCCGACCATGATCAGCCGCCTCACGGCACCCAACTCACCCAGAAGGCATCACGATGAGCATCCAGCCCGCCGGAATCGACGACGACGATCACTCCACGACCCGCTTCACGATCGGTCCCCGAGGGGCGAGGGAAGGGGAAACGACGCGAACTCCACTGACGTCGGCGCTGTTCGGTGCGGCCCGGCGTTTCAGTCGGCTCGAGTCGTGGATCGCCGCCACGCTGCGCCGCGTGAGTCTGCCCCTGCTGCGCGGTTCGCTCGCCGTTGTCTACATCTGGTTCGGCGCCCTGAAGCTCGCCGGCCTCACCCCGGTGGCCGACCTGGTCGCGGCCTCGGTTCCCTGGGTCGACCCCGCCTGGTTCATTCCGATCCTGGGGCTGGTCGAGATCATCCTCGGCCTGGCCCTGCTGCTCGGACGGTTCCTGACCATGATCGGCCTGGTGCTGGTCGCCCATCTGGGCGGCACGTTCCTCGTCTTGTTGATGCAGCCCGAACTGGCGTTCCAGCACGGCAACCCGATGCTGCTCACCACGATCGGTGAGTTCGTGGTCAAGAACGTCGTTCTGGCTTCGGCGGCGATCGCCATCGCGGCCTGGTCCGGCACCGCCCGAACCGGATCCGGATCGGCGACACCGAACCGGATCGCCCGTACGACCTGAATCCGGGTCGCACGATGACCTTCCCGCTGCCGGCTGCGGGAATGACCGAGGTCCGCACCGAACCGACCCCGTACCGGCGGCGATGAGCATCACGCATCGCTCGTCGCCGCCGGTACGGCGTGGGTCGCCCCGAGAAGACGGGCCGGCCCCAACCGGTGGCTCGACGCCCGGCATCGCCCCGATCCCACGCCGAGGGCGGTTTCCGTGCCCTCCATCCCGCCTGACCCCGAGCCGCCGCCGACCAACGAACAGCCCACGACCAACCGTTGACCTGAGCCGAGCTGACTCTGACTGGTCCAGCAGCGGGCGACGTCGATCTTCACGCAGGGCGCCTGCGTCATCGCCCGCAAACCCATCACCCGAAACTGTCGTAAGATGGCAGCGTCCGCTTGGTTATCGAACATATGTTCGAGTAAAATGAACTCGTAAGCCTCGAGGACGACAAGCACGGTGATGCGCTGGCGGCTCCGCCGGTGCGGGTCGCGCTGGACACGTTCAGCACCAGCCTCGACCACCTGATCAAACTGGTCGACGACGGCGGGCTCGCCGACCTCCACCACCACCAACTCATCGACTTCCTGCAAGCCCTGGAACAGGTCCGGAACCGGATACCGCTACTCGACCACGCCGCCATCGACGAAGCCCACCGGCAAGACCTGCCGCACCAACTCTGCCAAGGCTCGATGCGGCGCGTCCTGACCTCGGCGCTGCGCACTCGGCCACGCGTTACCGCCGGTCCGGCCCCACCTGGCCGCCGCACAACGCCACGGAACCATCACCCCTGAACACCTCGGGATCATCGAACGGGCGATCAGCCACGTCGACCGACGCGGATTCGACCCCGCCGACCTCGACGCCGGCGAACACCTCCTCACCCGCCACGCCGAGACCTTCGGCCCCGAAGACCTCCGCGGACGAGCCCAACGCGTCATCGACGCCATCGACCCGGACGGCACCCTGCCCAACGATCAGCTAAACCACGACCGCCGCCACTTCCACCTCCGCCCCACCCACGACGGCGCATACACCACCTAGTTCCGACTCACCTCAACCCTCGGAGCCAAACTCAAAGCCCTCCTCGACCCACTCGCAAAAATCCGGACCCCCACCACCGGCACCTCTGCCACCGTCATCGTCACCATCCCCTCGACGACCTCCCCGCCCGCCTCGGCCACGGCCAGACCACCGACGCCACCGCGATGCCACACCGCGACCCTGCTCCACCTGGCCGACAACGCCGACCATCATCATCGGCGCCAGCGGTTGGGGCCAGGTCCCCTCGGCCGGAACACGTCGACGCTCGACAACCGCACGCTGGTCTGCGACGCCGGCATCGCCTCCGGAAGCCGCGCCGAGGAGGGACTCCACGCCGCATCCATCCCCCTGATGGCCTACCGCCGACCAACCTACGCATACGTAGGTTTCCGCAAGGGTGTGGGTGTGCTACGGCGGATTGCACAGCTTCCTGACGGATTACACAGCTTGCAAACCGTGCAATCACCCAGGAACCCACGTATACGTAGGTTTCCGCAAGGGTGTGGGTGTGCTGGGGCGGATTGCACAGCTTCCTGACGGATTACACAGCTCTGCAAACCGTGCAATCACCCAGGAACCCACGTATACGTAGGTTTCCGCAAGGGTGCGGGTGGGCTGGGGCGGATTGCACAGCTACGCGAGCCACCCGCGACCAACCACCGTGACCTGACCTGACTGGTCCAGCAGCGGCGGCGACGCCGACGCAGGTCGACGGCCCCAGCTCGACACCCGCCTGGCGCCGGCCTACAGCCCGGCCTAGCGCGAGAGTTAGCTCCAGTAGGTGCTGGTGCAGGCGCCAGGGTTGCCGGCCTGGTAGCTGTTGGCCCCGTACTCCGCACCGACGCGCAACGCGCGCATCCGCTCCTCCGGAGTGCCGTGCGGGTCGTTGCCGCCGCCCGCCTTGTCACCGATCGCCTCGGCGGCAGCAATTGCCTCCGCATAGTCGGTGTCGGTCAAGACGCCGTTCGCAAAGGCGTAGTTGATCCACACCCCGGCGAAGCAATCAGCAAGCAATTCGTTGTTCTTGCCGGTGATCGCGGGCATCGTCGTGCCGGATGCTTTGAGTTGTATCGCGAACTCGTCGGCAATGTGGTGCCCGAACTCGTGAGTCACGATATACGCCGCAGCAAAATCTCCGACCGTCCTGCTCTGCGAGCCCAAAATGTCTCCGGTCCACATTTTCTGCAGCGTTGTCGCGGGCAACACGATCACACCCTTGTAGGCGATACCGCCTGAATTCACCACGTCCGAAGGGCAGTAGTAGGCATTCTGTGAAATCGTGTTGAGTGGGCGGATAGGCCGAGCCACTCTTGTCCGTGCAGGTGGTCTGGTAGGGCGCCGTGTTCGGTTCGACGACCTTCACCCAGACGAACGGCTCCTGCAGGCCGTACCCGTCCTTCAACCAAGCGGTCCAGTAGGTGTCGGCGCTCTGGACGATGAAGTCGACGTACTCAGCCACCGTGCGCGTGGAAGTAGCAATGTTGTCTGCGCTGGCGGGAAGCGCCGCGTCCTGCAGAACCGGCTCCTCGGTCGGGCCGGGAATCGGCCCCTCCGTCTGCGGCCCGCCACTGGCCCCACCGACACTGGAGCTGGGGGTGGGGGCGGGCGCACTGCTGCTCCCCGCACCGTTCGGGAGAGGCCAAGGTTCCAATGCCTCCGCATCCGGCTCCAAACAGGGCGATGAGCCCGAGCGCAGCCAATGCGCGGACGACGAAAAGGCGAGAATGTCGCATTGATTTCCCCTTCAAAAACATGCAGCACGTGCAGTGGCTGAGCTGCAGGGAGCAACGTGCATGCTGAGCAACGTGCAGTCGCCACGACTGCACGAACGGAAAACGTCACGTTTCGGATATCGAGAACCGAGCGTGCGAAGGAGTGGCAGCGGATTGATCGACCCGCGCCCGCGGTACCGGGTCTGTACCGCGTCGGCCGGCTTGACTCGGTGAGAAGCTGGAAAGTGCGCACTTGCCCGGTCAAACCGCCTGCGGAGCAGACTATCCGTTCGCGGGAGCACTGTGTGCTGTTTCGCGGCCACTTTCAGCTTTCCTGACGAATAGCAGGGCAGGCGCGGCCGGCGACCGGATCAGCGTCACGGCAATGCTCCCTCAGGCGCAGGCCAGGCTGCTCCGGCACCTCAGAACCAGCGCCGGGCCAGCGCCGGGTCCAACCGACGACGGCTCAAGACGTCCGCTGGATGGCAAGGACGCTGCCGACCACGATCCCCCACCCGGTCATCGCACCGGCGGCGGCCTCGACGGTGGCCACGGCTCCGCGTCGGGGGCGGGTTCCGCCGACCCAGGGGCGGATCGTTCTGGTCGCGAGCACCCGCCCGTCCCGGTCGAGGGTGGCGACGTCGATCGGGTACCGCATGCCCATCATGTGCACCGACGGGCAACGGGTGATCCAGAGCGCGCCCTCGACGACGTCGCTGCCGAGCAGCCCGCGGCCGCGCGCGGCGGTGTCATCGGCGACCACCAGTCCAGCCACCGGAAGGCCGTCGCAGAGGAGTAGTGTCGCGACCCGGCCCGAACACCCGCGGAGGCCTGGTCACCAGCGCCGTACCGGCATCGCGCGCTGCACTCCGAGCATGATCGACAGCCCCTTCCGTGTGTAGATTGAGGCCCTCACAGACCTCGAATGCGGATCGTACAAGTCGGGAGGGTTGCCGATGGCGCCGAGGCGCCGGGCCGTCGAACGCGCCGCCCTCCGCCAGGGGATCACGGACCGGATCGTGATCGGGGTGCTGGTCGTCGTCGCCGCCTCGGGCCTGATGAGCGTGCTCCCCGCCTACAGCCAGGTGGCCGTGTCGCGGTTCGTCTGCCGGGCAGCCTCGCTGGGTCTGGGCGCCTGCGGGTCGGCCGGGATCGACCTGGAGAACACTCAGCTCGCTCCGGCCCGCTGTGCCACGCTCAGCACCTTGGACCGGTCCATCCCCGCCGTCCGGGTGGCTGCAGTGACCACCGGGTACGGCCTGCCGGTGACCATCGCCCAGTCCCGAGCGGGCGACGTGTTCGTCCACCTCGGACGCGACGACCCGTCCGACCCGCCGTACCTGCTCGACGGCCAGGTCCGCGCATCGCGGCAGGTGCTGGCCGACGTCGCGGTTCCCGGCCACACCGAGTGGTTCCTCCCGCGCGGCGCCGGGTTGGACCAACTGGTACTCGCGGCCCATGACCGGCATCAGCGAGGGGTCGAGCGGCAATCAGCGCTGGCGCTGGTCGGCTCCGGCCTGTTCGGCGGGGTGCCGGAGCTGCCACCCCCCGCCCTGCTCTACAGCCGCGTACGGCTGGACCAGCAGAGCCTGCCGCAGTTCGCCGACGACCCGGAGCCGCCGCGCACCGGCCGGGTCACCCCACCGGAGCGCCTGCCCACCGCGCCGGCCAACCGGGTGAGCGTCGTCCCCGGCGGCGACGCGCTGGTCATCCTCAACCGCATCACGCGCGAGACCGCCACCGTCGCCACGCTGACCGGCGCGGTACGTCAGCAACCGGTGACCGGAACCGTCCGGTTCACCCGCAACGCCGAGGGCAGGATCACCTCGGTGCTGGTGGCCATCGTGTCGGCCGCGCGGATGGTGCCGAAGGAGCCCCTCGGCTCGCTGCCCGGCCCGGCGGTCGCCTACATCTCGATCCCGGTCCGCACCGCCCCGGAACAGGAACTGGTGCGGTCCTGGATCAGCGCTCCGGACGGTTTCAGCCTTCCGCTGAGTCAGCTTCTGGGCCTGGCCAAGGCGGGAACCGACGACCAGCTCGGGTCGTTCCTGACCCGCGCCGCGACGGTCACCCTCCTGCGCTACGCCTTCGTCACCCCGACCGAACTGCAGCGCAGGGTCGCCACCGAGCTGAGCACGCTGCGCTGGCAGGAGTGGACCGGGGTCCGGATGGTCGAGGCGAGCAGCATCGCGCCACAGCCCAGCGGCGGAACCCGCACCCTGATCACGGATCCGCCGTGCCGGACCTGACCCGGATCGGGTGGACCAGGCGGTCAGTACTGGCCGCGGGCCTGGCCGCCACCGGACTCCTGCTGGCCGGCGGCTCCGCCCACGCCACGCCGGTCCACGTCGGGGCGCTGTCCTTCGACGCCCCGGAGGGCTTCCGACCGGTCGCGAGCGCGGACGCCCTGGGCGAGGGCTGGCAGTGGCGGGGTCGGCGGGAGGCCTCAGCGGACGCCAATGCCCCGGCCGAGCAGCCCGCCCTCGGCTGTGCTGCTGGCCCGCGCCGATCTGCCCAGCGTCGAGCCCGAGGAGGTCATCGCCCTGCTGCTCGCCGGATCGGCCACCGGTCGGCTGCCGCAACTGGAGTGGGGAGCCCGCCGCGACCGGGCGATGCCCGGCGGGGGGGATCAGACGCGGATCGACGTGCGCTACTCCGTCAGCCGAAGACTCACCTACCACGGCGCGATCCTGGTCGCCACGCGCCCGCAGCCACCGGCCGGAGTTCTGGTCGTGCTGGGCGACGACACGCTGACCGCCGGCACGGTCGACGCCCTGCTCGACTCCGCTCGCTGGCGGTCGTGATCCGCACCGCCCTGCGGGCCTGGGCCTTCGCTGTGCTCGCGTTGATCGCGGCCAGCGCGGGGATGGCGGCCCTGACCGCGAGCAACTCGACCACCTCGTTGGTCCGGATGGCGGTCGCCGCCGCGGTGCTGAGCGGCTACACCGGCGCGATCGCCGTCCTGACCACGCAGCGCTCCGCCCGCACCCGGATCCGCTGCCTGCTCTGGGGCGGCACCGTGCCGCTCCTGGTCGGGATCGGTACGGGACTGCTGGTCGGCGCGTCGGCCGGCGGCGCGGCGGGCCTGTGGGCGGCGCTGCCGTGGCTGACCGGCGTTCTCGTCTGCGGACTGTTCGGGCCGTGGCTGCCCAGCCTGCGCCTGCCGCGGGTCCGCCGCCGCGCCGCCGTCGTGCGACCCCCGTACTGACAGATGCCCGCCGGTCTCGGAGGAGGGAGAGGCGAGCCGCTCAGGCCGTCAGCCGGGGCTCGCGATCCTCGAGGTCGGCGGCCAGGTCGACGAAGAAGAAGCGAGCCTGCGGCATCCGGAAAAGGATGCGCAGGTTCTGGAACCCACACTCCAGGAACGTCGGCACAGGCGGCGCGGCCGGAACGTCCCCACCGCCGTCGCCATCCGGCGGGCTCGGGTCCGCGGAGGGCGGGGTGAACGCGGGGTCCAGAGCACAACTGGCCGGGCTGAAGGTGGTCACGGCCTCCGCGGCTGCGGTCGCCCGGGTCTCGGCGACGTTGGAGTCGTTCATCCGCACCTCGGCCCGCACCGTGTCGGTGTAGACGTTGTAGCAGTACGTGGTCAGCGTGGCGTTGTTGGCCTGGGCCAGTCGGAACGCCTCGACCCGGCCGGTCTGCACGCAGACCCCGCCGCCCATCAGCAGCGGGACCTCGGCCGGAGTGGCGAACCCCACCGAGAGCGCCAGCGGCGCGTCGTCCAGCACCCCGCGCGCTCCGGCCAGCGCTGCGGCGTCCGCGGCGTGCTGAGCCGCGGAGCGCTCGTCCCCGGCGGCCGCGAACAGGGCCGTGATGCCGATGGCGAAGATCAGCGCCAGGATGCCCATCACCATCAGCGCCGTCACGGGGCCGGAACCACGGTCGGCGACCCAGCGGGCAGATCCTGCCGAGCGTTGCGGTGAGTTGGGCATCGAGCACTCTCTGGTCAGGGTCGGACCCACGGCTCCGGCTCCGGGTCCGGCTCCGGAACGGAAAACGGGCGGAGGGCTCTCAGCCCTCCGCCCGAACCGGCGTGCTGGGTCAGGCGACCGCGGCCTGGACCTTGGCGATCGCGGCGGTGATGAAGGCGCCGATCTGCGGACCGGCGGTCGTGGCGACCACGGCTACCGCAGCGATGATGATGGCGGCGACGGCAATCATGCCGACGTACTCGAGGCTGCCCTGACCGGCCTCACGGCGGCCGTCGAGGTTGCGAGCCTTGATCTTGTCCGTCACGGTGCGTGCAGGACCACGAGGGTGAGAAGCAGGTTGTTCATGAGGTACTCCTTGGCTGGTGAGGATCGCCGTGCCGGTGGGGCTCCGACACCTGGAACACTACGGATCGGCGGGGATCCCGCCATGGGTCCACGGACCCAATCCGAGACCCAAAACCGCCCTCCCGTACGCGGGGTCAGGACCCAGGACGCCGGGTCAGGACCCAGCCAGCCACAGCGACACGGCATGCCCGCGGTTGTTCGCGCGGAGCTTGGTGAAGATCTTGTTGATGTGGTTCTTGACCGTCTTCTCCGAGATGAACAGCGTGCTCGCGATCTCACCGTTGGCCGACCCCTGGGCGATCAGTTCCATCACGTCGGCCTCGCGCTCGGACAGGCTGTACCGGCTGGCCAGGGTGGCTCTGCTCGGGGCCGGATTGGACAGCGCCGCCACCGCCTGCGCCGAGAACGTGCCCAGCCCGCGGGCCGCCATCCGTACGGCCTGGAGCAACTCGTTCTCGTTGAAGTGGCCGTGCACCAGGTAGCCGCGGGCGCCGGCCCGGACCGCAGCCCCCACGATCTCCGGCGACTCGGCGTAGGTGAGCATCAGCACGGCGGCGTGCTGGGCGATCTCGGCCGCCGCGCTGACCCCGTCGAGCTGCGGCATCCGCACGTCGAGCAGCATCACGTCCGGCTTCGCCGAGCGGGCCAGAGCGACCGCGGCGGCTCCGTTGGCGGCCTCACCGACCACCACCAGGTCGTCGGCGGTCGCCAGCAGGCTCCGGATGCCCATCCGGACGACCGCGTTGTCGTCGGCGATGCCGACGCGGACGGTGGTCCTGTCCTCCGGTCCAGGGCCGCCGGGCGGTGCCGCGTAGCCGTGCAGTCCGGCCCGCCCGCTCACGCCGCTCAACTGGCCGCTGGTCGCTGTGCTGTCCATCGCACCGTCGTTCCCTTCTTCTTCTCCGAGGAGATGTCGACCGAGCCGCCCACCTGCTCGGCCCGTTCCCGCAGCCCGCGCAGCCCGAAGTGGCCGAGGGCCTCGCGACCGGCCGCTCGCTGAACGTCGAATCCGACCCCGTCGTCGCTGACCTGGAGCTCGATCAGGTCCCGGTCCCCGGTGAGCCGCACGGTCACGGCGCTGGCGCGGGCGTGCTGGGCGATGTTGTGCAGGATCTCCCGCAGCGCGTAAGCCATCTGGCGGGTGACCACCGGTCCGGCGTCGACGGCCTCGACGCCCACCAGGCGCGCCGAGACGTCGCTCTCGCGCTGCCACTGCCGGAGGATGTCGTTGACGACCTCGACGGTGGGCCGATCGGACTGGCCCTCGCGCAGCGACAGCAGCAGGTCCCGCGCCTCGCGGGCCGCCTGCTCGGCCGAGCTGGCCAGCGAGCCGGCCACCTCCTTGGCCAGGCCGGGATCGGTGTCGACCAGACGCTGCAGCGCCTTGGCGCCCAGGGAGATGCCGTGGATCGACTTGCCCACGGAGTCGTGCATGTCGCGGGCCAGGCGCGACCGCTCCTCGGCCGCGCCGATGGCGGACACCGCCTCGGCGATCTCCTGGCGTGCCTCGACCATGCCCGCCACGTTGCGGCGTACCACCGACCCGATCACGCAGACCCCGACCACCAGGGCGGGCAGGCCGCCGGCCAGGGCGAGCCAGCCCTGCCACGTCGACGGGGCAGTCGCCAGAGCCGTGGCCGGCGCTCCGAGACTCCCGGCGGCCAGGGGGACGAGCAGGACGACCAGCACCCGACGCGGGTACAGCAGGCCCGGCGGCCAGAGCCGAACAGACCACCGTCAACGCGACCGGCTGCCCGACCGGGACCGCGACCAGCAGCAACACGGTGATGGCGGTGTCGAGCGAAGCCAGCAGGGGGTGGGTGATCAGGGTCCGGATCAACCGGTCGCTGCGGGTGAAGACCAGGCTGGACACGGTCAGCAGGATCAGGCTCAGGCTGGCCAGCGGGCTGGTCGTCACGGTGGTCAGCACGCCCGGAGCGGCCAACGCCAGGCAGACCAGCCGTGCGGTGAACACCCAGCGGATCAGGTGCGCGTACCCCGGATCGGCGAGCAGCGGCTCGCTGGTCGACCCGACCACGCGCCGCGGCAGCCGAGTGGCGCCCATCCCTGCTACGCGGACCCCCGAGACCGCGCTCATGCCCGGGCTCTCACGAGAAGGACCCCAACAGGTCCTTGAGGTTGAGATTGGTGCCGACCAGCAGGCCGACGACCACGAGCAGCAGGGTGGCCGGCACCAGCACCAGCGAGGTGACCAGGGTGACCCGCGGCGAGGTCTGCGCGGCCCGGCGCCGCATCCGCTGCGCACTCTCGCGGCGCATGTCCAGGGCGATCTGGTTCAGCGTCTCGGCCAGCGGTGCGCCCAGTTCCTCCGCCTGCAGGAAGGCGGTGACGAAGCTGTGCATCGCCTGCGACCCGGTCCGCCGCTCCATGCCGGTGAAGGCGACCCGGATGCTGGCGCCGTGCGCCAACTGGTCCAGGGTGAGCCGGATCTCGTTGCTCAACGCACCGTCGAACCGGTCGATCACCCGCGCCATCGCCGCCCGGAAGGCGATGCCCGCGCTCACGGTGACCGCGAGGATGTCCAGGAAGTCCGGCAGGTCCTGGTCGATGCTCTCCCGCCGGCGCCGCGCCTGGCCGGCGATGCGGCCCAGGGGCAGGAAGACCGCCACGACCGGTACCAGCAGGGCCGCGGCCGGGAACCCACCGACCACGAAGACCACGGCCGCGGGCAGCAGCAGGATCAGCCACCAACCCATGGTGCGCAGGAGCCCGTCCACCGTGACCCCGACGGGCCGGCCGGCGTAGTCGATCAGCCGCTGCAGGTACGCCACCCCGCCGGCGCCGATCATCCGGCGCAACCGCGGCACGAAGCGTCCCGCCAGCCGCTCCAGCGGCGAGAGCCGGCCGGCGGCCTCACGACGTCGCTCCTCCTTGAGCAGCACCAGGTCCGCTGCGTCGAGGTACTCACTCGGTTGGCCACGCATCATCCGGTAGCCGAGCAGGAACGTCATCAACGCCCCGGTCGCTCCGAGCGCCGGCCACACCGTGGAGAACGTGAGCATCAGCGTTCGATCCGGGTCATCCGGCGCACCACGAGATGTCCGGTCAGGAACAACCCGAACGACACCACCAGCGCGATCTGGCCGACCAGGGTCTGGGTCATCCGCTCCACGGTGCCGGGCTGGATCGCGTTCAGGGCGAGCAGGATGCCGACACCCATCACCGTGACCAGGGTGCCGGTGGCGCGGGCCTGGGCCAACGTGGTCCGGACCTCGCGGCGTACCTCCTTGCGGTCGTCCAGGGTCAGCGAGATGTCGCGCAGCGCCTTGATCAACGAGCCTCCGGAGCGGGCGCTGACCACCAGCGTGGACATCAGTACCCGCACCTCGCGCGCCGGCAGCCGGTCGTTGAGCTGGAGCATGGCGCCCTCCAGCGAGGCGCCGAACCGGACCGTCGCGTTGAGCCGCTGGATCTCGGTCTTGGCCGGATCGGCCATCTCCCCCTCGGCCACCACCCAGGCGGTGGTGATGCTCAGCCCCGCGTTGGTCGCGTTGGACAGCACCCGGGCGAGCTCGGGGATCTGCTGCACGAACCGCTCCCGGCGCCGGTCCCGCGCCCGCCGCAGCCAGCCGCGCAGCAGGAGGTAGCCGCTCGCCACCCCGATCAGGCCGAACACCGGGGCGAACAGCTGGGCCAGCACGTACGGCAGCGTCGCGGTGATGACCAGGACGACTGCGAGCACCACGATCGGCGGGTAGGTGACCCCGGCCAGCACCAGTTCCCGCTCCAGCCAACGCCCGACCCGGGTGCGGTTGAAGCGCAGGCTGATCCGCGCGAACCGCGACGCGGGCGCCATCGAGGCGACCGTGCCCTCCAACGTGGCGGCCACGATCTGCTTGTGGTCGGCGGAGTGGGTCAGGAACTGCGCGACGGCCGCCGTCGCCAGGACGACGAACACGGCCAGGCCGACGAAGATCCAGGTCACTCCGCCGCCTCCCAACCCGCCGGCAGCTGCTCCCCGGCCGCCTCCAGGGCGGCGATCAGCCGGGCCGGTACGGGGTGGCGGCGGAACTCTCGGCGCAGCGGATCGAACTCCGACAGGGTGGCCAGCCGGTAGTCCTCCCGCCGGGCGGAGGTCAGGTAGGCCAGTTGCACGATCCGCCGCGAGCCGTCGCTGTGCCGGTTCAGCTGTACGACCAGGTCGATGGCGGAGTTCACCTGGTCCCGGACCGCGGCGAAGGGGATCTCGACGTCGCTCATGGTGGCCAGGGTCTCGATCCGCGACAGCGCGTCGTAGACCCCGTTGGCGTGCACCGTGGCGAGCGAGCCCTCGTGCCCGGTGTTCATCGCCTGCAGCATGTCCAGGGCTTCGCCCCCGCGGACCTCTCCCACGATGATCCGGTCCGGACGCATCCGCAGCGCATTGCGGACGAGATCGCGGATCGACACGGCTCCGCGCCCGTCCACGTTCGCCGGCCGGGTCTCCAGCCGGATCACGTGGTCCTGATTGAGCGACAGCTCGGCGGCGTCCTCGACGGTGACGATCCGCTCCCGGCTCGGCACGAACTGGGACAGCGCGTTCAGCAGGGTGGTCTTGCCGGAGGCGGTGCCGCCGGACACGATGATGTTGAGCCGGGCCTGGACGCAGGTCGACAGCAGCTCCGCACTCTCCCGGTCCAGGGTGCCGCGCTGCAGCAGTTCAGCCAGCCCGTAGGCCTTCGGGAAGAGCCGGATGGTCATCGCCGGACCGTCCAGTGCCAGTGGTGGCAGCACCACGTTGACCCGGGCCCCGCGCGGCAGCCGCGCATCGGCCGGCAGGCGGGCGTCGACCATCGGGCTCGCCTCGTCGACCCGGCGGTTGACCGCCGAGACGATCCGGTCGATGGTCTGCAGCAGCTGCGCCTCGGAGGTGAAGCCCGACGCGATCCGTTCGACCCGGCCGAACCGCTCCACGTACACCGTCTCGTGGCCGTTGATCATGATCTCCGAGATCGAGTCGTCGGCCAGCAGCGGCTCCAGCACGCCGAGCCCGACCGCCTCGTCCACCACCCGGCGGACCAGCGTCGAGCGCTCCCGGCTGGACAGGATGACGCCCTCGCGCGAGATCAGGTGGGCCAGTACCCGCTCCAGCCGGGCGCGACGGTCGTCGGCCGGCAGCCGCGACAGCTCCTGCAGATCCACCTCGTCCAGCAGGATCTGCTTGAACCGGCGGACCTGCTCGTCGTCGGCCTCGCTCTCGCTGCGACCCCGATCCTGCTGCCGGACGAAGCCCTTGCTGAACTCGCGTCTCACCGCGGCACCGTCATGGCATGGTCACCGTGCGGGTCATCCGGCGATCGGTCAGGAACAGCATCGACGGCGCCTCCACGGTGACCCGTACGCCGTGGTCGGGTCCGAAGGTCACCACGTTCACCAGGCTGATCGCGCCGGGCAGGCTGGCCTGGGCGGCCGCGGTCGGCGACTGGTCGAGGGAGTACGCGCGGGCCGCGTCGCGGGCCGCCTGGGATGCGGCATGGGCGGTGTAGGCCAGGGTCATCACCTGCAGGGCCACGACCAGGGCCGCGAGCACCAGCGGCACCAGGGCCATGAACTCCAGCGATCCCTGGCCGCGGTCACGTTCCGACGGCATTCTCCGACGCCGACCACGGCCGTACGAGGCGTTCATCGCGGCTCCTCCAGGACTCGGTGGTCGACCGCGATCCCGACGTCGCGGGTGACGCCACTGCCGATCAGTAGCGGCACCTTGACCCTCACCCGGACCGCGGAACCGGAAGCGCCGACCGAGGTCGCGGCCCGCAGACCGGACGGCAGCGCCCGGTCGACGGCCAGCTGAGGATCGGTGCCCAGGGAGACCGCCCGCGACGCCGCCGACGCGGCGACCCCGGCGTAGGCGTAGGAGACCCCCAGCAGGATCGCCTGCAGGCACACGGCCAGGATCAGCAGCGCGAACGGGAAGATCGCCACCGTCTCCAGGGTGGCCTGACCCGCATCGGTCCGGCCGCGTCTGGCACGCCTCAAGGGCTTGTCCCGGCCCCGCCGACCACCACGATCACCGGCACCACGACCACCGGCAGGAGCAGCGCGGCCCGGGCCGGTGCCGATCCCGACCCCGACACCCACACCGACACCGACTTCCGGGTCAAGCCCGTCAGCCGGGTCGGCCCCGACAGCCGGGTCGACCCCGACCCCGGGACCGACCCCGACACCCGGGGCACCCCGACTCCAGCACCCGCGCCGACCGGCTGCCGCGCGCCGACCACCGCGGGCGCCAGGCGCGGCGGGGCCGCCCGGGACCGGTGCCGACCACGCCCGGACCACCGGCCGCGGCGACCGCGTCTCGGTAGGCCGCACCCACGTCGAGCTCGGCGCCGATCGCCCGCAGACTCTTCCACCAGGTCTGGTTCTTCACCTCCGAGGGCGTCCGGCTGTTGCCCGCCCGCTCCAGACCTCGGTCCAGGTCGGGGATCAGGATCTGCGAGCGGATGCCCAGACTCAGCATGTCGATCGTGTCCTGCTGGATCTCGCTGCGCCGGACGAACCGGTTGACCACCACGTGCACCTGGTCGGCGCTGGCCACTCCGAGCGACTCCCAGGCCACCACCTGACGGCGGGCCGCACGCAGCGCCGGGACGTCGGCGGTCACCAGTTGGAGGGTCTGGTCGGCGCTCTCGACGGCCGCGGCCTGGGTGGTGGTGATCGCCGCGCCCGCATCCACCACGACGAGGTGGTACAGCGTGCGCAGCAGGGCGATGATCCGCCGTACCGATTCCGGGGTGATGTACTCGGTGTCGCGGATCTCGGCCGGCGCGAGCAGCAGGTGCAGCCCGCTGGAGTGCACGACGACCGTGTCGGCCACGGCGCGCGCGGTGAGGTCTTCGCTGATCTTGGCCAGGTCGGCGATCGAGACCCGGTGGCTGACGTCGAGATAGCTCGGCACGTCACCGTTCTCCACGTCCAGGTCGATCAGGCAGACCCGCATCTGGCGGTCCGAGCGGGCCGCGTCCCACGCCAGGTGCGAGGCGACCACCGTGGTGCCCACGCCACCCTTGGCGCCGGCCACCGCGATCACCCTGGCCCCCCGGTGTTGGCGCTGGCCGTTGCCCTGCTGATCGCTCAGCGCCGCCCGGATCGTGGTGTTCCACTCGAGCAGGCTGGCGAGCCGGTGGTCGAGGTCCTCCAGTCCGAACGGGTAGGTCAGGACCCCGCGGGCCCCCGCGTTCAGCGCGGCCCCGAAGGCCTCGGCGGTGTTGCTGGTGGTGACCACCAGCACGGCCAGGGCCGGGTTGCGCAGCGTCAGGTCGCGGACCAGCTGCATCACCGGGCCGGGTCCGAGCTGGTCGTGCACGAAGGCCATGGCCGGCCGGTGCGCCAGGATCGAGGACACCATGTCCTGGGTGGACTCGGCGATGAACGCGACCTCGATGTCGGCCTCGCTCTGATCCAGCCGCGAGCGGATCTCCTGGACCAGCACCTGGTCGGCGATGGCGATCACGGCGCGGTTCATCGCGCTCCCTCCGCAACGGCCTTGCCACCGAGCTGTTTGGCGTCGAAGGTCTTCCGCTCCTTGCTCCGGTCCTGCGCGACCCCCGGGGGCAGGCCGACCAGCCGCACCTCGCTGGCGAAGGTGTTCGCGTAGGTCACCGCGAGCGCCGGCGACGCGGGCAGAGCCAGGGTGACCGGGATGACGTTCTGGATCGTCTTGGCGTCCGGCGAGGTGACCTGCAGCTGGCCGGCCACCGAGATGACCCGGACGTTCTCGACCAGGATCCGCGACTGCTTGGACAGTCCCGGCACGTCGGAGAACACCGCGTACACGTCGACCCGGTCACCGGGACGCACCCGGCCGGCCAGACCGGTGACCGCATCCACGTTGACGGCGATCTCCCGCTCTTCGGGGTCGAGGTCGCTCGGCGGTACGAGCACGTCGAGGCTGACCGGCGCACCCGCGGTCAGCGGCGTCGCGATCACCCGGCCGTCGACGTCGGCGCTCTTCAGCACCGTGTTGTCGGCGGCCCAGCGCTCCGGGAATCTGCGCCGGCTCGGTGTTCTCACTGGACAAGGTGGTGAAGGCCGGCAGGTCCTTGGTCACCTGGTAGACGGTGACCATCGGTCCGACCCGGCTGTTGACGTTGGCGACGTAGCTGGAGACGCCGACGAAGACCAGTCCGGCCGCGATCGCGGAGAGCACCATCAGCAGCACGCCCCGGCGCTGGCGCGGATTCATCCGACTTCCCCGGAGTGCGGGCCGACGCGGTGCAGGACACCGCCGGAGGCCCCGACCAGCGTCGCCGGTCGGGCTGATCCGTCCGCAGAAGGCACAGGCGCCAACCAGCAGGGCGGCGCCGCAGGAGGAGCAGGGCCCTTCGGCGCCGAGCATCGTGGTGGGCTCGCCCAGCACGGTCAGCGGCGACGGCGAACCGGCTCGCGTACGGCTGTCCTGCAGCGAGCTCGACCGGCACGGTGCGTACGTCGGTGCCCAGCTGGGCGTGCAGCCGGGCCGGGCTCGACCCGGCCACGTAGACGTCCTCGTGGGGACCGGACCGGCGAGCCGGCGCGCGCGGCGACCAGGGACGAGTCGGAGCCGATCTCGCGGAAGTAGCCCGGCGCACCCACGGTGCTGGCCAGCAGCTGCCGGGCGGTGGCGACCGGCTTCCGCAGCCCCCAGGCCCGCGAGTACCAGACCAGGCTGCGGGATCGGGCACCCGCCTGGCCGATCCGGCGGACGACCTCACCGGGGTCTGCGTCGGACGGCGTGCCGGCCTGCACGGCCGCCGCCACCAGGGTGAGCGTGAGGGGATGGTGGCGCTGAGCCAGTACGGCGACCCGGGTCGTCGGGTGGGCGGCCACCACCACGTGCGCCTGCTCCTTGGCGGCGGTCTCGCCGTACCAGGGCACGAGCAGCGCGACGTGCGCCGGCGGCGACTGACCGATCGACCGCAGAACCGCGGTCGGTTCGCGTCGATCACTCCCTGGACCTGATGGAGTCCTGACGACCCCACAACAACGATGAGCACGGCGTTCCCCGATGTTCGCGATGCTTACGGTGATCCGCGGCGACGGTGCCGCGGCGGAAGAGCTTGGACGGTATCACCCGGAAGGACCCTCACGAGGGTCCTCCGTTGAGCCGTCGGGCGCGACGCTGCCGACGGTTCCACCACACGCCCGCGCCGATCAGGCCCGCAGCCAGGAGGGCGCCGCCGGCCGCGAGGCCGATCGGGACACCCGGAGCCGGGTCGCCTTCGGCCGGATCCGTGGTCGGTGTGGCGGGCCGGCTCGACGGCTCGGTCGGGCTCGCCGACGCGGATCCGGTCGGCGTCGGCGCGGGGGAGTTCGCCGCGTAGTCGGGGAGCCCGGCCGGCTCGCCGTCGATCGCCAGGCTCAGCCGGAGCTGCATCACCCGACCGGACAGGTCGGCCTGCAACGGGTCGAGCTGGAAGGCGACGAAGTAGTCACCGGCAGTGGCCGCGGTGGCCACGTTCGGCTCCAGCCAGCTCACCGGCGGGGGCACCTCGCGGTTGCGCACCCGGACCTGCGGTGAGGCCACGGTGAGGTCGACCGTGCTGCGTCCCTGCAGGATCGCGGTGCGCTGGACCAGCGCCACCCGGGCCGGGGAGAAGACGTACATCCGCGTCGTCACCGCCTCGGCGGCACCCAGCCGCCAGCCGGTCTTCGGCGCCGGCGCGGTGGCGGTGGCCCGGAGCCGCTGGCCGGGCTCCAGCCGGATCCGGTAGAACACCGTCTCGCCGGTGGCGATCGAGTCGCGCCACGAGCCGCGACCGCCCTCGGTGGACAGGGACAGCTCGGTGGAATTGGAGAAGGACGTGCCGCCGAGGATCGGCTTGGCCGGGTTGCTCGCGCGTACGGCGCTGGCGGTGCCGGTGTATCCGGTGACCGGCTCGGGCAGCGCGACCAGGTTCGCGATCGCCGGCTCCTCGGTGATCAGCAGTTCCACCGAGACCTCGTCCTCGTTGCCCAGCGGCGAACTGCGCGCCATCGACAGCACCAGCTCGGGTTCGGTGTCGCACGCGTCCGGTGCCGGCGATCGGGTGATCGCGTCGACCTGGCTGCTCGACACCGACCCGCCGAGCACCATGGTCGCCCGGTACCCGCCGGAGACGGGCTGCGAACTCGCGCACGGGACGCCGCTCCGCGTGCTCAGGGACAGCGCCCAGTTCTCGGTGTTCTGGGTGGGGTAGGGCCGCACGACGGTGGCGATCGAGGCGGTCACCGTCGAGCCGGGAGTCCGGGTGATCGTGTAGAAGCGCGCCGTGCCGCTCGCGTCGTAGGTGTCCTTGTACTGACCTGGTCGCACGGTCGGTGCGCCGTCGCGATCCGGCGTGCCGCGTACGGGCGTGCCGGTGGTCTGGAACGGCCGCAGGGCGCGCTGGGTGATCCGGCGCACCGCCTCCTCCAGCTCGGAGGTGTTGCCGGCGTCGTAGTAGTTGCCGTCACCGGCCTTGGCGATGCACTGGAGCTGCCGGCGGGCCTTGCCGCCGACGTCCAATCCGATGGCGTTGAACTGCAGGTCGACCCCGGACTTGGCGAGCTTTCTCGCGGTCGGGCACGGGTCGCCCGCGCAGGTCTCCTCGCCGTCGGAGATGAGCACCAGCACCCGCTTGCCGCTGTCGCCGAGGTCGTCGACCGCCTTGCCCAGCGAGTAGGCGATCGGCGTCTCGCCCTTGGCGGTGAAGGAATCGACGGCCTGGTACATCCGCTCGCGGTCCAGTGGTGCGATCGGCATCACCAGCTCGGTGTCGGTGCACGCCTTGGGGTTGCGCTGCTTGGGCTCGGCGATCTTCGACCCGTACACCCGCAGACCCACCTCGGTACCGGGCGGCAGCGCGTCGGCCACCTTCTTCAGCGCCCGCTTCGCGGCCGCGAACTTGGTGCCGCCGGAGGAGATCGGCTCCTTCATCGAGCCCGACACGTCCAGCAGCAGCAAGACCTTGGTCGGCTCGTCCGCGTACGCCGGGAGCGGGGCGGTGAGCGCAGTGCCCACGGCGACCAGTGACGCCAGGGATGCCAGCAGCACCCGCCTCGCCGCGCCCGCGTGCATGACGCGACGCCCCCTGGTCCGATCCCCCGACACCGCACGACCCTAAGCAGAGACAGGGTCACCGACGAAATCGACGGGCGGGTCGGACCTCACGTCCACGGCGGCAGCACCGCCCACAGATAGCCGCCGAGCAGCATGGCCGGCCCGAAGGACAGCGTCGCCTGGCGACCCGCCCTGCGACCGATCAGCAGGATCGCCGCGACCAGGCCGCCGAGCACGAAACCGGTGAGCATTCCGTACAGGGCGTTCCACCAGCTGATCCAGCCGAGCAGTCCCGCCAGCGTCCCGGACAGCTTCACGTCCCCCAGGCCGAGACCCTCCGCGCCCGGGGAGAACAGCGCGGCGAGCAGGAACCCCAGCACGGCGATCCCGGCACAGGCAGCCGCGCGGGCCAGCGCCGACCAGTCGCCGGTGGCCGCCGAGCAACCGGCCAGCGCGGCGGCCGCGACCGGGTACGCGGGCAGCGTGAGCCAGTCGGGCAGCCGGCGCACGTCCAGGTCGATGAAGGCCAGCACCAGCCCCCAGACCAGGGCCGCACCGAAGCTGAGGATCACCACACCGGGTCGGCCGAGGTAGAACGGGACGGCCGCGATGGCGCCCGCCGCAGCCAGGATCGGCAGCAGCCAAGCGGGCCAGGTGCGGTGCATGATGTCGTCGGGCCGACGGTACCGGCGCCGTCCCAGCCACCAGGCGACGCCGGCGGCGACCACGGTGATCAGGGCCGGATAGCTCCAGTTCATCACCCGCTCCTCGCCCCGACGGCCCCGTACGATGGCCGGGATCTACCGGAGGACCTTATGCGAAAGCGCTTCGTCCGCACGCTGTGCGCGGGACTGTTGGGCACCCTGCTGCTCGGTATCGTCGGCTGCACCGACCCCGGCGAGCCGGGCTACGAGCAGATCCAGGACGCCAAGCTCACCGCCGACCGGCCCAGCACCTGGTCGACGCCGGTCCCGGTCGACCAGCCGTGGACCAGCGGCTTCCGCCTCGCACCGGACTCGATCGAGCAGATCCAGTTCTCGGGAGATTTCGGCGAGTACGCCACCGCCGGGGAGGCGGTCGGCACCCTGATCGGCCAGGCCCAGATCAAGCTGGCCGACTTCACCGTGGTCGAGACGCGCGACGTCGAGATCAAGGGCGCCACCACGGCCCAGGTGGTGCGCTACACCATCACCGACAACGCGAAATCCCAGCTGGCCGGGGAGTGGATCGTCGCTGCCCACTGGCCCTACCCGCAGTCGGTCGCCGTGTCCATCCTGACCCCGCAGTTCGATCCCGAGCTGGAGCGGCACGTCCTCCAATCGCTGCGGTTGCGCCCGGTGCTCGCCTGAGGTGCAGCCGGCCACGGGTGCGGCCACGGGTGCGGCCACGGATGCCGCCACGGTGCGCCCCGACCGGGGCTGGCCTGAACTCTGGGTCCGGGGTTGGGCCCTCGGGCCCATGACCGGTGCGGCCGCCACGGCTTAGCGTCGAGCAGGCTCGGGACCGAGCTCGCACCTGAGCACCGGTACCGGACCACCCTGACCCCCTGACCACCCCGACCACCTGGATGAGGCGCACCCATGCTCGCTCGGCTCGTACGGCTCGCGGGGCAAGGGTCCCGCGGCGCCGCGACCTTGGAGTACGCGGCGGCCTTCGCGCTGGTGGCGATGCTGGTCGGCGGCACCTCGATCAGCGCCCGAGCCAGCGAGCCGGCGTACGGCTCCATCGTCGACGATGCGATCTGCCGGGTGAAGGCTGCGGTGCAGATGGGTGGTGGCGGGTGCGCCGGCGGCGGCAGTCCCTCATCTCCCGGCGGCCAACCGACCGATCCCGGCACCGACCCGACGCCTGACCCGTCCTTCGACCCCAAGCCGACCCGGTGCAAGGTCACCGAGCACGGCGAGAAGGTCAACTCCGAGATCAAGATCGCGTTCATCAAGTTCGGTGAGAACGCCGGCTTCGTGGAGACCACGTACAGCGACGGCACGGTCACCTATACCGCGACCGACGGTGCCTCGCTGGGCGTGACCGGCGGGTTCGGTACCAAGCTCGACATCGGCAAGGTCAGCCGCGGCGCCAAGGTCGATTTCGGCGCCGGCGTGAAGTTCGACTACGGCAGCACCTGGACCTTCGACAACGCCGAACAGGCCGCGGCGATGCGGAAGCAACTCGACGACTACCTCGTCGAGCAGGAGATCATCAAGAACAGCCCGTACTACTCGATCAAGTTCTTGTGGAGTGATCCCAAGGAGCCCCCGAAACCCCCGTCGCAGAGCGTGACGACGTTCGAGACGACCGTGGATGCCGAGGGCAAGCTCGGCCTGAGCCTGCCGTTCAGCACCGACCCCAACTCCAACTCCGGCGTACCCAACCTCAAGCTCGCCGACATCGGACTCAAGTTCGGGACCAGTGGCAAGTGGACCCAGATCCGCGACAACGAGGCCGGCACCACCACGTACACCACCTCGGGCGACGTCTTCGGGCAGGCCACGGGCAACGTCGGCCCGCTGGGCGGCCAGCTCAAGGGCGTGCTGGGCTCGAGCATGGCCATCACCCGGGACAAGGACAACAACATCGTCAAGGTGACGCTGGTGACGACCCGGGAGGGCAAGGCGACGGCCTCGGTGAACGCCGGCCAGGGTGACCTCGGCGGCCAGGTCTCCGATTCGGGCTCCGCGAGTGCGGTGACCGTGACCACAGCGAGCCTGGACATCGACACGACGGACCAGCGCGCCCTGGTCAACCAGTGGCTCGCCGCGCAGCAGGCCGACCCGAACGGCTACGTCTCGCCGGAGACCTTCTACCCCGATCGGCTGGTCCAGGGCGATCCCTTCCAGAACCTGATGTACACCAACGGCCGCGTCAGCAACGTCGAGTACGCCAACGTGTCCGACAAGACCGGCTTCGCCGCCGAGGTGAAGCTGGGGGTCGCGTTCGGCATCGACCTGAGCCTGGAGACCACCGATTCGAGCGCGGTCGACGCGACCTACCTCGGTACGCCGGGCGCGACCGGCACCCGTGCTCCGATCGACTTCCCCGAGTGCCAGGCCGGGTAGGTTCGAGCCGTGAGTCACGTCCAACCCGGGATGCCCGCCTACGGTGCGCCCGCAGCGACCCCTTCGGACCGGATGCCCTGGCCGCGGGTGTTCGTCCGGATGCTGCTCGTCGTGCTGCCCGCCCAGCTGATCGGCAATTTCGCCGCCTCGATCGCGCTCGTGGCCAGCGGGATGCTGCGGGACCGACCCGGGCTCGCGGTACTGATGATCGTGGTCGGCGGTCTTCTCGCCGGGGTCGGGATCGGCGTGGTGCTGCGCCCCGACCACGGGCGCCTGATCGCGTACGCGGCCGCCGGTGCGGCTGTGGCCGTCGTGACGTTCGTCCTCGTGCTCGGGCTGGCCCAACTGAGGCTGCCCGACGGCGCGGCAGCGGCTTCGGTCGGCAGTTACCTGCGCGGAGCGTTGATCGTCGCGGCCGCCCAGAGTGCCGTTGCGGTCCCGCTGTGGCTGCTCCGGGCCAGGAGGACCTAAGCCGCGCGAGGGGCCGGGCGGCGCGTCCAGCCGAGCAACATCGCTGCGGCCAGCCCGGTCAGTGCCGCCCCGCAGAGGAAGGCGAGTGGGATGCCGCGACCGGCGGCGACGTATCCCAGGAGCAGCGGGCCGCCTCCGAATCCGATGTCGATGAAGACGGTCGCCGTTCCGGCGGCGGCACCGCGCTCGTGAGCCGGAACCGTGGTGAAGATGGCCGCGAAGACGGCCGGGGTGAGGAACGCCACGCCGACACCCAACACGAGGGAGCCGACGATCAGGCCGCCCGGCCCGGTGGCCACTCCGAGCAGGACGAGTCCGGCCGTGCAGACCAGCAACGACCCGCCGCCGAGCCGCAGCGGAGGTACCCGGTCGGGCAGCTTCGCGAACAGGATGCGGCAGCCGACCACCACACTGCCGTAGGCCAGCGGGACCACACTCCACGCCGCGGAACCGACCTCGGCGGCGCGAAGCCCGCCGAGCGCCAGGAAGCCGGCCGTGGCCCCGACGCCGGCGCACAGTGCCAGGCCGGGCACGATCACCCGGGGATGGATCAGCGGCCCCTTCCCCGCGCCCTCGGGCCTCGGCGGACGGGTTTCCGGCACGCGCAACGCCAGCACGGCGGCCAGCGCGGCGAACACGGCTCCACCGATCCACACGGCCGCGAAGCCGCCCCACCCCAGCAGGAGTTGCCCGATCACCGGTCCCAGGGCGATTCCGGCGTAGAGCGCGATGGAGTTCCAACTCAAGGCCTCCCCGGCGCGACCGTCGGGGGCGAGGTCGGCCAGGGCGGCGAAGGCCGCCACGAAGAACAGCGCCTCGGCCATCCCGAGCAGGACCCGGACCACGATCAGCAGCCACAGGTGCGCGACCACCAGGTGCGCTGCGGTCATCACCGAGTACACGACGGCCCCGACCAGCAGCAGCGGGCGACGTCCGAGCCGGTCGGCGAGTCGTCCCGCCGTCGGTCGGAGCAGCAAGGTGGTCACGCTGAACGCGCCGAGCGCGAGTCCGAGCCCGAGCGTGTCCGAGCGGAGCGGGCCGGTGACGAAGAACGGAGTCAAACCGAGCAGCATGCCAGCGGCGATGAAGTAGGCGAGGTCAGCTGCGGTCAGCGCGAGAAAGGCACCCGTGAGCAACCGTCCGCCCGACTCGGCCACCCTCTGATTCTGGCGCACACCCGCGCTCGACGCCACCGCGCTGACGCCACCGCGCCGGACGGTGACGTCAGCCCGCTCAGGCGAGGGTCAGGAAGAGTCTTTCCATCTTCTGCGTGTCGAGGCTGTCGGCACCGTCGGCCTCGGTGAGGCACTGCTTCAACCCGGTGGCCACGATCGCGAAGCCTGCGCGGTCGAGGGCCCGGCTCACGGCGGCGAGCTGCATGACGACTTCTTCGCAGTCTCGGCCCTCGTCGATCATGCGGAGGACGCCGCCGAGCTGGCCGTGGGCTCGCCTGAGTCGCTTGGTGATCGGCACCAGGGTCTCCGGCTCGAGTTGCACCATCAGTGGCCGCCGTCCCCAGGAGCGGGGAAGGGGCCGGGCGGGACCATCAGCCCGACGCAGGCGGCCCACTCGATGGGCTGCTGGATGTTCTCCCGATGGTCGAGCGGACTCAGGTCGACGGTGGTCACGAGGTGTCCTTCCGTGGTGTGCAACGACGAACGTCTCGGGTATCTCAGGTATACCGCGCTGGGCGGTCCAGCGAACGGGCCCGCATCAGCGCGGTGATACCGTAGGTTTCGAAGCATACCCCCCGGGGTATAGAAGGTGACAGACGGCCGTTCCGGCCGGCAAGGAGGACAGATGCAAGCAACAGAGGTGTACGAACGCAAGGACGAGGTCGACATCATCGACGTCCGGGAAGCCCGGGAGTGGGCGGCCGGGCGGATCGAGGGAGCGCGACATCTGCCCATGGACAACGTCTCCCGACCGGCTGAGCGAGCTCGACCGCGATCGGCTGATCGTCGCCGTGTGCCGCAGCGGCAACCGGAGCGGCCAGGTGGCCGAGTTGCTGCGCGCCGAGGGCTTCACCGCGGAGAACCTCGACGGCGGCCTCCAGCAGTGGAGCCAGGCGGGCCTCCCGCTCGCCGCGGGCGACGGCCGACCCGGCCGCGTCGTCTGACCAAGCCCCGCTGTCCGGCCCCCGCATCCGGACCCAACCGTCCGGCCCCATCGACCCGCCCCCCAGGGTAAGAACAGGAGTGCAGCCATGATCACCATCGAGACCATCGAGACTTCCAGTCTCGGCGACCGGAGCTACCTGGCCACCGACGGCACGGTTGCCGTGGTCGTGGACCCGCAGCGAGACATCGACCGGATCCTGAGCCTGGTCGAGGAGCGCGGCGTACGGGTGACCCACGTCCTGGAGACCCACGTCCACAACGACTACGTCACCGGGGGCCTGGAGCTCAGCCGGACGACGGAGGCGGCGTACGTGCTTCCGAAAGGCAGTGACGCCGATTTCGACCACCACGCCGTCGGCGACGGCGACGTGCTCGAAGCAGGTGAGATGCGGTTGCTGGTGCTGCACACGCCCGGCCACACCCACCATCACGTCAGCTACGTCCTGGGCGATGCCTCCGGCAGCACCACCGCGGTATTCACCGGCGGATCGATGCTCTACGGCGCGACCGGCCGAACCGACCTGGTGAGTCCCGACGACACCGACGAGCTCACCCACGCGCAGTACCACTCGGTCCGCCGACTCGCCCGCGAACTGCCGGCCGAGACCGGCGTGTTCCCCACGCACGGATTCGGCAGCTTCTGCTCGGCGACCCCGACCAGCGGTGACGACTCCACGGTGGGCGAGCAACAGCGGGTCAATCCTGCGCTGACTCTCGGCGAGCAGGAGTACGTGGACACGCTGCTGGCCGGCTTGGACGCGTACCCCGCCTACTACGCCCACATGGGTCCGCTCAACCGGCGCGGCCCGGCGCCGGTCGACCTCTCGCTGCCCCAACCGGTCGATCCGTCCGAACTGCGTCGTCGGATCGAGGCCGGCGAGTGGGTCGTCGACCTGCGCGACCGCACCGCGTTCGCCGCCGGGACACCTGGCCGACACGCTCAACTTCGAACTCGACACCAACTTCGTCACCTATCTCGGGTGGCTCTACCGCTACGGCGAGCCGCTCACGCTGATCGGGACGAGCGAGGACCAGGTGGCCGACGCTCGCCGGGAGCTGGTCCGCATCGGCATCGACGAGCTGGCCGGCGCGGCCATCGGCGAGGTCGAGTCGCTCGCCGACGGCGTACCGCTGCGCTCCTACGAGGTCAGCGACTTCGCCCGTCTGGCCGCCGCGATGGACCAGCGGGAGGTGCAGGTCCTCGACGCACGGCGCAACGACGAGCGAGCCGACGGATTCGTGCGCGGCTCGCAGCACATCCCCTTGCACGAGTTGCCGGACCGGCTGGGCGAGGTCCCGTCCGGGGAGGTCTGGGTCTACTGCGGATCCGGCTACCGGGCCGCGATCGCCGCCTCGGTGCTCGACGGACCCGGGCGCACCATGGTGCTCATCAACGAGGCGTACGACGCCGCGGCCGAGGCCGGCCTCGAGGACGGGGCGGCCAAGGACGGGGCGGCCAAGGACGGGGCTTCCGAGGATGGGGAGGACTCCGGTGACTCCTCGACCGGCTGACCGGACCGCCGGATGATCGCCGCGGTGGGGCTGGGTCTGGTGATCGGTGTCCTGCTCGGGCTGCTGGGCGGAGGCGGGTCGATCCTGGCCGTCCCTGCACTCGTGTACGGGGTCGGCATGCCGCTGGCCAGCGCCATTCCCACCTCGCTCGTCGTCGTGGGGGTCTCCTCTGCCAGCGCCGTCATTCCGCGAATCCGGCAGGGGGAAGTGCAGTGGCGGATCGCCGGGGTGTTCGGTGGAGCCGGGGCGCTCGCCGCGTTCGGGGGCGCCGCGGTCAACCGGCTCCTCGATCCTCGCATCGTCCTGGTCGCCTTCGCCGTGATGATGGTGGCCGCCGGCGTGCGGATGCGCTCCGGCGACGTACCCGAGGGCGGCTCCTGCGCCCTGCCCGGCGGCCGGGTGAACTGGCGGGGTTGCCTCCCCAAGGCGATCGGATCGGGAGTGGTGGTCGGCTTTCTCACCGGCCTGTTCGGAGTCGGCGGCGGCTTCTTGATCATCCCGGCGCTGGTGCTGTTGCTCGGCCTGCCGATGACGGTCGCCGTCGGCACATCGCTGCTGATCATCGTGATCAACTCCATCGCGGGCTTCGGAGCCCACGTCGGCGACGTACAGCTCGACTATCCGATCACCATCGCCTTCACCCTGGCTGCGGTCGTCGGCTCACTGATCGCCGCCCGCTTCGCCGCCCGGTTGCCGGCGGACAAGCTACGCCGCTGGTTCGCCTACCTCGTCTTCGCCGTCGCCGCGTTCGTGATCGTCCAGGCCATCGTCAACCCGTCCGCTGCGGCCAGCGGTTAGTCACCACCCCCAGCGCACACTGGCCGGTGGTGACAGCGCCTCGTCTCGACTCGGCAGTGACGACTCGGCAGTGACGACTCGGCAGCACCCCGCTCCCCCCGGGCACGTCCCCGCACCCCGCTCCCACTGCACCTCCACTGCACCCCCTGCACCCTGCCCCCTGCACCCTGCACCCTGCACCCTGCACCCCTGCACCTCGAAGAAACGCCGGAAGACGACCCGGATCGGCTGCAGATCTGAGTCGTCTCTCGGCGTTTCTGAACGGAGTGCGAGGCAGGTCAGCACCGCCAGCGCGGCCACGATGTGGGAACTATGAGAAGGATCACAATTGAGCCGCTCAACAGGTTAAAAGCTCCCTCAGCAAGCTGTTCAAGGTGATTTACACCCGTGACGGGGCTCTCAGGGCGCCCGCGAGACCGCCTCCCGGCGATTATTACGGCATAGGCGCAATCAATTGCGGTCAGCGCCGGCACCTTCGGACCCCTCCGCCGCAACAGGATTTGAGCCGCCCGCCGGGATCTGTCTACTCTTCGGTCTGTCAGGCAACTGACACACGAAGCACACAGTGGTGATCACAGATTTCGCCCCGGGTGCGGGGGCCTGCTCGGGGCCATCAGGTCGATCTCGGACCACCGCACTGCTTCACCTCATCCCCAACAGTCCGGCCGCTGCCGGTCCACCAGTACTCGTCGCCGGGGGGCGCGATAGATCCAAGGAGCCTCCCGTGAAGCACACACGCGTACCTGTTGCCGCCGCCCTCGCCAGCCTCGTCGCCGGCGTGAGCGTGGCGGTCGTCATGCCGCTCGCCGCTCAAGGCGCCAGCGGCCCGAACTGCGCCGCGCTGGCCGACCCCATCAGCTACCGGGTGAACCCGAGCTCGTCGACCGGACTGCTGGCCCCCGCGACCGACACCGCCCGGAGCGGCTTCAGCGAGGACCGCGGGGTGATGTTCCGCGGGTCGGTGAAGGCCGAAGCCAGCCTGGCCCAGGTGCACCAGCTGTACAAGGCCTCCAGCGCCGACTACCTGTTCACCTACCGCTCAGGTGAGATCACCAAGGCCACCGCCAGCGGCTACCTCGACCAGGGAGCGACCTTCTCGGTCTCGACCACCAGCGCCGCCTGCACGGTGCCCGTCTACCGGTACCTGAAGAAGGCGCACCACCAGTACGCCGCCAGCAGCACGGCGCGCGCTGCCCTGGTCGCGGCAGGCTGGAGCCTGGAGGGTGTGGCGTTCTACGCGGCCGCGCCGGCCGTCAACGGTGGAGACAACAGGCCGGCGCCCACGCCGACCCCCGCGCCGACGCCGGTCGAGGCGAAGGGCGACACCAAGTTCACGTTCGCCGCGCTGCCGGACACCCAGCAGGAGGTGCTGAACGCGAAGGATCCCCGCTTCATCAACCGCACCAAGTGGCTCGCCGCCAACAAGTCCGACCTCGACCTGCGCTGGGTGACCAGCTCCGGCGACGTGGTCAACTGGGACACCCCGGACCACTCGCAGTACAAGATCGCCAGCGCGGCCATGGTTCCGCTCGAGCAGGCCAAGATTCCCTACACCTTGACCATCGGCAACCATGACACCCAGGCCACCGACGCCCCCGGCGGCGCCCGGGACCCCAAGCGCACCAGGATCCTGCAGCGGGACACCTCGACCTTCAACAGCTACTTCAGCGCCGAGGGCTACGGGGACGTGGCCGGAGCGTTCGAGCCCGGCAAGGTCGACAACCTGTACACCTCCTACACCGCCGGCGGGGTCAAGTGGATGGTGATGACGCTGGAACTGTGGCCGCGGGCCTCCGTCGTGGCGTGGGCCAACCAGATCGTCGCCTCGCATCCCAACCACAACGTGATCATCACCACGCACCACTTCATCGACGGCTCGGGCAACCTGGGCCAGTCGGCCAGCTACGGCGACACGAGCCCGCAGGCCCTCTACGACAACTTCGTGAAGAAGCACACCAACATCAAGTTCGTCATCAGCGGTCACGTCGGCCGCTACGGCAGCAAGGTGCACACCGGGCTCAACGGGAACAAGATCGTCAGCTTCAACCAGACGTTCCACTCCAACACCACCAACCCCGTACGTCTGCTCGAGGTCGACACCAAGGCCGGCACGGTGACGTCGAAGGTCTACGCTCCGGCCACCGGCGAGACGATCGCCGCCGCGGCCACCAGCCACACGGGTCTCACCTTCGTCAAGTGAGCTGACGCGGCTGGCCCGCGAGCCACGCTTCGGCGCCCCGCACCCCCTCGGGTGCGGGGCGCCGACGCATCTGACGACCGGGCCCTCGGGCCCTGTGGTGGAATGGTCCGGCGATGATCACCAACACACGGTGAAGGGACCCCTCATGACGCCCAGCACGGACGACGACCGCCCCGACCGCGAGGGCCGTTGGGCACAGCAGGCAGAGGCTCGACTGTCCGACCGCCGGTACCGCGAGGAGGTGCGAACGCGGCCTCGCGTACGGCCTGGAAGCGGCCGACTCCATCACCGACCGGAGCCTGCCCACCTTCGCCCGCGGCGAGATTCCGCACTTCGCCGGTGAGCGCGGCACGTTCTTGAAGTGTCCGTACGTCGAGGACGTGCACGCGGTGGGTGACGCCGAGGTGGCCATCTTCGGCGCACCGCTGGACGCGGGCACGACGTACCGGCCAGGCACGCGGTTCGGACCGCAGGGGATCCGCCGCGCCACCAACCTCTTCGGCACCTACAACTTCGAGATGGGTGTCGACCTGCGCGAGCAACTCAACGTCGTGGACATCGGCGACGTGTGCACCATCCCGGGGAACCTGGAGAAGTCCTTCGACCAGATCAGCAAGGCCATGGGCCATGTGGTTTCCCAAGGGGTCTTCCCGGTGGTGCTGGGCGGTGACCACTCGATCGGCTACCCCACGATCCGCGGCCTGGCCCCGTACATGGACGGAAACATCGGCATCATCCACTTCGACCGGCACGTGGACACCCAGGAACTGGACCTGGACGAGCGGATGCACACCACGCCGTGGTTCCACGCCACCAACATCCCCAACGCCCCCGCCACCAACCTGGTTCAGATCGGTATCGGCGGCTGGCAGGCGCCGCGTGCCGGCGTCAAGGTCGGGCGGGGCCGTGGCACGACGATCATGACGGTCGGCGACGTGGAGCGCGTCGGGATCGAGAAGATCGCCGAGACCGCATTGGAACTGGCCTGGCAGGGCGCGTCGGCGGTCTACCTGTCCTTCGACATCGACGTGATCGACGCCGGCTTCGTGCCCGGTACGGGCTGGCCGGAACCGGGCGGGCTCCTGCCGCGCGAGGCCCTGGGGCTGGTCCGTCTGGTCGCCGAGGGCGGCCTGTCGGGGATCGAGGTGGTGGAGTGCTCTCCCCCGTACGACTGGGCCGAGCAGACGTCACTGATCTCGGCACGGGTCATCATGGACAGCCTGGCCAGCCTGGTGCGTACGGGTCGGCTGGGGCAGAAGGCGTCAGCGAACCGGAGCGACGCCTGGGGACCCTATCCTGGCGACAATCCCACCGCCGCTGCGGACCCAGCGGGCTCCTGAGCGCAACTTCGCGGCACACCGACCGACTCCGCGTCAGGTAGAACTGCCGCTCAGAAGGACGGACTGCCGCGGAGTGACTGCGCCAGCCGGGAGATGAGCCCGACCAGGCAAGCCCCGCGACTCCGGCTCAGGAGACCGAAACAGCGCGCGCCGCACTCTCCAGGTCGGCGATGACGATCTTCCGCATCGCGTAGAGGGCCTGAGCGACCTGGGGGGCCACCGCCGGATCGGACAGCAACTCGCCCAGCCGTTTGGGGACGACCTGCCAGGAGAGTCCGAAGCGGTCCTTCAGCCAGCCGCACTGACTCTCCTCACCGCCTTCGGACAGGGTGTCCCAGTAGCGGTCGACCTCATCCTGGTCCGCGCAGGGGATCTGGAACGAGATCGCCTCGGAGAACCTGAACTCCGGTCCGCCGTTCAGAGCCAGGAACCGCTGGCCGTTGAGGGTGAAGTCCACCGTCAGGGTCTGGCCTGCCCGCTCCCCGTCGGGATAGGGCGTGACGCCGTCGATGCGGGAGTCGGGGAAGACGTCGGCGTAGAACCGCGCCGCCTCCTCACCTTGGGTGTCGAACCACAGGCAGGTGGTGAATGCGCTCATTGCGTGCTCCTCGGAGGGCTCGGAGTGGTCGGTGTGACCACTGCGGTTACTGACCGGCCGGGCGCGCCAAAGTCATCGCGCCCAAAGTCATCGGTCCAAAGTCATCGGGCCAAAGTCATCGCGTCAAAAGGATCATCCGAAGTCATCGGTCGGGCGCACGGTCACGGGTCGCTGCAGGGTCGAGGACATCGATGCCGACCCGCTGGACGGCGTTGTTGGCGAAGCCGCCCCGGCTCCAGCGACCCTCGACCGGCTGGCTGCGTCCGCTCTCGTCGCGCGCCCGCACGCACAGTTCGTGACGTCCGGGTGGCGCGTCCCAGGTGGCCGACCAACGCACCCACCCGTACGGACCGGGCGCCGCCTCGAGGGTCGTGGGCAGCCAGGTCGCCCCGCCGTCGACGCTCAACTCGACCGCGACGACGGGCGCCCAGCCGGACCACGCGCGGCCCTCGACGCTCAGCGGCCCCGGCCGGGCCACCCGGCGGCGGGTCATGAAGTCGGGGAAGCCCGGCGGCACCATCAGCGCCCGCGGCTCGATCCGGGTCAGCGGCACACCGGGGTCCTCGGGGGATTCACGGATCCGGTACGCCCGCATCTGGAAGCCGTCGAAGTGCTCCGCGACCACCTCGATCCGGCTCAGCCACTTCACCTGGGTCATGCCGTACCAGCCCGGCACCACCAGCCGCAGCGGGTAGCCGTGCTGCGGCGGCAACGGGCCGCCGTTCATCGCGTAGACGAGCAGCACGTCCTCGGCCAGCGCCTCGGCGACCGGCAGCGCGCGCTGGTAGTCCTGTTCGACGCCCCGCTCCACCCCGTGGTCGGCGCCGGTGAACACCACGTCCACCGCCCCGTCGGCCACGCCGGCCTCACGCAGCAGCGGTGCCAACGGCGTACCCGTCCACTCCGCGGTGCCCACCGCCTCGGTCAGCCACGGCTGGCTCACCGGGCGGGGTTCGAGCAGCGCCCGGCCGTTGCCGGCGCACTCCAGGGTCACGGTCGCGCTCACCCGCGGACGGGCCCGCAGCGCGTCCAGGTCCAGGGTGAGCGGCCGCTCGACCAGCCCGTCCACGACCAGCGAGTACGCGGCGGGATCGACCAGTCGGGATGTCGTAGTGGGTGAGCAGGTAGTGCAGGCCCGGAGGCGTGACCGCCCACCGCAGCCCCTCCAGCGGCAGCCCGTGGTTGCGGGCCGCGAGCGCCAACTCCTCGGCGGAGATGCCGTCGCCCGCCTCGGCCAGCCGGGCCGGAGCGCTGACTCCCGCGAGTTCCGTCGCCACCACGCATCCCTTCCGCATCCGACCTTACGCCGGGCGGCGGCCGGCGTCAGCCCGCGGCGAGCCGCGCGCGCCCCTCCCGCCAGAACGAGCCGAGCGCCTCGACCGAGGCGGTCTCGCTCGCCGACCGCAGGGCACCGAACGGCGCGTTCCAGAACGGGTCGTCGTCGTGGCCGGCGGCGCTGATGTAGGCGTACGGCTCGCTGTGGTGGTCGTCGCCCGGCGAGGACCCGTACGAGCGGTCGTCCAACAGGATCGCCACGTCGAAGTGCTCCGGCCACAGGATCGGCTGCTGGCCGGGGTCAAGCTCGCGCAGGGCCGTCGCGCTGAGGGCGAACCAGTCCGCGAGCAGGCGAACCGCGCCCGGATCGAGGTCGAGTTGCTCCTCGGCGGCCACCCCACTGCCGTCGGGATAGCCGAGCTCGGGCCTGCCGAAGTCCACCCCGAGCGAGCGGGCGAGCTCGGCGAAGGTTCCGGCGGCAGCCACCCGTCGCCCCTCCGCCACCAGCTCGGTCCCCTCCAGCCGCAGCTCCGGGCCGGCGGTGGTGCCGAAGCCACCCGGCGTGATCTGCAGCGCGATCTCCCCTGTCGCGCGGTGCTCCGGCCCGGCGAGCAGGCATTCGGCGATCCCGTGCAACTGGCGCCGGGTCGCCACCAGGGTGCTGCTGGCCGGTGCGGAATCCGGATTCTCCACGTCCACTCCTTCGGTCACGGTGCACTCCCTTTCATCAGTCGTCGACCTCACGTAACGGTTGCCCCACCCAGCGGCACTGTGAAGAGCAGGCCCGATAGAGCAGTGCCACGGCGAGGGGGAAGCGTTACATGACCATTGAACTCGACAGCCCCGCAACCACGCGGCGGCTCAGTCACCGGTTCGACGACCTCGTCGAGGACACGCCGTACGGGGAGACGGTCGACGGTGTCGACCTGGTGCTCGTCCGGCGCGGCGCGGCGGTCTCGGTCTTCGAGGGGCGTTGCGCGCACCGGGGTGCGATGCTCGCCGACGGCTCGGTGATCGGGGACGACCTGGTCTGCGGCGTGCACGGCTGGGACTACCGGATCGACACCGGGATCAGCACCTACGATCCGAGCCAGCGGATCCACAAGTTCGACGCTCACGTGGACGCCGGGGGCTCGGTCGAAGTCGACGGCGCCGAGCTGGCGGCCTTCGCCCGGGAACGCGCGCTACCCAGCCGTCCGGCGGGCCCGATCGAGGTCTACGACCGGCTCTTCGCCGATCCGCACCAGGGCACGCCGGAGGAGCCGTACGTCGGCGAGATCCACGATCTCGCGCGGCACGGCCTCACCCGCACCGGGCATCACGGACCGGTCGCGGCGATGGGCGTGCCGCGCACCGACCTGCCGCAGTGGGAAGACCTGCAGGTGCTCACCGCCCAGCTGGCCCGGCTGCCCCTGCTGGACGGCGAGCCGGTCGACACCGGCGTCGTCATCGGCCCGCGGGCGGCGAAACCGCTGCGGCTGGACATCCCGGTGTTCGTCTCCGACATGAGCTTCGGAGCCCTGTCCCAGGAGGCGAAAACGGCTCTGGCCCGTGGCGCCGAGCGCGCCGGCACGGCCATCTGCTCCGGCGAGGGCGGCATCCTCCCCGAGGAGCACGCCGAGTGCACGCGCTACCTCTACGAGATCGCCTCGGCCCGGTTCGGCTTCACCGAGGACCTTCTGGATTCCGTCCAGGCCGTCCACCTCAAACTCGGGCAGGGCGCCAAGACCGGAACCGGCGGCCACCTACCCGGCAGCAAGGTCGTGGGCCGGATCGCCGAGGTGCGCGGCCTGCCGGAGGGCCAACCGGCCGTCAGCCCGGCGCGCTTCCCCGAATGGAGCTCGGCCCGCGACGCCGCGGAACTGGTGGACCGCGTGCGGGAACGGACCGGCGGCGTGCCGATCGGGGTCAAGATGTCGGCCCAGCACGTCGAGGCCGATCTGGACGTCGCCCTGGACCTCGGCGTGGACTACGTGATCCTGGACGGCCGGGGCGGCGGCACCGGAGCCGCGCCGCTGATCCTGCGCGACAACATCAGCGTGCCGATGATGGCCGGGCTGGCCCGGGCGCGGATCCGGATGGACGAGCGCGGCGTGGGCCGAGACGTCACCCTGATCGCCACCGGTGGGCTGCGCCGACCGGCCGACCTGGTCAAGGCCATGGCGCTCGGAGCGGACGCGGTCGCGGTCTCCAACACCGCGCTGCAGGCGATCGGCTGTGTCGGCATGCGGGCGTGCCACACCGACAACTGCCCCGTCGGCATCGCCACCCAGAAGCCGCACCTGCGAGCCCGGCTGCCGGTCGAGCGCGCCGCCGACCAGCTCGCCCGCTACCTCACCTCAGCAACGCAGCTGATGATCGTGCTGGCCCGAGCCTGCGGCCACAGTCGGCTGTCGGACTTCCGGGCCGAGGACCTGACGTCGTGGCGTCGAGAGGTCGCCGATCTCGTCGGCGTCGGCTACGCCGGGGTGAGGAGGGGCTGATGACCACCACCGAGGTCCCGCGAGGCCGCGAGCGTCCCGCCGCAGACCTGGCACCGGATCGCCGACACCGACCTGCCGGCCGACGGGCGGGTGCGCGCCGCGGTGGTCGAGGGCCGGGCGGTCGCGCTGTCCCGCTGCGCCGGGAAGCTCGGCGCGCTGGAGAACCGCTGCCCGCACCAGGGAGGTCCGCTGGGCGAGGGGTCGATCGAGAAGGGCTGGCTGCGCTGCCCCTGGCACGGCTACGACTACGACCCGCTCACCGGCAAGCCCCCGGAGGGCTTCACCGATGCGCCCACCGCGTACGAGGTGGAGGAGCGGGCCGACGGCACCTGGGTCGCGCTGCCCGACGTGCCCGACCACGTCCGCACGGTCGGCGACGTGGTGGTGGAGACCCTGGTGGCCTGGGGGGTGACGCAGGTCTTCGGCATGGTCGGCCACTCCAACCTGGGCGTGGCCGAGGCGATGCGGCGCGCCGAGGAACGGGGCGAGCTGAGCTACGTCGGCATCCGCCACGAGGGCGCGGCCGCCTTCGCCGCGAGCGGCTACGCCAAGCTGACCGGCCGGCCGGCCGCCTGCCTCGCGATCGCCGGACCCGGTTCGACCAACCTGCTGACCGGGCTCTACGACGCCAAGGTGGACGGTGCTCCGGTGATCGCGATCTCCGGGCAGGTGCCGAGCTCGGTGCTGGGCCGCGGCGCGTTCCAGGACCTCGACCTCAACGCCGCCTTCCGCGACGTGTCGGTGTCCACCGCCACCCTGCACGCGGGCAGCGACCACGCCGAGTTGGTCGCGACCGCGGTCAAGCACGCCTGTGACGGGCGCGGGGTGGCGCACCTCGTGCTGCCGGACGAGGTGCAGGTCGCGCCGAGCGACGCCCCGCCGGCCGCGCCGGACGGCCGACGGGCCGACCGCCGGACTCCCCCGTCGCCCGGCGCCGTGGAGGCGGCGGCCGCGCTGGTGCGAGCGGCCCGGCGACCGGTGATCGTCGCGGGTCAGGGGGCCCGGGGTGCGGTGTCGGCGCTGACGGCTCTGGCCGAGCGGCTCGGCGCTCCGGTGCTGACCACCTTCCGGGCCAAGGGCCTGGTGCCCGACGACCACCCGCTCGCCGCCGGCGTGCTCGGCCGGAGCGGCACACCTGTCGCGTCCTGGCTGATGAACGAGTCCGACCTGGTGCTGGTCGTGGGTGCGTCCTTCTCCAACCACACCGGCATCGCGACGTACAAGACCGTTGTCGCCGTCGACGACTCTCCCGGCTCCATCGGGCGTTTCAGCGCGGTCGCGGCCAGCGTGCTGGCCGACGCGGATCTGGCCGTACGGGCGCTCGACCTGGCCGTCGGCGCCGCGCCGGCCGCGGTCGACCAGCGCTCTGACGTCGCCGAGCGACAGGGTTTGTGGCGGGCCGAGAAGGCCCGCCGGGCGGCCGACGACCGTGGACGCGGCCTGCCCGCGGCGGCCGTGTTCGAGGTGCTCTCGCGGCTGGCGCCGGCCGACGCGGTGTTCACCGTCGACGTCGGCAACCACGCGTACTCCTTCGGCCGCTACCTGGAGTCCAAGGGACAGCCGGTGCTGATGTCGGGCTACCTCGGTTCGATCGGCTTCGGCTACCCGGCAGCGCTCGGCGCCTGGACGGCCGAGCCGCACCGGACGGTGATCGCGGTGACCGGCGACGGGGGCTTCGGGCAGTACCTGGCCGAGTTGACCACCGCGGTCAAACACCGCATCCCGGTCAAACACGTGCTCTTCGACAACGGATCGCTGGGCAAGATCGGCAAGGAGCAACGGGCCGGCCAGTTCCCCGAGTGGCAGGTCAGCCTGGTCAACCCCGACTTCGCCGCGTACGCCCGGCTGTGCGGCGCCGGCGGGGAGACGGTCCGCGTACGGGAGGAGATCGAACCGGCCATGCGGAGGCTGTTGGCGGCCGAGGGACCGTACCTGCTGCACGTCGTCCAGGACCCGGAGCTGGTGTAGGGATGCCCTCTCCGCTGACGCGCAACCCATTCCCGCGGTGGACGGGGCCCCTCGGGCCGGCTCCGGCGGCACCATGACGTCGTCGGGGTTGGTCCTGGTCCTCGCGGTCGCGGCCGGCGTCAGCCTGTTGCGCGGCCTGCGGCCGGGGTTGCCGCTGCCCGGGCCACTGCTCGAGCTCGGCTGCGGCATCGTGCTCGGACCGACGCTGCTCGCTCTGGTGACCCTCGATCCGCTGCTGAGCGCGGTGGCCACGCTGGGCATGTCCTTCCTGCTGTTCCTCGCCGGGTACGAGGTGGACGTCCGCGCTCTGCGCCGGCCCGCTCAGCGGCCCGCCCGGCGTGGCCTGCTGGGGTCGCTTGCCCTGGCGCCGGTGGCCGCTGCGACGCTCTGGCTGATCGGCTGGGATCTGCGGGCAGCGGCCCTCGTGGCCTGCGCTCTCCTCGCCACCTCCGTCGGTCTGGTCGTCCCGCTGCTCCGGGACGCCGGGTTGCTGCACACCCCACTCGGCGATCTGGTCCTCACGGGTGCCGCGCTGGGCGAGATCGGCGCAATCGTCACCGTCTCGATCGGCTTCAGCGCCACCCGCGGCCCGCTGGGCGCGCTGGTCGTGCTCGGCGTGATGCTCGCCGTCGGCGGCGCGGCAGCCTGGGCGATCGGCATGCTCGCGCGGAGCCGACGGATCGCCGTCGCGGTTCGGGCCCAAGCCGACGGTGGTGGGCAGGCGCGGGTCCGCATCGCCGTGGTCGCCGTCACCGCCTTCGCCCTGCTGGCCTCGACGCTCGGCCTGGAGACGGTGCTCGGCGCCTTTGTGGCGGGTGGGGTCGCGCGGTTCATCGACCCGGATCCCGAGCGCAGCCATCCAGGCTTCTCGACCAAGCTCGACGCGATCGGCTTCGGCTTTCTGATCCCGGTCTTCTTCGTGGCCAGCGGCATCCGGCTGGACCTCCGCGAGGTGCTCGGTCACCCCGCCGGCCTCGCGGTGGTGCCGCTCGTGCTGGCGCTGCTGCTGGTCGTCCGAGGGCTTCCGGCACTGACGCTGCGGCCGGTGCTCGGCCATCGACGGACCGTGGTCGCCGGCCTGATGCTCGCCACCACGCTGCCCTTCCTGCTGGTGGCCGGCGAGATCGGTGAGTCGCTCCAGGTGCTGACTCCGGACCAGGCCGGAGCGCTGGCCGTGGCCGGCCTGATCTCGGTGATCGCGTTCCCGACGGCCGCCCTCGTGCTGAGCCGGGTGACAGCCGAACCGCGCCCGATGCAGCCCGCCGAGCGCTGGACCGGACCGACCCGATGACGACGACCGAACGGGGTGTGCGGGCGCGGCCATCGGGACGCTATGGTCGCAAGGTGGGCCCTGCCGTGGCCGGAGACGAGACCCTCGTGGCCGCACTGGTCGCGCGTGACGAGACGGCCTTCGCCCAGGTCGTGCGCGCCTGGTCACCCGCTATGCTGCGGGTCGCGCGCTACTACACCGGCTCGGTGCCGGTGGCCGAGGAGGTCGTGCAGGAGACCTGGATCGCCGTGTTGACCCAGATCGCGTCGTTCGAGGGCCGCTCATCGCTGCGCACCTGGACGCTGCGCATCTGCGCGAACATCGGCCGGCGCTACGGCGTACGCGAACACCGCACGCTCGCGGTCGAGGCGATCGACGACGCTCCGACCGTGGCCGGCGAGCGGTTCCGCGGCCCCGACGACCGGTGGCCGCACCACTGGACCGAAGCCGGAGAGCCGGCCGCCTGGGGGCCCGAAGGCCAGGCGCTGACCCGGGAGGGCCTGGAAGTGCTGGGAGCGGCGCTGCGCCGGCTCCCCGAGCGCCAGGCCCATGTCGTCGCCCTCCGCGACATCCACGGCTTCAGCGCCGCCGAGATCGCCGAACTGATCGGGGTCTCGGAGGGCAATGTGCGGGTCCTGCTGCACCGCGGGCGGGCCGCGTTGCGGCAGACTCTCGCCGGGTACTTCGCCGAAGGGGTGGGGGCCTGATGAGCGACCGCCAAGTCCCCTGCCAGCAGATCGTCGAGTGGGTGACCGACTATCTCGAGGGCGAGCTCGAGCCGGGCCGACGGCGCGCCTTCGAGGAGCACCTGGCCGGGTGCGACGGTTGCGCCCGCTACCTGGAGCAGATCCGGACCACCCGCGACGCCCTGGGTTCGGTCTCCGACGACGACCTCAGCCCCGAGGCCTGGGCGAGCCTGCGCGCCGCCTTCGGCGCGGAGGAACGCGGGTAGAGTATGCCGCTTCCGTGGAGGATGCCCCCGCTCCTCCTGGTAGCCGTAGGCCGAATCCGAACGTCTCCAGGAGGAATCGTGCGCAGGCCCAAGCTGCTGCTGGTCGTTCCCGTGCTCCTCGCCTGGCTGGTGGCCCTGTCCCTGCCCGCCCAGCCGGCGCAGGCCGAGGAGGCGCCGGTGAGGTTGCTCTTCGTCCTCGACTCCTCCGGGTCCATGCAGGAGAAGACCTCGACCGGGGAGGTGAAGATCGACGCGGCCCGATCGGCCATGAACGCAGTCGCCGGTCAGATCCCGGACAGCTTCTCCGTCGGGCTGCGGGTCTTCGGCGCCAAGGTGTTCAGCCGGGACGACAAGGGCTCCTGCACCGACTCCCAGCTGGTCGTGCCGGTCAAGTCCGGCAACGGCGCCGCGCTGCGGAAGGCGATCAAGGACTACAAGCCGTACGGCGAGACGCCGATCTCCTACGCCCTGGACCAAGGCGCCAAGGACCTCGGCGGCCAGGGCCAGCGGACGATGGTCCTGGTGTCGGACGGCGAGTCCACCTGCGACCCCGACCCGTGCGAGCTGGCCGGGAAGCTGACCAAGAGCGCGCCGGGGCTGCGCATCGACGTCGTCGGCCTGGACGTCAGCGGCAAGGCGAAGGAGCAGCTCAAGTGCGTGGCCTCCCGGGGTCAGGGCACCTATTACGACGCCAGCGACTCCGAGACGCTGGCCAGCAGCCTGCAGACGCTGCGCAGTCGGGCCGCCCGCCCGTACGAGGTGACCGGCCAGCCGGTCGTCGGCGGCCAGACCGCCGAGGACGCCGCAGCCATCACCGCCGGTGACTGGACCGACGAGCTTCCGCCGGCCGGCGAGGCGGACGTGCGCTACTACGACGTCTACCGCAAGAACCTCGGGTCGACGCTGCACGTGGCGGCGTCGCTCAACCGGCTCGGGCGGGCGGACGCGGTGGCGCTCGCCCTGCAGACCCCGGACGGGACCGGCTGCGGCACCGCCGCGGACTTCCGCGCCGACGACTTCGGCTCATCGATCCTGGTGGCCGCGGTCAGCGCGGGCGCCGAGACCGGCAAACCGGCCGTCAAGGCTTGCGCCGAGGCCACCCACCTGATCCTGGCCGTGCGCCGGGCCGACGCGGTGGAGGGAACGCCGCGCTACACGGGCACCCAGACCTCACCCGTCGAGTTGACGGTGCGCGAGGAGTTGCCGGTGACCACGACCGAGGGTCTGCCCGGACCGGCCAAGGCGAAGACGTTCGCTCCCCAACTGGGGGAATCACCCAAGAACGTGGTGCCGGGCAGCTCGTTCGCCGACGCTCCCAAGGTCAAACAGGGGTATTACGCCGCGACCATCGTGCCGGGCGAGACCCAGGTCGTCCTCGTCCAACAGACGTGGGGGCAGCACCTCAACGCGACCCTGCGCTTCGGCCAGCCGTCGACCAAGCTGGCCAAGCAGGTCGGCAAGACCGCGGTCAAGGCGGACATCAAGCTGTTCTCCCCGATCCGCGGCCGGGCCACGACCACCCTCGGCGGCGGTGAGGACTTCCTCAACCCGGCCGGCCCGCTCGTGCTGGGTGCGGCGAGCACCCCGGTCACCTACCTGAACCGGGCGCAGGCGCCCGCCAAGGCGGTCAGCTACCTGCCCGGCGCGTACGCGGTGGTGCTGTCCCTGGGCGCGGATCCCGAGGGCCAGAACTACGTCGTCCCGTACACCCTGAACCTGCAGGTGGAGGGCAAGAAGTCCGGGCAACCCGTGTACGCCGACGCCAGCCCGGCGCCCGAGCCGCCTTCTCCCCCGCCCACCTCGCCGGTCGAGGAACCAGGATCGGCGGACGGCGGCGGCCTGCCCGTCGTCCCGCTGATCGTCGGCTCCGGCCTGCTGGTCGCGGCCGGACTGGCGGCGGTGGTGATCATCCGCCGCCGGCGGGTAGGTGCAGGGGCGTGAGGATCGAATTCGTGCAGGGTGACATCACCCACCAGGTCGTCGACGCCATCGTGAACGCGGCCAACCACACCCTGCTCGGCGGGGGCGGCGTCGACGGCGCCATCCACCGGCGCGGCGGACCCGCCATCCTGGACGCCTGCCGCGCCGTACGGGCCGAGCGCTATCCCGACGGACTGCCCACGGGTGAGGCGGTGGCCACCACCGCCGGTGACCTGGCGGCCCGCTGGGTCATCCACACCGTCGGCCCGACCTGGGCCAAGACGATCGACAAGTCCGGCCAACTGGCCGCCTGCTACCGCAACTCGCTGCGGGTGGCCGACGAGGTCGGCGCGCAGTCGGTCGCCTTTCCGGCGATCTCCACCGGGGTCTACCGCTGGCCGCTCGACGACGCGGCCCGGATCGCCCTCGGCGCCGTACGCCAAGCGTCCACGCAGGTGGTGGACGTGCGCTTCGTGCTCTTCGACGACCGCGCGTACCAGGCCTTCGCGGGCCTGGGGTAGCGCCAGGGCACCTCCGGATTGCCTACGCCGGCCCTGCGGAGGAGGGTGGGGCCGTGCGCACTCTGCTCAACGTCATCTGGTTCGTCCTCAGCGGCTTCTGGCTCTGGCTCGCCTACATGCTGGCCGGCATCCTGTGCTGCCTGCTGATCGTCACCATCCCGTGGGGAATCGCCTCCTTCCGGATGGCCAACTACGCCGCCTGGCCCTTCGGTCGCGAAGTGGTGACCAAGCCGGGCGCCGGGGTCTTCTCCTTCCTCGGCAACGTGATCTGGGTGGTCGTCGCCGGCTGGTGGCTCGCGCTGACCCACATCCTGACCGGCCTGCTGCTCTGCGTCACGATCGTCGGCATCCCCCTCGGCATCGCCAACTTCAAGCTGATCCCGGTCACCGTGATGCCGCTCGGCAAGCAGATCATCAACAAGCCCTGATGCCGGAGCCCCAGCCCCCAGCGCCCATCTCCCCAGACCCCAGCCCCCAGCCCCCAGCCCCCAGCCCCCACCCCCCACCCCCACCCCGAGGAAACGCCGAGAAACGACCCAGATTTCGACCAGATCCGAGTCGTTTCTCGGCGTTTCCTGCCAGATGAGGGGGAAGCGGGAGGCAGATGAGGGAAAGCGAGATCAGGACGGGGAACTCGGCCCGACGCGTACCTGCTCAGCGGCGACCAACTGCCCGATCCCCGATCCGTACCGACACCTCAAGCCGCATCCCCTGGCACCAAGAGACTCCATCCCGGGAAACGCCGAGAAACGACCCAGATTTCGACCAGATCCGAGTCGTTTCCCGGCGTTTCCTGCCGAGGATGAGGTGAAGCGGTCACGCAGATGAGGGGAAGCGGGGCCGGAGGGAGGCAGCGGTGAGTCCGGCTAGGCCCGGGCCTGCTCGAATGCGGCGATCGCCCGGTCGAGGTCGTCGCGGGAGTGGGCCGCGGACAGCTGGGTCCGGATGCGGGCCTTCCCGCGCGGCACCACCGGGAAGGAGAACGCACGCACGTAGATCCCCAGCGCCAGCAACCGGTCGGCCATCGCCGCCGCTTCGACCGCGTCGCCGATCATCACCGGCACGATGGGATGGTCGGATTCGGGGATGTCGAAGCCACGCGCAGCCATCTCGGTCCGGAAGTACGCGGTGTTGTCGCGCAGGCGCTGGCGCAGGTCGCCCGAGCTCTCCAGCAGGTCGAGGGTGGCGATGCCGGCCGCGGCGATCGAGGGGGCGAGGGAGTTGGAGAACAGGTACGGGCGGGAGCGCTGCCGCAGCATCTCGACGACCTCGGTGTGCGCCGCGGTGTAGCCGCCGCTGGCCCCGCCGAGCGCCTTGCCCAGCGTGCCGGTGACGATGTCCACCCGGTCCTGTACGCCGAACAGTTCCGGGGTGCCCGCCCCGGTCGCGCCGACGAACCCGACGGCATGGGAGTCGTCCACCATCACCAGTGCGTCGTAGCGCTCGGCCAGGTCGACGATGGCGTCCAGCGGCGCCACGTAGCCGTCCATCGAGAACACGCCATCGGTGGCGATGAGCCGGTGCCGGGAGCCGGCTGCCGCCTGGAGTTGCGCCTCCAGATCGCCCATGTCGCGGTTGCGGTACCGCAGCCTGGCGGCCTTGCACAGCCGTACCCCGTCGATGATGCTCGCGTGGTTCAGCTCGTCGGAGATGACCGCGTCCTCCGGCCCGAGCAACGTCTCGAACAGCCCGCCGTTGGCGTCGAAGCACGACCCGTAGAGGATCGCGTCATCGGTCCCCAGGAAACCGGCCAGCCGGCTCTCCAGCTCCTTGTGAACGCCGGCGGTGCCGCAGATGAAGCGGACCGAGGCCATCCCGAAGCCCCACCGCTCGAGCGCCTGCTGAGCCGCAGCGATCATCGCCGGGTGGTCGGCCAATCCCAGATAGTTGTTGGCGCAGAAGTTCAGCATCGGCTCACCGCCGACCCCGATCTCGGCCGCCTGTGGGGTGGCGATCACCACTTCGGACTTGTACAGGCCCTCGTCCCTCAAGGTCGCGAGGTCAGCAGCCAGCTGGTGCTTGAGTGCGGCGTACACCTTCCACCTATCCTTCCCAGGTCATGATCACCTTGCCGCTGTGGCCGGAGCGCGCGGCGGCGAAGGCCTGCTCCCACTCGGTGAACGGGAACCGGTGGGTGATCACTCCGGAGATGTCCAGACCACTCTGCAGGAGCACCGACATCGCGTACCAGGTCTCGAACATCTCCCGTCCGTAGATGCCCTTGATCGTCAGCATGTTCAGCACCACGGTGGAGAAGTCGATGCTGATCTCGGCGGCCGGCAGGCCCAGCATGGCGATCCGCCCGCCGTGGGTCATCTGTCCGATCATGTCCCGCAGCGCCGCCGGGCTGCCCGACATCTCCAGGCCGACGTCGAAGCCCTCGCACATGCCGAGCGCCCGCTGCGCGTCGGCGAGCGCGGTACTGTCCGACGTTGACGGCGCGGGTGACCCCCAGCGACTCGGCCAGGGCCAGCCGCTCGGCGCTCAGGTCGGTGATCACCACGTGCCGCGCGCCGGCGTGCCGGCTGACCATGGCCGCCATGATGCCGATCGGCCCGGCGCCGGTGACCAGGACATCCTCCCCGAGCATGGGGAAGGCCAGCGCGGTGTGGACGGCGTTGCCGAACGGGTCGAAGATCGCGGCCACGGCCGGATCGATCGCGTCCCGGTGCACCCAGGCGTTGCCGGCGGGGAGCACGGCGTACTCGGCGAACGCCCCGTCGACCTGTACGCCGATTCCGCGGGTGTTGATGCAGAGGTGACGGCGGCCGGCTCGACAGTTCCGGCAGCGACCGCAGACCAGGTGGCCCTCACCACTGACGAAATCGCCGACCGCGACCTCCGTCACCGCCGAGCCGATCTCGACCACCTCCCCGGCGAACTCGTGCCCGACCACGAGCGGCGGCCGGACCGTCCGTGCGGCCCACGGGTCCCACGAGGCGATGTGCAGGTCGGTGCCGCAGATCCCGGTCGCAGCGACCCTGATCACCACGTCGCCGTGACCGGGCGAGGGCTCCGGTACGTCGGTGAGCTCCAGCCCGGGACCGCTGCGGGCCTTGACCAGCGCCTTCACGCCTCACCTCCGGCCACGACGGTACCGGGGCGGGTTTGCGGGCCGGGCCGAACCAGGCAGATCACCGCCCCCAGCGTCGCCGCGACCGCCGCGACGGCCAGACCCGACGGAAGGCCGGCCGCGCCGACCACCAACCCCACCAGGATCGGTCCGCCGCCGAGACCCAGGTCGATGAACACGCTGAACGCTGCGGCCGCACGGCCTCGCTGGTCCGGGGCAACGCCCGCCATGATCGCGCGCCCGAACGCCGGTGTCACCAGGGCGACCCCGCCGGCCAGGAGCGCCGCGCCGACGAGGAGACCGGCCGGCACGGCCCACAACGCCATGGCGCGCGAGGCCGACGGCACAGAGCAGCAACGCCACCGCCCCGGTGCGTAGCGGCCTGCCCCGGTCGGACAGCCGCGCCAGGGCTGAGACGGCTCACGATGACCAGCACGCCGAAGACCGCCAGCACCCAGTGGGCACCCTGGAAGCCGACGCCGCGGGCGTACAGCGCCGCGAAAGCCAGGAAGCCGCCGAGCGCGGCCATGCCGGAGACGAAGGCGATCCCGGGAAAAAGCACCTGCCGGTTGAGCAGGATGCCTGGCCGGCCCCCCACAGCGCGCGCCCCGGTCTCGGGGATGCGCAGCACCAGCAGGGTCGCCAACCCGGCGAGGGCTGCCGCGGCCAGCCAGGTGAGGGTGAAACCGCCCTGGCCGATGAGCCATTCGCCGAGCGCCGGGCCGACCGCGATCCCGACGTAGAGGGCCAGCGAGTTGTAGCTGATCGCTTCACCGAGCCGGCCGGGCGGGGCCAGGTCGGCCACCATCGCCGAGACCGCGACGAAGTACAGGGCCTGAGCCGTACCGAGCACCAGTCGGGCTCCGACCAGGCTCGCCAGGTTGGGCACGACCAGCAGGGCGAGGCTGCCGGCGACGAAGAGCAACGATCCGCTCCGCAGCACCGGGAGGCGCCCGAAGCGGTCGGCCCCCCAACCGGCCAGGGGACGGATGAGCAGCGCCGCCAGGCTGAACGCCCCGTACGCGAAACCTGCCGCCGCCGGCCCCGCCCCCAGCCGCCCGATCGCGAACAAGGGGATGGCGGGGATCATCAGCCCGTACGCGATGAAGTACGCCAGCTCCGAGGCCAGCAGAGCCAGGAACCCCGGGCCGAGCAGCGCCGCGGGCCGCGCCCCGCGCTGCTCCCCCAGCATTGACACCCGCCCAAGTGTGCCGTGCCGCCGCCGAGGACGTGCAAGGCGCACTCCGTGCGCGAGGACTGACTGGGCGCACTCCGTGCGCGCGCGGTTGACCGCGACTCGCGTGCCCGACGCGTCGCGTCTGGCCCGAGAATGGGTGAAGCCCCGCCAAGTATGAGTTGGCGGGGCTTCGGTACGTCAGTGCTTTGGGCCGAGGCCCGCCGCGCTGGCGTAACTCAGTTATATGCCCGCCACCGCCGCCGCACAAGGGCCCAAGTCGTCCCACTCATGTTCACCGGCGTGTCACCGGCGTGTCACCGGGATTTAACGGCATGTCGCCATGCTGGTCCCCATGGATCGGCGTGTCGATCACCCGTTGGGAGATCGGCGACGCCGAGACTGACGCCAAGCACTCCGTACGAGCCCTGCCGGGTATGAGCCGGCAGGGCTCTTGCCTTGACACCCCCGTACGGGCGCACACTGGTCCGGTGACGGTCAGCGTGTTCGACCTTTTCAGCATCGGCATCGGGCCGTCCAGTTCGCACACCGTCGGACCGATGCGGGCGGCCGGTCGCTTCGTGACCACTCTGGCGGACTCGGGCCTGATGGCGCGGATCACACGGATCCAGGCCGAACTCTTCGGGTCGCTCGGCGCGACCGGCCATGGGCACGGCAGCTACAACGCGGTGCTGTGGGGACTGGAGGGCGAGGACCCGGAGACCGTGGACACGCGCACCGCCCCGCTGCGTGCCGCCGAGATCCGGCGGACCGGGCTCCTGCTGCTCCACGGCACCCACCAGGTCGCGTTCGAGCCGGAGATCGACCTGCTGCTGCACCGCCGCCGCACGCTCCCGTTCCACCCGAACGGGATGGTTTTCACCGCGTACGCCGATCAGCTGCCCGTCCTCGCCCGGACCTACTACTCGATCGGCGGCGGCTTCGTGCTCGACGACGACGGCTCCGGCTCCCCCACGTTGATACCGGACCCGACTCCGGTCCCGTACCCGTTCCGCACGGGTGCGGAACTGCTGGGCTATTGCCGCGCCGACGGGCTGAGCGTGAGCCAGGTGATGCTGGCCAATGAGTGCGCCCGCGAGCCGGAGGCCGACGTGCGCGCCGGGCTCCTCGAACTCTGGGAGGTGATGACGGCCTGCATGGCCAAAGGCTGCGCGGCGACAGGCGTCCTGCCCGGCGGGCTCAAGGTCCGCCGGCGGGCAGCCGACCTGTACCAACGCCTGCTCGCCGGCAGCGGCATGACCTCCGCCGAGGCTGCGCGCGGGGCGGTCCCCCGCATTCCCGACGGCGGCGATCCGCTGACCGCACTCGACTGGGTCACCCTGTGGGCCCTGGCCGTCAACGAGGAGAACGCTGCCGGCGGGCGAGTGGTGACCGCCCCCACCAACGGCGCCGCCGGCATCATCCCCGCGGTCCTGCACTACGCCGTACGGTTCGTGCCGGGCGTCGACGACGACGCGATCGTGAGGTTCCTGCTGGTGGCGGGTGCCCTGGGCGCGATCTACCAGCAGACGGCGTCCATCTCCGGGGCCGAGGTCGGCTGCCAGGGCGAGGTCGGCACCGCCTGCTCGATGGCGGCCGGCGCCCTCGCCGAGATCATCGGCGGCACCCCCGACCAGGTGGAGAATGCCGCCGAGATCGGGATGGAGCACCACCTGGGGCTCACCTGCGACCCGGTCGGCGGGCTGGTCCAGATTCCCTGCATCGAGCGCAACGCGGTCGCCTCGGTCAAGGCGATCACGGCGGCCCGGCTGGCCCTGTACGGCGACGGCCGGCACACCGTGAGCCTGGACAAGGTCATCAAGACCATGATGGAGACCGGTGCCGACATGAAGGTGAAGTACAAGGAGACCGCCCGCGGCGGCCTCGCCGTCAACATCGTCGAGTGCTGACCTCCGCGCCCGTCCCATCCCAACGCACTTCCCGCACCCGCCGGCACTGCCCCGCACTTCCCGCTCCCGCACTTCCCCGCCCCACGCACTTCCCGCCCCGCACTTCCCTACTACCGGGAAACGCGGAGAGACGACTCCGCTGAGGACCTCCGGCGTGTCGTTTCTCAGCGTTTCCTCGCCGGAGAGTCGGGTGGTGCAGATTGCCTACGATGGCGGGCGTGAAACGGACCGTCACCACCCATCTCGAGCTCGGCCTGAGCGGGGCCAGCACCCTCACCTTCAGCCTGTCCGCGGCCGCGGACGCGCCCCTGGCGAGTGAGGTCCTCACCATCACGGTGGACGGAGCCGCGTTGGAGCCGCTCGAGCTCAGCGACGCCCACGGCACCCGCCTGCACCAGGTCCGAGCCGACGGCGCCCAGCTCAGCCTGGACTACGAAGCCGTCGTGGTCGGCATCGCCGAGCCGCCGCCGGTGCGCGCGGTCGACCAGGTCGTCTACCTGCGCCCGAGCCGCTACTGCGAGTCCGACACCCTCGGCCCGACGGCAGCGAGTGAGTTCGCCGGCCTGGAGGGTCAGCAGCTGCTGCACGGGGTGATCGGCTGGGTCAACGACAAGCTGGCCTACGTCGCCGGCTCCAGCCTGCCGACCGACGGCGCGGTTCGCACGTTGCTCGCCCGCCAGGGGGTCTGCCGCGACTTCGCCCACCTTTCCGTCGCCCTGCTGCGGGCGCTCAACGTGCCGGCTCGGCTTGCGGCGGTGTACGCCCCCGGGCTCAGCCCGATGGAGTTCCACGCCGTGGCGGAGGCGTACGTCGACGACGCCTGGTGGGTCGTCGACGCGACCCAGCTGGCGCCGCGGCAGAGCCTGCTGCGGGTGGCCACCGGCCGCGACGCCGCTGACACCGCTTTCCTCACCAACATCGGCGCACCCACCACGCTGAACGCCCTGGAGGTGACCGCGGTGGTGGATGAGTTCGAGCTCGACGAGGACCCGCAGCGGCTGACCCAGCTGCGCTGAGCGACGGCGCGATCGGACCGGCCGGGTGAACCGCGGCGACGCCGACCGGGCCGTACGGGGTCCCCGGCATCGCCTACGAACGGGTAAGCGGTTGCGGCACCCGCCTGCGCGAAATGCTTTCTGCCGGCCCGGTGCGCTAGTGTGCTCCCCAGCGCAGGGTCGCGTATGACTCTGCGCCTCGTTTTCCACTACGGATCGTCGGGCACGTACCTGCCCGTGGAAAGGAAGTGTGGCATGGCCACAGTCAGTTTCAGGGACGCAACTCGCGTCTACCCGGGTGCAGATCACCCCTCCGTCGACAAGCTCAATCTGGAGATCGGCGACGGCGAGTTCATGGTCCTGGTCGGACCCTCCGGTTGCGGCAAGTCCACCTCGCTCCGCATGCTCGCGGGCCTGGAGGAGATCAACGCCGGCGCCATCTGGATCGGTGACCGCGACGTCACCGACCTGCCGCCCAAGGACCGCGACATCGCGATGGTCTTCCAGAACTACGCCCTGTACCCCCACATGACGGTGGGCGACAACATGGGCTTCGCGCTGAAGATGGCCGGCGTCTCCAAGGCCGAGCGTCAGCAGCGGGTCCAGGAAGCCGCTCACCTGCTGGGCCTGGAGGACTTCCTCAACCGCAAGCCCAAGGCGCTCTCCGGCGGTCAGCGTCAGCGCGTCGCCATGGGCCGGGCCATCGTCCGCTCCCCCCAGGTCTTCCTGATGGACGAGCCGCTGTCCAACCTCGACGCCAAGCTCCGCGTCTCCACCCGCACCCAGATCGCCGCGCTGCAGACCCGGCTCGGTGTCACCACCGTCTACGTCACCCACGACCAGGTCGAGGCCATGACGATGGGCGACCGGGTCGCGGTGCTCAAGGACGGACTGCTGATGCAGTGCGACACCCCGCTGAACCTGTACGACAAGCCCAACAACCTGTTCGTCGCCGGCTTCATCGGCTCGCCCGCCATGAACCTGATCGAGGGCACCGTCGCCGACGACGGCATCCACATCGGTGACTACATCGTGCCGGTGCCCCGCGAGACCCTCGCCAAGGCGCCGAACGAGAAGAAGCTCATGCTGGGCATCCGCCCGGAGAACTTCACCCTCGGTGACGGCAACGACGGCATCGGCATCGACGTCGCCGTGGTCGAGGAGCTCGGCGCGGACGCGTTCCTCTACGGGACCGTCGCCGGGCTGAGCGAGGACGAGCGGCTCAACGCCCAGCAGATCATCGCCCGCATCTCCTCCCGCACGCCTCCGCGGCGCGGGGAGACCGTCCGGCTCAAGATCGACCCGGCGCACGTGCACGTGTTCTCCGAGGCCACCGGCAACCGGATCTCCGCCGATCACACCAGTCGCGTCTGAGTCACCCGTCTCTCGGCCCCTCGCACCTCGTGCGGGGGGCCGTTTGCGTCTCCGGACGCGCGCGGGCCCGACGCCGGTGTGAACCGCGGGCTCAATGACAAGATGGCACATGCCCAGGTTCCTGTCCGCCAAACCCGACACCCGGCTGATCACCCTGCCCTGGGCGACCCCGCTGGAGGACTGGCCGGAGGACATGCTGGTCGCCCTGCCCCGCGGCATCTCGCGCCACGTCGTCCGGTTCGTCCGGGTCGGCAACGACGTGTACGCCGCCAAGGAGGTGCTGGAGCACCTGGCCATCCACGAGTACCGGCTGCTGCGCGACCTGACCCGGCTGGACACCCCGTCGGTGGAGCCGGTCGGGGTGGTCACCGACCGGCTCGACCCCGACGGCGAACCCCTGGACCCGATCCTGATCACCCGGCACCTGCAGTTCTCGCTGCCCTACCGCTCGCTGTTCAGCCGCGGCGTACGCCAGGACACCGTCAACCGGCTGGTCGACGCCATGGTCGTGCTGCTGGCCCGGCTGCACCTGATCGGATTCCTGTGGGGTGACGTGTCGCTGTCCAACACCCTGTTCCGCCGCGACGCGGGCGCCTTCGCCGCCTACCTGGTGGACGCCGAGACCGGTGAGCTGCACGACGAGCTGACCAAGGGCCAGCGCGAGCACGACCTCACCATCGCCCGCACCAACCTGTTCGGCGAGTTCTGCGACCTGGAGGCCGGCGGGCTGCTGGACGAGGCGCTCGACCCGCTGGTCCTGGTCGAGACGATCGAGAACCGCTACCGCGAGCTGTGGGCCGAGCTGACCGGGGTCGAGGAGTTCGAAACCGGCGAGATGCACCGGATCGAGAGCCGGGTCCGCCGGCTCAACGCGCTCGGCTTCGACGTCGCCGAACTGGACATCACCACCGACTTCGCCGGCTCGACGATCCGGATCCAGCCCAAGGTCGTCGACGCCGGCCACCACTCGCGGCGACTGATCCGGCTGACCGGCCTGGACACCGAGGAGAACCAGGCCCGCCGGCTGCTCAACGACCTCGACTACTTCCGGGCCCGGACCGACCAGCAGGGCGCCGACGAGTCGATCGTCGCGCACCAGTGGCTGACCGACCGCTTCGAGCCGGTGGTGCAGTCCGTGCCGGGCGACCTGCGCGAGAAGCTCGAGCCGGCCGAGCTGTTCCACGAGGTGCTGGAGCACCGCTGGTTCCTCAGCGAGCAGGCCGGGTCGGAGGTGTCGATCGACGAGGCCGCCCGCAGCTACATGGACAACGTGCTCGCCAGCCTCCCGACGAGCAGATCGCGCTGTCGGCGATGGAGTCGATGGGCCCGCTGGCCAACCCGTTCGACCCGTCGCAGGGCTTCGTCGACGAGGACTACGAGAAGCCGTACGACCCGTGGGAGGACGGCGACGAGGCCCCGGCGCCGACGAGGAGCCCGCGACCCCCTTCCTCGACATCGCCGCGCTGCGGGCCAAGGCGAAGAAGTAGCCTCGGCGCATCGCCGGCCTACGACCGCCGCGCCCGCCTCAGATCCGAGCTGAGCCCGCGTCAGCGGGGCGGCATCCGCAGCGCACCGTCGAGCCGGATGACCTCGCCGTTCAGCAGCGGGTTCGCCACGATGGCATCGACGAGCATCGCGTACTCCTCCGGCCGGCCCAGCCGCGCGGGGTGCGGCACCAGCGCCTCCAGGGTGGCCCGGGTCTCGTCGGGCAGTCCGGCCATCATCGGCGTCTCCATCACCCCCGGGGCGATCGTCATCACCCGGATCGCGTGCTCCGCCAGATCGCGGGCCGCGGTGAGGGTGAGGGCCGCGATGCCGCCCTTGCTCGCCGCGTACGCCGCCTGACCGATCTGGCCGTCGTAGGCGGCCACGCTCGCCGTCATCACGATCAACCCGCGATCACCGTCGAGCGGCTCGTTGTCGACCATGGCCGCCGCCGCCAGCCGGAGCACGTTGAAGGTGCCGACCAGGTTGATCTCGACCACGGTCCGGAAGTCGTCCAGCGGCAACACCCCGCGCTTGCCGATCACCCGGCCGGGGGTGGCGACGCCGGCACAGTTCACCACCAGCCGCAGCGACCCCAGGTGGCGGGCGGTGTCGATCGCCGCCTGCACCTGTTGCTCGTCGCGTACGTCCGCGGGCGCGAAGCTGATCGATCCCGCCGGACCGAGCGACGCGCTCGACGCACGACGCGGTGGGCAGGTCGACGACCACGACCCGGGCGCCGGTGGTCAGCAACGAGCGCGCGCACGCGGCGCCGAGGCCGGACGCGCCGCCGGTGACCAGCACGACGTCGTCGTCGGCCAGTCTCATGCGACCGGGCCGGGAACTGCGGGATCCACGCGGAGGCCCTTGAGCAGGTGCCGGGCGATGACCAGCCGCTGGATCTGGTTGGTGCCCTCGAAGATCTGGGTCACCTTCGCCTCGCGCATGTAGCGCTCGGCGGGGAAGTCCCGGGTGTAGCCGTAGCCGCCGAGCACCTGCACCGCGTCGGTCGTCACCCTCATGGCCGCGTCGGTGGCGACCAGCTTGGCCACGGCGGCGTCGCGGGTGAAGGGCCGTCCGGCGTCCCGCTTGCGCGCCGCCATCAGGTAGGTCGCTCGCGCCGAGTCGACGGCGGCGGCCATGTCGGCGAGCATGAACCGCATGCCCTGGAACTCCGCGATCGGTCGTCCGAACTGGCGCCGCTGGGCCGCGTACTGGGCGGCGCGGTCCAGCGCCGCCTGGGCCAGGCCGGTGGCACAGGCCGCGATGCCGAGCCGACCGGAGTCGAGGGCGGACAGCGCGATCCGGGCTCCTTGGCCCTCGACGCCGATCCGCCGGTCTTCCGCGACCGCCACCGCGTCGAAGTAGAGGGCGGTGGTCGGGGACGCCGTCAGCCCCATCTTCCGCTCGGGGGTGCCGAAGGACAGCCCGGGCGCCTCTCCCGGGACAAGGAAGCAGCTGATGCCGGCGCGCTCGTCGTCGGCGGTACGGGCGAAGGTGGTGTAGAAGTCGGCGTGCGAGCCGTGGGTGATCCAGGCCTTGGCGCCGGTCAGCTCGTAGCCCTCGTCGGCGCGCTTGGCCCGGGTGGTCATCGCGGAGATGTCCGAACCCGCCTGCGGCTCCGACAGCGCGTACGCCCCGAGCTGCCGCCGCCGAAATCATCTCCGGCAGGAAGGTCGCCCGCTGCTCGGCGGTGCCGAAGGTCGCCATCGCGTAGCTGGACATGACGTGCACCGAGACGCCGACCCCGACACTCATCCACGCGCGGCGACCTCCTCCAGCGCCTGCAGATACACCTCGTACGGCTGCCCGGAGCCGCCGTACTCCTCCGGATAGGGCAGCCCCAGCAGCCCCGCCTCGCCCAGCATGGTGAACGCGTCCCGGGGGAACCGGCCCGCGGCCTCCTCCTCGGCGGCTCGCGGCGCGAGCTCGGCCTGCGCGATCTCGCGGACCAGCGACACCAGCTCGGCGCCCTCCTCGGTGGGCAGCAGCCGATCGACGGTCATGTCCTCCCCATCCTCACTGGATCCAGCCCGGGCGGCCACTCGGCGCACAGTCGGCGACCCGGTGCCAGAGCGGTACTGTCGATAGTACGCTAGTACCGCTATGGTTGCTCCATTCGCGGACGTCTCGGTGGCGGGCAGGCTGCTCAGCCGCCGCCAGTCCGCGCTCCGCGACCGGCTCGTCGACCTCGTGCTGGCGCAGGGCTTCAGCCAGCTCACGATGGACCAGGTGGCCGCGCAGCTGCGCTGCTCCAAGCGCACGCTGTACGCCCTCGCGGCCAGCAAGGAGCAACTCGGCCTGCTCGCGGTGCGGCACTTCTTCAAGGGGGCGACCGACCAGGTGGAGGCGGCCATCGCCCACACCCGGGCCCCCGCCAAGCGGGTCACCCGCTATCTCGAGGCGGTCGCCGAGGCGCTGCGCCCCGCGAGCCGGGCCTTCCGGGACGACGTGGCCGACGATCCGTCCGGCGACGGAGATCTACGAGCAGAACACCCTCGCCGCCGCGCAGCGGGTGCGCGAACTGATCGACGAGGGGACCCGCGCGGGCGCGTTCCGGCGCGTGCCCGCCGCGTTCGTCGGCGAGGTGGTGACCGCGACGATGCGGCGGATCACCAGCGGGGAGGTCGCCGCCGCCACCGGCCTGAGCGACGCCGAGGCGTACGCGGAGCTGGCCCGGCTGGTGCTGGCGGCGGTCCGCCGCTGAGAACGCCGCCGGCCCGGGGCGCCGAACGCCATATATTGCCTGTATGGACGACGATCTCCACACGCTCGGCGAGGATCTGGTGACCACCGCCGCCCGCGTCGTGCGCTGGGTGCCGAAGGAGGAAGGGTTCACCATCAGTCTGTCGGCGGCACGCCTGCTGGGGCGGCTGCAGGACGACGGGCCCAGCCGGATCAGCGATCTCGCCCACGCCGAGCACTGCTCGCAGCCGACCATCACCAACCACGTGAAGCGCCTCGAGGCGGCCCGGTTCGTCGAACGGGCCGCGGACCCGAGCGACGCCCGCGCCTGGATGATCCGGCTGACCGAGCAGGGGGACCGCCAGCTCGCGCGGATGGTCACCTCGCTCGGCAACAGTCTGGAGCCGTTCCTGGCCCAGATGTCCACGAGCGACCGCAAGGCGCTGCGCGAGGGCGTCGAGGCCATGCGCCGACTGATGGAGGTGGAACGACCGTCGTAGCCATTCCCGTCGAACCCGAGCCGGGCGACACCTCCGCATCCGCCACCAGCGCGGCCCCCGGCACCTTCCGCCTCTACGACACCGCCACGCGAGCCGTCCGGGACTTCGACCCCGTACGGCCCGGTCAGGTGTCGATCTACCACTGCGGACTGACTGTTCAGGCCGCCCCCCATCTCGGCCACATCCGCAAGGAAGTGGTCTTCGACGTGCTGCGCCGCTGGCTCAGCCGGCGCGGGTACGAGGTCACGGTGATCGCCAACGTGACCGACATCGACGACAAGATCCTGGCCAAGTCCGCGGCGGAAGGGGTGCCCTGGTGGGCCCACGCCTACCGCTTCGAGCGCGAACTGCACGACGCCTACGCCGCGCTCGGCTGCCTGCCCCCCACGTACGAGCCGCGGGCGACCGGGCACGTGCCGGAGATGATCGAGATGATCGCCGAGCTGATCGGGCGCGGCCACGCGTACGCCGCGGCGGACGGCACGGGAGACGTCTACTTCGACGTACGCTCCTGGCCCGCCTACGGCAGCCTCTCCCGACAGCGGATCGAGGAGATGGAGGCGGCGGCGGACGCTGACCCGCGCGGCAAACGCGACCCGCGCGACTTCGCGCTGTGGAAGGGTCACAAGCCCGACGAGCCGGACACCGCCAGTTGGCCGACACCCTGGGGTAGGGGCCGGCCGGGTTGGCACCTGGAGTGCTCGGCGATGGCGGGCAAGTACCTGGGCGCCGAGTTCGACATCCACGGCGGCGGCCTGGACCTGCGGTTCCCGCACCACGAGAACGAGCTGGCCCAGTCGACCGCAGCCGGACAGCGTTTCGCCCGGTTCTGGATGCACAACGCGCTGCTCACCGCCGCCGGGGAGAAGATGAGCAAATCCCTCGGCAACGGGGCCCTGGTCTCGGAGGTGATCAAGCGGTTCCCGGCGCGCGCGGTCCGCCTCTACCTGGCGCAACCGCACTACCGCTCGACCATCGAGTACTCCGACGAGGCGTTGGCCGAGTCGGTCGCCGCTCTGGCCCGGATCGACCATTTCGTGCAACGGGCCACCGAGCGCGTGGGCAGCGTCGGATCGGAGTTGCCCGCCACCTTCGCCGCGGAGATGGACGATGACCTCGGCACCCCGGGCGCGGTCGCCGTGCTCCACCAGTCCGTCCGGGAGGGCAATGTGGCCCTGGACGCGGACGACGCCGGCGTCGTGGCGCAGCGGCTGGCCGAGGTGACCGGGATGCTGACCGTGCTCGGACTCAACGCCGACAGTGACGCCTGGCAGCGGACGGTCGCCGACGACGGGCTCGGGGCGGTGGTCGATGGTCTGGTCGAGGAGTTGCTCGCCCAGCGCGGCTCCGCCCGCACCCGCAAGGACTTTGCCGCCGCTGATGCGATTCGCGACTCGCTGGCGGGCTTGGGCGTGGAGGTCTCCGACACCCCGCACGGCAGCCGCTGGTCGCTGAAGGGTCGTGACTAGATGCCAGGGAACAGCCAGCGCAAGGGCGCCGTGCGCCGCAAGGGGAAGGGCAACACCGCCGGATCGGGTGGCCGGGTCCGCCAGGGCCTGGAGGGCAAGGGCCCGACCCCCCGGGCCGAGGACCGGCCGTACCACTCCGCCCACAAGGCAAGGCAGGCGCAGCCGGCAGGGGCCCGCCCCGCCGGAGGGACCCGAGCGGGCGGACCGCGTACCGGCGCCCCCCGTACCGGCAAGCCCGGAGCCGGTCCGGAATGGGTGGTCGGTCGCAACGCGGTGCTGGAGGCGCTGGAGGCCGGTATTCCCGCCCGGACCGCCTACGTCGCCGAGGGTTCCGAACGCGATGACCGGCTGCGGGACATCCTCAAGCTGGCCGCCGACCGCCACCTGTCCCTGCTCCAGGTCACCCGGGTCGCGCTCGACCGGATGACTGCGGGCGCGGTCCACCAGGGCGTGGCTCTGCAGCTTCCCGCCTTCGACTACGCCCATCCCGACGACCTGCTGGCGGCGGCACTGGACAGTGACCGGCCGCCCCTGATCGTGGCGCTGGACTCGATCACCGACCCGCGCAATCTCGGTGCCATCGTCCGCTCCGCCGCGGCGTTCGGCGCGCACGGCGTCCTGATCCCGGAGCGGCGTTCGGCCGGCATGACCGCCGCGGCCTGGAAGACCTCCGCCGGTGCGGCCGCCCGACTACCCATCGCCCGCGCCACCAACCTGAACCGCACCCTCCGCGCGTACGCCGAAGCCGGGCTCGGCCTGGTGGGGCTGGACGGAAACGCCGACACCGAGATCGGCTCACTCGCCGAGGTCTCAGGCCCGCTGGTGCTCGTCGTCGGCAGCGAGGGCGCCGGACTGTCCCGACTGGTGCGGGAGGCGTGTGACACCCTCGCCGCGATCCCGATCAGCGCCACCGTCGAGTCGCTCAACGCCGGGGTCGCCGCCGGGATCGCCCTCTACGAGATCTCCCGCGCCCGCCGCTAGCCTCCCCCCCTCCCCCCCCTCCCCCTCCCCCCCTCCCCCTACCCCACCCCTCCCCCGCGAAACCGTCCACGAACGACACGGTGAATCGATTCACACCCGTCGTACGCCGACAGTTTCGCAAGGGTCACGCGCCGGTGAGAGGTGGCGGCACGGCACTCGGCTAGAGGTAGAGTCCTGTCGTGACCGACACCCTGAACCCGCCGGTGACCGCCGTCGACTACTCCGCTACCGCCTCGCAGGCCTACCGGGCCGCGCTCGCCGTGATCGAGACGGTGGAGCCGCGGATCGCCGACGCGACGCGCGCCGAGCTCGCCGACCAGCGCGCCTCACTCAAGCTGATCGCGTCGGAAAACTACGCCTCCCCGGCCGTGCTCCTCACCATGGGCACCTGGCTGTCGGACAAGTACGCCGAAGGCACCGTCGGGCACCGCTTCTACGCCGGCTGCCAGAACATCGACACCGTCGAGGCGCTGGCCGCTGAGCATGCCCGCGAACTCTTCGGAGCCGAGTACGCCTACGCGCAACCGCATTCGGGCATCGACGCCAACCTGGTCGCCTTCTGGGCCATCCTGGCCAACCGGATCGAGCTGCCGGAGCTGTCCGAGCTCGGCGTCAAGGGCGTCAACGACCTGACCGAGGCGCAGTGGGAGGAGCTTCGGCACAAGTTCGGCAACCAGCGGGCCCTCGGCATGTCGCTGGACGCGGGCGGCCACCTCACCCACGGCTTCCGACCCAACATCTCGGGCAAGATGTTCCACCAGCGCTCCTACGGCACCGACCCGAAGACCCAGCTGCTGGACTACGCCGCGGTACGCGCCGCGGCCCGGGAGTTCAAGCCGCTGGTCCTGATCGCCGGCTACTCCGCCTACCCCCGGCGGATCAACTTCGCCACCATGCGGGAGATCGCCGACGAGGTGGGTGCCACCTTCATGGTCGACATGGCGCACTTCGCCGGGCTGGTCGCCGGCAAGGTGTTCACCGGTGACGAGGATCCGGTGCCGCACGCGCACCTGGTGACCACGACCACCCACAAGTCGCTGCGGGGCCCGCGCGGTGGCATGGTGCTGGCCACCAAGGAGTACGCCGACTCGGTCGACCGCGGGTGCCCGATGGTGCTCGGCGGACCACTGGGACACGTCATGGCCGCCAAGGCCGTGGCTCTGGCGGAGGCCCGTACGCCGGCCTTCCAGGACTACGCCCAGGCGGTGGCCGACAATGCCTTGACCCTGGCCGACGGGCTGCTGCGCCGGGGCGCGCGGCTGGTGACCGGAGGAACCGACAACCACCTGGTGCTGATCGACGTGTCCACCTTCGGGCTGACCGGCCGCCAGGCGGAGTCCGCCCTGCTGGACGCGGGCATCGTGACCAACCGCAACGCCGTACCCGCCGATCCGAATGGCGCCTGGTACACCTCGGGCGTACGGGTCGGTACCCCGGCGCTGACGACGCGTGGTTTCGGCGCGGCCGAGTTCGACCGGGTGGCTGATCTGATCGTCAACGTCTTGAAGAACACCACTCCAGCCATCGCCTCCACGGGAAAGCCGGGCAAGGCCAAGTACGTGCTCGCCGAGGGCGTCGCCGCCTCTACCAAGGCCGCCAGCTCCGAGATGCTTGACGCCAACCCGCTCTACCCGGGACTGACGCTCTAAGTAGAGGTAGGTTCCGGGACCGCGCACCCGGAGGACCGACAACCCGTCGCGCAGCTGTGGACGGGCGATCGAGCAGGACGAGCGGAAGAGCGCAGCCGGTGGCGTGCAGGCCCTGTCGTCCGGCCCTCGGCGCACCTACGATGAAGAATGGCCGTTGCGCTGGCGGGCCGTCCGGTGCCCACCCTTCCGGGTTGGCCGGTCGTCGGCTCCCTGAGGGCGGTGCGGCGAGACTACCTCGGCACGATCTCGCGGGCGGCCCGCGACGTGGGTGGGCTCGCCCGCATCGTGGCCGGCCCCCCTGGCTGGCGCATCGTGCTCTACAGCGTGTCCTCGCCCGATCTGGCCGCAGAGATCCTGAGCCAGCCGGACCGGTACCGCAAGCACGCGCCCGGGTACCGGGAACTGCGCGCCTCGCTCGGCGACAACCTGCTGACCAGCGAAGACGAGCGCTGGCATCGGCAGCGACGGTTCCTGGCGCCGATGTTCACCCGACGCCGGATCTCCACGACCTACGCGCCGGTGATGGCCGAGGAGGCTGCGCGCCTGGTTTCCCGCCTACGCACCGCGGCCGACGAGGGCACGACGCTCGACGCCTACCCGCTGATGATCGAGGTGGCGTCCCGGATCAGCGGCCGGATCCTGCTGGGCTCGGACCTGACCAGCGCCTTCGACCTGCTGAAGCGGTTCCGGCGCATCAACGACCAGCTGCTGCGGCGCGCCGTATCACCCCATCCGACTCCGAGGTGGCTGCCGACGCCGGCCAACCTCAGGCTGAGCCGCGGGTTGGCTGAAGTCCGCCAGATCGCGGACGTCCTGGTGGCCGAGCGTCGTGGCCGTACGCGGGCGACGAACACCGACGACATCATGTCCTTGTTGCTGGCCGCCCGCGACACTGAGAACGCGGCCGACAGGCTGACCGGCACCGAGGTGGCCGATCAGGCGATGCTGTTCCTGCTGGCGGGCCACGACACGACCTCGGTGACACTGGCCTGCACCCTGATGCAGCTCGCCCGCTCACCCCGCTGGCAGGAGGTGCTGCAGACCGAGATCGACCGGTCCCTGGGCGGTCGCGCGCCCACCGCCGACGATCTGGAACAGCTGCCATGGACCGGCCGAGCCGTCCGCGAAGCCATGCGCCTGTATCCGGCCGCTCACGGCATGGCACGCAGCACCAGGGACGAGGAGATCCTCAGCGGCTACCGCATCCCGGCCGGATCATGGGTGGAGGTCTCGCCGTGGGGGGTGCACCACTCGCCGGCCGTGTGGCCTGATCCCAGCCGTTTCGACCCGAGCCGTTTCGACGTGGCACCCGGGGAGTACCCCGGCGGGCACCGCTACGCCTGGTTCCCCTTCGGTGCCGGCCCTCGGGCCTGCATCGGCATGCAGATCGCCCTCATGGAGGTGCAGATCGTGATCGCCACGGTCCTTCAGTCGTTCACGGTCACCACACCGTTGACGACGACCCCGGTGCACGCCGCGATCACCCTGCTGCCGACCGGAGCGCTACCGCTCCAGCTGCATCACCGCTGACCGGTGGGCTTGGCTGTCCCGGACCCTGGCGCCGTGCCGGTTGTCCTCGCTAGAGTCACCCAGACAGCCGTCCCACGACGCGTGCGCGCGCACGCCGTCGCACGAATCGAGGACCTATGGGCAGGAGCCGATCCCTCGCGGTGGTCGCACTGGCGGCGATCATGGTCATGGTGGCACCCGCCCCCGCGGAGGCGAGGCCCCACACCGGGGCGGGTCAGGGGCAGCGCTGCGTCCGCGTGCTGGCGACGGGTGTCGGCCAGGATCTCGGCGAGGGCCGCACGGAGGCGACGATCTCGGTACGCGGCTACCCGGTCGGGACGACGGCGGCCCAGTTCGCCATCACTGGCGTCGACGGGAACGAAGCCTCTTTCACCGGACCGCTCACCTTCACCTCCGCCGTCGGTACGATCACCGCGCAGACTGCGGGCACCTTCGACACGACGACCGGCGCCTTCGTCTCCCGCTCGGCCGACCTGACCGGCACCGGCCTGTTGGCGGGGGTAAGCGGACGGGTGACCCTGCGCGGCACCCAGGATCTCCAGACGGGAAGCTTCACCGAACGGGTGACGGGGCGGCTCTGCCTGCCGGACTGACCCGGGTCCATCCGGCCCGTCCCGCTTGATCGCGTGCAGTGCAAGGCGGTCACAGGAACCGTACGTATCCTCGGCGCGTGGGACGAATCGCCGCTGCCGCCCTTGCCGTGACCGCTCTGTTCGGTCTGGGTGCCTGTGCCAGTTCCGGCATCACCGCCGAGGACGCCTATCCGATCGCCTGCCCGGCGGTGGATTCCTTCGTCGCCGGAGGAGACGTCGCCGGCAAGGCGACCCTCGCGGGCCTGCGAAGGCTCCGCGACACCGGCGCACTGGATGCCGAGCCGCAGAGGTGGCTCGACGCCACGATCTCCTTGCTGGAGTCCGACGACCCGACGGCCATCTCGGAGAGCGCCAAGCAGCTCATCATCCAGGGGTGCGCGGACCACGGGTACGCACTGCGCAACTGGCGATAGCCGATCGAGCGCCGGTCGGAGGGTCAGGCCGGATCACCTCGAGCGGCCCCTCGACCTCCGCCAGACCCGCCCGATCAGCAGTACGGGCTGGTTAGCGTCGTCCAGGGAATGCGGCCCGAGTTGGCCACCAACAGCCAACGGGTCGCCAGGTGCCCTTGTCTACCGACCGCGGGCGGCCACACCCGCTCAGCAGGGACAACAGGCTCTGCGGGAGACAGGCTCAGCGGGAGAACAGGCTCCCGGACACGGTGGTGACGAAATTCTTCATCGAGTCCGGCAGGTCGCGCAGGTGCCAGTTGTCCGGTCCGTGGTACCACGACAGGTCCTCCGAGTCGGCGTCCTCGTCGGTGTCACTGGCCACCACTGCGTCGAGCCAGCGCTCGGATCCGCCGAGCACGATCGCGTACGGAAGGACCTCAGAGATCTCCCGCAGTTCGGCACCGGGGGGCATCTGGTCGGTCGGGTGACTCATCAGGTCCGAGCGCAGCGCCCCCATGCCGTGCAGCAGTGCCGCGCCCTTGGCCGTGCGCGACGGCATCTCCTGGGCCACGAAGATCAGGCCGAGGGCGAGCACGACCAGGGCCAGACCGATCAGGCCGAGGGTGGTGAAGGCGGCCAGCAGAGCCGTCACCACGACGGCGCCGATCAGCGCGCCGAGGGCGATCTGGGTGAAACGGTTCCGGGTGGCGTCGGGGCGCCGCTCGTACCACCCGTTGCTCACCACCTCGTCGTACAGCGCGTTCTGCACGGCGCCGATGGAGTCCTGCACCCGGCCCGACAACTCAGAGACTCGGACGCTGGCCCCGGTGGGCACGACGCCGTCCAGCAACTGGGCTTCGAAGGGGAGCAACGCGTCGGGACCGGTCCGGCGACGAAGCTCCCAGTCGGTCCTGGCGAACTCGGTCGTCCCGAGGCAACTCCACGATCACCAGGTGGCCGCGTACGGCCAGGTCGACCAAGGTCGCGGTCACGTCGATCGGGTCGACCCGCTCGTCGGCGACCGTCCCGACGTGCCCGGGGCGAACCTCACCCACCACCCGGAACTCGCTCTGGCCGGCACCGGTCGGCACGAACTCACCCGGCTTGGCGACCTGGCCCCCGGCGGCCACGTCCGCGCCGGCGCGACGGTGCAGCAGGAACAAGGCACTGCCGCCCAGCACCAGCAGGCCCAGCGCGAGCGCCAGCGGCAGAGGGCTGGCCGAGAAGGCCCTCCCGACCGTCCAGCGGAAGTCGATCATCTGGTTGCTGGCCACCGTGTTCGGCGGGAAGCCGATATCGATCGCGACGACCTCGCCCTGGCCACGGGGACCGTCGCGGAAGGTGGGAATCTGCGAGCTCTCGGTGCCGGCCGCGGCGTAGTTACACGGCACGTTGGAGTTCGGGCTGCCGGCAGTGCACTTGATGTAGCTGAACTGGCCGGGGATCTGCACGGTGGCACTGAACTGGGCGACCTGCGCGCTCAAGCCCTGCAGGAGTCGCCACCGCAACGCGGTGCCGCTGTCGATGGTGACCACGGCCCCACGCACGGTGTAGCTGACGGTGATCTCGTTGGCGCCGTTGGTCGGCACCGACACCGTGGTGAACCGGTCCCCGGGGTCGACCGACGCCGTGACGTCGGCGCCCCCGGCCTTGGCCGTCACCTCACTCAGCTCCTGCACGTACTGGCGGTCACCGACGAGGTCCTCGCGGGTCTCGAACTTCTGCTCCAGGTTCTGCGGCACGTCACCGGTGAAGGTGATGGTCTGAGTGACCTTCAGCGTCCCGTCCTTGGCCAGATTCGCCTCGGCCACGAACGTGGAGGCCGTTCCCTCGGCGTGAGCCGGCGATGCGAGCGGCCCCAGCAGCAGGCCCGCGGTCAGCGCGAGAAAGGCGACTACGGCCAGCAGACGGCGTGGCGACATGGTCGAGTTGGCGAGCACGGGTACAGCCTGGCACTAGAGGTTCGCGACTGGGACGCAACCCGAGAAAAAACAGGGCCTCTATTTCGCAACGATCACCGCGACGCGCGTACGGGGCCTCGGCAGTCCCGACCAGACGGACCTGCGGTGATCTAGGGTTTCGCTGTACGGCAGCGGATTGGTCGTCGGCTCCGCGACGGCGCCCCGCGACCTTCAACCCTCCCGCGCCGCTGCAGCGAGGAGCGCCGTGAGCCAACCACCGTGGGGTACCGCGCCCCAACCGCAGCGCTACGGCGGTTTCCCGCCCCCGCTGCCGTCGGCGCCGCCCTACCCGCAGGCCCCCTACCCGCAGCGCCCGTACCCGCAGGCCGCCGTACCCGCAGGCCGCCGTACCCGCAGGCCCCGTACCCGCAGGCCCCGTACCCGCAGGCCCCGTACCCGCCGGCCCCGCACCCGCAGGCCGCCGTACCCCGGCGCCCTACCCGCCGGGTCACCCGGGCAGCGCCCATCCGGTCCGGCGCAGTCCGATCCGGCTCGTGGCACTCGCGGCGATCGCCCTGGTCCTGGTGGCCCTGGTCGGACTGGTGCTGGCCAACCTCGTGTCGGGACCCAGCGATGTCGCCTACCAGAACGACGACTACCAGGTGCCACCACCGAACGCCAGTCCGCCGCCCATCCCGTTCCCGCAGAACGAGCAGGAGGCGATCGCGTTCACGCGGGACAACGCGCTGTACCAACAGGCGATGCCGGTGCCGGTGCGCTGCGTCTCCACTCCGATCGACGTGGCGGCCGCGAGCGAGCAAGCCCTCGACGACCACTTCGAGGGGCTGATGGAGTGCCTCGTCCGCACCTGGCAGCCGCCGATCACCAAAGCCGGCTACCAGATCCTCCGTCCGACCGTGACCATCTACGGTGACAGCATCCAGACCAAATGCGGCAACTCCGGAGTCAACGCGTTCTACTGCTCCGGCGATCAGCAGATCTACTACAGCAAGCTGCTGCCCGACGCGTTCCCCGGGGTCAAGGGCAAGAAGTGGGCCGCCGACGTGATCATGGCGCACGAGTACGGGCATCTGCTGCAAGGTCGGACGGGCATCTTCGGCGGCGGCGTCGGACTGGCGCAGAACGCCCCCGACAAGGACACCTCGCTGCGCTACTCGCGGCGGCTGGAAACGCAGGCGGACTGCCTCTCGGCCACGTTCCTCCGCTCCGTGGCGACGTCGCTCGGCATCCGGCAGGACGACGTCGAGGGCATCCTGGAGTCCTACATGGCCGTCGGCGATGACACCCTGTCCGGCAAGCCGGCCGTGGTCGGTGACCACGGCCTGGCCAGGTCCCGCCGCTACTGGGGGCAGGTGGGCCTGAGCACCGGGGACCTCGGCCGGTGCAACACCTTCACGGCCCAGGACGCCCTCGTCCGCTGAGCCGGGCCGGGTGTGCGCGAGCCCGGAAGGGCACCGCTGGACCGCTGGTACGGGCGCCGCATCACGTCTTCGACGAACCAGCCTCGGCCGCCGGGCGGCCCGGTTATCGTTGCGCTCGTGAGTCAGCAGCCCTGGAGCGGGCCAATCCCCGTTTCGCGGCAGCGGCCAGCCGCCGGTCTACGGACGCCAGGTCGGCGTCGGTTATCCGTCCGGCCCACAGCTCCAGCCTCCCGGCTACCCATCACCGGGTTTCCACCAGCCGCCCTTCGCGGGCGGCGTTCCGCAGTACGGACCGGCGCCCACGATGCCGGGACCGCAGCCCAGGCGCCCTCTCCGGCTGCTCCTGGTGGCGGTGATGGTCGTCGGACTGCTGGCCATGGCCGGTCTGGTGGTTGCTGGTCTGACCTCCTCGCCGCCGCAGGTCCAGTACCAGAACAACGACTACCAGGTCCCACCCCCGGACGTGAATCCCCCGCCGATCCCGCAGCCGCAGACCTACGACGAGGCGGAGGTCTGGGTCACCCGGAGCGCGTTCTACGGCCAGGCCGTCCCGGTGCCCGTGCGTTGCGACTCCACGCCGATCAATGTGGCCACCGCCCCGGACACTCAGTTGAAGTCCCACTTCGAGGGCCTGATGGAGTGTCTGGTCCGGGTCTGGCAGCCGCCGGTGACCAAGGCCGGGTTCCAGATCGTGCGGCCGACCGTCACCATCTACAGCGACGAGATCACCACCAAGTGCGGCAAGTCGGGGGTGAACGCGTTCTACTGCTCGGCCGACCAGCAGGTCTACTACAGCCGCAGGTTGCCCGAGTTCCTCCAGACCGCCAAGGAGAACAAGTGGACCGCCGACGTGGTGATGGCCCACGAGTTCGCCCACGCGTTGCAGGGACGCACCGGAATCTTGATCGCGGCCCACGCACTCGGTCAGAGGTCGGGTGAGGAGGCTGTCGGTCTCCAGTACACGCGACGCCTGGAGACCCAGGCCGACTGCTTCTCCGGGATGTTCGTCCGCTCGGTCTCCGCCGCGCTCGGCGTGCAGCAGCAGGACCTGGAGGGCATCGAACAGATCTACGTCGAGATCGGCGACGACACCCTGAGCGGGGATCCTGGAATCGTCGGGAACCACGGGCTGGGCCGGTCGCGCCGCTTCTGGGGCACCACCGGTCTCGGGACCAGCGAGGTGGGTAAGTGCAACACCTTCATCGCCCCTGCGAGCCAGGTGCGATGACCGATCCGTACGCCCCGCCAGGCCCCCGACCGCCCGCGTGGACCGGGCAGCCGGGCGTCCAGTCGTGGCCAGCCCAGGCCTGGCCGCAGCCGTACATGGGCGGGCAGCCGCACGTGGGCGGGCAGGGGCGGGCAGCCGTACATGGGCGGGCAGGCTCCCGGCGGGGCGCCGTCAGGACCCCATCGGCCGGCAGGCCACCGTCCTGCCGGCGGCACCCGGAATCCTCTCAAGCTCGTCGTCCTCGCACTCGCGGGCGTGGCCCTGCTCGCCCTGGTCGGCCTGGTGGCGGTGAACCTGACCGCCAAGCCGGCTCAGGTCGCGTACCAGAACGACGACTATGCGGTGCCTCCGGCCGAGCTCGATCCGCCGCAGATCCCCGCACCGGAGACCCTGGACCAGGCGAAACAGTGGACCAGTGCGAACGCGCTGTACCAGCAGCAGGTGCCGGCGCCGGTCCGCTGCGACTCGACCCCGATCGATGTGGCGACAGCCGACGATGCTCTGCTGAAGTCGCACTTCGAGAGCCTGATGGCGTGTCTGGTCCGGGTGTGGGAGCCGCCGCTGCGGCAGGCGGGCTTTCAGATCTACCGCCCGACGGTGACCATCTACGGTTCGCAGATCTCCACCAAGTGTGGCAGCGGGGAGATGCCCGACAACGCCTTCTACTGCGGAGCCGACCAGCAGATCTACTGGAGCCGCACGCTCGGACGCCTGCTTTCCTCAGCGAGCGTGTCCCCGACCGCGGGTGATGAGGTGATGGCCCACGAGTTCGGTCACGCCGTCCAGGGCCGCACCGGGATCCTGACGTCGAAGAACTGGCTCCGGGCAGAGGCGCCGAGCAAGGCGGCGAGTCTGGAGTTGGCGCGTCGCAACGAGACGCAGGCCGACTGCTTCGCCGGCATGTTCATGCGCTCGGTCTCGGTCGCCCTCGGGCTGCAGCAGAGTGACGTCGAGACGATCCAGGACAACTTCGCGGGCAGCGGCGACGACACGGTCGCCGGGAAGGCGCCCGGTGAGGGCAATCACGGACAGTCCGGCACCCGGCGCTACTGGGGCACGGTCGGCCTGGCCACCGGTGCAGCCGGCCAGTGCAACACCTACGTGGCCCCGTCGAACCAGGTGCGCTGAGCCTCATCCGACGCCGGATCAGCACGACCGTCGATGAGCGGCCGGATCAGGGCTACGCGAAGATGACGGCAGTGGCGATAGCGGCGATCCCCTCGCCCCGGCCGGTGAGACCGAGCCCGTCGGTGGTCGTGGCGGCCAGCGAAACCGGTGCTCCGAGTGCCTGGCTCATGACCCGTTCGGCCTCCGCGCGCCGCTCCCCCAGCCGCGGCCGGTTGCCGATCAACTGCACCGCCACGTTGCCGATGTCGAAACCGGCCGCCCGGACGCGCCGTCCGGTCTCGACGATGAAGGCCACCCCCGCGGCCCCCGACCACGCAGGATCGGACGTGCCGTAGTTGGTCCCCAGGTCGCCCAGTCCGGCGGCTCCCAGCACCGCGTCACAGACCGCGTGCGCCACCACGTCGCCGTCGGAGTGACCGTCGGGACCGACCTCGTCCTCGAACACCACACAACCGACGGTCATCGGCCGGCCCGAGGCCAGCCGATGGACGTCGATGCCGATCCCGACCCGCGGGATCAGGAAGCGAGGACCTCGTCGAGCAGGATCTCGGCCTTGTCTTCGGCGACCCGCTCCGCCAGGGCGAGCTCGGAGACCAGGATCTGGCGGGCCTTGGCCAGCATCCGCTTCTCACCAGCGGACAGACCCCGCTCGCGCTCGCGCCGCCACAGGTCGCGCACGACCTCGGCGACCTTCAGCACGTTGCCGGAGTGCAACTTCTCGAGGTTGGCCTTGTACCGACGCGACCAGTTGGTCGGCTCTTCGGTGTGCGGTGCCCGCAGGACCCCGAAGACCCGCTCGAGCCCATCCGCGTCGACGACGTCACGCACCCCGACCAGGTCGAGGTTGCACGCGGGAACTCGCACGATGAGATCGGTTTGACCAACAATCCTCAACACGAGGTAGAGCTTGTCCTCACCCTTGATCTGACGGGTTTCGATGTCCTCGATCACGGCCGCCCCATGATTGGGGTAGACCACCGTTTCGCCGACTGTAAAGCTCATATTGTTTTTGTACCCCTTTCGCGGATCCAAGTTTAGCACGCCAAAACGGTCACCTCTGCGGCGTTTGCGCTAGCCAGAGGCCTGTACGACGCCAAGTCGGGGCTTGACAAATCGGCCATTCCTGTGCGTGCGCGGCCCTGGCCGTTCCGCCTGCCCGACCGGGCCACCCTGGTGATGGCGACCAACTGCCTGTCGCGCTCCACCCCGCCCGCGGGTGTCGATAGGCTGCACCGCAGCAGCATCCCGTCGAGGCAGGAGTCCGCCATCGTGTCCGTGAACCCCAGTCGTGCACGTCGTACAGGTCAGCGTCGACCGCGGGCCGGCTCTCGCCGGGCGCTGCCGGTCGTGACCGCGCTCCTGGCGGTGGCTCTGCTGGTGCTGACGGCGGCCTGCGGGACCGACGCGCAGACGCTGCGGCCCTATACCCCCGCCGAGGGGGTGAACGTCGACGTCGGCGACGCGAAGCAGCCCGACGACATCGTGCACGTCCGCAACCTGCTGATCATCAGCAAGCAGCCCGGCGAGGGCATCCTGTCGGCCAGCATCGTCAGTGCGGGTCGGGATGCGTTGACTGCGGTGAGCGGCACGGCGATCAAGCTCGACGCCTCGGTGGGAGCGCCGCTGACCGCCACCATCCCGAATACCGTTGCCGTGGCCAACTCGGCCCTGGTCGTCACTCACCGATCGGCCAACCTGATCACCCTCAGCAGTCCGACCTGGCTGCCGGGCTCACCGGGTGACGTCGACGCGCCGCGGCAGCCCGCGCTCGTGCACGTCCGGGACCTGTGGATCAGCAGGCGAGCAGCCGGCGAGGGCACAGTGTCGGGGAGCATCGTCACTGCGGGGTCGGCGATGCGGTTGACTGCGGTGAGCGGCACGGCGGATCAAGATCGACGCGTCGGTGGAGCGCCGGACCGCACCATCCGAATACCGGGCCGTGGCCAACTCGGCCCTGGTCGTCCTCACCGACAATCCGGCCAACCTGATCACCCTCACCAGTCCCGACCTGGCCGCAGGGCTCACCGCGTCGGTGACGCTCACCTTCGAGAACGCCGGCGAGGTCACCATCATCGTCCCGGTGGTCGACGGGAACGTGGCCCAGTACGCGACCATCGGACCGTCCAGCACACCCAGCGCTTAGCGCCTCGTTCGGTACCAGGTCGACCGGGCGGGGACTGTGCTCAGCCGTAGGTCTGTTCGTCGCTGAACAGGCCGCTGATCGACTCGCCGACGTGGATCCGGTGCACCGCCTCGGCGAACAGCGGTGCGACCGAGCGGGTGACCATGATCGGCAGCCGCTTCTGGGCCGGGAGCGGGACGGTATTGGTCGAGACGATCTCGACGATGCCCGGCTCCTGACTCAGCCGGGTGATCGCCGGACCCGTGAACAGGCCATGGGTGCAGGCGATCGAGATCTCGCCGACGCCCTCGCTGCGCAGTTGCCGGATCAATTCCAGGATCGAGCCGGCGGTGGCGATCTCGTCGTCCAGCACGATCACGTCCCGATCGTGCACCTCACCGACGATCCGGTCGATGACGACCGTGTCGTCGGAAAGCCGGCGTTTGGAGCCGGCAGCCACGGGGATCCCCAGCACCCGGGCGAAGTCGGTGGCCATCTTCGCGTTGCCGAGGTCCGGGGAGACGACCACGGTGTTGCTCAGGTCATGGCCTCGGCTGGCGGCCCCGCCGGCGAAGTGGTCGGCGAGCACGTTGATCGCGTTCAGGTGGTCCACCGGTACGGAGAAGAAGCCGTGCACCTGGGGCGCGTGCAGGGCCATCGTGAGCACCCGGGTCGCCCCGGCGGTGGCCAGCAGGTCCGCGACGAGTCTGGCCCCGATGGAGATCCGCGGCGCGTCCTTCTTGTCCGACCGGGCGTAGGCGAAGTGCGGGATGACGGCGGTGATGTGGGCCGCTGAGGCACCACGCGCCGCGTCCAACATCATCAGCAGCTCGAACAGGTTCTCCTGCACCGGCGGGGCCAGCGACTGGACGACGTAGACGTCGCGCTGGCGGCAGTTGGCGCGCAACTGCACCTGCAGGCAGTCGTTGCTGAACCGCGTCGTACGCGCATGGGACAGCTCGACGCCGAGGATGTCACACATCTCCGCCGCGAACTCGGGATGGGCCGAGCCGGAGAAGACGGTGATTTCGCCAGTCACGCGGACACGCTATCGCGGCCCGCGACGACGCTCAGCCCTGGAACTTGTAGCCGAGCCCGCGCACGGTGAGCAGGTAGGTCGGGCTGGCCGGGTCGGGCTCGATCTTGGTCCGCAACCGCTTCACGTGTACGTCCAGGGTCTTGGTGTCGCCGACGTAGTCCGCGCCCCAGATCCGGTCGATGAGCTGGCCCCGCGTCATCACCCGGCCGGCGTTGCGCAGGAGCATCTCCAGCAGCTCGAACTCCTTGAGTGCGAGCCTGACCTGCTCGCCGTTCACCGACACCTCGTGCCGCTCGACGTCCATCCGCACGCCCGCGGCCTCCACCACGTCCGGGACCAGCTCGGCGTCCTGACCCCGACGCAACACCGCGCGAATCCGCGCGACGAGCTCGCGGTGGCTGAACGGCTTGGTCACGTAGTCGTCGGCGCCCAACTCCAGGCCCACCACCTTGTCGATCTCGGAGTCGCGGGCCGTGACCATGATCACCGGGACCGGACCGCGCAGCCGGAGCTGGCGGCACACCTCGGTTCCGGGCAGCCCGGGCATCATCAGGTCGAGCAGCACGATGTCGGCCCCGACCCTGTCGTACTCGGCCAGGCCGGCCGCACCGTCGGCCGCCTCCACCACATCGAAGCCCTCTTTGGACAGCATGTAGGACAGCGCCTCACGGTAGGACTCCTCGTCCTCCACGACAAGCACACGGGTCATCGGCTGAGCTCCTGACGGTTGGCGGTCACGGTCCACGGCAGCCGTGCCCGGCTCCGGCGGTAGCCGGCCGGTCGTGCAGGTGGGCCGGGATCTTGATGGTGAAGGTCGAACCTCGGCCCGGCTGGCTCCACACCGCCACCTCGCCACCGTGGGTGGCCGCGATGTGCTTGACGATCGACAGGCCGAGTCCGGTCCCGCCGTTCGCCCGGCTGCGGGCGTAGTCGACACGGTAGAAGCGCTCCCAGATGCGCTCGATCTCGGCCGGCGGGATCCCGATGCCGTTGTCGGAGACGGTGATCTCGACGTAGTCGTCGTCGCTTCGGGCGACCACGTGAGCGGCCACCACGACGCGCGCACCCGGGTCGGAGTAGACGACGGCATTGTCGACCAGATTCCCGACGGCCACCCCGAGCTGGCGGGAGCTGCCCAGGACGCGGGTGCCTGAGGTGCCGGCCACGGTGAGGGTCACCCGGTGGGACTCGGCGTCCACCCGACGCCGGTCGACAGCCTCGGTGAGCACCTCGTCGATGTCGACGATCTCCGGCGCCACCAGGGGATCGTCGGACTGGAGCCGGGACAACTCGATGATCTGGGCCACCAGGTCGGTGAGCCGCGCCGATTCCACCCCCATCCGGCTGGAGAACTTGCGCACCGCGGCCGGGTCCTCAGCCGCGTCCTCCACCGCCTCGGCCAGCAGCGAGATGGCGCCGATCGGAGTCTTGAGCTCGTGGCTGATGTTGGCCACGAAGTCCCGGCGCGTCTCCTCGATCCGCCGAGCCGCCGTCTCGTCGTCGGCCAGGATGAGGCTCAAGGAGTCGCCGAGCGGTGCGACCTGGGCGATCAGGTAGCTCGACGAGGCGCGAGCCCCGCGGCTGATCTGCAGGTGGAGGGTACGGACCTGCCCGTCCCGCCGCACCGTGCGGACCAGTTGAAGCAGCTCCGGCACCGCGATGCGCGTGCCGCGGACCAGCCCGAGCGTGCGCGCGGTGCTCGTCGCCTGCAGCACCTCGTCGTGCGGACCCACCACCACTCCGGACGAGCTGAGCACGGCGAGGATGTCGGCCACGCCGGCGGGGACGACCGGCTCGGCGACGTCGAAGGTGGGCGCCAGGTCGGACCGGGGCGCACGGCGAACCGCCCACACGAGGAGGACTCCGACGGCCAGACCGACGGCGAACGCCGCCAGCGCGGCCCAGACCGGGATCACACGAGAGATAGTAAGGGCCAGGTGAACGGCCACTCACCACCTCGTACCGCCTGGCGTCCGCCCACACCATCTCGTCGGCTGACGTTCACGCTCCGTTCACCATCAGCACGACTCGGTGTATACCGGCGGAATATGGTGGACGCTGCTGACCGGCAAGAACAGACAGGACATAACCATGCGCGACTCCTATCGGGAGCAGCTCGACGACATCCTTGCGGACCTGGTTCACATGGCGCAGGTGGTGTCGTCAGCGGTCCGGACGTCCACGACAGCCCTGCTCGAAGCCGACATCCACCTGGCCGAGCAGGTGATCACCGAGGACGAGCGCCTCGACGCCAAGCAGGCCGAGATCGAAAGCCGTGCCTTCTCCCTGCTCGCCCGCCAGGCCCCGGTCGCGGGTGAACTGCGCACCCTGGTCGCGACGCTGCGGATGGTCACCGAACTCGAGCGGATGGGGGACCTGGCGGCCCACGTGGCCAAGATCGCGCGGATGCGCTATCCCGAGGCGGCGGTGCCGGAGTCGTTGCGCCCGAGCTTCGTCCGGATGGGCGACGTCGCCGAGAAGATGGTCGTCACCGCCGGCCAGACGCTGAACGACCGCAACATCGAGAGCGCTCAGGAACTGCGGTCGCGCGACGAGGAGATGGACGAGCTTCGCCGGACCCAGTTCCGGGTGCTGCTGAGCGAGGACTGGGCCTACGGGGTGGAGGCGGCCGTGGACGTCGCCCTGCTGGGGCGCTACTACGAGCGGATCGCCGACCACGCCGCCTCGATGGGCCGCCGGATCATCTACGTGGTGACCGGGCAGTTCCCCGAGGACGAGATCTGGCCGCAGCCGTAGCGTCCGTTGCGGCGGCCGCTACTTCTTGCCCTGGTTCTTGACCGCCTCGATGGAGGCGGCGGCAGCCTCGGGATCGAGGTAGCGGCCCCCCGCCGAGACCGGCTTCAGGTCCTCGTCCAGCTCGTAGGCCAACGGGATCCCGGTGGGGATGTTCAGCCCGACCACGGCGTCGTCGCTGATCTGGTCGAGGTGCTTGACGATCGCGCGGAGCGAGTTGCCGTGGGCGGCGACCAGCGTGACCTTTCCGGCGTACAGGTCGGGCACGATCGCGTCGTACCAGTACGGCAAGGCTCGCAGCAGCACGTCCTTGAGGCACTCCGTCTGGGGCCGGGCCTCGGTGGGCAGCCCCGCGTAGCGCGGGTCGTGGAAGTTCGCGAACTCGTGGTCGGGGTCGATGGGCGGCGGCGGGGTGTCGTACGAGCGGCGCCAGGTCATGAACTGCTCCTCGCCGAACTCGGCCAGCGTCGCCGCCTTGTCCTTGCCCTGCAGTGCCCCGTAGTGCCGCTCGTTCAAACGCCACGACCGCTTGGTCTGGATCCAGTGCCGGTCGCTGGCGTTCAGCGCGATCTGCGCGGTCCGGATCGCCCGCCGCAGCAGCGAGGTGTGCACCACGTCCGGCAGCAGCCCCGACTCGACCAGCAACTCCCCGCCACGCTCGGCCTCGGCCGCGCCCTTGGTGTTCAGGTCCACGTCCACCCAGCCGGTGAACAGGTTCTTCGCGTTCCAGTCGCTCTCGCCATGGCGCAGCAGGATGAGGGTCGAGGTCATGACGGCGAGCCTAGGGGACGGGCCGCGCCTGAGTGGCACGACCCGCCCCCTTCCGCCTCAGCGCCCGGTCCGGTGCCGCGAGGTCGGCGCAACGCACCCGCTGCACGGTCACGACGTCCAGCTCTTCCTCCTCGGCCGCCTCGGTGAACGGCTGGTAGTCACCGACGCAGACCAGGCCCTTCGGCCGGCAGCTTCACGCTGATCAGGTACGACCCGATCGGTGTCGGCACACTCGTGCTGCCGTAGGCCGTGTGCCCCCAGCTGTCACTGGACAGCAGCCGGCTGTTCGGCGCACGGCTGGCGGCGGACACGGCTCCCTCGTAGCGGGTGGCCGGATCCCAGTAGTTCCCGACGAACAGCAGCGGGTTGACGGTCCGTTTGGTGAAGTCGCCCCGATAGGCGTCCTCGTCGGCAGCCGAGAAGGCGTTGGCGGCGCAGAACGGGCCGTTCCAGACCCAGATGGCGCCGAAGTACTTGGCCCGCTTCTCCGCGTTGGCCGCATAGCGCGGGAAGGCGGCGATGTCGTCGGGCTTGGTCGAGTCGGTGCAGGTGATCGAGGCGAAGGCGTCCACGCCGTTGTCGTAGGGGAAGCCGGCTCCTGGGATGTGCTTGCCCTCGGCGCGCTGCTGCAGCGAGCGCCGCGCCGCATCGAGCGACCGCTGCGCCGCCTTGCGCTTGGCCTGGAAGTTCGCGTCCTGGCGAGCGGCCGGCGGCTCGGTCAGCACGATCAGGTCGCTCAGCATCGACTCCAGGTACGATGCGCCGTCCGACGTAGTAAAGAGCGAACAGCACCTCACTGACGAACTCGGGATAGCCGTAGGTGAAGGAGTCGCCGAAGAAGTCGAACACCAGCGGCTTCTTCTTGAGCCGCTCGGCGATCAGGTCGAAGTTCTTCACGGGATCACCGGGAGCGAAGGAGCAGAGCGCTCCGCCGGCCTGGTCGCAGAGCTTGAGGATCTTCCTGCAGCGCCTTTGCTGAGCCGTCGGCCGACTGGAGCCGGTTCCACATCGGGATCATTGCGGGTGGGCCCGGTGCCGGCCCAGCGGACGGGATCCAGGACGCCGTCCATGACGAGGGCCCGGACCCGGTCGGGGAACAGATTCGCATAGACCTGCCCCAGGTAGCTGCCGTAGGAGAAGCCGAGGTAGGTCAGCTGCTTGTCCCCGACCGCGCGGCGCAGGACATCCATGTCGCGGGCGACCTGGGCGGTGGACATCGAGGCCGACAGCGGCTTGCCCGTGGTCGAGCAGGCCTTGCCGTACTTCTTGCTCGCCGCGATGTAGCGTGGCCTCCTGCTTCTTGCCGATCGGGAAGACGACCGAGTAGAGGTCATCGATGACGGGCGCCTGTGCGGCATTGCTGGCGAAGCACTTGACGTTGTCGCTGAAGTCGTTCCGCGCGGGTCGAAGCCGACGACGTCGAACCGGTCGAGCAGGTCCTCGGACAGGAAGTACGGCGCGAAGTAGGCGAATCGGTGCCCGAACCGCCCGGCCCGCCGGGATTGACGAAGAGGGTGCCGATCTTCTTGGCGGGCTTGCGCGCCCGGTGCCGGAGCAGGGCCAGCTCGGTCGTGGCCCCCCGGGGCGGTCGTAGTCCAGCGGCACCTACACGGTGGCGCAGGTGTAGTTGCCGTAACACGTGTACCAGCCCAGCTTCGGCGTGGGGACGGAGTCGACGCGCTTGCGCTCGATCGCCGAGGTCTTGTCGTACGCCGGAGCGGCGGAAGCCGGGCAACGGCTCCGCTCACCCCGAGGCTCAGCGCGAGTGCGCCGACACAGGCGGCGACGGCCCCCCGCAGTCGTATGGCCATGCTGGAATCCTTACTGCAATGGCCGCCGGGAGAGCCCCGCTACTCGGCCCGTTGCACGGAACCTAGGGCAATGGTTCGGGTCCAGTACAGACCAATTTGTGTCTTGACTTTCCTCTACTGGCGCAGTTCGCCGTGTGCACGGTTCAGCCGTCGCCGGGCCCGGGGCCTGGATCGAGGTGGGCGAAGGCGGACAGGTTGGCCGTTGACTCCCCGCGCGAGCGGCGCCACGCCCACTCCTGCCGGATGCTGGCGGCGAAGCCGAGTTCCAGGATCACGTTGAAGCTGTCGTCGGCCGCCTCGGCCACCGCGCCGAGGAGGCGGTCCACGGCCACCGCGTCGACCGCCTCGAGGGCGAGCCGGCCGGTCAGGTAGATGTCGCCGAGCGCGTCGACGGCGAAGGCGATCCCGTACAGCTTCAGGTTCCGTTCCAGGAGCCAGCGGTACACCCCCGCCTGGTTCTCCTCGGGCTTGCGCGCGACGAAGGCGCGGGCGCCGAGGGAATGCCGGCCGACCTCCAGGGCGCACTCGGTGCTGAGCTTGCGCGTACCGGGCAGGCTCACCGAGAAGATCCCGGGCGTCGTCTCCGTCCAGGCCAGGTCCAGGTCCGCCAACGCTGCGCGGACCTGGTCCGCCGCCCCGGCGTACCGGCCGGTCGTCATGCCTGCTGGACGAACCAGCGCACCTGGTAGCCCTCGACGGTCAGCGGCCCGTCGGTCAGCGGCGTCTCCTCGGTCAGCGCGTCGAAGGCCCAGTTGCCCACCGGGATCACCCAGCGCGGCAGCACCTGGGTGTCGGCGGTGAAGTTGTAGACCCCGACCATGGTCTGGGTCGGGAAGCGGCGGAGCAGGACCAGCAGGGCCGGGTTGACCGGATCGAGGATCTCACTCTCCACCGACGCGTCCAGACTGGGCAGCGCAGCGCGTACCGCGATCGCGTGCCGCAGTCCGTGCCAGACCCGGTGCTCGACCGTGCCGGCTTCGTGTCGGCGCTCGGCCACGTCCCACGGCATCGCGGGGCGGTGCACCCACCGGTTGTCGTCCGCGTGCTCGGGATGGTCGTCGTAGTCGTAGTCGTTGCGGAGGGCGAGCTCGTCGCCCATGTAGAGCAGCGGGAGTCCACCGAAGCCGAGCACGAGATGGTAGGCCAGCAGCAGCCTGCGGACGGCCACGTCGAGGTGGTGCGGGTCGCCGCTGCTGAGGGCCGACTCGATCCCCACCAGAGACGCCGCCGTACCGCTGATCCGCCGGTCGCCGGTCTCCAGGTTCTCCTGGAAGACCAGCCCCCGGGCATCGCTCATCGGGTAGAGGCCGGCGTAGAACTCGGCCAGGAACCGGCGGTGCTCGAAGCCGTTGAGACCGACCGAGGCAGCGTCACCATCGTCGATGGCCCAGCCGATGTCGTCGTGGCAGCGCAGATAGGTGCCCCAGACCGTGGTCGGCGGCTTGGCCGGGAAGCGGTTCAGGGCGGCACAGAACAGGCGCGTGTCCTTGGCGGCGAGCGCCGACCAGATCTGCACCATCAGCGAGTTCTGGTAGGCCATGTCGCTCACCTTGCCGGCGTGCTTGCCGACGCCGAGGTACGGCGCGAGGTCGGTCGGGCCGACGATCGCCTCGGCCTTGAACATCAGGGCCGGCGCGGCGATGCGGGCGACCGTGCGCAGCGCCTGGGTGATGGCGTGCACCTCGGGCTGGTTCTGGCAGTTGGTCCCCATCCGCTTGAAGATGAAGGCGATGGCGTCCAGCCGCAGGCATTCCACCCCGAGGTTGGCCAGCCACAAGATCAGGTCGGCGAACTCGTAGAAGACGTCGGGATTGTGCCAGTTGAGGTCCCACTGCCAGGTGTTGAACGTCGTCCAGACCCAGGAGAAGGACTCCTCGTCGTAGCTGAAGCTTCCGGGCGCGAAGTCGGGGAACACCTCCGGCAGCGTGCGCTCGTAGCGGTCCGGCAGTTCCCGGTCGGCGAACATGTGGAAGTAGCGACGGTAGAAGGGGTCTCCGCTGCGGGCGTTCACGGCCCACTGGTGCTCCGCGGCCACGTGGTTCAACACCAGGTCGAGGGTGAGGGAGATGCCGCGCGAGCGCAGCGCGGCGGCGAGATCGCGCAGGTCGTCGATGGTGCCCAGGTCGTCGCGGACGGCTCGGTAGTCCATCACCGCGTACCCGCCGTCGCTCTGCCCCGGCCTCGGCTTGAGGAGTGGCATCAGGTGGAGGTAGGAGATCCCGAGCTCGGCCAGGTAGTCGACCTTGTCGGCGACCCCCCGCAGATCCCCGGCGTACAGGTCGGCGTACGCGGCGTAGCCGACCATCTGCTGGTGCTGGAACCACTGCGGGTCGGCATGGCGACGCAGGTCGAGCAGCCGCAGGTCCGCCGGACGGTGGCGGAAGTTGCTCGCGGCGATCTCGACCAGGCGGTACGCCATCTCGGGCGCGTGCTCGGGATAGGCGCCGCTCAGCCCTGTGATGAGGTCGGGCCAGTAGCGCTGCAGGCGCGCCGCGAACACGACCTGATCATGCGCGGGCTCGCCTTCGAGCAGCGGCGCAACGTCCGGGGTACTCATTCAACGCAGGTTATTGGACGCGACGCCACTCCGTGTCGCAGGGCCACGCGCCGCGGTTCCGGCCTCAGCGACGGGTGCCCGGCCGGGTCGTGTCCGGCAGGTCGGCCTCGGAGCGGATCGGTCGGCGGCCGATCTTCAGCCGCCGGCGGAACTCCTCCAGGAACGCCTCCCTCACCTGCTCCTGGTCGATCACGCCGCCGGGCCCGTTCAGCCGGCCCTTGGCCACGCGCTGGCAGACGCTCGTCCAGGCCATCCCCATCGCGTAGGTGAAACTGCTCGCCACGCCGGCCCCGATGGCGCCGCCGACCACGGTTCCGGCGCCCGGCACCATCTTGATCAGTCCGGTGAAGGCGGCCCGGCCCACCTGGGTCGCCGCAGTGGCCGAGGCGATCGCCATCAACGCGGCCCGCTCGAACTTGATGGTGTACAGCTGGGCGATCTTGGCCATCATGGCGAGTTGGATCGGCACCAGCAGGGTCGCATCGGAGAACGGGATCGGACTGGCGGCCGCGGCACCGGCACTGGCCGCAGCGGCGGTCACGTAGCCGCGCGCCTGCTTCTGCTTGCGGTCCTGGTCGATCTGCTGCGCCGTGACGAGGGCTTCGTGGACTCCGGCCGGCGCGACGCGAAAGGTGGCATCGAGCAGATCCTTGAGCCCGTACGCGGGCTGTCCGGTGAACTCGTCGGCCTTCGCGTAGGTCATGAACGCCCGACCGCCGGTGATCGGCAGCTGCTTGGCCGCGATCTGTTCGGCCAGCATCGCGGCGTCAGGATGCACCTGGCCGTCGGGGCGCCGGGGCACCTGGGTGAGCACCACGATCACGGGCAACCCCAACTCGTCCAGCCGACGGATGAAGTCGGCCTCGGCCTCCTCGAAGCGGCGGTCCATCCCCCGGACGCAGTACCAGGCGAGGTGGATCTGTTCGGCCAGCGGCAGCTTGCGCATCTGGGTCATCGCCTTCTTCAGGTCACCCAGGATCTCCCGGCTGTCCTTGCCCACCTCCAGACCCTGGTTGTCGACGATGCCGAGGTGCCCGAACTTGTCGAGGTAGAGGTGGCTGCCGTGGGTGACCGGCTCGCCGATGCCCGTGCGGGCCACCTCCTCGCCGAAGATCGCGTTGATCAGGGTCGACTTGCCGACCCCGGTCTTGCCGAAGATCGCCAGATTGAAACGGCCGATGGAGGCGTCGTGCCGTTCGTACTCGGACCGGAACGACTCGCGGAACCAGTCTGTGCCACTCGGCATGAACGCCTCTCCCTCGTCCCGGCTGGGTTCACAGCGTATGCGGGGGCCGATCCGGCGCCGGCGCGCTGGGAGGCCGTGGTGCGTGCGGAACGGGCGGGTGGAACGGATGGGTGGGGCGGTTGAGCGGGGCGGGCCGGCTGGTGGGCGTCAGGTATCCACCGCGCCCGGCGGCCCTCTTCCGCTGTAAGCGGCGGTGTTGCAGACTGCAGTGACGACCATCTTCTCTCGGCCCCTCGAGGGCGCGAGCGCACCAGGGGGACCATGCAGCAGCACCGCGAGCCCGATCCGTTCCGGGTGGTCTGGCCGGTCGGGCCGGACCAGCCGCAGCGGGAGCCAGCCGGATCGACGACCGAGACGCCGGTCATGTTGTCGGAGGAGATCCTGCTGCGTCACCGCGCGCGGATCATGGACCCGACCAGGAGTTGGCAACCGGGCGCGCGGCGGCGCGAACGGGAGAACCGGCCGCGCAAGCGCCGCGCCGGAGCGCCGATCCCCTACCAACCCACCGCGTACGTCGCCGACGAGATCCTCGTCTCAGCCACCGGGCGCGGGGCCGGGGAACTGCGGGACCTGACCGAGAGCCTGAACGGGCGACTGAAGGACCCCGGTGTGAAGCCGGTCGCCGATCTTCGGCTCGTGCCGAACGAGGCCGACCTGGAGATGCTCGACCGGCGCGTCGAGTCCAGGTCCCCGGCCGCGGTCCGGCTATGGATCGAATCGGCCGCCGCCGAGGCGGCCCAGGTGCCGGACGCCTTCTGGGTGGTGCAGACGCTGCGGGATCTCCTGCTCGCCGACGGCAGCGACCTCGAGGTCGGACTGAACCATCTGATGTTCGCCTCTGGCCTTGGTGGGGTCGGCTTCACCTTCGGCCACGGCGTCGGCGGCATCGGCTTCACCTTCGGTCACGCGACGGGCCCCGCCGAGTACGCCGTCCCCGGACTGGGCGGCCGCTCCCCCGTGCGCTGGGTCGGCCCCCCGCCGCACCGTGGCGCACCCTCCCGACGGCCGGTGGTGGCGATCCTGGATACCGGCGTCGACGGCACCCATCCGTGGTTCCAGGCGCCGGCGGAAGACCCGATCGTGGTGCGGATGCGCTACGTCCCCGAGACCGGCCAGGTCGTCCCCGACGACGTCGGTGGCGGCGAACTCGACCCCAACCTGGTGGATCCGCTGGAGGGCATCCTCGATCCCTTCTTCGGCCACGGCACCTTCATCGCAGGCCTGATCAACACCACCTGCCCCGACGCCCGCATCGTGTCGATCAAGCTGATGGGCACCGACGGCATCGCGACCGAGTCGGCCCTGTTGAACAGCCTGGGACACCTGCACGAGCGCCAGTTCCTGGCCCTGGCCAGCGGGCAGGAGAGTGACCTGATCGACGTGATCTCGCTGTCCCTGGGCTACTACTCCGAGTCGGGGCCGGGCGAGATGGCCTACGACCGGCGGTTGCGCGACGTCGTGGAGTCCCTCGGCCGGCTCGGCGTGCTGGTCGTGGCCGCCGCGGGCAACAACGCGACGACGACCCCGCTGCTCCCCGCCGGGTTCTGCCCGTTCGTGGCCGGCGTGCTGTCGGCGGGCAGCCCCGACGTGCCCATGGTGAGTGTCGGCGCGCTCAACCCGGACGACAGCGTGGCCCTGTTCAGCAACGCCGGGGACTGGATCGCCTGCCACAGCCCCGGAGCCGCTCTGGTCAGCACCCTGCCCATCGTCGACGTGGGCCAGCGCTCCGGGGTGGATCTGGGAGTGGTGCCGCTGGCCGACCGTCCGGTCGCCAGTTGGCGGGCCACCATCGACCCCGACAGTTTCACCGGATTCGGCACCTGGAGCGGTACGTCGTTCGCAGCGCCGGTGGTCGCCGGAACGGCGGCGCAGGCGATGCTCGAGCGCGCAACGGCAGAGCCGCACATTCGCGGAGCAGCGCGTGGCCGACGCGCGCTGCAAGACCTCGGATTCGATCTGACACCGGCGTGAGCGTGCGGGTTTGACCTCGGACGAAACCGTAGGCGAACCCCGGCCGCGCGCAGTGCACGCCCGCCTGGATCTGGTGCTGCGTACCGAGCAGGCCGCGGCCCAGCGACTGCTCGACGAGGGCATAGCGCTCGCCGACGTCGGCCGCCTCACCGAGGCGGTGGCCCTCCTGCGGCAGGCCCTGGCCGAGCTGCACCTGGACGAGCACGGATCCCCGCGGGTTGGCGCTGTCGACGGCGTGGCACGTGCGCACGCCGGCAGCGGGCTCAGCGCGCGCATCCTGTTGAGCAGCGCGTTCCCCCACCACGAGCTGGGTCACCAACAGGACGCGGTCCAGGCACTCCGCGACGCCGAGCGGATCGCCCGGAAGGGACGCCATCCCGACATCACCGCGCTGGCGCACGCCCAACGCGGGGCGATGCTCATCCGGGAGGGCCGGCTCCGGGAGGCGCTGGCCTCGCTCGACCGCGCGGTGGACCTGCTGGAGCACGCACCCAACATTGACCAGTGCAAGATCATGCTGAATCGCGGCGAACTGCACGCCCGGCTGGGTCACGTCGGACCGGCTCGGGCCGACTGTGCCCGTGGGCTCGAACTGGCGCTGGGCTACGGGCTGGCCGACTTCGCCTTCTACGCCAGCCACAACCTGGGCTGGTCGGAGTTCCTGGCGGGCAACCTCGCGCGGGCGCTGGAACTGATGCCGCTGGCCGAACAGGCCCACACCGACCTCGACCGCGGGATCGTCGGGATGGACCGGTCCCGGGTGCTGCTCAGCGCGGGGCTGGTCACCGAGGCCGACCGGACCCTGCTCGAAGCCTGCGAAGCGCTGGGGCGTACCGAGTTGGTGCAGATCCTGGCCGAGGCCGAGCTGACCCGGGCCGAGGTGGCGCTGCTCGCCGGACGGCCGGAGCTCGCCCAGGCTCTCGCCCGGACCGCGGTGGCGAGGCTGCGGCCCCGGAACAACCTCCGGGCCACGGCACTGGGGGAACTGGTCGCGCTCCGCGCGGACGCCGAGGCCGGGGTACGGGCCGATCAGGTGGTGCGCACGGCCGAGCGGCTCGCCGACGGTGCTGAGTGCGCTGGATATGGCGGACCAGTCCAAGCTGGCGCGACTGATCGCCCTCGACCACGCCGGGCCGGTCGCAGCCGCCGAGCGCAGAGCCGTACCGAGCCATTTCCACCCACCAGCCGTTGGACCTGCAGCTCTACGGCCGGCTGGTCCGAGCCAAGCTGGCGTACGCCCGCGACGACCGGGCGGCGGCGCGCCGGCAAGCGCAGGCCGGCCTGAACGAGCTGGCCAAGCACCAGGCCCAGTTCGGCAGCCTCGACCTGCAGACCTCCAGCGCGGTCCACGGGGTGGGCCTGGCGTCGCTGATCATCGCCGAAGAGGTGGCGGCCGGCCGGCCGACCTCCGTGCTCGCCTGGCTGGAGCGCGGCCGGACGATCACCGGCCGGATCACTCCGGTGCATCCGCCCGCCGACGCGGTCTCGGCGGACCTGCTGACCCGGCTGCGCTGGGTCGGGCGCGAACTCGACCGCGAGGAGCTTCCCCGGTCCGAGGCGGAGACCTTGCGTCACCGAGCGGCGCGAGCTTCAGGCCGAGATCCGAGCCCGCTCCTGGGCGCTGGCGGGCTCCGGCGCGGTGAACACCGGACCCCGCATCACCGACCTGCGCGCCGCGCTCGGTGAGGCGATCCTGGTGGCGATCTTCGGTCTCTACGACGACCTCCACGGGGTCGTGCTGACCTCGCACGGTTGCTGGATGCAGCGGCTGACCACCCTGGCCGAGGCCGAGCGGCTGGGCCGCCGGATCAACGCCGACCTCGACGTGCTGGCCCTCGACCGGGTGCCCGAGCCGTTGCGCGCGTCGGCCCGCAACTCGCTCCGGCGAGACCTCGCCATGCTCGACGACCTCGTCCTGGCCCCGCTCAACCTGCCCGACGCCGCGGTGGTGCTGCTGCCGACCGGGCGCTTGGCCGGGCTCACCTGGGCCGCACTGCCGTCGCTGCGCGGTCGCCCGCTGACCGTGGCCCCGTCGGCCAGTGCGTGGTTGCGCGCCCACGCCGACTTCGCGCCCGGATCCGGTGCCGTGGTCGCCGTCGCCGGGCCGGGGCTGCACCGGGCGGAGGATGAGGTCACCGCGGTGGCCAGCCGCTGGCCGGGCTGCACGGTCCTGACCGGTGCCCACGCGACGGGTGAGGCCTTCCTCGCCGCGATCGACGGAGCCCGGCTGATGCACGTGGCCGCGCACGGCCGGCACGAGCGGGAGAGTCCGCTGTTCTCCTCCATCCGGCTGATCGACGGGCCGGTGGTCGGCTACGACCTGGACCGGCTGACCACGCCGCCCAGACAGGCGGTGTTGTCGGCCTGCGACCTCGGTCTCGGCACCGCCCGTCCCGGCGACGAGTCCCTCGGTCTGACCCGCGCCCTGCTGCACAGCGGGACCGCGACGGTGATCTCCGGCGTGGCCAAGGTCTCCGACCGCGGCGCCGCGGACCTGATGGTCGACTACCACCGCCGCCTCGCCGGAGGCGCCGACCCCGCGTACGCCCTCGCCGACGCACTCGCCGCCACCGACGACGTCATCCCCTTCGCCTGCTTCGGCGCCGGCTGGTAGCCCCTCACCCCGCGTACCCCCCATCCCGCATCACTCCGCGACGCGCCCCATCACTCCGCGCGACCCCCATCACTCCGCGAGGAAACCTACGTATACGTAGGTTTCCTGATGGTTTACACAGGTTGCAACCTGTGCAATGCGAGAGGAATCCCACGTACTACCGTCGAGGCCCCATCGCGTCCGCGAAGGAACCTAGGTATACGTGGGTTCCTGATGGTTTACACAGGTTGCAACCTGTGCAATGCGAGAGGAACCCACGTATACGTAGGTTCCCTCGCGGAAGGATGGGGTCGGAGGGTCGGAGGCTGGACGGATGGGGTCGGACGGGGTGGGGATGCGGCCGGTGGGGTTCCGGCGGCAGCGCGCGGGACCGGGCGGGCGGCGCAGGCGCAGTGGCGAACCGGGGTGTTCTGGAGGGCATAGGATCACTGGGTTCCCCACCCACTGCTGGAAGTTGCTGCACCATGCCTGTCCGTACCGATCTGCGCAACATCGCGATCGTCGCCCACGTCGACCACGGCAAGACCACGCTGGTGGATGCGATGCTGTGGCAGTCGGGCGCCTTCCGCGTCGGCCAGGAGGTCGAGAAGCGCGTCATGGACTCGATGGACCTGGAGCGGGAGAAGGGCATCACCATCCTGGCCAAGAACACCGCGGTGCTGCACCACGCCCCCGACGGGTCCGACGTGACGATCAACATCATCGACACTCCGGGCCACGCCGACTTCGGCGGTGAGGTCGAGCGGGGTCTGGAGATGGTGGACGGGGTGCTCCTGCTGGTGGACGCCTCCGAGGGTCCGCTCCCGCAGACCCGATTCGTCCTGCGCAAGGCGCTGGCCAAGAAGCTGCCGATCATCCTGGTGGTCAACAAGGTCGACCGCCACGACGCCCGGATCACTGAGATCGTCGAGGAGACCTACGAGCTGTTCCTGGACCTGCTCGACGACGACGAGACCGCAGTCCTGGACTTCCCGGTCGTCTACGCCTCCGCCAAGGCGGGGCGGGCCTCGCTGACCGCCCCGGAGAACAGCGCGATGCCCGACAGTCCCAACCTCGGCCCGCTGTTCGCCACGATCCTGGACTACATCCCCGCCCCCACCTACATCGAGGGCGCGACACTCCAGGCCCACGTGACCAACCTGGACGCCTCGCCCTACCTGGGCCGTCTCGCGCTCTGCCGCGTGGTGGCCGGCACCCTGCGCCGGAACCAGAACGTGGCGTGGTGCCGCGCCGACGGCACCGTACGCACGGTCAAGCTGTCGGAGATGTTGATCACCAAGGCGTTGGACCGCGAGCCCACCGAGGAGGCCGGTCCGGGCGACATCGTGGCCATCGCCGGCATCCCCGAGATCACCATCGGAGAGACGCTGTCCGACCCGGACAACCCCAAGCCGTTGCCGCTGATCACCGTCGACGAGCCGAGCATCTCGATGACCATCGGCATCAACACCTCCCCGTTGGCCGGAAAAGCCGGCAAGAACCTGACTGCTCGCCTGGTCAAGGCCCGGCTCGACGCAGAGCTGGTGGGCAACGTGTCCATCCGGGTGTTCCCGACCGACCGCCCCGACACGTGGGAGGTCCAGGGACGCGGTGAGCTGCAGCTGGCGATCCTGGTGGAGATGATGCGCCGGGAGAGCTTCGAGCTCACCGTGGGCAAGCCGCAGGTGGTCACCCGCGAGGTCGACGGCAAGGTGCACGAGCCGGTCGAGCGGCTGACCATCGACGTGCCGGAGGACTTCGTCGGCGTGGTCACCCAGTTGCTCGGCCTGCGCCGCGGCCGGCTGGAGCAGATGGTCAACCACGGCACCGGCTGGGTGCGGATGGAATACCTGGTGCCGGCGCGCGGCCTGATCGGCTTCCGGACCGAGTTCCTCACCGAGACCCGCGGAACCGGCCTGATGCACCACGTGTTCGAGGCCTACGAGCCGTGGCACGGCGAACTGCGCACCCGCCCCACCGGCTCCCTGGTGGCCGACCGCACCGGGATGGTCACCTCGTACGCGCTGTTCAACCTCCAGGAGCGCGGCACGATGTTCGTCGGTCCCGGCATCGACGTGTACGAGGGGATGATCGTCGGCGAGAATTCCCGGGCCGACGACATGGACGTGAACCCGACCAAGGAGAAGAAGCTCACCAACGTGCGCTCCTCCACCGGTGACGAGCTCGAGCGACTGATCCCGGCCCGCCTGTTGAGCATGGAACAGGCCCTGGAGTTCTGCCGCGGCGACGAATGCCTGGAGGTCACGCCGGCCGCGGTGCGGATCCGCAAACTCGTGCTGTCCGGCAACGAACGGGCGCGTACGCGGTCGCGGGCCAAGCAGGCCTGAACCGCGGCGCCTGAGCGAATCGGCTACAGTTCGGTCCCGATCTCGCACGACGGCACCCACCTGCCCCGCTGATCGGCGAAGATGTCGCCCAGCGCGCGACGGCCGTCCGGCCCGGCGCGTACGAGAATTGCAGATTGCTCCGGTTGCGATGCAACCGACGGCCCTTCCCCGCCGTAGACCATGCACACAGTTGCTGCTCGGGGAAGGACACCTGTCATGAAGAAGCTCCTGGCGATGCTGCTCGGCATCGCCCTCGGCGCCGGCCTGCTCAGCGCGGCCAGCGCACTGGAACCGCTGGCCGAACCGGCTGCGGCCGCCACCTCCTACGTCTCCAAGACCTACACCGCCCCCAAGAAGGGCCAGACCAACGCCGGAGTGAAGGCCTTGCAGCGGCGTCTGGTGAAGGCCGGGACGCTGGAGGGGAGGTATGTGACGTCCTACTTCGGCAGTCTCACCGAGACGGCGGTGAAGAAGTTCCAGCGGACCCATGGCCTGACCGCCAACGGACGGGTCAGCAAGGCGACCTGGAACGTGCTGGTCGCCAAGACGGGCACCATCAAGATCGTCACGACGTCGGTGAAACTGCCGAAGCGTTGCACGACGGGCGCCCGTGTGCTGTGCATCGACAAGACCAAGCGCAAGCTCTACTACGTCAAGAGCGGCAAGGTCGCCAAGACCATGGACGCGCGCTTCGGCTGCGCCGGCATGCGGACCCGCGAGGGCACCTTCCAGGTCAACTGGAAGAGCCGCAACCACGTGTCGACGCTGTTCCACACGGCGATGCCGTACTCGATGTTCTTCAGCGGCGGCCAAGCGGTGCACTACTCCGCGGACTTCGCCGCGCGCGGGTACGCCGGCTGCAGCCACGGCTGCGTCAACATCCGCAACAAGGACGGCCTGCGCTGGGTGTTCGACCAGATGCGGACCGGCGACCGGGTCGTGGTCTACCGCAGCTGAGCCCCTCCGCTCGACGGCTCGGACGCGGGTCGGCCCGGGTCGGCGATCAACTGATCGCCGGCCCGGGCCGGTCATTGCCGCGGGGCCGGCGGGTCAGCCGGCAGCGGAGTCGCTCGAGGCGTCCGACGCGGCCGGTGCCGGGGTCGCGTTCGGCTCGGCGCGCCTGTGGCCGCGTCGGCTGCCGACGCTGGCTGGACGACTGTCGCGCGTGGACGGCTTCGCGGTGGGCGACTTCTTGGCGGGCGACCTCTTGGCGGGAGTGGCTCCTTCGCAGGCGAAGCCTTCTCGGTCTCGACTGGCCGCCGAGGCCGCCTTCGCCGGAGCAGCCCCGGTCTTTCGAGCAGGCTCAGTCGTCGCGGCAGCAGTCCTGGTCGCCGCCGCCTTCGCCGCCGCCTTCTTCGCCGCCGTCTTCTTGGCCGCGGCCCGCTCACCGGAGGCGGCCCGTGTCGCCGTCGCCTTGGCCGCCGACCGCGGAGTCACGGCTCTCGGTGGCGGCATGTCCGGTGACGGTCTTGCGGGCGACGGTCACACCCTCCTGGACCCTCTCGAACGCCGGGTCCACGGCGTCGGCGACGTCGGACCGGATCTCCTCAGCCCGCTTCTCCGCCCGGGTGGACAGATCGCGCGCAGAGGTCCGTGCCTCGTCGACCGCGCGCTTGCCACGCCCGGCCAGGTCGCCGTACGTGGTGGTCGCCTGGGCGAGGAGTTCGTTGGCCTGCTTCTGGAGCTCGGCGACCCGGGCCTTGGTGCTCTCCGGCAGGTTCTTGAACTGGTCAGGCAGGGTGATGACGAAGGTGCGCAGGTCGTCCGCGCCATCGCGGGCCTGCTTGCCCAGCTCAGGGGCCTTGCCCTGGAGTTCGGTCATGCGCGAAGTTCGCCTTCTGCTGGGTCTCCGTCAGGGCTCCGCGGAGGGCCTCGGCGAGGGCGTCGGTCAACCCCGCCACCGCGTACAGCGGGGCGAAGTCCGATTCCAGGGCCGACTTCTTGGACTGGGACGGGGTCTGCTTGCGAGCCATGCTGTTCTCCTGTGACTACGTGGGTGGTGTGAGGTTCTCGGGGTGATTCCGGCGCGCGCGGCCGGGCTCGGGTGTTCCGAGCTGGCGGGCTCAGACGCTGGTCTCGCCGGCGGGCTCGTCGACGACCTTGGCGTTCTCCTTGACGAAAGAGGCGTAGACGTCGATCAGCACCCGCTTCTGCCGCTCGGTGATGGCGGAGTCGGCGAGCACCACCATCTCGACACTGACGTTGGGATGTTCCTCGGGATCGAGGATCCCGGCCCGGACGTAGAGGGTCTCTGCAGAGACCCGCAGCGCCTTGGCCAGTTGCTGCAGCACCTCCGCCGAGGGCCGGCGCAGACCGCGCTCGATCTGGCTGAGATAGGGGTTGGAGATGCCGGTCTGTTCCGCGAGCTGGCGCAGCGTCAGCTCGGCGGCGCGACGCTGCCCCGCAATGAAATCCCCCAAGGTGTTGAGCTGCTCGCCGAGCTTGGGGGTGCGCATCCTGGCCATTCCCCCAGTGTGCTTGCAATTGCAAGCAGATGCAAACTCGGGCTAGCGTGATCCACCTCACCGACCGGCGGAGGCGGCTGTGCGAGAGTGAGCGGACACCGCTGAGTACGTGGAGGAACTCATGGCCCCAGCAGCATCCGCCGCCGTCGAGCAGGAGCGCAGCCAGCCCGAGCTGAGGCGGGTGATGGGCCCGAAGTTGCTGCTGCTGTTCATCGTCGGCGACATCCTCGGCACCGGCATCTACGCCGTCACCGGGAGTGTCGCCGCCGAGGTCGGCGGCGTGGTCTGGCTCCCGTTCCTGGTGGCGTTCACCGTGGCGATCATCACCGCTTTCTCCTACCTGGAACTGGTCACCAAATACCCGCAGGCCGCGGGTGCCGCGCTCTACACCCACAAGGCGTTCGGCATCCACTTCGTCACCTTCCTGGTCGCCTTCACCGTGATGTGCTCCGGAATCACCTCCGCGTCCACCGCGTCGCGCGCCTTCGCCGCCAACTTCGAGGCGATGGTCAGCGTCGTCCGGTCGGACTGGGCCGGCGGGGCCGAGGTGGACTTCAGCCCCGGACTGGTGAGCGTGATGGCCGTGGCGTTCATGCTGCTGGTCGCACTGATCAATCTGCGCGGCGTCGCCGAGAGCGTGAAAGCCAACGTCGTCCTCACCCTGGTCGAGCTGAGCGGCCTGCTGCTGGTCATCTTCGTCGGCTTCTTCGCCATCACTCAGGGCAAGGCCGACCTGTCCCGGGTGATCCTGTTCGACACTCCCGAGGACAAGTCGATCTTCGTGGCCGTGACGTCGGCCACCACGCTCGCCTTCTTCGCCATGGTCGGCTTCGAGGATTCGGTGAACATGGCCGAGGAGGTCAAGGAGCCGGAGCGGCTGTTCCCGAAGATCATGCTCAGCGGCCTGGTGATCACCGGGTTGATCTACGTTCTGGTCTCCATCTCCGCCATCGCGCTGGTGCCGGCCGGGGAATTGGGCGAGGGGGCGGCGCCGCTGCTCAAGGTGGTGACCGCCGGAGCGCCGAACCTCCCGTTCGACCAGATCTTTCCCCTGATCAGCATGTTCGCGGTGGCGAATTCGGCTCTGATCAACATGCTGATGGCCAGCCGTCTGCTGTACGGGATGGCCCGGCAGCGCGTACTGCCCCCGGTGCTCGGCCGGGTGCTCGAAGGACGCCGGACGCCGTGGGTGGCGATCCTGTTCACCACCGCGCTCGCGGTCGGGCTGATTGCTGTCGTGGCCGAGGTGCCGGCTCTGGGCGGCACCACGGCACTCCTGCTGTTGGCGGTCTTCACCGTGGTCAACCTCTGCTGCCTCGTCCTGCGCAAGGACACCGCCGACCATCAACACTTCCGGGCGCCGACGGCCATGCCCGTACTGGGCGCCCTGTGCTGTGCCTATCTGGTCGGCCCCTGGACCGGGCGTGACGTCGAGCAGTACTCCATCGCCGGCATCCTGCTCGCGATCGGCGTCGGGCTATGGGTTCTCACCTGGTTGCTGAACCGGGCCCTGTACGCGCGCAAGACCTACCTGAAGAACCCCGAGGCCTTGGAGGGCCCGAGACCAAGGAATGATCCTGGCGCCGCCGACCCATCCTTCGACCCACCCGCCGACCCATCCCGCCCGGTCAGCGCCGGGTCAGCGACGCACGGAGCTGGACTGAGGTACCGAGGAGGTGATCAAGGTGCCGTCGCGCCGCCGGTCGTTGGTGGTGGACTGCAGCGGACCCTCGATCCGCGGGCCCTGGTCGGCGAGCGGGATGGTCACCGGCGCCTCGCCTGAGACGGTCAACCGATGCCCGCGTACGGAGAACTCCGCACTGCCACCCGCGACGACGGTGAACCTCACCTCGGCGGCGGTCAGGTCCACCCTCACCCGGGTGCCGCGAAGGGTGACCTGGAAGGTCAGACCGGCCCAGTCGCGGGGCAGCCGGGGGTCGAAGGTGACCACGCCGTTGTAGTCCCGCATCCCGCCGAAGCCGTACGCGAGCGCGTTCCACACGCCTCCGGTCGAGGCCACGTGGACCCCGTCGGCGGTGTTGCCGTGCAGATCGGCGAGGTCGACGAAGAGCGCGTTGTGGAAGTAGCCCAGAGCCAGATCCTGATAGCCGACCTCGGCGGCGATGATCGACTGCACCACCCCGGACAGGGTGGAGTCGCCGGTGGTGATCGCGTCGTAGTACTCGAAATCCACCCGCTTCTGCTCCTGGCTGAAGTGGTCACCCTGCAGGAACAGGGCCAGCACCACATCCGCCTGCTTCAACACCTGGAAGCGGTAGATCACCAGCGGGTGGTAGTGCAGCAGCAGCGGCCGCTTCTCCGCCGGGGTGTTCTTCAGGTCCCAGACCTCGCGGTCCAGGAAGTGGGCGTCCTGAGGATTGATCCCGGTGACCGCGTCGTAGGGGATGCGCACCGACTCCGCGCACTCGGCCCACTCGGCGACCTCGTCGGAACTCAGCTCGAGCCGCTCGACCACCCGGGCGTACGCGCGCGGCAGTTCGGTCTCCAGGTAGCGCATCTGGCGCGCGGCCTGGGCCAGATTGAACCGGGCCATCACGTTGGTGAACAGGTTGTCGTTGACCACCGTGGTGTACTCGTCCGGCCCGGTGACCCCGTGGATGTGGAAGCTGCGCCCGCCGCCGCTGTTCTCCCGCCAGAAGCCGAGGTCGGCCCACATCCGCGCCGTCTCCACCAAGATGTCCACGCCCTCGCGGTTCATGAACTCCTGGTCGCCGCTGGCGGTGACGTACTTGCACAGGGCGAAGGCGATGTCGGCGTCGATGTGGTACTGCGCCGTGCCGGCCGCGTAGTAGGCCGACGCCTCCTCCCCGTTCACCGTGCGCCACGGGAACAGCGCGCCGCTCTGGGCCAGATCCGCGGCGCGTCGGCGAGCCGCATCGAGCATGTTGTAGCGGAACCGCAGCGCGCTGCGGGCCATCTGCGGCGAGGTGTAGGTGAGGAAGGGGAGCACGTAGATCTCGGTGTCCCAGAAGTAGTGCCCGCCGTAGCCCGACCCCGTCACGCCCTTGGCCGGGACCCCCGACTGCTCGGCGCGCGCAGTCGCCTGGGCCACCTGGAACAGGTTCCAGCGGACGGCCTGCTGCAGCGCCGGCTGGCCGTGCACGATCACGTCCGAGCGTTCCCAGAACGCCTCCAGCCAGACTCGCTGCGCCGCGAACTCGGGTTCGATGCCGTTCTCGCGCACCCGGTCCAGGGTGCGCCGGCAGCGGTCGACGAGCTCGCGTACGGGGACGCCGCGCGAGGTGTGGTAGGCCACCACCTTCGTGACGGTGATCGGCTGGCCCGGCTCGGCCCGGACGCGGTAGACCATCTTGCCGGTGTCGTCGTCGGTGCTGGTGAAGGTCCGGTACGCGTTGTCGGTGACGATCTCGTGGTCCACCCCGACGGCCAGAGTCATCCGCGAGTTGGCGCAGCGGTAGCCGAGGGCCATCCGCTGATCGGCCCACCAGTTGCTCTGCGGCTCGAGCACCCGGGCGTCGAAGACCTCGGCCTTGCGCGGGTCCACCCCGGCGCCCATCGCGGCGGCGCGGACGTGGTACTCGTCGCGGCCGTCCTGCCGGTTCAGCGTCTGGGAGGAGATCACCACCGGGGCTTCCTCGTCCAGCATCGTGACCTGCATGGTCATGATCGCCAGGTGCCGCTGGGTGAACGACACCATCCGACTGGACGACACCTTCACCCGCTTGCCGCCCGGCGTCCGCCAGATGATCTCCCGGGTGAGCTGCCCGGCGCGGAAGTCGAGGACACGCTCGTAGTGCTCGAGGTCGGCCACCGCCAGCAGCAGCGGCTCGTCGTCGACGTACAGCTTGATCGTCTTGTTGTCGGGGACGTTCACGATGGTCTGGCCGACGCGGGCGAAGCCGAACGCCTCCTCGGCGTGCCGGATCGGCCAGGTCTCGTGGAAGCCGTTGATGAAGGTGCCGTGGGTGTGGGTCTCCCGGCCCTCCTCGACGTTGCCGCGCATCCCGAGATAGCCGTTGCCGACCGCGAACAGCGTCTCGGCGACGCCGAGGTCGCCGGTGCTGTACTCGGCCTCGATCAGCCGCCAGGGATCCACCGGGAAGCGGGTGCGGTCCAGCGGGTCGGCACTGCGGCTGAAGCCGCCGCCCACGCCACTCACGGTCGGCTCCCGGTCACGGGGTGATCAGATCAGCGAGGTCGGCGACGACGACGTCGGCGCCGGCCTCGACCAGCCGGTCGGATCCGACACCACGGTCGACGCCCGACCACCAGCCCGAAGTTGCCGGCGCGGCCCGCCTCGACGCCGGAGAGGGCGTCCTCGAGGACGATCGCGCGCTCGACGGGCACGCCCAGCTGCTGCGCGGCGTACACGAAGGTGTCGGGTGCCGGCTTGCCCGGAAGGGACCGGTCAGCGGCGAGATTGCCGTCCACGACCACCCGGAAGCGCGACGCCAGGCCGGCGGCCTCCAGCACGGCCGGGGCGTTCTTGGACGAGGAGACGACCGCGACGGCGGTGCCCCGGGCCTCCAGTCGGTCGAGCAACCGAACCGATCCGGCGTACGGCTGCACCCCCTCGTCCTGCAGCACCGCGGCGAAGAACGCGTTCTTGCGGTTGCCGAGGCCGCAGACCGTCTCCGACCCTGGAGTCGTCCGCGGGGTCACCGTGGGCCAGGGTGATCCCGCGCGAAGCCAGGAACGAGCTGACCCCCTCGTAACGGGGCTTCCCGTCGATGTAGTCGAAGTAGTCGCTCTCCACGTACGGCTGCTGGATCCCACGCTTGGTCAAGAAGTCGACGAACAGGTCGCGCCAGGCGCGCATGTGCACCTCGGCGGTAGGCGTCAGCACCCCGTCGAGGTCGAACAGGGCAGCATCGTAGGCGTCCCAGTCGAGGGACTTCGGCCGTGTCACAGCGCAATCGTAGAGCGGGAGCGCAGCGCCGGGAAATCCTTCGATCACGTTCGGCCCACGCTTGGCCGAGGCCGGAGTGGGGGCGCGTACGCGTAGGGTCACCGACGTGGCCACCCCGTTCGCGTTCGATCCCGTGCTGGTCGAGGTGGTGCGCAACGGCTTCGTGGAGAGCGTGCACCGCGGGCGGGTCGTCATCACCGAGCCGGGCGGGGCGCTGGCCTGCGGCCTGGGCGCCGAGTTCGCCCCGATGTACCCGCGCAGCGCGAGCAAGCCGCTGCAGGCAGTCGGCCTGCTCCGGGCCGGGCTCGACCTCGGCGGCGACGGGGACGAGCTCGACGGCGACGGCGACGTCGACGGCTCGACGGAGAACTGCTCGCCGTGGTCTGTGCGTCCCACTCGGGCGAGGACTTCCACCTCGCCGCCGTCCGCCGCATCCTCGGCCGGTCCGGACTGGACGAGTCCGCCTTGCAGACGCCCCCCGACTGGCCGTTGGACGACCTGGCCCGCGAGGAGGCCATCCGGGCCGGTCGGCCGAAGTCGCCGCTGGCCATGAACTGCTCCGGCAAGCACGCCGGCATGCTCCGCGCGACCGTGCTGGCCGGTGGCGACGTGACGACGTACCGGGATCCGGACCATCCCGTCCAGCTCGCCATCGCCCAGACCATCGACGACCTCGCCCACGAACAAGGCGTCAACCTGGCTATCGACGGCTGCGGGGCACCGCTGTACGCCATATCCCTGTACGGGCTTGCGCGCGCGTACGGTCGCCTCGCGTCGGCGACGGACGGACCGGAGGCGCAGGTGGCGAAGGCGATCAGGAGCCATCCGGAGTACGTCTCGGGCACCCGCCGCGACGAACTCGCCCTGCACCGGGCGATCCCCGGCCTGATCGCCAAGGCCGGCGCCGAAGCGGTCTACGCCGTCGGCCTGCCCGATGGGCGGGGCGTGGCGCTCAAGATCAGCGACGGTACGCCGCGGGCGCGCGCCGTGGCCATGGCCGGCGTCTTGAAGCACCTCGGCTTCGAGCACCAGACGCTGGACCTCCAGGCCAGTGCTCCCGTGCTCGGTCACGGCGAGCGCGTCGGTGAGATCCGGCCCTGCGCGGAGACGATGAGCAAGCTGGGCGGCTGAGCGACACCTCCGGGAGTCGGAGCCGGTGTGGCGGTAGATGGTCCAGCTCCAGACCTGTGGGGTGGCGCACTTCGACGCAGCGCCGGTCGAACAGCCCGAGCAGCCCCGCCACCAGCGGACCGACCAGCGTCAGTGGTGCGCTCGTCCGGCCCGCGCACAGGCCCAGCCGAGCCTCAACGCAGGGCCGGCCGGACGTGCAGGCCAATCTCCGGGTCGACCACCGCCTCCTGCGCGGCGGCGATGCCGTCGACCAGCAGGGTGGCCTCGACGGGCACGTTCCGCTTGACCAGGCCGAGACCGATCGGGCCAAGTTCGTAGTGCCGCGCCGACCCGCCGACGAAGCCGACGGCGCGCCCGTCCAGCTGAGTTCCGCGCCCGGCGCCGGCAGCGCATCGACGCTGCCGTCGAGGTGCAGCCGGACCAGACGGCGCGGCGGTCGGCCCAGCGTGTGCACCCGCGCGACGGTCTCCTGACCGCGATAGCAGCCCTTGTCCAGATGGACGGCGACGCCGAGCACCCCGATCTCGTTGGGGATGGTGCGGTGGTCGGTGTCCAACCCGATCCGGGGCACGCCGTACGCGATCCGGCGCGCTTCGAGCGCCCAGGTTCCGGCGCGCGGACCCGCGAGAGCCGCGGCCAGCGCCGAGCGGGGCAGGAAGGTCTCACCGCCGCCGAGCGAGTCCAGCCCGCGACGGCGCAGCAGCGACTCGCCCGTCGGCTCGCCCGTCGGCTCGACTGACCAGAGCACGCGCGTACTCAGCGCTGCGGTCAGCGACCTCGACCCGCATCATGAAGCGCATCCGGTCGAGCCAGGCGACCAGGGCGGGTGCCGCACCCGGCTCGGTGTGAGCCCAGAAGGTCTGGCCGTCATCCACCCCGTACAAGGCGTGCTCGATGTGTCCCTGCGGTGACAGCACCAGCGCGGTCACGCCGCGGCCAGGCTCGAGACCCTCCAGATGCTGGGTGGTGAGGGAGTGCAACCAGCCGAGGCGGTCCGGCCCGGTCACGGTGACCACCCCGCGGTGGGACAGGTCGACCACCCCGGTGCCGCCGTGCAGCAGACGCTGCTCACGCATCGGGTCGCCGTAGTGCCAGGCAACGCCGGCGTCGACACCGGACTCGGCCACGATCGCAGTCATATCCGCTCAGCGCCTCCGGGACCCGCTTTCTTCCCGCTCACGCTCGGCGCAGCCGGGCCCACAGGTGCGACTGCAACTCGTGTCCCTGGGCGGCCTTGTCGAAGGTCCACAACAGGTCGCCCTCGACGTTGCCGTAGAGGCGCTGGCCGGCGCTGTACTCCTCCGCCGACATGGTTCGCACCACCGCGTCGGTCGCGAGCTCGATCCGCGCACCGGCGATCGTTCCGTACCAGACTTCGGCTACGCCCGACGGGTGGCACATCACCACCTCGATGGTGCCGTCGAGTTTGGGTCGCCAGAAGCCCGTCTCCATGCTCAGCGGCTTGACTGCCCGACCCTCGTCGTCGACTTCGAACGTCTGGGACAGATAGTGCAGGTAGTCCCCACCGTTGTGCGCGAAGTCGATCTGTTGGCCGAAGTCGAAGTCCTCGGTCCCCGGGTAGCGTCCCTTCCCGCTGCCCTCCCAGCGGCCGACCATCCACGCCAGGCCCATCAGCTCAGGATGCAGATCGTCGGCGATCTCGAACGCCATGGTCAGCCGACCGAACCCGCGGCGGAACCGCTCGTACCCGTGGAGTAGCTGTGGGCCCCACCCGTGGGGACCTGACCTCGGGCCGGCGAACGGACCAACAGCAGCACCAGGGCTACCGCGGTCACCAGCCCGAGCACGCCGATTCCGGCCAGCAGCAGGACGGCGAACAGCAGGGACAGCGACATGGTCGAGAGTCTATCCGCGGACCGACTCGGGACCGGGGACGCGATCCGGCTCGCGTTGCAGCAGCGCGCAGGCCGTCACGTAGGTCCGACCTCCGGTCACCGGCCATGCATCGATCGCCGTACCGGACTCGACATAGCCGAGTCGCTCGTACAGCGCCTTCGCTCGTGGGTTGTCGTGCTCGACGAGCAGCCGCACCGACGTCAGACCACGGCGTGCGACGCGCTCCTCCAGGTCGCGGATCACCGCAGTGCCCAGCCCGAGGGACTGGAGGCGCTCGTGCACCGACAGCATCCAGATCGTCCCGGCGGCCGGCTCGGGCCGGAAGTCGACCGCGCCCAGGCCGACCAGCAGACCGTTGCCCAGCTCGGCGACGATGACCTCGACCTCGCCCTCGTACGCCGCCTCCAGGGCGGTGGCGACGGCCCGGATGTGCTCCTGACCGCCGGACCAGTCGAGGTCGGTCAGGTCGGTGGCCTGCAGGTCGCGGAGGGTGACGGCCAGATCCATGGCGACACTGTGACATTCTAGAACGTGCGCAGGCATGAAGGTCTGGCATAATCCCACGTGCGCAGGCATGAACGTCCGCAGGCATGGGCGTGGTATGGGCCGCGTACCGTGACGGCGTGACCCGCTACGTCGTTCTCGGGGCCGGTGCGGTCGGTGGTGGCATCGGCGCGCGACTGCACCAGTCCGGCGCCGACGTCGTCCTGCTCGCCCGCGGTGACCACCTCCAGGCGCTGCGCACCGCTGGGTTGAGGATGCGTACGCCGGAGGAGGACGTGACGCTGCTGGTGCCTGTCATCGCGGGCCCGGACGAGATCGAGCTGCAGCCCGACGACGTCCTGGTGCTGGCCACGAAGACCCAGCAGGCGCAGGTCGTGCTGTCGGTGTGGGGTGACCTGCCCGTACGCGGCGGCGGCACGGCCGGCGAACGGCTCCCCATCCTGCTGGCCACCAACGGGGTCACCTGCGAGCACCTGGCGCTGCGCTATTTCGCCCGGGTCCACGGCGTGTGTGTCTGGATGTGGGCGGCGCACCTCAGCCCGGGGGAAGTGGTGCTGGAGGGCGTGCCTTGGACGGGCGTCTTTCACGTGGGCCCGGTGCCGGCAGGCATCGGCGGCGCCGTACAGGAGGGTGGGGCTGGCGGATCTGCCGGCGCCGCACCCTTAGACACAGCCGGCCCACTACCGGTGGGCTTGGCTGCGGACTGGGAGCGGGCGCGGCTGCGCGTCGTGGGCACTGACGACGTGATGCGGTGGAAGTACCGGAAGTTGCTGACCAACGTCGGCAATGCCTTCCAGGCCCTGCTCGGCCAGCCGAAAGGCATGGGCCGGCTGGTGCGTGCGGCGGAGGCCGAGGGCCGGGCCGTGCTGGACGCGGCCGGCATCGACTACGTCGACGACGCGGAGGAGGCGGCCGAGCGGGCCGACAGCTTCGCGGTGTTGCCGGTCCCCGGGTTGCCGGGGGTTCTCGGCGGTTCCACCTGGCAGTCGCTGACCCGCGGCACGGGCGACGTCGAAACCGACTACCTCAACGGAGAACTGGTGCGGATCGCGCGCCTGCACGGACGGGAAGCCCCGATCAACGCCCGCCTCGCCACGCTCGTGCGGCAGGCCGCCGCCAGCAGCACCCGTCCCGGGGCAATGAGCTTGGACGACCTGACCGACCAGCTCCGACCCTGGCTGTAATCCCCGCTTCTGCTTCGTGCACTGCCCTCCACCCTCCACCCTCCACCCTCCACCCGGGCGAGGGAACCTACGTATACGCAGGTTCCTGGTGGATTGCACAGCTTGCAACGTGTGCAATGCAGGGGGAACCCACGTATACGTAGGTTCCCGTCGGGCGCGGGGGAGGGTACGGATACGCGTCGGCCGGCGGGAGGATCGACGATCCGGAGGATACGGAGGTTCCCGTCGGCCGGAGGTTGGCCGCACCAAGGCGGGCCCGATCAGTAGACGAGAGCTTGGACCCCATCGGCCAGTGCGGCCTCGACGAACTGCGCCGCGCCGGCGATGCGGCCGCCGTCGATGAGGTCGGGCTCGGTGATGCCACGCCGGGTCGCGCACTGGCTGCAGACTCTGATCCCACCGCTCCCGCGTACGGTGTCGACCAGTTCGGCGACGGGGGTGGCGTGCGCCAGGGCGAGGTCGGGCTGTCGGCCGCGGACCGCGAACCACACCGCGTCACCGGTCAGCCAGACGGTCACCTCGGCGCCGGCGGCCACGGCCAGCGCCGCCACCGTCCAGGCCTGGTTGGCTCGCTCGGCTGCCTCCGCGCCGTGAGTCAGCTTGACCAGCAACGTACGCGGTGCGGTGGACACGTCGGTCATTGTGGCAGAGGCTGAGCCGGTGACCATCCAGCGTTACGGGGGGCAGGCCCCCTGGGAGAGCCAGTACGGGTACTGCCGGGTGGTCCTGGCCGGAGGTTGGGCGATCACCGCCGGGACGACCGCGACCGCCCCCGACGGCCGGGCGCTGCATCCGGGCGACCCGTACCGGCAGACCGCGACGGCGTTCGGCATCGCCCTCCAGTCGTTGGCGCTGGCGGGAGCGCGCGTCGATCAGGTGGTGCGGACGCGGATGTACGTCGCCGACATCGCGCAGAAGGGCGAGATCGGCCGTGCCCATCGCGACACGTTCGGGGACGTCCAACCCGTCGCGACCATGGTGGAGGTGGTCGGGCTGGCCGACCCCCAGCACCTGGTCGAAGTGGAGGTGGAGGCCTTCCTGGGCGGCTGAGCGGCTCGCCGCCCGCGGTTGCCAGACTGGCGCCATGAGAGTGGTGCTGCAGCGGGCGACCGCGGCTCGGGTCGAGGTGGACGGGTTGGTCGTCGGGCGTATCGATCGTCCGGGCCTGGTGGTCCTGGTCGGGGCCACCCACGACGACACCCCGGCGGACGCGGCCCGGTTGGCCGACAAGGTCTGGACGCTCCGCATCCTGCACGGCGAGCGGTCCTGCGAGCAGGAGGGTGCGCCGCTGCTGGTGATCAGCCAGTTCACCCTGTACGCCGACACGCGTAAGGGGCGCCGGCCGTCCTGGAGTGCGGCCGCGCCGCGTGCGGTGAGCGAGCCGCTCGTCGAGTCGTTCGTCGGCGCGCTGCGCGGGCTCGGCGCCGAGGTGGAGACCGGTGTGTTCGGCGCGGACATGGCGGTGACGCTGACCAACGACGGCCCGGTCACCCTGCTGCTGGATTCGACGAGCTGACGATCCGGCGACCGCAACCCTTACGAATTGGAGCCGGCTAGTCGGTGAAGGCGGCCAGGAACCGGTCGCGGAACGCGTCCATCCGCCAGACCGGCGCCCCCGGCCGCGGCGTCAGTCCAGCGTTCCAGCCCCAGGCTGCGACCTGTCGCTCGACCGCCGGATCGCGGGCGACGACGGTGATGGGCACGTCCCGCCCAGCACCCGGACCGGTCAGCAGGGGTGCGGCCTCGTGGTCCCCCAGCACAATCAGCACCAGATCATCGTCACCGTAGGTCTCGACCCAGGAGATCATGCTCTGCCACGAGTACTCCAGAGAGCGCCGGTACGCCGTACGCACGGCTGGGGCGCCCTTCGCCCAGATCGCGTCGCGCGGCTCGCCCGTGGTCATGGACTCATACACCGTTCCGTCGCCGACCTGGGACCAGTCGATCACCTCGGGGATGATCGGCCACGGCGCGTGGCTGGAGACGAACTCGATCTCGGCGAACAGCGGCGTACGGTCGGCCCGGCCGTGCTCGGCCTGCTCGAACCTCGCCAGGCTGAACTGGTCGGGTGTGGTGGCCCAGCCCAGATCCGGACCTCGATAGCCGAGCGTGCGGGTGTCGTAGATCTGGTCGTAGCCGTAGAACCTTCCTTCGGGCCAGTCTTGGGTGGTTCCCGGAAGGACCGCGACCGTTCGCCACCCGGCCCGCCGGAAGGCGCCGACCAGAGTGAGCCGGTCACTGTCGGTCAGCGCTGCGTGACGCCGTTCGTTGTTCACCCACAGGCCTGACAGGAAGGTGGCGTGGGCGAGCCAACTGCCGCCGCCGGCCACCGGCGAGGTCAGGAATGCGCTCCGCGTGCTGAAGCCCGCCGCGTCGAGGCGGCGGCTGCCCTCGGCGAGGACCACACCGAGCGGAGCGTACGTGGGATCCTCGATCGCGTCGCGGCCGTAGCTCTCCACGAACGCGACCACCACGTCCTTGCCGCGCAGGCCCGCGAGCAGTTGATCAGCCGGCGTCTCCCGGAACCTGTCATTCGCGCGGGCGATCTGGAAGGCCCGCTGATCGCCGGGGCCGGCGACCACCTGGCGTGCGCGCGCGGCAGCCCGGCCGGCGACGTCGGCCGAGGCCAGTGGGGCGCCCGGCACGACTTCGGCACCGAACGCGGCAGCGACCACACAGACGGGTACGAGTACCGAGATGACGGCGGCGGCCCTGACCGGCCGGCGGGCCAGAACGCGGGCGAGGCGCCGTACGGCCAGCGTCACGCCGACCATCAGGAACAGCGCGGCGGCAGCGAATCCGGCCACCGCAGCGATCGCGCCGCGCCGGCCGAGGGAGCCGGTCAACAGGTGAACCACCGAGTCGGCCAGACCCCAGTCCGCGATGGGGTCGAACGGGCGCGCGAGGATCGCGAGGAAGCCAACGTCGAGGAGGGCGAGAACGGTCAGCACACCCAGCAGCGCGCCGACGATCGTGGCTAGGGGCAGCGCAACCCGGCGGGGCAACAGGACCAGCAACCCTGCGCCGATCACCGCCTCGACGGGGATCTGGACCAGCGAGCCGTGAGCGAGCGCCGGATCGCGGGAATCGAGCAAGCGGTCCGGTACGACCAGAGCGGCCAGGACCAGGACGACCGCGGCCGCGGTGATGAGGACGGAGCCGGTCGACGCGCCGATCCGGGTCGCGCCGGTGGCGCTGGACACCGCGACGCCGGTGGCGGTCACCGGAGTGGGATGTCCGGGCACGGCCACGTCGACAGCCCGGCCCGGACGGCGGCGCCAGAGCCACACGACATCGTGCCCGAACGACCACAGGAGCAGCCCAAGTGCGATCGCGACGAGGGCGGACCCCGTGGGATGGCCGATCAGACCGGAGACGGCCAGCAACAGCACCGCGCCTTGGATCACGGCCACGACCTTGGCGGAGTACCGCGGCGGGAGCGGCCCCCGCAGCCACGGCAGCAGCCAGCCCGCCGCGACGTAGACGTAGCGCATCAATCCGATGGCCAGCACCCAGATGCCGAGCGCTGGTGCCGCATGCACGCTCAGCACCAGGATGAGAAAGGCGTCCAGTTCCATGTCGAACCGCGCACCCAGGGCCGAGGCCGATCCCGTACGGCGGGCCACCCGGCCGTCGACCCCGTCGAGGATCAGGGCGAGTCCAGCGAGGCCGACCAGCACCGGCACCGACACGTCGGCGCCGCCAGCAAGCCCGTCCGTGACCATCGCGGTCACTCCTCCGACCAGCACCCCCCGCGCCAGCGTGACCAGATTTGCCGGCCCCAGTCCAGGGGTTCGGGGCGCGACAACCGCCGGGATCACGGTGCGACGGCGTACGGCCGCACGCAGCAGGGCACCCAGGCCGGCAACGTACGCGACTCCGGCCAGGAATCCGGCTGCCCCCACTCCGACGGTCGCCGAGAGCCCGCCGAGCAGCAGGCCCTGGCCCAGGGCCGCGCCCAGCAGCTGGCGGTCGACGCGACCGCGATGGTCAACCGTCATCGCACCTCACCCACACTAAGAGGCACGAACATCAGGCCGCGGACGTTCATGGCCCCGCCACCCCCCTGAGCCGACTCTCACGCAGATGTGCTGCCGTCCAGCGCGGCACATTGCTCAGGTTCCACACGGATTGCCCAGTTTGCAAGCTGTGCAATGTGGAGGAAACCTACGTATACGTAGGTTTCCGCCGCCGAGGGGGGGTGGGCCAGGGGGTGGGCCTGTGGGTGGGCCAGTGGGTGGCCCAGGGGGTGGGCCTGTGGGTGGGCCAGTGGGTGGCCCAGGGGGTGGGCCAGGGGGTGGGCCAGTGGGTGGGGCGGGGGTCGATCGTACGCGGGCGTAGATGTCGCCGGATCGACCGAGCGGACGTACGCGGTCGAGCAGCTGGATCAGCTCCGCCGCGTCGAGCCAGCGGTCGCAGGAGTAGCGCAAGGTCTCGATCGGGGAGTAGTTGTACGCGTACCCGCCGGCCCCCGCGCCGAGTTGCTCGACCTGCTCCAGCACGGCCAGTGCCGCGTCGTGGGCGGGCGGCAGATACTCGAAGGACAGGGCGGCGACGGGGCGGGTCAGACCCCTGAGCACATCGAGTTCGAAGCCCTCGACGTCGATCTTGCAGAAGGCGGGACTGCCGTAGGTGTCGATCAGGTCGTCGAGGGTCACCACGTCGATGTCGACGGTGCGGTCCCAGCGGATCCGGGCGAAGCGGCGGTCCGCGGCCACCGTCTCCGTCCAGTCGCGCGACATCGAGGAGACCGTCGGCGTCGCGGTGGAGATCTGCAGCCGGGCTCGGCCGGCACGGGCGCCCAACGCGCTGGGCAGGATGGTCACGTCGCGGTCGCGGCCGAACAGCAGGCGCAGGACGCGGACCAGGTCCGGCTGCGGCTCGACGGCCACGACGTGGACGCCGAGCTTCCGCCAGGCCCGAACCCGGCTGCCCACATGCGCGCCGATGTCGAAACCGACGTCTCCGGGCTCCAGGAACTGGCTGTAGAAGGCGACCATCCGCCGGTGCCGGCCGGGCACCCCGTGGTACATGACCAGGGAGCGCACGATCCCCCACGCGCGGGCCAGCATGTCCTCGACGCTAGACCCGTGCGGCCGCGACAGCGAGCCCGATCAGGCGGCGCCGACGGCGATCTCGGAGATCAGCACCGCGTCGCGTGTCCGGGCCGCGGACCCCGGCTCGGTGGTCCCGTCGATCGTGAGGGTCACCTGGTCGGCGGCCCGGGCGGGGATCGGCATGGACTGCACCGTCTCCACCCCGTCGCTCAGCCGCTGCTTGTACGCGGCCCCGCCGGGGAAGCTCCAGGTCACGTCGGTGATCCGCCGGTACTCTGCGTAGCGCTGCGACCCGCTGGTCGGGTCGACCTTGGTGTAGCCGTTGACCAGACCGAGCGCGGCGATCTTGCTGCCCGCCGGCAGAGTGAACGTGATCTGCTGGCCGACCGCCCGGCCGTCGCAACGCCAGGCGGTGCTGGGGTCGCCGTCGAACATCTGGGCGGGGGCGTAGGAGACGAGCGTGCCGGCGTCATCGGTGGCCGACGGTGCCTGACAGGCCACTGTCGCCTGGGTCGGGATCAACGCCGACGCCGGGGACGTGGTCGGTTCTCCGCTCGCTGCAGTTGACCCGGTGCCGGCCGAATTCCCGGGGCCGGCCGTATTCCCGGTGCCGGCCGGATCTGCGCCGGCGCCCGGACGTGCCCGCTGCTGAGCGAGCAGAAGCACCACTCCGGTCACGGCTCCCGCCAGCACCAGGACCACCAGCACCACCAGGGCGACACTCAGTCCGCGGTTGCGCGGTCGGGGCGCCGGCTCGGGTGGGCGCCGGACCGTGGTCGACTCCACCGGCGGAACGACCCGAGGGACGGTCGGAGTTTCCGCCGCAGGCTGAGGGGACCGCACTCCGCCGTCTCGGAACAGCCAGTCGTAGCCGGAGTCGGCCTCGTCGGGCGCGCTCGTGGACTGCACGTAGTGCCACGACGTCGAGGCGGAACCGTACAACGACTCGTACGGCCGCGACCGTCCGGGATCGGTGTCGGGTTCGGCACCACCTGAGGCAGACATCGCCTCCCACGGTAACCCCAGCCGGCAGCCCACCCCAAAGCCTGCCGGCCTGAGGTCAGGCGCCGAGCCGGCCTCGGGGAGTCAGGCGGCTTCGAGCTCGACGTCGATCTCGGCCACGGTGCCGCGGGCGGCGACAACGGCGCGGTCCAGCTTGGCCCCGGGCGCCATGGTGCGCAGGGTCCAGTTGCCGTCACCGGCGAAGAAGCGGAAGTGCCCGCTCGCCGAGGTGGGCACCTCCGCGGTGAACTCACCGCTGGAGTCGAGCAGCCGTACGTAGGCACCCGCCACCGGGCTGCCCCCACGGAGCACCCGGCCCTGGATGATCGCCTCTTTGGTCACGTCGATGCCGGCCACACTCAGGCCGCCTTGGGTTGCTCCGCACACGGTGGTTCTCCTTGCTCGTGTCAGCTGTCCGCGGAAGACCCCGCGGCGGGAAGTGGAGGGTTGCCCTCCGTGGCTAGCTGTCGCCGGGCTCGTCCCCGACCGCTACGGGCACGCCGACCAGTGAGCCGTACTCGGTCCACGAGCCGTCGTAGTTCTTGACGTTCTTCTGGTCCAGGATCTGGTGCAGCACGAACCAGGTGTGCGCGCTACGCTCCCCGATCCGGCAGTAGGCGATGATGTCGTGGTTCCAGTCGAGGCCCGCGTTGCTGTACAGCTCCTTGAGGTCCTCGTCGGACTTGAAGGTGCCGTCGTCATTGGCCGCCTTGCTCCACGGCACGTTCACCGCGGTCGGGATGTGGCCGCCCCGCTGGGCCTGCTCCTGCGGCAGGTGGGCCGGGGCGAGCAGACGGCCGGCGTACTCGTCGGGACTGCGCACGTCGACCAGGCTCTTCGCGCCGATCGCCTTGATCACTTCGTCGCGGAAGGCCCGGATGTCCAGGTCCGGCTCCTGGGCGCGGTAGGCGGCAGCCGGCCGGGTCACCGTCTCCGCGGTCAGCTCGCGCGCGTCGAGCTCCCACTTCTTGCGCCCGCCGTCGAGCAGCAGGGCCTTGTCGTGCCCGTACAGCTTGAAGTACCAGTAGGCGTACGCCGCGAACCAGTTGTTGTTGCCGCCGTAGAGCACGACCGTGTCGTCGTTGCCGATGCCCCGCCCCGACAGGAGCGCCTCGAACTGCTCCTTGTTGACGAAGTCGCGCCGGATCGGATCCTGCAGATCCTTCTTCCAGTCCAGCTTCACGGCGCCGGCAATGTGGCCGCCGTCGTACGCGGTGGTGTCCTCGTCCACCTCCACCAGCACCACATCGGGATCGCTCCCGTGCTCAGCCACCCAGTCGGCGTCTACGAGTACTTCGTGCCTGCTCATTGCGTCGTTCTCTCCTGATCGATCGATGGTGAGGGTGCGAAAAGGGCTGAGGGCCGCGCGGCGAAACGTTCCGTGCGACGACGAGGGCCCTGGCCATGGTGAGCACGCAGGCTCGAGTGGCGAGGCCTCTACATTCGGGGGAGCAGACACAACGAGGAGCGCATGCGGCCGTGGTCCACGGCGCGACGGCGAGTGAGCAACAGAGCCCACGCCTTCGTTGAGGTCATCGCGCAAGCGTAGGACTCAGTGGCGGACCCGCCCAGCCTCCGTATCACTTGTTGAGACGCCTGTCCATATTCTGGACAGCCCCGTCGAGGCGCAGGGCGAACGGCGATCACGCTCCAGCAGGTCGACCTGGCGACATCGTCGACCTCGGTGAGCGGGTGCTGCCCGCCGTCGCCGAACTGGTCGCCGCCCGCCGTGGTGATCTCCTCCGGGCCGCCGCACGGCTCGCGGCTGTCGGCTCGAACCCCCGGTGCGGCTTCCAGGCCGGTGAGCACATGCACATCCCGCCGACTGGCGCAGAAATGCGCGACGTATGCCGACAACTTCCGCGGGGATCGATCCGCCCACGGAGGGCAGCGCCGGGCACCACCCCGCGACCCGTGAGTTAGCCCACTTTGGTTGGACATTCCCACCGCGTTCAATCGGCGTCCGGGCCTGACGATCCGTCGCGGCTAGGCACCGCCGGCAAAAGGAGGCAGCACTTCGACCCGTACCGGACCATCCAGCGGCCGAGACAAATCCCCTGCTCGCGCGGCCAATCCGTCGATCAGGACGGTGCTGGCTCCGATCACCGAGGCCAGGCGTGGATCAGCTCGCGACTGCCCCGCCATGGCCAGAGCAGCTGCCACCGACGCTGCCTCCCACTGCTCCTCCGCCACCCCAGCCGCCGCCTTGGCCGCGGCCCAGTAATGAAGTGAAACGGTCGCCATTGAGTTAGTCTCAGCCATGCGTCCAGTCCATTCTCAGGCGGGCCGGATGCTTGCCTCGCCCCTCCGGAATTCGACGAGCTAGGAGACCGCAATGGCCACCTTGCTGCTGCTCACCAACGATATGCACGCGTCCGCGGAGATCCTGCCCGCGCTCGAGTTGCTCCCCCACCACGTCAAGGTCGCCCAAGCGGAGGCGACGGCCCTGCTCGATGCCCCGCCGGCCGACGTCATCCTGCTGGACGCGCGTCGCGATCTGTCGGGCGCACGCTCGCTCTGCCGGCTGATCGAGACCACCGGCAAGGAGGCGCCGCTGCTGGTCATCGCCAGCGAGGGCGGTCTGGCCGCCCTGTCCTCGGACTGGGGGTTCGACGATCTGCTCCTGGCGAGCGCCGGACCAGCCGAGGTCGACGCCCGGTTGCGCCTGGCGATGACGCCATCGGTGAGTAGCGCCGTCGAGCCGCTGATCCAGACCGGGAACATCGTGATCGACGAGGCCGGCTACAGCGCCAAGCTCAACGGCACCCAACTCGATCTGACCTACACCGAGTTCGAGCTGCTGAAGTACCTTGCCCAGCACCCCGGACGGGTGTTCAGCCGGCAACAGCTGCTCAGCGATGTGTGGGGCTACGACTACTACGGCGGCACCCGCACCGTTGACGTCCATGTACGCCGCCTCCGGGCCAAGCTCGGTCCCGAGTACGAGTCGATCATCGGCACCGTGCGCAACGTCGGCTACCGCTTCGTCACTCCGGTGGAAGAGTCGGCCCGCAGCTAGCCGTCCCGCCCCGTCTGGAGACAGCTTGAATTCACCACAGCCGAAACTCCCAGCGAACCCCGAGTCCTGTAATTCGTGTCAGCCTGTTCACCAGGCTCGCGAGGAGCAGGTCGGGCGAACAGGTCTGGATCAGCCGCGGAGCCGGGCACTCAGCCTGCGCAGGTGGGCCGGCAGGGTGCCGGGCGGGCCGCTCGGCCGTAGGTACTGGACCCCGGCGAGCACTTGGGCGACCAGCACCAGCAGCAGGCAGAGCGCCAGCAGCACCGCGGCGGCGCTACTCCAGCCGGCGTAATCGCTGGACACCATGATCGCCAACAGGGCGATCAGCGCCACCACGTACGACGCGGCGTGCGCGATCCAGGAGAGCACCCGTTCGCCGTTCAGGTCCTGGATCCGCTGACCGCGCCACGAGGCCATCGCGCGACGCCAGACGGCGACCTGGATGAGCGCCACGGCCAGCATCGCGACGGAGGCGACCAGCGCCACCACCGCGGCGGGCCAGCCGCTGTCCGCGCCGGAGAAGGTCGGGAACACCGTCAACGCCCCGGCCGCGGCGGCCACCGCCAGTCCCGCAGCACCGGTCCCGGCCCAGATCAACCGCAGGTGGGGGGCCATCCGGGCCGCGATGGCCGGCTGCTCGGTGGCTCCGTAGGCGGCCATGTCGCTCGCCTCGTACTGACCCTCGTGCATGGTGGCGAGCATAAAGGGTTCGCGCGACGCGCAGCCCGACCCCGTGCCGCCCGGCCCCGTTAGCGTGGGGACATGGACCTCGCCCTCGTCACCGCCTCGACGCTGTCCGGCGAGGACCAGCAGGCCGTGCGGGATCTCCTTCGGCAGGCCGAGGCTCACGACAGCAGCCCGGCGTTGAACGAGTCGGCTCAGCTGCGACTGCGGCACCCGCGTCCCACGGTGCGGCACGTGCTGGCCCGGCAGGCGGGCACGCTCCTCGGCTACGCGCAGCTCGACATCGCCGACCAGGTTGCCGTCGGGCAGCTCGCGGTCCGTCCGGATCGGCGTCGTCACGGCGTGGGTACGGCGCTGATGCGGGCCCTGCTCGACGCCTCGACGCAGCCGCTGCGGGTGTGGGCCATCGGCAACACCCCTGCGGCCAGGGCCCTCGCCGCCCGGACCGGCCTGGTGCCCCGACGGGAGCTGCTGATCATGAAACTCGGCCTCGACGGTGTCGCTCCGCCGCCCCCGACGCCGGACGGCATCGTGGTCCGCACATTCGTGCCGGGCCGCGACGAACCGGCGTGGCTGGCCGCCAACGCGGCGGCGTTCGCCCATCACCCCGAGCAGGGCTCGCTCAGCCGCGCCGACCTCGACGACCGGCTGGCCGAGCCGTGGTTCGACCCGGCCGGCTTCTTCGTCGCCGAGCCGGAAGACCGCGGCGAGGCCGCTCTGCCGGCGGGGCCGAGCTCGCCGGATTCCACTGGACCAAACAGCATCCCGATCGGTTGGCCGAGGTGTACGTGCTCGCTGTCGCGCCCACGTACGCGGGGCGTGGTCTGGGTAAGGTGTTGCTGGCGACGGGTTTGCGGCACCTCCAACAGCGCGGGAACACCACGGTCCAGCTCTACGTGGAGGCCGATCACGCCGCAGCCGTCGGACTCTACCGAGCCTATGGATTCGCCACCTCCGGCCATGATGTGATGTACGCGCAGCGTTGAGGCCGCACGCCGATCCCACCCTTGGTTCCCACCTTGGTTTCACCGCCGACGACCCCGGACAGCAGCGAGCAGGAGCACCGATGGACGCAGCCGAGACCTCTTCCGCCCCGGCGGGCGATGCGCTGACCGCGGAACTGCCGGCGGACCGCTTCCTGGACCGCGAGCTGTCCTGGCTGGCGTTCAACAATCGCGTGCTCGACCTGGCCAAGGACGCCCGCCGGGTGCCGCTGCTGGAGCGGGCGAAGTTCCTGGCGATCTTCGCCTCCAACCTGGACGAGTTCTACATGGTGCGGGTCGCGGGCCTCAAGCGCCGGATCGCCGCCGGGGTGGCCGTGCCCGGGGTGAGCGGATTGATGCCGCGCGAGGTCCACTCCACGATCCTGGCCCGCACGCGCGAGCTGGTGATCGAACAGGCCAAGGTGTTCCAGACCGACATCCGCCCGGCCCTGGCGGCTGAGGGGGTGGAGATCCTGCGCTGGGACGAGCTCACTCCGGCCGAGAAGGACCGGCTGGACGAGCTCTTCGCGGAGCGGATCTTCCCGGTGCTGACCCCGCTGGCGGTCGATCCCTCGCATCCGTTCCCCTACATCTCCGGCCTGTCCATCAATCTGGCGGTGCTGGTCCGCAACCCGGAGACGGGGATCCGCCAGTTCGCCCGGGTCAAGGTGCCGAGCGTGCTCTCCCGCTTCATCCCGCTGAGCGAGGGTCGCTACGTCTCGCTCGAGGACGTCATCGCCACCCACCTGGACCAGCTGTTCAGCGGCATGCAGGTGGTGCAGCACCACACCTTCCGGGTGACCCGCAACGAGGACGTCGAGGTCGAGGAGGACGACGCCGAGAACCTGCTGCTCGCCCTGGAGAAGGAACTGCTGCGCCGCAAGGTCGGCCGACCGCCCGTACGGTTGGAGGTCGAGGACGACATCGACCCCAAGATGTTGGAACTGCTGATCAGCGAGCTGGACATCTCCGAGAAGGAGGTGTTCCACGTCCCCGGCCCGCTGGATCTTCGCGGGTTGTTCAGCCTGGCCGACATCGACCGCGCCGAGCTGAAGTACCCGGCCTTCCTGCCCTCCACCCACCCCCACCTGGCCGAGGTGGAGACCGCCAAGCCGGCCGACATGTTCGCCGCCCTGAAGCAGCGCGACGTGCTGCTGCACCACCCGTACGACTCCTTCGCCACCAGCGTGCAACGCTTCATCGAGCAGGCCGCCGACGACCCGCAGGTGCTGGCGATCAAGCAGACCCTCTACCGCACCTCGGGCGACTCCCCCATCATCGATGCGCTCATCGAGGCGGCGGAGGCCGGCAAGCAGGTGCTGGCCCTGGTGGAGATCAAGGCCCGTTTCGACGAACAGGCCAACATCGCCTGGGCGCGGCGGCTGGAGCGGCACGGCTGCCACGTGGTGTACGGCCTGCTCGGCCTGAAGACCCACTGCAAGTTGTCCATGGTGGTCCGCGACGAGCCGGACGGGCTCCGCCGTTACGCCCACATCGGCACCGGGAACTACAACCCCAAGACCGCCCGGCTGTACGAGGACATGGGCCTGCTGACCGCCAACCCCGTCATCACCGAGGACGTGGGCAAGCTGTTCAACCACCTGTCGGGAATGAGCCAGGAGACCCAGTACAAGCGGCTGCTGGTGGCGCCGCACGGGATCCGGACCGGTCTCATCGAGCGGATCAACCACGAGATCGAGAACCGGCGGCGCGGGTTGACCTCAGGCATCCGGATCAAGGTGAACTCTTTGGTGGACGAGGAGATCTGTGACGCGCTCTACCGCGCCTCGCAGGCGGGGGTGCCGGTGGACCTGTGGGTACGCGGCATCTGCACCATCCACCCAGGCGTGCCCGGACTGAGCGAGAACATCCGGGTGCGCAGCATCCTCGGCCGCTTCCTGGAGCACAGCCGACTGTTCTGGTTCGCCAACGCGGGCTCGCCGACCGTGGGCATCGGCTCCGCGGACCTGATGCACCGCAACCTCGATCGGCGGGTCGAGGTGCTGGCCTCGATCACCAATCCGGCGCACATCGCCGAGATCGGTGAGATGTTCGACATCGGCTTCGCCAAGGGAACCGCGTCCTGGAAGCTGCAGCCCAGCGGGGAGTGGATCGCCTACACCGTGGACGCGGACGGCGAGCCGTTGCTCGACATGCAGGAGCATCTCATCGGGGTCAAGAGCCGGCGTCGCGCCGGCGCGAAGTAGCTTCGACGACCGTGCCCATCACGGCCATGAGCCTCCGCAAAGCCGCGGTGCCCCACGCCGGCCGGCCCACCCTCGCCGGCGGTGCGGTGGTCACCCGGGAACACCCGCTCCGGGGCACCGAGGTCCTGATCATCCACCGCAAACGCTACGACGACTGGACCCTGCCGAAGGGCAAGCTGGAAGTCGGCGAGGCCGTACCCGTGTGCGCCGTCCGCGAGGTGGCCGAGGAGACCGGGGTCAGCATCCGCCTCGGGGTCCCCCTGGACACGATCCGCTACATCGCCGGCAAGAACGGACCGAAGAAGGTCGACTACTGGGGCGGCATCGTGCTCAGCGCCGTTCGCCGGGCGCCGGACGCCGAGGTGGACGTGGTGTCCTGGCTGCCCGTACGCGCTGCGCTGCTGCGGCTCACCTACGCCTTCGACCACTTCCTGGTGCAGCAGTACCTCGAGCAGCCGCCGACCACGCCTCTGATCATCGTTCGGCACGCGAAGGCGATGGACCGCAAGGACTGGTCGCGCAAGGACGCCGCGCGTCCGATCAACTCCCGGGGCCGGCGGCAGGCCCGGCTGCTGGCCCCGATGCTCGGCGCCTACGGCGTGACCAGGCTGGTCAGTTCCACCTCGACCCGCTGCCTGAACACCGTGCTGCCGTACGCGCACAGTCGTGAACTGCTGGTGGAGACGCACAGCCAGCTGAGCGAGGAGGACGGCGCCGACGACGCGAAGGGGGTCGCCAAGCTGATGCAGCGGATCCGCGCCGCCACCCTCGCCAGCGGGGAGCCGACCGCGATCTGCGTGCACCGCCCGGTGCTTCCGCACATCCTCAACGCGCTCGACATGGCCCCCGCCACCCTGGTCACCGGGGAGTTCCTGGTGGCTCACCTGACCCGTGACGGCGAGGTGCACGCCGTGGAGAGACACCGCCCCCAGGCGTAGAGGATCCCCACGCCGCGATGTAGGAAGTCGACCATCTTGTCGGCGGCGATGCCTCGCCGGTCAGGGGAACGACAAGTTAAGCAGGATCACCGATTCTCACCATCTTGTCGCTTTCCTAACTGACGGCCGAGTGGGACTGTTTCGAATCCGCCCGCGATTTCCGGACCGGCGGCCGAGGGACGAGCGGTGGCCATTGAGGCCCTCAAACGCTTCGACTTCTACGCCACCGCCAAGCGTGCCTTTGCGGTGGTCAGGACTTCGGACCCCGGACCCTACGGCTGCTTTATTCTGCGCAAGGGCGTCGCCTGATCCGCGACCGATGAAGACAGTGTGGAACCGCGCTATCTGACCTAGCGACCCTTATCGACCCTCCGCCCTCCACATCCCCAGTTACGTCCGATGGCAACACGACGCAGTGACCACGCGGGCCGGTTAGCTTGCCGTATGTGGCGGGTCGGGGCTCAGTACACGAGCCGCATGATGATCAGTCGGGGTCGGTCAACTCGGAAGACGTACACGATCAGTCCGGCGCCAGCATTGTCTGTGGTGGTCCACAGGTCGGTGCCCGGGTCGTGGCTGCTGCCGGGTCCGGCTGGGTCGTCGAGGAGGTGCCGGATCCGGGCGTCGATCAGCCGCTGCTGAGCGGCAGACAGGCTGATGTACTGATCGAGGGCGATGTCGACCCAGCCGAGGATGTAGTGGGGCACCTACGGTGTGGCCGGTCCTTTGGCGGCCAGGTAGGCGGCGAGGGAGGGCCAGCCGACGTCTTCGCCGGTCCGGAAGCGCTCGACCAGCTGGTGTTCGTCGTCGGTGAGGGGGTTGGCGCGGATGTGGGCGATACCCCACCAGCGGGTGAGCACCGCCTCGGCGTCGGAGAGGTCGAAGCTGTCCGCGGCCCGGGTGAGGGCGTCTCGGTACTCGTCGTGGAACCGGCCGGCTTCCTCCGGTGACAAGTCGGCCAGGGCCTGGTGTACGGCTCGGCCGGAGCGCTGGATGGTCGTCATCACCGCCATGGGAAGGAGTCTGCCAGAGCCGACCCGCAATTCGCCGGTTCGCGTGCACGTCGAGCCGCTGCCATCGCTGGCCAGCGACTACCTCTCACCTGGCTGCTGCTTCGTCGCTGTCGGTCGGGTCGGGCATTGGTCCAGGGTGCCAGGTCAGCGGCCCTTCGATGTTCGTGGTGCGGCAGCGGTGTTGGTGGGCGACGTGGAACAGGTCAGCTTCTCCGATGCCGTGCTGCCGCCGGAAGGCCCGGTGGGCAGAACTACTGGTCGAGCTTGGGGTCGATGCTGATTGGGGTGGGTGCGTAGGCGATGTCGCCGCCGGTGAACCGTTCCCAGAACTGTCGGGTCAGTGTTTCGACCGGTACCGCCGAGGGGTGGCGGCGGCGGCCGTGTTCGACCGCGGCGGTGCGGAGGGCGAGGTTGTGGGCGGTGTCTCGTCGGGCCGGGTAGTCGATCGGCGGTGGGCGTTGTTGCAGCCCGGTCATCAGCCGTTCTAGCGCGGCCAGAATCTCCGGCCAGGCGCCGTTGCGCTGAAGATAGCGGGTCAGTCGGACGATCCGCGTTGCGTGGGTGGCGGGAAGGTCGAGGTCGCCGGCGATGGTGGTCCAGCCGTGGGTACTGCCGGTCTTGGCCAGGCCCATCGCCAGCATCGACGCGACGGGCGCGGAGCTCGCGTGTCTGGCCAGGGGTGTGGGGACGGCGTTCCACCACAGCGTCTGCGGGATCCGGGCCGGGTCCGGCTCGGGCCAGTGGGGTCGGTGGGCAGGGAGTCGTAGCCGCCGCCGGTTATCGCGGGTCGTGATGGCCGGGTATCGGGGTAAGGGGTGGCCGGTGCGGAACATCAGCTGCTGGTCAGTCGTCAGCTGGTGTCGGACGCTGTGGAGCTGCACGGCGCCGAGCAGCGGACTGTAGTGGTGGGCCAGGATCTGTCCCGTTGGACCGATGGGGGCGTGTGGCCCGTCAGCGGCCAGCAGGCCGGCGGCAGCGTCAGCGCCTGTGGCCAAGCTGGTTTGGTGGAGGACGCGGACGGCTGTGGGTAGGGCGGCGGCGACCTGGGCCGGGTCGGTAGCTAGGTCGAGCAGGTCAATGCCTGGTCCGAGGGTGGCATCGGCGGGCTCGACTAGAGCTTGGAACCCGATCCGATGGGTGATGGCGACGCCACAGGCAGTGGCGTGCTCGGCAGCACCTGCCGCCCGGGCGTGCAGCAGGCGCTGCGCCGCCACCTCCTCGATTGGCGCGGTGGTTGGGTTGAGCCGGATGGCGAGGTTCCGGTCCCGGCGGGTGTCGACCTCGCCGGTAGCCCAGTCGGCTAGCAGGTCCTGCACGCCTGTTGCGGATCGATGTGCCGATGGGTCTTGGCGCCGATCGTTCGGACATAGGCGGCGGCGTCGGCGGAGAACGGGGCGTCGATCTGGGCGGCGTGTTCCCACTCCAGCCGGTGCCACACTTTCGTGGCTGGGTCGCGGAAATAGACGATGCGGATGTCGTCGCGGTCGACCATGAACGGCCACTTCCCTGGGTGGGCGCCGCCGTGGGGGAGCGGGTGCCTCGGTAGTCGTTCAGCCCGGGCCCGTCGTACCGCTGGCCGTGGATCTCGACGCCGTAGTGCTGGATGGTGCGCCACTCCACCTCCAGAAAGTCATAGATCAGGTCCGCTCGGGCCGGCAGCCGGATCCGGCCGGCGGCGGCTATCCCGCGTTCGAACATCTCCGCCGGTGACAACCTGACGGACCGTTCCAGGTGGTCGACCAGGCTGGGACACGATCTGTGTCCAGGTGTTGAAGTCCTACAGCATTGCGAGATGAGGCCGGTGTTCGAGGTCCGGGTGGGTGAGCGGATCTGGCTGGACGGGCAAGGGTGGGACGTCGCCGAACTAACCGGCAGCAACGTCCGGCTGACCTCAGGGTCGTCTGCTCGGCTGGTCAGTATCACGAGCCTGGCCGAGGCGTCCCCAGCATCAATGGACGACGATGACACCGAGGCTGACTTCGGTGGCCGGTGGCCGGTGGGAGGTGCCTAGATGACACCGAATCAGGAAAAGTGACAAGTTGCGCAGGAACCTACACGCGAGACGACGAGCGCAGCTTGGTCACCTGGACCACGCTCGGCCGCGGCCCCCCGCCACTGCCCGCGTCGCGGCGTGGCGCCGGCGGGCACGTAGTCGGAGTGGAAGGACACCTGCTCAGCCCACGAACCGTCCTCCCCCGGATGCTGCACGGCGATGAAGCGGCGATGAACCGAAGGGGCCACCGCCAGTGATCATCTCCGGGCGTGGTGGCCGGAGGGTGGCGCGCACCTGACCGTTCGGTGAACGTCGGAGTTCACCCTCCGTTCACCCGGGCGCAGCCAGGGAGCGGATCGGAAGGCTTAGGTTCGTGCTCGATCATGACTTCTCCCCGCATCCTGGCCGTGGCCGACACCGACTCCTACCTCAAGTGGAGTGCGGCCACCCTCGCCGCACTGCCGCGCTGGTGGTGGACCGATCAGCTGGTCATCGCGAACCCGGTCATGCCGTCGCCCGCCCAGCGGCGTGCCGCGATGCCGGATGCGCAGCACCCGGTGGAGGTGGTCACGCGCCGGGGGCTGGCGCGCCGGATCCGCGAGGAGCGGCCCGATGTCGTCCTGCTGGCCTGCACCGGGCCGACGGTCGCCGCGCTCGCGGCCGATCGGGTGCTGACCGGACTGTCGCGGCCGGTACTGCTGACCGGCCTGCCCGGGATCAGCGTGCCGGCCACCCGGCGGGCGGTGATGTCGCGCGCCCACTGCGACCTGTTCGTCCTGCACAGCCACCGGGAAGTCAGGGAGTTCGCCGAGCTGGGCGAACGGTGGGCACCGGGGCTGCGCTTCGGTCTGGCACGGCTGCCCTTCCTCGACGCCCCGACGTCTCCTGTCCCCGTGGCCGACCACCCTGGTCCCGACCACCCTGCGCCCGACGTGCCTGTTTCCGACGTCCCTGGTGCCGGACCGGGGAGTGTCTTCGGTCGGCGGGTCTTCGCCGCGCAAGCGAAGGTGCCGGCCGAGCGGGCGGAGCGCGAACAGATCCTCCTCGCCCTGGCCGCCGCCGGAGACTGGGTCGTCAAACTGCGGGCCGACGGCACCGAGCAGCAGACCCACCGCGAGGATTTTCCCTACCCCGCGCTCTATGCCGACCTGGTCCGGGACGGCCGGATCGCGCCGGACGCGATCAGCTTCGTCACCGGCTCGATGGCTGAGGCTCTGCGGACGGCGACCGGCTTCGCCACCGTCTCCTCCACTGCCGCCCTGGAGGCCATGGTGGCCGGGGTGCCACCACGATCATCGCCGACTTCGGCGTCTCGGCGGCGATGATCAACCTGGTCTTCGAGGGGTCAGGCTGCCTCGGTTCGCTGTCGGAGATCGTGGCCGGCGATCTCCGCGAGCCCAACCCCGGTTGGTTGGCCGCAAACTACGTCCATCCCGCCGGCGATGACACCTGGCTGGAGCAGTTGGACGCCCTGGTCGACGCGCGCAGCACCGGAACTCTGCCGGCACGTCAGAGTCCCCGGCAGGCCTTGGCTAGGCGCGTACGCGGGAGCGTCCGCCTGATCGTGCCCTCGCGGTTGTGGCCGGCGGTACGGCGGGGACGCCGGAGGTGGCGCGGCCTACGCCGGCTCCTGCCCCGCCCGGACCAGCGGCAACACGCTCCTCCAGCACCAGATCACACAACTCGCGCACCGCACCCTGGCCCCCGGACCGGGTGAGCACCAGCCGAGCGGCCTGCCGCACCAGAGGATGCGCGTCCGCCACGGCGATCGGCCAACCCACTTCAGCCATCGGCGCAAGGTCGTTGACGTCATTGCCGAGGTACGCCGCCCGCGCCGCGGGCAGGCCGCGGGCGGCGAGCCAGTCACGTACGACCGCGCCCTTGTGGTCGATGCCGTGCAGGACCTCCACGCCGAGCTTGGCCGCGCGGGCGCGGACGACGGCGTTGGTCTCCTTCGAGACGATCAGCAGGGGAACCCCGGCCGCACGCAGCCGCTCGACCCCCAGCCCGTCGGCCCGACTCACCCGGACCGATTCGCGCCCGTCCTGGTCCACCGAGGCGGCATCGTCGGTGTGCACGCCGTCGAAGTCGGTGATCACCACGTCGACGTCCACGGCCCGCACCGGCTCGATGACGCTGGCGAGCGCGCCGGCCAGGGTCAGGTCGTGCAGGTGGTCGACGTCGACCGCAGTCAGCTCCGGCACCTCGACCACGGCGGTGCGGCCGAAGAAGCGGTGCTGCGCGGCCCGGAATCCTTCGGTCGCCATCACGTAGAAGGCGCCGGTCTCGCGGTAGTCGGGCTCGCGATCTTGCCGCCTCGGCCGGTACGCGGCGTCGTGGTTCTGCCCGCTGACCAGGCCCTGGCCGCCGCTGCTGCGCCAGAGGAAGTCATAGGTCGCCACGGCCGAGAACACCGAGTCGGCCCGCCCGCGCGCGACCAACTCCACCCCGCGGTCGAGATCCCGGGAGCGATGAAGGGGCTGGTGCACTGGACGAAGACGACGACCTCGGGCGAGGCTCCGGCGGCAGTGAGCTGGTCCAGAGCGTGCAGCAGGGCGGACTCCGAGCTGGCCAGGTCACCGGAGAGCTCCGGCGGACGGCCGATGACCCAGGCGCCGGCCGCTTCGGCGGCGCGCGCGATGTCCGGGTCGTCGGTGCTGACGTAGACGGAGTCGATCAGTTCAGCCGCGATGCAGGCATCGACGGCGCGCTCCACCAGGCTGCGGCCGCCGACGCGGCGCAGGTTCTTGCCGGGCACCCCCTTCGAGCCGCCGCGGGCCGGGATGATGGCCGCCACCCGGAGTCCCGGGTCGAGCGTGAGGCGGGCGCTCATCAGCAGGCCACCGCGGCAAGGCCGTGTTGCTGCTGGGCCGAGTCGGTGACCCGGGTCAAGAACGTGTCGGCCCGCTCGGTCACGTCGGCGGAGTACCACTCGGGGGCGATCTCGCAGACCACCACCGCGACGTCCAGGCCGGCCAGCACCACCGGGAGGGTGTGCACGACGGTGGAGGGGAAGCTGAGCACGGTGCGGCCCACCGGCCCGCGACGGGCGAGGATCTCCAGCGGGAGGTCCGGCCGGAGTACGCGCACGCCCAGCTGCGCGATGGCTTCCAGCTTGCATTCGGACTCCTTGCGGTGGGCCAAGTAGCGGTCGATCCGGTAGCGCTCGGCCAGGGCTGCGACCGCGGCCAGGTAGGCCTCGGGGCGGACCACGCCCGACTCCACCAGCGAGGTGCCCACCAGGTCCGCGGTCGGCTTCACCAGCGGTGGACCGTACCGGGCGCGTACCCAGGAGAACTAGTTGCGGGCCACCTGCACCGAAGCGGGGAGCCCGGAAGCCATCCGGCCAGTGCCCGCTGGACCAGGCCCAGAACCCGCAGGCCCCAGAGGCATGGCGGTGAACAGCCGGAGCCGGCAGTGGTCCGGCGACAGCCGGCGGCGGAGCGTGCCCGCGATCTGGTCTCGGGCGAGGGCGGCGATCTGGCGCCGCTGGCCCGGGGTCGCCACCCGGTGCCACCGGGAGAGGTGCTCCCGGCTGCCCACTGGCGCGCGAACTCCAGGGTCGCACTGCCGTCGTCGACGACGGTGACCTCGCGGACCCGGGTGACGCTGACGATCACCTGGATGACTCCGGAGAAGGGGTCGCCGATGATCAGCCGGTCCACCCCGTGCAGCTCACCGGCCAGCGCGCGGACCGTGCGCGCCACAGCCGCGCCGCCGAGCCTGCGGCTCGTGCCAGGACACCGGGTGCCCGGCCTCGCGGGCCAGCGCCACCATCGCCCGCAACTGCGTACGGGTGGCGCCGGCGCCCGGTGCCAGCACCGCGATCCGCACCCCCGCCAGACTGTCGTCCTCACGCGCCACCTCGATCACGTTCAGCAGCTGGGCCGGGCTCTCCACCAGGCCCAGCGCGTTGCTGGCGGGTCCGGCGTAGAAGAGGCCGTCGGGAGGGCTCACCGGGCAGCGACCAGCGGGTGGTGTGCCGCCCCACCAGTCGCGGTGGGCGCCGCCTCCGCCAGGCCCGCGTCGGCCAGCTCGCCCGGAACGCGGCGGAGCTTCCTCATGGCCGCGAGCTCGCCGTCGTACACCTTCTTCACTCCGTCGCCCAGCGCCTGACTGATCACCCGGATGTCGCGGACCAGCCGCTGAAGCCCCTGCGGCTCGATCGAAGCGGCCTGGTCGGAGCCCCACAGGGTCCGGTCGAGGGTGATGTGCCGCTCGACGAAGACCGCACCCATGGCCACGGCGGCCAGGGTGGTCTGCAGGCCGGTCTCGTGGCCGGAGTAGCCGACCGGCACGTTGGGGAACTCACCCTGCAGGGTGTGGATCATCTTCAGGTTGAGCTCCTCGGCCTGCGCCGGGTAGGTGCTGGTCGCGTGGCAGAGCACGATGTTGTCGCTGCCCAGGACCTCGACCGCGTGCCGGATCTGGCGCATGGTGGACATCCCGGTGGACAGGATGATCGTGCGTCCGGTCGCCCGCAGCCGGCGGAGGAGCTCGTCGTCGGTGAGGCAGGCCGAGGCCACCTTGTGCGCCGGCACGTCGAACTGCTCCAGGAAGTCCACCGACTCGACGTCCCAGGGAGAGGCGAACCAGGCGATGCCGCGGGCCCTGGCGTGCTCGTCGATGACCGCGTACTCCCGCTCGCCGAACTCGACCCGGTGCCGGTAGTCGATGTAGGTCATCCGGCCCCACGGGGTGTCCCGCTCGATGTCCCACTGGTCGCGCGGGGTGCAGACCTCCGGGGTGCGCTTCTGGAACTTCACCGCGTCGCAGCCGGCGTCAGCCGCCCGGTCCACCAACGCCAGCGCGTTGGCCAGGTCTCCGTTGTGGTTGATGCCGATCTCGCCCGTGACGTAGACGGGCTGGCCGATGCCGACCTCATGCCGGCCGATCGAGCGGGTGGGGACGTCGAGGAACCAGGTCTTGCTGGTCAGGATCGTGGTACTCATGACGGCGACGCTAGGAGCCGGATATGGCCACGCGGTCAGCATGACCTGAACGCCGGGCAAACTCCTCGAAACGGATTCGCCGCAGCCCCGGCCATGATCATCTGGAGTTCATCTGGCGTTGGCTCGGCCCTCACCCGGCGCTCACCTGGCGCCGCCGCTGAGGCGTCTAGGGTGCTCCGGTGATCTCGATGTCGGTCGTCGTGCCGTGCTTCAACGTCGAGCGGTACGCCGCGCAGACGCTCGCGAGCCTGAACGCGAACGCCGTCGACGGGATGGAGTTCCTGCTGGTCGACGACGCGTCGACGGACGCGACGCCGGCGGTCCTCGCCGAGGGCGCCGAGCGCCTGCCGGAAACCCGGGTGCTGACCCATACCGTCAACCGGGGGCTCTCCGCAGCCCGGAACACCGGCCTGGCGCAGGCGCGCGGTCGCTACCTGACCTTCCTCGACGGGGACGACGTACTGGCCCCGGGCTACCTGCACCAGCTTCTCGGCGTGATCAAGCGGCTCGGCTGCGACTTCGTCCGGACCGACCACGTCCAGGTGAGTGGTCGGCAGCGCCACCTGCACCGGGTGGTCCACTCCCCGCGCGGTGTGGTCTGCCCTCCCCGTGGCGGGATCGGGCGGCCCGACCGGCGCAGCTCGGTGGATTCCCCGCACGCATGGTCGGGCGCCTTCGACCGGCGGCTGCTCGAAGACGGCCTGCTGTGGTTCGACCAGGACCTGCGTACCTGCGAAGACCGGCCCTGGATCTGGAAGTTGCATCTGGAGGCGCGAAGCTTCGCGGTGGTCGGGTTGCGCGGAGTCCGGTACCGCCGCGACGTCGCCGGTTCGCTGACCCGGATCGGCGACGAGCGGCAGTTGGACTTCATTCCCGCGTTCGAGCGGCTCATCGGCGCGGTGCTGGCCGACCGCGACGCCGACCTCTTCCTGCCCAAAGCCCTCCGGACCTACCTCGCCGTGCTGTGCAACCATCTCGACCAGCTCGACCGCTACCCGGCCCATCTGGCCGAGCGTCTGCAACGCGCGTCGGCACGCTCGGTGATGGGGCTTCCCGGCGAGCCGCTCCGGGCCGCGCTCCGCGACCTGGATCCGGAGCGGCGCGCCACGGTCCGCGCGCTGCTGGCCGGTGAACTGCGCACCGGGTCCGCCTCCGGGGCGGTGGCGGCATGACCACCCGCCTGGTCGTCGTGTCCACCGCGTTCGGTCTGGCCACGGCGGTCGCGGCGCTGGAGAGCGGACTCCTGGCCCGGCACGACCGCCAGGTCCTCGTGGTCACCTGCAACGTGGACCTGCCGGAGGCGGCACCGCCGATGGACTCACTCGCCGGGGTGTCCGACCTCTACTCGCGCTTCGACGCCGTCTTCGACTACAACGCCGCGATCGAGCCGCACCACCCGATGGCCTGGAACCCGCGGACCGGCGACCTTCCCCTGTGGGAGCGGCACTTCCGGACGCTCTGGGACCTGGGTGAGGACGACCTCCAGCTCGCCGTGCAGACCCCGTGGGTCAACCCGGCGCTGGCCGTCTGCCGGATCTTCGCCGACGCACGCATCGACGCGTACGCCGACGGGGTGATGAGCTACGGGCCGACGCGGAGCGTGTTGCCCGAGCTGGTCGCCCACCGGATCGAGCAGCTCGTCCACCTCGATTTGGCACCCGGCCTGGTGCCGGTGCTGCTGAGCGAGTGGGGTGTGCCCGCGTACCCGATCGACTCCGCCGCCTTCCGTGCGGTCCTGAAGGCCATGGCCGGTTACGACGACCCCGAGGCCCTGGAGGCCGGTTCGGTGGTCGTGGTCGGCCAGTACCTGGCGGCGCTCGATCTGCTCAGCGAGCGCGAGGAACTTGACCTGTACGCGTCGATGATCCAGCGGTGCGTGAACGCCGGATACCAGCAGCTGGTGTTCAAGCCGCACCCCAGCGCCCCGCCCGGACAGGCGGCACTGCTGCAGGCGCGGGCCCGGACCTACGGCGTGCACCTGGCCGTGTCGCAGGACGCGACCCTGGTCGAGACCTGGTTCGAGCACGGCCGGGTGGCCATGGTGGTCGGCTGCTTCTCCACCGCGCTGCTCAGCGCCCAGTCCCTGTACGGCGTACCGGCCGCGCGCCTGGGCACCGAGTTGCTGCTGGAGCGACTCACGCCGTACCAGAACAGCAACCGGATCCCGGTCACGCTGATCGACGCCCTCGTCGGTGAACTGCCCGATGGTCGTCTCGAACTCCCTGCCGGGCGGGCGCAGCCGGAGGATCTGTCGGACCTGGTGACGGCGGTCAGCTACGTGATGCAGCCCGACCTGCTCGCCGACCGTCGCGAGCAGGTCGTGGCGTATCTGGCGCAGCACCACGGACGCCGCGCTCGCTACTTCAAGCGCAGGCGGCTCACCCAGCTCGACCTCCCCGGCCAACTCCCGGCCGGAGCCCCGTTGCGCCGTCTCCAGCAACTGGCCGGCCGCCTGCGCAGATCCGCGTCGGTCCGGACGGCAACTGCGCACCTCTCACCCGCCGGGAGCGAGCCGGGTGGGCGAGGAGTGCGCAGTTACCGCAGGGCCAAGGGTCGACGCGGCTAGCTGCGGTGGCCGGCTGCGGTCACCCCACGTCCGGGTCGTCGGTGAAGAAGCCGTCCATGCCCGAAGGAAGACCTCGATCTCACCGGCCAGGTCGCCGGCACCGGCGGGGTCGGCGCTGCTGCGGAACTGCGCGGGGAGGAAGGCATTCTCCCGGCGGAAGGTCCAGCCGTGCACGATCAGGCCCGCACGGTGCGCGTCGGCGATGACAGGGGTCGGCGTCAGCAGCCGCCCGTCGCCGTCTCGCGGGATCATCAGCTTCTTGCACAGCCCGACCCCGCCGGCGTACCGGCTGATCGCCTTCAGACCGGAGGGCGTGACCAGGTCGGCGTAGGTCCGGCCGTCGCCACGCGACGCGAGGTTGCCCACCTCGAACCTCTGGATGAAGACCCGGTCGTTCCGGTCGGCGTAGCCATCCGCGGACAAGGTACGCAGCAGCGGCCGCTCCAGCGCCAGGCCGATCGAGGCGAAGTGCTGGGGTGCTTGGTCTCGGGGTATACCCCCACCGCCCGCCCGTCGCAGGTGCGCGAGTGCCGGGCCAGGTCCAGGACCTCGTCCAGGGTGGGTACCGGGTAGAGCCCGTTGAAGACAGTGTTGGCCGGCCGCACCTGCGGCAGCCGCTCGATCGCGCGCAGCGACTTCAGCTTGGCCAGCGTGAAGTCCTCGGTGAACCAGCCGGTCACCGACGCGCCGTCGACGGTCCTGGTCGACCGGCGATCGGCGAACTCCGGATGGGTCGCGACGTCGGTGGTGCCGCTGATCTCGTTCTCGTGCCGGGCGATCAGGACGCCGTCCCTGGTCGAGACCACATCGGGCTCGATGTGTCCGCGCACTGCCGGATGGCGAGGGCGTAGGAGGCCAGGGTGTGCTCGGGTCGGTACCCGCTCGCGCCCCGGTGCCCGATCACGGTGGGCCCACCGGACGCGACCCGGACCTGCCGAGCTCTGTCTCGGTCGGCTTGGTCAGTGCCACCACGCGGGCCGAGCGCGGGTTGAGGTGCTCCATGAAGCGCTTGATCGTCCCGCCCTTACCTGCGGCGTCGCGACCCTCGAACAAGATGACGTGCTTGCCGCCGGTGTCATGGGCCCAGTACTGGAACTTCAGCAGCTCGATCTGCAGGGCGTACTTCTCCACCTCGTACTCGTCGCGGTCCATGCGCTCGTCGTAGGGGTAGTCGTCCCGCCAGGTCTCGATCGGGTTCCCGCCCGGATCGATCAGGTCGGGGTCGGAGCCGTGCTCGTCATGCCGCACGCTGTATCCGCCGCGCATCAGGTCGTGCAGGTACGCACGGAAGTTGTCCTGGACCACCATGTCCGCCATCTTGCCGAATCGCGCGAGGCCACGCCGAGCATCAACGCAACGCACCACATCGTTCATCCAGCGTTCACCTTCGCAGGTCCAACCGGACATATGGCACGGCTACGTTCACAGCCGTCGGGAGGTGCACGGCTGCCGGGTGCAGTTGGCAACGGTGTCTTCCCGAGCACCACGCCCGGCGCGCGACGCGGCTCGGGTTCACCCAGGGGAGTCGAAACCCCTCTGTCTGAGAAGGACATCCATGACCATCCGCACGAGTGCGGTCCAGCCGAGGATCGGCGCCCGCGCCGCGAAGCTGGCTGCCCTGGCTGCCATGGCCACCCTGACCCTGGCCGCCTGCGGCTCCGACCCGGTCGCCACGACCGGCGAGCCCGGCAGCGGCACCTCCAACGGCGGCGCCTCCGGCCTCGCCTGCCCCGGGCGGCACGCTGTCGGCTGAGGGATCGAGCGCCCAGAACAACGCCATCGCCGAGGTCATCGCCGCGTACAACGCCGAGTGCGGCAACAAGGCGACGATCGAGTACAACCCCACCGGCTCCGGCGCCGGCATCAAGTCGTTCTACAACGGCCTGGTCGACTTCGCCGGCTCCGACTCCGCGCTGAAGAGCGAGGAGAAGGACGGCGTGGTGGAGACCGACAAGGCCAAGGACCGCTGCCAGGGCAACCCGGCCTGGAACCTGCCCATGGTGGTCGGCCCGATCGCGTTCGCGTACAACGTCGACGGTGTCGACAAGCTGGTGCTGAACGCGGAGGTGCTCGCGAAGATCTTCAACGGCAGCATCACCACCTGGAACGCCCCCGAGATCGCCAAGCTCAACGACGGCGTCACCCTCCCCGGGGACAAGATCACCGTCTTCTTCCGCTCCGACGAGTCGGGCACCACCGAGAACGCAACCAAGTTCCTCTCCAAGGCCGGCAACGGCGCCTGGAAGGACGAGCCGGCCAAGCAGTGGACGGGCACCGGCGAAGGCAAGAACAAGTCCTCCGGTGTGGCTGAGGGAGTCACCACGACCAAGAACTCCATCTCCTACATGGAGTGGAGCTACGCCAAGGACAACCAACTCACGATCGCGCAGATCGACAGCGGCAGCGGCGCGGTGGAACTGAGCGGCGACGCCGTCGGCGCGGCCGTGGCCGAGGCCACGATCAAGGGCACCGGCAACGACCTCGGGCTCGACCTGAAGTACTCCGGCAACGCCGAGGGCGCGTACCCGGCCCTGCTGGTGACCTACGAGATCGTCTGCAGCAAGGGTCTGGGCGCGGACAAGACCGCACTGGTCAAGGACTTCCTGGGCTACTTCGCCTCGGAGTCGGCGCAGGGTTCACTCGAGGAACTCGGCTACGCCCCGCTGCCGAGCGAGCTGCTGACCAAGGTCAAGACTGCCGTCGAGGCCATCTCCTGACCCAGACCTGCGAGGCGAGCGGCAGGACCGCCGGGAGAAATTCCCGCGGTCCTGCCTGCTCGGTGTCAGGATCGGGCCGGGTCGGCTGCAGAATGACCGAGATCGGCAGTGGAATCGAGAGGAGGGGTGATGTCGCAGACCGAGACCAGCGAGTCGGGCACGTCTGACCCGAACCGCACCGAGCCAGACGAGGCGCGCAGGCACGCTCCGGAGCAGAACCCGGCGGCCTCACCCGTCCAGGCGCAACGCCGGCCCGGGCCCACCCCGCCGATGCCCAGGATCGTGCACCACGTCGCGCCCGCCGAGCCGAGCCCCGCGCCTCCCGTACGGGAGCGCAGCAGCGGGGTGAAGCTGGCCAGGATCAGCAAGGCCGGCGACCGGGTCTTCCGGGCCATGGCCACCAGCTCCGGCGCGGTGATCGTGCTGCTGGTCGTGTTCGTCGGCGTCTTCCTGCTGGCGCTGGCCCTGCCCAGTCTGCTGCGCAACCAGGACAGCTTCCTGACGTCGCGCAACTGGATCGTCGCCGGCAACGAGCTCCGCTTCGGCATCGCCGGGCTGCTCTGGACGACCGTGCTCTCCTCGCTGGTGGCCATGGTCATCGCCGTACCGGTGGCGGTCGGGGTGGCGCTGTTCCTGACCCAGTACCTGCACAAGCGCGCCGCCGGTCCGCTGTCGTTCGTGGTCGACCTGCTGGCGGCGGTCCCGTCGATCATCTTCGGTCTGTGGGGCCTCACCGTCCTCGGTCCGTTCCTCACCCCGGTCGGCGACTGGCTGATCGACAAGCTGGGCTTCATCCCGCTCTTCGCGCCGGGGGTAACGGTGAAGAGCTCGGTGTTCGTGGCCGGCGTCGTGCTCGCCATCATGGTCCTGCCGATCGTGACGGCCATCTCCCGCGACGTCTTCGCCCAGACCCCGCGCGACAACGTCGAGGCCGCACTGGCCTTGGGCGCGACCCGCTGGGAGATGATCCGCACCGCCGTGCTTCCGTACGGACGCTCGGGGGTGATCAGCGCCTCCATGCTCGGCCTCGGCCGTGCGCTCGGGGAGACGGTCGCGGTGCTGATCATCCTCACCACGCCGGCGGCAGGCAGCGCCTTCAACCCCTCGATCTTCGCCGGCGGCGAGACCTTCGCCAGCAAGATCGCCAACAACGCCGCCGAGTTCGACACCCCGTCCAAGACGGGTGCCTACATCGCATCCGGCCTGGTGCTGTTCGTGGTCACCTTCGTGGTGAACGTGTTCGCCCGGGTCATCGCCGACCGGGGGAGCGCAAAGGCATGAGCGCCACGACCAGCACCAACACCACGGACAAGTCGCTGTCGTTCCGACGCCCCAGCGGACCGCGGACGATCAAGAACGCCCTCGCCTACGTCTACGTCAGCCTGGCCGCCCTGCTCGCGGTCATCCCCCTCGTGTGGGTGCTCTACACCGTGATCAGCAAGGGTGCGCGGCTGGTCCTGACCTCCACCTGGTGGTTGCAGAGCCAGCGCGGGATCACCCCACGGCGTGAAGGCGGCGGCGCCTACCACGCCATCGTCGGCACCGTGGAGATCGGTCTGATCTGTTCCCTCATCGCCGTGCCGGTGGGTGTGCTCGGGGCCATCCTGCTGATCGAGTACGCCCGCGGCACCAAGGTGGCCCGCGTGGTCAGCTTCACCGTGGACATCCTCAGCGGCATCCCCTCGATCGTGGCGGCGCTGTTCATCTACGCGTTCATGATCACCATCCTGGGCTTCGGCCGGTCGGCGGTCGCGGTCGCCTTCGCTCTGGTGTTGCTGATGCTGCCGGTCGTGCTGCGGTCGACCGAGGAGATGCTCAAACTGGTCCCCGACTCACTCCGGGAGGCGTCGTACGCGCTCGGCGTGCCGAAGTGGAAGACCATCCTGAAGGTCGTCATCCCGACCGCCTTCGGCGGCATCTCGACCGGGGTCATGCTGGGTCTGGCCCGCGTGATGGGCGAGACCGCCCCGTTGCTGATCCTGGTCTCCTACGCGGTGGGGATCAACTTCTCCCCGACCTCGGCCACCATGGGCGCCCTGCCCACCATGATCAACTCCGGCCGCGACCAGGCGCCCACCATGCCGGGCTACGAGCGGGTGTGGGCCGCCGCGCTCACCTTGATCATCATCGTGATGTTGCTCAACCTACTGGCTCGCGGCATCGCCCACGCCAGCAAGCTGAAGGAGAAGTAGACATGGCCAAGCGGATCGACGTCAGCAACCTGAACATCTACTACGGCGGGTTCCATGCGGTCGAGGACGTCTCGATGACCGTGGAACCGCGTACGGTCACGGCCTTCATCGGGCCGTCCGGCTGCGGCAAATCCACCGTCCTGCGCACCCTGAACCGGATGCACGAGGTCATTCCGGGCGCCCACGTCAAGGGCAGCATCCAACTCGACGGCACCGACCTCTACGGGCCTGGGGTGGACCCTGTGGCCGTACGTCGCGTGGTGGGCATGGTGTTCCAGCGACCCAACCCGTTCCCGTCGATGTCGATCTTCGACAACGTCGCGTCCGGACTGCGGCTGAACGGGGTGAAGAACAAGGCGGTGCTCAGCGAGTCGGTCGAGCGCTCGCTCAAGGCGGCGAACCTGTGGAACGAGGTCAAGGACCGGCTCGGGAAGGCCGGCATCGGACTGTCCGGCGGGCAGCAGCAGCGGCTCTGCATCGCCCGCGCGATCGCCGTCGAGCCGCAGGTGCTGCTGATGGACGAGCCGTGCTCGGCCCTCGACCCGATCTCCACCCTCGCCATCGAGGACCTGATCGGGGAGCTGAAGGAGGCGTACACGGTCGTGATCGTGACCCACAACATGCAGCAGGCCGCCCGGGTGAGCGACCAGACCGCCTTCTTCAACCTGGCCGCCCAGGGCAAGCCGGGCAAGCTGATCGAGATCGGCTCGACCGAGACGATCTTCTCCAACCCGACGGTGAAGGCGACCGAGGACTACATCACCGGCCGCTTCGGCTGAGCTGACCGCCCAGCTCCCCCCTCCCCTCCTCTCTCTCCCCCTCCCCTCCCCTACGCCCTCATCCCCCTCCCAGCCCCTCCCACACCGGCAGAAACTGTCGACAGACGGCAGGTTTTGGGCAGTTGCCTGGTCGTTCGCCGACAGTTTCGGACGAGGGTGGACGATGGTGGACGAAGGTGGACCAATGTGGGTGAGTGCGCACCCCTGTCCACGTAGAATCACCGGGTGAGCGCGAAGGCTGGCTGGTATCCGGATCCGGGCGGCGGGCAGGATCTTTTCCGCTACTGGGACGGCAAGGCCTGGTCGGCCGCGACCTCTCCGAACCCGAGTGCGCCGCCGCCCACCCAGGGCATCATCGGTGGCCAGCCTTCCAGCGGCCAACCCCTGGGCGGTCAGCCCCTCGGCGGTCAACCCCTCGGCGGTCGACGCCTCGGGCGGCTCCGGCCCCTACGGGCAGGGCGCGTACGGGCAGGGTGGCCATGGTCAGGGCGGGTACGGGCAGGGCGGGGGCACGAGCAGCGCGTACGCCAACTACCAGCAGGTGCAGAAGAAGAAGTCCCCGATCGGTTGGTGGATCACCGGCGCGGCGCTGCTGGTCGTGATCGTGGTGGTCGCCGTGATCGCGATCCGGGCCGTCACCGGCGCCGACACCCCGCTCACCGACACCCGGGTGGAGGGCAGGCCTCCCAGGACGTGTGTCCGCAGCAGAAGACGGTGACCGCGGCGCCGGCTCCGGCCAACGACGGCCGGGTGCACGGCGGCCCGGTGTCCTACCCCTTGCTCGGTTCGCCGTGGGAAACGCCACGCCCGGAGGACCGGGTGCCGTTCGGCGTCGACGCCGTGACCCAGACCGTCACCGTCGAACCCAACTACGCGCCCAACTCCCACTGGGTCGCCTCGGTCCTGGTGGCCGAACTGCAGGCCGGGGACGGCTTCTTCACCCCCGAGCAGGGTTCCCAGATCGTGGTCAAGTGCATCCTGGGCGCCTTCTACGGCAACAGCCCCGTGACCAGCGAGGTCAAGAAGAACGAGAAGGCCACCATCGACGGCCGTGAGGCGTGGATCGTCGAGTCGCAGCTGAGCTTCGACATCCCCAACCTGCGCACCAAGGGCGAGCTGCTGATCGTGGCCATCGTCTCCGCGGGCAACCGATCGGGCATCTTCTACGCCTCGATCCCCGACACCACCCCCGAACTCGTCCAGCCGGCACGGGACGCGCTGCAAGCGCTCAAGGTCGACGGCTGAGCCGATCACCTGGAATCGTCAGCCGTCAGCAGTCAGCCAGGTCGTGGTCGGCCTTCATCGCCACCACCCGCGTCGCGCTCGAGGTGATCCGCCGGACCAGGTCCTGATCGGTCTTCGCGGCCCGGATCAGCGCGTCGGCCATGGCGCCCGCCTCAGCGGCATTGCCGACGATCAGCAGGTCGCCGCCGGCTCCGACGAAGCGCAGGGCCCGTTCTCCCGGCGCGAGATCGCGCATCGCCACCGCCGACAGGTCGTCGGAGATGACGACGCCGTCGAATCCCAGGTCCCGGCGGATCATCTGGCCGATCACCACGCGGGAGAAGGCGGCGCGATGCTTGGCGTCGATGCGGCTGTAGTACGCCGAGGAGACCATCACCATGTCCGTGCCGGCCTTCGTGGCTGCGGTGAACCCCGCCAGCGCAGGATCGGTCCGGGTGGTGCTGGAGTCGATCACCCTGGCGGCGAAATCGGTGTTGCCGCGTACCCGGCCCAGTCCGGGGAAATGCTTCACCGCGGTCGCCACGCCGGAGTCGTCCATGCCGCGGAGGAAGGCGACGGCCTTGTCGGCGACCCGTGCCGGTGAGGAGCCGTACCCCCGGCGCAGCCTCCCGATCGGCTCATTGGCCGGACCCGAGGTCCGCCGGTACGACGTCAGCCACCGGCGCCAGGTTCGCATCGATCCCGGCGGCGGTCAGTTGGCGTCCCCAACGGGCGGCATCGCGCCGGAGCCGGGAGTCGGTGAGCTCGGCCTGGCGTTGCGCCGACGGGATGGTGGCGAAGCCGGGGCCGCGCAGCCGTTGCACCAGCCCGCCCTCCTGGTCCGCGGCCAGCAGGGTTGCGACACCTTCCGGCCGGCGGGTGACGGTGCGGACCTGCGAGGTGACCCGCTTCGTCGCCGTGATCCCTCCGGTGGAGTTCCCGAGCAGGATCACGCTGCCCGCGCGAGTGCGCCGCACGGCGGCCAGGTGTGCCTGGCTCGGTGACGTCGAGTCGACCGCCACCATCAGCAACTGGCCGACCTGTTCCGCCCGCGACATCCGGGCGACGAGGTCGGCGCAGCGCGGCGGCTCCGCGGGAGAGTCGCTCGGTCGCGGCCGTGGGGTAGGCCCACCGTCGCTCGGCCCGGCCTGAGGGTGGGCGCTCCGGGATGGTCGAGGAACTGGTCGCGGCCGACGCCGTCGCCGTGGGAGTGGACGAGCCGGTGGTCGGCGCGACAGCCGTGCACGCCGACGCCAGCATGACCGCCACAGCCGACCGACAGTGGGAGCGCCCACGCCGCCGTACGGGTGCCCTGCCTCCTGCTGTGTACCGACACCCTCTCCCCTCCTGCTGAATGTGGCCCGCTGCCGGGTGCCGAGACGGTGTGGCGGCCGACCTGGCCCGAACACTAGGGTTTGACCACGGCCACCGACCAGCGCAGTCCCACGGCGGCCACGGGCACCTCACCACGGAAGGACACCCCCATGTCGAGCATCGCCAGCGTAAGACCCCGCACCCTCGCTGATGTGATTCCCGGCGGGATGGTGCGCAGCGTTGCGCTCGTCGTCGCCGGCGCCGCCCTGGTCGGATTGGCGGCCCAAGTGCGGTTCCCGCTGCCCTTCACCCCGGTGCCGGTCACCCTGCAGACCTTCGCCGTGCTCCTGGTGGGCGCGTCGCTGGGCAGCCTGCGCGGCGCCTCGGCGATGGCCCTGTACGCGCTGGCCGGCGTGGTCGGAGTGCCGTGGTTCGCCGAGAACAACAGCGGCTGGCAGTTCGCCTCCTTCGGCTACATCATCGGCTTCATCGTGGCGGCCTGGATCGTCGGCCGGATGGCTGAGCGCGGCGCGGACCGACGGGTGCTGCCCACGGTCGGGCTGATGGTGGCGGGCAACGTGGTCATCTACGTGATCGGCGTGGCGGGCCTGATGCTGCTGGTGCCGAGCCTGTTCGGCAAGCCGATGTCGCTGAGCGCGGCGATCGCCGCCGGCGTGCTGCCGTTCCTGCTGTTCGATGCGATCAAGATCCTCGCCGCCGGCGGCCTGCTGCCCGGCGCGTGGAAGCTGATCGACTGGCGCAAGAAGTCCTGACGCTGCGGTGAGCTTCCGGGCGGAGATCCTGGCGGCCGGTCAGGGCGGGCACGCGGTCGTCGTGCCCAAGGTCGTCGCCGCGACCTTCTCCGCCAAGCGCCCGCCGGTGCTGGCCCACGTGAACGGCACCGAGTACCGCTCCCGGCTGATGGTCTACGGCGGGACCTGCTATCTGGGCCTGCGCAAGGATCTGCTGAAGGCGATCGGCGCGGCGGCCGGGGATCAGGTCGAGGTGGAACTCGAGGAGTTGCCCGAGCCGCCGGAGCCGGAGCCGACGGTCGTGGTGGAGCCGCGCGAGCTGCTCGACGCGCTTGCCGCGGATCCCGCAGCGCGTGCCGCGTACGAGACTCTGCCGCCCAGCCACCGCGCGGAGTACGCCCGCTGGATCGACGAGGCCAAGCGGGCCGAGACCCGGCAGGACCGGGTCGACCGCACACTCACCCGGCTGAGCCGCGGCTGAGAGGACGGTGCGTCCGCGGTCTTCGCCGGCGCATCAGCCGCGCCCGGGTCGCGCCTCGTTCGGCGTCGATCACCGCGTTCTCCACCACCTCGGCCAGCGCCGGATGGATCCAGTACTGGCCACGGGCCATCTGCTCGGCCGTCAGACCGAAGCTCATGGCCTGGATCAGCGGCTGGATCAGCGAGGACGCCTGCGGACCGATCAGGTGGGCGCCGAGCAGCCGCCCCGTCTCGGGCTCCACCAATACCTTGGCGAAGTGGTCGCGGTCCTCCATGGCCCAGCCGTAGGCGACCTCGCCGTACTCGGTGCGGCCCACGACGTACGGCGTGCCCTGCTCACGCGCCGTGGCCTCGGTCAGGCCCACGGAGGCCACCTGCGGGTCGGAGAACACCGCGTGCGGGATGTAGCGGTGGTCGCTGCGCATCATCGCCTCCGGGTGCAGCAGGTTGTGTCGCACGACCCGCGCCTCGTGGTTGGCCACGTGCTTGAGCTGGACGGTGGGAGCTGACGTCGCCGAGGGCGAAGATGCCCTCAGCCGTCGTCCGCTGGTACTCGTCCACCACGACATAGCCGCCGTCGTCGGTCCGCACCCCGGCGGCGTCCAGGTTCAGCCGGTCGCTGTTCGGCGTACGGCCGGTCGCGACCAGGACGGCGTCGGCCTCCAGCGTCTCCTCGCGCTCGCCCGAGCGCAACCTGACGGTCACCGCGCCGGCCGTTGTCGTCCACGCGCCAGCACCTCGGCGTCGCGCCGCAACTCCACCCGGCGGCCGAGCAGTTCGGTGAAGCGTCGCGCGACGTCCGCGTCCTCCCGCCCGAGCATGACGGCAGAGCGCAGGATCACCGTCACCGCCGTCCCGTACGCGGCGAAGATGTGGGCGAACTCGGCGGCCACGTAGCCCCCTCCGATCACCGCCAGCGAGCGTGGCAGCTCGGGCAACCGCATCACCGTGTCGGAGGTGTGGACCCGCGGCGACGGGGCCGAGCCCCGCGATGTCCGGCCAGACCGGGCGACCGCCCGCGGCGATGACGAAGCGGTCGGCGGTGAGCTGGTGATCCCCGACCTGCAGGTGCCGCGGTCCGAGGAACCGGGCTTCGGAGCGGAGCAGGGTGACATTGCCGGCCTGCTCCCGCCAGGCCGCGCCGTCAGCGGAGTCGGCGTCGATCCTGGCGAGGATGCGGTTGCGGATGTCTGTCCCAGCGCACGCCCTTGAGCTCCAGGTCGACGCCCAGCCGACGGGCGTGCTCGGGCGCGATCGCGAGGTCGGCGGGGTAGACGTACATCTTGCTGGGGATGCAGCCGACGTTGAGGCAGGTCCCACCGAAGGTCCCCGCTTCGACGAGCGCCACGTCGAGGTCGGCGAACGCATCGTCGATGATCGAGTTGGCTGACCCGCTGCCGATGACGCAGACGTCGTAGTGGCGCACGGGCCCATGGTGTCAGGGGCGTCGCTGCGTTTGCCCCGGCGCACTGCTCGGGGCACGATGGCTGGGTGAGCGGCACGAGTCTCGGGGGCCGGCTCAGCGGGTCTCGTCGCGACCGGATCTCCTACCTCGCGCTGCTCCGCCGGTCAACCGCGTACACGATGCGCGCCTGGTGGTTGCGCGTCTTCTGCGTGGTGACGATCGCGGGCTTCTCGGCCGTGCTGTACCGCAACCCGCTCGCGGTGGCCCTGTGCGGCGCTGCCTCCGTCGGCAGCTACCTGCTCTGGGCCAACGAGCGACACCTGCGCCGCGGCACCCAGCCGCGCTGGTGGCTCAGCCGGGTCTACCTCGGCAACCAGCTCCGCACCGACGGCCGCCACCGCCTCGGGCTGGGGTCCTACATCGAGCTGCCCGAAGCCTGCGTGCTGATCGCCATCCCGTCCTGGCTGGTCACCGACGGGCCCGTCTGGGGCCGACTGATCATGCTCGCCGCCGGGATGGCGTTCATGGTGAGCACGTCCCTGCTGATCTTCAACGACCACACCTGGTTCAACCCCGACGAGACCAACCCGCCGGCCTGGCACGAACTCTTCCGGTTGGTCGCGGGGCCGATCACCGCGTTGCCGGTCTGTCTGATCGCGCTACCGGCCTCCTGGGGACTGAAGGGCCGGCTCGCCGCCGTCGTCATCTGCCTGATCCCGCTGATGGTGAGCCTGCGGGTCTCCGATACGGACCTGATCATGCGCTACCTGCCGGCCCTGGTCCGGGAGGAGTCGCACGCCGGACGCGAACTGGTGATCAGTGAGACGCACGGTGCCCTGTCCACGCACCTGCGGCTGCTCGAGCAGCGGGCCCGGGAGATCCGGGCCAGCGCGCCGGGACTCTACGAGCTGGCCGTCTCGGCGAACAGCCGTCTTCGCGAGACGCTCACCCTGTCCCAGATCGGTCGTCACAGTTCCACCGCCGTACAGAACCTCGAGGCACCGGTGCTCACCCTCGCCCGCGCCGTCGGCGCCAAGGCCGTGGTGGTGGTGAGTGTCGAATCGCTCAGCCCGGCCGACCGCGATCTGGCTCGGCTCGTCCTCAGTGACCTGGTGGGCAACGCGTTGAACGCGGGTGCGGCCGAGATCGAGGTGAGCGTGGCCCCCGACCAGGGCCTGGTCGCCATCTCAGTGACCGACGACGCCCCGCTGATGGCGACCGGGGTGTGGAAGACTCCGGGCACCAGTTCCGCCTGGCTCGAAAACCGGTTGAAGGAGTTGTCCGGCTCGTTGATCTGTGTCGAGACGGCAGGATCGAAGACGGTGACGGCACGGTGGACGCCGGTGCACGAATGATGGGCGACGGTTCGAGGTACGACACGATGAGCGAGAGCGACAGGTGAGCGGATCTACCGAGGGACCACTGACGTGGTCCGGCGGCGACGGAGCCCGCCGGTGAACGCGCCGACCGGCGGCGTGCTGCTGGTGGACGATGTGCCCGGGGAGCGGGCCAACTTCGAGCACGCGTTCGGCCGCGGGCTGACGGTCGCGCCCTCCATCGACCAGCTCAACGAGCAGATCCGCCGCGGACTGCACTGGGACCTCGCCTTCGTCGACTTCAACCTCAGCTCGCAGACCAGCACCGGGCTGACCGCGCTGCTGCGGCTGCACCACGAGCGTCCGAGCACGCGGATCGTGACGTACAGCCAGTTCACCGAGAGCGGGCGCACGTTGTTCGCCGCCGCTGGGCGGCACTGGTTCAACGCCTCCGCGCTGCTCGACAAGACCAAGAACGATCCCGGCACCCTGGTCCACTACCGGGACTCGATCTGCAGTGGGGTGAATCCGACCCCGGTGCCCTGGCAGCGTCGGCTGCAGTGGTCGCACCTGATCGACAATCTGCTGGCCGACGCCTCCTGGGTGCGGATCTGGCGGGCGCTCCGCGAAGCCGCCGGCGACATGGCACGGGTCGCGGAGATGCTGCACGTCGAGGCCAGCAGCCTGCGGGGCTTCAAGGACCGGGCGACCGAGGCGGCGATCCAGTTCAACGAGCGCTTCCACGACGTCCCGCACCCGGGACGTACCCGGAACAAGAAGGGCATTCTCGCCGCCTTCGCGGCCGAGCACCGCCATTTCCTCACCGCACCCGACCTGTCGACGGTGATGTCGCCCGGTACCCGCCGCCGGCACTGAGCGGGCTCCCGTCGCGCTGGATTCGGGGAGCAGCGCCGAGCCGGCGGACCCTCTGGGCCGCCGGGCAACTCTTCGGCCGCGGGTCCCGTCGACGCGGGTATGGCGGGCGCCAAGGTCCGTAGGATGGGGGAATTCTCGGGGAGGGGGAGCGGTGACCGACGTACGGAGGCCTGGGGTTGGCAGCCCCTCAGCCGATCGACTCACCCAGGTCGGTCTTCCCCACCGGCTGCCACCCGAGCTGACCCGGCGGACTCTGCTCGGCGCCGGACTGGCCGCCGCGGCTCTCCCGCTGATCGGTTGCCAGCCGTCGCGGGAGCCTCCTCCGGACCGGCCCGGCGCGGTGACCTTCCGCGAACTCACCGCGACGAGCCCGTTCTACCTGGGCGCCCGCGGTGGAGCGCGGGACTGGCCGGAGATGACGGTGTACGGGTTCGAGCAGGCCGCCGCGCTGCCGCAGGTGCGGGCGATGGAGCTCGCGGTCCGCAGTACGGCCGACCGGGTGCTGGTGTGCTGCGCCGACCCGACGACCAAGCGGGTGACCGGGATCGACAAGGTCGTGGCCGAGTCGACCTGGGCCGAACTGTCCGAACTGAAGGTGCACGCCCGCGCGACCAAGGACCCCGGCCAACCGCCCCAGCCCCTGGCCCGGCTCGACGACATCATCGACCGCTTCATCGACCGGTTCGTGATGTTCGTGGAGCCGGTCGGCTCGGAGACGGCTTCGGCGCTGATGGCCAAGCTGATCTCGCTGCAGGCGCCTCGGCGCGTGGTGTGGAAGCAACCGATCAACTCCACCCGCTTCGGCGATGCCAGCCGGCACGGCTTCGGCACCTGGGGTTACGTACTCGACGAACCCGCCCACACCGGGGCCAACCTGCGACGCCTGGCCCGGCTCGACGACATCGACCTGCTGGGCGTGTCGGTGTCGAGGAACGAGAAGCTCGTCGCCAGCGTTCTCGACGCCGCCCGGCAGAACCAGAAGCTCGCGATCGCCTGGAACGTGCAGAGCCGACCTGAGTCGCAGGAAGCGCTGTCGCTCGGCTTTGCCGGGATCAGTACGCCGGCGATCCGCGAGGCGATCAGCTGGGCGACCTGAGGCCCCCGACGCGCTCACCATCCGAAGAAAAAAAGGGAAGGAGAGAGGCGGGACATGTCAGGTGGACTTACAGGCGAGAAGGTGCATCCGTGATGAGCCCGGCGCCGCCAGCTACCCGACAACTGAATCCGGCCCGTACTTACTGACCGGCCTCGTAGTCTGCGTCGACCGAGCTGGCGGTGAGCGCTGAGGTGTAGATGGCGACGTTGTCGAGGGTGCCGGCGAAGTAGCGGCTGGTCGGGACACTGGGCCAGGCGGCGAGGGTGTCGTAGCCGATGCGCCAGTAGCCGTTCCCGACCCGCGCGCCGGTCACGGCCGCATTGGAACTCACGAGGCTCCCGTCGATGTAGAGCCTCATGCCGTTCGAGGCCAGCGTGGCCGTGACCTGGTGCCAGGCGCCGTCGTTGTAGCTCGCCGGGCTGACGATGGTCTGGGCCGTGGAGGGATTGACGCCGAAGGCCACCCTTCCGGTGTTGATCATGTACACGACCCGGTCGACCGAGGTGGACACACCGGTCAGGGAACTGCCGAACGCGATGATCAGTCCTCCCGCGCCGGTGGTGGTCTTGAACCAGGTCTGCACGCTGAACACCTGCGGGCCGGCGCCCAAGGTAGGCGTGCTGATGTATCCGGTACTGCCGTTCAGAGTTACAGCCGTGCCTGAGTCCCGGGGACAGGCGTCGGCGACACGCTTGGTGGTGGTGCCCCGATAGGTCCCGTTGCGGGCGTTGCCGGAGACGTCGGCAGCACTGGTTCCCGTGGTGTCGTCCAGCGGGTAGATCAGGAACGCCGGCTCGGCCATGGCGGCGGCGCTACAGGTATAGAAGGGCGCAGCCGAATAGCTGCTCACCGGATTGGACGTCGTGTCGGTGTACCGGGCCCAGGCGGGCTGGATCACCACACTGCTGCCGCCGACCAGCAGCGCGCTGGTCACCACCGACGCCCCAGCCGTGCGCCAGCGCTGTGGACCGCGCCGGCGAGCGCGGGACCGCTGACCGGGCTCGCCGGCCCTGCCACGGCGCACCGACGTCCCGGGCCCGACGGTGCCTCCCGGCCCGGACTCTGTGAGGTCCGAGGGAGAGTGGTCGGGCTCGCCGGAATCGTCGGGCCCGCCGGGCGATCCGTCCTCGCGACGTTCCGGTTCGGCGACCCGCGGGGCCAGGCGTGACCCGGCCGACAGCAGGAGGAGTGCGGCGAGAACGACGGCCACCCGCACGTACCGTCCCTCGCGGAGCCAGACGATCGGCAACCCGATGAAGGGGATGCGGAGGATGGCGACGCCGCGGATGGCCTCCTGGGTGATCGGGCTGGAGTCCTCGGTCTGGTTGGCATCACCCCGGGTGACCAGCCGGCCTTGGTCGTCCACGCGAACGAACCGGTGCATCCGCAGCTTGCCGGGTTGGTCGGGATCGTCGAACAGCAGCACCTGTTCCAGCCGCGGTGGCTTGGTGAGCGGGCGGGACACGGCGATGTCACCGATCCACAGCCGAGGCATCATCGACCCGCTGCTCACCGTCGTCGGCTTCCAGCCGAGCAGTGCTGGACCAGCCGCCCACAGTGCCAGCGAGAGGGTGGCGATGAGCACGACGCGGCTGAGGGTCCCCACGATCAGCCGGATCCAGGGCAGGCGCTCCTGCGGCTGGACCGGGTTCTCGACGCTCTCCGGCGAGGCTGTGTCGCGGAGGTCGTGCTGAGTCACGGCGGCATTCCTGGTGAGTCGGATGGGTCGCCCTGCCCCCGCAGGAATGTAGTCAGCTTAGCCCGGCAGCGGTGCGACGCCGGATTTCCTTGACCATTCCTGAGTCAGCCCTGATGTGTGGCCGCGCAGAACCCGATGCGCTGGGCGCACATTGATCTCACCGGCCCGACGCAGGTCCGGAAGTGGGCGAGGTTCGCTCACGACCGAATGTTCAGAGGGGGTCCTCTTCCATGGCTATGCAATTTTTCGACCGAGCCGATGCTCCCATGCATCCCAGCGCAACGTGGTCGCCGCCGCGGCGCCGCGGTCCGGTTCGACGGCGTTGGCTGGCACTCGTCCTGATCGTGCTCGACGTCTCCCTGCTTGCCGCAGTGATCCTCGGTGTGGTGTACGGCCTGCCCTGGAGCATGCGCTGAGCGGGCCTGCGACGACAACACGACGGTGATGGCCCGGTCACGGGGAGCGACCGCCTGAGCAGCTCGACCTGGTGAGAATGGGTCCGTGCGAGCACATGTTGTATCGTCGGCTTCGACAACATTTCTTTCGCCCCCGTACGTGCTAACAGCTCGGCTCGTCGGCGCAACTCCCGACCGGGTGTTGGGCCAGGTCCGGCGGCCCGACGAGTCACGAGGACCCGTGCAGATCACCGTCGAACGCGTACTGAGCGACGACATCATCGCCACGCTGTATCCGACTTACGTCGACGCCTGGGAGCCTCTCCTGGTGCACGCCGCCGCCCGGCACGTCCTCACCGCCGACGAGTTCGCGGCCGAGATGACCGACCCGCGGATCGAGAAGTACGTGGTCTGGGACGAGGCGAGCCATACGGTCCTCGCCCTGACCACGCTGACCACCGACATGTCCGCGATCCCGTGGATCAATGCCCTCTACTTCGAAGCGCGCTACCCCGACGCCGCCGACCGGAGCGCGCTGTTCTACCTCGGCTACACCCTGGTCGAGCGCCACCACCGCCGCTCGAGCGCCCTGCTGGTGATGGCCGACCGGATCAACCGGCGCGTGATGGACGCCGGCGGAGTGGTCGGCTTCGACATCTGCGACTTCAACAACGAGCACGGCATCGGCCGCCGCGTGGCCCGCCTGTTCTCGGCCAGCAACAAGATCGAGGCACTTGATACCCAGTCCTACTACGCGGCGGACTACCGAGGAGCGAGCGCGCCGCGGACCAACCGCTACTCCGGAGGAGCCAACCGGCTGCAACCGGTCAGCGGGCCGCGACAGAGCTACTCGATCGCCACGCTGGCCGATCGACCCGACTTCGCCGCCGAGATCCCCGAGCTGCTTGCCTCGCGCTGGGCGACGTTCATGCTGGCAGGACATCCGGGGCACGAGGTCGACCTCGACGAGCTGCTGCTCGGCATCCCGGAGAAGCAGGTCCTGCTGATCTCCGAGGACGACGTCCTCAGTGGCGCCGGGCTGTCGGTTCCGCTGCGCTGGGACGGCACCATCGAGGACCTGCCGGGGGGCTGGGACGACGCCATCACCCGCAGCGCCGACCTGCTCGAGCACGGCCAACTCGCCAACGCCATGTGTGCGCTGTCCATCACGATCGCGCCGGACGCGACCGGCAAGAGTCTGGCTGCGGACGTGATGACAGCGATGAACCGGGTGGCCGGGGCTGCGGGCGCGGACTCCCTGATCGTGCCCGTACGGCCCAGCCGCAAGGGCGACTACCCGCTGATCCCGATGGAGCGCTACCTCACCTGGCGCTCCCCCAAGGGTGAGTCGTTCGACCCGTGGCTGCGCCTGCACCAGCGCCTCGGCGGGCAGATCCTCGGCATCGCCGACGTCTCCATGACGGTCACCGGCACGGTGAAGGAGTGGGAGGCCTGGCTGGACCAGGAACTGCCCGACGACGGGGAGTACGTCATCACGGGCGGGCTCGCGCCGCTGCGGATCGACATCGCAGCCGACCTGGGGACCTACCTCGAGCCGAACGTCTGGGTGCCGGCACCAGCCCACCCGCTGAGGCCGGACACCACCAACCACACCACAAGCGCCGCCGCCGCCGGCGGGCTCAGGACATCGTCGGCGTCAGCTCCAGCAGGGCGATGCGCGCGCGACCGAGTTCGCCCGCCAGCGCGTCCAGGTGCGCGGAGCCGATCCGCTCGCCATCCTTCAGGCTGAGCTCGAGATCGCGGCACAGAGCGGCGACCTTGTGGGCTCCGATCGTGCCCGCCGCTCCCTTCAGTTCGTGTGCCGCTGAGGCCAAGGCGATGGTGTCGCCGCGGGCCGCGGCCATCCGGAGCGCGTCCAGCCGGTCGTTGCTCCGCCGCAGGAACGCCTCGACCATGGCCACCAGCAGGCTTGAGCCGTCGGGTGCCTCCAACTCGGCCAGATCAGCGAGCCGGCTGCGCTCGATCGGATCCTCGGCACCGCCGAAGATTTCCCCGTCTTCGACCTGCCCGTTGGAGTGGGGCCCAGACCACGCGGCGTCCATTCCGGAGGGTTCTTCGGAGTCTGCCGCGGCCCGCCGCGGAGACGCCTGCTCCGCCCCGTCGGCGGGTTCGCCGACCTGGGCCCGCAGCGGAGTCGCAGGAATCGGTCCGATCGGGGTGGTGGCCCACCGGTGGAGCAGGGCCTCCAGGGCGGCGAAGTCCACCGGCTTGGAGATGTAGTCGTCCATGCCGGACCGCAGGCAGCGCTCGCGGTCCTCGGCCATGGCACCCGCCGTCATGGCAATCACCGGCAAGCGGTCCTCCGCATCGGCGCGCGCCTCGCGGAGGCGGATCTCGACCGTCGCGGCGAACCCGTCCATGGTCGGCATGTGGCAGTCCATCAGCACCGCCGAGAAGCTCTGCTCGCTCAGCACGTCCAGCGCCACCTGCCCGTTCTCCACGCTCAGCACCTCGTAGCCGAGCCGATCCAGGACTCCCTCGGCGACCATCTGGTTCAACGAGTTGTCCTCGACCACCAGGATCCGCCCCAGCGATCCGGGGAGTCCGGCCTCGACGTGGTGGCTGCGGGCCTTGCGGACGTTCAGCTCGTATTCGCGCGGCGCCATCAGCCGCACCAGCCGGTCGTAGAGCTCGGAGCTCTTCACCGGCTTGTTCATCCACTGGCCGATCCCGGCCTCCTCGAGCACCGCGGCCGCCGGTTGCAGGCTCGAGGTGAGCATCATCATCGGCAGACCCGTCAGCCGCTCGTCGGCGGTGATCGGTCCGGGCCAGCTGCATCCCGTCGATGTCGGGCATCAGCATGTCCAGCACGGCCAGGTCGTACGGCTCCCCGGACGCTGCCGCCTCCAGCAGCCGTTCCAAGGCGGTCGTCGCGTTGTCGCACAACACCGGCCGCATGTTCCAGGAGGTGAGCTGCGCCTCCAGGATCATCCGGTTGGTGGCGTTGTCGTCGACCACCAGGATGCGCAGGTCGTTCAGCATGTCGTGGCTGAGGTGCTCCGGGGCGACCAGCGGTGTCGCACCGAGGGGCAGGTCGATCTCGAACCAGAAGCTGCTGCCGACGCCGAGCTCACTGTCCATCCCGATGGCGCCGCTCCATGACCTCGACCAGCCGCTGGGAGATGGCCAGGCCGAGACCGGTGCCGCCGAACCGCCGGGTCGTCGACGCATCGGCCTGGGAGAAGGACTGGAACAGCCGGTGACGGTCCTTCTCGGCGATGCCGATGCCGGTGTCGGTCACCTCGAACCGCAGCCGGGCGCTGTCGGCGTCCAGGTGGGCGCGCTTCACCTTGACGGCCACCTCGCCGGAGGGGGTGAACTTCACCGCGTTGGAGGCGAGGTTGAGCAGGATCTGCCGGATCCGGCCCGGATCGCCGACCAGCGCGTGGGGCACGTCGGGCATGCAGTAGGCGATCAGCTCGAGTTGCTTGGCGGATGCGGCGGGCGCGAGCAGGGCGCCGATGTCCTCGACCAGCCGCCGCGGGTCGAAGTCGACCGGATCGAGCACGACCTTGCCGGCCTCCAACTTGGAGAAGTCGAGGATGTCGTTGATGACGCTCAGCAGGGCCTCGCCGGCGCCGCGCACGCCGTCGGCGTACTGGCGCTGGATGTCGTCCAGAGGGGTTTCCAGCAGCAGCGCGGTCAGCCCGATCACGCCGTTCATCGGAGTGCGGATCTCGTGGCTCATGGTGGCCAGGAACTCCGACTTGAGCCGGGAGGACTCCAGTGCCTCCTCCCGCGCCTTCTCCAGGGCTTCCGCGGCCCGCTTGCGCTCGGTGATGTCCTGGCCGGAGACCGAGATGCCCTTGACGCCCTCCTGGTCGACGATGGGCGACACGGTCATCGCCACCGGGACCGAGCTGCCGTCCGGTCGGGGCCACTCCAGCTCGAAGGCGCTGAGCTGCTGACCGTCCTGGGCGCTCTCCAGCAGACCCGCGACCCCTTCCAGCGCGTCCGGCGGCAGGAAGGCCGGCGGCTTGCCGATGACGTCGGGCGCCCGGTAGCCGTAGAGGCGTTCGGCGGCGGGGTTCCACGCGGTGATGACGTTGTCCAGCGAGATGCCGACGATCGCGTCGCTGGAGGAGGTGACGATGGAGCCGAGCGTGGTCAACTCGACCGTACGCGCGGCCACCTTGGCTTCCAGATCGCGGGTCAGCGTCACGTTCTCGTAGACGATCATCACCTGGCGCAGGGTGACGGCCACCAGCAGCACGACGCCGCCGACCAGCAGGAACGAGTCCCCGCTGGGATCGCCCAGACCGAGCACGATCATCGCGCCCAGCACCGGGACGTAGGGCACCAGCTGCAGAGCCAGCGTGAAGTCCCGGCCCCGGCTCGCGTGGCGGGTCATCGGGATGAGCGTGGCCATGCCGATCAGTGCGGGTGCCGCTATCCAGCCCGCGACCAGCGGCGTCGCGGTCAGGTTGGCCTGTCCTTCGGCCAGCAGCCGGACGTAGACGCTGTCGGTGACCGCGATGGTGACCAGACCGCCGCCGAGGAACAGCCAGGTCAACCGGTCGCCCGGGAGCTGGCGCATCCCCAGGGTGAGCACCACGGCACAGATGGCGATGTCGGAGATCGGGTAGGCCAGCTTGAGCAGACCGTCCAGCGTGGACAGGTCGACCGAGGCCCGAACGGTGCTCAGGACCGTCGCCTCGCTGATCAGGACCGTGCCGGCGGTGATCACGAGCACGTCGAGGACGCGGCGGAAGCGGGAGATCAGCGGGTCAGGCGGGAATGGGGAAGGCGAAGATGGCCGCCAGACTGGGGATGGCGTAGCCGAGGAAGGCGATCGTGTCGGCAGTCTCCGAGGCGACGACGACGCCCCCGGTGACGGCCAGCCAGACGTAGCTGGCCTGGCCCAGCGCACCGACCGACATCGCGATGGCCATCAGCACCCACCCGCGTCGGGCTGCGGTTCGCGGCCGGGCGGCACGGATGCAGGCGATCAGGCAGAAGATCAGCGCGGACAGGAACCCGACGTTGCCCACCACCTGGGCAACCTGCGACGAGCGGCCTTCGACCGCCAGCAGCACCACGACCGCGGCGATGACCGACAACCAGAGGATTCCGAACCGGCGTACGTTGGCTGACAGCTTGGGCATGACCGGACCGGCCTGCACGCCGGTCAAGGGCAGAGCGCTCATCGTGAACCTTCTACTCGCCCCGAGCTGAACAGGTCCGCCTCCGCGGCTAGCTATCCCGCGTACGTGCGTCCCCCGGCTCCGCGGAGCGCGGCGGCGAGGTTGTCCTTGGTCAGGGGTTTGGCGATGTAGTCGTCCATGCCCGCCTCCAGGCATCGCTGCCGGTCCCCCACCATGGCGTTGGCCGTGAGCGCGATGATGTACGGCTGCCGGTCGGACGGGAAGTCCAGGCGGATGCGCCGGGTCGCCTCGAGCCCGTCGAGCTCGGGCATCTGGATATCCATCAGCACCACGTCGTACGGCTGGTCACCGAGGGCGCGCAGCGCCTGCACGCCGTTCTCGGCGACGTCGGCGGAGTGCCCCAGCAGCCTCAGCATGCCGAGCGCGACCATCTGGTTCAAGAGGTTGTCCTCGACCAGCAGGATCGAGGGAGCGACAGTCCCGGTCACGCGACTTTTCCCTACTCGAGACGACGGACCCCGTGGCACTCGCCGTTCCGTCGGTGTGAGCCCAGGGTAAGGCTATTTTGGGTTGCGGACCAATTCCCGCGGAGCAGCTGGAGAAAAGTCGGCCTTCACAACAATGCGGCCGGGGTGCCAGGGTGTGACCACATCAACCGATCACCAGCCTCGAGGAACCCTCATGCGCGCACCGGCCCGGCTGCTCCGAACTCTCGGTCTCGCGCTCGGCCTCGCCGCCGTTCCGGCTCTGATCGTCACGACCGGCGGGTCCGCCGCCGCCGACGGAGCGCGGGGAGCTCCGGTGGAGGTGCCCGACTGGATCCGCGCCGAGAGCGACGCAGACCAGGCACCCGTCGCGCCGTCACTGCGGTCCGCCCGGGGGACAATCACGGTGTCGGTGTCCCTGTCGACCAAGCCGCTCGGGGAGACGGTCCTCTCCGGCGCCATCGTCGACCGGACGCTGCCGTCACGGACCCGGCAGCACAGCCAGACCGATGCGGTGGAGGCTCAGCAGGTCCGGGTCGTCCGCGAGGCCGGCAAGCTCGGGGCCCGCAAGCTCGGAGGTGCGACCAAAGCCGTCAATGTCGTGGTGCTGAGCCTTCCCGCGGCCAACGTCGCAGCCCTCAGCAAGCTGCGTGGCGTCGTGTCGGTGAAGCCGATGGCCACCTACGAACTGCATGCCGATCCTGGCGGCTCCGGAAGCCTCGCCCAGGCGGCCGACTACGTCCAGGCCACCCAGGTCCGGGCGGCCGGGTACGACGGCACCGGCGTCAGGGTGGCTGTGCTGGACTCCGGCATCGACTACACCCACGCCAATCTGGGCGGACCGGGCACGGTCGAGGCCTACCAGAACTGCTACTCCGGGCCGGGCGGAACCGCGTACGACGCCGCCCCCCACGGCAGCTGCGCAGACCTCTTCGGCCCCGGCGCCCCGAAGGTCAAGGGCGGCTACGACTTCGTCGGCGAGGATTGGCCGAACGGCGCCGAGGCGCGCGATCCCAATCCGATCGACCATGAGGGCCATGGCACCCACGTGGCCGACATCATCGGTGGCAGGAGCGCCGACGGCAGCCACCTGGGCATCGCGCCGGGGGTGAGCCTGTACGCGCTGAAGGTGTGCTCCGCGGTCGCCACCGCCTGCAGCGGTGTGGCCATCCTGGAGGCGCTCGACTGGGCGCTCGATCCGAACGGCGACGAGGACCTGTCGGATGCGGTGGACATCGTCAACCTGTCCCTCGGCAGCGCGTACGGGCAGGCCGAGGACGACCTCTCGCTGGCCGTGGACAATCTCGTACGCGCCGGCGTCGTGGCGGTCGTCTCGGCCGGGAACAGCGCGGACCGCCCGTTCATCGTCGGCTCGCCGTCCACGGCGGCGCGGGCGATCAGCGTCGCCCAGACTGCACTGCCGGACGACAAGCTCTACTCGATCGCAGTGGCATCGCCCCCGATCGCCGGCCTGCCGGGCAATGCGATCCGCAATGCGAAGCTGCAGGGTTGGTCACCCGGCCCGACCGCCACCGTGGCCGGCGCCCTCGCCCAGCCCGGCGACGATCTGCTCGGCTGCGCGGCAGACGCCTTCACCGGATTCCCGGCCGGGGCGGTCGCGCTGGTGAAGCGCGGCTCATGCACGGCCTCGCAGAAGGCGCAGAACGCGCAGGCGGCGGGAGCCTCGTCGGTGGTGATCTGGAACAACGTGCCCGGCGACCCACCGGAGTTCTCCTTCGGCGGCGGTGACGCGGTGATCGTCCCCACCTACACCGTGTCGCTGGCGAGCGGAAGCGTGCTGTCCGGCGCAGTGGCGACCGGCCCAGTCGAGGTCATCATCGACCCGTCGCAGACCATCGCGCTGAACAACACCGTGGTCGCCACGTCGAGCCGCGGCATCGCCATGGCCGGGAAGCGGAGCAAACCCGACATCGGCGCCCCCGGCGCCTGGCTGTCCGCAGAGGTCGGCACGGGCGACGAGCAGACCAATTTCGGCGGCACCTCAGGCGCGGCCCCGGTGGTGTCCGGCGCCGCGGCGCTGGTCCTGGACCGCTATCCCGACGTCCCGCCGGGGGTGCTCAAGGCTCGGCTGCTGAACGGTGCGAGCCGGGCCAACAAGACCCCGGACGCGGATGCCGACCTGTACGCGACGCCGATCAGTCGGATCGGCGCGGGCGAGGTGCGGGTGGCCCCGGCTCTGCGACACAAGGTGATCATGCGCGGCGTGGTCGCCGGCTCAGGCAACATCGGCCTCGGCATCCCGCACCTGGCGGAGGAGACCAGCATCACCCGGACCGTGCAGTTGATCAACCCGACCGGCAAGCCCCGGATCTACCTGATCACGGCGACCTTCCGGGACCGGGCGGACCGGGCGCTGCGCGCCGTCAAGGTCGACGCCCCGACCGTCGTCCGGGTGCCCGCTGACACGATCACCGAGTTCGCCGTCACCTTCACCATCGACCCGACCCGGCTGGAGGAGTGGCCGTTCACCGGGCTGGCCGGGCAGACCGGTGACGGCGCGGCCCTCAACCGGCCGGAGATCGACGGCTACCTCACCGCCACCGCCACCGACGAGAAGCTGCATCTGGGCTGGACGGTCCTGCCGCACCGCTCCGCCGAGGTGTCCGCCGCCGGTCCGGTGACCCTGAATGGCGGCCGCGGTGAGGTGTCGCTCTTCAACTCCTCCGCCGTGCTCGACGGCAACGGTCAACGCCTTCGCGCTCACCGGGAGCAGCCGACGAGTTCCCGCGCCCGTTCCGCCGGCTCCGGGCTCGGACGGCTCGGACGCTGCCCTGGTCGACCTGGCGGCAGCCGGCGTTCGCGACGACCCGACCGCGGACGTGATCCAGTTCGCGATCGCCGGCTATCAGCGAGCAGGTCAGCCCGCTCTACCCGGCCGGCTATGAGGTCGACGTCGATACCGACCGCGACGGGACGCGGACTACGCGGTGTTCCAGAGCGAGGCGGTCGGCTTCGCCGCCACCGGCCAGAGCATCGTCTATGTGCGCAATCTCAGCACCGGAGGCGACATCTGCGTACTACTACACCGATCGCCGACTTCGACGCCGCCACGACGGTGTTCACGGTGCCGCTCAGCGCCCTCGGGCTGGCGGACGGGGACGTGTTCGACTTCTCGGTCCTGGCGTACGACAACTACTTCACCGGCGTGCTCACCGACGCGATCGTCGACCAGACCTGGACCGTCGGGCAGCCGAAGTACAGCCTGGACGGCGGCCGCGTGGTCGTCCCGGCCGGCCGCAGCGTCACCGTGCCTGTGGTGGAGGGAGCCAGTCCCGCGGCCTCGACGCAGAGCGGGTGGCTGTTCCTCTACGACGACGCGGCCAGGCACGACTTCCAGATCGTGCCGGCCGTCAGCTCGGGCTCGTAGCTGATGGGCCCTAGCGCAGCCCCGCCCCTAAGAGCCCGGAAACTGTCGAGAGTCGGCAAGCAAACTGTCGAATTCCTGCCGTTCCGCGACAGTTTCGTGTGTGACGGACCAGGCGGGCAGGGTGACCGGCTGTACGCGGCCGGCCGAGCCCGACTGCAGCGCCACCGTGCGTTCGGTCGGGGACAGGTTGGCCAGCGCGATCTCCACCGCACCGGACGGGGCGAGCACCGCCAGCGCCGCGACGCGGTCCGGAGTGGTGACCTTGAGGATCGGGCACCGGCGAAGGGCGGCGAGCCGGTCCAACACGCGCGCCGCCGGGGTCGGGCTCGAGTCGTCGCGGAGGATGCCGCGCGGCCCGCTGGTCTCGTAGTAGCACAGGCCGGCCACACCCTCGACGGACAGCGCAGCGACACTGGCCAGGGTCCACGCCGCCGCGAACCCGGTCGGCTGAAGGGCGTCGATGCCCCTCCGGGCGTCCTCGGCCGCCTCGACCGGGACGCCGGTGGCGACGGCATTGAACCGGCGGGCGAGCGTGACGGGTCCGATGTGGACGCTGCGTCCGGCGGCGAGCCGTACGGCGTTCGCGGCCACGGTGTGCTGTGCCCCGAGGCTGTCGAGCAGGTGCGGGACCTCGGTGGCGTGCATCTGCGGGGTGAGACTGAAGGTCAGCGCGGGCAGATCGGCGGGCAGCTCGGCGAGACCGCGGTTCAGTTCGGCGAAGTGGGCCCGGGTGCCGCCGACGAGCTCGGCAGCCAGGTGATGAGCCCGGGCGGCCTGACGCAACGCATGCCACAGGGTTGGCGTGGTGAGGTGACGGGCGGGATCGAAGACCCCGAGGCGGATCACCGGCCGATCGACCAGCGCGGCTGCGCCCCGATCCACCGCTGCCGGATCGGCGGTGATCAGCCGGACGTCGAGACCGGCGCCCAGCGCGGCCGCCTGGTCCTGGGCCGCGTCGAGAAGCCCGGGCCAGCGGTCCTCCGGGCCGGCCAGTTCGACCAGGACCGACTCGTACCGACCTGACGCGGCCGAGGGCGGGGGCGAATCCGACGGCGGCGGGTAGAGGGCGGCTCCCAGGCTGAGTGCGGGCAGCAGCCCGGTCACGTCGGGCCAGATCCTCACCTGGTCGTCGGGCCCGAGCGGATGGGCTCGATCCGACCGCCCGCTGACGCGCAGCGATGCCCGCTGACGGGTCTGCCCCCCCGGCTCGACGAGGACCGGGAACGGCCGGTCGAGCGGAGTGCCGTAGGTCTTGAACGACGCGTCGGTCCAGTTGCGTTGGTCTTCGGTCTCGAACACCTCACCGGACAGATCCAGCTGCGCGGTGATCCCCTGTCGCGTCCACCCGAACCCGGTGACCTCGCGGAACGGCTGGTGCGGACTGATCGGCGTCGGCCACCGACCGGCGGTGACCGTGCCGTCCGGATGATGCACCTCGACGCGGTGGCCCGCCTCGGTAGCCGGATGCAACACGACCAGGCCGATCCGGTTGCGCTCGAAGGAGGTGACCGCGCGACCGGCAAAGTCGACCGTCAACGTGTCGTCACTGAGCTCCAGAGTCAGCACGGCCTCGTACGCGATCCCGTCGCTCAGGAACGCCAGCGTCGTCGCCAACCCGTCGCCCCCGCCGGACTGCGCCACGACGCGGACCGGCACCGTGTTCCAGTCGCGGTCGCGCACCACCGGCCGGATCGCGCGCAGCAGCAGGACCCCGTCGAAGGTGATGTCACTGACCTCGTCGCCGCGCACCTCGACCGACCAGGCACCCCGCGCGCACCGTACGGGGTCCCCGCCCATCCGGGCCTCCACCAGCGTGTCCATCGCGTCCGCTAGAGGCTGGTCATGCCGCCGTCGACGCGGAACAGCGCGCCGGTGGCGTAGCTCGACTCGTCGCTGGCCAGGTAGACCATGATCCCCTCGACGTCCTCGGCGCGACCGGCCCGCGCGAGCGGGATCCGCGAGATGATGGCGGCGCGGTCGGCCGGATCGGTGGAGATGGCGTTCACCAGGGGTGTTTCGGTGTAGCCCGGCACGACCGTGTTCACCCGGATCCCGCGGGTCGCGTACGCCGCCGCGACGGTTCGGGCCAGGCCGTGGATGCCGGCCTTGGAACTGCTGTACGCGGTGAAGTCGCGGCCCTCGCCGTTCAACCCGGTGGGCGAGCCGGTGAGGATGATCGAGCCGCCACCGCTCTCCAGCATCGTCCGCACCGCGTGCTTCACGGTCAAGAAGGTGCCGGTCAGGTTGATCGCCACCGTCCGCTGCCAGACGCTCAGCTCGAGGTCGGCGACCGGTGCATCCTGGCCGAAGAGCTGGACGCCGGCGTTCGCCACCACGACATCGGGACTGAACCCCTCAGCCGCCGCACGCGCGAACCCCGTACGGACGCTCTCCTCGTCGGCGATGTCCAGCTCGATCGCGAGGGCCCCGTCCCTCACGACGGCGCTGGCGTCCTGCGCCGAGGCCAGATCCCGGTCGCTGAACACCACCCGCGCGCCCTCGGTCGCGAATCGCTCCGCGACCGCTCGGCCGATCCCCGATCCCGCACCGGTGACCAGCGCGGTCTTGCCCTGCAGTCGCGGCGCCATGCCCGCCTCCTGTGCCGTGGTTCCTGTGCCCGATATACCCGGGTTCGGCGGTGTCGCCTTCAGCGGTGGATGTGGTCCAGGTGCAGCATCTGCTTCAGCACCGAGTCCAGCTCGTCGTCGGCGAAGATCGACTTCCAGTCCTGCTTGATGATCTTCTGCCGGCCGTAGTCCATCGCGATCAGGCAGGCGTCGGAGAACGGGTTGTCGCCGCGTAGTCCGTTGGCCAGCGCGACCTGGACGTGACCCATCAACATGGCGCGGGCTGCCGGCTCGGGCACGCCGACCGTGTTCACCGTCTCCTGCAGCGCCTCGTTGAGCAGGTCGCCGATCATGCAGGCAACCACCTCGACCAGGGTCGGCTCCAGGTAGGCGAGCTGCTTGACCGTCACCCAGTGCACGTCCACCACCGGCGCGTACATCAGCCGGATGACCGCCTCGGCGATCGCCTGCTTGTCGGCGTTCCCGGATTCGAGCGCGGCCACGACCTCCTGCGGCGCGGCGATGCCGCCGAAGGTGTCGTCCAGCTCGGCCTGGGTCTTGCGCTGCAGGAAGACCGACGGGTGGCACGGGTGGGCGACGGCGTACTCCACGTCGGCGCGCTGATGGAGCAGATTCGCGTACGCGGCCGCCGGGTCGAGGGTGAGCACGATGGTGCCCGGTCGCAGCTGCGGCACCACCTCGGCTGAGACGGGGGCGAGGGCGATGTCGGGCACGGCCAGGATGACCACGTCGGCCTGCGCCACTGCGGTGGCGGTGTCGGTGACCTCGCGGCCGGCGTCCAGCGTCCGCTGCCGACCGGCCGGGGAGTTCTCGCTGTAGTAGACGGTGTGGGCGCTGCGCTGCAGATTGTTCGACACCCGCATGCCCATCTTCCCGCCCGCGCCGACCACGGCGACGGTGAGCTGTTCGGAGGCGGCGGAGTCCTGGACGGGCGCGACGGTACTGGTCATGAGGCCTTGCTCCTTAGGTAGTCGAGGTTGTGGCGGTTCCACTGGTCTTCGAGGTCGATCGTCGTCGCGCTGTCGCCCTGCCAGGGCAGCCAGTGCTCGATGATCTGGTTGATCGAGCGCTCGTCCGGGCGGACGGTCTCGATCATGGCGTCGTAGTCGAGCAGCCCCTCACCCAGAGGGCAGCCGGCCAGGGTGAACCCGACCCAGCCGTCCTTGCGGGTGAAGGAGAAGTCCTTGACGTGCAGGTTGCGCACGTACGGGGCGGTGAGGGCGATCGTCGCGCTCGGGTGGCTCCAGCGCGGCGACGCAGTTGGCCGGGTCGAGGCAGATGCCCAGCGCCGGTGAATCGACCTTCTCCACGAGCTCCACCAGGGTGGCGACCGGCACCTGCTCGTAGGTCTCCAGCGCGACCGTCACCCCTGCGGACGCGTACGCCGGCAGCGCGGCGGTCAGCTGCTCGACCGCCTCCGCCACGCTCGGCCGATGCTCGGCGGTGTTCACCATGCTGCGCACCAGCGTGACGTCGAGCGCGCGGGCCAGGTCCAGATAGCGGTGCAGGTGGTCCGCGCCCACCCCCCGGGTGCCCAGCTCCAGCCTGACCCCCGCGGCTCGGGCGTGCTCGGCCAGCGCTCGAGCTGGTCGGCGTCGTAGGCCTCGATCGCCGGGTAGTCGCAGATCTGGAACAGCTCGACCCCCCACCCGGCGGTCTTGGTGATCATGGCCGCCAGGTCGAGCGGCCGGACGGCCGTGGGGTGCCACTGCCAGAAGAACGCGTACGTGCTGAGTCCGATGGTCACGGGATCAATGTCCCACCGTGACGTCGGTGCCCGGTTGCACGGCGATGCGCGGGGTGCGCCGGCTGAGCAGCACCATCAACAGCGCCGACACGAGCATGAGGCCACCCACCACGAACATGGAGAGCTTGTAGTCGCCGGTCCAGTCCTTGAGGTAGCCGGTCAGGTACGGCGCGGTGAAGCCGGCGAGGTTGCCCATCGTGTTGATCAGCGCAATGCCCGCGGCGGCAGCGACCCCGGTAAGGAACTGCGTCGGCACAGTCCAGAAATTGGGCAGCGCAGCGAAGATCGAGCAAGCCGTCACGGTGATCGCCGCAATGGTCAGCGCCGGCGAGCCGGCGAACAGCGCCAGCGGAATGCTGATCGCACCGGTCACCGCCGGGATGGCGATGTGCCCGGTCTTGACGCCGTGCTTGCTGGCGTGCCGGGTGGCGAGGAAGAGTGCGAGCGCCGCAGGCAGATACGGGATCGCGGTGATCAGGCCCTTCTGGACGTAGTCGAAGGTCACGCCGTACTGGGCCTGGAACCCGCCGATGATGGTTGGCAGGAAGAACGCCAGCGTGTACAGACCGTAGATGAAGCCGAAGTAGATCAGGCCCAGCACCCAGACGCGGGGGTTGGCGAACGCGGACGCGAGGCCCTGATGCCTTCCGCCGGTGCCGGCTGAGCTGCGGGTCTTGGTGACGTGCTCGACCTCCAGTTCGGCCGTGAGCCACTGCTTCTCCTCCGCGCTGAGCCACTTAGCCTTCGCCGGGCTGTCAGCCAGGTAGAACCAGGCGATGACGCCGACGATGATGGCGGGTACGCCGACGCCGAAGAACATGAAGCGCCAGCCTTCGAGCCCGAAGAACAGGCCGTCCTTGCTGATCAACCAGCCGGCGAACGGAGCACCGATCACCGTGGTCAGCGGCTGCGCGAGGTAGAACAGGCCGAGGATGCGGCTGCGGTAGCGCGACGGCACCCACATGCTCAGGAACAAGATGGCGCCGGGAAAGAAGCCGGCCTCGGCCACACCCAGCAGGAAGCGCAGCACGGTGAGCTGGGTGAAGGACTGCACGAAGGTGAACAGCACGGCCACGATGCCCCAGGTCACCATGATCCGGGCCAGCCAGCGACGGGCTCCGAAGCGATGCAGTGCCAGGTTGCTGGGAACCTCCAACAAGATGTAGCCGATGAAGAACACGCCCGAGGCGAAGCCGAACTGTGCCGCGCTCAGGCCGAGGCTCTGATTCATGCCGTTCGGGGCGGCGAAGCCGATCGCCGTGCGATCGAGGTAGTTGATGAAGAACATGAGCGCCACGAAAGGTACGAGCCGGAGGGCGACCTTGCGGATGGCGGACTGCTCCACGGTGCGGCCGGAGCTCGCGACCTGGGTGCTGGTGTCCACGGTGACTCCTTGAATCGATATGGAGGCCGTCTGGGTGACGGAAGTGGGTCCATCGTGGCTCACATCCGGTTCACCTGTCAACCGGTTGACCAATTGGCGAGACTGCGATCACGCGGCTGCGTTGCCCCGCCGTCCGGCTGCGGGGTCTCGGTCGCGGCCAGCATGATTCGCTTACCTGTTCGAAAACGTCAGTGCTCACTGACACCATGAATCCATGACCGATTTCACACCCGGCCGCGAGGCGAACAGCGACCCCGTCGCCCAGGCTCGGCGCCGGGCAGCAATCGCCCAGGCGGAGCTGGCCGAAGCCGCGCTGGCCTACGCCGACCGGCGTCGCGCCGACCACGAAGCCCGCCCGGGACGACGCCGGTCGGGCGGTGGAGGACTTCTCAGCCGACGAACTGTCGTTGGTGCTCCGCGACCAGCCCTACACCGTTCGTTGCCTAATCGCCCGGACCCGGCGGTTGACCACCGATCTGCCGACGGTATGGCAGGCCTTCCGTACCGGCGAGATGGACGCCGAGCAGGTCCGGGTCACCGACCGGATCGCTCGCCGGGTCACCGAGCCGGCCACCTTGGCCGCCATCGACGACCAAGCCGTCGACGCCGCGCACGCCCGCACCCCGAAGCAACTCCAGGCCTGGCTGCTGCGGCTCGTGGTCACCCTCGAACCACTGGCCTTCGCCCAACGCCACCGCCGCGCTCTCGCTGAACGCCGCGTCACCATCGTCCAAGGAGTCGACGGCATCGGCTACGTCACGGGCGAGGTTTCGGCCGCCGATGCCGCCGCCATCGACGCCACCCTCGCCGCCGCCGCCCGTACGCTCGGCGCCGAGGACCCTCGCACCGACCAACAGCGCCGCGCCGACCTGTTTGCCGACCTCCTCCTCGGACGCCTCCAGTTCACCGATGCCGACCCCGACGACGAGGCCCTGCACGAGGCTGAGCCCGGCGACACCGACCCGGTTGTGTCCGACCCATGCCAGCCCACCGACTGGCTGGAAGTCGAAGACATCGATCCCGATACCGGTGAACTCCTCACCATCCACAGGGTCCGCCTCGATTCCGACGGGGAACCCGTCGGCGCGATCCATCCCGCGCGGCCCTCCGGACCTGCGGGCTACCCGAGCCAGGCGGGCTACCCGAGCCAGGCGGCCTTCCTCCGCCGGCGCCAGACGCTCCGCATCGGCGTCGTGGTGCCTCTGTCCAGCCTGCTCGGAGCCAGCCACACCCCCGGCGAGCTTCCCGACCGATCCGGACTGATCCCCGCCGACGTGCTCAGGGCTCTGATCGCCGACACCCTGGCCCCGATCAACGCACACCGCAGCCAGGTGCTGTTCACCCGACTCCTCACCGACGACCACGGCCGACTCCTGCAGACCACCGAACTCGGACGCCACCCGTCCGCCCGGCTCGCCCAAGCCGTCAGCCTCCGCGCCGGGACCTGCACCTTCCCGACCTGCACCGTTCCGGCCGAACGTTGCGACCTGGACCACCAGCAACCCTGGCCCACCGGACCCACCAACGCCGACAACCTCGACCCCCTCTGCCGGCGACACCACCGCGCCAAGACCCACGCCTGGCTGGCCAGCCGGCGCGACCACGACGCTGTCGAGTGGACGCTCCCTGACGCCCAGCGCTACCGATGTACCGACCCACCGTTGCTTACCGGAGCAGCCGCCTAGATCCGCCTCGGTCCCGCCCGGACCGATGTCACGACGCCGTCGCCACGACTACCCTGAACGCGTGCCCGCCTTTCCCGCTTCGGCTACCGCCACCACCGCCGAGCTGAGTGAGGCGCTGGGCGGCAACATCACCAGCACCACCGCCGTGGCTGAGGTGACGCGCCGCCTACTCGACTACTTCACCAGCGGCGCGATCGCGCCCGGTGACCGACTGCCCCCGGAACGGCAGCTGGCGACGTCGATGGGCGTCGGCCGCTCGGCGATCCGCGAGGCGCTTGCTGCGCTGGAGGTGCTGGGCGTGGTGACGGTACGCCCGGGTTCGGGGACCTACCTGCGCGGCACCATTTCCGAGCTGCTCCCCCAGACCCTGTCCTGGGGCATGTTGCTGGGCGAGCCGAAGACCCGGGAGCTGATCGGGGTACGCCATGGATTGGAGGTGCAGGCCGCACGCCTGGCCGCGTCGGCGATCACCGCCGAGTCGTTGGAGCGCGTGGCCGGCCATCTGGCCACCATGCAGACCACCATCGCCGACCTTGCTCCGGAGGAGTTCGGCGACTTCGTGGCCGCCGACATGCGTTTCCACCAGGAGATCGCGGCGGCCGCGAGCAACGTGTTGCTCGGGGAGATCCTGCAGAGTGTCCGGTCGCTGATCCGCGTCTGGGTGGAGCGCGCCGTCAATGACACCGCCCACGCCCGCCTCACCTGCTCGGAGCACGAGGCCATCCTGGTGGCGCTGCGCGCCCGCGACCCGCAGGCCGCTGCCGAGGCGATGAGCCGACACATGGACAGTGCCGCCGCCCGGCTGATCGACTCTCTCGAGGTCAATCGGGAAGGCGTGTCCGCGATGAGCAGGACCGAGCAGGGCCCACAGGCCGGCGCCGCCCCACCGCGCGCTCTCGGGGTGGAGCTGAACGGCATCAACACCATCGACGACCACGAGCACCGGGGCTCGCCGCGCGGGCTGTTCTGGCCCTGGTTCGCGGCGAACATCTCGGTGCTCGGGGTGAGCTACGGCGCGTTCCTGCTGGGCTTCGGGATCTCGTTCGCCCAGGCCACCGCGGTCGGCCTGGTCGGCATCGCGGTGTCGTTCCTGCTCTGCGGCCTGGTCGCCCTGTCCGGCAAGCGCGGCCACGCGCCGACCATGACCCTGAGTCGCGCTGCCTTCGGGGTGAACGGCAACCGACTTCCCTCCGCCCTGTCCTGGCTGCTCACCGTGGGCTGGGAGACGGTGCTGGCCAGCCTGGCCGTGCTGGCCACGGCCACCGTGTTCACCGAACTCGGCGGCAACGGCGGCCTGGCCACCAAGGTCGTGGCGCTCGGGGTGGTCGCCGCCCTGATCGTGGTCGGCGGCGTGCTCGGCTTCGACTTCATCATGAAGCTGCAGCTCTGGATCACCGTGGTCACCGCGGTCCTCACGGTGGTCTACATGGTCCTGACCGCACCCACCATCGATCCCGCGGCGCTGGCCGCGATCCCGGCAGGTGACACGCCTGCGGTGATCGGCGGGCTGGTCTTCATGATGACCGGTTTCGGCCTCGGCTGGGTGAACGCCGCCGGCGACTACTCCCGCTACCTCCCGCGGTCGGCCTCCAGCGCCGGCGTGGTCGGCTGGACGGCCTTCGGCGCCTCGCTCGGCCCGGCGGTGTTGCTGGTCTTCGGGCTGATGCTGGCCGGATCCTCGCCCGCGCTGGCCGACGCCGTGGCGTCCGATCCGATCGGCGCTCTGACCACGCTGCTGCCGACCTGGTTCCTGATCCCGTTCGCGCTGGTCGCGGTGCTCGGCCTGATCGGCGGCGCGGTACTGGACATCTACTCCTCCGGTCTCGCCCTGCTGAGCACCGGGCTGCCCGCGCCGCGCTTCGTCGCCGCCGGCATCGACGGGCTGCTGATGATCGCGGGCGCCGTTTACGTGGTGTTCGTGGCCGACAACTTTCCTCGGCCCCTTCCAGGGCTTCCTGATCACCCTCGGCGTGCCGATCGCGGCGTGGTGCGGCATCTTCCTGGCCGACCTCGCGCTGCGCAAGGGGCCGTACGCCAGCGCCGAGTTGCTCGACCCGCGTGGGCGCTACGGCAGCGTGCGCCCGTCCGCGGTCATCTTGATGGTCCTCGGCGCCGTCGTCGGCTGGGGTCTGGTGACCAATACGTTCGCGCCCTGGCTGGCCTGGCAGGGCTACCTGCTCGGTCCGCTCGGCGGCCGCGAGGGCGCCTGGGCGTACGCCAATCTCGGGGTGCTCGCTGCGCTGCTGATCGGCTTCGGGGGAACGCTGCTGCTCGGACGTTCCGCCGTACGCGCGCAGGAGGCCGCAGGCGCATGACCGCCGCCCGCTGGCTGATGATCGTGGACATGCAGCGGATCTTCGCCGAGCCGGACAGTCCGTGGTGCGCGCCGGGCTACCCCGAAGCGGCGGCGGGGGCGCTGCGACTCCGCGACGCCTTCGCCGACCGGGTCTGCCTGACGCGGTTCGTCGCCCCCGGTCCTGGCTGCTCACCGTGGGCTGGGAGACGGTGCTGGCCAGCCTGGCCGTGCTGGCCACGGCCACCGTGTTCACCGAACTCGGCGGCAACGGCGGCCTGGCCACCAAGGTCGTGGCGCTCGGGGTGGTCGCCGCCCTGATCGTGGTCGGCGGCGTGCTCGGCTTCGACTTCATCATGAAGCTGCAACTCTGGATCACCGTGGTCACCGCGGTCCTCACGGTGATCTACATGGTCCTCACCGCACCCACCATCGATCCCGCGGCGCTGGCCGCGATCCCGGCAGGTGACACGCCTGCGGTCATCGGCGGACTGGTCTTCATGATGACCGGTTTCGGCCTCGGCTGGGTGAACGCCGCCGGCGACTACTCCCGCTACCTCCCCCGGTCAGCCTCCAGCGCCGGCGTGGTCGGCTGGACGGCCTTCGGCGCCTCGCTCGGCCCGGTGGTGTTGCTGGTCTTCGGCCTGATGCTGGCCGGGTCCTCGCCCGCGCTGGCCGATGCCGTGGCGTCGGACCCGATCGGCGCTCTCACCACGCTGCTGCCGACCTGGTTCCTGATCCCGTTCGCGCTGGTCGCGGTGCTCGGTCTGATCGGTGGCGCGGTCCTGGACATCTACTCCTCCGGCCTGGCCCTGCTGAGCACCGGGCTGCCTGCGCCGCGCTTCGTCGCCGCCGGGATCGACGGGATGCTGATGATCGCGGGTGCCGTCTACGTGGTGTTCGTGGCCGACACTTTCCTCGGCCCCTTCCAGGGCTTCCTGATCACCCTCGGCGTGCCGATCGCGGCGTGGTGCGGCATCTTCCTGGCCGACCTCGCGCTGCGCAAGGCACCGTACGCCGGCGCCGAGTTGCTCGACCCGCGTGGGCGCTATGGCAGCGTGCGCCCGTCCGCGGTCATCTTGATGGTCCTCGGCGCCGTCGTCGGCTGGGGCCTGGTGACGAATTCGTTCGCGCCCTGGCTGGCCTGGCAGGGCTACCTGCTCGGTCCGTTCGGCGGCCGCGAGGGCGCCTGGGCGTACGCCAATCTCGGAGTGCTCGCGGCGCTGCTGATCGGCTTCGGGGGAACGCTGCTGCTCGGACGTTCCGCCGTACGCGCGCAGGAGGCCGCAGGCGCATGACCGCCGCCCGCTGGCTGATGATCGTGGACATGCAGCGGATCTTCGCCGAGCCGGACAGCCCGTGGTGCGCGCCGGGCTATCCCGAAGCTGCGGCGGGGGCGCTGCGGCTCCGCGGATGCCTTCGCGGACCGGGTCTGCCTCACCCGCTTCGCGGCGCCAGCGGTTCCGTCCGGGGCGTGGGTCCCCTACTACGCCCAGTGGCCGTTCGCGCTCGACCCGGCCAGGGCCGACCTGTACGAGCTCACCGCCGACTTCACCGGCACCGACGCGCTGACGATCGACCGGACCACGTTCGGCAAGTGGGACGCCGACACCGCCGAGCTGCTCGACTATCCGGCCGAACTGGTGCTGTCCGGGGTCTCGACCGATTGCTGCGTGCTCTCCACCGCGCTGGCCGCGGCGGATGCCGGGGTGGCGGTTCAGGTTGTGGCCGACGCCTGCGCCGGGGTCAGCCCCGCCGACCACCAGCGGGCTCTGGACGCCATGGCTCTGTATGCGCCCCTGATCGAACTGACCACGGTGGATGAGGTGCTGGCCGGATTCGGCGGAGCGGGGTGAGCTCCGCGCAGGACCGGGCCCGCGCTGCGCTGTACGGGCTGGCGATCGGCGACGCCCTGGTGGAGGGCGGAGGCCGGATCGAGGACGCCGCCCGGGTCCGCGACTGAGGATCCGTATCAGCGCCCGCCCGCACGCCCTCTCTCCTGTGTCGGGAGGACACCATGGGCAAGCCGAAGCAGATCGAGATCAAGGTCAACGTCGCTGGCGGCGTGGATCGCGCCCTGGGTCAACTCGGCCTGCGGGGCGGGGAGCCGCGCGCGGTGTGGTTCTTCGAGGACCTCACGCCAGGCCTGACCTCGACCCACCCCCTGCTCGACGCCGGCATCGTGCTCCGGCTGCGGATCGAGGACGACGGCACCGGCGACTCGACGGTCAAACTCCGGCCCTGCCGTGGCTCACAACTGGTCGCGCCGTGGATCGAGAGCGACCGGGGCGAGCGCTGGGAGTACGCCGTCGAGGGCGACTGGAGCGGGTCGCGGCAGGTGCTGGCGGCCTCGTTGCGCTACGCGCTCCCGGCGACCGCACTCGCTGACGCCCTGCGCCGTCCTGGCGCTGCGTTCCGCCGGCGGCAGCGCGAGTTCCTCACCGCCTGCTCCTCGTTGCGGGTGAACCTGGACGCCCTCACCCCGCTCGGCGCGGTCACGGCCAGCCGGTGGAAGAACGTGGAACTGCCCGGCGTCGACGGCGTCGGCGCCGAACGCTGGCAGGTCGGACGGCTGGACTTCCTGGAGCTGTCGGTGCGGGCCGAACCTGACGAGGCCGAGCGCGTGCAGGCCAGGTTCGAGCGGGCGGTGTCCCGGGCCGGGCTGACCATCGGCGGCGAGCCCCGCGCCAACAAGACCGAACTGGTGCTTGCGGAACTGGCCCCGGTGGCCGCGAACGCGGCCTGAGGTTCAGCGCCCGACCCGTCTGCCATAGTCGTCTCGGAGGCGGCATGGCGAAGAAGCTGATCAACGATCCGGCGCGGGTGGTGCGCGAGTCACTGGAGGGCGTGGTGCTCAGCCGGCCCGGGATCGCCCTGCTCGGCGCCGGGCTCACCGTGGTCCGGGCCGATCGGGTCCTCGGGACGGAGTCGACGCGGTCCGACGCCCGCGCACCGTCCCGGTGGCTCTGATCTCCGGCGGCGGGGCCGGTCACGAACCGGCACACGCCGGCTACGTCGCCGCCGGGATGCTCACCGCGGCCGTGTCCGGGGAGGTGTTCGCCTCGCCGAGTGTCGACGCCGTGCTGGAGGCGATCCGGGCCGTGACCGGTGACGCGGGCTGCCTGCTGATCGTCAAGAGCTACACCGGCGACCGGCTCAACTTCGGGCTCGCCGCCGAGATCGCGCGCAGCGAAGGGCTCCGGGTCGAGACGGTGGTGGTGGCCGACGACGTGGCCATCACCGCTTCCGACGCCAACGCCGGACGCCGCGGGCTGGCCGGGACGGTCCTGGTGCACAAGGCGGCGGGCGCCTGCGCCGAGGCCGGCGGCACTCTGGCGGAGGTGGCGGCCACCGCTCGCCAGGTCGCCGACGCGGTCGGCACCATCGGCGTCGGACTGAGCGGGGTGACCGTGCCGGGCAGCGACGGACCGGGCTTCACCCTGGCCGAGGACGAGGTCGAGGTCGGACTCGGCATCCACGGCGAGCCGGGCGTCGCCCGCGAGCCGATGCGGCTGGTGGACGACCTGGTGGCCGACCTCGTACGCCGCGTCGCCGCCGACCGCGGACTCGTCTCCGGGGACCGCGTCGTCGCCCTGGTGGGGTCGGCCGGGGCCACCCCGGCCATCGAACTCAACATCGTGGCCCGGGCGCTCGCCCACTGCGCGGAGGCCCTCGGCCTCACCCTGGTCCGTCTGTGGCAGGGCCCGGTGATGACAAGTCTGGACATGGCGGGGATCTCGGTCACCCTGCTGCCGCTCCCACCCGACGCCAGCGGGGACCACCTGCTGGCGCTCCTCGACGCTCCGACCGGCTCCCGGGCGTGGCCCGGCGGCCCGCCCGAACCGCCCCGGCTGAGCGTGGTCGCGGTGCCGAAGCAGCCCAGCGGACCAGCCCCCGCCACGGCAGAGCACGACGCACCGGTCGGCGCGGCTCTGGCCGCCGCCTGTCACGCCCTGCTGAACGCCGAGACCGAGCTGACCCGCCTCGACCAGGTGGTCGGCGACGGCGATCTGGGCAGCGCCCTGGCCCGGGGCGCCCGGGCCTGGTTGGCCGATCCCGCCCGCGGAACGGCCGGAACCCAGGTGCGGGAGCTGTCGGTCCGGGCCCGACGGGTGATCGGCGGCACCTCCGGCCCGCTGTACGCGGTCGGCCTGCTCGCCGCAGCAGAGGCGCTCGACGGTGGCGCCGACTGGCCGTCGGCGTTCGGGGCCGCGGTGGAGGCGGTGGCCGCGCTCGGCGGGGCGCAGCTCGGCGACCGGACCATGCTGGACGCGCTCGTTCCGGCCGGCGGCGGCTGCGGCCGGGCAGGGTGCGGCGGCGGCGCTGACGGCCGCGACGCGGGGGGCGGAAGCTACGGCCGACCTCATCGCCCGACGCGGGCGCTCCAGCTATCTCGGCGACCGCGTACGCGGCCATCCCGACCCCGGCGCGGTGGCGGTGACGATCTGGCTGAGCGCGGTCGCCGGCGGGGCCGCCACCGGCGTCGCTTCCGGCTGACCGCGGCTCAGCCGCCGGTACGCCGCCAGCTCTCGAGCATGGCGGTCATCTCGCCCCGCAGGAACTCGAAGAAGCGCGCGGTCTCCCCCAGTCTCTGCCCGGCCGCCGTGCCGGGCCGATCAGCACCTCGCCCTCCCGGCTGAGCTGGGCCCACCGGGCCAGTTCGGCGTCGCGGTTGGCCAGCAACTCAACCACTGGTTGCTGTACAGCCGGTAGACGCCCTGCCGGCTGAGCTGGGACCACTGGAGTTCGTGGTCGCGGTGGCGAGCAACTCGTACCACTGGTTGCTGTACAGCCGGTAGACGTCCTTCCGCTCGCCCGGGCGGTGGGCCCGGCTCACCAGGCGCACCTGGATGAGGTAGCGCACGGCACCGGAGATCGCCGCGGGGCTCGCCTGAAGCGCGGTGGACAGCTCCGCGGCCGTGCCGGCCCCGTCGTCGCGGCTGAGCAGCCAGGCGAAGACCCGCGACGCCATCCGCGGCATCCCACCGGCCACCATGGCCACGGCGAACCGCTCCACGAATGCCTCCGCGGCGTCGCTTCGCGCCGGCACCTCGGAATCGACCGTCATACGTCGGATCGTAGCCGATTCTGATGGTTCACTACTTACTGAAACTTGAGTATGTTGGAGTAGTGACCGACGTCATCGCCATCAGCGGCCTCACCAAGCGCTTCGGGCGGACCGTGGCCCTGGACGGCCTGGACCTGACCGTCGCGCGCGGGGAGGTGCACGGGTTCCTCGGTCCGAACGGCTCCGGCAAGTCCACCACCATCCGGATCCTGCTCGGCCTCGTCCGCGCAGACCGGGGCCGGGTGCACCTGCTGGGCGGCGACCCGTGGGGACACGCCGCGGAACTGCACCGGCGGCTCGCGTACGTGCCGGGCGACGTCAGTCTGTGGCCCCAGCTGACCGGCGGTGAGGTGATCGATCTGCTCGGTCGGCTGCGCGGCGGCCTCGACAAGGTCCGGCGAGACGACCTGTTGGAGCGCTTCGAACTCGATCCGACCCGCAAGGGCACTGCGTACTCCAAGGGCAACCGGCAGAAGGTCGCGCTGGTCGCCGCTCTGGCCAGCGACGTGGAACTGCTCATCCTGGACGAGCCGACGTCCGGCCTCGACCCGCTGATGGAGGAGGTCTTCGCCGACTGCATCCGCACCGAGCAGGACCGGGGCCGCACCGTGCTGCTGAGCAGCCACATGCTGTCGGAGGTGGAGGCCCTGTGCAGCCGGGTGAGCATCATCCGCCGCGGCCGCAACGTCGAGACCGGGAGCCTGGCCGAGATGCGGCGGCTGAGCGCGACCATGGTCGAGGTCACCCTGGGCGGTCCGCCACCCGCGATCGACCACATCCCCGGGATCGCGGCGGTCGAGATCGACGGGCACCGGCTGCGCTGTGAGGTACCCACCGCTGAGCTCGGCGGGCTGCTGGCCGAGCTGGGCCGGCAGCGCATCGTCGCGCTCACCTGTTCGCCGCCCACCCTGGAGCAGCTCTTCCTGCGGCACTACGGCGACGAGCCGGTGCCGGCCGCCGCCGCCGAGGAGCGCGTGTCGCGATGATCGCCCTGTCCGGAACCCCAAGGCTGGTCGCACTGGCTCTGCGCCGCGACAAGATCGTGCTGCCGCTGTGCGTGGTGACCTTCGCCGGGGTCGCCGGCGGGTCCGCTGCGGCGACCGACCAGCTCTACCCGGACCAGTCCAGCCTCGTCCGCGCCGCCGAAGTGATCAACGCCACGCCGGCGCTGGTCGCCCTGTACGGGCCCATCTACGACACCGGCGCCCTCGGGGCGGTGGGCCTGTTCAAGCTGACCGCGTTCGGGGTGGCCCTGGTCGGCCTGTTCGCTGCGCTGGTCGTCATCCGCCACACCCGGGCCGACGAGGAGCTGGGGCGTACGGAACTGCTGGCCGCCGGATCGGTCGGGCGGCATGCCCCGCTGGCCGCGGCGCTGGTGATCGCCATCGGGGGCTCGCTGCTGATCGGACTGGCCACCGGGCTCGCCCTGGTTGCGGCCGGCCTGCCGGCCGCCGGCGCCGCTGCCTTCGGGCTCACCTGGGCCTGCGCCGGGTTCTCCTTCGCGGCCGTCGGCGCCGTCGCGGCCCAGCTGACCGAGAGCGCACGAGCTGCGCGCGGCCTGGCCGGAGGAGTGCTCGCGGTGGCCTACGTCCTGCGGGCAGTCGGCGACACCGTCGGCCCCACCTGGGTGAGCTGGACCTCCCCGGTCGGCTGGGCGCAGCAGATCCGGCCCTTCGGCGGGGATCGCTGGGCCGTGGCCGCGGTGTCGGTGCTGGCCGCGGCAGCGCTCGCCGCCGTCGCCACGGGGCTGCTCGGGCGGCGGGATCTGGGCGCCGGCCTGCTCGCCCGCCGTTCCGGGCCCGAGGAGGCGAGCCGGCTGCTGGGCAACCCGCTCGGGCTGGCCTGGCGGCTGCAACGGACCGCGTTCGCGGGCTGGCTGATCGGATTCGTCCTGCTCAGCGTGGTCGTCGGGCAACTGGTCACCAACATCGGGGACATGCTCGACAGCCCGACGGCGCGGGAGCTGATCCTCGCGCTGGGCGGGATCAGCTCACTGACCGATGCCTTCCTCTCCGTGGAGCTCAGCTTCGTCGCGGTGTGCGCCGCCGCGTACGGCATCAGTTCGGTGCTCCGGTTGGCGGCGGAGGAATCCAGCGGACGGGCCGAACTGGTCGCCGCCGGTCCGGTGAGCCGGTCCCGCTGGGGCGGGAGCCACCTGCTGGTGGCGCTGGCCGGTGCGGCGGCGTTGATGCTGGCCTGCGGGCTGACCGTCGGCCTCGCGCACGCCCTGGCCGTCGGGGACAGCGGAGCGGTCGGTCGCGATCTGGTGGCCGCGCTGGCCCGGATCCCGGCGGTCTGGGTGATGATCGCGCTCGCCCAGGCGCTGTACGGGCTGTCCCGGCGCGCGGCGCCGGTGGCCTGGGGGGTGCTGGTCGGCGGCTTCCTGGCGACCGAGATCGGCCCGTTGCTCGACCTCCCAGCGTGGGTGCGCAACCTGTCCCCCTTCACCCACGTCCCGGACCTGCCGGGAGGCGAGGTGACGCTCGGTCCGGTCCTGGTCCTGCTGGGGGTCGCCGCCGCACTGGTGGCGGCGGGGCTGCTCGCTCTCCAGCGGCGTGATCTGACCACCGCATAATCGTATACCTGATCGAATCATGCGCCTCGTCGGGGTAGACGATGGGCCGCTCAGAGGATCCCGCCGTACGCGACGACCCGCCGCACCGGTTGAACTTGTAGCTACAACTCTTGGCTAGGATGACCCCATGACCGAGACCCGCTGGCTGACCGAGGAGGAGCGCACGACCTGGGTTCGCCTCGCGGCCGTACTGGAATTGCTCCCGGCCGCTCTGGACGCCCAGCTCACCCGCGACGAGCACCTCACCCACTTCGAGTACTTCACCCTCGCCATGCTGTCCGAGGCGCCGGACCAGACTCTCCGGATGACCGCACTGGCGGCCCGTACCAATGCCACCCTCCCGAGGCTGTCGCGGGTGGTGTCCCGGCTGGAGGACACGGGTTACGTGGGTCGCGAGTCGAGCCCGGACGACCGCCGGGCGACCAACGTAAAGCTCACCGCCGAGGGTCTGGCCAAGCTGGTCCAGGCCGCTCCCGGCCACGTGGCCGCGGTACGCGCGTACGTGATCGACCCACTCACCGCCACCGAGTTGCAGCAGTTGGGCGAGATGGCGTTGCGGATACTCGATCAGCTGGATCCCGACGGCCGGATGCTGGCGCACGTCGACTCCGGGGCGGAGTCGGTCGAGCCCGAGTGAGCTGACCGATCGGTGCGCGCCTCTCACGCTGGCCCGGCCTGCTCGGGCCTCCAGCCGGCTGTGGCACCCTGACCGGCATGGACCATTTCGAGCACTCGGGCCTGACGTTCGAGGTCACCGACACCGGCCCGGCCGACGGGGAGGCGGTGGTGCTGCTGCACGGCTTCCCGCAGCAGCCGGCCAGCTTCGCAGCGGTCGTGCCGCAGCTCAACGCCGCGGGCCTGCGCACTCTGGTGCCGACCCAGCGTGGATACACCCCGGGGGCCCGGCCGACCGGACGCCGCGACTACCGCACGGCGGCGACGGTGGCCGACGTGATCGCCCTGCTGGACGCCGCCGGGGTGGAACGGGCCCGCGTCGTCGGCCACGACTGGGGTGGCGCCCAGGCCTGGGGAGCGGCGGCGTGGCATCCCGACCGGGTCAGCGCGCTCATCGTGCTGTCCACCCCGCACCCTGCCGCGATGATGAAGGCGTTCCGGACGTCTCGCCAGGCGCTGATGTCGTGGTACATGGCCCTCTTCCAGCTGCCGGCCCTGCCCGAGCTGCTGGCCGCACGCACGCTGGCCCGAACCCTGCGCTCCAGTGGGCTGCCCGCGGAGCAGGTCACGGCGTACGCGGCCGCGATGCAGGACCCGGCGGCCCTCACCGGAGCCCTCAACTGGTACCGCGGCCTCCCCTTCTCCAGCGAACCCCTGGGACGGATCCGCGTCCCGACCCGCTACGTCTGGGGTCGACGCGACTTCGCCCTGGGCCGCCGGGCCGCCGAACTGACCGGCGACTACGTGACCGGCCCGTACGAGTTCTGCGAGCTCGACGCGGGGCACTGGCTCCCCGAACGCCGACCGGAGGCGGTCGCGGACGCCATCCTCCAACCGATCAAGGGCTGAGGTCGCCCACGCGGTCCGTGCTGGGATCGCGGTGGCAGTCTGATCAGCGGACGATGCGCCGCCGCACCAGCAGGTCGGCGCGGTTGAAGGCCTCCGGCTCCGCGCCCATCGCCGCCAGGAAGTCCTCGCGCTCCAGCGCGTGCACGACGCAGTCGTCGCGGGCGATCACCGTGGCCGTGCGCGGCACGTCGCGCAGCAGCGCGATCTCCCCGAAGCAGTCGCCCGGCGCCATCTCGCTGAGGAGCAGGTCGTCGCGTACGGCGTGGAGTCGACCCCGCTCGATCAGGTAGAAGCGATCACCGAGCTCGCCCTCCCGGATCAGCCGGGTCCCGGCCGGCACCCGCAGGGCCACGAGCTTGCGCGCCAGCTCCTCCTGGAGCGACGGGGCCAGCGGCTGGAACAGCGCGCAGGGCCCTGATCAGGTCCAGGTGCGGCGGACCGGCCACGGTGCGGTCGATCCGGCGGAAGGCCGGCAGCGCGAGACCGACGACGACCGCCACCGGAAGGCAGAGGACCACCAGGGCCCACCTCAGGCCGATCAGGCTCAGCAGCACCGGGAACAGGGCTGCACCGATGGCCATGCTCGCGATCAGCACGCTCTCCAGCGCCCCGAACACCCGCCCCAGCACGGCCTCGGGTGCGACCCGCTGCACCAGGGTGACGAAGTTGACGTCGACCAGCGGATTGGCGAAACCGATCAGCGCGAAGGCGAGGAAGGCCATCCACGGGGTGGGCCAGACGGAGACGAGCAGCGGGGGCAGCGCCCACCCGGCGATGCCGACGGCGAAGTCCTGGGCCACCGATCCGCGGCTGGCCCGGCTCAGCGCGAACAGCCCGCCGAGGATCGCGCCGACGCCGAGGACCGCGTTCAGATAGCCGACGCCGGGCTCGCCGAGGCGGACGACGTCGAAGGCGATGACCAGGGTGAACACGGCGGCGGCGCCGGCCACCAGGGTCTGCGCGCAGACCAGGACGGTGACCAGACCCAGCCGCGAGTCGGCACGGATCACCCGGAAGCCGGCGGTCACCTCGCGCAGAAACCCCGAGGGCGCAGGCTCGTCGACTTCGCCCCGCCCCTGCTCGGCCGAACCGGACTGCGGGCCAGCGTCCCGCGACCCGGACTCCCCCGGCGCCCGCTCCGGAAGCGCGATGCGAGCGATCAGCATCGCCGACCAGCCGAAGCTGACCGCGTTCAGCACCAGGATGACCGGGACGGTGGTCACCGCGAGCAGCAGACCGGCCAGGGCTGGTCCGGCGAAGAACGCCACGCTCTCCAGCGTGCTGCTCACCGCGTTCGCGGCGGTCAGTTCCTGCGGCTGCCGGGCCAGTCGCGGCAGCATGGCGGTCTGCGCCGGCCGGAAGGGCCCACTGACCAGTCCGACGAGCACCGCGAGCACGATCACCGCCAGCGGCGGCCCGCCCGACCAGATCAGCCCGGCGGCGGCCAGGACCAGCACCAACCGGATCAGGTCGCAGGCGATCAGGAACGGCTTGTGCGGCAGCTTGTCCACCAGCACCGTCAGGAACGGCAGGCCCACCGCCATCAGCGCCAGCCGCACCACCGCGAACGCGGCGACGGCGGGGGCGCCGCCGAAGCGGTAGATCCAGACGGCGATCGCGGTGCTGTAGGCCCAGTCCCCGATCATCGAGCCGGCCAGCGCGAGGTTCACCCGGCGCAGGTTCGGGTTGGTGAAGACCAGCCGGGTGGACTCGCCCGTCTCCCGCAGAGTGGCGGCGATGATCGACATCAGGTGCCTTTCGCAGGATCGTCGGGGCGCTGGCGCGCGGGGTCGTCGGGGCGTCCTCGGACCCGGTCCTCGTCACGGTAGTGACCCATCGTCATCCGCGCCACGTCGTCGGTCGGCCGGTGGCCGGTGACGGCAGCCACGAAGGCTTCACCGTCCAGTCGGAGCAGCCGCCCAGCGCTCTCGGCGACCACGCTCGCCGTGCGCGGCACGTCATCCAACAGGCCGATCTCCCCGAACGACGCCGCCCGGCCGAGTCGGCGGACCGGCGCACCGTCGCGGTGTACGGAGAAGTCTCCTTCCACGACGACGTAGAACCCGTCCGCGGGCTCACCCTGGCCGACCACCACCGCGCCCGGCTCGACGAGGTGTTCCTGGGCGGCTCGGGCCAGGCGTTCGACTGCGATCATCGAGAGCGGCGCGAACAGCGCCACCTCCCGCACCAGGGCCACATGCTCAGACCGACCGCCGGCCAGGGCCTCCACCGCGCGCAGCTTCGGCCAGAGCACGACCGGAGCCAGCGCGAGGGCGGCCCCGGTGACGATCATCGCCCAGGACAGCCCGACCAGCGAGACCAGCAGCGGCGCGGCGACCGAGCCGAGAGCGACCGTGGCTGCCTGCACCGCGTAGTAGGCGCCCCACGCCCGACCCGCCAGATGGTCGGGGACGAGCCGGTTGACCAGGCTGAAGCCGTAGACGTCCTGGATCGCGTTGCCCACGCCGAGGACGATCAGCGCGACCAGGGCGACCGAGAACTCCGTCCAGATCCCGATCACCAGCACCGGCAGACCCCAGAGACAGACCCCGGCGGCGAAACGGCCCGTTCCGGCCCGCCCGGACCCGCTGCCCAGCCCGAAAGCCGCCCCCACCAGCCCGCCGACCCCGATCGCGGCGAACAGCGTGCCGGCCCGGGCGTCGCTGCCGCCGACGCCCGCGGTGGCGACCAGGATCACGAACACGTTCACCAGGCCGCGCATCGTCGTCTGCATCCAGAACAGGGCGATCACGGTGCGGAGGCCCGCGCCCGGCCAGTACCCGAAACCCCTGGAGCGAGGACAGCCAGGCCCGGCGCACGCTGCCGGCCCGCTGGCGGGCGGGTTGGAAGGGGGTCCGAAGGGTCCCGCCCGCTCCGGCGGCGACGGCGTAGACCACGGCCAGCACGACGAACACCGCCGGCGGGCCCAGGCCCGCGAGCAGCAGCAGCACACAGGGCCGGCCCGGCAATCGTGCCGAGACCCTCGATCGTCGCGTACGCCGAGTTGGCCACGATCAGCTGGCTCGGGCTGTGCACCAACTGCGGGAGCAGGGCGTGCAAGCACGGCCGGAGCAACGAGGACAGGGCTGAGCCGACCGCCGTCACCGCCAGGAGCCACGCGAGGGGGGCGTCGACGTGGGCGAGCCAGGCCATCACGCCGGCGATGGCGGCCCAGCCGAGGTGGATGGCACCCAGCAGCCGGGGCCTGGGGACCCGGTCGGAGATCACCGAGACCACCCCCGACAGGGCAGCGGCCGGCAGCACCCGGATGGCCCCGACCAGCCCGACGCGCCGCCGGCCCGCCGGTCTCGAGCGCCATCACCGAGACGGTGATGAGGAAGGCAGTGTCACCGACGACCCAGCCGCCCCAGGCGACCAGCAGCCGGGCCAGGTCGCGGTCCGCCAGCGCCGCCCTCGCGGTGGCGAGGCGAACGCGCAGGTCGCGCGGCCCGATCACGGGACCCCGATCACCCGATCCCCAGGATCGGAACGGGCGGTGTCCTTCCCGGGTCCTCCGTCGGCGGTGTCCCCCGGGGCACCGTCGCGGACGTCCAGGGCATCATCGCCGTTGCCACCAGACAATCTGTCCAGCCCGGTTCCGCCGGTCAACGCGTCGGCTGCGTCGCCCCCGGCCAGGCTGTCGTTTCCTGCGTCGCCCGACATCGCGTCGTTGCCGGCGTCGCCGCTCATGGTGTCGTCGCCCGAGCCGCCCGACATCGCGTCGGCGCCGGCCCCGCCGGACATGGTGTCGTTGCCCGACCGGCCGTCGAGGGCGTCGTTCCCGTCGCCGCCGGACAGCGTGTCGTCGCCCGAGCCGCCGATCAGGATGTCGTTGCCGCCCAGACCGACGAGCTTGTCGTTGCCCCCGTACCCGCAGATCACGTCGTTGCCGCTGGTGCCGGTCAGCGTGTCGTTCCCCGCCGTGCCGCGGATGGTGCAGTTCGGCGGCATCCACTCGGTCACGGTGATCGTCACCGTGGCCGGCGTCGAGCTCTCGCCGCCGTTCCTGGCGACGTAGCCGAAGGTGACCGGACCGACGTAGTCAGGCGGCGGGACGTAGCTGAACGACCCGTCCGCCGCGAGGCTCAGCTGGCCGACCGACGGACCGGACGCCAGGCTCGCGGTGGTCGCGCCGGTGTCGTTGCCGAGCACGCCGGGCGCCGCGACCTTGAGCGTCTTGCCCTCCGCGGTGGTGTACGCGTCGGCCCGGGCCACCGGTGCCGAACTGGGCAGGTCCGCCGAGACCGGGCCTGCGGGGGAATAGCTCGGGTCGGAGAAGTTCTGCGTCGCACCGCCCGGCAGTGGTGTGGCGCCCACTCCGAAGTAGACGCGGACCTGGGTTGCGCCCGTCGGCCGGTCGGTGAGCGGGAACTCGGCCGTGCCGGCGAAGCCGGTGCTGAGCGTGCGCCCGGCGAGCACGGTGCCGGCCGCGTTCGCGTACGCGAAGTAGACCGTCTTCTCCCGCAGCGGAAGTCCCGGCCTTGTCCAGCAGCTTGGCCGTGGCCGCGGCGCTGGTGACCGCGAGCGTGAGCGTGGTCGGTTGCTTGGTGACGGTGAACGGACTCGGGGCCGTGCTCGACGCCGCGGTCGCGTCGTCGCCCTCGTAGCTCGCGACCAGCGCGTAGGTGCCGGTGACCACGCTCAGCGGCAGCGCCGCGGTCGCCAGCCCGGCGCCGTCGGTGAACACGGTGCGCGTGCTGCCGCCCACGGCGAAGGTGACCGCCCGCTGGCCGAGCGCGCCGCCGGCGGTGCGGGTCAGCGTGGCCCGCACGGTGACGGTGTCGCCGTAGTCGCCGCCGTCGGGCACCGGCGCGGTGAGTCGCAGCGTGGTGGCGGCCAGGCCGGTTCCGACCTGCCCGGGATCGATGCCGGGGGTGAAGTAGCTGCCGTGGTTGTCGTCCACGCCGACCAGTCCGACGCCGTTGACGGCCTGGACCTGGTAGCGCACGTCCGCGGCCGCCTGGTCCGACGGCAGGGTCAGCGACGCAGTCCAGCGGGTGGAGTCGTTCGGGTCCTGGGTCAGGTCCAGGGAGGTCCACGACCCGTGGAACGGACTGCCCGGTTGGCCGGTGTAGGTGAGGAACACCTGCTGCAGGCCGGCGGCCGGATGGCCGACCACCCGGGCGGAGAAGGTCACCACTCGCCCGGCGACCGCGGCCTGGACGTCGGTGATCGACGGCGGCGCGGCCTGGGCCGGGACGTTGTCGCCGTACCGGGCGGTGTTGGCGCTGTAGAACAACTTCAGACCCAGGGAGGAGAAGCGGCGCTGGGTGCTGGTCAGCGAGCCCGGCCCGTCGGAGCGGTACTGCGCCGGGGTGACCAGCAGCCGGGTGGCGCCGCCCGAGGTGAGGGCGTCGAAGTAGTTGGGCGTCGCGAACCGGCCCGGGAAGAACGCGGAGGTGACGAACGGATGGTGCACCCCGTGCGTCTCGGTGGCCGGCGCCCCGGTCAGCGGGGTGATGCCGTTGGTGTCGGTGTAGGTCGCGCTGCGCATCGCCACTCCCCGCAACACCTGGCCCGGCACGGTGACGTTGCGGTTGACCAGCGGCAGCGCCGGCTCGGCCGGGTTCACCGACACGCCGTCGGGACCGGTGAGGTAGGTCGCGGTCACCGTGCCGCCGTCCAGGTTGGTCAGGGTCCGCTGGACCGTGCCCAGGCTGGCGGTGTTGAGCGTGACGTCGGCGGACTTCAGGTTCAGCTCGGCACCGGGGCCCGTGCTGACCGCCGTCGCCGACACCGTGCTGGTGTCGCTCGGGTCGGCCAGCCGTCCCGCAGCCGGCAGGTTCACTCCGAGCATCGGCAGGCCGTACAGGGTGGCCTCCAGGATCGACTTCTGGTCGATGCCCTGCAGGGTCGGCGTGCCGCTCAGGTAGTTCTGCTTGGCCTCCAACAGCGCCCGTCCGATCGGGACCGCACCGGTGCCGATCCGCAACTCGTGCGCGACATCGGCGTAGAGCCGCTCGCTGTACTCCAGGAAGTCGGTGTCGCCGTACTGGTACCCGGTGCCTCCGATCAACGTGGCCCCCTGCCGGGCCAGAGCTTCGCTCCAGTCGAGCCCGACCGTGACGTTCGGCACGCCGTCACGGTCGACGATGGTGTAGCCGGAGTGGCAGCCGACGCTGAGGATGAGCGAGTCGGCGAAGGTGTTGGCCGGCGCCGAGGCGACCTCGGTGCTGTTCACCGTGGTGGTGTAGTCGGCCGCCAAGGTGTTGTTGGCGGAGAAGTGGCCGGCCAGGAAGACCAGGTCGTGCCGGGAGCCGAACAGCGAGCGGCGCAGATCGGTCGCGGTCCACGACGTACGCCGCGAGGGGGTGCTGCCCTGCGTGGTCTGGCTCGGAGGTACGTCGGCGTCGGTGATCAGCGTGTCGTGGCGCCCGCCCGGGACGCCGGCCGAGAAGTCGCCGGCCACCTTGTCGGCGGCATCGGTGAGGAAGTCGTAGCCCGTGGTCAGGCTGGACGTCGGGGTCAGCGGCGCGCCGTTGCGCGCGACGAAGCGCTGCAGGGTGGAGGTGATGTCGGTCGGCGACTCGACGAGCCGGCCGACCGCGACGTCGGGCAGCGGCATCACGGTGCCCTTGATCGACAGATCGGTCGCCGCCCCGTACGCGTCCTGCCCGAGCACGTAGTTGCCGCGCAGGCTGGCCTCCGACGCGGTGTCGTCGGCCACCGGCGGCACGTAGTTCGACTCCGGGCCGAGCCCGGCGCTGTCGGGATAGCGGAAGAAGGGGACCACGCTGTCGTCCCCGACGACGACGACGTACTTCAGGGTGTCGGAGCTGTCGCGGTAGCTGTTGACGATGTCGCGGGCCGCCTGGGCGGCGAGGTTCTTCGCGTACGGGCAGGCGATCAGGGCGGAGCTGTCGGCCTGGCGCTGCAGCGCCTGCACCCGCTGGCTCTGGCCGAGATCCACCACCGTGCCCCCGACCCGGCCGGCGAAGGTGGTCAGCGCACTCGCCAGCGCCGACTTGTCGGCGGCCGTGCCGGGCATCCGGGCCGGGTCGGTGAGGATCACCGTCTGGGCGCTGCCCGGGGTGCCGGTGAGCGTCGGGGTACTGGCGAAGGTCTCCAGCGGGGCCGCGCACAGGCCGGGGGTCGAGGTGACGGTGAGGGTGTAGCGGCTGGGCGAACTGGCCCCGTTGCGTCCGTGCACCCGGACGTAGAAGTAGCCCGTGTTGTTCCAGGTCGCGCTGCTCAGGCTCTCCGCCGCCGTGCCGGCGCGGGCGGAGATCCCGATCAGGCTGCGGGTCTGGGCGCTGGAGAAGGCGTCGGAGAACACCGACTGGGTGAACACCGACGGGCGAGAAGACCGACTGGCTGAACACCGACTGGATCGAGGTCGCCGGGGAGAACACCGACTGGGCGAAGGCCGACGCGGTGAACACCGCCGGGGAGAACACCGACGGCGAGAAGACCGACTGACTGAAGGCGGCCGGGGAGAACACCGACTGGCTGAACACCGACGGGGAGAACACCGACTGGGCTGAAGACCGACGGGGAGAACACCGACTGGGCGAACACCGACGGGGAGAACACCGACTGGGCGAAGGCGTCGCCGGCGAACTCGGCCGACAGCTTGGTCAGGTCATCCACCGAGGTGAGCGAGTCGAACGCCTGGTCGATGTCGGTGAACAGGGTCAGGTCATAGTCCGCCGGCAGGTTGCTCAGATCGACGCCGACCCGACTGCCCGGCTGCACCGGGAAGCGGTACCAGCGTTCCTCACCTGAGGTGAGGATCCCTCCGTCGGTGGTGCTGTTCGCGCCTACCGTCAGGGCGGTGGGCCAGCTGAGGTTGTACTCGCTCGGGGTGACCGTGGGGAAGTTCAGGGGGCGGCAGATGAGTCCGAAGGAGAAGGTTGCTCCTCGGTCAGATCAGCGGGTCGGCGGACCCGTAGATCCCGTGGCGACCGCGCCGGTGGGGCAGTCGTAGGGCCCCGGGGCGCGGAACGTCCTCGACCGAAGTCGAAGCGCCCGCTCTGGCCGCGCCGCGCGGCGACCGTACCGATGTCCCCGTCGTCGAAACCCCCGGCAGCGCAGCTCAGGGAGCCAGAACCCGTCGACGTAGCTGCCGGTCTCCGGCGCCCCGAGGAGGTCGCCGGGTCTGCACCGGACGTCGAGCCGGCGTCGCCGACGTCGTAGGTCGGATCGGCCCGGCCAGATAGCCGGCCAGGACAACCGAGCCTGCGAGGGCGACGCTGCCGTCGTTCACGGTGCACCGCCGAACAGAGCGCGCCGGCGGCGATGGTGAGCTGGTTCCCGTTCAGTCCGGCGCGGACAGCCGGTGAGCACCGACCCGTCCGGGCAGGCGACCTGGTCCGCGGCGGTGAGCTCGTCACCGACACTCGCCGTCCTGCGTGGCGGCCCCGAAGACGGGCGGTCCCGGGAGTGTAGTCCACCTGGTCGAGGTAGTCGACCACCTGGCACCGGAGCCGGAAGGTGAACAGGGCCCGGGGCTGGGTCGAGACGGCGCCCGCCATCCCCGTGGCGATCGCGCCGTCGCTGCACCGCGCCGCGACCGGATCGGCTCGGGACAGGCCCACCCAGTCGGCGCGGAACTCCGAACCCATCGTCGCGTCCGGATCGAGCGAGCGGCAGATCATCCGGAGCCCAGGTACCGAGAACGAGGAGGCGTTGGCCTCGAATCCGGTGACCACCGACCCCGCCGGGCATCCGCTGGTCACCGCCCCGGCTCCGGGAGCGTTGCCGATCCGGGTGGCGTCCTCGTAGCGCTGTTCCCCGACCGTGACCTCGGCGTCCACCACGTCGACGCTCGAGCACGACCCGCCTACGCCGTCGGCCGGTGCGCCGTTGGGGTTGAGCTCCACGTGGATGGTCGTCAGCCCCGAGCGCGCCGGGCAGGCCATGGTGTCCGGTGATCCTTGGGAGCCGCCGACGATGTCGGTCCAGGTGATGGACTCGAAGATGACGCGCGGCGGCACGGCCGCGGCGGGAAGAGCGGTCAGGGCCAGCACCAGGGCAACGAGCATCGCGTAGCCGGCGGTCGTACGGCGGGCCCTCACTTGCGAATCTTTTCCCTCCCGGGACACCCAGGCAATGGACCTGGGTCTAGTGGACCGCGGAAGACCCTGGCCTCTCTGGCATGCTGGCGACATGTCCGGACATGACCGGGGTCAGCCCGCGCCGTCCCGGCCGCTCACCCGGGCGCTCGGTTGGCTCGGCGGCGGGGTCGGTTTCCTGGCCGCGACCGTGGTCATCCTCGTCGCGTCCTCCCCGGAGCGACCGGTCTGGGTCAACCTGCTCTTCCCGGCGACCGGGCTGGTCTATCTGGTCGCCGGACTGGTGGCGTGGCGGCGGCGGCCGAGCAACGGCATCGGGCCGCTGCTGATCTTCGGGGCCCTCGTCTGGATGGCCGCGTCCCTCTACAACACCGGCGTCCCGGGCCTGGTGGCGATCGGGCTGATCGTGGCCACCCTCCCACTGGCGCTGGTCATCCACCTGGTTCTGGCGTTCCCGTCCGGGCGGCTGCCCGATCTGGCGTCCCGGCTGACCGCGGGCGGCGCGTACGTGGTGACCGGGGTGTTCCAGGCGCCCCTCTACCTGTTCGGCGCCGCGCCGCCGCCCTTCGACGTGCTGCAGGTCGCCGCCCGGCCCGACCTGGCCGAGCTCGGGCACCTGGTGCAACGCATTCTCGCGTTCGTCCTGGTCGCCGCGACGGCGGCGATCATGGTGCGGCGGATGCGCCGCGTGGAACGGTCCCGGCGTCGCGTGATCGGTCCGCTGGTCGGCTACGGCATCGTGGCCGTCGTCTTCATCCCGGTCACCGCGAACGTGCTGGGCCCGATCATCGGGGTGATCGCCCTCGCGGTGGTGCAGGTGCTCCTGCTGGCGGGGGTACCCGTCGCCTTCGCTTCGAGCATGCTGCGCGGCGGATTCGCCCGGACCGGGGAGGTCGAGGAGCTGGGCGCCTGGCTCGGCGCCGAGACCGGCGGCCGACCCGCCCTCCAGCAGGCCCTCGCCTCCACCCTGGGCGACCCGTCCCTGACGCTGGCCTACCGGGTGTCCGGACCCGACCGCCTGGTGGACGGCGCAGGCGGCACGGTCGAGCGGCCTTCGGCGGGCTCCGGCCGGGCGCTGGTGGAGATCGACCTGGCCGGGCGGCCCGTGGGAGCGATCGTCTACGACGCGACGCTGATCGCGGATCCGGAACCGGTGCGCCAGGCCGGTCGCGTGGTGGCCATCGCCGTCGACCACGACCGGCTGACGGCGGAGCTGCTGGCCAGCCGGGAGGCGCTGCGCCTCTCCCGCGCCCGGATCACCGAAGCCGCCGACGCGGAGCGACAGCGGATCGCCCAGGACCTGCACGACGGCCTGCAGGTACGCCTGCTGACGCTGGCGATGGAGGCGTACGGCCTGGGCGACGACCCGTCCGCCTCGCCGTCGGTGCGCCGTGGGTCGCAAAAGCTGCGCGCCGGCATCGACGCGGCCGCCCACGAGCTGCGTCAGCTGGTGCACGGGGTGATGCCGGCGCTGCTGATCGAGCGCGGCCTGTACGCCGCCACCGAGGACCTGGTGGACCGGATGCCGTTGCACACCCGCCTGCGCGTCAGCGGTCGGGAGGACGGGTTGCCGGTGGGCGTGCAGAACACCGCGTACTTCACCGTGTCCGAGGGTCTCAGCAACGCGGTCAAGCACGCCGGCGCCAGCCGGATCGAGGTGCACCTGGACCGGACGGCCGAGGCGCTGCTGATCCAGATCAGCGACAACGGCGTGGGCGGCGCCAGCCCCGGAGGCGGCGCCGGACTGCGCGGACTCGCCGACCGGGTGGACGTGCTGGGCGGCACTCTCCGGTTGGAGAGCGCGCCGCACCGTGGGACCTGCCTGACGGTGTCGGTGCCGTGCGCGTCGTAGTCGCCGACGACGAGATCCTGCTCCGCGAGGGCCTGGCGCTGGTGCTCGAGCGGGCGGGGTTCAGCGTGGCCGGCCTGGCGCCGGACGCCGCGGCGCTGCTGGACCTGACCCTGTCCCTGGAGCCCGACCTGGTGATCAGCGACGTCCGGATGCCGCCGGGGCACGCCGACGACGGGCTGCAGGCCGCCCTGGCGATCCGCGCGGCCCGACCGGAGACCGCGATCATGATGATCTCCCAGTGGGTGCAGCGCCGTTACGCCTTCGAGTTGCTGCAGGACAATCCACGCGGGGTGGGGTACCTGTTGAAGCAGCGGATCGCCGACGTGGCGACCTTCTGCGCCGACCTGCGGACCGTGGCCTCCGGCGGGACGGTGCTGGATCCCGAGGTCGTGGTGACGCTGATGGCCCGCGCCCGGCGCGACGGCGCCACCCTGGAACGGCTCACCCCGCGGCAGCGCTCGGTCCTGGCCGCCATGGCCGAGGGGCGCAGCAACGCCTCCATCGCGCGGGCCCTGGCGATCTCGGAGAAGGCGGTGGTCCAGCACGCCTCGCACATCTACGACGAGCTCGGACTGGCGGTGTCGGAGGACAGCCACCGCCGGGTCCTGGCGGTGCTGCGCTACCTGGCGGGCTAGTCGAGCGGTCCCGGGCTCTCGGTCGAGCACGCGTCCTGCGGCCAGCGCCGAGGAGGCGTCCGGGTCCAGGGCCCGCCCCGCCGCGATCGCGTCACTGCCGGCGGCGCCGAGCGCTTCCCAGGCGGGCGCGGTCATGGCGGTCGAGCGCCCTGGTCTGCGCGGGAGTGCGCGGGGAGCCGATCGTGTCGCGCAGGGTGTCGGCCGCCCCGACCAGGGTCAGTGCCTCGGCGAACCGCGACCGGCGGACCGCGAGCGCGGCGATGTCCTCGTACAGCGCGCCGAGGGCCCAGCGATCGGCCGCACCCTGGAAACGGGCCAGACTCGCCGCGAAGTGCGCGGCCGCGACGTCCAGCTGTCCGAGCTCCCGGGTGGCGTTGCCCAGGTTGTTGTGCGCCATGGCCACCATCCACAGGTCGCCGACCTCCAGGTTCAGCCGCATCGCCTCACTGAACCGCCGTACCGCCTCGGGGTAGTCGTGCTGGTACTGCGCGATCATGCCGAGGTTGTTCTGGGAGACACCGATCGCCCAGCGGTTGCCGCGCTGCAGTCTCAGTTCCAGCGCCTGCTGGTTGAGGTCCTTGGCCCGGTCGAAGTCACCGCCGTACTCGGCGATGATCGCCAGGTTGCTGTAGATCGCCGCCATCCCGTCCAGGTCGCCCAGCTCCCTCCGGATCACCAGACTCGCCTCGTAGCGGCGCCGGGAGGTCTCGTAGTCGCCTTGTTGCGCCGCCAAGGTGCCGAGCAGATGCAGCACCTCCCCCACTCCGGCCTGATCCCCCGAGTCCTCGAATCCGCGTTGGGCGATCTCGAGCAGACCGGTCGCCTCGTCGAACCGGCCCTGCTTGCGCCCGACCTCGGCCAACGCGGTGCGCACTCGGTGGCTCGCGAGCCTGTCGTCGCGGCGCTCGGCCTGCCTCCAGCGCCTCGGGCGTAGGTGCTCTCCGCCTCAGACCAACGTCCGGTCAGCTGGAGCACCGAGCCGAGGTGCAACTGCAGCGTCGTTCGCTCGGCCTCGGGCACCAGCGGGGCGGCTCGGGTGTAGTAGTCGATGGCCGCGGCGTTCGCGTAGTCGGCGCGGGCCCGGTCGCCGGCCTTGACCAGATACTCCCGCTTCTTCCCGACGTTGCCGCTGCGCCCGTAGTGGTAGGCCAGCAGGTCCAGGGGCGGCGCGGAGGGCGTCGCCTCCTCCACGAAGAGACCGGCGTTCTCGTGCAGCATCTCGCGCAGGGCGAGCGGGGTCGCCTCGTAGGCCGCCTGCGCGGTGATCACGTGCTTGAACAGGTGCGTCTCCTGTCCCGCGCCTGCAGCCTGCTCCAGCATGATCAGCCCGATCCGGCGGAGCGCGGCCAGGTCGCGGGCCACCTCCGGCGCCGAGCCGAGCTCGGGATAGACCCCGCGCAGCATCGGGGTCGCGAAGCTGCGGCCGAGCACGCTGGCGACCTTGGCGGCGCGGCGCGGCCCTTCGCTGAGGGTGTCGATCCGGCTGAGCACCAGGCTGTGCAGGCTGTCGGGCAGGTCCAGCCGGTCGAGCGCGGCCGTGTCGGCCGGATCGATGCCGCGACCGTGGATGAAGGTGAGCAACTCCTCCAGGTAGAACGGGTTGCCTTCGGCGCGCTGGGTCACCGTGGTCAGCAACGCCTGCGGCACGTCGTCGGCGGCGCTTCCGTGGGGCAGGTCGCCGAGCTGGACGAGCTTGGCGGCCACGATCGCGGCGCAGGCCTCGGCGTCGAGTTCCTCCAGGGTGACCTCGCCGAACTGCGGCAGCGCCCGCAGCCCGGCGATCGTGTCGCGGCTCGGCGGCGGCGCGCTGGGCGATCAGGAACAGCACCGGCAGGTCGGTGGCCGCTTGGGCGAGGACCTGCAGCAGGTCGATCGACAGCGGGTCCAGCCACTGGGCGTCCTCGAGCAGGAAGGCGCGGGAGCGGCCGTCGCCACTCAGGCGTCGGAGCAGTTGGGCCAGCAGGTCCTCCAGGGAGGCCTTGCGCAGCTTGGCGGACAGGCTGGCCGTCAGCTCGCTTTCGGGGATCGGCAGGTCGAGCACGGCGCCCAGCAGCGGCACCCGCGGAGCCAGGCTCGGATCGAGCGCGGCCACCCGATCGGCCAGGTGCTGGACCTGCTGCTCGGGGGATCCGTGGGCGGGGACGTCGAGGGCGCCGGTCCAGATCTCCTGCCAGGCGCCGTAGCTGGCGCGGGTGCCGAAGGCGGGCGCCTCACCCTCGTACGCCAGCACGCCGCGCTCGGTCAGCAGCCGGGCGCCCTCGACCAGCAGCCGCGACTTGCCGAGGCCGGCCCCGGCGGTGACCGCGACGATGCCGCCGCGCCCGTCGCCCGCCTGGTGGATGTGGCGGTCGAGTACGGCGAGTTCGTCGTCGCGGCCGATCATCGGCAGCGAGTGCCGCCGGTGCCGGCTGTCGGCGGTCTGCCGGTCGGCGGCCACCAGCGCGTACGCGGCGATCGCCCCTGACTTGCCCTTCAGGACCAGGTCGTCGAGCCGGTCCCAGCGGAAGGAGCGACCCGTCGCCTCACGTACGGAGGCGGCGGCGTAGACCATGCCCGCAGGGGCCGCGCCCATCAGTCGAGCCGCAAGATTGACCGGATCGCCCAGGCAGCAGAAGGTCCGCCGCATCGCGTGCCCGTACGTGCCGCTGCGGACCCGGCCGCGGGCCAGCCCGATCTGCAGGTCGGTGACCGCGTGCTCCGATTCCAGGGTGAGCAGTTCCAGCGCGGCGGCGCAGGCGCGGGCGGAGTCGTCCTCGTGCGCGAGCGGGGTGCCGAAGACCGCGTACAGGTAGGCGCCCTTGTCGCCGATGGTGAGCTGCAAGGTGCTGCCGCCGTACCCGTCGATGATGCGCTGGGCGGCGACGACGAAGGCGTCGAGCTTGACCTGGGCCTGCGGATCGGTGTCGAAGTCGATGCCGCCGAAGCGCAGGAACAGGGGAACGGCGGTGCGCAACTCGGCCAGGAACTCCCCGCGCCCGGTGCGCAGCCGCTCGTACACGGCCGGCAGCAGCCACTGCCGCACCACCGCTTCGGGCAGCGGGGCGATGCGCTGGTGCGGCGTCGGAAGCAGCGCCGGCTCCGAGAGCCGTTCCACCACCAGATGCTCGCGCCCGGCGCTGTGCCGTCGCGGTCCGGTGACCCGGTCCCCGAGCGCGCGTACGGCCGACTCGTCCAGCACCACCTCGCCGGCCCGGGCCTGGTGCTCGGCCTCGGCGAGATCGTCCATCAGCCGGCCGGCCAGGACGTCGACGAGCTGGACCAGCGGGTCCCCCACCACGAACCGGCGGGCGGCGCCGACGGCGACGGCGACCTTCATGGCCAGTCGCACGCTGCGGCCCGACGGCAGGGTGACCAGGCCGGCGCTCGCCATCGCCTGCTGCATGGCCAGGGCACAGCTGGTGGCCAGCACGCCGTCGTCGCCGTCCAGCCAGCAGGTGACCGCGTCGCCGCTGAAGTAGACGACGCTGCCGCCGTGGGTGTGCAGGTGAGCGAGCAACTCGTCGAAGAGCCGGTCGAGGATGGCGCTCAGCTCCTCCGCCCCCCGCTGGGCGCCGAGCTCGGCCACCAGGGCCTCGGTCAGCGGGGTGAAGCCGGAGATGTCGGCGAACAGCGCGGCGCCGTGCACCCGGTCCGGCAACTCCCGGCCCGCCGCCAGGGCGCGGCGGCGGTCTCCGGCGATGTAGGCCTCAGGATTGTCGTGGGCGGTCGGCGTCGGCAAAGGCATCCCCCTCGCGGTCACACTACCCCGGGGCGGCGGGGCAGCGACTGCGCGGCTGGCGCGATCAAGGTCATCCCAAACGCACCGGCAGCCCGGTCCGAGCCGACTCGTACGCGCCGGTGATGACCGCGATCGAGCGCCGGTTCTCCGCCAGTCCGACCCGGACCTCCTGCTCGCCGCGCAGCGCGGCCAGGAAGTTCTGGTACTGGTAGAGGTGCGCGTCCGACAGCTGCCCCGGATCGCGGCCCGCCCCCGCGTCGCCGTCGGCCGGGGCGGCGTAGCGGTCGGCCTCGTTGAGCGACTTGGCCGAGGAGCCCATCAACTTCTCCTCCGCGTCGGCGCCGGTCGGGGTGAAGTGCACGAAGGTGAACTCGTCGTTCTCGATCACCACCGAGCCGCGGTCTCCGTGCACCTGCAGCCGTGCGCTGAGCCCCGGGTACGCCGCGGTCGAGCCGTGCAGGACCCCCAGCGCGCCGCTGGCGAAACGGACCACGCCGACCGCCACGTCCTCGGTCTCGATCCGCTCGTGGGCCAGCGTGTCGGTGTAGGCGAACACCTCCACCGGCTCGCCGAGCGCGGCCACCAGCAGGTCGACGGTGTGCACCCCCTGGTTCATCAGGGCGCCGCCGCCGTCCAGGGCCCAGGTGCCCCGCCAGTCCCCAGAGTCGTAGTAGCTCTGGCCGCGCCACCAGTCGATGCTCGCGATGCCGGAGGTGACCCGGCCCAGCTCGCCGTTGGCGATCGCCTCCAGGGTGATCTCGACGGACCGGTCGAACCGGTGCTGGGAGATGACGGTGACCAGCGTGCCGGCTGCCCGCTGGGCCGAGATGATCTCGTCGGTCTTGGCCAGGGTCACCTCGGCCGGCTTCTCGATGACGGCGTGCTTGCCCGCGCGCAGCGCCTCGATCGCCACCTCGGCGTGCGCACCGGTCGGGGTGGCGACGATCACCACGTCCACGTCCACCGCCTGCAGCGCCTCGGTCAGGGAGTCGAACGCCTGGCCGCCGCGCTCCGCGGCGAGTCCCTGCGGCCCGCGCGAGCACGTGGTCGACCACCGCGACCAGCTCGACCTGCCCGCCGAGCTGGCTGAGCACCCTGCCGTGGTGACGCCCGATCACCCCCGCTCCCACCAGGGCGAAACGGACACGGTCAGGACGGGCTGCGGCGCTCCCGGTCTGGGTGCTCATGCGTACGCGATCTCCTCGCTGGTCAAGATGTCGGTGAAGGCCTGCCAGGCCTGGGTGAACAGGTCCGGCCCGGACAGCGCGCCGAAGGCGGTGAACTCGCCCAGGTGCGGCTCGAGGGAGAAGAAGCCGTCGAAGCCGTCGGCCTGCAGGGCGCGTACGGTCTCGCGCACCTCGCCGTCGCCGGCACCGGCCACCACCACCGAGCCGTCGGCCAGCAGCGCGTCCTTGATCTGGACGTAGGCCAGGTGCGGCCGCAGGTCCGCGTACCCCTCGGTGAACGGCCGCACGCCCACCTGGACGAAGTTCGCCGCGTCCCAGGCGAGCTTGAGGTTCGGCGAGCCGACCGAGGTGACGATGTCGAGGCAGCGGCTCGGCACGTCGCCGTAGATCTCCTTCTCGTTCTCGTGCAGCAGCACCACGCCGAACTCCTCGGCCACCTCGGCCAGCGCCCGCATCCGGCGGAGCACCTCGTCGCGGTGGTCGGCAGGGTCGGCGCCGGGCCGGATGAAGAAGGAGAAGATCCGGATGTACGGCGCGCCGAACAGCTGCGCCACCTCGGCGGCATGCCGGGCCCGGGCCAGATGCGGCGCGAAGTCGTCGTCCACGTAGATCTTGCCGATCGGCGACCCGATGCTGGATACGGCCAGGTCGTGTTCGGCGAGGATCTGACGCGCCCGCTCGAGTTGGACCGAGTCCAGGTCGAGGATGTTGATGCCCCACGCACTGCGGAACTCGATGTAGCGCAAGCCGAGACCGGCGGCCACGGTGCACTGCTGGGTGAAGTCGTCGGCGATCTCGTCGGTGAAGCCCGACAGGGTCCACATGGTCAGTTGCTCCCTTTTCCGCCGGTGGTCGGCTGTGGTGGTGGCGAGGTCATCGGCCGCCGGCGTCGGCGTTCGTGCCGCATCGGTCCTGCGCACTCCGACGCTGCCACCCGCGCGATCATCGGCGCAACGGGTTGCCAGTAGTTGCCCGCCTACCAGGCAGAAAGGTCGGGAGCGGCCCGCTGAGCGTCAGTCCTGCAGCACCGAGAGGATGTTCCCGGCCGGGTCTTTGAACCACGCGATCAGCGGGCCGCCCTCGCGGAAGATGCCCTTCTCGTCCACCTGCGGGTACTTCTCGAACTCGACCCCTTCGGCGCGCAACTGGTCCACCGCGACCTCGATGTCGCCGACGGGGAAGTTCAACACCGTGTACGTCGCCGGCTCGTGATTGGGCTTGGGGTAGACCAGCACGTGCTTGTCGCCGCCGATCTCCAGGGTGAGCATGCCGTTCTGCTCGGTCACCACCATCCCGAGGACGCTGCTGTAGAAGTGCTTGGCCGCGGCGATGTCGTTCACCGAGAAGCCGCTGAAGGCTCGAGTGCTGTCGATCATGAGGACGCCTCCTTCACCTGGGTGGCTGCTTCCGCGTGTCGGGAAGCGCGCGAGCTTCATCATGCCGCAGCGTGCCGGCATCCAATCACGCTCCCCGCGGGGAACACACCCCGTGAGCCGACCAGCACCGACGCCCCCGCCATCCAGGACAGGCACCTCCGGCGAGGAGGGACTGTTCGGGCCGGACTCGGTCACCTGGCGGATCCACGGGGACCCGTCGATGCTGCTCGCCGGCTTCCGCGCGCTCATCCTGCAGGCCGTGCACCCGCTGGTGATGGCCGGCTTCGACGACAACTCCTTCTTCCGCGCAGACCCGTGGGGGCGGCTGCTGCGCACCGGCGAATGGGTCGCGACGGTCACGTACGGGACCACCGAGCAGGCGCTGGCGGCCGGGGCCCGGCTCCGTCGGGTGCACGCTCGGCTGGCGCCGGGTTTCGAGCCGGAGACCGGACAGCCCTACCGGGTGGACGACCCGCCGCTGCTGCTGTGGGTCCACTGCACGGAGGTGGAGTCGTTCCTGTCCACCTTCCGGCGCTGCGGCGGCCGGCTGCGGCGTGGGGACGGCGACCGCTATGTGGCCGAGATGCGCGCCAGTGCGGAGTTGGTCGGTCTGCCGCGCGACCTGGTGCCCGCCTCCGAGGCCGACCTCGCCGACTACTACGCGAGCGTGCGACCGCAGCTGCGGGTGACGGCGGTGGCGCTGCGCAACGTGCTCTGGGGCTTCGCCCCGCCCATGCCGGCCTGGGTCAGCTGGGCCACTCCGGCGCGACCGGCCTGGGCCACCCTGGTCGGCGTAGCGGCCGCCATGCTGCCGCCCTGGGCCCGCCGCCTGTACGGACTCCCTGGTCTGGCGACCACGGATCTGGGTGCCACCGTCGCCGGACGCGTCGTGCGCACCACCGCGCTGCTGCTCCCGGGGCGGATCGCCACGAGTCCGGCCTACCGCGACGCGTTGCAGCGGACCGCCGCGGACGCGGCCTGATGCACGCCACCGCCGCGCCGACGCGGCCGCGACGCTCAGCACCGCCGCGGACGCGGCCTGATCAGCACCGACGCGGACCGGTCGAGGCGCGCACGATCAGCTTGGCGGGCAGCAGCACCGGTTCGGCGTAGGCGTCGGTGGTCCGCTTGCGCGTACGCAGCAGGTGGGAGACGGCGGTCGAGCCCAGGCTGACCAGCGGAGCGGCGATGGTGGTCAGGTGCGGCTCGACCAGACCGGCGTCCACGATGTTGTCGAAACCGATGACGCTCACGTCACGGGGCACGGCGCGACCGCAGGCCGTGGCCGCCTCCATGAAGCCGATGGCCATCAGGTCGTTGTAGGCGATGACACCACTGCTGGGTTTCAGCAGCCACTGATCGAAAGCGGTGGCCCCGCCGCGGATGGTCGGCAGGAAGGGGCCGAGCCGGCGTACGGGCAGGTCCAGGTCCAGCCCGGCCTCGCGCAGCCCGCGCCAGCGCATGCCGTCGGCCCAGGACGCCTCCGGTCCGGCGAGGTAGCCGATCGAGCGGTGGCCGAGTCCGGCCAGGTGCTCGGCGGCCTTCTTGATCGCGTGCACGTTGTCGCTGACCACCGACGGCACCTCGGCGACGAGCCGGTTGAGCACCACCAGCGGCGCCGACTTGGCGATGGCCCTGATCGCACTGTCCGGCAGCCGCGACGAGGTCAGGATGGTGCCGTCGGCCGTTGGGACGACCCGCCGCAGGGCGTCCCTCTCGATCAGTTCCGACTCCTGGGTCTCCACGATCAGCAGCGTGAGCCCGACGTCGCGGGCGGCGCGCTCCGCACCGCGAATCATGCCGACGAAGACCGGGTTCGCGATGTCGGCCACCACCATGGCCAGCATGCCGCTGCCGTGCTCGGCCAGCGGCCGCTCCATCCGCTGGGTCCGGTAGCCCAGTTCTTCGGCCACCTGGCGTACCCGCTCCGCGGTCTTGAAGCTGACCCGACCGGGCTTGGACAGGGCCCTGGAGACGGTCGAGGGAGCGACGCCGGCCAGCCTGGCTACGTCGTAGATGGTCGGCGCGGAGTCCACGTTCACCCCCGCAGGCCACGCTAGCAACCGGAGCGACCTGTCCCCGCTGCGGGATCCCTCCGCCAACTGCGCACCTCTCCCCGTACGGGGGCCCGGTTCACGGGCGACAGCTGCGCACCTGGGCAGGTTGCGCCGTTATCCACAGGCTGACGGCCGACGCGGACGATTCGGGTCGCACGTACGCAGACTCCCGGTGTGCCACCACCTTCACGCTCCGCCCTGCCCCGCCGCCCGTTCACGGTGCGCGAGGCCCGTGATCTCGGCGTCTCCTGGAAGATGCTCCAAAGTGCCCGCTTCACCTCGCTCGCCCGCGGCGTCTACGTCCAGGCGCCTGACGAATCGCTGGCCACGGTCGTCGCCGGGCACCGCCGCACGTTGCCCGCTGCGAGCCTGGCCACCGGGGTCACCGGCCTTCAGCTCTACGGGGTCGCCGTCGGGCCGCCCAGGCCGCTGCACCTGGTCACCACCCACCCGCGGCAGGTACGCCGGCGTGGTGTGCGCGTCACCCGGGTGGCTGAGCTTCCGGCCGGGCGCGGGACGGTCGCGATCCCGGAGCACTGCTGGACCGCGGCGGCGCTGGAGTTGAGCCTGCTCGACCTGGTCACCGCCGGCGACTGGCTGATCAGGCTCGGGCACCTCTCGCTGGAGGAACTCACCCACCACGTCCGGACCACCAGCTGCCGTGGCTCCCGGCGGGCCAGGGCTGCCGTCGGCCTGGTCCGCGAACGGGTCGACTCACCGCGGGAGACCTGGCTGCGGCTCTGCCTGGTGCTCGCCGGCCTGCCCGATCCGCGGTGCAACGTCGAGTTGGGCGACCGGCGCGGCCCGATCGGGCGCGCGGACCTGGTCTTTCGCGCGTACCGGGTGCTGGTGGAGTACGACGGCGACCAGCACCGGTCAACCCGCGTCCAGTGGAACCGCGACATCCAGCGGCAGGAGCGCTTCGCCGCCGACGGCTGGATGGTCATCCGCGTGACGGCCGACCACGCCCGGTGGCCGCGCAGCGTCGTACGCCGCGTCCTGGACGCGCTGCGAGCCGGCGGCTATGGAGGCCCCGACCCGGACTTCGGGCCGCTCTGGCAGTCGCTGTTCAGCTGATTGCGCAGCTATCGCCCGGCTTCGGCCTCACGCGTGGGCGATGACTGCGCACTTGCGGACTCGCTCCGCGTGGCGACCGCACCCCACGCCACGACGACCGCGACCGGAACCAGCAGGGTCCACGCGAGCCCGGAGTAGCCGAGCACGGCGAGCAGTGGGCCGGCGAGGGCGCCGCCGAGGGCACCGGCCAGGTTCATCGACAGGTCGCTGCGGCCCTGCAGCCGGACCCGGAGCGCGACCGGCGCGGCGTCGCTCAGCAGGGCCGAACCCGCCACCGTCGAGGCGCTCCAGCCCAGCCCGAGCAGGACCAGCCCGAGCATGACCACCGGGGTGTGCTGGGAGCCGAGCGCGGTGATCACCGCCGCGGCGACCAGCATCGACTGCCCCAGCAGGATGGTGGGGAAGCGTCCCAGCCGGTCGGACAGGATCCCGAAGACCGGCGACAGCCCGAACATGCCGGCGATGTGCAGGCTGATGGTGAAGCCCACCACCGACAGCGTCGCGCCGGAGTGCACCAGGTGCACCGGCGTCATCGCCATCAGGGCGACCATCGTGCCGTGGCTGAGCGAGACCGTGACGATCGCCACCCGGACCAGGGTCATGCTCTGGCGTACCGGACCGGTCCCGTGGGCGGTGACCGCTCCCGGGTGGTCGAGCAGGGCGAACCGGCGGCTCTCGAGCAGGGGATCCGGCCTCATCCAGATCAGGTAGACCGCGGCCGCGAGCAGTTGGGTGGCCACCGGAAACAGGAACACCCCGGCCAGGGTCGGCAGACCGAGGGCGGTACCGAGCGCGTTGCCCGGCCCGGTGAGGTTGGGCCCGGTCACCGCGCCGATCGTGGTGGACCAGACCACGATGGACAGGTCGCGGCCGCGGCTGCTCGGCCGACGCCAGGTCCAGGGCGGCGAAACGCGACTGGAGGCCGCTCGCGGTCGCGGCGCCGAGCAGGCCGAGGCCCAGCAGGAGCAGCAGGATGCTGCTCAGCGACAGGCCGATCACGCAGACGAAGGCGCCGGCTGCGGCGATGAGGGCGGCGGTGCTGAGCGAAACCCGTCGGCCACGCCGGTCGGCCAGCCGGGCCAGCGGGATCGCGACCGCGGCGGCGCCGAGGGTCATCACCGTGGAGGCGAGGCCGGACCAGGCCTGCCCGGCGAGGTCGTTGGCCGCCAGCGCACCCACCGAGATCGCCGCGCCGATGCCGAGGCCGCCGAGCACCTGGCCGATGGTCAGCAGGGTGAGCGTGCGGCGGCGGAGTCGGCCCACGTCGCTGTCACGCGGGGCGGGTCGGCTCGGTCCCGCATCGCGCCGGACGGGTCCGCCCGGAGCGCTTCCCGGCCGCGGCCCGGCAGCCACCTCCGACGGCCCGCCCGGACCCGGCACGCGCTCGGTCATCACCCACCCCCGTCACAGGGTAATCGCGCCCAGGGCAACGGCGTCTCGACCGACCGTCGCCGCGGGTCCGAGCCAGGCGCGATGATGGCGGAATGGGCCAGTTGATCTACACCGCAATCACCTCCCTCGACGGCTATCTGACCGACGCTGACGGCAATTTCGACTGGGCGGCGCCTGACGCGGAGGTGCACGCGTTCGTCAACGAGTTGGAGCGGCCGATCAGCACCCACCTGTACGGACGGCGGATGTATGAGGTGATGGTCTACTGGGAAACCGCTCCCGAAGAGTCCGACTCCCACCCCGTCGAGCAGGCGTACGCGCGGATCTGGCAGGCCGCCGACAAGATCGTCTACTCCTCCACCCTGGCTGCGCCGACGAGTGCTCGGACCCGGATCGAGCGCAGCTTCGAGCCCGAGGCCGTACGCCGCCTGAAGGACTCCGTCGAGTCCGACCTCGGTGTCGGCGGAGCGCACCTCGCCGCGTCCGCGTTCGCGGCCGGACTGGTCGACGAGGTGCGTCTGTTCCTCGCCCCGGTCGCGGTCGGCGGCGGCACAGCCGCGCTGCCCGCCGGAGCCAGGGTCGACCTGGAGCTGCTGGACGAGCGCCGCTTCGACAGCGGCTTCGTGTACCTGCGCTACGCCTGCCGATGACCGGTGGCCCGCAGCCGATGACGAGTGCCGATCCGCCCGTCCGCGTCCTGCTCGACGAGTCGGGCAACAACGACGGGCAGGCGCTTCTCCTGGTCGGAGCACTGACGAGCAGCCGCGACTTCTCGACCCTGGAGCAACAGGTCCAGGACGCCTTCGACGACTTCGCCGCCCGCCGCGACCTGCGTGGCCTCCCGAGCTTCGAGCACTTCCTCCAGGTCGGCTTCCACGCGGCCGAGGACCCGCGCGAGATCGAGCAGGCCTTCTTCGACGAGATCTCGGGCTGGATGGGGTTCAAGACCTTCCTGGTCGCCTCGGATCGGTCGCGGCTGACCGGCACGGACGAGACCCAGCGCCTGCTCGAGCTGTACCGGGTCCTGCTCCCCGACGTCCTGCTGCGCCTGCGGAACCACGACCGCGTCGAATTGCTCATCGAGCAGAACGAGCAGCTCCGCCCCCATCTGCCCGCCCTCGCCACCGAACTGCCCGACCTGGTCCGCCGGAGGGCGCCCACCGCTTCCGTGCCGGCGGTCACGGCCGAGATGGTGGCCAAGCGCAATCCGCACGCACTGAGCGTCCTCGACTATGTGATGGCCGCCTGCGCCCGCTGGCTCAAGGCCGGCCGACCACGCGATCCGAGGACCTGGAGCTTTCGCCGGTTCCTGGCCGTGCAGCCCTCGATCTCGATGCTCTACTCGCTGGAGGACGGCCTGATCTCCAACCGCAAGCACCGCGTCGTGCCGTCGTCGACCATGGACACCGCGCCGTCGGACTGAGTACGCTCGCCGCGAGATTGGGCGTGGTTATCGTGCGTACGACTCCGTACGCGGTCCAGGAACAGCACGACATAGGGACGCGCCCAATCTCCCCGGCCGGAGGGGGCGTGGTGATCACCCGACGCGACGTCGCTGCCGGAGTGGGAGTCCACGCTCGCCCAGCTGGACCAGCTCGCCGCCGAGATCGCCCGTGGCGAGCGGTACGAGCTCTTCCCGATCACCGGGCGCGCCCGGCGGGTGCGGGAGATCTGCCGACCGGACGACACCTACGACTCGGTGGTGAAGAACCTTCGCGGCTTCCTCGAGGAGGTGACGGACTACGCGGCCCCGCCCTGGGTCTACGGCTTCGTCCGCGGCCGCTCGACGGTGCAGAACGCGGCGCAGCACCTGGCCCAGGACATGGTCGTGACGATGGATCTGCTGCACTTCTTCCCGACCATCACCACCGCCCAGGTGGTCGGCGTCCTGGTCCGGGACGGTTTCGACCCGGCCGCCGCGGAGCTGTGCGGTGCGCTGGCCACCGTCGGCGGGCACCTTCCGATCGGGCTGAGCACGAGCCCGCACCTGTCCAATCTGGTCTTCCTCGACACCGACCACGCGCTCGCGGCGCTCGCCGGCCGCCACGGCCAGAACTTCACCCGCTACGTGGACGACCTGACCTTCTCCGGTGCGCAGGTTCCCGGTCTGGTCGCCGACGTCACCGCCACGCTGCAGCAGCACGGCTGGGAGGTGAATCCGGACAAGACCCGGCAGGTCCGGCGGGGTGGCGCGCAGTACGTCACCGGGCTGTACGTGGGATCGCGAGCCGGCCCGTTCGTGCCGCGGCGGATCAAGCGCCGGCTGCGCTGGACGGTGCACATGATCGAGCAGGTCGGATTCGAGGAGTACCTGCTCCGGTTCGGCGGCCAACAGCGCGGAGAGAGCTTCGGTCATCTGCTCGGCTGGGCGCGCTACGTCTGCGCGGTGGAGCGGGACCGGGGCAAGGGACTGCTGCAAGCACTGAGCGCGAATCCACCGCGCGGGGACGACGGGTCACCCGTGGAGCAGGACTGGGCGGACGAGGAGTCCTAGGACCGGCGGCGTCTGGCCGCGTACTTCTCGGCCTGCTCCGCCACCATCACGTCGAGCGCAGGGGCGGGCAGTCATGCCTGCTGCGGCGTGCGGAGTGGCTCGCTGACGAGGCTGGTTGCCAGGGTCGCCGGCGATGCGGTGTGGCGTGGCCAGGTCCAGGCGGATCGCAGGATGAAGGCCAGGAGCAGCACCTCGAGTCCGATGGAAAGGCCGTAGAAGTAGAAGTAGGTCCAGGACTCCCCTACCGCGTTGTACATCGAGACGGGGATGTAGAGCGTTGCTACGACGAGGTTGATGGTGCGGTTGACACGGGCGGGCAACGTCATAGACAGGAACACCATCAGGGTCGGGATGGCTACGAGCGTGAACCCAATGGCGACAAAGGTGGGGCCGATGTCGAACTTGTGGACGATGCCGGCCAGGATGTCGTCGATCCTGCCGGGCTTGTACAGGTGGAAGTAGTCGACGTAGATGTACAGGAACATGAAGCTGGTCCATGCGGCTGCGAGTTTGGCCCGGACGGGCATGCGCAGATCTTGCAGCGCGCTCTGGGATGGCAAATTCTCTCGTGCGGTGTGGGATTGAGGTGCTCTCATCACGTTGCTCCTTGGCTTGATTGGGTGGGTGCTTCCACCTTGACCGATGCCGGCGGCGGGCACATCAGCCTCGGAGCCTGATTCGACCTGGCCGTTGGCACAGCCGAGCTCCTGTACTTTCGGCGGATACACCGGGCACGCGGGCTGCCCAGGCTGATCAGGTGGCGACCGATGCACTGCGCTCGCTGCGGGTCGAACCTCGACCTGCGAACCCACTGCTCGCGGTGCTTGCGGTGCTCGGCCCTCTCCCGCCGCCGTCTGCTGCAACGGTCCACAGCGTCACAAAGCGGCGTGTACCCCTCGGAGGGAGACATCGCCCTTCCGCCGGATGACGGGCTATACAGCGGGCGGATCTGAACTCTGGCGCCGGGACTTCGGGTTGCCCGGCAGGGGTCGCGGCACTGCCCCCTGCGCGAACGACTCCCCCAAACACGAGGACGAAGGATCACCCGTGGAGCAGGACTGGGAGCCGGACGCGGAGTCCTAGCCGGACCGGCGGTGTCGGGCCGCGTACTTCTCGGCCTGCTCCGCCACGTCGGCGAACTCGGTCGCGAGCTGCGCCCGGACGGGGTCCTCGTCCTTCAGCCGCTCCAGCAGCCGCGGCCAGCGGTGCGGCGTCACCATCTTGCCGCGCGGGTCGAGCAGCATCATCAGCGCCCGGAGGTTGGCCTGGGCGGCGATCAGCCGCGCGCGGCGGCGGTCGTCGCGGGAGTCGGTGGTGGCCCGCAGGAAGGTGTCGAGCTCGGCGAACCAGCGGCGGAACTGCGCGTCGCTGCCGTACCGCAGCGTGAAGTCGGTGAATTCCATGGTCTTCGCCGGATCCTTCTCGTCGGTCATCGCCTCGCCGATCGCCCGCAGCATGAAGCGGGGGATCGCGGTGTCCGCCCCGACCCGTTGGCCACCCGGTGCCCGGAAGTAGGCCGCACTGGTCAGCGCCCGGAACAGTCCGGTGAGCCGGCGCTGGAACCGGCGCCCCCGTCCCGCCGATTCGACGGGCACGAACCCGAACTCGCGGTCGAGGATCTGCACCAGCCCGAGGTAGTCGCCGAAGACGAACAAGGTGCTGACCCGGTAGTACTCGTCGTCGGCGTACCACCCGTGCTTCAGGTTCTGGACGAGGTTGTCGATCCGCCGCTCCAGCGACTCGGCCGAGCGGAGCAGCGGCGTCGTGTACTTGCGCACCAGCCGCCCGGTGTCGCGGCGGAAGCTCAACCAGGGCCGGAGCACGTCCTCGTACGCGAAGGTGATGCCCGAGCCGACCACGCCGCCGACGACCGTCGAGATCAGCAGCCAGATGAGCGTGTGCTCCTCGAAGCTCCTGCTGATCCAGTCCACGCCACGGCCCCCCTGGTCGGTGCGCTCACCGTATCGCCGCCGACTACCAGCCGGTGTCGAGGAGGTGGTTGACCACCAGCGCCGACGCCGCGCAGCCCAGCAGCGCCCACGACGCCCGGCGTCCGCGCAGCAGGGCCAGCGAGACGTACGCGGCCACGCCGAAGCTCAGCCAGATGCGCTCGGTCTCGGCTTTGGACAGCGCCGAGAGGTCGGCGACCACCGCCGCGAGCACCCCGGACAGGGCGAGCACCGCAACCACCCGGTCCTGGGTCCACGGCGCCCCCCGGGTGCGGGCGAGGGCCGCGACCGCGCGGGCGATCCCGACCGCCAGCAGCGGCGAGCAGCTGACCAGCCACGCGGCCACGTTGGCGTAGACGAAGTAGGAGAACGGGCGCTGGCTGGCGATCCCCTGGTAGTAGCGGACCCGCAGTTCGGCGAGGCCGACGAACCAGTTGAACCCGTACGCGAGGTGGACCGCCGCCACCGCCAGCGCTCCGGCGACCGTGGTCAGCCAGGGCACGACACTCCCCCGCCAGCCGCGGCGGCGGATCAGCAGCACCATCACCGCCAGCACGGTGAGCCCGAACAGGACCAGTCCGTAGTTCAGGAACACCGCGGCGCCGAGCAGCAGACCTCCGGCCAGGCTGGCCGGCACCCGGCCGCGCGCCGCCCCGACACAGGCCAGGGCCAGCCCGCTCGCGGCCACCCCCGCGAACAGCCCGTCGGCCGAGACCGCCATCCAGACCGCGCCCGGGAACAGGGCCACGAACGGGACGAGGCGCCGCGCGGCCGCCGGCGCGCCGAGGGCCGCCACGGTGACCGGCATGGCCACGCTCACCGCCGAGGAGGCCACGATGCACAGGGCCCCGGCCCAGAAGCCGCCGCCCAGCCCGATCCGCTCCAGCGCCCAGAAGACCAGCGTGGCCAGCGGCGGGTGACCGGCGACGTGCGTGGTCCACACCGTCGTGCCGTCCACACCGTCGCCGAAGGCGATGAAGTGGGTGAACGTGGCCAGGAAGGAGGCCGGGTCGGCGATCCGCGGCAGGTCCTCCAGGTACTCGTTCGGGTCCAGCAGCACGTCGCGCCAGCCCGTGCGGAAGCCGTCGATGAGCGGCAGCGAGCAGAGCCAGGCGAGATTGAGCAGCCAACCGGCCACCAGCAGCCGCCGCCAGCGCAACCCAGCCGCCAGCCGCTGCAGCCGCAGCCCCACCAGCACGCAGAGCACGGCCAGCGGGGTCCCCCAGCCCAGGTGCGGATCCCAGAAGGCGAGCAGCGGCGGGCCGGGGAGCACGATCGGCAGCCCCTGCCTCGTCAGCAGCCGCCCGACCACGGCGGCGACGGCGATCAAGGCCAGAGCAGCCGCCAGGGCGATCGGATCGCCGTGCCGCCAGCTCGGGGAAGGCGGGTCCGGCAGCCGACGGAGCACGGGACTCGGCGCTGGCGTTGTCAGGCTCACTCCTCGGGTCGTGCCCATCCGGTTCTACTCAGCCGATGGTCCTCACTCGGTGGTCCTCATTCGGTGCCCTGCTCATTCGGTGGTCCTCATTCGGCGGTGCCGGCATCCTGCTCGCGGGCCCGGTCCCGGCGGACCCGTACGGCGTACAGGATCAGGCAACCGAGGGCGATCAGGCCGATCAGCAGGCCCAGGTTGGCACCGTAGTCGCGCAGCAGCATCGCCTTGACGACGGGTTGACTGCCCCGCAGATAGATCATCGGCAGCGCAACCACGGTCACCATCGCGCTCGTCACCAGGCCGATCTGCAGGTAGCGCCGGGCCCGATCGGGCACGAAGCGGCGCAGCAGCCAGCCCACCCCGACCACCGCCGGGGCCAGCAGCACGTCGTGGATGATCAGCGCCGCGAGCAGCCAGATCACCAGCGCGATCAGAGTGCCCCGCGACATCTCGGTCAGCAGGCGGAACGCGCCGAACCCGAGCAGGCCGAGTCCGGCGACCACGAAGGCGATCCGCCAGGCCTTCACGACAGCACCTCGATCCGGCCGAGCCACTTGGTGTTGAGCACTCCGGCCCGGTTGGGCGAGATCAACCGCAGGGGGAAGCCGTGGTCGAGGTCGAGTCGCTGCCCGTTCAGATGGGTGGCCAGCAGCGCGGCGGACAGCTGCGGGCCTTCGACGAAGGAGCGGTTGAAGCCCTCGGGCTCCAGCGAGACCAGCCGGATCCGGGAGTCGGCGCTGCCGCCCGCCCGCTCGACCACGTCGAGCAGGGACAGCCCGCGCCAGCGGGCGCTCACACTCCAGCCCTCGACGCAGTTGATCGGGAGCCGTGCCTCGTGCACCGCCTGGGGCTCCAGGTCGGCCAAGGTCAGCGCGTACGGCCGCGGCCCGGTCACCTCCAGGCGCCAGTCGGACGCGAGGGCGAACGCGGCCACCTTCGCCTGCGCCGCGGTGCGGTTGACCGGTACGCCCTGCGGGCCCTTGGTCGCCTGCCGCACGGCCAGCAGCCCGATCGGATGCAGCGGGGTCACGGTCTGGCCGATCGAGGTGACCACGACCACCCCGATGCCCGCCCCGGTGGCCGCGAGCACGCCCCGCCGGCTGATGCCCGGGGTCGGCGGGTCCGGCTGGATGCCGGCGTTGCTGTGCGAGGCGGGGTTCTCGTCCCAGGGGATCTCGGTCAGCACGTCCGCCTCGGCGACCTTGGCCTTGAGCCCGTAGACGATGTCCGGCAACTTGATGCCGACGTGCAGCAGCACCGAACCGACCAGGACGTAGCCGAGGAAGCGGTGCATGGTGGTGAAGTACCAGGGGAAGGCGTACCAGTTGAGCACGTTCATCAGACCGGTGGCCATCTGCAGCAACGCCGACGCCACCAGCAGGGCGACACTGAGCCGCTCGACGGCCTTCTTGATCGAGGTGACCGGCGGGAAGCGGAACAGGTTCGGATAGACCGACCACAACTTGACCAGCAGCAGCGGGACGGTGGCCGTGCCGGTCGCGACGTGCAGGCCCTGGGTGAGCCGGTAGCCCCACAGCGGTGCGGCGGGCGTGGGCAACCAGGCCCAGGGCTGGTACTGGTAGTGGCTGAGCAGCCCGGTCACGAAGAGCACGGCGATGGCGATGCCGAGTACCCGGCCGATCCGGGACGTCACCGCGGTCGATCGCAGCGTGCTGCTGAACCGGGGCCACCAGCGTGGGCGCTGTTGGAGCATGCCCTTCAGCCTTCCTCGATTCGCCCCGAATGGGCAGACCGGGCAGGCCCTACGACGGTTACCGCTGGCTCACACCGGTGGTGGCCTCAGGTCGAACTCGGCCAGTCCCGTCCGACCCGCCGCCAGGCCTGGTCGATCTCGCTCAGCGCCTGCGCCGGCAGTGGTCCCCGGCTCACGAGGTCGATGTTGCGCCGCAGGTGCTCCAGGTTCGTGGTGCCCACGATGGCGGTGTGCACGCCCGGCGCGTAGGCGGTGAAGCGCAGCGCGAACTCGTCCCAGTCCAGTCCCGCCGGATCCAGGTCCAACTCCCGCAGCCGCTCCCAGTAGAGCTCGGCGTAGTGACCCGCGGGTCGCTCGGCGAACCGCCACGGCGCGTTGGCCAGCGGTCGCTTGGCGATGACACCGAGGGCCGGCCGGTGGCGGACCACCTCCCGCAAGTTCCACTGGTCGGCGAGGTTGACGCTGGTCTCGACCGAGGCGAACCGGCCCGACTCCGCGGCGAAGGCCAGGTGCTCGTTGTCGCCGCTGTAGGCCGCGAAACCGATCTTCCCGGCCGCCACCGCGGCGTCGAGGCAGTCCTGGAGGTCGCCTCGTCGCAGGACCTCGACCGGGCAGGAATGGAGATGGAAGAGATCGATCCGCTCCGAGCGGGTGAGGCGCAGTGACCGCTCGAGGCTGGCCGTCACGCTGGCCGGTGACCAGTCGCTCGTGCCGGGCATGTCGTACCCGCCCTTGGAGGACAGCAAGAACGCATCACGCCGTCGGCCCACGTGGCGTCCGATGCGTTCCTCGCTCAACCCGTATCCGCGGGCCGTGTCGATCAACCTCACCCCCAGGTCCAGAGCTCCGTTCAGCAGTGCGGCGGCCGCCTCCTCGCTGACCCGCTCCTCGCCGAGCTGACCGGCGCCCAGCCCCAGGACCGACACCCGCAGACCGGTCGCTCCGAATTCACGTTCCTCCACGTGAGCAGTCTGTACGCAGGCGCGAAGAAACGTCGCCGCGAAGGCTAGCCGGGCGCCCGTAACGGCGGTAGCGTCGAAAGGTTCCCCCTTCGACCAAGGAGCCCACTGATGACCCTGACTCGACGGCAACTGATGAATCGCACCGCCCTGGCCGGAGCCGGCGCAGCGACCTTGACCACGACGGGTCTGCTCGGGGCGACCTCGGCGGCGGCCGACCCCACTGACGGCGGCGGGCACCACGGCGGCCAGACCCATCCCCTGTTCCCGCCCCTGACCTCCAAGCCGGGGGATCTCCTCGCGCTGCCCGAGGGCTTCAGCTACGCGTTGGTGGCCGAGGCCGGGGTGAGTGACCTGCACGACGGCTCGGGAAAGGTCATCGGCAAGACCCCGGAGCGGCTGGACGGCACCGGCGTGGTCGCGGTGGGCCGCCGGCTGCGCCTGCTGCAGAACCACGAGTGCACGGTGGGCGTGCCGCTGGCGGTGCCGCTGGTCCCGGGCACGGTGTACGACCCGGGCGCGTTGGCCGGCGGGGTCACCGTGATCGAGACGACGCGCGGCGGCAGGCGCATCTCCGAATGGGTCGGGCTGTCCGGCACGCTGCGCAACTGCGCGGGCGGGATCACTCCGTGGGGAAGCTGGCTGACGTGTGAGGAGACCGAGGACCGCGCCGGCACCAGGACCCTGGAGCGCGACCACGGCTACATCTTCGAGGTCTTCCCCGGCGCTCCGCAGGACCAGACCCCGCTGCCGATCAAGGCGTGGGGGCGGGCCCCGTTCGAGGCCGCCATCGTCTCGCCCGGACGCCGCCGCGCCTACCTCACCGAGGATGCCAGCGTGCCCAACGGGCTGCTCTACCGCTGGACCGCGCCCGAGGGCTACCGGCTCGACCGCCACATCGCCAAGTCCCTGGCCGACGACGCGGGCCGCCTGCAGGCGATGGTGGTGCTGACCGGTGACGGGAGCGTGCTGCCCGACCTGGCCTACGTCACCGCCGCCCAGATCGGCCGGCCGTTCCAGGTGCGCTGGAAGGACGTGCCGGACCGGACCGCCATGACGACGTCGATGCGCAAGCAGTTCGTCGACGGTGAGATCACCCGGTCCAAGAAGCTCGAGGGCGCCTGGGGGGACCGGCGCGGCTTCTACTTCGTGGCCAGCTTCGCCTTCGGCCCGAACGACCTGCCGGCCGACGCGACCAAACACGACGGGCAGCTGTGGTACTACCGGTACGACACCGCGACGCTGACCCTGCGGGCGTACTACCCCTACAACGAGCTGCTGCACAGCGACACCGTCGATCCCGACTCCGGACTCGGCCCCAGCCTCGACCTGGCCTTCGACGGCCCCGACAACGTGCACGTGTCGCCGTACGGACCGGTCATCATGGCCGAGGACGGCGACACGGCCCAGCACCTGTTGAGCTGGTCCGCCGAGCTCGGCACCCAGGCCATCGCCCGCAACCTCGCGGTGTTCGAGGTCAACGCCGCCGGCAAGAACGTCCACAGCGAGATGACCGGACCGGTCTTCTCCCCGCGCGGGGAAGTCCTGTTCGCCAACGTGCACCGGCCGGGCTTCTGTTTCGCGATCACCGGCCCGTGGTCGACCTACCTCTAACCGAGATCAGGTTCGTCCACCGGCCGGGCGTGTCGGCCTTGACGGCCCCCCGCTGACCCATCGGCTCGGCCGGCCCGGTGGTGGTGTCGGCCACGGTCTGCTGTTCGGCTTCGGCGTTGATCTCCGCGCCCAGCAGGATCGCGTACGCGGTGAGCCAGAGCCACATCAGCGTCACGACGATGCCGGCGAACACGCCGTAGGTCTTGGCGTAGTTGCCGAACGTCGAGACGTAGATCGAGAAGCCGATCGAGGCGACCAGCCAGATCACGGTGGCGACCACCGCCCCCACCGAGACCCACCGCAGCTGGGGGGCGTCGCGGTCGGGCGCCAGCCGATAGAGGACCGCCAGCGCCGCCGAGACCAGGGCGACGAGCAGCACCCACCGGCCGATCTGCAGCACCCAGCGCAACGGCGTGTCGCCGACCAGGCTGTCCAGCAGCGGCGGCACCACGGCGACGAGGCCGAGCATGACCACCATGAACAGGATCGCCCCGACCGTCAGGCCCAGGGCCAGCGCTCGCTTCTTGACGAAGCCGCGCGTCTCCTGCTCGTCGTAGGCGGTGTTGATCGCGGCCATCAGGTTGCCGACTCCGCCGGAGGCGCTCCACAGGGCGATCAGGACCGACAAGCACCGCGCCGACGCCGATCGCGGTCCGGCCACCGGCGGTGAGCTCGCTGACCTGCTCGGTGATCAGCGTCCGGGCCTGCTCGGGCAACGCCGAGGTGAGGGAGGTGACCTGCGCGGCGATGGCGCTCGGGTCGGCGAAGAACCCGTACAGGGACACCACCGCGATCAAGGCCGGGAACAGGGCGAGGAAGGCGAAGAACGCCACCCCCGCCCCCAGGAGCGGCACCTGGTCCGCGCTGGCCTCCTTGAAGCCACGCTTGGCCACCTGCAGCCAGCCCCGGGCCGGGATCTGGGTCGGCTTCTCGGCCTGACCTCCCGGCACCTGTGCAGCAGTCGAGCCGGTGGCTTGCGTGTCGTCCATTGGAGTTGCTCCCTCGGTCGCGGTGGGCGGTCGGTCGTCCGGACCGGTGCTACCCGGGTCCGCATCGGCCCGGTGACCAAGGCCAAGGTCCGCCGACGCTCAGTTTACGTCGTAAACCTGGCAGCCGGCGGAGTAGGCTCCGCCGGTGGGCCTGACCGAGACTCTCCGCGACGCCGAGGGCCCGGACGCCGTCTTCGAGGCCTTCACGACCTGGGCGGTCGCCCGCGGCCTGACGCCCTATCCGGCGCAGACGGAGGCGCTGATCGAGATCGTCTCCGGGTCGAACGTGATCATGGCCACGCCGACCGGGTCGGGCAAGAGCCTGGTCGCCACCGGCATGCACGCCAGCTCGCTGGCCCTGGGCGAGCGCAGCTTCTACACCGCCCCGATCAAGGCGCTGGTCTCGGAGAAGTTCTTCGCCGCCACCGAGGTGTTCGGCACCGAGCAGGTCGGCATGATGACCGGCGACGCCGCCGTCAACACCGGGGCCCCGATCATCTGCTGCACCGCGGAGGTGCTGGCCCAGTTGGCGCTGCGCGAGGGCCGCCAGGCGCGGATCGGTTCGGTGGTGATGGATGAGTTCCACTACTACGCCGACCCCGACCGGGGCTGGGCCTGGCAGGTTCCGCTGCTGGAACTCCCCCACGTGCAGTTCGTGCTGATGTCGGCGACGCTGGGCGACGTCTCCCGGTTCGAGCGCGACCTGACCCGGCGTACCGGTCGGCCCACCGCGGTCGTCGCGTCCACCGAGCGCCCGGTGCCGCTGCACCACTCCTACGTCACCACCCCCCTGCACGAGACGATCACCGAGTGCCTGGACACCCACCAGGCACCCGTCTACGTGGTCCACTTCAGCCGGGCGGCCGCCATCGAGCAGGCTCAGGCGCTGACCAGCCTCCGGATCACCACCCGCGAGGAGAAGGACGCGATCGCGGAACTGATCGGGGACTTCCGGTTCGCCGCGGGCTTCGGCAAGGTCTTGTCGCGCCTGGTCCGCAACGGCATCGGAGTGCACCACGCGGGCATGCTGCCGAAGTACCGGCGACTGGTCGAAACGCTCGCCCAGGCGGGACTGCTGAAGATCATCTGCGGCACCGACACCCTCGGCGTGGGCATCAACGTGCCGATCCGGACGGTGCTGTTGACCTCGCTCAGCAAGTACGACGGGGTCAAGCCGCGGCTGTTGACCGCGCGCGAGTTCCACCAGATCGGCGGCCGGGCCGGACGGGCCGGGTACGACACGGTCGGCTCGGTGGTCGTCGAGGCCCCCGACCACGTGGTGGCCAACGAGAAGGCCCTGGCCAAGGCCGGCGACGATCCGCGCAAGCGGCGGCGGGTGGTGAAGAAGAGGCCGCCGGAGGGAACCGTCGGCTACGGTCAGCCGACCTTCGACCGACTGGTCGGCGCCGCACCGGAGCCGCTGGAGTCCAGCTTCGCGGTCAGCCACGCGATGCTGCTGAACGTGGTCAACCGGCCCGGCGACTGCTGGGCGGCGATGCAGCACCTGCTCCGCACCAACGACGAGCCACCCGCCCGGCAGCGCCGGCACGTGCACCGTGCGATCGCCATCTACCGCAGCCTGCTCGCCACGGGGGTGGTGGAGAGCCTCGACGAGCCGGACGCCGACGGGAGGCGGGCCCGGCTGACGGTGGACCTGCAGGCCGACTTCGCGCTGAACCAGCCGCTGTCGCCGTTCGCGCTGGCGGGCCTGGAGCTGCTGGACCGCGAGGACGACGCGTACGCGCTGGACGTGGTGTCGGTGATCGAGGCGACGCTGGAGGACCCGCAGCCGGTGATCACCGCTCAGCGCAACCGGGCCCGCGGCGAGGCGGTCGCGGCGATGAAGGCCGACGGCATCGAGTACGAGGAGCGGATGCAGCTTCTGGAGGACATCGGGCATCCGCGCCCGCTGGCGGACCTGCTCGGTGTCGCGTACGCGAGCTACGCGCTCGGGCACCCGTGGGTGCTCGACCACCCGCTGCGGCCGAAGTCGGTCGCCCGGGAGATGTATGAGCAGGCGATGTCGTTCACCGAGTTCGTCAGCAGCTACCAGCTGGCCCGGTCGGAGGGCATCGTGCTGCGCTACCTGGCCGACGCGTACAAGGCGCTGCGGCACACGGTGCCGGACGAGGCGCGCACGGAGTCACTGATCGACCTGACCGCCTGGCTCGGAGAGCTGGTACGGCAGGTCGACTCCAGCCTGCTGGACGAGTGGGAGGCGCTGCGGAACCCGGCGGCGCTGGGCGAGGCCGCCGAGCGGCCGGGTGAGGCCGGGCGGCCGGGCATCACCGAGGCACCGCCGCCGGTCAGCGCCAACACCCGCGCGTTCCGGGTGCTGGTGCGCAATGCCTTGTACCGCAGGGTGGAGCTCGCCGCGCGCCGCGACTGGACCGGGCTGGGCGAGCTCGACGAAGGGGCGGGCTGGAGCGCCGACCGCTGGGTCGACGCGCTCGCTCGGTATTTCCAGGAGCACCCGCTGATCCTGACCGGCGCCAACGCGCGCGGCCCGCGGCTGATCATGATCGAGGAGCTGCCCCGGCGTTGGGTGGTGCGTCAGATCCTCGACGACCCCGCCGGTGATCACGACTGGCAGATCGTGGCCGAGGTCGACCTCGCCGAGAGCGACGAGCGCGGCGAGGCCGCCGTGAGGATCATCGACGTCGTACGGCTCGGCGGCTGACGCTGGGCTCTCGCCGAGCGCCAGCCCGACCGCGGTACTACGAGCCGACGACGGTCAGCTTGCCGCTGATGTTGGTGAACAGGCCGTTGAGGTTGGTGCCGAGCAGGGTGACGCCGGCGATGATCACGATGGCGATCAGGCCGACCAGCAGCCCGTACTCCACAGCGGTGGCGCCGCGGTCGTTGCGCTCCTCGAGGCGGTACTGGATCGTCGACAGAAGAAGGTGCAGGTGGGCGGAGATGCGGTTCATGGGGGAACTCCTTGGTGGGATCCGCCGGGGAGCGGATCTGAATGTTGAGGACAAGGAGGACTCTAGGAGAGGTTTCTGCCGTTTCGACCCCGTTTGATTCAACGCTCGGCTGAACCTGAGCGGCGGGGCTCAACCCTGAGGAGAACCTGCGCCACCGGGCTGCTGGAGGCCCTGCGGCACGACCATTCGACCCGCTTTCAGCAGTTCCCGCGGGGCCTGCGACGACGCGAAAGGACCATCAGATGGAGGACACCCAGCCAGGCGACCACGCTGATCGCGACCAGACCCCGCCCGACGAGCGGGACCGCGGCGGGGAGGAGGTCGACGACGAAGGCGCCGTCCGCCGCGAACTGAACCGCATCCGGGGTTTCGTCCGGGAACTGTCCCTCGACGACCTCCACCAGGGTGCCTGGTTCGCCAAGCTGCTCGCGTTCTCCCTCGACCAGTACGTGCACACCGTGGATGCCGCCTACTTCACGCAGAAGTACCCCCACCTGCCGGCCGATGCGGTGGTCCAGGCGCTCATCAAGATCGCGGCCCGTAACGCCGGTATCGAGGGAGGGCTCAGCGCGAGCGCCTACACCGGCGTGATCGCGGCCACGATCGGCTCGGGGGGAGCCGCGTCGCCGCTGACCCTGCCCGCGGCCGGCGCCACGTTCGTGGTGGACCTGGCCTTCGTGTCGCAACTGCAGCTACGCCTGGCCTACGACATCTCCGTGCTCTACCGGGTGCCCCTGGACCTGCACGATCCCGAGGACCTGTGGAAGCTCATCCGGGTGGCCTTCGCCATCAAGAGTGGCGAGGTCGGTCGCGACCTCGTCGCCAAGGGCGTCCCCGTGTTCGTGCGACCGATCGTCAAGAAGATCTTCAGCGGTGGCACCCTCGCGGCCGTCAAGAGCCTCCCGGTGGTCGGGAAGTACCTGCTGCAGCGGAACCTGATCAAGTTCGCGATTCCGGCGGTGGGGGTCCCGTTGTCGGTGGCGATCAACCACTGGTCGACCACCATGGCCGGGGGGTATGCGGCCAGAGTGTTTCGTGAGGAGGCCAGGATCGTCGAAGCCGCGCGCCGGATGACCGCGTCCACGGTGCACCACTCCGAGCTGCTCTGGGTGCTGTGGCTGATCATCAAGTCCGACGCGCTGATCCACGAGAACGAGCGGCTGCTGCTGAAACACGTCACCGCGCTGGTCGCCGATCTGGACAGCGAACTGAGCGCGCTCGCGGGCCTGAAGTCCACGATCGATCTCGACCCCGCGACGGTCTGGGCGATGCTTGCCTCGGCGCACGGCGACCGGACGGCGCTCTACGACGCGGCGGTGGTCGCGGCCGGCATCGACGGGAAGATCAACGTCAACGAGTTGACCAATCTGCGCAAGCTGGCCGAGGCCTGCGGGGTTCCCTACGACGAGGCGGCGATCCGGCGGTCGGTCAAGGTCCGCCGCTAGCCCGCTGGCGTCTTGCGCCGCTGGCCCGGCTCGCCCCGGTGATCCGGACGACGAGCGGGCCTCGGGTCAGCGGGCTACTTGCCCATCCCGTCCTGGACCTCGATGACGGCCAAGCTCTCGTCGAACTTCACCGTGACCTGACTGCCGTCGGCCTTGGTCATGTGCGCCTCGTACGCCGCGCCACCGGAATCGGTCTCGATCCGGACGACCGTTCCGTCGGGGACGGCCTCCAGGGCCGCCGCCCGCAGCTTCGTCTCGTCGGCGGAGGACACCGCCTTCTCGTCGCCCCGAACCGGCTTCGCGCCGCCCTGGCCGCCTCCAGGGTTCTGGGTCGCGCTGGGACTCGGTGCACTGGGCGTGGCACTGGGGTCGGCGGAGGCACTCAGCGTGCTGCCGAGCACTCCGCCGCCGACCAGTCCGGCCACCACGAGCCCGGCTGCCCCCGCCCATCGGATCAGCCGGGTCCGGCTGTGGGTTGTCTTGACCACCATGATCTCCTCTGCATGAGCCGTCACCAGTTGACGACGTTGCTTCGAGGATCGGCGGCGGCGCTGTGGCCACCCTCTGCCCACCCTGGCGGGACCCTGTCAGTTCGTCGAGCCGGGCGAGCCGTCAGCGGGCGGACCCTCAGCGGGCAGGGATCCAGATCCGCATCGCGCCCTCCTCGCGGTTGCCCCAGGTGAAGTAGGGCACCGCGGTGAGGGTGGCCGAGCCAGCACCTGCGTCCGCGCCAGGGTCCGCGGCGTCAGGGTCCGCGGCGTCGGTGTACGGCCACCAGACCTCGCTCGTACGCGGCCGGATCGCCGCCTCCGCGCGGATCGTGGCGATGCCGCCCAGCGCGTCGATCTGCTCGACCGAGGGCGCGGCGGCGGTGTCGATCAGCACGTCGTCCAGCCGATGGCCCGGGTTGTCGACCGCCTCCAGGCAGTACACCAGCGGGCCGCGCTCGAGCGCCACGGCGCCGCGGTTGACGTCGACGCGCGGATCGGAGGAGCTGAAGCGCACGTCGAGCGGGAGGTCCACCACCACCTCGTCGTCGACCGCCCAGCTGCGGTGCACGGTCAGCCAGCCGGCCTCGGCCCGCGCGTCGACCGGCGATCCGTTCACCGCGCAGGTCGCCCCGCCGGCCCAGTGGGGCACGCGGACGCTGAGACCCCACGCCTGGTCGGGCGTGGACTCGATCGTGACCGCGATCCGCCCCTGCCACGGATACTCGGTCTCCACCCGCAACTCGGCCTCCCCGCCCGCCACCTGGGCGGCGTAGCGGCCGGGGATGAACTGGTGCAGCCGGATCTCGTCGTCGTTGCTGAGCACGACGTAGTGCTCCAGCGAGGCCAGCGTGCGCATCACGTTGGGCGGGCAGCACGCGCAGTGGAACCATTCCTTCCGGCTGTAGTCGCCGTCGTTGCCGCCGTTGATATGACCCTCCCGGACCTGCAGCGGGTTGGCGTAGATGTAGCGCTGGCCGTCCAGCGACAGCCCGCCGAGGAATCCGTTGTAGAGCGTGCGCTCGATCAGATCGGCGTAGCGGGCCTCGCCGGTGATCAGCAGCATCCGCCAGGAGAAGCTGATCGAGGCGATCGCCGCGCAGGTCTCGCAGTAGCTGCGCTCGTTCGGCAGCTCGTAGGGGTCGCCGAACGCCTCGTCCCGGTGGTGGGCCCCCATGCCGCCGGTGATGTAGGTCTTGGTGGCCACCATCTCCTGCCAGATCCGCTCCGACGCCTCGCGCAGCGACTCGTCTCCGGTCTCGGTGTACGCGTCGGCCACACCGGCCAACAAGTAGAGCTGGCGCACCACGTGGCCCTCGGCCGAGGGGGCCTCGCGTACGGGCAGGTGGTCCTGCCAGTAGTGCAGGCCGTAGCTGCCGGCCGGGAGGGTCTGGTGGCCGCGGCGATCGACGAAGTAGAGCGCAGTCTGGAGGTAGGACGTCTCGCCGGTCTCGCGGAAGAGCTCGACCAGCGCGGTCTCGATCTCGGGGTGACCGCACACCCCGTCGATCTGCCCCTCGCCGGTGCCGAACGTGCGCACCACCAGGTCGGCGAACTTGGTCGCGACATCCAATACGCGAGTGTCGCCGCTGGTCCGGTGCAGCGCTACCGCGGCCTGGATCAGGTGGCCGGCGCAGTAGAGCTCGTGCCCCCAGGACAGGTCGTGGAACCGCTTGCCCGGGGTGCGCACCTGGAAGTTGGAGTCGAGGTAGCCGTCCTCCTCCTGCGCCTGGGTGAGCAGCTTCCACGACGACTCCAGGTAGTCCTGCAGCTGCGCCGCGGCGTCGGGGCCGAGCTCCGGGTCGGCAAGGGTCCAGCCGATCGCCTCGATCCACTTGTAGAGGTCGCTGTCCAGGAACGGCAGGTCGTTGACGTAGGAGCCTGACGCCAGGCCGGCAGCCAGCTCGAGGTTGTGGAAGTTGCCGGCCGCATGCAACCGGTCCCACGCCTGCGGCACGCTCACCTCGCGGTTGATCCGGCGGCGCTCGGCCCACAGGCCGTCGGTGATCGTGCCGCGGAGCGCCGGCCGGAAGGCCACGTGGCTCTGCGCGGTGAGGCGTACGGGGCCGGCCGGGGTGGTGGAAACGCTGGGGCCGTGGTCGGTCATGGTGGTGTCGTCCTTAGCGGGAGAGGTCGAGGGCGGGAGAGTGGAGGTCGGGGGTGCGGAGGCTGGCGTGGGTGGATGTCACTTGAGGGCGCCGCTCAGCATGCCGCTGACGTAGTAGCGCTGGAGCAGGACGTAGATCGCGATGCAGGGGATGATCGTCAGCGCGACGCCGGCTTGGAGCGAGCCCCAGTTGACGGTGCCGAACTGCCCGCTGGACACCAGGGTCAGCGTCACCGGCAGGGTGAACTTGTCCTGGTCGGTGATGAAGATCAGGGCGGCGAAGAACTCGTTCCAGCTGGCGAAGAAGGTCAGCAGCGCGGTGGTGATCACGCCCGGCAGCACGATCGGCAGCATGATGTGGCGCAGCGCGCTCACGATGCCGCAGCCGTCGACCTGCGCGGCCTCCTCCAACGTGTTCGGCACGGCGGCGAAGGAGTTGCGCATGATGAACAGCCCGAACGGCAGGTTGAAGGTGATGTAGACGATCGTCAGGCCGATCAGCGAGTTGTTCAGGTGCAGCGTCTTCAGCACCATGAACAGCGGGGTGATGATCGCCTGGAACGGGATCATGAAGGTGGCCAGGATGGCGAAGAACACCAGCGTGCTGCCGGGAAATTTGGCCCGCGCCAGGGCGTAGCCGGCGAGGGTGGCTACCACGACGGTGCCGAGGGTGGCGGCGAGAGTGACACCGATGCTGTTCACCAGGTTGCCGAACACGTTCAGTCCCTGGACGCTGGCCAGGTCGGCGAAGTTGGCCAGGCTCGGGTCGCGCACGACCAGCGACGGCGGGATCAGACCCTGCTCGGCCGGTTGCTTCAGGGCCATGCTGACCATCACGTACAGCGGGTAGAAGAACAACAGCGCAAGGCACAGGCAGATCACCCACCAGGCCAGCGCCGGCATGCTCCGGCGCACGTTCATCACATAAGTGGTCATGGAGATCTCCTGGGCGATCAGGCGTGGTCGGTGTTGCGGAGGAGGAGCATCTGGACCGCGCTGACCGCGGCGAGGATCAGCATCAGGAACACCGACAGGGCGGCACCATAGCCGAGCTTGAAGGAGATGAACGAGGTCCGGTAGATGGCGTAGACCGCGGTGATCGTCTCGTTGGAGGGCCCGCCACCGGTCATGATGAAGAACTGGTCGAAGGCCAGGAGCGATCCGGCCACCGAGAAGACCAGCACCAGGGCCAGCGTCGGCCGCAGCAGCGGCAAGGTGATGTGGGTGAAGGCCTGCCAGCGGGACGCGCCGTCGATCCGGGCCGCCTCAGTCACCTCCTCGGGGATGGACTGCAGCCCCGACAACAGCAGCAGCATCTGCAGGCCGACGACTTTCCAGGTCACCATGGCGGTCACCACGGCCAGCGAGGACCAGAAGCCGGCAAACAGGTTGCTTTCCTGGGTGACGAGGCCGGCGCGTCGGAGCAGGTCGAACAGCGGCCCGATCTGCGACTGGGCCATGAACAACCACAGGAACGAGCCCGCCGCGAAACCGATGCAGACCGGCATGAAGAAGATCGACTGGAACACCCGCGCCGCTGCCACCTTGCGGCGGACCAGCACGGCCAGCCCCAGCCCGAGCAGGAACAGCACCGGCGTGATGACGGCGGTGTAGAGCATCGTGAACTTCAGGGCCGAGCGAAAGCCGGGGTCGGTGATCGCGCGCTGATAGTTGTCGAGCCCGATGAACTTCGCCTTGCCGAGCAGCGGCCAGTTGTGCAGCGAGATCCAGAAGGTCATCACCAGCGGGATCAGGAAGAAGATCACGATCAGGACGATGGCCGGGGCGGCCATCAGCAGGCCCGTGAGTTGACGCTTCCGGCTGGCCCGTATCCGGGGCTTGGGAGCCGGCGCGCCGAGGCTGGTGGCCGGGCGAGTCGGCGCGAGCCCTTCTGCGATTGAGGTCATGACATCTCCAGTCGATCCGATCAGCATTGGGTGGAGGGGAGATCCGGCCCGGGGGGCGGCTGCGGCCGGCCGAGCGACCCGCGGCGGCCCCCCGGTCGGAATCAACCGGCGTCGATCAGCGTCTGGGCCGACTTCTGACCGGCAGCCTGGGCGCCCGCGAGGTCGCCGCCGAAGACCGCGTCGTTGATCATCTTGACCCAGGGGCCGTTGCCGTCGTTGAAGATCGGGTTCTCGACCACGCTGTACGGGGTCTTCCCGATACCCATCAGGTCACCGAACACCTTGTACGCCGGACCTTGGCTGTTGTAGATCTTCTCCACCAGGTCGGTGCGCACCGGGACGCTGCCGTTCTTGGCCAGGAAGCTCTGCGCCTCCTCTTCGGTCGCCCACTTGACGAAGTCCTCGGCCGCGGCCTTGTTCTTGGTGCCGGAGATGACCGAGATGACGTCGCCGCCGGCGAACGAGCTGGTGCTCCCGTCCTTGCCGGGGATCGGTGCGACGCCGAAGTCGACCTTGGCCTTTGACATCGTGGGGATGGCGAACGCGCCGAGCGGGGTCATGCCGACCTTTCCGCTGGTGAACAGCGGCACCTGCTGGGTACCGGCATCGTTCTTGGCCGCGCTGGGGATCGATCCGTCGGTCCACATGTCGCGGTAGAGCTGGAGCGCGTCGGTCACCTCAGCAGAGTCGAGTCGAGCCTGCTTGCCGTCCTCGGACAGCACGTCTCCGCCACTGGCCCAGATGTGCGGAGTGAACTCGAAGACGTTGCAGCCACCGCAGGCCCCGGCGAAGGTGAAGCCGTAGTAATCGCTACCGAGCGCCCGGATCTTCTTGGCCGCTTCGCGGACCTCGGCGTAGGTGGTCGGCGGCTTCTCGGGATCGAGGCCGGCCTTGGTGAACAGGTCCTTGTTGTAGTACATCGCCGATGCCTCAGCGGTGAAGGGCAGCGCGTAGGTGGTGTCTTCGTAGGTGGACAGGCGGCGGTGCGACGGGCTCAGCGCGTCCTTGTACGGGAGTGCGTCCGCCATCTCGGTGATGTCTTCCAGAGCGCCGGCGGAGGCGAAGTAGGGGGCGAACACCAGGTCGATGGAGGCCACATCCGGGCCCGAGCCCGAGGCCGCCGCCGTGCCGAGCTTCTGGACGAAGCTGGCGCCGGGAACGATGGTCACCTTGGCCTGGACCTGGTGGGTCTTGTTGTACATGTCGACCAGCTGGGTCATGAATCCTTTCTGCGAGTCCCGCGACCAGATGGTGATCGTGCCGGTCGGTTCGCCGCCGGCGTCCTGGCCGCCGGCGTCTGCGCCACCGCCGCAGGCCGACGCGAGTAGCGCCACGGCGACCAGCGCAGTCGCTGCGGGAAGGAATCGTCGAGTCATGTTCGTGGGCCTCCTGGCGCCGTTGATGAGTGAGCTTTTCCGGACTCTCCGAGACATTCGGAAATATTCGGAAAAGGTTTTCTGAGGTGGACAGTAGTGGCTAGAATGACCCAGGGTCAAGCAGTGACGACCTGAATCTTCATTCATCTGGGCCGCGCCTCCCGCCGCGGCGCCGAGAGGACCCGCTGACTGGCGGCAGACCCCAAGGAGGACCAGTGGCCCGCCCCGAGTCAGCCATGCCCACCCTGCGCGACGTGGCGCAACTGGCCGGGGTGTCTGTCGGCACCGTGTCCAAGGCGCTCAACGGCCGCGGCCAACTCCGGGAGGAGACCAAGCAGCGCGTCCAAGCGGCGGCCGACAAGCTCGGCTTCCGGCCGAATCTCCTGGCCAAGAGCCTGATCGAGGGGCGCAGCTACACGGTCGGGGTGCTCACTACGGAGAGTTTCGGGCGATTCACCCAGCCGTTGATGCTCGGCATCGAAGACAGTCTGGGAGCGGGCAAGGTCTCCACGATGCTCTGCGACGGGCGGGGCGACGCGGTACGCGAACACCACTACCTGCAGGAGTTGCTCAACCGGCGGGTGGACGGGCTGGTCGTGACCGGACGCCGGCCCGACCCCCGCCGCTCCTTGGGAGCCCTGCCCATCCCCGTGGTCTACGTGCTGACCCAGTCCGAGGATCCCCACGACCTGTCGGTGATCTACGACGACAGGCAGGGCGCCGAACTAGCCGTCCAACACCTGCTGGCCGTCGGCCGGAAACGGATTGCCTACGTCAGCGGACCCGTCCGCCACCTGTCGACGCGGTTGCGGCAGGAAGGAACAGAGGCGGCACTGCGGGCCGCGGGACTCACGTTGCGCCCCGACCAGACCATGCTCGGAGAGTGGAGCGAGATCTGGGGCCGCTCGGCCGCCTCGCTCCTGCTGCGGCAGGGCGATGACCCGGTCGACGGCATCTTCTGCGGCAGCGACCAGATCGCGCGGGGAGTGGCCGACGGGCTGCGAGAGGCCGGCGTGAGCGTCCCCCGCGAGGTCTCCATCGTGGGCTTCGACAACTGGGACGTGATGGTGAGTGCGGCGCGCCCGCCGCTGACCACGGTCGACCCCAACCTGGTCAGGCTGGGCCGGGTGGCCGCCAGCCGTTTGATGAACGCGATCGACGGCGGCGAACTGGGATCCGGCCGGATCCTGCAGCCCTGCGACCTCGTCCTGCGCCAGTCCTCGGTCGCGACCTAGCCCGACCGGGTCGCTAGCCGGACTGGGTCGGCGCCGGAGTACTGCTCGGCTTGCTCGTCTCGACCGGGGACGGGGTCGCGGAGGGACCGGCCTCGGTCGTCTCGGTCTCGCTCGGCGAAGGAGCCTGGGTCGATTCGGCGGTCTGGGTGGGTTGGGATGGCGTCGTCGACGCGGGGGGCTTGGGCTTGGGCTTGGTGGAGGTCGCGTCCGCGGTGGGCCGGGTGGTCGCCTCGGTGACGGCGTTCTCGGGCACGTAGCCGAGCACGATCTCTTCGTCCAAGGACACCGCCGCACCCTCATCGGGCGCGACCGAAGCCACGCGACCCCGTTTGGTGCGCCCGCTCGGATCCGTCACCGGCTCCGCTCGTACGGTGGTGAAACCGGCTGCGGCCAATCTCTTCTTCGCCGCGGCCAGCGTCGCGCCGACCAGCTTGTCCGGGATCTCGGTCGTGGCCGGCCCGACGTTGATCTGGACAGTGATGACCGCTCCCGCGGCCACCTTGCTGCCGCCGGGCGGAACCTGACCGGTCACGGTGTTCAGCGTGTCGTCCCGCTTGCCGTGCACCTGCTCGAAGCGGGGGACGAGATCGGCGGCCCGCAGCGCGGCGTCCGCCTCGGCGCGGCTGCTGTTCAGGACTGCGGGCACGGTCACGGCCGAGGCCGCAGGCTGACCCGAACCAAGAATCTGGTACCAGGCGAATGCGGCGATCGCCAGCACCAGCAGGAGCGAGGTCACGATCAGCGCGGTGCGGCGCCCGTGCCGGCGGCCCTCGGGCTCGTCGGTCAACGCCCGTCGGGCTCCGGTCGCGGGTACGACCCGTGTCCCGTCCTCGTCGAACGGGTCCGGTGCGAGGGGGTCCGGTGCGAACGGGTCCGGTACGGGAGGCGCCGGCACGAGCGGAGCCGGCACGAAGGAAGCCGGTGCGGGGGGCGCCGGCACGAGCGGAGCCGTCCTGCCGACCGCGGGCACCGCCCTGGTGGCGTCGTCGGCGGCGGGATCGGCCAGCAGGGGCACGAGGTCGGCCGACATCTCCTGCGCCGACTGGTAGCGCAGGTCCGGGTCCTTGGCCAGCGCCTTCAGTACGAGCGCATCCACCGCCGGCCCGAGGGCAGGGTTCAGTTCGCTCGGGGTGGCCGGCACCTCGCGTACGTGCTGGTAAGCGACGCTGATCGAGGATTCGCCGACGAACGGCGGCCGGCCGGTCAGCAGCTCGAACAGCAGGCAGCCCACCGAGTAGAGGTCGCTGCGCTGGTCGACCGGCTTGCCGGAGGCCTGCTCGGGCGAGAAGTACTGGGCCGTCCCGATGACCGCGGCCGCCTCGGTCAGGCTCGTGGTGGTGTCGCCCAGCGCTCGGGCAATCCCGAAGTCCATCACCTTCACCGAGCCGTCCTCGGTGAGCATGACGTTGGCCGGCTTGATGTCGCGGTGGACGATTCCGGCCGCGTGGGCGTGGGCGAGGGCCTCCAGCACGCTCTGCACGATGGCCAGCGCACGCTCGGGGCTGAGCGGCACGCCGTCGTTCAGCAGCTTGCGAAGGGTCGATCCCTCCACCAGCTCCATCACGATGTAGGGCAGCGAGGTCGTGCCGTCGGCCGGGTCGGTGTCCTGCCCGGTGTCGAACACGGCCGCGATCGCCGGATGGTTCAGGCTGGCCGCCGCCCGCGCCTCGCGGCCGAAGCGCGTCTGGGCCGTCGGGTCCGCAGCCAGGTGCGCGCTGAGTCTCTTGACGGCGACCTCGCGGTCCAGTCGCTGGTCGACCGCGCGGTGGACTTCGGCCATCCCGCCGCGGCCGAGCGGGCCGACCAGCACGTAGCGACCGCCCACCACCGTCGGGGTGTCGCTCATCGGCGCCACATCCGGCCCCCGCGACCCACTCTCGACGCGTTCACCTGCCATCCCTCCAAGCTGTCCGGCGCAGGCCTCCCGAGTGACCGCTGACCAGCATGACCGTACCCCGCACCGCGACTCCGACGGCGCGAAAAGGTCGGTTTACAACGTACACCCCGAGTCGTCCTCAGGTGGAATCCCGCCACAGATCGGCGAGACGCTCGATGACGCCGTCGGAGCCGCCAGAGCCGCGGCTCGACCGCCTGGCTAGCCTCCTCCCACAACCACCCGAGACAGCGACACGTAAGGAGAGAGCCCGTGCTGAACTTCCCACTGCTCCACCCCGAACTGATCGGGGCTCTGGCGGCCGCCGGCCACGGCTCGAAGATCCTGATCGGGGACGGCAACTACCCCTTCTCCACCGGCTCCAACCCAGCGGCGAAGGTGGTGTACCTCAACCTGCGTCCGGGCTTGATCGGCGTCGACGACATCCTGGCCACGATCGTCGAGTCCGTTCCGATCGAGTCGGCAGCCGTGATGGTGCCAGCCGACGGCGCCCCCGTACCGGCCTTCGAGGCCTACCGGGCCACCCTCGGCGCCGACATCCCCTGGTCCGAACACGATCGTTCCGGGTTCTACGAGGCGAGCCGCGGTGCCGACGTCGCCATGGTCATCGCCTCCGCCGACCAACGCGTGTTCGCCAACATCCTTCTGACCATTGGGGTCCGCCCAGCCCGTTGACCGGGCCTGGCCGAGACCGACCAAGAAATCGTCGATATTCCCTTGACCTTGGAGCTGACACCAAGGTTTACCGTAGGGACATGCAGACGGCGACGGATACCCCGACGGTCACCCTGAAGGACAGCCTGAACGACGCCGAACGCGCCGCCGCTGCGCGCGGATTGCGCGTTGCCGAGCTGGCCGCGGCCGCCGGGACCAGCGCCGACACCATCCGCTACTACGAGAAGATCGGCCTCCTGCTCCCGCCGCGGCGCACACCCGCGGGCTACCGCCTCTTCGAGCCAACCGTGGTGGACCGGCTGCAGTTCATCCAGGGGGCGCAGCGCCTGGGTCTGACCCTGGTGGACATCAAGAACCTGCTGGCCATCCGCGACACCGGCGAGTGCCCGTGCGAACCGGCCGAAGTGCTGCTGCGCCGCCGGCTGGCCGAGGTCGATGCCGAGCTGTCCCGGCTGACCGCGCTCCGCGACCAGATGCTCGCCATGGTGTCAGGGCTTCCGACCGTCGACTGTCCTGCGCCCTCACCCGGGCGCTGGTGCCCACCCGAAGAGGGGAGGTGAAAACCATGTCCCCCGTCGTGCTGCAACGCATCGGCGAGTCGTGTGACTGCGACTGCGGCGACGTCAGCTGCCCCTGCGGCTGCTGAGAGATCCGAACCGTCGGTTGGCCGTCGCATCCTGCGGCGGCCAACGCTGATCACCGCCCCCGAACGGGATCAGTCGCCCCGTCAACTCGACCCTCGCGCGACGAGCTCCACCGAATGGGAGGAGAGCGACGGCGGCTCCTCCGAACCACCGTTGGCCGCTCGGGCGAGGTCCATCAGATGGTCGGCCATCTGCATCACGTCGATTCTGACCGTGCTCAGCGGCGGGTCGAACAGGGCCGCCATCGGATCGTCGTCGACGCCGACCACCGCGAGATCCTCAGGCACCCGCAGGCCCAGCCGGGTCGCAGCGCGGACGCAGGATGCGGCCAGATAATCGTTGTAGGCGGCGACGCCGGTGACCGGCTCGTCGGGGCTGCGCCACGCCGACAGGATCTCGGTGACGAGGTCCACGCTGCCGTGCGGCGGGACCGGGACCGACGCCTCGTACGGCGCCGGCAGCCCCAGCTCCAGGCACCCGCGGCGCGCTCCCGCCCGCCGGGGACCGGCGAACCCCGCGAGTTCCTCATCGTCAGTGCCGAGATGCCCGACGATGCGGTGTCCACGTTCGGCGAGGTGGTGCACCTGCACGCTGCCGATCAACTCGTCCATCGCGGAAACTCCGGGCGTGGGGGCACCGGCGACGTAGGGCACGCCGGCGGCCTTCAGGGCCTGCACCTCGTCGGCGGCCAGCGGGAGGTAGGACAGAGCAAGACGCGGCTGCAGATGTCCCAGCGTGGTCCGCAACGACTCGCCCGCGGCGGGACGCCAGACCACCAGCGTCAGTCCGGCCCGGGTCGCATCCTCGGCGAGGCGGTCCACCAGCAGACCGAGGTTGCGACCGTAGGGAACATTGCGGACAGCGAGCAGGACGATGTTGGACTGACCGCCCCGCAGGGCGCGCGCCGCGGCGTGCGGGGTGTAGCCGAGCGCCGAAGCCGCCGCGCGGACCTTGGTCCGGGTGGCTTCCGGGATCGACTCCTCCTGGCGCCCGTTGAGGACGTAGCTGACGGTGGCGCGCGACACACCAGCGCGCTTGGCCACATCGGTGCTCGTCGGACGCTTGGGCTGCACGAAAGAGTCACCTCTTCGGGGCTCGTCGTCACAGGTTGCACGGCAAGAGCCGGTAGCCTACGCTCCTTACACGTATAAGTGGCACGTATAAGCATTGCTGGTGTGTCGCGACGCCGTGTGCGTTCGCCGCCACCTGCAGCCGGAGGTCTCCATCATCGACAGCCCCGTCGTCAATACCCCGCAGGGCGTCGTGCGAGGAGTGTGGCGGGATAGTTCCCAGCGAGGCGCGCCGCGTGAGTACGCCCGCTCCGCCGCCTTCCTGGGCCTCCCGTTCGCCGAGGCGCCCATCGGCGCGCGCCGATTCCGTGCTCCCGTCCCGGCCGGCGGCTGGGAAGGGGTACGCGACGCCACGGCCTTCGGCCCCACACCGCAGCGACGGCCCTTCGGCGAGGTCACCGCGATCCCCGAGCCCTCCTTCCCCGGCGACGCCACGCTCAACGTCAACGTGTTCACCCCCGCCCCCGGCCGAACCGACGCCCGGCTGCCGGTCCTGGTCTGGATCCACGGCGGCGGCTACAAGGCGGGCTCCCCGTCCAGCCCCTGGTACGACGGGATCGCGTTCAACCGGGACGGCGTCGTCACGGTGTCGATCTCCTACCGGCTCGGCTTCGACGGCTTCGGCTGGATCCCGGACGCGCCGCACAACCGCGGACTGCTCGACCAGATCGAGGCACTGCGCTGGGTACGACGCAGCATCGACGCCTTCGGCGGCGACCCGGGGAAGGTGACCATCGCCGGCCAGTCCGCCGGCGGTGGGTCGGTCTGGGCCCTGTTGGTGTCTCCCCTGACCAAAGGCCTGTTCCAGGCCGGGATCAGCCACTCCGGAGCGCTCGCACCGCTGACCGCCGAGGTGGCGCGGGAGCACGGCAGCGCATTGGCCGTGCTGGCCGGCGTCGAGTGGAGCCGGGCCGGCCTCAGCACGCTCGGCGAGGAACAGGTCCTCGACCTGCAGGAACGCGTCGGCACGGCCGCGCCGCCCCGCACGCTCGGTGCCGCGGTCGACGACATCCTCGCCACCAGAGGCATCAGCCTGCCCTTCATGCCGTACCTGGACGGCGAGGTGCTGACCACCAGCGTCGAGGACGCGCTTCACGCCGGCGCCACCGCCGACATCCCCCTGCTCAGCGGCGTCACAGCCCACGAGTTCACGGCCGCGGGCCCGATGCTGGCGCCGTTGCTCGCGACCGGTGACATCAGCGCCGAACTGGCACGGACACCGCTGGCACCGCTGGCCGGGGACTACGTCGCCGCGTACGCCGACCTCCCCGCCGGGGCGGCGTCCGTGCTCGGTCAGCTGATGAGTGACGTGACCTTCCGGGTGCCGACCACCCGCTGGGCGGATCTGCGCGGCGAGGCGCCGACCTGGCTGTACGACTTCCGGCTCGTCCACAGCGGGACCGGGCTGAGCTCCCACTGCGCCGACCTGCCGTTCGCCTGGGACTGCCTCGACGCCCCGCAGGTTCAGGAATCCTGCGACCCGAGCCCTCCGCAGGCGCTGGCCGACGCGATGCACGCGGCCTGGGTCAGCTTCGTCGGACCCGTCAGGCGCCGTGGCCGCGCTGGGCGCCGGACGGAACCGCCATGGTGTACGACCGCGCCTCCTCCGCCGGTCCGGCGTTCGGGCTCGAGCGCCAACTGGCCGCGGTGCTCAGCAACTCACCTACCGCAGCGGAGGCGCGACCATGACCTGGACCACGCTCACCGAACCGCGGCTGCGGGTGGCCGCCGACAATGACTACTCCGGCGATCCTGACGGCCTCTTCCAGCTTGTCCATCACGCGCTCTCGCCGTCGGTGGAGCTGACCTGCGTCATCGGCTCACACCTGCGGCCGGGCGATCCGTTCGACCCTTCCGACACGACGGCTGACAACGCCGCCGCACTGGCCCGCCGCTATCTCGCCGACGTCGGCCGGAGCGAGGTCCCCGTGGTCGCCGGGACGAACGTCGGATTGAGCGACCGGACCACGCCGATCGACTCCGCCGGGGCCCGCGCGATCATCGCCGCCGCCCACGCCGCCTCGGCCTGCCGCTTTTCGTCTGCCTCGGCGCCGGGCTGACCGAGCTGGCCAGCGCCTGGCTGCTCGACCCGTCCATCGCGCGCCGGATGACGGCCGTCTGGATCGGCGGCGCCGAGCATCCCGGCGTCGAACCGCCGCCGGGCGCGCCGGCGACCGAGTACAACGCCGCCATCGACCCGATCGCCGCCCAGGTGGTGTTCAACGACTCCGACCTCGACGTGTGGCAGGTCCCGCGGGACGCGTACCGGCAGACCATCGAGTCGATGAGCGTGCTCGAAAGCCGCCTGACGGGACCTGTCGGCCGGGCGTTGTTCGACACGCTGGAGCGGGTCTCCACCCTCGCCGGCGGGGCCGGGATGTCGACCGGCGAAACCTACGTTCTGGGCGACTCGCCGCTGGTGCTGCTCACCGCCCTCACGTCGAGCTTCCAGCCCTGGCCGGCCTCGTCGGAGTCGCGCGTGCTGCCCGCGCCGATCATCGCCGACGACGGCTCGTACGCGGGGAGCATGGCTGACCGGACGGTGCGCGTGTGGACCCGGCTCGACTGCGCCCTGATGATGCGCGACCTCTACGCCAAGCTTGCCGACCGCTGACCCCTGATCACTACAAACCACTTACCACCTCACCCACCCCCACTCGCTCAAGGAGAGCCCGTGCCCAAACCACACCTGGAGACCCTGACCGCCCCCGATGGCACCCGGTTTCGTGACCTCGACCACGACCAGGCGATGGCGCCTTTCGAGGATCCGCGCCGCACACCTGCAGAGCGCGCCGACGACCTGCTGCCTCGACTCTGGCTGGCCGAGAAGGTCGGACTGATGTTCCACGAGATCATCGAGGTCGGGCCCAAGGGTGCGCTGATGGAGGACGACGGCGTCGTGGCCCGGTCCTCGACCCGCGGGGTCGTGGTGGACAAGCTGATCAACCACGTCAACGTCCACGCCTTCCCTCGGCACAAGAGTCGGCGCGGTGGTCGAACGCGCTCCAGGCGCTCGCGGCGACCACGCCGCACTCGATCCCGGTCACCGTCAGCACCGATCCGAGACACAGCTTCGCCGACAACTCCGGCGCCGCGTTCGCCTCCGGAGCGATGTCCCAGTGGCCTGAGCCGCTCGGCCTCGCCGCCTTGGGGGACCCCGAACGCGTCCGTGAGTTCGCCGACATCGCCCGGCAGGAGTACCTCGCGATCGGGATCCGCTCCTCCCTCCACCCGCAGATCGACCTCGGCACCGAGCCGCGCTGGGGCCGGCAGTTCCACAGCTTCGGCAACGACTCCGCGTTCGTGGCCGACGTCGCCGAGGCGTACGTCGAGGGGTTCCAGCGGAGTCCCGAGCTCGGCCCCGATTCGGTTGCCACGATGGCCAAGCACTTCCCGGGCGGCGGACCGCAGCATGACGGCGAGGATCCGCACTTCCCGTACGGGCGGGAGCAGGTTTATCCAGGCGGGGCGTTCGAGGACCATGTCATCCCGTTCCGGCGCGCGATCGAGGCCGGAACGTCGGCGCTGATGCCGTACTACGGCATGCCGGTAGGGCTGGAACTCGACGGTGAGCCAATCGAGGAGGTCGGCTTCGGCTTCAACCGGCAAATTCTCACCGGACTGCTGCGGGAGCGGCTGGGCTATGAGGGCGTCATCTGCACCGACTGGGGACTGGTCACCGGGACGGTGGTGTCCGGCAAGCCGCTTCCCGCGCGCGCCTGGGGGGTGGAGCACCTGAGTCGGCTGGACCGGGTGGTCAAAGTCGTCGAGGCCGGTGCCGACCAGTTCGGCGGCGAGTCCTGCACCGACCTGATGGTGGAGGCCGTCGCCGCCGGACGGATCAGCGAGCACCGGATCGACGCGTCGGCGCGACGGCTGCTGCTGGTGAAATTCCAGCTCGGGCTGTTCGACGACCCGTACGTCGATGAGGACGAGGCGGAACGGGTCGTCGGCGCGGAGTCGTTTCGCCTGGCCGGGCGTCGCGCGCAGGCGGAGTCGGTCGTGCTGCTGCACGATGGCCCCATCACCAGCGCCGAGATCGGGGACGCTCGCGCGCTTCCCCTGGCCAGCGGCCTGAAGGTGTACGCCGAGGGCTTGCCACCCGAGGATGCGGCCCGGCTCGGTGAGCTGGTCGCCGACCCCGCCGAGGCCGACATCGCCGTGGTCCGGGTGGCCGCGCCGTTCGAGCCGCGCGACGACCTGTTTCTGGAGTCCGTCTTCCACCAGGGCTCACTGGCCTACCGGCCGGGCCTGCTGGCCCGGCTGAGCTCCCTCGCCGCGACAACGCCTCTGGTCGTCGTTCTCAACCTCGAACGCCCGGCCCTGCTGGCCCCGTTCACCGAGTTCGCCGCCGCGATCCTGGCTGACTTCGGCTGCTCGCCGGGCGCGCTGGTGGACGTCCTCACCGGAACGGTGGCACCGCTCGGGACGCTGCCGTTCGAGATCCCTCGGTCTCTGGAAGCGATCCTCGCCAGCTGCACCGACGTCGCCAACGACACCGAGGAACCGGTCTTCCCCTACGGCGCAGGACTGCGGTACGCGCGGAGCGCGGCACGATGATCAAGGGCGTCAACCTCGGCAACTGGCTGGTGCTGGAGAAGTGGATGAGCCCAGCGCTGTTCGACGGCACCAACGCCGAGGACGAGTTCAGCCTCTGCACCACCCTCGACGACGTCGTCAAGCGCGAGCGGCTCAAGGCGCACCGCGACTCCTACATCACCGAGCGGGACTTCGCCGACATCGCCGCTCATGGCCTCGACACCGTACGGATCCCGGTCCCCTACTTCGTCTTTGCCGACTCCGGCCCGTTCGTCGCGTGCATCGACTACCTCGACCGAGCCTTCGCCTGGGCGAAGACGTACGGGCTCAAGATGCTGCTCGACCTGCACACTGTGCCCGGCAGCCAGAACGGTTTCGACAACGGCGGCCTGTGCGGCGTCTGCACCTGGCACCTGGATCAGCATCAGGTTGCGTTCGCCCTCGACGTCTGGAACGGCTGACGGCGCGTTACCGCGAACACCCAACGCTGTGGGGCATCGAGGTGCTCAACGAGCCGATCTCACCCGAGGTCTGGGAGACCTTCGACATCCCCCGACGATACCCGGCGGCCGACCCTGAACTGGCGCGGATCTCCACACCGGTCCCGACCGAATTCTTGCAGACCTTCTACGCCGACGCGTACCGGCGGGTCCGGGCGCATTCCGAAGAGGTGACCGTGGTGTTCCATGACGGCTTCCGGCCCCGGGAGTGGGGTGACTACTTCACCTCGGCCGGCTTCCAGCGGATCGCGGTGGACACCCACCTCTACCTGATGGTCCACCTCTGGAGCGGCGGTCAGGACAGCCTCGACGCCTACCTGCGTCACATCGAGCAGGACTTCGCCCCTCAGGTGCGCGAGCTCGCGGAGAAGTTCCCGGTGATCGTCGGCGAGTGGTGCATCGACTCGACCTCGACCAAGCCGCTGAGCCTGGACCGCGCCGAGCGCACCCGCTACTTCAACCAGCTCGCCGAGGCGCAACTCGCCGCGTGGCAGCCGGCCGCGGGCTGGTTCTACTGGAGCTACAAGCTCCTCGTCCCCGGCTCCGCCCACGACGGCTGGGACCTCCAGAAGTCGGTCGATCTCGGCTACCTGCCCGCCGCCTTCTGAGCCTGACCCCCACCCTCCCCAACAAGTGTGGGGTTGGTGCAGGTTTCCGGGTGCTTTCGATGTCCCAACCCCACAGTTACGTCAGAGCGGAGCCGTGGAGTCCCGCACGACCAGCGTCGCCGCGAGCTCGACCCGGATCGAGGTCGGGGGCCGGCCCTCCATCAGGTCGGTCAGCATCCGGTACGCGACCCCGGCAACCTGCTCGAACGGCTGGCCCACGGTGGTCAGTCCGGGCGAGGAGGCCGGCATAGAGGCTGTCGTCGAACCCGACCACGCTGAGGTCCTCGGGCACCCGGAGCCGACCGGCGGGCGGCCTCGATCGCGCCGAGGGCTTCGAGGTCGTTGGAGGCGAAGACGGCCGTCGGCGGCTGCGCTGAGGTCAGCAGGGCGGTCATCGCCGGGATGGCTGGGTCGAAACGGAAGTCGGCGCGTACGACGAGCTCCGGATCGGCCGCGACCCCCGCTCCGGAGAGCGCGGCCACGTAGCCGTGGTAACGCGCGTCGTCGACGAGGCAGTGATAGCCCCGGAGCATCGCCATCCGTCGGTGCCGAGCCGAGCAGGTGCTGCACGGCGCTCAGCCCGCCTGCAGTTGCTCGTGCCGACGCTGGGCAGCGGGTGGCTCAGCGCGTTGATCGGGTCGATCAAGACCACGGGAAGGGCTGCGTGCTCGAGTCGCTCCTGTTGCTCGGCCGACAGCCGCGAGGTGACCATGATCAGCCCGGCGCGGCCGGCACGCTCCAGGTCGTCACCCAGTGCCGCGCGTCGATCTCCGCCGGCGCCGTGCTGACCGCCACGTGCACGCCGTCGACCGCTGCCGCGTTGACGATTCCGCGCAGCATCTCAACGTGTTTGGGGTTGAGCAACGCGTCGAATACAAGCTCAATGTGCTTGTGGGCAAGGGCACACTGCTGGCCGGGGGGGGGGGGGGGGGGGGGGGGGGGGGGGGGGGGGGGGGGGGGGGGGGGGGGGGGGGGGGGGGAAAAAAAAAAAAAAAAAAAAAAAAAAAAAAAAAAAAAAAAAAAAAAAAAAAAAAAAAAAAAAAAGGGGAAAGGATCAACGATGTCCCATCGGAAGTCACTAGCGGCGGTCGTCGCCGCAGCGGACGATCATGCTCGCGGCAGCGGGTTGCGGCCTTGCGGTTCAGGCAACGAACCGGCGGAGCACGGGCAGTAGGCCGCCGGCGGCGGCACCCTCACCCTCGGCCTGATTGCCCCGGCCACCACCTTCGCGGCGGCGGACATCAACTTCGCCAACGAGTCGCCGTACAGCCAGGCCGTCTACGACACCCTGCTCAAGGCCGACCCGGCGGGCAAGATCGGCCCGTCGCTGGCCACCGAGTGGAAGTACAACGACGACAAACCGTGCTGACCTGACGCTCCGCGACGACGTCAAGTTCACCGACGGCACCAAGTTCACCGCCGACGCCGCCGCGCAGAACCTGATCCGGTTCCGCGACGGGACCTCCCCGAACAAGTCGTTCCTCGCCGCCCTCACCGACGCCAAGGCCGTCGACGACACCATCTCGAGATCACCCTCACCGAGCCGACCCCGGCCTGCTGATCTACCTCACCCAGAACGCCGGCATGATGGAGAGCCCGGCCGCCTTCGCCAGCGCCGACATCAAGACCAATCCGGTCGGCTCCGGCCCCTACATGCTCGACACCGGCGGCGACCGTCATCGGCACGACGTACGCCTACACCAAGAACGCCGAACTACTGGGACCCGACGTCCTGCACTACGACAAGCTCGTGATCAACGTCTCAGCGACCCGACCGCCATCTCAACGCGATCAAGGGCGAGAGCTGAACGGCGCGAAGCTGGTCGAACAACGACACACTCGACCAGGTCAGGGCGCCGGCTACACCGTCAACGCCAACGAGCTCGACTGGTCCGGGCTGCTGCTGCTGGACCGCGCCGGCACGATGAACCCGGCCCTCGACGACGTCAGGGTCCGCCAGGCGATCAACTACGCGTTCGACCGGAGGCCCTGCTCAAGGCTCGCAAGGGCCACGGCACGCTGACCACGCAGATCTTCCCGACCACCTCCGCCGCCTACGACGCCGCGCTGGACAGCCACTACCCCTACGACCCCGCGAAGGCCAAGGAGCTCCTGGCCGAGGCCGGCTACCCGACGGCTTCGACGCTCGCCATGCCCCGGACCGCCGTCCTCGGCACCACGATCTACACGCTCATCGCCCAGCAGCTCGCCGACGTCGGCATCACCGTCAAGTACACCGACGCCGGCAACAACTTCATCGCCGACCTGCTGGCCCCGAAGTACCCGGCCACGTGGCTCCTCGAGCAGGACCCCGACTGGCAGCTGATCCAGTTCAGCTGATCGCCCCGACGCGACGTTCAACCCGTTCAAGACCACCGACCCGAAGGTCGACGAGCTGATCAACGAGATCCACAGTGCGAAGACCGACGCGACGCAGGCCGCCGGCCGCTGAAGGAACTCAACGCGTACATCGTCGAGCAGGCCTGGTTCGCCCCGTGGTACCGCATCGAGTCGAACTACGCGACCGACGCCAACACCAAGCGTCGTGACCCAGGTCGCCAACGCCTACCCGTACCTATGAACTTCACGCCGAAGGGCTGAGTCGGCTGTGCCGGGCGGCTCGGGGCCACTGCCCCGGCCTGCCTGCCCGGCCATCTCAGCTCCGCTCGTCATCCCTCCCGTCGACCGCTAAGGAGTCGACAATGCTGATCATTCATCCTGCGGCGTTTGCTGTCGGGCGTGGTCCTGATCGTCGTGATCTCCGTCGTCGCCTTCATCCTGCTGTATCTCGGCAGCGGCGACATCGCCCGCCGCATCCTCGGCCAGAACGCCACCCAGCGAGACGTCGCCCAGAAGGCGGCCCAGCTCGGCCTCGACCGGCCGCTGTTCGCCCAGTACTTCGACTGGCTCGGCCACGCCGTCACCGGCGACCTCGGCCGCTCCTGGTTCACCGGCCAGCCGGTCGTCGCCGCCATCACCTCGCGGCTCGCCGTCACCCTCTCGCTCGTGATCGGCGCCATCATCATCACCGCGATCGTCTCGGTCGTGCTCGGCGTCTGGGCCGCCCGTCGCGGCGCGGCTGGGTCGACAAGCTCGTCCAGTTCGTCTCCGATCCTCGGCTTCGCGATCCCCGGCTTCCTGATCGCGCTCTTCCTCGTGCTGGTCTTCGCGATCAACCTGGGCTGGTTCAAGCCGACCGGCTACATCCCGTTCACCGACTCGTCCACCGGCTGGCTCGAGCACGGTCACGCTGCCGATCATCGCCCTCGCCATCGGCGGCATCGCCGGCGTCCCCAGCAGGTGCGCGGCTCGGTGATCGACGCACTGCGCCAGGACTACGTCCGGACGCTGCGCAGCCGCGGCCTCAGCTTCGAACCGCGTCGTCTACAAGCACGTGCTGCGCAACGCCGGCGGCCCGGCGCTCGCCGTCCTGGCGGTGCAGTTCATCGGCCTGCTCGGCGGCGCCGTCATCGTCGAGCAGATCTTCGCCTTCCCGGGCTCGGGTCAGCTCACCGTCACCGCGACCCCAGGGCGACATCCCGGTCGTGATGGGCGTCGTCGTCGTCACCGCCGATCATCGTCGTCGTCGTCAACCTCCTCATCGACCTCGCGCAGGCTGGCTCAACCCGAAGGTGCGACTGTCATGACCGACCCAGTCGCCGTCCTCGACCGAGCATCCGCTCGAGGTCGCCCGGCGCTCGCCGAGCGCAGCGCCAAGGTTCCTGTTCCGCCGGCTGCTGACGCAACCCGCTCGCCCTCGTCTCGCATCGTCTTCCTCGCGTCGTCGTGCTCATCGCGATCTTCGCGGCCGCTGATCGCCCCGTACGACCCGAACCTCGCCTCGCTGCGCTGACTCCTCGGCCCGCCGGCGCCGACCACCTGCTCGGCGGCGACAGCGCCGGCCGCGACGTCCTCTCCCGGCTGCTCTCGCGCGGCCGGTTCAGCCTCGCCGGCGCGCTGCTCGCCTGGTCGTCGCGGCCGTCCTCGGCGTCGTCGCCGGCCTCGATCGCCGGCTACTACCGGGGCTGGTTCGACCCGTCGCCTCCTGGTTCACCGGCCTGGTCATGGCGCTGCCCGGCATCGTCGTGCTGCTCGCCGCCCGCGCCGTCCTCGGCCCCTCGGTCTGGATCGCGATGGCCATCTTCGGCGTGCTGCTCTCGCCCGGCCTTCTACCGCCTCGTCTACACCACGGTCACCGCCGTCCGCTCCGAGCTGTACGTCGACGCCGCCCGGGTCGCGGGCCTGTCAGCGACCTGCGGATCATCGGCCGCCACATCCTCTCCGTCGTGCGCGCGCCGATCATCATCCAGTCCGCGATCGTCGCCGGCATCGCGATCGCGATCCAGGCCGGCCTGGAATTCCTCGGCCTCGGCGACCTCTCGATCCCGACCTGGGGTGGGATGCTGCAGGACGGCTTCTCCAACATCTAACCAAGCCCGCTGCTCATGGTCTGGCCGCCTGGCATCGCGCTGACCTGCATCGCGCTGACCCTGCTGGCCAACGCCATGCGCGACGTGCTGGAGCGCACCGTCGTAGCCCGAGCGCCGCAAGCGGCGCGCGGTCGACGACGCCGCACCGGTCGACCGCGGTCAAGCGTCGGCACGCACATCGTCACCCCGAGGACGACCGGTACTCGCGACGGCGAGCGGCGCTCGGGCGAGGTGCTGCTCGAGCGTCACGGACCTGTCGGTCGGCTACGGCCAGACCGGCGGGGCGGTCAAGAGGTCGTCCACGGCGTCTCGCTCGACATCCGCAACGGCGAGGTGCACGGCCTGATCGGCGAGTCCGGCTCGGGCAAGACGCAGACCGCGTTCTCGGTGCTCGGGCTGCTGCCCGAGGGCGGCAGCGTCACCGGCGGCACGATCGACTACGAGGGCACGCGACCTGGCCGACGCCAGCGAGCAGTCGATGACCGCATCCGCGGCAAGCGATCGCCTACATCCCGCAGGAGCCGATGAGAACCTCGACCCGTCGTTCACGATCGGCAGCCAGCTGGTCGAGCCGCTGCGGGTCAGCCTCGGCATCTAGCAAGAAGGAGGCCACCGAGCGCGGCGCTCGCGCTGCTGGAGCGGGTCGGCATCCCGAACCCGAAGCGCACCTTCGAGGCGTACCCGCACGAGGTGTCCGGCGGCATGGCGCAGCGCGTGCTGATCGCCGGCGCCGTCTCCTGCGACCCGGACCTGCTCATCGCCGACGAGCCGACCACCGCCCTCGACGTCACGGTGCAGGCCGAGGTGCTCGACCTGCTGCGCGACCTGCAGGCCGAGCTCCACATGGGCGTGCTGCTGGTGACGCACAACTTCGGCGTCGTCGCCGACCTGTGCGACCGGGTCACGGTGATGCGGAACGGCCTGTTCGTCGAGACCGGGCCGGTCCGCGCGCATCTTCACGGCGCCCGAGCACCCCTACACGCAGTCGCTGCTGCGACGATCCTCGACGAGGGCGAGCCGCGCGGTCCGCTGCTCGCCGCTCCGCCGCAGCCACCCCGTCACCGACGGAGTCCGCATCATGACCGCCGAGCTGCTCCTGGACGTCGACGACCTCGTCGTCGAGTACCCCGGCAAGGGGTTCCGCAAGCCAAGCCGTTCCAGGCGCTGAAGGGCGTCTCGATCGACATCCAGCCCGGCGAGACCGTCGGCCTGGTCGGCGAGTCCGGCTCGGGCAAGACGACGCTCGGCCGCGCCGTGCTCGGCCTCGCGCCGGTCACCGGCGGCAAGATCATCTACGACGGCCAGGACATCGGCCACCTGGCCCGGCGCGAACGGCGGAGCCCGTCAGCGAGATCCAGGTCGTCTTCCAGGACCCGTACACCTCGCTGAACCCGTCGCTGACGATCGAGCAGATCCTCGCCGAGCCGCTCACCGCCGCGGCGTGCCGGTCGAGCCAGGCCAAGACCCGGGTTCGCGACCTGCTCGACCAGGTCGGCCTGCCCGCCGACGCGCCGACCGGCTGCCGCGGGAGTTCTCCGGCGGCCAGCGGCAGCGCATCGCGATCGCCCGGGCGCTCGCCCTGGACCCGAAGCTGATCGTCTGCGACGAGCCCGTCTCGGCGCTCGACCTGTCGACCCAGGCGCGGGTGCTGGACCTGTTCATCGAGATCCAGGAGCGCACCGGCGTCGCCTACCTGTTCGTCTCCCACGACCTCGCGGTCGTCCGGCACATCAGCCACCGCGTCGCCGTGATGTACCACGGCGAGATCGTCGAGAGGGGCGACGGCGACCAGGTCACCGCCCGGCCGGAGCACCCGTACACGCAGCGGCTGTTCCTGGCCGCACCGGTGCCCGACCCCGACCAGCAGGAGCAGCGCCGGGCCGAGCGGCAGCGCCTGCTGGAGGCCCAGCGCCAGGCCGACGAGCAGGCCGGCGCCGCGGCCTGACGTCTCGCCTGCTCGCGCGGGACTCGGTTCGCTGAGCCCCGCGATGCTCCCGCACGCGACATTCCCATTGCCCATCACAGTTGTCAGAAGGGTTTCTCGATGATTTCGACCGATTCCACCACCGCCGCGCCGCCCGGAGTCGCCTTCGGCGCGATGAGCTCCGCTGACGTGGCGCGGATGACGCCGTCCGATGCGCTCGCCTCGGCCGAGGTGCGCTACCCCAACCCGGCGATCGCCGGGTTCTACCCGGACCCGAGCGTGGTCAAGGTCGGCAGCGATTACTACCTGGCCAACTCCACCTTCGAGTACCTCCCCGGCATCCCGGTCTTCCACAGCACCGACCTGGCGAGCTGGAACTGATCGGCCACGTGGTCGAACGGCCCGGGCAGTTGGCCTCGTACGACGTACCGACCAACGGTGGCGCCTGGGCACCGACGATCCGGTTCCAGGACGGCGTCTTCTACGTGGTGGTCACCGACGCGATGGGGCGCGGCATGCTGGTCTTCACCGCCGAGCGGCCCGACGGACCGTGGAGCGACGGGACCGTGGTCGACGGCATCCACGGCATCGACCCCGACCTCAACTGGGACGACGCCGGCACCGCGTACATCACCTACTCGGGCCTGGACACCACGTCCGGGAGCCCGATCGGCGAGCACGGCGGCATCCTGCAGGTCACCGTGGACCTGGCGACCGGCCGGCCGCTGTCGGAGCCGAAGTCGCTGTGGTCGGGCACCGGGCTCAAGTTCCCCGAGGCGCCGCACATCTACTTCCATGACGGCTCGTGGTACCTGCTGATCGCCGAGGGCGGCACCGAACGCGGCCACAGCATCAGCATCGCCCGCAGCGACGCGCCGGACGGCCCGTACGTGTCGGGGCCGAACAACCCGCTCGTCTCCGCCCGCAGCACCTCCCGCCCGATCCAGAACACCGGGCACGGCGATCTGGTCGAGGCGCCCGATGGCAGCTGGGCGGTCATCATGCTGGGCATGCGACCGGGCGGCGGCACCCAGGCGTTCTCCGCGCTCGGCCGCGAGACCTTCATCACCACAGCCCGCTGGGTGGACGGCTGGCTGGAGATCGACCCGGTCCAGCTCGCCCCGGCTGGGGCGGAAGCCTCCTTCGCCGACGACTTCACCGGGCCCGGCCTGTCGCCGGAGTGGATCGCGATCCGGCGCTACCCGAGCGAATTCGCCGACCTCGGCACTCCCGGTACGGTCCAGCTGACCGGAGACGGCTCGACCCTGGATGACCAGCGCCCGGCGTTCCTCGGTTACCGACAGAAGCATCACCAGGTCGCGGCGTCGGTGACCATCGATCCGGGATCGGGTCTCGGGGGTCTGTGCGTGCGCTTCGACGAGTGGCACCACTACGAGATCGAGGTGGGCTCCGGGACCGTGACGGCGCGGGCCGTGGTGGCGGGGATCCGCCAGGAGTGGAGCGTCCCCGCGCCCGCTGAGGTGGTCACGCTGCACCTGGAGTGCATGCCGCCGACCGGGACGAAGCTGCTGGACTTCCTCACCAACGACATCGTCGTGCTGAGTGTGAGCGCTGCTGGCTCGCCCGAGCGGACCGAACTGGCCCGGGTGGACGGCCGCTACCTCTCTCAGGAGACTGCAGCGTCCTTCACCGGCCGCGTCCTCGGGCTCTACGCCGTCCAGGGCAAGGTCGCCTTCTCCGAGTTCCGGTACCACGGCGCGGAGCGTTAGCGTCTGGCTCGCCCCAACCAAGTGTGGGGTTGGTGCAGGTTTCCGGGTGCTTTCGATGTCCCAACCCCACGGTTGGTGAGGCTCAGATCGCTGCGCGGCGCCAGCGCTCCTTGACCCGCGCGCGGCCGACCGGGCCGAAGAGCGAGTCCGCGACCAGTCCGTTCCAGCGGTGCAGCCGGGACGGGTCCCAGGGCCGGCCGAGGACGCGGTCGGCCGAGGCGATGATCGAGCCGCCGTCGCGCAGCAAGGTGGAGGCGGTGTAGCCGCAGCGCTGCCATCCGGCCTCGATGAGGCGGCGGTCCCGGGCGAGGTCGGCGACGTGGGTGTCCTTCTCGCGGTGGACTCCCCCGTCGTACTCATGCAGGCGCCGGGTGCCCCTGATCCACAGGTCGGCCCGGGCCACGAAGCGGCCGCGCTGGTCGAGGATCTCGTGCTGCGGCACGACGTCGAGGTCGGCGGCCTGGTGCAGCACCCGCATCACCGACTCCCAGGGGGACTCGCTGCGCCGATCGAGCAGCGGAATCACCGTACGGAGCCGCCGCACGCCGCGTCGCCGCTGCTCCGCGACCCGCCACAGTTCAGCGGTCGTGCACTGGCCCAGGCGCAGCGCACTGTCACCCATCAGGACCAGATCGAGCAGGCCGAGATCGCGGGCCGCGGCCAGCAGCGTCTCGCCCGCAGTGGTGAGCCGTACGCCGTCGACCAGCACCGCGGGCGGCGGAACGGGATGGCGGGTCAGCAGCAGGCCCGGCCGGTACGGGATCGCCTCGCCGTCACGCACAGCGGCGAAGATCGGCTGCGGGATCGTGCGCCGGCTGCCACCAGCCGTACGCGGCGGCGGCGGTGAGGTGGGTGAAGGCTGAGCCGGCGGGCAGCAGCAGGCTCCACGCCTGCAGGTCGGCGGTCGGGGTCCGGCTCGCCGCCTCGATGTGGAGCCCGCGCGAGAGGCGGGTCCAGCCGTTGCGCCGCAGGCGGCCGCGTACGGGTTCAGTCACGCCGGAAGTCTGTGGATCGGCGCCTGGATCGTGCTGCGTCCGTGGCACGTCTGTGGACAAGCCTGAGACCGCCTCACCACCTGTGGGGCTGGGGCAGTTCGCGGCCCGGTGAATTCCAAGCCCGCGAAACCTGTCCCCACCCCACAGCTGTGAGCTACCGGATGACCTGCTCAGGGCGGAGGTCGAGGCGCCGCAGCAGTTGCGCGTTCAGCGCGACCACGATCGTCGACACCGACATCAGGACCGCGCCGACCGACATCGGCAGGACGAACCCGACCGGAGCGAGCACGCCGGCGGCCAGCGGCACGGAGATCAGGTTGTAGCCGGCCGCCCACCACAGGTTCTGCTTCATCTTGCGGTAGGTGGCCCGGGACAACTCGATCACCGACAGCACCGAGCGTGGGTCGTCACTGGCCAGGATGACCCCGGCGGAGGCGATGGCCACGTCCGTACCGGCGCCGATGGCGATGCCGACGTCGGCCTGGGCCAGCGCGGGAGCGTCGTTGACCCCGTCCCCGACCATGGCGACCTTGCGGCCCTCGGCCTGGAGTTGCTTGACCTTCTCGGCCTTGTCCTCGGGACGGACTCCGGCGAAGTAGCGGTCGATGCCCAACTCGGCGGCGACCGATGCCGCGACCGCCTCGGCGTCTCCGGTGATCATCACCACCTGCACGTTGCGGGCGTGCAGCGCCTCGACCGCGTGCCGCGACTCCGGCCGGATCTCGTCGGCCAGCTTCAGCGCGCCGACGACGGCACCGTCGAGGAGGACGTGCAGGATGATCGCCCCGTCGGCGCGCCACGCGTCGACGACGCCGAGTTCGGCCGCGGCGTGCTGACCGCAGCAGGGTGGGTCCGCCGACCTGCACCTCGCGGCCGTTCACCGTGGCGCTGACGCCGACCGCCGGTGAGGAACTGAAGTCGGTCGCGGACTGGAGCGGCAGATCGCGGTCCTGCGCGGCGGCCACGATGGCGCGGGCCAGCGGGTGCTCGGAGTCGGACTCGGCGCTGGCGGCCAGAGCGAGCACCTCGTCGTCGCTGTGGCCGGCGGCCGTCTCGATGGCCGTGACGGTGGGCTGGCCCTTGGTGAGGGTGCCCGTCTTGTCGAACAGCACCGTGTCGACGGTGCGCATCGACTCCAGGGCGAGCCGGTCCTTGATCAGGACGCCGCCGCGGGCCGCGCGCTCGGTGGCGATGGCCACCACGAGCGGGATGGCCAGGCCGAGGGCGTGCGGGCAGGCGATCACCAGCACGGTGATCGTGCGGACCACCGCCGCGTCGGGCAGCCCGAGCAGCGTCCAGACGACGGCGGTGATGACGCCGGCGACCAGCGCGAACCAGAACAGCAGGGCCGCGGCCCGGTCGGCGATCCGCTGCGCCCGGGAGGAGGAGTTCTGCGCCTCGCTGACCAGTCGCTGGATGCCGGCCAGCGCGGTGTCGTCGCCGACGGCGGTGATCTCGACCCGCAGGCCGGAGTCGGTGGCGACGGTGCCCGCCACGACGGTGTCGTCTTCGCCGCGGCGTACGGGCTTGGACTCGCCGGTGATCATCGACTCGTCGACGCTGGCTGAGCCGGAGCGGATGATCCCGTCGGCCGGGATCCGGCCACCCGGCCGTACCAGGATCAGGTCGCCGAGCCGCAGCTCAGCCGGCGCGAACGAGTTCGGTGTCTTCGCCGACGACCCGTTCGGCCTCGTCGGGCAGCAGCGCGGCCAGCGAGTCGAGGGCTGAGGTGGTCTGGGCCAGGGACCGCATCTCGATCCAGTGGCCGAGCAGCATGATCACGATCAGCAGCGCCAGCTCCCACCAGAAGTCGAGTTCATGGTGGACGATGCCGAGGCTGGCCGCCCAGGAGGCGAAGAAGGCCACGGTGATGGCCAGGGCGATGAGCAGCATCATCCCGGGCTGCCGGCGGCGGAGTTCGTCGACGGCGCCGGTCAGGAACGGCCGCCCGCCGGCCACGTACATGACGGTGCCGAGCAGTGGCGAGATCCAGCCGATCCAGCCGAGCGCCGGCAGCGGGTAGCCGACCAGCATGGCGAACATGGGCGGAGAACGCGATCACCGGCACGGCCAGCACCAGCATGATCCAGAAGAGCCGCCGGAACTGCGCCACGTGATCCCCGTGGCCTCCGTGCCCGGCGTGGCCTCCCTGGCCATCGTGGGCGTCATGCCCGCCGTGGGCGTCGTGCCCGCCGTGGGCCTGGTGAGCGGCGTCAGCATTCTCCTGGCCGCCGGTGGCGGCATGCTCACTCATCGATTCGTGATGCTGGTGGGCATCGGTGGTGGTGTGGTCGGCGTGGCCGGCGGCCTGCCGGGCGGGACTGTTCATCGGGTCACCTCGAGCGGAATGGTGGTGGTGTGCGGTGGGCATGGGCGGGGTTCTCGTTCGATCGACCCGCGGCCGGGCGATGGTGCTGGTTGGCGATGGCTTGGAAGGACGCCACGGCAGCTCACGCTCATCGATCTCCTCCTCGTAAATACCCCTAGGGGGTATCACTCCCAACGACGGTACCCCCCATGGGTATTCCGGTCAAGGGTGTTCGGCCTGAATCCCGAGCGTAGACGGGCTGGGCACTGGGACGCGCCAAGCGCAGATCCCGGCCGCCGGACGCTGCGATCCCGCGCCGCCTGGGAGTGCCAGCCGGCCGCGACGCGGGCAACGCGGTGAGATGTATCCGCCGAGATGATACCGAATGCGGCAATACGGCTGGTGCGGAGCGGGCTTCGGCGCAAACTGGGAGCTGCAGCGGGCGGGCTGTCGGCACGTCGGTCAACGGGGGCGACATCGAGGAGATCCAGCACACGAGCCTTGCCCAGGTTGCCGACCGGGATCCTTCGCTCGACCTCGTACGTCAGGCGCTGGACCAGTTCTATGCGTTCGTGACCGGCAACTACCAAACGATCCTCGCCATGTCCGCGCGGATCAGGTGGCACCGGAGCAGCGGCCCAGTCGTCGACGCGGACGATCTCGCCCACACCGTGCTCGGGGTCCTGGCGGACCGGCTGAGCCGATCATCCTCCGCTGAACTGCTCGCCGAGCGCGTGGCCAAGTACTGCGAACTCGGCTACCTCTATCGGGCGCTGGACAACGAGAGCATCGACTGCTGGCGGCAACTGCGAGGGGTGCGCACGCAACCGGTCGAGGGGCACTGGCCGAGCGCGGACGAGCCGCAGTGATGACTTGCCGAACGATCGGGACGTGCTGCAGCGGGTGATCGACGTGCTGCGCATCCGCGGCGAAGGCCCCGGACCGAGACCCACCTGCCTGACACCGCTGCACGTGCGTTGCTGGCAGGCGGTGCTGAGCGGGCGCGGTGGGCAGACCGAGCTCGCCCGGGAGCTCGGCGTGACACCCTCCCGACTCAGCCAGATCAAGGCTTCGGCGGCCTCCAAGGTGCACGAGACGTTGTACATCGCCGGCATCCTCGGTCCACCTGGGGCCCTCACCAGTCCGCGAACGATCCTCACCTGCCTCGACCTCTACGACGGCGTCCCCGGTGGGGACCGGTTGCACAGCCCCGCCGCGCGGGCCCGGCTGGCGGCAGCTGCGCTCTCGGTGACGGTGAGCGACGACCAGGGCCAGCGGGTCGACGCCCGGGCTGCCGCGGAACGCTACCTGCGGCGCCGGGACAAGGCCCCCTTGCGCTCCCGGCTCGCGGCTTGCCATGAGGACCGGCGGCAGTTCGACAGCGACTTCGCGGTCGCCTTGCACACGCTGGAGGCGGCCCAGGCGGCCGCGTCCGGGAGCCCTCATCCGAACTGCGTGCTCAACTGCGCTGCCCACAACCCCGTACCCGACCGGGTCGTCTGGGATTGGCCATGGCGATGAGCGACCCGAACGCGCCCGCCCGACCCGTCCGGCCCGGCGATCCGGATGACCCCTACTACGACGACCCCTACGACGACGATCCGTACGACCACGAGGACCCGTACGGTTCCGCCGAGGCAGGCTGGACCGAGGGCGCCGGCTTCGCCGCACGGGCCGACCCGCTCGATGTCGCGGTCAGCGGGATCGTCACCGGGGCACCGCCGCCGCTTACCTACGCACGGTTGAGTGCTGGCGCCCGGACCGGTTTCGCCACCGAAGAGGTCGACCAGATCCTCGCCGACCCAGCCCTGGCCCGACATCTCACCGCGGTGTGGCAGTTGGCTGGAGTGTCCGACGCGGTGCAGCAGATCGCTGCCGACGACGACGCGCGCGGCGGGGCCCACCGGAGATTGTTGGGCGCGTCCGGTCAGGCCGTCCGACGACCCGCGCCGGTCGAGCAACTGGACCCTGGACGCCCGACCCGCCGCCCGAGCCGCGTTGCGCTGGTGGCCGGCGCCGTCGTGACGGCCGCGGGTCTGGTCGCAGCGGCCACGCTCGGGGTGACGCTTGCGCGGCGGGAGACGGGTCCCGTGGGGACGTCGGTGCCCAGCGTGCCCGCGCCGAGTGCAGCGACATCATCGGCTGCAGCGGATCTGCCGCGATCCGCGCCACTGTCGACAAGGGCAGTTCGTGGTCCCTCGGACAGTCGCCGCCGGCCGTGCCCTCTACGTCGCGAGCGTCGACGGCGCGAGAACTCCGCCTGCTCAGCGGCTCCGTGGGGCACCGCGCCTTTGCGCCGTCCTTGTCGGCCGACCGCCGGACCCTGGTCTACATCGACGAGGGCACGGGCCTACTGCGCACCAGCGCAGTGGATGGGGGCGGGGACCGTCGGTTGTTCGACCGGTTGCCCGACGGCTGCGACGCGGCCGGTCACGCCGCCTGGAGCCCGGTCGAGGCCAATGTGATCGTGGTGGAGTGTGTGCCCCGCTCCGGCGCCGACCGGCTGCTGGTGGTCGACCTGGCGGGCCGGCTCGTCCGTGAGCTCGACACGGGCCGGCTCCGGGTGGAGGACCCCACGATCTCCCCGGACGGCCGTACGGTCGCGTACTGGGCCTCGGACGCGCGAGTCGGCAATGGGGGCTCGCTTTTCAGCATGCCGCTGGACGGCTCGGGTACCCCGACCGCCCTGACGCGCGGCTCGGTCGGCTCCGACGCCGATCCGGCCTGGTCGCCCGACGGCGCCACTATTGCCTTTCGCCGCCGAGCGGCCGACGGCAGCCTGGACGTCTACCTGATGCGGTCCGACGGCAGTCGGGTCCGGCCGTTGCTCACCGGACCGGCGAACGAGCAGAAGCCGGCCTGGTCACCGGACGGTCGCCGGCTGTTGGTGGTGTCGGACCGCACCGGCTCGGGTGCCGCCGGAGCGACGGTCCGACTGCTCCTGGTGAACGCCGATGGCTCAGGGCCGCGCCTGCTCGACGTCTCCGGTGAGGCGCTGCTGACACCGGTCTGGGGGCACCGATAGAAAAAGGGGACGCCTCACCACAGGGTGCCGTAGCGCAATCCCGTGCGCGGACCACCGGTGAACCCCAGCGCGGACCTCCGTTGCGGCGTGGGCAGCGCCACCCGCGCGATCAAGCCAGCATCAACCGTCGAGCCGATGTCTTCGCCCGGCACCGCGATCAGCAGGGTGCCGGTTGCGGTGGCGAGATCCGCGCCGAACCGGTCACCTCGCTCGGCGCGCCCGCCGGCGAGGTTCCCGCCCTGGGTCACGCTCTGCGAGCGGTAGGCCGGCCGGTGCAGATCCTCCTCGGACTCGGCGTAGGAATTGAGCCCGGGGTCGTACAGGACGACCATCCCGGCGTCGACCGTACCGCCGAGGTCCTCACCCGGTACGCCGATCGCCAGCTTCGGGCCGTACGTGTCGGGCCCGTAGTCCACCATGGTCACTGATGCGCCGAAATGGTCGCCGCGCTCGGCCGCGCCGGGGACACGTCGGCTGTTCTGATGGACGGCACGTTGAGGGACGAAGGACACGCGTTCAGGGTCGTCGCCGCCACCGTCCCAGAAGTTGGAGAACAGGTTGACCGCGCCGGCGTCGACGATCCGGCCCACGTCCTCGCCGGGCACCCCGACGGCCAGAACCCAGCCGTCCTCGACGAAGGAACTGCCGAAACGATCCCCGGCCTCAGGGACGCCGAGCGGCCCGCCGGCTTCTTGCCGGAAGATGCGATCGAACCTCCGACCGTCCTCCAGCAGCGTGACCTGCTGGACGATCCCGGCGTCGGTGAGCCCACCGACGTCCTCGTGCGGCATGCCGACCAGAAGGGAAAGGCCGAGGCCGTATTCCCCGTCCGGATTGGCCCGGCCGAGCACCTCTCCGAACCGGTCGCCGGACTCGGCCGTGCCGAGTACGCCACGACGGGCCTGGGTGAAAATCTCCGGGGGAGCGGTCAGATCAGGCGGCTCGGCCAGCTGCTCGAACCAGGCCAGGCCTCCGGCATCCTTCGCCCGCCCCACGTCCATCCCGGGGGCGCCGACGACATGCCCGTCGGCTGACACGGCATAGCCGAACTCGTCACCACTGGCACCCGCGGGCAGACCCAGGGTCGCTCCCTTGACGAATCCCTGCGGAGTGCCCCTCAGGACGTACGCGCGCCCGGCTTGGTCGGCCCCCGGGGCGCCGACCACGATGTCCTTGCACGAGTCGGCACCCACGATGTTCGACGCGGCCGACAGCGCGAAGCCGAAACGGTCACCCGGCTGGCTGGAGCCCAGTCCGAGGGAGTCGCGAGTCAGGACCACCCGACCCGCCGCCGAGGTCACCTCGACGGCCCCACGGCCACCGTCGTAGCGGGGGACCCCGACGACCAGCACTGACGTGTTCCAGCTGGCGCAGTCGAGGTCGTCAGCGGCGGCAGCAGACGGCCACGTCAGGGACAGGGTGACCAGCAGCGCCGCCGCACCCGCTCCTCGCGAGAGTGCTCCTGCTCCCCGATCGACGAACCCACACCATGGCCGTCCACCTCAGCTCCCGGGGACCAGGCAGCGCCGTTCGCTGCGCGCGCCCCTTTCCCCTCTACACGCGAGCGCGCCGGATCGTTGAGGCACTACTCCGCCCGGGTCAGGGCACGCGGTGTCCGGCAGCCCGGAACAGGTCGTACCAGTCCGCCCGGGTCAGAGGCAAGGTCTGAGCCCTCGGCCGCTGCGGTGACGCGCTCGGGTGTGGTGGTCCCGAGGACGACCTGCATGTTCGCGGGGTGCCGGGTGATCCAGGCGGTCGCGATCGCGATCGGCGAGACGTCGTACTGGGCGGCCAGTCGATCGATGACCTGGTTCAGTTCGGGGTAGTCCGGCGAGCCGAGGAAGACCCCGTTGAAGAACCCCGCCTGGAACGGCGACCAGGCCTGAATGGTGATGTCGTGGAGGCGGCAGTAGTCGACGATGCCACCGCCGTCCATCGTGACCGACTGATCCAGCCCCACCATGTTCATGGCGACCCCCTGCGCGACCACCGGCGCGTGGGTGATCGACAGCTGCAGCTGGTTCGCGACGATCGGTTGCCGGCACCGACTTCTTGAGCAGGTCGATCTGCCGCGGCGTCTGGTTCGACACCCCGAAGGCGCGGACCTTGCCGGCGGCCTCGAGCTCGTCGAACGCCCGCGCCACCTCGTCCGGCTCGACGAGGGCATCCGGCCGGTGCAGCAGGAGGATGTCGATGTAGTCGGTCTGCAGGGCGCTCAGCGACCCGTCGACCGAGGCGATCAGGTGCTCGTAGGAGAAGTCGAAGTACGGCCCCTCCCGCACGATGCCGGCCTTGGTCTGGATGCGTGATCTGCTCGCGCTCGGCCGAACTGAGCTGCATCGCCTCGGCGTAGCGGCGCTCGCAGCCGTGCAGATCGGCCCCGTACACATCGGCGTGGTCGAAGAAGTCGATACCGGCGTCGCGCGCCGTGCCGACCAGCGTGCGTACGGCCTGATCGTCCAACTGCTGGATCCGCATCAGCCCGAGCACGACGTTCGGCACCTGGCGTTGGGTCGTGCCGAGAGGGACAGTCTTCATGATTGCTCCTTCGTGAAAGGTGATGCGGCGGTGGAGACTGAGGCGGTCACTCGGCGTCGGACAGGGCCGCGATCTCGTCCGCGGACAGGGACAGGTCGGCGGCGCGCAACGGAATCGGAGATGCTGGCCGGGCGTGAGGACCCGGGAATCGGGATCACCGTCGGCGAGAGCGCCAGCTCCCAGGCGAGGATCACCTGCTGCACGCTGACCCCACGGTCCTCGGCGATGCGCTGGAGGGCCGGGCGGCGGGCGCCGACCGAATCCGTACGACCGATGCCGCCGAGCGGCGACCAGGGCAGGAACGCGAGGCCGAGCCGGGCACAGTGCTCGAGCTCGCCCTGGCTCGACCGGAACGTGGGCGAGAACTGGTTCTGCACCGACACGAGCCGGCCGCCGAGGATCTCGTTGGCGAGATCGATCTGCTCGACGTTGGCGTTGGAGATGCCCGCCAGCTCGATCACGCCCTCGTCCAGCAGGTCGCGGATCGCACCGACCGACTCCGCGTACGGAACCTTCGGATCCGGCCGGTGGAACTGGTACAGGCCGATCGCGTCGACGCCGAGCCGCTGCGCTGAGGCCTTGGCCGCCGTTTTCAGGTGATCGGGGCGACCGTTCAAGGTCCACGAGCCGTCACCGGGTCGCAGATGGCCGCCCTTGGTCGCGACCAGGACGTCGGAGGTGTCGCCGCCGTAGGACCGAAGCGCCTTGGCGATCAGCTCCTCGTTGTGACCCACCTCGTCGGCATCGCGGTGGTAGGCGTCCGCGGTGTCGATCAACGTCACGCCGGCGTCGAGGGCCGCATGGATGGTCGAGATCGACCGCTCAGGGTCAGGTCGCCCTTCGATCGACATCGGCATGCCGCCGAGACCGATCGCGGAGACCGAACGGGGGCCGATGACGCGCTGCTGCACAGGGATCCTCTCGTGGGGTGGTCAAGCTGGTTGCGTTCCACGGTAGAGGCCGGACAAACTAGAAGGCAAACAACTGAGTTCGATAGCACGCAGAAGAATCTCGGATAAATCTAAGGATTCGGCTCAATGGACTTCCGTCAGATGCAGTACCTGGTCACCCTGGTCGAAGAGGAGCAGTTCACCCGAGCCGCCGCGGTGTGCGGGGTCTCCCAGTCCGGTCTCTCCGCAGCCGTCCGCGCGCTCGAGGACGAGCTCGGCACCACCCTGTTCGACCGCACCACCCGGCGGGTCGAACCGACCGCGGCGGGGCTCGCCCTGCTCCCCCACGCCCGCACCATGCTCGCTCAGGCCGCGGCCGCTCGGGACGCCGTCGTACGCGCGACCCGAGAGCTGTCCGGCAGCCTGCGGGTCGGCGCCGAACAGTGCCTCGGGATCGTCGACGTCGTGTCGTTGCTCGACCGGGTCCACCGGCGGTACCCGCAGGTCGATCTGGACTTCACCCAGGCCGGCTCCCACGAACTCGTCAGCCGCGTACGGGACGGTCGCCTCGACCTCGCCTTCATCGCGACCGAGGATCATCTCGGCGCCCTCACCCGCATCGAGCTCGGACGCCGGCCGATGATCGTGCTGGTCGCGCCCGATCACCCGCTCGCCCGGGTGAAATCGCCCGGCTGGGCCGAGCTGAGCGACCTGGATTTCGTGGACTTCCAGGAATCGTGGGCGATCCGCTCCCTGAACGACAAGACCTGCTCCGCGTACGGCGTGACCAGGCGCGTGCGATGCACCGTGAACGACGTGCACACCCTGCTCGACCTCGTCCATCGGGGCCTCGGAGCCACCATCGTGCCCCAGCATGTGGCGGCCAAGCCCCAGGCGGCTGGACTCGTCGCCGTGCCCATGCCGGACTCCACCCCCAACTGGGTGGTCTCGGCCATCGCCGCAGGACAATCCACCGCCGCCGCCTCACTCGTGATGGACCTGCTCGACACCGAGCCCGCCCTCACCGCCTGACCGCGTCGCCGACGATCAGGAACGAGCGGAGGGAAATCGCGGCAGCCTTGGCGAGGTCATCGCTCCGCTCTCAATCGCTCGAGTCGGTGCTCCAGCAGTCCGGCGCGATGGGCGTTCTGGTGCAGCGCCACGTATCGCTCACCGAAGACCCAGAGCAGGGCATCGTCGAGCCTGCGGACCGCACCTGGCGGGTGCCGGTAGTCCATCCTCGCGGCGATCGCGGCCTCGTCGGTCGCACGCAGCACGTCACCCAGCTCGGCGAGCGAGGTGACGCCGACCTCGAGGAGCATGCCGGCGATCCAGCTGTAGTGATCGGTGCGCGACCATCCGGCCTCGGAGTACTGCCCCGCCAGGTACACCGCCAACTCGCGCGGGTCGAGACGCGGGTCGTCGTCGCCCATTGCCTGGCTGATCTCTGGTGCGGCGCCCCGGAGCCGCTCCCGGATCTCGGAGAACTCACGGTCGGCGAGCTCGAGCAGGCCGGCGGCGAGGGTGAACCGGCGGTCGAATTCGCCGACGTGCTCGGCCGGCACCGTGCCCTTGTAGCGGATGTCGTGCTCGAACTCGGCCCAGGCGTGCTGCAGCACCGTCCGGACCTGCACCTGGGCCGTGTGTCCGTGCAGGTGGGCGAAGTCGGGATGGCTCTCCCGCGCCGGATCGAGGCCGATCATCAGGTGCCGGCTGGCGTAGCCGAACCGGCCCTCGCTCGCGGTTTCCTGGCCCCAGTCGCGATCGTCGTGCACGATCACCTGCTCGGCCAACACATCGGCGACGGCGTCGACGTCGTCACAGACGTAGGTGATCACCCGGACACCGAGCTGATCGGTGATCTGGGTCAGCGGGTCGGTGTAGAGCGGCGTACCCGCCTTCGTGCGGGCGGACTTCTCCGCGAAGGACGCAATCGACTTGGTGCGTCCGGTCACCGACAGGTAGTTGATGCCCGCCTCGTCGAGCAGGCCCTGCACGAGCGCGACGGCCTCCTGTCCAGCCCGGGTGAGTTCGCTGTGCAGCGCGGCGTACTCACGCACCGCTTCACGGACCACGCCGACGCTGGTCGAAGCGACGTCGGCCCCGAGGGTCGGCGTGACGATGTAGCCCGTCTCGAGGTCGCCGTAGCGGGTGATCAGGTCGCCCCGATGGTCGGCGAAGTGGGCGAGGTAGGCGCAGAACACGGCGTCGACCTGGTCCTCGACGCGGCGCAGCTCGCTCTTGCGGGTGGCGTTCTCGACCTGGTCGCGCAGCCCGGCCCAGGTCTCGTCCGTCGAGACCACGGTGGCCACGTAGGTCATCAACCTCAGCAGCTCCGAGCGCAGCAGGTCGAGGTCACGACCGGGCTTGGCCTTGTAACGCAGGATCTTCGGCAGCCCGAAGAGCACGATCGTCGCCGGGTGCGGGTAGACCTCGATCGCCCGTCGACGCCGACCGGACCGAGGGTCGATGTCGAGTCCGAGCCGTTTGGCGATCCGGGCGGCCCGGGTGCCGTTCGCGAACTCCGGCTTGCCCGTGTTGGACGGATGGGTGGCTGCGTCGAAGCGACGGAAGTCCCTGCTGAGCTGTTGCTCGGCCGGCCGCGACCCCGTGGCATTCGTCACCACGATCGGGGCGTCGATCGCGGCGAGGCAGTCGCGGTCGACGTACGCCGATAGCGCTGCCGCGATCTCGTCGTCGGTGCGCACCGCGCTCACGTGGAGCAAGCGTGCGCCGTCGTCGATCACCGCGAGGCCCGTGGGCTGCTTGTCGCCCCACGCGAGGTCGATACCGATGTAGTGCACGCGGTCACCTTGCCGCATCACAGCGTCAAGCGATAGCACTTTCGCCGCGGGACGCGCGCCGGCCCGATCCCGGAATTGAGCTGATTCCGCCTTTCAAACCGTGGTCGGACTGCTCAGGCCCTGAAGTCGGGGATCGGCGCCTCCGCGCTGCATTCGTAGTAGCGCATGCTCAGGCGGCCGTGCTCGACGTCGATGGTGCCTTCGCCGACCGCAATGAGATTGTTCAGCCAGAGGTGGGACGGCGCTGCGGTCTGAAAGGTCAAGACGTGCACGCCTCGTCCGTCGACGAGCGACGACAAGCCCGTCAAGGCGAACAACACCTCGCCGCCTCCAGTCAGGTGAATGACCCCTCGCGCGTCCGGAAGAGCATGCCCGTCGCGGACCCGGGGAAAGTTCGACCACTGGGCGGAGCCGGACAAGCGTCCCACCAAGGTGGCGGTGCCCTGCCCGTAGAGCCGCCCGTCAGCGGTCGGCGACGGCTCCACCTGGTGGATCAGGTCGTAGCTCCAGCTGACGTCGCACAGATGGTCCAGCCGCATGCCCAACACCCGCCGATGACGTCGTTGCCGACTCCTGATCGCGACGCTACACCTGGGGTCGGCTTCCGACCGGCCGGCTGCGATCGTGGCCATTCACCAGACAGCGCCGTACGCGCCCCTGAGCACGACGGCCTGAGCGTGGCAGCCGCAGCGCAGGTGCGGATCGCATCCGCGCGCGCATTGCCTCGTCCCGACCCAGCTGCACTCAGCCCCACCCACATCCGCAGAGCCCACGTCAAGCGACCCGTATCAGCCCACCACCCGCGCGCTCTTGTATCGATGGGCGGCCAGGTCGGGCGTCCCCACACGCAGGAGGTGTTGTGATGCCGTTGCTGCCGCCGCGGGTCATCGGTCCGCTCTCGGAGTGCAGTTCGGCCGTGCGGGTGCAGGGCCAGCTCACCGGCTCCACCGTCACCGTGTACGCCGACGGCGTGATGGTCGCGCAATCCGCAGCCACGTGGTCGGACCAGACGTTCGGGCTCACCGCCGGACTCGGCGCGGGGCAGAAGGTCACCGCCACCCAGACGATCGGCGTCGACACGAGCATCCCGTCGCCCGAGTCGGTGGTCGTGCAGGCGCAGCCGCCGGTGATCGGCCCGGTCGGCTTCCGCAGCAACCTCAACGAGTGCGGCGAGTGCGTCTGGTTGGAAGGCCTCGTCCCCGGCGCGAAGGTCGAGCTGCGCGACGGTGGCACGGTTCTCGGATCGGGCGAGAGCTACGACGGCAACGCCCGCTTCCACCTCGGCACGCCGCTGTCGGTCGGGATGGACATCAAGGCCCAGCAGGAGGCGTGCGGCAACCCGGGCGTCGTCACCGACGGACCGCCGGTCGACCAGGTGGTGGAGAAGCAGCGCCGGTTGCCGAAGCCGGTCGTCGTCGCGCCACTGCGGGAGTGCGAGCGGCGCGTCACCGTGTCGAACGTGGTCCACGGCGCGTACGTCGAACTGATGCGGTCGGCCGGACCGAACCAGGTCGCGTGCTACGACGTTGACACCCTGTGGATGGGCGTGAACCCGCCGCTCGCCCTCGGCGAGGTCATCAGCGCCCGCCAGGAACTGCGCGGACACTGCAACCTCAAGAGCGCCGACGCCGACCCGGTCTCGGTGGAGGACAACACTCCCGTCCCTGTCGCGTACGTGCAGCCTCCGCTGTGCGACGGCGCCACGACGGTCGTCGTCGTCGGACTCGTGATGGGCGCGCGGGTCACGATCTTCTCCGACGGCGTCGAGCTCGGGCTGGCCGAGTCGCCGGTCGACGGCAGCTACGACTTTCTCGTCCCGCCGCTGAGCGGCGGGAGCATGATCACCGCCACGCAGGAGCTGTGTGGCGAGTGGAGCCTGCCCGGCCCGGGCGTGCTCGTCGACGCCGCGCCCGCCAGCCTGCCGACGCCGAAGGTGATTGAGCCGCTCTACGAGTGCGGCGCCGCAGTCCGGGTGTCGAACCTCTACGTCGGCGCCCGTGTCTACGTGTGGTCGACGATGCTCGGCGCACCGATCGGCGAGCGCACCGCCAACGACGACGAGGTCGACGTCACGGTCGCGCCGCTGCTCATCGAGGGCGACGAGATCTACGCCGTGCAGCACGGATGCGGGTTGGTCAGCTCGGAGTCCGACGCCGTCGTGGTCCAGAAGCTGGAGCGGATTCCCCGGCCGAAGGTCCTCGCCCCGGTGTACTCGTGTGAGTCGTCGGTCAGGGTCGTCAACACGGTCCACGGCGCCCGCGTCGACGTGTACGTCAACGGCGTCTTCCGAGGCTCGGAGACGACGGGGGGCGACGATGTGGTCGTCGGCGTCAGTGGCCAACTCGAGGTCGGCGACCAGGTCACCGCGCGCCAGCGGCTCTGCGAGCAGATCTCCTCGTTCAGCAGGCCGGTCACCGTCGTGGAGTTCCAGGGCCGCTGGTACCAGGTCGGCGGCGGCCAGGCCGCCGGCATCCTCGCCGTGCACGCCGCGCTGCTGCGCACCGGCAAGATCGTCTACTTCGGCGGGGACCAGCACGACAGTGGGCTCAACGCGTCGGGCGACGTCGATCACACCCGCCTGTTCGACTGCACGTCGCACAACATCACTCAGGTCACCGGTCTGCCGGGCAACAGCGACTTGTTCTGCTCGGGCCACACCCAGCTCGCCGACGGCCGCATCCTCGCCGCCGGCGGCACCCGCAACTGGGGCGGCGGCGGCATCCACCCCCCGGGTCACTTCATCGGCCTGCGCGACGCCTACCTGTTCGACCCCGCCGACGAAAAGTGGCACGCCACCGGCAAGCTCGTCACGCAGCGCGCCGGCGAGGTCGCCCCGAACCTCGACATCGAGAAGACCGGCGGCAAGTGGTATCCGACGCTCCTCACCCTGGCCGACGGCCGGGTCCTCGCGCTGTCCGGCCATCCGGAGGTCGACGACAGCCGCCACAACAACAACTCACTGGAGCTGTATGACCCGGCGACCGGCACGTGGTCGATCGTCGGCCCGTCCGACTACGCGAACATCGACGAGGTCGATGCCCGCCGCTACGAGTACCCCCGCCTGCACGTCCTCCCCGACGGCACCGTCATCTCGATGTCGCCGATGACCAACGGCCGCCTCGAAAAGTGGCATCCGTACACCGATGCGAACGACTGGGACGACGTCATCGCCCCACCCCCGGAAGGCATCTACAACAACGGCTTCGCGCAGGACACCACCTCGGTGATGCTGCCGCTGTCGCCGGCCGACAACTACCGCGCCCGCGTCATGCAGGCCGGAGGGTCGACGCCGTACATCCTCGACACGAACAATCCGGGCGCCGGGTGGGCAGCCGCGACGCGATCGATGTTCGACGATCCGGCCCCGGGCGACATGAACCCCGTGCGGGAGAACGCGGACGCCGTGATCCTCCCCACCGGTGAGATCTTCATCGAGGGCGGCCTGAAGAACGGCTCGAACGATGCCACCGGGGTGAAGTCGCCGGAGTTGTACGACCCGGTCGCCGGATCGTGGAAGGTCCTCCCCGCAAGCCCCGTGGTACGCGGCTACCACAGCACCGCCCTGCTGATGCCGAACGGCGCAGTATGGGTCGCCGGCTCGAACTTCAACGCCGCCAGCGGGCTGGGCAACCGCGAGCTGCGCATCGAGATCTTCGAGCCGTGGTACTTCTGCGGGCCCCGGCCGTCGATCACCGCCGTCGCGCCGCGGGCCTGCCACGGCGAGGAGATGGAGATCCACACGCCGAACGCGGCGTCGATCGATCGCGTCGTGATGGTCCGGTGCGGCACAGTGACCCACAACTTCAACCCCGATCAGCGCCACATCACCCTGACGCACCGCCGCGGCGAGGGCGACACCCTCGTCGCCTCGATCCCGCGGGAACCGAATGTCGCGATCGTCGGGTATTACCTGCTGTTCGTCATCGACGGTGCCGGGCGCCCGAGCGTCGGCCGCTTCGTGCAGATCTGTGCGGGCGGGCGGCGGTCACAGCGCTCCCTCGACGGCGACTGGTGGAACCGGATCCGCGAGTTCCTCGGCGACGGGCGACAGCCGCAGCCGGACGAGCTGCGCAGGATGGTTCGCGAACTGATGCCACCGCAGGCGCCGCCGCTGCGGCGTCCCCCGAGCAACGTGGCGCACGCGCCGGGCGACCACGGTGGCGGCCACCACCTGCCGCCGCCCGACGACCGCCGCCCGCACGACCCCGACCACCACGATCATGGCGGCCACGATCATGGCGGCCACGGCCACTGAAGTCTTCGTCACCTTTCTGGTGGCTTCTCCACAGAGTCCACGAGGTGGATTCAAGCGGTCGCCGGGTACTTGTCGCTGCGCCAGTCGTTGGTGATCGGGGAGGTTCCGCGGCTCTCGTCGCGTTGGCTTGCCGACCGTCGATAGGGACCTGGCCAGGAGTTCGTGTGGTCTGTGGCGGCGGGAACACCAACGGCGTGCGCTTAGCGCGGCCGATGGATGCAGGGTAGGGAATCGGCCCGACGGCGGCGAATCGACCAAAAGAATGGTATCGGCCTGGACTATCGGTCAGGGCACAACTGGCCGAAGCCCCGGTGTGCGGGGACCCGGACGCAACCAGACTGGTCTCACGCCCTCCGACCCGAAGGGAAGCGGACCACTTGGAAACCACGACCATTCCGGCGAGAACAACCACAACCAGGCAAGACAAGAACACTGAACACCTGCGATCCAGAGTCCTAAAAGCACAAGCCTGACGCCGATGCGTCAATCAGGTCATTGGACCTCAACCTTGATGTACATCTTGCTGCGCTGCCTGATGGTGATCCGGTCCCTCCTGCCACCGCGAGTGAACCGCAACCTCAACATCGCGTACAGCCCGCCCTGCACGATGAGCATCCTCGTCTCGTGCATCGGCAGGCAATGGGGCTTGTACATCCCCGCGACCGCAGGGAGCAGATTCGCTTCGAATGATGCGGCGGCTTATCCGGATGGAAATGGCTGGATCCCTCGGTCTGTCACTCATCGGGTCAGATTTCCAGCCCAACATTGCGCCCAAGCATATCCTCAGGGAGGAACGAGTTGAATGCGATGAAGAACCTCGGAAGAGTCGCAGGGCTCCTGTATGTGTTGATCGACTTATTCGGTCTCGTCATCACCTTGAATATTCCCATAACCTCGCCTGAACCAGCGAGGCTCTGGTTATCGATTAGCTCTGTCCTTGAAGTGCTGCTCGACAGGATCGAGATTGTTGGCGGTGCATGGGTCCTTCTCGTCGCTTGGGCAGCTTTGTTGGCAGGGAGGCACCCGAGGAAACTGAACTACCTCGGCGTGATGGTCGGCTTGGCCGGTGTCCTCACGATTGTTCCCGCTCTCCAGGTGTTGGGGATTGGATTCAGGCTGGGTGAGCTTGTGTGGGTCGTATGGCTGGGTATCGTCATGTTCCGCGGTAGCAGAAGGCCGGCGGCACGAAAGTTGCGCGCGTTCTTCGTAGCTCTGAGGTGGCGACGAGATGCCCCAGCCGAGGACCTGGCACGACGCGCGTCGTCGTGGCATTCTTCATAATGGATGCCACGATCATTCTGGGTCAGCAGGGTCGGCTCGTGAACCCCGCCGAGGTGCGTGCGGCCCTCGGCCTGTCCGCCGGGGACCGTCTACACCTGCACCTCAGCGGTGCCAAGCTGGTCCTCGAGCGACCTGGGGACGCTGTGGCCGAGCTACGCGGGCTCGCCGCGTCGATACCAGCCACTCGCTCCCTCGTCGAGGAGTTGCTTGCCGAGCGTCGAGCCGCCGCGGCGCTCGAGTGACGGCGCTCGAGTGACGGTGCTCGATGCATCGGCCGTGCTTGCTCTCATCCACGACGAACCAGGCGCTGAACAGGTGGCCGCCGAACTGTCCACGGCGACTTTGGGTACGGCCAACCTTGCCGAAGTCATCGGCAAGTTGGTGGACGTCGACATTGACGTCGCTCGGGTACGCGCGTTGTTGGCAGCCGCCGGCGTGGTCATCGAGCCCTTGACCGAGGAGGACGCCGAACTGGCGGGAGCCATCCGCACCATCAGGGGCGGCCGGACCCTTTCTCTGGGGGACCGCTGCTGCCTTGCACTGACCATCCGCAGTACCCCGGCCGAGGTCCTCACCGCCGACCGCGTCTGGGCCGACCTCGACTTGCCCATCCGCGTTCAACTGCTCCGATAGCCGACCGCGCTGCGGGACAGCGGCGACCCGCGGCTGGCTTGTCGATTCGCCCGTACCGATCCGACGAAGTTACTCACGTGGTGGGCGAGTGCGCGGTGGAGGGCGATGGGGAACCGTCCTCGCCACAGGTCGGGCGCGAACCACTGTCACACCCCGCGCGAGGCGTCAGTCGTAGCAGTCCGGGCACAACGGCTGCCCCAGCAGAGCGGCCGACCGTGGACCTTCGACGCCGTCGGCGTGCACGACGCGTCAGGCCAGCTGGCGTCCGTGCGGGCAACGGCGCGCCGGGTCGCCAGGATGGCACCGGCCGCCGTCTTTGTAGAGCCGCCCCGAAGTACGGCGCGGTCAACGATGAAGACCAGGGATGATCGGCGACCGAATCGGGGACGGTCTTCCCGGCGGCGACCCCGGCCCGGATGAGGTGCAACAGGTCCGCCGCGTACAGCCGCAAGAGGGCACTGCGAGGCTGGGCGGTTGCCGTACCGCGCATGCACCACCCCGAGCGGCTGGTCGGCGCAAGAGAAGCTTGACAAGACGTCCCCTTGTCAGGTTGATCCGGTCGGACGTGCCGCGGAGCCGGACGGGGCGCACGCAGTTCTCGATCCGGGCCTGACTTTGCTCACGAGGGCCTGATTTGGCTGGCAAGATGATCGTGACTAGGTGTGACGTCGGGCAGTGTGTGCACCAAGTCGGGGTCTTTCAGCCTGGCGGGGTGGCTGATCTGCTCCCGGGCGTCTGCTCCGCAAATCGATTGGACCTTTCCCTGAACGGATCAATAACCACGACGGTCCCCGCGCTGTGTCGTGGCCCTCAACCACCTGCCTTCAGATCGGCCCATGCTGATGTGGACATGTCTTGCAATTCCCGTCGTAGGAAATCATTCCAACGCGTTCGCAGCTGCGGCATGGTGCTCGTTCCGCCTGGTGGGGTGGTGTCGGCGCGGGTCCACGCCTGGGCCGAGCAGCGGGCCGCGACGTGGCGAACGCGGGCCAGGTGGGGGTCGGGTGCGTCCTGCGCGAACCCAGGCGGCGAGGTTGGCTGGGCAGCCCCATTCGGACCCATCGACCAGGTCGCGGTCTGAACTGAGGAGCGATGTCAACCGAGCAGCCGGCTGCGGCGAGTGATGAAGTGATGGACGCCAACGGTGCAGCCGCAGCCGGCCGCGCGAGCCCTGATCAGTGGCCGCGGCCGGTTCTCGCCGCGGTCGATTCGGGGCCCGATTCCGGCGAACCGGCCGGCGAACCGGCCGACGAAGCAGCCGGGCGCGTTGTGCGCACCGGCAGAACGTACGGCCCGGCTCAGGCTCGGTTGTCCTTCGAGGAGTTCTACCGGCAGGAGTACCGCAAGGTGCTCGGCCTGGCGTACGTCCTGACCGGGAACACTTCGGTCGCCGAGGACACGACCCAGGACGCGTTCACGGCGGCGTACCGGCAGTGGGCGGCGATCGGCGCGTACGACTCGCCGGCCGCCTGGGTACGCCGTGTCACCTGCAACCGGGCCGCCTCGGTGGTCCGGCGGCGGGTCCGCGAGGCGAAGGCGATCGTCCGGCTCGCCTACCGGACGCCGACCCACATCGCACTCGACGAGGGCGATGCCGAGTTCTGGCGGTCGGTTCGTGCGCTGCCGCGCCGTCAGGCCCAGGCCGTCGCCCTGTTCTATCTGGAGGACTTGAGCGTGCGCGACATCGCCGCGGTTCTCGACTGCAGCGAGGGCACGGTCAAGACCCACTTGAGCCGTGCGCGCTCCGCGGTCGCGCGCCAGTTGCGCCTGGAGGACGTGGAGGATCGCCATGAGTGACCAGCGGAAACATCGTGACGCCGAGACCGACAGCTTCGAGGCGCGGGCGCGAAAAGCGTCGGAGGGCGTTCGGCAGCTGCTGGCCGCGAAAGGTCCAACTGAGTTCGGCCTGCGGCGTACCCGCCGGCCAGTCCACCGGATGGCTGTGCCGCGAGTGGCGGCCGCTGTCGTGTTGGTCGCCGTGGCCGCGGCCCTTGGCCCGCGCCTGGTCGGCGGCGGCACGGCAGGCCTCGGTGGCGCCGGGGTCGCGTACGCGGCGGGGCCGCTGCGGGCGTTCTCGGACTGCGACGCGGTGCTGGGCTACTTCAAGGAGCACGCCGCGGACTACCTGATCGACCAGGTGACCCGGGGCGGGCGAATGGGGGCAGACGCAGGCGGAGCCGCCGAGCCGCTATCTCCCACGGCGGACGTGCCCAAGACCACGCGCGCGGACGAAGCCCCGCCGGAGCACTCGACCACCAACGTCGCAGGAGGCCGGGGTCGACGAGCCCGACCTGGTGAAGACCGACGGCCGCATCATCGTCGCCGTCGCCCGCGGCCGGGTGCACCTGATCAGCGCGCGCGACGGCAAGATGGCCAAGCTGGCAACACTGCCGGACACCGACGCCCGCAACGTGTTCCTCACCGGTGACCGGGTGCTGGTGTTCAGCGGACCGCGGCCGGATGAGAGTTCTCCCGGGCCGCGGAGCCGGACCCAGCGGAGCGTCCTCACCGCGTACGACGTCTCGACGCTGTCCAAGCCTCGACTGCTGGCCACGTTGACGCTCGACGGTGACGTGCTCGACGCCCGGCTCGTCGGCAACCAGGTACGGGTGGCGACCGCGTTCGCCCCCGACCTCGACATCGCGTCGCCGTTTTACGGACCCGAGGGCGGGCTCGCGGAGGAGTCCAAGAAGCAGCTCCGGGAGACGGTCGCGAAGTCGACGGTGGACGACTGGCTCCCGGCGTACACCCTGACCGACCGCTCCGGCGCCACAGTGAGCAACGGCCGGCTGGTCGACTGCCCGGACCTCTCCCGACCGGGCACCTTCTCCGGCATCGACACGGTGGCGGTCTCGTCGTTCGACATCACCTCAGCGTTGCAGGACCGGCGCACCGTGGGCGTCGTCGCCGGCGGTCAGCAGCTCTACGCCACCGATACGGCGACCTATGTCACGACGACGGAATGGAGTCGCGCAGCGGAGCCGACGACGAACATCCACAAGTTCCTCACCGCCCCGTCCGGCGCGACCGCCTACCGCGGCTCGGGCACGGTGCCAGGAAACCTGCTGAACCAGTACGCGATGTCGGAGTTCGGCGGTGTGCTGCGCGTGGCGACCACGGTCTCCGGGCTCCGCGGCTGGGTGAACTCGCGGATGATCAACGAGGGCGTCGTCACCATGCTGCGCGAGCAGGACGATGCGCTGAAGCAGATCGGACAGGTCGGCGGGCTCGGTCGCAAGGACAACGAATCGATCCGCGCGGTGCGCTTCATCGGCAACCAGGGATACGTGGTGACCTTCCGCCAGACCGACCCGCTCTACGTGCTCGATCTGCGCAACCCGGCCGCGCCCAAGATCACCGGTGAGCTGAAGATTCCCGGCTATTCCGGCTACCTCCACCCGATCGGGACCGATCTGCTGCTCGGAATTGGCCAGAGCGGGAAGGGCAAGGTCCAGTTCTCGCTCTTCGACATCAGCGATCCGGCCGCACCCCGGCGGATCGACACGCAAAGCTACGGATGGGGCAACGCCGCTGCCGAATTCGACCCGAAGGCGTTCCTGTCCTGGGAGCCGCGGAAGCTGGTGCTGGCGCCGGTCACCTCCTACGACCGGAAGGATCTCGGCATCAGTGGTCTCGTCATGTTGCGCGCCGATGCCGGCGGCCTTCGCGAGGTCGGCCGGATCACACCACCGCAGTCAGACGGAGCGGCCATTCGCTCGCTGATCATCGGCAACGAGGTCTATCTGCTGTCGTCGCGGGCCCTCCAGTCCAACAGCCTCGACGGCGGCCACCGCCTGATCCACCGGGTGAAGCTCTGATTCCCCCCTCCACCCCCGCGGCCGGAGAGATGTGGTCGAAGGTGGGATTGGGTTCGGCCCCGTGCCCTCGAGTTGAATCGGTTCGTCTGTGCGCAGTCGGGCTATCGCACGCTGCTCGGGCGGCATTCCACTCTCAGCGCAAACTAGCGGCTCTGTAGTCAGCATCGACGCGACCCGTGCCTACCCGAATAGCGCTTGGTCCACGGGTCGACCCGGTTGCGTCTGAGCTTCTTGACGACGCCGACGAATCGCAAGGTGTCGAAGCCGTAAAAGGGCCCCTGGCACGACGGCGAGGTCACCGGCGACGCCCTGGCTCGGTGAGCCTGCGGCCCATCGGGGGCGGGTGTCGGTCAGAGAGATTCCTCCCGGCTGGCAAGCGTGGAGTCTCCGCCGATTGCAGGGGCGGCTCGGCAGCGACTCGACAAGTTCTGCCCTTGACGAAGGCGGCTCCGGCGCGGTCCAGGGCGACGAGGTGGGTGCGTCGATCGTCAGACCGGATTGGTCGACTGGCGCTGGATGAGTTGCGGTCCCCTCACCGTGGACGCTTCTTGTAGATGGCCGGGGATGCCGAGGTGTAGACGGTGACCGATGTGGACGGCCAGGGCTGCGGCCGCTGCGTCAGTGGCCAGTTGGATGGTGCTGAGGGTTGGTAGCGAAAGCCGGCCCGCTGCCGTGTCGTCGACGCCAATCACCGATAGGTCTTCGGGCACGCGGATCCCCACCTCGCGTGCGCTGGCCAGCACCGCCAGGGCCACGTCGTCGTTGTGCGCGCAGATGCCGGTGATGGCCTGAGGGCTCACCAATTGCCTGAGTTTGGCGGCGGAGTCGTCGAGACTTGGGTAGACGCCGACTGAGGTTGGGGTCGGTAGATGGGCCTCAGCACAGGCTTGGCATACGCCTAGCAGGCGCGGCTCGCCGAAGATGCGTTCGCGGGGGTCAGCGCTGGCGGCGAAGCCGAGGTGGCGGTGCCCTTGGTCGATCAGGTGGCGGGCTTGCAGATACCCGATCTTCTGCTGGCTGATCGGGCGGTCTGAGTCTTCGATCTCGGAGGCTTGCACAACCTCGAAGCCAGCTGTGAGCAGCCAGTCGGTCTCTGGTGGCGGCAGGGGGAACAGGGCGAGGACGACCGCGGGCTCGATGGCGGCCCAGACGAAGGTGTCGGTACCCGGCTGGGCGTCGGGATAGAGCAGGAGGACCAAACCCAGGGAGCGCAGATGGGTACTGAGCTGGGCCGTCAGCCGGGCTACGGGTTCGGAGTGGCGGAGGTTGGGGAGCAGCCCTAGCACGATGCGGCTCCGGCCTGACTGCAGGGTGGTGGCGGCGGCCGAAGGGATGTAGCCGAGTTCACGGGCCGCTGCGTGGACCCGAAGGCGGGTGGCGTCGGGCATTGTCTGGTTCGGGGTGTTGTTCAGCACGAAGCTCACGGTCGTGCGCGACACCTGGGCGGCGCGGGCAACATCACCGCTGGTGGCACGTCGACCCGGACTTCCCGGCTGGTCCGTATCTCTTGTCGTACCCATAGCGAAGATGGCAACTTCGCCATCACTAACACCCGTTAGTAAGACGTACTAACAAAGGGGATGCAATGCCGCTACCTGTTCGACGCCGTGCCCTTACCGGGCTGCTGGTTCATCCCACTCTTGGCCGGAGCCCCCGAGAGCAACTCGCCGCGTGCAAGCAGCAGACCAGCTGCGCGGCTCTCGACTCGGCCAAGACCTACGTCGGATCCCAGTTCCGGGTCACCGGCACGGCCAACCCGGTCGGCAAGATCGACCCCTTCGCCGCCCGAGTGAACGTGGCGGACATCCGCCGGCCGTCATTCTTCGCGCGAGCGCCGTACAACGAGCCCATCGCCAAGGCCGACCGCAGCACCTACGTGTTCGAGATGGCCGCGCCTGCCGACCCGTACGACCGTCTCAACCGCAACGCCGGTCCGACCACCAAGCTGCGCGGTTAATATCTGAAGGGCAAGGGCGTCGCCAACACCAACGTGGGGTGCCCGAACTCTTCCGGACTTGGGATCCAATAGGATTGCCCAAGAAAGGACCGATATCGAATGTCAAGCAATCGGGCTAGATTCAGCCCTGAGTTCAAGACGCAACTTGTCGAGGCGTATCTCGAACAGCGGAACCAGAAGACATTGTCGCAAGTGGCCCGCGAGAACAGGGTCGGCGCTGAAACATTGCGGAGCTGGGTGAAACGTCATCTGGCGGAGAATCCACAGACCGAGCCGCCGCTGAGTGTGTCGGAGCGGGCTCGGTTGGCCGAGTTGGAGCGCGAGGTGCGTGAGCTGAAACTGGAGCGTGAGTTTCTGGGAAAAGCCGCGGCCTTCTTCGCGAAGGAGTACCGGTGAGCGAGCGGTATGCGTTCATCGACGCGGAGAAGGCCACCCATAACGACGACGGCACCCCGCGTTACCAAATCAAGCAGATGTGTACCTGGCTTGAGGTGTCGACGTCGGGCTACCACGAATGGGCGAAAAGGCCGGTGTCGGCGACCCGGCAGTGGCGCGACGAGCTCGGCCTCATCATCGAGCGGTTCCACGCGGCCAGCGACGAGGTGTACGGCTACCGGCGGATCCACGCCGAGCTTGCCCGCTCGGGCCGGCACTGTCACCCAGACACGGTGCTGTCGATCATGCGCGAGCGTGGCCTGGAGGGCTGCCAGCCGCGCGCGAAGCGTCGGTGCACCACCAAGCAGGCCGCCGAGGTCGCCGACATCCCCGACCTCGTCGGCCGCGACTTCACCAGCGACACCCCCGGCGCCAAGCTCGTCGGGGACATTACCTACGTGTCCACGGCCGAGGGCTGGCTGTATGTCGCCTTGGTCATCGACTGCTTCTCCCGCGCCGTCGTCGGCTGGGCGATGGCCGACAATTACAAAACCCCACTGATCACCGCGGCAGTCCGCATGGCCGCCCGCCGGCTCACTATTCCCGCCAATGCCGTGTTCCATTCGGATCGCGGAAGCAACTATACTTCTGATGAATATGCCCGTGTTCTCGGTGAGCTCGGTCTGAGCCGTTCCGTCGGCAGAACCGGCGTGTGTTACGACAATGCCCTCGCTGAATCGACGAACGGTGCCTTGAAAGTCGAGCTCGTCAACCGACGACACTATCCGACCCGTGACATCGCCCAGCGAGAAATTGCGCGATGGATCGAGCTGTTCTATAATCAACGCAGACTCCACTCAACCCTCGGGTACAAGACACCCAATGAAATCCTACGTGGCGACCACATCATCCCAAACATTATCGATGGCAAGCCGCGAAGCGGCGCGGCAGCCGCCTGAAAACCACCAATAACCGAGTCCAGAAAACGCCGGGCAGCCCAACGGTAAGAAGAAGCGGCCCTTGGCCATCTTCATCGCCGGCCGCAGCATCGAGACCACCGCCATCCAGGACCCGACCGACCCCATCTACGTGCAAGACAGCGACGGCAAGTTCGTCAACCCGACTTACCCGTCGGCGACCACCAGAAGTGGTGGCCCGCCAGTGGCCAAGCACCGGTACAAGCTGAACCGGACGGTTTCGACGTCCTGACGTTCGACAAGCGTGGCCACGGCATCTCTGGCGGCCTGACCGGTGACAACGTGCTCAACCAGGGCCTCGACATGCTGTCCTCGTCCTGGCGACCAAGGTGCTCGCTTTCGAACAGGAATCCTCATTGATCGCCTACGCGAGAACCTCAACCCTGCCGACATCGTCCGCGGAATCACCGACCTGCAAACGGTCCTGCTCAAACTGGCCAAAGGGCCCGCGAAGAAATGGTGTCGGGTTTGTTACGGCGTGTCGGGGGTG
>CAVSDA010000012.1:0-248302 GCA_963726625.1 uncultured Actinomycetota bacterium
GAAAGCGCCCCGCGACCGCGTGGCGACAGATCCAGAAGGAGCCTCAGTGGCCAAGGCCAAGTTCGAGCGGACAAAGCCGCACGTCAACATCGGCACCATCGGGCATATCGACCACGGCAAGACCACGCTGACCGCGGCGATCACCAAGGTGCTGCACGACAAGTACCCCACGCTGAACCAGGCGTCGGCGTTCGATCAGATCGACAAGGCGCCCGAAGAGCGTCAGCGCGGCATCACGATCTCGATCGCGCACGTCGAGTACCAGACCGAGAAGCGTCACTACGCGCACGTCGACTGCCCCGGTCACGCCGACTACATCAAGAACATGATCACCGGCGCGGCCCAGATGGACGGCGCGATCCTGGTGGTGGCGGCGACCGACGGCCCGATGCCGCAGACCCGCGAGCACGTGCTGCTGGCCCGCCAGGTGGGTGTGCCGGCGATCGTCGTCGCGCTCAACAAGTGCGACATGGTCGACGACGCGGAGATCCTGGAGCTCGTCGAGCTCGAGGTACGCGAGCTGCTCAGCGAGTACGACTTCCCGGGCGACGACATCCCGGTGGTCCAGGTTGCCGCGTTCCCCGCGCTCAACGGCGACGCCAAGTGGAGCGAAGCGATCATGGAGCTCATGGCCGCGGTGGACGATCACATCCCGCAGCCGGAGCGCGAGATCGACAAGCCCTTCCTGATGCCCGTCGAGGACGTCTTCACGATCACCGGTCGTGGCACCGTCATCACCGGTCGGATCGAGCGCGGCATCGTCAAGGTCAACGAGACCGTCGACATCATCGGCATCCGCAACACCAAGCAGACCACCACGGTCACCGGTGTCGAGATGTTCCGCAAGCTCCTCGACGAGGGTCGGGCGGGCGAGAACGTCGGTCTGTTGCTCCGTGGCACCAAGCGCGAGGACGTCGAGCGCGGCATGGTCGTGATCAAGCCGGGTACGACCACCCCGCACACCGACTTCGAGGCGCGGGTCTACATCCTGTCCAAGGAGGAGGGCGGTCGTCACACGCCGTTCTTCAACAACTACCGCCCGCAGTTCTACTTCCGGACCACCGACGTGACCGGCGTGGTGAATCTGCCCGAGGGCACCGACATGGTCATGCCGGGTGACAACACGGACATGTCCGTGCAGCTCATCCAGCCGATCGCCATGGAGGAGGAGCTGAAGTTCGCCATCCGCGAGGGTGGCCGTACGGTCGGCGCCGGTCGGGTGACCAAGATCCTCAAGTAGGGCCAGCCCCGGTCTCTCGACGAAACTGTCGGCAGACGACACGATCCGGACAGGATCGTGGTCGTCTGCCGACAGTTTTGTGCTTCTCGGTGGGAAGTGGGGGAGTGCGGGATCAGCTGCGCAGCAGGAGCGCGACCGGGAGTGCGGCCAGCAGGTCGGCGACCCGCACCGTGCCCTGCCAGTTCCGCCCGGTCATCGCGTCGCGGTAGTCCGAGCCGAGGTCGAGCGTGGTGTCCCGCCAGCCGCCCGCGTGTTCCAGCGCCACCGGCAGCCTGGTCGCCAGGGTGACCGCGCCGCTTCGGTCGAAGGCCACCAGGTGGTCGGCCGCAGGGCCGGTCGCCCGCAGCGCCGCGTACCCGTCGAACAGCTCCGGTCGGTCGCGCCGGGCCCGGAGGGCCTGCGTGGTCACCCAGAACTTGGCCGCGCCCGACGCGTCCAGGGCCGGCGGTCCGGTCAGTTCCGCCTGAAGGGCGCGGAGGGCCGCTACGTCGAGCGGCCGTCGGTTGTCCGGGTCGACCAGGGAGTCCTCCCACAGCTCGGTGCCCTGATAGACGTCAGGAACGCCGGGCATGGTCAGCTGCACCAGCTTCTGGCCCAGCGCGTTGGACCAGCCGGGTCCGGTCACCAGGTCGTCCAGGGCGTCCCAGGCCGCGCGCAGGTGCGGATCCTCGTACGCCAGATCCACCGCGGCGTGCACCGCCGTCTCGAAGCTCTCGTCCGGCGACGGTCCAACTGGTGCCGTCGCTTGCCTCGCGCATCGCCTTCTCCGCGTACGCGTGCATCCGGTCCCGCGCGATCGGGCCGGCGCCGGCCACGGTCTGGGCCAGGAAGTAGCCGAACGCGGCATTGGGCACACGCGGTGGCGGCGAGGAACTGCTCGGCGAAGGCGGTCCACCGCTCGCCGATCTCCGACAGCACGGCGAGCCGGGCCCGTACGTCCTCGCCCCGCTTGGTGTCGTGGGTGGACAGGCCGGTCATCGAATCCGGCTGACCGGCCTGGCGCGCCTGCTGCAGCTGATGGAACTCTGCCGGCGCGATGCCGAACTGGTCGGGATTGCCGCCGACCTCGTTCAGCGCGATGAAGCGCGCGTAGCGGTAGTACGTCGTGTCCTCCACGCCTTTGGCCATGGTCGCGCCGCTGAGTTGCTGCAACCGGCGCGCGAGCTCGTCGTCGGGGTCGTGCAGCCGATCGCTCAGCGCCTCCAAGGGTGCGGCCAGTGCCGGTCGACGCTGCGCCGCGAGCGCGAGCGCGTGGTCCAGATCGGCCGCGCCACCGGGCAGGTAGGAGCGGTACACCTCGAAGGCGACCGCCACTTCGGCGATCGCAGCGCCTGCGTCGGGCACGTCCGGCGCCAAGGCGGCCATCCGCCGGACCTCGGCAGGCAGCAACTCGGCCACCACCATCCGCTTCCCGGCCTCGATGTGCTCCCGCAGGCTGCGGGCGTCACCGGTCAGCCGCTGGTACAGCGCAGTGAACTCGGGTTCGGCCGCCGGGTCGATGAACAGCCCGTTCACCTCCCGCATCGCGTCGTACCCGGTGGTGCCGGACACCGGCCAGTCCGACGGCAACTGCTCGCCGGGCTCGAGGATCTTCTCCACCGTGATCCACTGGTCGGGCGCCAGCTGGTGCAACCGGCGCAGGTATTCCTCCGGGTCCACCAGCCCGTCAGGGTGGTCGATCCGCAGGCCGGTCACGCCCGCCGCGACCCAGTCCCGGACCCGGGCGTGCGTGGCGTCGAAGACATCGGGGTCCTCGACCCGTAGGCCGGCCAGCGTGGTCACCGCGAAGAAGCGGCGGTAGTTCAACTCGGCGTTGCCGCGGGAGTGGTGCACCAGTTCGTAGTGCTGGCGCTCGTGAACCGCAGCGGCGGTGTCGCCCTCGCGCCAGCTGCCCGGGGTCAGCGGGAAGCGGTGCTCGAAGTAGCGGAGCTCACCGTCCTCGATCGTCAGCGTCGCATCGTCGCCGAGGATCGGCACCACGATCCGCGGCCTGGTCCAGTCGACGTCGAACCACGACGCGTACGCCGAGTCGTGGCCGTGCGCGAGCACGTCCCACCAGAAGGGGTTCTCCGCCGGCGCGGAGATGCCGAGGTGGTTGGGCACGATGTCGACCACGACGCCGAGACCCGCTGCGCGGGCGCTCTCGAGCACCTGCCGCAGGCCGGCCTCCCCGCCGCGGTCGCGGTCGACCCGCGAGGGGTCGGTGGTGTCGTACCCGTGGTCGGAGCCGACGGTCGACTGCAGGATGGGCGACAGATACACCGCCCCCGCCCCGAGCTCGCTCAGGTAGTCGCAGAGCTCGGCGGCGTCGTGAAGGGTGAAGCCGGCGCGGATCTGGAGCCGGTAGGTCGAGGTGGGCTTCTGCACCCGCCGACTGTACCCAGCCGGCTCGGCGTCACACCGGCCTGTTGCTCTGCGGCGATGGAGCGCTGACAGCCGGCGAAAGGTTCGGCGACGTGCTGGCTCCTGCGCCGGCGGCCGAGATCGGGCGTAACCCGACAAGCTGGGCGCCGTTCACCTCAGCTCATGATCACGAAGCCGTTCCGCCGTGGGTCGGCGCCGCCGCCGAGGGCACTGAGCGCGGACACGCCGCCGAAGTAGGGATCGCGGTGGTCGGCCACCGCCACCCGTTCCCCGGTCCGTTCCAGATGGTTCAGTACCACCGGGGCGAATCCGGGTTCGAGCCGGACGAGGTCGGGCAGCGCGGTCAGCCGCGGCGCGTCGATCGCCTCCTGCGCCGCGGTGCCGCGCAGCATCCGCAGCAGGCACTGAATCAGGGCCGGCCGGATCCGGCTGCCTCCGGCGGCCCCCGCGAGGGCGGCCAGCCGACCCGTCTCGTCCAGCGCGACCAGCGGCGACATCATCGATCCCATCCGCTGACCCGGGTGGGCCAGGCCGCGGACCAGTTCGCCCTCGCCGATCATCGAGTTCAGGTGCACGCCGTAGCCGGGCACCCACACCGCCGAGCCCAGGCCCAGGCTGGTCGTGATCGCGCAGCCGTCCCCCTGGGCGTCGACCGCGACGATGTTGGTGGTCTCCGCCCGCCGGTCGGGTGCGCGCAGGGCCGCGACCAGCGCCGCGGCCGAGGGCCCGTCGGTCAGCGGATCACCCGGCATGGTCGCGGCCACCTGCTCCAGAGTGCCGAGCACGTCGTCGAGGTCGTTCCCCCGCGTGTGCACCGTATGGCCGTCGGCCCGGATCGAGCGCGGCACGGTCTCCACGACCGCGTACCCGTCCAGGTCCTCCTGGCTCAGCGCCCCGCCGTCGGCCACGGCCGCGACCAGGGCGTCGGCGTACGCACCGCGGTAGAAGGCCCCGGGATCAGCGATGAGCAACTCGTACGCGCGGTGATGGTCAGGGTGGCGCAGCGGGTCGCCCGCCTGCAGGTGGGAGCCGTCCGCTCGCCGGAACACGCGCTCGCCCTCGTTCACCACCATCGCCGCTGCCACGGCGGGCAGCAGCCGGGCATGCATGGCCGGGAAAGGCGTGCCGTACGACGCGGCCAGGCCCGGTTCGACCACGTGGGCCCAGGGCAACCTGCCCCAGTGCTGCCACAGGTGATAGGCCCCCGCCGGGTTGCCCGGCACCGCCACCGTCGCCGGACCGATCTCGTACGGCACCCGCTGCCCGACGAAGATGACCTCGATCTCGACGCCGGCGCCCGCGCGTTTGCCGCCCAGTCCGGGAACGGCGACGAAGAAGTCGACACAGCGGACGGCGCCGCTCGCCGCGTCGTACACCGTGGCGAAGCCGCCCCCGCCCAGACCGGTGAAGATCGTCTCGGCCGCACAACTCACCAGCATCATCGCGACTGCCGCATCCACGGCGCTGCCGCCGCGTTCGAGGATCCCTGCGCCGGCCTCCGCGGTGGACGGGTGCCCAGCGGCCACCCCGGCCCTGATCCGCCCGACCGCCGCTCCCATTCCTGGGAGCCTAATCAGTGCACCAGGGCCGCTGCCCGCCGGCGCAGGTCCGCCGCGTGGCGACGGTGGGCCGCCGGGGCTGGGGGTCCGGAGCCATGACAGATGTCACCGGGCATGGGTGACACCAAGCCGAGTCCGTTCGGCCGGCACGAACCCAGACTGGGATCATGTTGATCGACGATCTCACCGAGGCAGCGCCGGATCCATCGCCGCCGGATCCCATCAGGGGTCCCGGCGGTCCGCCTGTGCGGGCTGACCAAGACCTACGGAGCGGTACGCGCCGTGCGCGGCGTGGACCTGGTGGTCGAGCCGGGGGAGATCGTGGCGATGCTGGGGCCCAACGGCGCGGGGAAGTCCACCATCAACGAGATGATCTGTGGCCTCGTCCGGCCCGACCAGAGGTTCGCTGGCCGTGTTCGGCGACACGCCGGCCGGCGCGGTCCACCGCGGCCGGGTCGGGGCCATGCTGCAGAACGGCGCCTTACTGCACGAGGCCACGGCGGCAGACGTCCTCCGCCTGATGCACGGTCTGCACCGACACCCGCTGCGGTTGCCGGAGGTAGTGGAACGCGCCGGTGTCGGGGGGTTCTGGAAGACCAGGACCGACAAGCTGTCCGGCGGCCAGGCCCAACGGCTGCGGTACGCGCTGGCGATCATGCCCGATCCGGAGCTGCTGATCCTGGACGAACCGACGGTCGGCATGGACGTGGAGATCCGGATGGAGTTCTGGGCCTCGATGCGCGACTTCGCCAGCCAAGGCCGCACCGTGCTGTTCGCCACGCACTATCTCGAGGAAGCCGACGCCGTCGCCGACCGGATCGTGGTGCTCGCCCGCGGCGAGATCGTGGCCGACGGCACGGGCGCACAGCTGAAGTCCACCGTGGCCGCCCGCACGGTCAGCGTCGATGCCGAGAGCGTGGACGAGGAGTCGGTGCGAGCACTGCCCGGCGCTCGCGCGGTGATCCGATCGGGAGCGAGGCTGCTCATCCCCAGCACCGACTCCGACGCCACCGTACGGGCGCTCCTGGACGGTTCGCCGGGCGCGCGGGACGTCGAGATCTCCGCGGCCCGGCTCGAGGACGCCTTCCTCGCCCTCACCCGCGGGGCAGGCATGGCGTCGAGCAGTTCCGCCGATGGTGTCCGCTCGCCGCGGGCACTGCGACCCACGGGAGAACAGTCATGACCATCACGACCGCACCTGCCCAGCACCCCCCGGCCGCCCGCCGCTCCGCGCTCCCTCCGGCGCTGCACTACACCGTGCACAGCGCCGCGCTGACTGCCCGCAACCCCGGGTTCGCGATCTTCACCGTGATCATGCCGGTGACCCTGTACGTGGTGTTCACCCGGATGTACGGCACCGCGGACGACGGCAGCGGCGTGAACTGGGCTGCGGTGATCATGGTGTCGATGGCCGCGTACGGCTCACTCGGTGCGGCGATGAGCGGGGGCGCCCAGCTCGCTCTCGAGCGGCGGTCCGGGTGGTTCCGGCAATTGAGCATCACTGCGCTCCCGCCGCGTTCGTTCCTGTGGGCCAAGGCGGCCGTGATCATGCTCGTCGTGCTGCCCGCCCTGCTCCTGGTCTTCGTCTCCGGATACCTCGTGGGCGGTGTCCGTGCGCCGATCGCCGCCTGGCTGGCCTCGCTGGCGCTGATGTGGGTGTCGCTGGTCCCCCTGACAGTCCTCGGGATCGTGATCGGCCTCTGGGTCAAGGCGGAGGTCGTGCCGGGTCTCACCACCCTGACCCTGCTCGTGCTGTCCATGCTCGGCGGGCTGTGGTTCCCGGTGCAGACCATGCCCGCCGCGATGCAGGCCCTGGCTCAGCTGCTCCCGTCCTACTGGCTGGCCGAACTCGGTCGCTACCCGTTCCTCCCGGCGGCGGGCTTTCCCTGGGCCGGCGTGACCGTGCTGGGCGCGTGGTGCGCGGTCCTGACGCTGCTCGGTGCGCTGGGCTATCGTCGAGCCGCAGCCACCAGCAAGCGGTGAGCGCGGATGGCGGGAAGGTCTGAATCGGTGGAGCGCGCGACGCGCCGGGCACGGCCCACGCTGCTGCGGCTCGCGCCCTTCGATGAGGGCGAGGACGCCGACGCGGCACCGTCGGCCCACCAGGGCGGGGACGCCGCCCGTCCGTGGAGCCTGCGCCGCGGTCTGCAGAACCAGTTCTGGGTCTACGTCTTCGGTCTGGTCTTCCTGGTCTTCCCGCTCCTCGATGTGGCTGATTACCCTCCGCGGCGGCAGGTGGCCGCTGGCGCGCTGCTCGGGCTGATCGCGGTCGGCTACCTGCTGGCGGCCTGGCTGGCCGACACCGGCCTGACCGCCCGCTGGAGCTACGTCGCCGCGTACCTGGGGCTGCTGCTCTGCAGCGCCGCGGTCTGGGGCTGGTCCTTCGCCAACTTCGGGGTCTACCTGGCCGTCCTGCTCGCGATGCTCATTCCGTGGCGACAGTCGCGCGTCGCGATCATCGCGTGGGGTCTGGTGCTGCTGGCCGTGTCGGTGGTCAGCAGGGAGTGGACGCCGAGCTACATCGCGCTGATCAGTGTGGGTCTGGGACTTGCCACCGGCGGCCTGATGGAGTCGGCGCGGGTGTCGGGAAAGCTTCGGCGTGCCGAGCAGCGGGTGTCGGTTCTGGCGGTGGCGGCCGAACGGGAGCGGATCGGTCGCGACCTGCACGACATCCTGGGCCACTCGCTGACGGCCATCTCGCTCAAGTCCGCGCTCGCCGGCCGCTTGGTCGACCACGATCCCGAGGCCGCCAAGGCGCAACTGAGCGAGATCGCGGACGTGGCCCGGCAGGCCCTGGCCGACGTCCGCAGCACGGCCTCCGGGTACCGGGAGGTCCGGGTGGCGGTGGAGGTCGCGAGCGCCCGATCGGTGCTCCTCGCCGCCGGCATCCAGGCGCGGGTGCCCGCGGCGATCCCGCCCCTGTCCGACCAGGTCAGTGAAGTCTTCGGCTACGTCGTGCGCGAGGCGGTGACCAACGTCGTCCGGCACAGCGGGGCGCACAGCTGCACCATCGCGGTCGCGCCCGAGGAGGTCTCGGTCGCCGACGACGGCACTGGGCGCCATGGCGACCACCCCCCTCGCACCAGCTCCGGACTGCGCGGGTTGGCCGAAAGGGTTGCCGACCGGGGCGGCCGGCTGCACGTGGAGGCCCGGCCCGGCGGTGGCACCGTCGTCCGGGTCGAGCTGCCCGCGCCGGCCGCCGACCCGTCCCGTACGGCGGCCGGAGTCCTGCGGTGATCCGGGTCATGCTGGCCGACGACCAGGCGCTCGTCCGGCAGGCTCTCGCCGCGTTGGTGCAGCTCGAGCCGGACGTCGAGGTGGTCGGGCAGGCGGCCGACCCGGTCTCGGCCATCGAGGTGGCCCGGCGGACCCACCCCGACGTCGTCTTGATGGACGTCCAGATGGCCTCCGACGACGACGCCATCCCCGATGGCATCGCGGCGGCGAGGGTCATCGTGCAGGAGTGCCGCGGCAGCCGCGTCATCATCTTGACCACGTTCGGCCGGCCCGGGTATCTCCGTCGGGCCATGGAGGCCGGAGCGGTCGGATACCTGGTCAAGGACGCCCCGGCGCCCCAGCTGATCGACGCCATCCGACGGGTGCACCAGGGGCTTCGCGTGGTCGATCCCGAGCTCGCTGCCGACAGCCTCGTCCTCGGGTCCTCTCCGTTGTCACCCCGCGAGGCGGAGGTGTTGGTGGCGGCGGCTGCGGGCGGTTCGACCAGCGACATCGCCGCCCGGATGTTCCTCACCGACGGCACGGTCCGCAACCACCTCTCCGCCGCGATGGGCAAACTGGGTGCGGCTACCCGCGCTGAGGCTGTGCGGGTGGCTACGGAGTACGGCTGGCTCAGCTGAGGCGGGGTGGACCGGCCGCCGAGCCGGGTCGGCCGCGACGATGGGCTCCCGGCGCCGATCCGGGTTGAGACCCTCCCTCGACTTGATCCTGTTGGGAGCGTCTGACAGAATCGTCAGGTTGCTCCGACGGGATCGCCGTGGCACGCCGCGTTTTGACGTGGTGGGCCGAACCGCGAGATCTCGTCCGCACGGTCCAACTGGGCTGGCTGACCTTCGGTCAGCGGGTCCTCACGGATCGGCCACCTCCCAAGGACAGGCTGGTGTGGTTGTGGCGCGGTCGTACGCGTTCGACACACCCGAGCGCGGGGGTCGGCGGAACGGCGGAATCAGGGCAACGGTGTGAAACAGGCAGGCTCCACAAGATGCGAGAAGAAGGACGTGCTGTGGCGGGACAGAAGATCCGCATCAGGCTCAAGGCCTACGACCACGAGGTCATCGACTCCTCGGCGCGCAAGATCGTCGACACGGTGACGCGCACGGGTGCGAGGGTCGCCGGCCCGGTGCCGCTGCCCACGGAGAAGAACGTGTTCTGCGTGATCCGCTCGCCCCACAAGTACAAGGACAGCCGGGAGCACTTCGAGATGCGCACGCACAAGCGGCTGATCGACATCATCGACCCGACTCCCAAGACCGTTGACTCCCTGATGCGCCTCGACCTACCGGCCGGCGTCGACATCGAGATCAAGCTCTGAGGACGTTCACATGAGCACCGTGAAGACCGAACGCAAAGTGAAGGGTCTGCTGGGCACCAAGCTCGGCATGACCCAGCTGTGGGACGCCAACAACCGGGTCGTCCCGGTGACTGTGGTCCAGGCCGGCCCCTGCGTCGTCACCCAGGTCCGTACGCCCGGAGAGGACGGCTACGCGGCCGTCCAGTTGGGCTTCGGCGCCATCAAGGCCAAGCAGCTCACCAAGCCGGATGCAGGCCACTTCGAGCGTGCCGGGGTCACCCCTCGCAAGCACCTGGTGGAGATCCGCACCGCGGACGCGAGCGAATACACCCTCGGTCAGGAACTGACCGCTGAGTTGTTCGCCGCCGAGGAGATCCTCGACGTGACCGGCGTGAGCAAGGGCAAGGGCACCGCCGGCGTCATGAAACGGCACGGGTTCAGCGGCCTGCGCGCTTCCCACGGTGTGCACCGCAAGCACCGCTCGCCGGGATCCATCGGCGGCTGCTCCACCCCGGGCCGGGTGTTCAAGGGTCTGCGGATGGCTGGCCGGATGGGTGTCGATCGCGTCACCGTCCAGAACCTCACCGTGCACGCGGTGGACGTCGAGCGTGGCCTGATCCTGATCAAGGGCGCGATCCCGGGCAACAAGGGTGGCCTCGTCGTGCTGCGCAGTGCCGCCAAGAAGGGAGTGCCAGCATGACGACCGTCGACGTGTACGACGTCTCGGGCGCCAAGTCCGGCACCGCCGAACTGCCGGCGGAGCTGTTCGACGTCACGGCCAACATCCCCCTGATCCACCAGGTCGTGGTGGCCCAGCTCGCCGCCGCCCGGCAAGGCACCCACTCGACCAAGACCCGCGGCGAAGTTCGCGGCGGCGGTAAGAAGCCCTACCGGCAGAAGGGCACCGGCCGGGCCCGTCAGGGCTCGATCCGCGCCCCGCAGTACGTCGGTGGTGGCGTGGTCCACGGTCCCCAGCCGCACGGTTACGCCCAGCGCACACCCAAGAAGATGATCGCCGCCGCTCTGCGCGGCGCGCTCTCCGACCGGGCGCGCGACGGCCGGGTCTACGTGGTCGCTGACCTGGTCGAAGGCGACCTGCCCTCCACCAAGGCCGCGCTCGCTGCGGTCGCCGGCATCACCAGCACCCACAAGGTGCTCGTGGTCCTGCATCGCGAGGAGGACCTCGCCTGGCTGAGCCTGCGCAACGTGGCCACCGTGCACGTGCTGACGGTGGACCAGCTCAACGCCTACGACGTGCTCGCCACCGACGAGGTGGTCTTCACCTCAGCGGCCCTCGACGCCTACGTGAACCGCGGCTCGCGCCGCGACACCACGTCGGCCGAGGTCTCCGAGACCGAACCGGTCCGGAGGCCGAGCCGGTGACCGAGGCCGAGCCGGTCGCCGAGTCCGAACCGGTCGCCGAGACCGAACCGGTGGCTGACGAGAGCGACGACGAGAGCGACGACGACGAGCCCACGCCGGCCCCGCGTCGCGCGCAGCTCGAGGCGGACGAGCCGGAGCAGGCCGAGCCAGAGCTTGACGGGCCAGACGCTCGACGAGCCAGACCAGGACGGGGAGGACGCCAAGTGAGCGCCATCAAGATCCGCGACCATCGCGACATCCTGCTCGCCCCGGTGGTGAGCGAGAAGAGCTACGCGCTGCTGGACGAGAACAAGTACACGTTCCTGGTCTCGCCCGAGGCGAACAAGACCGAGATCAAGATCGCCGTGGAGTCGGTGTTCAAGGTCAAGGTCACCGGCGTGAACACGCTCAACCGATCGGGCAAGACGCGGCGTACGAGGGCCGGGACGGGCAAGCGCCCGGACACCAAACGCGCCATCGTCACCGTCGCCGACGGCCAGCGCATCGACATCTTCTCCGCACCGGCCAGCTGACCGCGCCGCAGACGTAAAGGACAGAGCAGTGGGTATCCGTAAGTACAAGCCGACGACGCCGGGACGCCGTGGCGCGTCCGTGGCCGACTTCGTCGAGTTGACCCGGTCGACCCCCGAGAAGTCCCTGCTGGTGCCGAGCCCGAAGACCGGCGGCCGCAACAACAGCGGCAAGATCACCACTCGGCACATCGGTGGCGGGCACAAGCAGGCCTACCGGCTGGTGGATTTCAAGCGCTACGACAAGGACGGGGTGCCGGCCAAGGTCGCGCACATCGAGTACGACCCGAACCGGACGGCGCGGGTGGCACTGCTGCACTACGCCGACGGCGAGAAGCGCTACATCATCGCCCCCGAGGGACTCGCCCAGGGTGCCGCCGTGGAGGCGGGTGAGGGTGCCGACATCAAGCCCGGCAACAACCTGCCGCTGCGCAACATCCCCGTCGGTTCGACCATCCACGCGGTGGAGCTGCGGCCGGGGGGCGGGGCCAAACTGGGCCGGTCCGCCGGAGCCAAGATCCAGCTGGTGGCGCGCGAGGGCAAGAACGCCACGCTGCGCATGCCGTCGGGCGAGATGCGGATGGTCGACATCCGCTGCCGCGCCACGATCGGCGAGGTCGGCAACTCCGAGCAGTCCAACATCAACTGGGGTAAGGCCGGCCGCAACCGCTGGAAGGGCAAGCGCCCGACCGTGCGCGGTGTGGCCATGAACCCGATCGACCACCCGCACGGTGGTGGTGAGGGCAAGACCTCAGGTGGTCGCCACCCGGTCTCGCCGTGGGGCAAGCCCGAGGGTCGTACCCGCGACAAGAACAAGGCGAGCTCTCGCCTGATCGTCCGCCGCCGCAAGTCCGGCAAGAAGCGCTGAGTCGGAAGCCTCGCAGAGGAAGACAGAGAACATGCCACGCAGCCTGAAGAAGGGCCCCTTCGTCGACGACCACCTGGCCAAGAAGGTCGAGGTGCAGAACGCTCGGGGGACCAAGACCGTGATCAAGACCTGGTCGCGGCGCTCGATGATCGTGCCCGACATGATCGGCCACACCATTGCGGTGCACGACGGCCGCAAGCACGTGCCGGTGTTCGTCACCGACTCGATGGTGGGACACAAGTTGGGCGAATTCGCGCCCACGCGGACCTTCAAGGGCCACGTCAAGGACGACCGGAAGTCGCGCCGGCGCTGACGCGCCGGCAGGCAAGCAGACAAGGAAGCTGAATCAGATGAGCAAGGACTCACGTCCCAGCCGCCGGCAGGCGCTGCTCGGCGACCGTCCGGGTTCGTACGCGGTCGCCCGTCAGGTGCGGATCTCGGCGAGCAAGGTACGCCGGGTGGTCGACCTGGTGCGCGGGATGGACGTCGGCGATGCGCTGGCGACTCTCCAGTTCGCCCCGCAGGCGGCCAGCGAGCCGGTCTACAAGGTGATCGCGAGCGCGGCCTCCAACGCCGAGCAGACCGACAACCTGCGGCGGAACGACCTGTTCGTATCCCAGGCGTTCGTGGACGAAGGCGTCACCATGCGCCGGATCCGGCCGCGGGCCAAGGGCAGCGCGAGCCGGATCCTCAAGCGGTCCAGCCACATCACCGTCGTCGTCGAGCCGCGCTCGGACGCGAACAACTCACCCCGCCAGGAGGCCTGAGCATGGGTCAGAAGATCAACCCGTACGGCTTCCGCCTCGGGATCACCACCGACCACAAGAGCCGCTGGTACGCCGACAAGCTGTACAGCAGCTACATCGGCGAGGACGTCAAGATCCGCCGGATGCTGATCAAGACCCTCGAGCGGGCCGGCATCTCCTCGGTGGAGATCGAGCGCACCCGCGACCGGGTCCGGGTCGACATCTACACCGCCCGCCCGGGCATCGTCATCGGCCGCAACGGCGCCGAGGCCGAGCGCGTGCGTGGCGACCTGGAGAAGCTCACCGGCAAGCAGGTCCAGCTGAACATCCTCGAGGTCAAGAATCCCGAGATCGACGCGCAGCTGGTCGCCCAGGGCGTGGCCGAGCAGCTCGCCTCGCGCGTGCAGTTCCGTCGGGCCATGCGCAAGGCGCAGCAGAGCGCGATGCGCGGCGGCGCCCGGGGAATCCGGATCCAGTGCTCCGGCCGCCTCGGTGGCGCGGAGATGAGCCGCTCGGAGTTCTACCGCGAGGGGCAGGTGCCGCTGCATACGCTGCGCGCCGACATCGACTACGGCTTCCACGAGGCCAAGACCACCTTCGGCCGGATCGGGGTGAAGGTGTGGATCTACAAGGGTGACGTCTCGGGCAGCCGCGCCGAGCGTGCGGCGCAGAAGGCGGCCCGCAACGCCGCCGGCGGCCGTACCCGTCCGGGCCGTCCGGGTGGCCGCACCGACCGACCGCAGCGCAGCGAGCGGCCTGAGCGTGGCGGCCGCAGGCGTGCCGATGGCGTCGAGGCCCCGGTCGAGGCCGCTGTGGGCGCGCCCGCCGAGACCCCAGCGCAGGAGGGCTGACCCGTGTTGATTCCCCGCAAGGTGAAGTTCCGCAAGCAGCACCACCCGCGGCGGACCGGCGACGCCAAGGGCGGCACCCGGCTCGCGTTCGGAGAGTTCGGCATCCAGGCGCTGGAGGCCAGCTACCTGACCAACCGGCAGATCGAGTCCGCGCGTATCGCCATGACCCGCCACATCAAGCGTGGCGGCAAGGTGTGGATCAACGTCTACCCGGACCGTCCGCTGACCAAGAAGCCGGCCGAGACCCGGATGGGTTCCGGCAAGGGCTCGCCCGAGTGGTGGATCGCCAACATCAAGCCAGGCCGGGTGCTGTTCGAGCTCTCCGGGGTCAGCGAGGAGGTCGCCCGCGAGGCGATGCGGCTCGCGATCCACAAGCTGCCGATGAAGGCCAGGTTCATCAAGCGCGAAGAAGGTGAGATCTGATGGCCAAGGTCGTCGCGGCCGCCGAGCTGCGCTCGCAGACCCGCGAGGAGCTCAACGCGAAGGTGACCGAGTTGAAGGAGGAGCTGTTCACGCTCCGCTTCCAGTCGGCCACCGGTCAACTCGAATCGCACGGCCGGCTCCGCGCCGTACGCAAGGACATCGCCCGGATCTACACGGTGCTCACCGAGCGCGAGCTCGGCATCGTGGACGACCCCGACGTGGAAGAAGTGAAGGCATGAGTGACGTGGTGAACCAGACCCCGGCCAGCGAGGCGGGACCGGCCGACGAGGCGGCACCCGCCGTCGAGCGCGGGCGACGCAAGGTCCGCGAGGGCTACGTGGTCAGCGACAAGATGGACAAGACCGTGGTCGTGGCCGTCGAGGACCGGGTGAAGCACCGCCTGTACGGGAAGGTGCTCCGCCAGACCGCCCGGCTCAAGGCCCACGACGAAACCAACACCGCCGGCGTCGGCGACCGCGTACGGATCATGGAGACCCGTCCGCTGAGCGCGACCAAGCGCTGGCGGCTGATCGAGATCCTCGAGAAGGCCAAGTAACACCCCGACTTGTCGGTCGCTCCACGGGCTGTCGCCCATCGAGCACCGACGACTCAGAGAAAGAGCAGAGATGATTCAGCAGGAGTCGCGGCTGAAGGTCGCCGACAACACCGGAGCCAAGGAGATCTTGTGCATCCGGGTGCTCGGCGGTTCCGGTCGACGCTACGCCGGCATCGGCGACGTCATCGTGGCCACCGTCAAGGACGCCATCCCCGGCGGCAACGTCAAGAAGGGCGAGGTCGTCAAGGCGGTCATCGTGCGGACCGTCAAGGAACGACGGCGAGCCGACGGCTCCTACATCAAGTTCGACGAGAACGCCGCGGTGATCCTCAAGAGTGACGGCGAGCCGCGCGGAACCCGCATTTTCGGTCCGGTGGGCCGTGAACTTCGCGAGAAGCGCTTCATGCGCATCATCTCGCTGGCACCTGAGGTGATCTGACGATGAGCCAGAGCAAGCTGCACGTACGCAAGGGTGACCGGGTCAAGGTCATCGCCGGCAAGGACCGCGGTCTGGTCGGCGAGGTGATCGCGGTCTACCCCGAGCGCAACAAGGTGACCGTGGCCGGGGTGAACATCGTCAAGCGCCATCTCAAGGACACCTCCGCTCAGCCGCAGAGCCGGCAGACCACCAAGGGCGGGATCGTGTCGTCCGAGGCGCCGATCCACGCATCGAACGTCCAGTTGGTCGCCAAGAACGACCAGGGCGAGGAGGTCGTGACCCGGGTGGGTTACGACCGCGTCGAGGTCACCAAGCGGCGGCCCGACGGTTCGGAGTACAAGTCGACCCGCAGCGTGCGTATCGCGCGGGCGACCGGAGAGGAAATCTGATGACCGCCTCGACCACGGAGCGGGCCTCCACCCCCGTGCGGAGCGTCCCCAGGCTCCTTCAGCGCTACCGCAGTGAGATCGCGCCGGCGCTGCAGCAGGAGTGCAACATCGCCAACGTGATGCAGATCCCCGGTCTGGTCAAGATCGTGGTGAACATGGGCGTGGGCGAAGCCGCTCGCGATTCCAAGCTGATCGACGGTGCCGTACGCGACCTGGCCACCATCACCGGACAGAAGCCCCAGGTCACGCAGGCGCGCAAGTCCATCGCCCAGTTCAAGCTGCGCGAGGGCATGCCCATCGGCGCCCACGTCACCCTGCGGGGGACGCGGATGTGGGAGTTCGCCGACCGGCTCCTCACCTTGGCGCTGCCCCGGATCCGCGACTTCCGCGGCCTGTCGCCGAAGCAGTTCGACGGTCAGGGCAACTACACCTTCGGGCTGAACGAGCAGGTCATGTTCCACGAGATCAACCAGGACCGGATCGACCGCGTCCGAGGCATGGACATCACCTTCGTGACCACTGCGACCAACGACGACGAGGGCCGGGCGCTGCTGCGCCACCTGGGCTTCCCGTTCCGGACGATCTGAGAGGGGAGAATCCCATGGCGAAGACAGCGTTGAAGGTCAAGCAGGCGCGCAAGCCGAAGTTCGCCGTACGCGCGTACACCCGCTGCCAGAAGTGCGGTCGGCCGAAGGCCGTGTACCGCAAGTTCGGGCTCTGCCGCGTGTGCCTGCGCGAAATGGCACACCGGGGCGAGTTGCCCGGCATCACCAAGAGCTCCTGGTGACCGACGGGTCTTCGCAGGCGTTCGGCGTCGGTTCCCGGACAACCGCCCGGCCTACGCAGGCTCCGGCCGGGGGCCAGTCCCATCCACGTCCGGAACCCGACGCCGAAGGCCTGCGAAGACCTCGCCGCCGGGGCCGTGGCTGGCCGATCACTCGGCCGGCCCGCACCACGCAACTACACGGGTCAGGTCCCCACGGGGAAACCGGCCCGAGAGAGAAGTACTGAACTCAGATGACGATGACGGATCCGATCGCGGACATGCTGACCCGGTTGCGGAACGCCAATCAGGCGTACCACGACATGGCGGTCATGCCGCACAGCAAGCTCAAGGTGGGCATCGCCGACATCTTGGCGGACGAGGGCTACATCGCCTCGTACGAGGTGCACGAGCCGGGCGAGGGCGAAGTGGGCAAGACGCTGTCGATCACGCTGAAGTACGGCCAGCACCGTGAGCGTTCGATCGCCGGCCTGCGGCGCATCTCCAAGCCGGGCCTGCGCGTGTACGCCAAGTCCAACGGGCTGCCCAAGGTGCTCGGCGGACTCGGCATCGCGATCATCTCCACCTCGCAGGGTCTGCGGACCGACAAGCAGGCGCACCGCGAAGGCGTAGGCGGCGAAGTCGTCGCGTACGTCTGGTGAGCCACGGACCAGGAAGGTAAGGAAACATGTCACGCATTGGCAGGCTCCCCGTCCCGGTTCCGTCCGGGGTCGAGGTGAGCGTCGAGGGCCAGCAGGTCCAGGTCAAGGGTCCGAAGGGCACGCTGCAGCACCAGGTCGCCGAACCGATCCGGGTGGCCAAGGCCGACAGCGGCGAGCTGGAGGTCAGCCGTCCCAACGACGAGCGGGTCAGCCGCTCGCTGCACGGGCTGACCCGGACTCTGGTGGCCAACATGGTCATCGGCGTCACCGCGGGCTACGAGAAGAAGCTCGAGATCGTCGGCGTCGGCTACCGGGTGATGTCCAAGGGCCCGACCGAGCTGGAGTTCGCTCTGGGCTTCAGTCACCCGGTGAAGATCGTCGCGCCGCAGGGCATCACGTTCAACGTCGAGGCGCCGACCCGGTTCTCGGTGATCGGGATCGACAAGCAGCAGGTCGGTGAGGTCGCGGCCAACATCCGGAAGCTGCGCAAGCCTGAGCCCTATAAGGGCAAGGGCGTTCGGTACGCGGGCGAAAAGGTCCGCCGCAAGGTCGGAAAGGCTGGTAAGTGACGATGGTGGTGTCACTCTCCCCTCATAAGGGAACCGCGCCGAAAGCGCGCGCGCGGCTGCGTCGGCAGCTCAGGGGCCGGAAGAAGATCTTCGGCAGCTCCGAGCGGCCGCGGTTGGTCGTCACGCGCTCGGCGCGCCACATCTTCGCCCAGGTGGTCGACGACGCCGCGGGCCGCACGCTCGTGTACGCCTCGACCATGGAAGCCGACCTGCGCACGGCGTCCGGCGACAAGTCGGACAAGGCCAAGCAGGTCGGTGCGTTGCTGGCCGAGCGGGCCAAGGCGGCCGGGGTGGATCAGGTCGTCTTCGACCGGGCGGGCAACCGCTATCACGGTCGGATCGCCGCGCTGGCAGCCGGCGCCCGCGAGGGCGGCCTCGGATTTTGAGCAACGACGAGACAGGTAGGGAAGCGATATGACTGGAACCCAGCGCCGCACCGGCGGCGGGGGTGAGCGTCGCGGCCGTGACGATCGTCGTGGCCAGCGGGAAGAGAAGAGCAACTACATCGAGCGGGTCGTCGCGATCAACCGCGTGGCCAAGGTCGTGAAGGGTGGTCGGCGCTTCAGCTTCACCGCGCTGGTCGTCGTCGGTGACGGGGACGGCACGGTCGGTGTCGGCTACGGCAAGGCCAAGGAGGTGCCCGCGGCCATCGCCAAGGGCGTCGAGGAGGCGAAGAAGAACTTCTTCCTCGTCCCGCGGATCCAGGGCACCATTCCGCACCCCGTCCAGGGTGAGAAGGCGGCCGGCGTGGTCATGCTGCGTCCGGCTTCTCCCGGTACCGGCGTCATCGCCGGAGGATCGGCGCGCGCCGTGCTGGAGTGCGCCGGGGTGCACGACGTGCTGGCGAAGTCCCTGGGCTCGACGAACGCGATCAACGTGGTGCACGCCACGGTGGCCGCCCTCAAAGGGCTGGAGCAGCCGGAAGCGGTGGCCAAGCGCCGCGGCAAGAGCGTCGAGGACGTCACTCCGGCCGCACTGCTGCGGGCCCGGCAGGCGGTGAGCTCGTAATGGCGTCCCTTCTCGTACGCCAGGTGAAGAGCGGCGTCGGCGGAAAGCAGAATCAGCGGGACACCCTGCGCACACTGGGCCTCAAGCGGATCGGCGACGAGTCGCTCCGTGAGGACCGGCCCGAGGTGCGCGGCATGATCAAGACGGTCGCCCATCTGGTGGTCGTGGAGGAGGTCGACTGACATGGCGTTGAAGGTTCATCACCTGCGCCCGGCGCCGGGCGCGAAGACGGCCAAGACCCGAGTCGGTCGCGGCGAAGGCGGCAAGCGCGGCAAGACCGCGGGCCGTGGCACCAAGGGTTCCGGCGCGCGTAAGACCGTGCCGCAGAACTTCGAGGGTGGGCAGATGCCGCTGCACATGCGGATGCCGAAGCTGCGCGGCTTCAAGAACCCGTTCCGGGTGGAGTATCAGATCGTCAACCTGGGCCGGATATCGGAGCTGTTCCCCTCCGGAGGTGCCATCGGCGTGGCCGAACTGGTCGCCGCGGGTGCGGTCCGGTCGGGGCAGTTGGTGAAGGTTCTCGGGCAGGGTGAGGTCTCCGTCGCGGTGCAGGTGAGCGCGCATGCGTTCTCTGCGTCCGCGAAGGAAAAGATCGCCGCTGCAGGTGGGAGCTTCACCGAGCTCTGAACATCTGCTGCGTCGCTCGCTGACGAGCAGCCTGAGAAGAGGCCGCTCGACCTGTGTCCACGGAAGATCCCGGGACGGGTCGGGGCGGCCTCTTCGCATCTCCTCCAGGATCCGCACCGCTTCTCCCCGATCCGCGCCGGCTCGGACCCGGAGTCTGGCGACCGGCCTCGGCTGACGCTGGACGGCTGGCATATGGTCGGCGTGCTGGGGGGCATCGCAACCCGGTGCGGGAGGCAAGCCGATTCAACGGCGAGACAACCAGCCGGCGCGGCCGGCGGAGAGGCAAGACCTATGACGATGACCGCACGGACCCGAATCGTGGCGGCGGCCCTGCTGAGCGTGCTGCTCAGCGTGGCGCTGGTGACGCCGGTGCAGGCCCACTCACGCCACCACAACGCCTATCCCGACCTGATCGACCTACCCGTCGGCTTTCAGCCGGAGGGAATCACCATCGGCAAGGCCCCGTACGCCTATCTCGGCTCGCTGGCCGACGGTGACATCTACCGGGTCGATCTGCGCACCGGCCAGGGCAAGGTGATCAGCGAGGGCCCGGGCACCTCCTCGGTCGGCCTGAAGATCGATCAGCGCGGGCTGCTCTGGGTCAGCGGCGGCGGGTCGGGCTCGGCCCGCGTGGTCAGTGCCAAGTCCGGCAAGGTGCTGGCCAGCTACCAGTTGAGCGACAAGCCGAGTTTCATCAACGACGTCGTGCTGACCAAGCGCGCCGCCTGGTTCACCAACTCCCAGCAGCCGGAGTTGTACGCGGTGTCGCGCGGCCACGGCCGGCACGGCAAGGACATCGTCCGCACCGTGCCGCTGGGCGGTGAGTGGGTTCAGCAGCCCGGCTTCAACGCCAACGGCATCGCGCAGACGCCCGACGGCCATGCGCTGCTCGTGGTCCAGAGCGTGACGAGCACGCTCTACCGCGTTGACCCCAAGAGCGGCTACGCCACCAGGGTCGACCTGGGCGGATACGCGGTCACCAACGGCGACGGGCTGCTGGTCAAGGGGCACACGCTGTACGTGGTGCAGAACAGGCTGAACCAGATCGCCGTGTTCGATCTCAATCGTCGCGGGACAAAGGGCAGCCTGGTCAAGACGCTGCGCAGCCCGGCCTTCGACGTGCCGACCACCGTGGCGTTGTACCGCGGTAGCGCGTACGCCCCCAATGCCCGCTTCGGAATCGAGTCGCCCGCAACGGCGGATTTCGCGCTGGTGCGCGTCGATCGATGAGCTGAAGCGGTACGTGGCGGGCCCGGTGCGTGTGCGCCTGGCCCGCCGCCTCGGCCTCGCCATCGCTCAATGGCGGCCGCGAGCCCGGTGCAGCGGCATCAGATCAGCTGCGCGCCTTGGCCTTGACGCACACGACCGGGGAGTCGGCCCCGAACAGGATGGCCTGCGCGGAACTCCCCGTGATCAGCTTGCCGACCTGGCTGCGCCGACGCAGCCCGATGACGATGAGGTCAGCGCTGATGTCGGCGGCGGCGTCCAGCATCGCCTCGGCGGCTGGGGCTCCGTCGGTCGGACGCCGGACCTCATAGCTGATGCCCCGTTTCGCGAGGTCAGCCTCGACTGCGTCGATGTCCTGAGCGGTGGCGAACAGCGAACTCGAGTAGTCACCATCCTTCGCCGTGTTGAGCACGGTCAGCGCAGCGCCGTGTTCGGCCGCGTGCTCAGTGGCCCAGGTCAGGGCGGCGAGGCCCTCGGGCGTCGGGATGTATCCGACGAGAATCTTCATGCGCTCACCCTAGAGGAGATGGGTGGGTGCCTGGTGGACCGACGCCCGAGGCTGCAGTGGCCGCCCCAGCGCTACTTCCCCTTCGGCCGCTTGCGCAGGTTGACCGTCAGTCCGTCGTCGACGCGTCGGTAGGTGCCGGGAACCAGCACCGCACGGCCGCCCAGCACGCTGAAGCCCCGGTGCACCCTCATGTAGCCGATCCGTGAGTTCGCCACGCTGATCGTGTACGACCTGATCGGGCCGGTCCCGGTCGAGGCGTCGCCGGTGTCGCCGCCGGTCTCGCCGTCGGCGGGTGGGGTCTCCTCGCCCCCCTCGGGCGGGGTCTCCTCGCCTCCCTCGGGTGGGGTCTCGCCGCCTCCCTCGGGTGGGGTCTCGCCGCCCCCTTCGGGTGGGGTCTCGCCGCCGCCGAAGAGCCGGTCGAACAGGTCGGCGATGTCTTCCAGCAGCTCGCCGACCTTCTCGGTGTTGACGTCGAAGAATCCCCCCTCGAAGTGGGTGCCACCGCCGTTCCCGTCGTCGGTGTCGGTGGAGTCCTCGCCCCACTCGATCAGCGGGCCGTCGTCCTTGCATTCCAGTCTCACGCCCATGGCGTGGACCTCCTTGTCGTCGCGCCGGCTCCCCGATGGATACGGCCTCGCACCCCAAGGTGCCGTCGAGGCGTTAGCCGGGCGCTAGCGAACGTCGCCGATCGATGAGCGGCGATAGGGAATCGGGCCGGGACTTGATAAAGTCGGGCGGTCCTGTGCGGTCGGCCGTAGGTGACCCCAGTGGAGCCACGACCTGCCGAGCGGCGCGACCTACCCGGTCGCACCGAGCGGGCGTACAGGATTGTCGACAGAAAGGGAGGGCACGGTGCTCGCCGCGTTCGCCAACGCATTCCGTTCTCCGGACCTCAGGAAGAAGATCTTCTTCACCCTGGCGATCCTCGCCGTGTTCCGGCTCGGATCGATCATCCCGACCCCGAACGTCAACGTGGCGCAGGTCGACTTCTGTCTGAAGCAGGCCTCCGCCGGGGATCAGCAGGGTCTCTACTCGCTGATCAACCTGTTCTCCGGTGGCGCGCTGCTGCAGTTGGCCATCTTCGCGCTCGGCATCATGCCGTACATCACCGCGAGCATCATCCTGCAGTTGCTGACGGTGGTGATCCCGCGGCTCGAGGCCCTGAAGAAGGAGGGCCAGGCGGGTCAGACGAAGATCACCCAGTACACCCGCTACCTCACCCTGGTCCTCGCGGTGCTGAACTCGACGGCCTTCGTCACCGTGGCCGTGAACGACCGGCTCTTCACCGGCTGCACCGGCCTGGTGCACGACACCAGCATCTTCCCCGTGCTCACCATGATCCTGACGATGACCGCCGGCACGAGTGTCATCATGTGGCTCGGCGAGCTCATCACCGAACGTGGCGTCGGCAACGGCATGTCGGTGCTGATCTTCACCCAGATCGCCGCGACCTTCCCGAGTGCGCTGTGGGGCTTGAAGGTCGCGCGGCCGGGCTCGCAAGGATGGGTCGTCTTCCTGCTGGTGCTCGCGCTCGGCCTGGTGGTGATGGCCGGGGTCATCTTCATCGAGCAGTCGCAGCGGCGGATCCCGGTGCAGTACGCCAAGCGGATGGTCGGACGCCGCATGTTCGGCGGCACCACCACCTACATCCCCATCAAGGTGAACCAGGCCGGCGTCATCCCGGTCATCTTCGCCTCGTCCCTGCTCTACCTGCCTGCCCTGTACTCCCAGTTCCGTCCCGAAGGCCGTATCTCGTCCTGGATCCAGACGAACTTCGTCACCGGCGACCATCCGGTGTACATGGCGACGTTCTTCCTGCTGATCGTGTTCTTCGCCTACTTCTACGTCGCGATCACCTTCAATCCGCAGGAGGTCGCCGACAACATGAAGAAGTACGGCGGCTTCATTCCCGGCATCCGGGCCGGCAGGCCCACCGAGGACTACCTCGGGTTCGTCCTGTCCCGGCTCACCCTGCCGGGAGCGCTCTACCTGGGGCTGATCGCCCTCCTGCCCTCCGTAGCCTTCATCTTCTTGAACGCCAATCAGAACTTCCCCTTCGGTGGCACCTCGATCCTCATCATCGTCGGCGTCGGCCTCGACACCGTGAAGCAGATCGAAAGCCAGCTCCAGCAGCGCAATTACGAAGGGTTTCTCCGCTGATGCGACTTCTCATCATGGGCCCGCCGGGGGCGGGCAAGGGCACGCAGGCCAACCGGATCGGCCAGCACTACGGGATTCCCGCGATCTCCACCGGAGACATCTTCCGGGCGATGAAGACCTCCGACACGCCCCTGGCGCGCCAGGTGAGGGCCATCATGGAGTCCGGCGGGTACGTCAGCGACGAGATCACCAACGAGATCGTGGCGGACCGGCTGGCGCGGCCGGACTGCGAAGGTGGATTCCTGCTCGACGGCTACCCCCGTACGCTCCCGCAGGTCGAAACCCTGGACGCGCACCTCGCCGGCCTCGGAGCTCCGCTCGACGGTGTCATCTCCCTGGTGGCCGACACCGAAGAGGTGGTCGCACGACTCCTCAAGCGCGCGCAGATCGACGGGCGCGCCGACGACAACGAGGAGACCATCCGCGTACGGCTGCGGGTCTACACCGAGCAGACCGCGCCGCTGCTCGACGTCTACCGCTCCCGCGGCCTGCTGATCGAGGTAGACGGACTCGGAGAGATCGACGAGGTCACCGAGCGTCTCTTTGCCGCCTTGGACGAGCGCGACGGCAGCGAGAGCCTGGTGGGCACTTCTTCCTGAGCCGGCGGCTGGGAGGTGGAGCAAGGCAATCCGTCGCAGTCGTCGGCCGCCCTCCACCTCCGAGCCGGGAGGTGGAGCAAGGGAATCCGTCGCAGTCGTCGGCCGCCCTCCACCTTCGACATGGGTCGCTTGCTTCGGGCCCGCCAGCGCGTGCATTGCACCCGAGTTCAGCACCGACCTGTGGCCGGGATACCGGTGAGGTTTCACACGCCTGACCCCGGAACAAGTGTGGGGTTGGGGCATCCGAACGACTCGAAAACCTGCCCCAACCCCACACTTGCGCAGCGAGAGCGACGCGCTCCCCGCCGTGAGGCTCGCCCACCCGGCCCGTTCGGTCCAATCGCTCAAGCCTGGCGGGGGCTCACGTTGGCCCGAGTTGACTCGCGCTCGCTGTCGAGGGACACGGGCTTCTGCCTGTCAGAGCGCGCGGGACCAATTTGAGCCAACTCGGGTCTTCGGTTGCCCTCCAACTCCGCCACGGTCGCTAGCTCCGGGCCCGGCGGCGCGTACATTGCACAGGTTGTTGATGCATTGCGCAGTTTGCAAACCAGGCAATGCACGCAGCAACCTACGTATACGTAGGTTCCTGAGGCGGGGGAGGGGTCCTGAGGGCGGGGGAGGGGTTCCTAAGGGCGGCCGAGGGGGTCCTGGGGGCTGGGGAGGGGTCCTGAGGCCGGGGAGGGGCCGGGAGGACAGCCGGGGCAGGGGTCAGTCGGCAGGGGCTGACCAGACCGGCGGCACCGTCCACGGTGACCAGCTGGCCCGTACGGAGGGTGTGGGTGGCGTCGGGGACGCCGACGACGGCGGGGATTCCGTACTCGCGGGCGACGACGGCTCCGTGGGAGTTGGAGCCGCCCATCTCCATCACCAGGCCGCCCGCGGTCAGGAAAAGTGGCGTCCAGCCGGGGTCGGTGGAGGGGGCGACGAGGATCTCGCCAGGTTCCAGGTGGGCGCCGACCGGGTCCAGGATCACCCGTACGGGCGCGGTGACGGTGCCAGGTGAGGCCGGGCTGCCCACCAGTGCGCCGTCGGGGCGCGACCCGGGTACGGCGACCGCTTCTGGCTCGGTGCCGTCGGAGAGCAGCAGCCGCGGGATGTGGCGGCGCCGGAGCTCGGTCGCGTACGCCTCCCGCCGGTGCGCCACCGTAGGCTGCATCGCCGCCCCAGCCAGCCCTCGGCGCGCCTGCGGCGAGGTCGAGGAAGAACACGTCGCCGGCCTCGTCCAGGCAGCCCTGCTCGGTGAGTGCGGCTCCGACCAGCAGCATCTGTCGCCGGAGTTCGGCGAGGGCGACGATCAGCAGGTTCTTCGGGCTCTCGCGCAGCCCGATCAGCCGGCGCGCCCGACCCAGGGCGAGGGCGACGAGTCGCGCCCGCCCGGGGCTGACCGCGGCCAGCCGGGCGACCAGCCGGCCGACCATGGCGCGCCCCGCGGCGTCGCCGGCCGCGAACTGCGCCGGCGGGGACAGGGTGGGGTCGCTCACCCGGAGGTAGTTGCGGATCACCCCGATGATGTGCGTCGGATCCTCCGCCCACCGGGGCATCCCCAGGTCGATCTCGGCCACCGCGCGATGCCCGTAGCGACGCAGGAAGCCGGCGAGCGCTCGCCTGCGCCACCGGAGGCAGGGTCCGCTCGCGGTAGCGGGCGACCACAGTGTCCGGGGCCTCCCGCTCGAAGACGGCTGCGGAAGCGGCATCCTGCCTGATCCGGTCGGTGAGCTGCCACAGCTGGAGATCCATCTCCGTGGTCACGTTGTGCGGCAGCCCGCGCATCGCGGTGTGCAACTCCCCGGGTTGTGCCACGCGGCCGAGCAGCCGGCGTGCCGCGGCGAGCAGCAGCAGTCCCGAGGCGGCGTACCCGAACGCCCTGGGCATGATCAGGAAGAAGTCGCGGCCGAGGGTGTCCTCCACGTGGTCGAGGCGCTGCTCCGCGGTCGCGTCGGCCGGGAGGGTGAGGAGCCGACGTACGCGCCGCTCCAGCCGGGCCAGGCCGGCGTACGCCAGCGTGGGGGAGACGGCGGCGATCACCAGCCGTGGTGGCACCTTCGCGCGCAACACCGCGACCCGCGCCACGCTCCGCACCGCCGGCAGCAGGCTGTGCCGGGCGAGCGGGAAGCGTTCGTCGCTGGACAGGGAGCGCAGCACGGTGGCCGTTCGCGCCTCCATCGCCCCGGCGATGCCGATCGCCAGGCGGCGGGTGGTGCGATTGGCCAGCACGGGCGTGACGTCCACGAAGGCTCGCTGGCCGATCAGGTGCAGCGCAGCTGGACCGCGACGACGGTCCTGCGGGGGGCGGCCGGCTGCGGCGCCGAGGGAGGATCCGATCAGTCGGAACGCCGCCAGCCCCATCGGCGTGATCGGCCGGGTGAGGCCTTGGGCCAGGGTGAGGCACAGGTAGATCCGGGTGCCGGAACCCGATCGGCCGGGGCTGCGGGTAGAGGGTGGTGATCGGCCGGGCCTGGGTCAGCCAGAACCTGCCGTCGGCGTCGAGCGCCCATTCGGTGTCCTGGGGTGCCCCGTACAGGGTCTGCACCCGCTCGCCGAGATCGTTCAGGGTCAAGATCTCGCGGTCGGTGAGGCAGGGGAGCGCGCTGTGGTCGCCGGTTTCGCGGTACTCCACGCCCCCGCCTGCCCGACTGAGCACCGCGGTGCGCTTGTCGCCCAGGCGACGTCGCACGATCGCCCGGGCCGTCCGGTCGACGACGAAGTGATCAGGGTTCACCGCGCCGGAGACCACCGACTCGCCCAGCCCGGGGCTCGCGTCGATGACGGTCTCGGTCCGGGTGCCGGTGACAGGGTTGGCGGTGAACATCACCCCGGCCGCGGTCGCGTCGACCATCCGCTGGACCACGACCGCCAGAGCGACCCGTCGGTGGTCGATCCCGTTAGCCGTCCGGTAGCTCACTGCGCGCTCGGTCCACAGCGACGCCCAGCAGCGCCGGACAGCGTCCAGCAGCGCGTCTCCCCCGATCACGTTGAGGTAGGTGTCCTGCTGGCCGGCGAAGCTCGCGTAGGCCAGGTCCTCCGCCGTGGCCGACGAGCGCACCGCGACCGGCGTGCCGGACCCCAGTCGCTGGTACGCGTCGAGCACCGCCTGATCCAGCGTGGCCGCCGGTACCACCCCCAGGACTCGCTCCCGTGCCTGCCGGGCGCACTCGGCGAGAGCCGCCGGGTCCTCCGCATCCACCAGCCGAACGAGGAGGTCGTCCAAGCAGTCGCCGACGGAGGCCCGGTAGGCCGCGGTGGTGAGGCAGAAGCCCTCGGGCACGGGGAGGCCGGCGTCCTGCATCGTCGTGAGGTTGACCGCTTTCCCCCCGACGGCCTCGACCCCGCCACTGCCGAGGTGGGCGAGGTCGACAACCAGGTCCATGACAGGACGATAGTGGTCGGCGGGCAGTAATTCAACAGGTGATGAATTTCGAGGTCCGCGCCTCGGCAGCAGGCTCGGCTGCCAGGCGGCGAGTGTCGGTCAGGGCTCGGCGCTAGCCTCAGCCGGGTGAGCAGCTATCCGCAGACGCGCCGCGCAGACACGGTGGAGGAGTTGCACGGCCACGCGATCGCCGATCCCTACCGCTGGCTGGAGGATCCCGACGCCCCCGAGGTGGCGGACTGGGTGCGGCGGCAGAACGAGGTGACCGAAACCTATCTGGCCGGCCTGCGGGAGCGGCCCTGGTTCGTCGACACGATGCAGCGGATCGTCAACCGACCGCGCGCTGGTGTGCCCTTCACCCGAGCCGGGCTCTACTTCCTCAGCCGCAACGACGGTCGGCAGAATCAGGACGTCTGGTACGTCGCGGATTCCTTGGCCGAGCTGCTGGCCGGCGGACGGATCCTGGTGGACCCGAACACGTTCTCCGCCGACGGGACGAGTTCGCTGACCACTCTGACCGTGAGCGGCGACGGGCGGCTGGTCGCGTACGGGGTCAGTGACGGCGGCAGCGACTGGCAGCGGTTCCGGCTGCTGGACCCGATGACGGGTCTGGCGGTGCACGACAGCGACATCGAGACGAAGTTCTCGGCGGCGGAGTGGCTGCCGGACGGGCGGTCCTACGTCTACGTCCGGTTCGAGCACGAAGGGCGGGCCGACGGGACGCAGACCGCGGCCCTGTCGGCTCCCACGCTGCGGCGGCACCGGATCGGCGAGCCGGCGGACACCGATGAGGTGATCCTGCGGTTCCCGGAGAACGACCAGCTTCTGATGTGGCCCGAGATGAGCGCTGACGACCGCTACCTGTGGGTCACGATCGTGGAGGGTACGCAGAATCGGAACCGGCTCTGGATCTATCCGATCGACACCCACGACGGGCTCAGCCGTCTGGGAGAGCCGATCAAGCTGGTCGACGAGCCGACGGCGGAGTTCGCCGTGGTCCGCTGCGACGGGACCCGGCTGCTGGTGCGGACCGACCTGGACGCCGAGCGCGGCCGGCTGGTGGAAGTGGACCTGGCCGGGTGCGAGTCCGGACTGCCCCCGGCGTGGACCGAGGTCGTACCGCAGCGCGCGGACACCCTGGTCCAGGCCGAGGGCGCGGGCGCAGGGTTCGTCGCGGTCTACCTCCACGACGCCCAACCCCGGGTCGTCCTTTTCGCCCGGAGCGGAGTCGAGTTGGGTGTGGTTCCTGTCACCGGCGGCGCGGTGGTCGGGCTCAGTGCGAAGCAGTCCGACGACGAGTTCTTCGTGGGACTGTCCTCGACCACCATGGCGACCCGTAGCTACCGGGTGAGCGCTGCGACCGCAGAGGTGACCGGTCTGCCGCAGCTCGTGCGCGACGACCGGGAAGGGCTTCGTGCCCGCGGAGGTGGCGGTGGAGCGGCACACGGCGACGAGCGCGGACGGAACGGCGGTGCCGTACTTCCTGATCCGCGGAGCCGGCGCCGATGCGTCCCTCCCGCGGCCGACGTTGCTGTGGGGCTACGGAGGCTTCAAGGTCCCGATCTTCGCCGACTACCGGCCGGGCTGGCCCGGCTGGCTGGCGGCGGGCGGGGTGTTGGCGATCGCCAACCTGCGCGGAGGCGGGGAGTTCGGCACCGACTGGTACGAAGCCGGCCGGCTCGCGGCCAAGCAGAACGTGTTCGACGACTTCGTGGCGGTGGCCGAGCACCTGGTCGCCGGCCGGATCACCACGCACGACCAACTCGCCCTGCACGGGCGCAGCAACGGTGGCCTGCTCGTCGGCGCCGTGCTGACCCGGCGCCCGGACCTGGCGGCGGTCGCGTTGCCTGCGGTGGGCGTGCTCGACCTGCTGCGCTTCCACCGCTTCACCATCGGCGCCGCCTGGATCTCCGACTACGGCGATCCCGACGATCCCGGCGACTTCGAGCGCGCACTGGCCTGGTCGCCGCTGCACAACGTCGGTGCGGGAGTCCGCTATCCAGCCACCCTGGTGCTGACCGGCGACCACGACGACCGGGTCGTGCCGCTGCACAGCCACAAGTTCACCGCCGCCCTCCAGCATGCGCAGGCCGGTGACGCCCCCATCCTCACCCGGATCGAGGAATCCGCAGGCCACGGGCTGGGCAAGCCGTCCGCGCTGGTCGCTGCCGAGTGGGCCGATCTCCTGGCCTTCGCCGCGCACCATACCGGTCTGTGCCCGCCAGCTCTCCAGGACTGACCGAAGGTCGGCAGGGTCGCAACGAGAGGCGAAATCGTCAGCGGCGGCGAGTAGCTTTTCAGCCATGACTGTCGCCATCGACGAGGACACCTTCACCGGGCTGGTCGAGCCGCTGCGGCGCGAGCTGACCGCCCACTGCTACCGCATGTCGGGGTCGGTGCACGACGCCGAGGACCTGGTCCAGGAGACCTACCTGAGGGCGTGGCGCGCCTTCCACGGCTTCGAGCAGCGCTCCTCGGTCCGGACCTGGATGTACAAGATCGCCACCAACGTCTGCCTCACCGCCCTGGACGGGCGGGCGCGGCGACCGATGCCCACCGGGCTCGGTCAACCGAGCGCCGACCCGGGGGGCTCGCTCGATCGCCGCGCGGAGGTGTCCTGGTTGGAGCCGCTGCCCGACGCGGTCGTCTGGGGAGGCCCGCCCGAGGATCCTGCCTCGACCGTGGTGGACCGGGAAAGCGTACGGCTCGCGTTCGTCGCCGCGCTCCAGCACCTGACCCCCGCGCAGCGTGCCGTGCTCATCCTGCGGGACGTGCTGGCCTGGCAGGCGAGTGAGGTGGCCGACCTCCTGGGTCTGTCGGTGGCCGCAGTGAACAGCAGCCTGCAGCGGGCCCGGGCCCAGGTGCACCGGCTCGATCAGGACCGCCGCGACGGTGCCGCCGACCGGCACGATCAGGAGGGCGACGGCCGCGCGCGGCAGATGTTGGCCGACTACGTCGCGGCCTTCGAGCAGTACGACGTGGCGCGCATCGTGTCGTTGCTGGCCGAGGACGCGGTCTGGGAGATGCCGCCGTACGCCGGCTGGTATCGCGGGGCGACGGCCATCGGGGACCTGATCCGCACTCACTGCCCGGCTGAGCAGCCCGGAGACCAGGTGATGCTCCCGACGCGGGCGAACGGCCAGCCGGCCTTCGGGCTCTACATGAGGGGGCCGGACGGGGTGCACCGCGCGTTCCAGCTCCAGGTGCTCAGCCTCTCCGCCGGGCGCGTCGGCCACGTCGCCTGCTTCTTCGACACCAGCCTGTTCGCCGCGTTCGGACTGCCCCCGGACCTCGACGGTGGGGCGGGATGACGGCGCCCTCGTCCGGGACCTTGCCTCCTCCGGTGAGAGCATGGGGACCGATCCAGGGGCGCAGCCCGGCCGGACTCGAGAAGGGGCACCATGCCCGCAGCGAAACCATCCCGTAAACCGGCACGCCCGGCGTCCGCGGCGTCCCCACAGCCTGTGGCGGACCCGTCCCGGACCCGAAACGACGGGGGGTCGGTATCCGACGGCGATAACTCACGGGTGGCGGGGTTCGGGATCGTGGTGCTCGCGGCCATCGTCGTGGCCGCTGCCGGTCTCCGCTCGGTGGCGAGCATCGTCGCCCCGACGTTCCTGGTCCTTACCCTGGTGATCACGGTGCATCCGCTGCGCCTGGTTCTGATGAGGCGCGGCGTTCCGCGGCCGCTGGCCAGCATCGTCGTGCTGCTCAGCGTCTACGCGCTGCTGGTCGCGGTGCTGGGCTCCGCGGTCTGGTCGCTGACCAAGCTGATCGAGACCCTCCCCACCTACGCCGACGACTTCACCGCCCTGGGCAACTCGGCACTGGACCAGCTGGCGCGCTTCGGCGTCGATCCGTCCGACCTGCAGAAGGCGGTCTCACAGTTCAACCTGAGCAGCCTCAGCGGGGTTGCGCAGACCCTGCTGAGCACGGTCACCAGCGGCCTGTCACTGCTTGCCCTGGTGCTGGCCATGGTCGTGTTCCTGACCTTCGACGCCACCGGCATCGCAGAGCGCCTGATGTTGATCCGAGAGCAGCGACCGGCGGTCGCGGCCGGTCTGCTCGACTTCGCCGGCAGCGTCCGCAAGTACTGGGTGGTCACCACGGTCTTCGGCTTCATCGTCGCCGTCGTCGACGTCGTGGCCCTGCTCATCATCGGCGTGCCGCTGGCGCTCACCTGGGGCGTGCTGGCCTTCGTCACCAACTACATTCCCAACATCGGGTTCCTGCTGGGCTTGGTCCCGCCGGCCCTGATCGCGTTGCTGGACGGCGGCGTGGGGTCCGCGCTGGCGGTCGTCATCTGCTACACCGTCATCAACGTCGTGATCCAGACCCTGATCCAGCCGCGGTTCACCGGGGACGCGGTCGGCATCGCCCCGACGGTCGCCTTCCTCTCCCTGATCGTGTGGGCGTTCGTGCTCGGTGGGCTCGGCGCGCTGCTGGCCGTCCCGGCCACCCTGTTCGTGAAGTCCCTGCTGGTGGACCACTCGCGAAGCGCGCACTGGCTGCGCGCCCTGCTCGACGCCTCCCCGGGCGCGGAGGATCACCAGTACCAGATCGTCCGGGCCAGGAAGGCGGTGACATGACCGACGAGCTGCCGATCTCCTCGCCGTACCGGAGCACACCCGAGGCTCCCGTCACCGAGGGCGAGCGGGATCAGCTGACCACGCGGCTGAACGCCGCGTACGAGTCCGGTGCGCTGGACACCGACGACTATCGGGCCAGGCTCGACACCTTGTACGCGGCCCAGCGACTGGGCGAGCTGGTGCCCGTCGTCGCAGGGCCTCCCGCCACTGTCGACGTACGCGAGTCCCGCGATCGTGAGCCGCGGGGAGGGCCGGCCGGGCGAACTGGCCGAGTCGCGCGCCCCGGGGCGGCTCGTCGTGGCGGCGGTCGGTGGAGTGGTCGGCCTGATCGTGCTGATCGCCATCCTGCTCGTCATCTTGATCTGAACTCGCAGCGTGTCCGCTCCGCCGCCGCATTCCGGCTGGTCCGGCCCGCCGGGTAGGCGCCGGCCGGTACGGGTGGCCAGCGCCGCCTCCACCGCCTCCGCCGGCCAGTCGCACCCTGCTCGGGGTGCTGATCGTGCTCATCGCCTCGATCCTCGCCGCGGTGGCCTTCGGTGCCGTCCTCCTGGTTCGACCCCCGGCGGAGTCGCCGGTGGTCACCCCGCCGCAGACCTCGACGCTCGCGCCCCCGACGACGAGCACTCCGACGGTGGGCGTCCCGACGCCAGAGCAGTTCGACGGTGAGCGTCCCGACGACGAGTACTCCGACGGTGAGCGTCCCGACGGCGAGCGCCCCGACCAGCGACCCGACCGACGGGCACACCCAGCGCGTCTTCCACCGCGAACCGCCGAAGAAGCCGGCCCGGCCGAAGACGCCGGAGGACTACCTGGTCCGCAACCCGCTCTACCCGGCCACCCTGGCGCGCTCGGACTGCTCCCAGCCGCCGCGGCCCCTGCCCACGACCCGGAAGCAGGACGAGCGCTACCTGAAGAACCTGGTGGGGTGCATGACCACGGCGTACGGCAGCAGCCTGAAAGCCGCTGGGTTTTCACTGACCAAGCCGGAGGTCTACCTCTACTCGGGCACCATCTCCACCCCGTGCGGCCAGGGGCTCGCGGGCTATCCGGTCTTCTACTGCGGTGCGAACGAGTCCATCTACTCCTCGGTCGGCTCCACCGCCGAGTACGGCGCCACGATTCGGCTGGGCGGCTACTGGATCATGTTCCACGAGTTCGCGCACCATGTGCAGCAGCGGATCGGGGTGCTGGACGCGGCGTACGCACGCGAGGAGGAGCAGCTCCAGATCAGTCGCCGGATCGAGCTCCAGGCCGACTGCCTGATGGGCATGACCAGCAGGTCCGTACGCAGCGTGGAACTGACCGCCGACGACCGCGCGGAACTGGCGAACTGGCGGGAGCAGGTGCCGGACGAGATCCACGGGAAGAGCGCGTCGCAGATCTACTGGGTGACCCGTGGCTTCGACAGCGAGGCCTTCGGCCGATGCACGACCTGGACGGCCACCAAACATATCGGCTGAGGACTACGAATGATGGCTGGACCGGGTGGCGATCAGCGCGTTTCTGAGGCTACCCTAACTGTGCTGAGGCCCACAGCCTCGGCGCCGTCCGCACCTACTGCCGATCTCTAGAATGGTTACCGTGCCCAGGCAACTCATCACCCACACCAAGATCGCTGAGCACGTTCAGCGACTGGGTGAGCTCTACCCTCCGATCCGGCTCGATTCGGTGGACCGGACCATCAAGGCCCCCGAGCTGGTCGACGCCCGATTCGGGCACGTCATCGACTATCTCGCCCGGGTCGAGCTCGAGGTCGACCGGAATGTCCTCGAACTGCTGGTGCTGCTCCCGGACGTGGACGACACCAACAAGATTTTCTACGCCGACGTCTGGCAGCCCCAGGAGATCCAGCACGGGCTCATCCTGGACCGGCTTCAGCAAGACCTCGGCCGGACTCCCGCCGCCCCGCACCTGGACGTGTCGTTCAAGATCAAGATCCTCGGAACGCTGGCCAGCCTGAGGCCGATCCAGGACATCGCCAAGCTGCTCTACTTCCTCACCGGGGCGAGCACCGAGCGGCAGGCCGTCCTGGCCTACAACCAGATCAATACCGGGCTGCGGGAGCTCGGCGAGACCGCGATCTCGGAGACGATCATCACCCCGATCAAGCAGCAGGAGCCTGGGCACTTCGCCTTCTACCAGATGTCGGCGACGGCGATGATCCAGGACAAGATGTTGCGGCCGTGGCAGCTCTTCTTGACCCGGGTGCTGCGGGAGAAGTCCTACAACCTGGTCGGCACCAACGCGATGCCGGAGTACAAGGCCGACATGGGCGGCGTGGTCACCGACCTCGGCCTGGACGCCGACCTCCAGGGTTACGCGCGCGAGATCGGGCGGGTCGAGAGTCGGCTGCTGTGGGCCCACCGGCAAGGCATGGATTTCCCGCCCTACATCCTCAAGGCCCTGCGCGAAAGCGTGGATCTGTACCGGGAGCGGATCGAGCGCGGGCTCGCTCCGGCCTGAGGCGAGGTCACCAGGGGCGGCTTGATCTGCCAACCAGGCCGTAATTTGGGCGTGCCGTACGCCGTGGGCTAGACTTCACGGTCGGCCTTCTTTGGCCTATTGACATATTCGTACGTGTAGCAGATTGAGAGTGTATGGCGAAGAAAGAGGGGGCGCTCGAGCTCGAGGGCACCGTGGTGGAAGCCCTGCCGAACGCGATGTTCCGCGTGGAGCTGGCCAACGGTCATAAGGTGCTCGCCACGATCAGTGGCAAGATGCGGCAGCACTACATCCGCATCCTTCCGGCCGACCGGGTCGTCGTCGAGCTTTCCGCCTACGACCTGACGCGCGGGCGAATTGTCTACAGGCACAAGTAGGGTTCCGACAGGCACGACACGAGGTTGACGGGCACCACCAGGCCGGTCGCAGTACGGCCCACCTGGGGGACCACGGAACGGCACGCACACCACCAACAAGATCGGATACGAGCTCGATGAAGGTTCAGCCGAGCGTCAAGCGGATCTGCGACAAGTGCAAGGTGATTCGCCGGCACGGTCGCGTCATGGTGATTTGCGAGAATCCGCGGCACAAGCAGCGGCAGGGCTGAGGCTCGGCCTGCTGCGGCGGCGCGAGGACTCGTACGCCACCTGAAGCACCACCTGCACGACGCGCACGACCAAGCAAGACCACGCAGTAACCACCAAAAGTGTGATCGCACACCCGGGTCCGTCCCGGGTCCACCCTCGGTCGGAGGCCGAGGCCCTGGTGATCCGGACAGCTCGGATCACCCGGCCCGAAGAGCGCAAGCCCTTCGAGTCGGTAGGGGACGCGTCACGCCAGACACCTCCGCGGCGTCTCGGCCTGCTCGCAGGCCGGCGTCGGAACCCGAAAGGTATTTCCGCCTGATGGCTCGCCTGATCGGGGTCGACCTCCCGCGCGACAAGCGCCTGGAGATCGCCCTCACCTACATCTACGGCGTGGGTCGGACCCGCGCCCTGCAGACCCTGGAAGCCACCCAGATCAGTGGCGACGTCCGGGTGCACCAGCTGACCGATGAGCAGCTGCTCGCCCTCCGTGACTGGATCGAGGCCAACTACCAGACCGAGGGTGACCTTCGGCGCGAGGTGGCCGCCGACATCCGGCGCAAGGTCGAGATCGGTTCCTACCAGGGACGTCGTCACCGCAGTGGCTTGCCTGTACGAGGCCAGCGCACCCGCACCAACGCCCGCTCGCGCAAGGGCGCCCGCAAACCCGTCGCCGGCAAGAAGAAGGCCAAGTAACGCCTCGCGCGTTCACTTGGGGACTCCAGGAGAGCACACAGACCTATGGCTACTGCAGGCCGAAACACCCGTACGACCAAGGTGCGCAAGAAGGAGAAGAAGAACGTCGTCTCCGGGCACGCGCACATCAAGAGCACCTTCAACAACACCGTGATCTCGATCACCGATCCGACCGGTGCCGTGATCGCGTGGGCCTCAGCCGGCACTGTCGGCTTCAAGGGTTCGCGTAAGTCCACCCCGTACGCGGCTCAGATGGCAGCCGAGGCGGCCGGACGGCGAGCGATGGAGCACGGCATGAAGCGCGTCGACGTCTTCGTCAAGGGCCCGGGATCGGGTCGCGAGACCGCTATCCGCTCACTCGGCGCCGTCGGCCTCGAGGTCGGCGCCATTGCCGACGTGACCCCCATCCCGCACAACGGCTGCCGCCCGCCCAAGCGCCGGCGCGTCTAGCCCACCCAGACAACGACAAGGAACTTCACACAAACATGGCTCGCTATACCGGTCCCATGACCAAGAAGTCGCGTCGGCTGGGTGTTGACCTGGTTGGCAACGACAAGGCGTTCGAACGCCGCCCGTACCCGCCCGGTGTGCACGGCAAGGGGCGCACCAAGGAGTCGGAATACTCCCTGCAACTGCGGGAGAAGCAGAAGGCCCGCTTCTCCTACGGCGTGCTGGAGAAGCAGTTCCGCATCTACTACGAGCAGGCCAACCGGCTCCAGGGCAAGACCGGTGACAACCTGCTGCAGATCCTGGAGTCTCGGCTGGACAACGTCGTGTACCGGGCCGGTCTGGCTCGGACCCGGCGCCAGGCGCGCCAGTTCGTGGTGCACGGCCACTTCCTGGTGAACGGGCACCGGGTGGACATCCCCTCCTTCCGGGTCGGTGCGCACGACATCGTCGACCTGGCGCCGAAGGTGCGCGAGCAGACGCCGCACATCATCAACCGGGAGACCCACGGCGAGCGCGACGTTCCGGCGTGGTTGCAGGTCGTGCCCGAGCGCGGCCGGATCCTGGTTCACCAGCTTCCGACCCGGGCGCAGATCGTCATCGACGTGCAGGAGCAGTTGATCGTCGAGCTCTACTCCAAGTAGCGCTCTGCCGCCGGTCAGGCCTTGCTCGGGCAGCTGACCGGCGGGCTACGTGTGGCCCGCGCCCGTCGGATACGGGTGCGGTTCCGCGCCTTCAAATAGTGGGAGGCGTGGGGGAAGAAGAACACCATGCTGATCGCTCAGCGCCCGTCCCTGTCTGAGGAGATCGTCACCGACATCCGGTCGCGGTTCACCATCGAGCCGCTGGAGCCGGGCTTCGGCTACACCCTCGGCAACTCGCTGCGTCGTACGCTGCTGTCGTCCATCCCGGGCGCGGCCGTCACCAGCCTGAAGGTCGATGGCAACCTGCACGAGTTCTCCACCATCGAGGGCGTCGTCGAGGATGTCACCGAGATCATCTTGAACCTCAAGGGCCTCGTCGTCTCCTCCGAGGAGGACGAGCCCGTGACGATGTACCTGCGCAAGGCCGGTGCCGGTCCGGTGACCGCCGCCGACATCACGCCGCCGACGGGGGTTGAGGTGCACAACCCCGACCTGCACATCGCGACTCTCAACGACTCGGGCCGCCTCGAGATGGAACTGGTCGTGGAGCGTGGCCGCGGGTTACGTGTCTGCGGTGCAGAACAAGGCCGCCGACGCCGAGATCGGCCGCATCCCGGTCGACTCGATCTACTCGCCGGTGCTCAAGGTCACCTACAAGGTGGAGGCGACCCGCGTCGAGCAGCGCACCGACTTCGACAAGCTGATCCTGGACGTGGAGACCAAGTCCGCCATCCGGCCCCGCGATGCCGTTGCCTCGGCCGGCCGCACGCTGGTCGAACTGTTCGGACTGGCCCGCGAGCTGAACACCGAGGCGGAGGGCATCGAGATCGGCCCGTCGCCGATCGACGAGCAGCTGGCCGCGGACCTGGCCCTGCCGGTGGAGGACCTGAACCTGACGGTGCGCTCGTACAACTGCCTCAAGCGGGAGGGCATCCACACCGTCTCGGAGCTGGTGAGCCGCAGCGAGCAGGACCTGCTGGACATCCGCAACTTCGGTTCCAAGTCCATCGACGAGGTGAAGCTGAAGCTGCACGAGATGGGTCTGTCCCTGAAGGACAGCGCACCTGGCTTCGACCCGCTGAGCGCGATCAGCCGGTACGACGAGCTCGAAGAGGACGAGGTCGACTTCTCCGAGACCGAGCAGTATTAGGCCGTGAACGCACGAACGCCGTACCGAGTGAACCAGAGAATGACGGAGAACTGACATGCCTACCCCCACCAAGGGCGCCCGCGTCGGCGGCAGTGCCGCACACCAGCGGATCATCCTGGCCAACCTGGCCAGCCAGCTGTTCGAGCACCGCCGGATCGTGACCACCGAGGCCAAGGCCCGGCGGTTGCGCCCGCTCGCGGAGAAGTTGATCACCAAGGCCAAGCGGGGCGACATCCACTCCCGCCGGCTGGTGCTCACCACCGTGCGCGACAAGGGTGTGGTGCACGCGCTGTTCACCGAGATCGCACCCGTCATGGCCGATCGCGAGGGCGGCTACACCCGGATCACCAAGGTCGGTCCGCGCAAGGGCGACAACGCCCCGATGGCGCTGATCGAACTGGTCACCGAGACGGTCGCGGAGAGCAAGGCCGCCAACGCCAAGAGCAGTGCCCCGGCCAAGAAGGGCGCGGGCAAGAAGGCTTCCGCGGTCAAGTCGGCTCCGGCCGCCCCGACCGCTGCTGCTCCGGCCGCCGAATCCGAGCCGGAGGCGAGCCCCGCAGCCAGCACGGTCGAGGACGCCACGGTCGAGGACAGCACGGTCGGGGCACAGCCCTGCCGAGGCAGCCCTGCCGAGGAGCTGGTCGAGGAGACCACAGAACTCGACCAGGCCGTCTCCGACCAGGAGGCGCCGAGCGACGACAGCTCCGCTGAGGAGGCCTCCGCCGACCCCGTGGGTGACGCCGAGCCTGAGGCTGACGCCGAGCCTGAGGGTGACGCCAAGCCTGAGGGTGACGCCGAGAAGGCCTGACCGCCGCACCTCCCTCAGCTGGCTCCCACCGGGAGCCGACATCCCACCCGAGAAACGCCGAGAAACGACTCGGATTCGCGCCGAATCCGAGTCGTCTCTCGGCGTTTCCTGGTGATGGGTGATGGGTGTGGGGGTGATGGGTGATGGGTGATGGGGGTCGGGGATGGGGATCGGGCGAGGGAAGGTGTATCAGCCGGTGACCTGGCCGCGGCTGCTGCCGCCATGCCCGCCTGACCCGTGTCTCGCGGGGCGAAACCCCGAGAAGTGTGAATCCAGCAGGAAACGCCGAGAGACGACTCAGATTCCGCGCCGGATCCGGGTCGTTTCTCGGCGTTTCCTGGGGGGTGGTGGACCTGGGGGGTGGTGGACCTGGGGGGTGGTGGACCTGGGGGGTGGTGGGCCTGGGGGTGGTGGACCTGGGGAAGTGGAGGGTCGGGGAGTTCGGGTCAGGCGACCCGGAGCCCCCGTGCGGCCGGGCAGACGGCGGAGACGAGGTCGCGGGCTGCGCGTGCGCCGGACTGCAACGCACCCTCCATGTAGCCGAAGAAGCCCATCGAGGCCTGTTCGCCGGCGAAGAACAGCCGTCCTTCGAGGGGTGAGGCGAGGGCCCTGCCGACGGTGGTGACCTGGCCGGGGGCCGGTACGGCGTACCCGGTCTTGATGAAGGGGACCGCCGGCCAGTTGAGGTACTGGGACTGTTTCGGCTTCGGTCCGCGGTAGAGCACCGCGAGGCGGGCGGCGCAGTTCGGGGCCGGGCTGGCGTACGGGCCGCCGGCGTACACCGAGAGGCCGAAGCCGCCGCTGCCCGATTGGGCGTCGGTGCCTTCCCAGACCGAGCCGAGCGCGGTCCACAGGGCGCTAGGAGCGAGCGCGTCGTCCTTCCAGAACTCGCGGTCGAAGCCGGTGAGGAACTTGATCGCGGGCCCCTGGGCCATGCTGAAGCGGCGGGGCTCGAACGGCGTCGAGGCGCTGATCGCGGGCCAGCTCGTCGGGGGCGCGGAGAGGACGGCGAAGTCGAAGGCCTCGCTGCCTCCACGGGTGCCACCGAAGTCCACGCGCGACCCCGGCGCTGGTCACGCTCAGCTCCTCGACCGGCGTGGACAGCCGAAGGTCGGCCAGGTGTTCGGTGAGTTTGGTGGCCAGTTGCTGGTTGCCGCCGGCGCAGCGGTGGGTCTCGGTGGCGTCCCAGTAGCCGTTCATCCCGTCGGGGTCGTCACCGGTACGTCCCGCGCTGATCAGGGCCAGCAGGCCGAGGTAGCTCTGGCGTTCCACCGGGGCGCAGTTGTCGTTCTCGATCAGGAACTCCAGGAAGGTCCGGGCCAGACTCGAGGTGGCGCCGAAATGCCGGGTCAGTCCATCGGAGACCGAGAGTCGGTCGAACGCCGCGCCGGCCGACGGAACTCCACGGGCGCACCGGGTCGATGCCGAAGGCGTCCCGCCCGAGTCCGGCGAAAACCGGGGTGAGATCGCGTTCGAGGCCGGCCTTCTCGGCGTCGGTCAGGTCGTGGTCGCCCAGCCGGAGCCGTACGTCGAGGCCGGCCGACACGTACTCGTCGGTGGTCGTGAGTGGCACCAGGCTCAGCCCGAAAGCGGCGGCCAACTCGAACCACAGAGGATGGTTGCGACCGATCAACTCGGCGCCGGCCTCGACGGTCTTGCCGGGGACGATGGTGCGGCTGGTCAGCACTCGGCCGCCGACGCGGTCCTTGGCCTCGAACACGCTGACCTGAGCACCCGCCGCTTCCAGGTACCAGGCCGCCATGGCACCGGCGAACCCGGCCCCGATCACCGCCACCCGGCGCCCACCCATGCCACAGCGGTCCAGTGCCGTGCCGTCCAACCCGCCGGGAACCAGGGCGTCGTCGTACAGGGCCTGCCGCTTGGCCGGCGGTGGGCCATCCGGATCGGGATGCCAGCCGGCCAGGGCGCGGCGGGCGGCCGACAGGGAGCGTGGCACCGCAGTCCTCCTGGTCGAGGACCTCCTGCTGATCAGAGATCCCCTCCCTGATGAGTATTGCCCACGCCCGTCCGATACCGGCAGCGCCGATGTCAGTGGCCCGCGGCAAAATCGAAGACATGTTGTTGAGCCGCTTGGTGCAGACCCGCGAGGCCTTGGTGGCGACCAGGTCACGCAACACCAAGCGCGATCTGATCGCGGCCGTGCTCCGTGACGCCTCCGCCGACGACGTGGAGATCGTGGTCAGCTACCTCTCCGGTGGCCTGCGGCAGCGTCGGACAGGCCTCGGGTGGAAGTCGCTGCAGTCCGTCCCGCCTCCGGCGGACCGGAGCACCCTGACCGTCGCCGAGGTGGACGCTGCCTTCGAGCGAGCCGCCGCGCTCAGCGGATCCGGATCGACGGCGGCGCGACTGGCGGTGGCCGGTGAGCTGTTCGCCCGGGCCACCGAGCCAGAGCAGGAGTTGCTACGGGGTCTGGTCTTCGGCGAGCTGCGTCAGGGTGCGATGGAGGCGGCGGTCCAGGAGGGCCTCGCCGCCGCGTACGCGGTGCCGGTTGCGGCGGTGCGCCGGGCGGCGATGCTCCTGTCGTCGACCACGGCGGCGGCCTCGGTGCTTCTCGATGGCGGCCTGCCGGCGCTGGAGGCGGTGGGCCTGCGGGTGGGCACAGCCGGTCCAGCCAATGCTCGCCGCAAGCGCCCCGGATCCCGCGGGCGCGATTGCCAGGTCGGGGCTTCCGGCTCTGGTCGACTACAAGCTCGACGGGATCCGGGTGCAGGTGCATCGCGACGGCGAGCGGGTCTGGGTGTTCACCCGAAGCCTCGACGACATCACCGCGCGGCTGCCCGAGGTGGTCGCCGTGGCACGCGCACTGCCCGGCGAGCGCCTGGTGCTGGACGGGGAGGTGCTGGCCTTTCGCCGAGACGGCAAGCCTGAGGTGTTCCAGGTCGTCGCCTCACGGACGATGAGCGGCGCGGAGAGTGCCGCCGCCCCAGCGGCCGAGCCAGTGGGGAGCCTGCCGTTGCGCGTGTTCTTCTTCGACGTGCTGCACGTGGATGGCCGGGATTTCCTCGACGCGAGCCTGCGCGACCGCTGGGCGGCGATGACTGCCCTGCTCCCCGAATCGCTGCTGGTGCCGCGGCGGGAGGTGTCGACCGCGGAAGCGGTGGCGGAGACCTTCGCCGACGCCGTCCTCCGCGGCTACGAGGGGGTGGTGGTCAAGAACCTCGACGCCCCGTACGCAGCGGGCCGGCGGGACTCGGGCTGGGTCAAGCTCAAGCCGCGGCACACCTTCGATCTCGTGGTGACCGCGGTGGAGTGGGGACACGGGCGGCGGCAAGGCTGGCTGTCGAATCTTCATCTCGCCGCCCGCGACCCCGGGACGGGGGGCCTGGTGATGCTGGGCAAGACGTTCAAAGGACTCACCGATGAGATGTTGGACTGGCAGACCAGGCACTTCCTCGACCTCGAGATGCGCCGCACGGCTGGCGTCGTCTTCGTCGAGCCGACCACCGTGGTGGAGATCGCCTGCGACGGGCTGCAGATCTCGACCCGGTACCCCGGCGGAGTGGCGCTGCGGTTCGCGCGGGTGCTGCGCTACCGCACGGACAAGTCGGCCGACCAAGCCGACACGCTGGACACCGTGAAGGCACTGTCTCCCGTGGTCGCGGGCGCGGAAGCAGGCGAGGGGGAGGCGGTCAGGCGAGCTCGTTGAGGGTGATGGACACGGCGCGGAACTGATCGGGGAAGGCCTCCAGCACGCGCAGCCGGGGATCCGGTGTGGGCAGGACCGGGCCGGAACGCAGGTCGAGCAACCGGGCCCTTTTCGAGTCGCCCGTCTTCTGGTTGGCGCGAGTGGGGGAACCCGGTGCTGGCTGGCTGAGCAGCGGATGAGCCAGCACCGCGTCCACACCGCTGCGGTCGCCGCCGGTGACCAGCGCCTCGAGTTCACCGAGGCGGGGCAGGAGCAGTCGTGCTGCCGATTCGGCGGCGCTCTCGTACGCCTGGGCGGCCTGGTTGTCGCGCCGTCGGGCGTAGCGCTGCTGGGACCACCCGCCCGCCTTGGTCGTGCCCTGGACGTAGCCGCGGCCGACCTTGGACTCGGTCAGTCGGCGGCCGTGGAATATCCCGACCGCCCAGCCGCCCCGCCGCACCAGCAGCGCACCGACCCGGCGCTCCCGCAGGGCGTGCTCGATCACCGCGGTCACGGGGTCAGAGGTCGGGTCGGGGTCGCGGGCGGCACGGCGAGGGAAGGGAACCGCCAGTCGGGCCGACGCACCGTCGGCGGCCAGCAGGGCCACGCCGTCGACGATCCGCTCCGCGCTGAATCGCCCGTGCCGATCCGCGAAACGCGCCAGCCACCCGGCGAGTCGTTCAGGAGCGACCTGTACCACCCGCAGCGTTCCGCCGGGAGGCGCGCCCGCCCGGTCGGCACGGTCGTTCACAAGGACCCCCAGACGCGGTCGGAGCATGGACAAACCCGCGAGCACTTCGGCGCTCCACTCCGGTCCAGACCGGATGGGCCTGGCGTCGATTCGGAGAAGGCGTCGGCCGGAGGACAAGTCCGGCGCTCGCGGGTTCGGGTGTCGGCTGTGGATTAGCCGGCCGCATCGCGACCAGTTCACAGTCGAGATGCGGCTACCTGGCCGTCACCTCACCTGTCCAAAAGTCATTCATTCTTCGGACCACCTCCTTTCCGTGTATCCCCAAATTAGACGCGGAACGTGCCGCCGTCAACGGACTTTCGCGACCTCTTCGCAGGGTGCGGGGTGGCGCGCCGCGCGATCAGTCGGAGTAGGGCACGAACAGGGCCGCGAGCCCCGCGAGTACGCACACCACCGCGATACCGATCTTCAGTGGCCAGCCGATGCGGCCGCTGCCTTCGGCCCGCCACGGCAGGACCAAGATCGCCACGCCGCACAGGAAGAAGAAGATGGCGATCACGGTTCTCATGGCGCTCCAAAGTCAAGCGGGGTCGATCGGGCGAGGTCGAACACCGAGCCTGCGACCAACTCGTCCCTCCATTGCACGCCCTCGCTACGGCCCGGGGCAAGTGCGATTTCTCGCGGACGGGCGTGAGTCGCGCACACGGCGCGCCGTGAGTGGACCGACAACCCGGGACGGCCGAATCGCGTTCGCGGTCCTGTGCCCGCCCGATCTCGGTCCGGGCGGGTGGTGCCTTCGGTTGCGCCGTCTACCCCTTGATGGTGGCGTAGGGAGCGGTCCAATGCCTCCTTGCGCTCGTCGGCGTGCACCACGATCGGTTCGGGATAGCCGCCGGGCACCCCGTCCGGTGCGGTCCACGGTTCGTGCAGGTGCTCGATCGGCACCTTGGCCAGCTCGGGCACGTAGCGCCGGATGTAGTCCCCGTCCGCGTCGAACTTCTTCGCCTGGCTGGTCGGGTTGAAGATGCGGAAGTAGGGCGCCGCATCGGTGCCGCAACCAGCGACCCATTGCCAGTTGAGTTGGTTCTGGGCGATGTCGCCGTCGCGCAGCCGCTCCATGAACCAGGCGGCGCCGTGCCACCAGCCGATGTGCAGATCCTTGATCAGGAACGAGGCCGTCACCATCCGGACCCGGTTGTGCATCCACCCCTCGGCGAGCAGTTGCCGCATACCGGCGTCGACCAGCGGATAGCCGGTACGACCCTGCCGCCAGGCCTCCAGGCGGTCCGCGGCGCTCGCCGACCGGGTTGGCTCATCGGTGGGCAGGTCGGCGAACTCCGGCCGGATCGGGGTGCTGACCGCATCGGGGCGGTGCCAGAGCACGTCGGCGAAGAAGTCGCGCCAGGCGAGCTGGCGGGCCAGCGCAGCAGCGCCACCGGACCGCAGCGGCGCCAGGTCGGCGAGGACGGTCCGCGGATGCAGGTGGCCCCAGCGCAGCGCGATCGACAGGTGGGAGGTGCCGTCCGGGGCGGGGAAGTCGTGCAGCCTGGCGTAATCGGACACCCCCTCGGTCTCCTTGCCGAGCCAGCGCTTCCAGGCGCGCCGGGCGGCTGCCTCGCCGGCCAGATCGACCAGTTGGGGGTCGGCTTCCTCGAGGTCGCAGCGCTGGTCGGCGGCGATCCAGGTGAGCGAGCCGGCGCGTACGCCCGGCGCCGGGTCGTGCACTCCGTGGGCCTGCCAGGCCCGGTGGAAGGGGGTGAAGACCTGGAACGGTCCGCCTGACTTGGTGGACAGCGTGCCCGGCGCGACCGCGTACGGGGATCCGGTGCGCACCAGTTCAGCGCCGGAGTCGGCCAGCGCCTGCTCGACCCGCTCGTCGCGCCGGCGGCCGTACGGGCCGAAGTCGGCACTGACGTGTACGCGGTCGGCGCCGCCCTCTCGAGCCACCTGCGGCACCACGTCGACCGGCCGGCCGCGTACCACGCTGAGGCCCGGCCCGCCCGCCTCACGCACCTGGGCGTCGAGCGCGGTCAGGGCCGCGGTCATCCAGGCCCGGCGGGCCGTTCCGGCGGTGCGCAGCAGGACCGGATCGAGCACGAACAGCGGGAGCACCGCCTCGCCGTCGTCGATCGCCGCGCGCAGGGCCGGGTTGTCGGCCAGCCGGAGGTCTCGACGCACCCACCAGACGGCGGTCTGGGGCGTGGTCATCGGCCGGTCCACCGCCGCCGCAGAGCGGGCCGACCGATCGCTGGAGGGCATGCCGTATGTGAAGTTCTCCTGGACACGCCCTAATCTTGCCTCGGCGGTCTTCGCGAGCGTCGGATATCGCGGCGGGTCCGGGGCGCGATGCGCGAGCGAAGAAAGGAAACGAGTTCGTGAGCGATCTGATCGACACCACGGAGATGTACCTCCGCACCATCTACGAGCTGGAGGAGGAGGGCATCGTGCCGCTCCGGGCGCGGATCGCCGAGCGCCTGCATCAGAGCGGCCCGACGGTGTCGCAGACCGTGGCCCGGATGGAGCGGGACAACCTGGTGCACGTCCAGGGAGACCGCCACCTGGAACTGACCGACGAGGGGCGTGCCCGCGCCACCCGGGTGATGCGCAAGCACCGGCTCGCGGAGCGGCTGCTGATCGACGTGATCGGACTCGACTGGGAAAAGGTGCACGACGAGGCGTGCCGGTGGGAACACGTCATTTCCGAAGACGTCGAGCGCCGGCTGGTGATCCTGCTGGACGCGCCCACGCTGTCGCCGTACGGGAACCCGATCCCGGGCTTGGAGGAGTTGGGCGTCAGCGGGACCACCGAGCTGTTCCGCGAGGGCAACGAGCAGTTGCAGGACGCGCTGCGGGCCGCCGACACCTCGATCACCGTGGTGATCGAGCGGATGAGCGAGGAGATCCAGAAGGACGTGCAGATGATGGGCACCCTGCGCCTGGCCGGGATCCGTCCCGGCGCTCGGGTGAGCGCGGAGGTCGGGGGGCTCGGCGTGCGTCTCACCGCCGAAGGGTCGCCGAGCTGCGAGATCGACCGCGAAGCGTCCACCCACCTCTTCGTCTCCCGCGTCTGACCCGCCCCGTCCATGGCGACCACAGGCCCGTTCGGATCGGCCACCCTGGAGTCGCTGCTGCACGGCCATTGGTACGACGCAGTCGCCGCCCTGCTGGAGGATGCCGCCGCCCAGGGGGCGACGGCCGGCGCGCCGGAGTTGATCCGGGCCCGCAACCTGGCCGTCGCCGCGCGCCGGGTGCTGGATCTGGATGCGGAGGACTTCACCTCGATCGCGGCGGACTTCACCGAACCGTGGGCAGCCCGGCTGGCGGAATCCTGCTTCCCCGCTGAGCCGCGGGATCCGGTCCGCGGCGCCCTCGCCTCGCTGGTGCCGCTGTACGAACTGATGCTGGAGGTGGTGGAAGTCCGGGCAGTGCGGCGCGAGTCGCTCCAGGTGGTGGTGACCGCCCACCTCATCGGGGAGTACCTGTGTCAGCTCGCGTGGGAGAGCACGCTCGGGCACGGGGGAGATCCGTTGCTGCTCGGGGAGTTCGTCGGGGGCAGCCGCTGGGGGACGGAGGACCCGACGTGTGCGCACTCGTCAGCGCTGCGGAGCACGGCGAAGCGGGCGCTCAACGCCTGCAGTGGCGACCAGGAGGGCTACACCACCTACCTCAACCGGTTCCACAGCCGTCTGGGCGATGCCCTCGCGGTGTGCGCGGTGAACTTCGAGACCGTGGCCGCCGGCCAGCGGCCTGACGTCGCCGACGCGTGCTCCCAGCCGTGTGCCTTTGTCACCGACATCGCGATGGACCGCCGCCGAGACCTCGATGCCCGGGTCAGACTGGCCACGATTTACGTCAACTCTCCGATCGTCGCCCTGCGTCACCACGCGCCCGTGGGGCACTTCTTCGGGGTGCCGTCGGTGCAGGAGATCAGCCTGGCCTGGATGCGGACCTGGGAGAAACTGACGGCGCCCTGGGCCGATGGCAGCAACCCGCTGCTGCAGAATTCCCACGTCACCCCGGTGCCGACCCTGTCCGAGCCGCTCCCGGGCCTGGCCTCGCTGGTGTCGGCCGTGGCGGGCCGACCGGTCGGGCCCGGTCGGTTGCTGCGCGACATCGGCGAAGATGTGGGTAAGGCCTTGCTGGACCTGTCCGTTCCAGAGGCCGAGACGGGTGCGGAGGTGCAGTGAGCGACGACGTGAACTGGCGGAAGTACCTCGCCGACTTCCACCGCGAGCGCGCTGGAGTGGCCGAGGCGGTGCTGTCCCGGGCCAGGGCCGGTGACCACTCGCCGTACCGGTGGCTGGCGCGGGCCGTCTCCGCCGATGCGACGCTGGTGGTCGACCTGGCGTGCGGTTCGGGTCCGATGTCGCGAGAACTCGCCCAGCCCGGTCGTACGGTGATCGGCCTGGACCTCTCCGAGCACGAACTGGCCCTGGCCGTCGACCGTGGGCCCGGACCGTGGGTAAGGGCGGACGGGCTGCGTTTGCCGTTCCGGGACGGGAGCGTCGACGTGGTGACGTCGTCGATGGGCCTGGTCGTGATGCAGCCGCTGAGCGACGTGCTGGAAGAGGTGGCCCGGGTGCTGCGCCCCGGCGGGGTACTCGCCGGGATCGCGCCGGCGCTGCGCCCGCTGCGTCCCCGGGACGTCCGGGTGCTGACCCGGATCAACGGCAAGTTGAGGACCAAGCCCCAGTTCCCCGGGCCGGTGGAGCTGACCGGCTTCGCCAAGACCCTCGCCCGGCACGGACTGCGGGCGGTGGAGGACGGGCGCGAGCGCTACCGGTTCAGCGTCCGGACCCGGGCGGACGCCGAGCTGATGATGTCGGCGCTCTACCTGCCGAACACCCGCTGGTCGCGGGTCGAGCGCGCGATCGAGTACCTGGAGGACAGGTTGCGCAAGCGTGAGGTGGTCGAGGTGGCGATCCCCATCCGCCGCATCGTGGCCATCAAATGAGTGGTCGTGGGGATGGGTCCGTGGAATAGCCCGCGGCGGCGATCGGTTGTTCAAGGGACTGCCGCGAAGCCGGCGGCGGCCGACATCGACGAGGAGCATCTGCATGGCAACGATCGACATCACGGGTGACACCTTCGAGGGGACGATCAGCGACAACGACATCGTGCTGGTCGACTTCTGGGCCGAGTGGTGCGGACCCTGCAAGCGGTTCGGTCCGATCTATGAGAAGGCGTCGGAGGAGTACGACGGCATCGTGTTCGCCAAGCTCGACACCGACGCCAACCAGGAGTTGTCCGGCGCGCTGGGCATCGAGGGCATCCCGACCCTGATGGCCTTCCGCGAGGGCGTGATGGTCTTCAATCAGGCCGGCGCCCTTCCTGGGCCGGCGTTGAAGCAGGTCGTGGACGCCGTCAAGGGTCTTGACATGGCCGAGGTGCACGCCCAGGTGGAGAAGCTGAAGTCCGAGCACGGGCACGCATAGTCGGCCGAGACAGGCCGGCGTGTTCGCACGTCGGCCAACGTGCCTCTTAATCCCCGTAGCCGTCGATCACCTCGACGAAGGCCCGCGCCGCGGCCGGCGCGTCGAGGTCGAGGGCGACGTCGAGATGCGGCCACTGGTCGTTCGCCCAGGCGCCGGCGTCCTGGGCGACCGGGCGACGATCGACGATCGTCTGGCCCCGGCCGAGGCCGGTGAGGTTGACCCGGACCGGCCGGTGGTCGGTGATGAACAGGCTCGGATCGGTCAGGAAGACCAGCGCCCCCGCGTCCCCGATCAGCCCGACGTAGTCGTCGTGCCATCCGTCGGAGCGAACCCCGCGCCGCCTCAGCAACTCCCCGGCGAGCCGCTGGGCCGGGTTGGAGCTGGCGGCGAACCGCTCCGCGGTGGCGCGGTCGACGACCAGCCGGTTGAACACGTCCAGCCCGTACATGCTGGTCCGGACGGGTGACTCCACCACGCAGGTGGCCGCCTCTGGGTCCTGCCAGACGTTGAACTCCGCCACCGCCGTCACGTTGCCACCGCTCGCCGAACCGCCCATGAAGACGATCCGGTCGAGGTGGTCCACCACGTCGGGGTGCTGAGTGAGCAACAGTGCGATGTTGGTCTGCGGGGCAAGGGCGACCAGGGTGACCGGCTCGGCGGACCCGCTGATGAGTTGGTAGATCAGCTCCACCGCTGGGCCCCCTTCGGGTCGGCGCTGCGAGGGAGGCAGCACGATGCCGCCCAGCCCGTCCACGCCGTGGAACGCCCCTTCCGGGCGTGCGCGCTCGATCAGCGGTTGCCGAGCGCCGGCAACGACAGGGAGGTCACCCGCTCCGGCCGCGTCGAGCACCTTGAGCGTGTTCGTGACGACCTGGTCGAGACCCGAATTGCCCGCGACGCAGCTGATCCCGAGCACGTCGAGGTAGGGGTGAGCGACCGCGTACAAGATGGCCAGCGCGTCGTCGGTGCCGGTGTCCACATCGAGGACGACCGGGATCTTCGCGCGGTAGCCAGGCACGACCGACATGCTCGCAGACGCCGCCTACGGCCGCCCGTCTGGCGCGGCCGGTGGTCCCGGATGCACCGCCTCAGACACCGTTTGCGGGCCCGCCGCCCTGGTCGGTGAGCCTAGCCGGCTGTGTCACGGCGTGGTCTTGTCCGTGACCAGGCCCAGCTTGGTGAGCGCACTGATCAGCGAGGCGAGCGCAGCGTTGCCGCCACGCGACCCCTGCACCACAGGTCGTGCCACCGGCTTGCTACCAAAGAAGCCGACCCTGCCGGTGACCGCGAGCGCACCGCCTACCTTGACATCTCGGGCCACATGGACATCGCGGGGCCGAAAATTCGCCGATGCCCCGATGTCGCAGGTGTTGTCGCTGCCGAAGAACAGCGCGCCGCCATTGAGAGACACGGCTGTCGTTCCCGCGGCGGCAAGGTACGCGGACGGCTGGACCGACCCGGTGCCGAAATAGTGGCGCCCATTGCTGCCGTCGAGGATCAACCGAGGATATGCCTCCGTGGCTCGCTTCGCCTCGAGTGCATTGGCGGACCACCGCCACCGGTAGTCGGAGTCGGCCAAAGACGACGCGCCGTAGACCGATAGCACCCCGGAGCTGTCGGAGTGGACATTCTGCAGTCGAGTCACCGCGACCTTGGAGCCGCCGTACATCTCGAAAAGGTCCGACGATTGGGTAACATTCCGACTTTCACCAGGAACGCGCGTGATCGTGGCAGAACCCGCCTGGTAGCCCCCCTGGATGACGTTTCGATTTGCGGTCGCACCCCACCTCACCCGCCCGCCGAGTGAACGCTCCAGGCGCGGATTGATCCAGTGGTTGAAGCAGCCACCGTCCGCGTCGATTTGCTCCTCGACCGTATTTCCCTCAACCGATGGATTCAGCCAGGTGTTGTTGTTCACTGCATGAGGAGTGGTCTCGAGAAGGATATGGCGCGTGCCGGGGACATTCTCTCCCTCAATCGAATTATGGGAATATCGCCCACCGATGAACGTATTCTGATTCGACCATCCGCCCGCATCGGCCCCCAAGACCATGTTGCGCTTGTTGTTCCACAGATGCCCGATCTGGAATGTGCAGTACGCCGTTCCTCCACCTTGACCATAGACGTAGAATCCGGTCTCAAAGTTCTCGATTCCCGTTATCGTGACAAAGCACGTTCCGAGATTGATTGCTTTGACGCCCACGGTCCCTGCGATCCACCCCCGCGATCGCTTGGACACGCATCGCACCTTGGGCAGGACCATCGATTTCCGGGAGATCCCCGGTGACCCGCCGAGCTGTACGGCAATGCCCGATCCATCATACTCAAAGACTGCGCCGGAAAGATCCACGTCGCCCGTCAAAGTCACGGTCGAAAGGATCCGAAACGTCCCGGTGGCGAAAAGCCGCAGTCCTAGGTTGGCCGCGGCGGCGGCTGCCTTATTGATGGCTAGCGAGTCATCGCTGCGACCGTCCCCGACAACTCCCGGCTGGTTTCTGAGATTGAGGACCAGTGTCCCCTCGACCACCTTATTGTCCCCTGGCGAGGGCAGACTCGCCCACTTGGCCGCTCCATTGCCAGGGCGGATCTCGCCCGTATCGGGAGCCATTCCGATTTGACCCGATTGCAACACAACATCAGACGCGGCCCATTCGGCGCTGGTCTTGATCACGGGGACAACAAAAGCGTTCACTGCCGCATGAATAGCGTCATGATGCTCTTGGTGCAGCCTGATCGAAGGGTCAGAACTGTCGTTCGGATAGTTTGCCGCAAGGTTTGTGGGTAGCGTCATCATCGGTATCCACCCTTGTAGCCGCGGCCGTACTTGAGAGTTGCCGCCGCTGCGGCAGAGAAAGGCATCAAGGCGAAAGTTGCCAGACCGATGACGCTGGCGAGGAACGTCCGGCGCCGGAGTGGCGATGGATCGGCTGCCGAAAGGATATCCGGTTGCCGCCCTGCACGGGCAGTGCGCTTGATGCTATCCATGACATCCCCTAGCTTTCGCGAAGCCTTCGTAAAGGCCTGCATGCAGATCGTGAACTGGGCACACGGTGTGTGCGACGACCCAAGGCTGTCCGAGAGACTTTCACGTTCGGCACATCTTGGATGAAGATCGGATCAGGATTTCCCGAGGCCGGCCCCGAGGTTCATGCGCGCGGTCGAGCAGGTCGTGCAGACGAGGCCGCGACCACAGGCCGGGCAGGATGATCGTTCGGGTTTGGGAGGTCGTGGTGGCGCGGGCGATCGGCCGGCCATTCACCTCGACAGGTCACTCGAGCGGAGCGCGCCGCGGCAAGGTCACCGACCGCAGAGTGCACGGATTCGCCGGGATCACGCGCTCGCCTACCGCGCGATCGAGCACGCGCTTGAGCACGCCGAGCGGCGCAGACACTTTGGACGCCGAGAGCCCGCTCGCCAGCACATCGACGACCCATTCGTCGATGGGCGATGGCGTGATCCTGACGCCGCCTGCCACTACTCTGGTCCTCACCTGTCGTTGCTGGTCGCTCTTCGCCATCGTCGTATGGCACCGATATGGCACCGATAGGTGGGCTGACTCAGCGTTAGTCCAAGTCAGCCCCCATAGCTCAGGGGATAGAGCAAGGGTTTCCTAAACCCTGTGTCGCAGGTTCGAATCCTGCTGGGGGCGCCAGCCTTGATCATTCATGGCGGTGTCGGCTTCATGATCATCTTGGTTTGAGTGCGTGGTGGGGCCGCGGGGTGGGTGTGGGCGTGGTGGAGTGGTCCGAGGGTGCTCGGGTGGGCGCCGGTTCCACGGTCCGGCCTGGGTCTGTCTGGTGGGGGCGGCGGTGTGGATGGGTTAGACGGGGTGGAGGGCTTGGAGGCGTTCCCAGCCGGTGGCGAGGTCGGGCGCCCACTGCCAGCCGGGTGGGATGAGCAGGGTGCGGCGGCGGGCGTGGACGATGTGGCGGGCGGGGGCGCCGAGGAGTCGGTAGCGCAGGGTCTTCGGTTCGGCTTTGGCCAGGTTCTCGTCGAGGGCGAGGTGGCGGAGCCAGGCGTTCAGGGTGCAGGCCAGGGCGGCGAGTTGCAGCCAGGCGCTGTTGCGGTCCCAGTCGACCGAGGGCAGGTTCTGCGCCCCGCAGGTCTTGAGCTCTTTCATCTTGTCTTCGATGTGGGCCTGGGTGCGGTGCCGGGCGTCGAGCCACTGGATCTGGCCGGTGGCGGTGTTGGTGGTGAACGCGCCGTAGCGCCAGTCGGGATGTTCCCCGAGTTTCGGCTGCTCCCCGGCCGGGCGGGGGACGCGGCGGACGATGATCCTTTGGTCGGCCGGCCAGCCGGCCATCAGGTCCCCGCCGGGGCCGTGCCGCAGGATCCCGGTCAGGTCCGCGACCCCGGCTTTGGGGTCGACTCGGCCGTCCGCGGCCAGCGCCGCTGTCCAGTCGTGCTCGCGGAGTTGGTCGATGCCGGTCTGGGTGCGGTCGTCGACGGGCCAGCCGATCGTGTACTCGACCCGCCGCCCGCGCCGGCCGTGCGCCGGGGCGGTGTTGAGGCTGGTCAGATAGTTGATGACGGCGTGCGAGGCGCCGGCACCGTCGATGCTGACCAGCATGTCGGTCCGCCACGGCGCGGGGACCTGGCCGAGGGCGGCGTCCAGGACCAGCAGATGGTCGGCGGCGGTAAACGATCCGGCGTTGCCGGGCCGCAGCATCACCGCCAGGCTGTCCCCGACATTGGTACAGAACGCGGTCAACGGGTGGAATCCGTAGCCGCCCTTATAGGTGCCGGCCGCGCCGTGCTTGTCGCTGTCGGCCTCGATCAGGGTCGCGTCGAGCCGGACCACCAGCACCGGCCGGTCCGGGCCGCCGTTGACACTGGGCCGGGTCAGGTCAACCCCGGCGACCTTCACCGCGGGCAGCTGTGCGTGCCGGGCCACGATCCACCCCCACGCCTTGGCCCGGGCGGCGGCGGTGGCCCGAGCCAGCCGCCGACCGGGGAGCCCGTCACCGTTGAGCCGGGCGGCGAACTCGTTCAGCACCCGCAGCAGGGTGGAGTCCGACGCACCACCGGTGGCGCCGAACAACTCGACCTGGGCTGTCATCGCCTCGATGTCAGACAGACAGGACGCGCCCGCCGCCAACGCCGCCGTCGCGTCGGCCAGCGCCCGACCCCGGTCCCGGATCGGGACGAACCCGGCCCGGGCCACCGCCGCCGCCAGACCCGCGGTCAGCCCGACCCGGTCCGCCAGCAGCCGGGGCAGCACGATCCCCGCATGGGCGATCGTGCCCGGGCCGCCGACCCGCACCGACAGGCCCTGCGACCACCCCGCCGTAGCCTTCCGGCGCCCCCTGCGGCTTCTTGTATGCTTCACCCTCGGGGTGCTCCTTACTTGAGGTCCTGCCGATCCAGACAATCAGCATTTTCCCAGGTCAGGAGCACCTTTTCATGCTCCGACACCCCTAAATCCCATGATCATCGACCTGCGATGAATACTCCAGGCCAGCGTGCCTGGCAGATGGTCAGCCGGTGCGGAACGCGAGCGAAACGGACGGTCTTGTCCGGTAAAGCTAAGCGTGCTAGCTTTAGAGCTATGACACCAAGCTATCTTGATCGTCCCGAGGGTCGGCTCGCCTATGACCTCATCGGCACCACCGGCCCACTGGTGATCTGCGTGCCCGGCATGGGGGAACTTCGTCAGAGTTACCGCCTGCTGGCGCCCCTGCTCCTCGAGCAGGGCTTTCGGGTGGTGACGATGGACCTCCGAGGTCACGGGGACAGCGACACCGGTTTCACGTCGTACGACGACGTCGCCCTGGCCACCGACATCCTCGCGTTGATCGACCTGCTTGGCGAGCCGGTCCTCCTGGTCGGCAACTCCATGGGCGCGGGCGCCTGCGTCATCGCGGCGGCTGAGGCTCCGGCGAAGATCGACGGGCTCGCGCTGCTCGGCCCCTTCGTCCGTAATCCGGAAGGTGGAGCGCTGAACAAGCTCCTCTTCCGGATTCTGCTCACCAAACCGTGGGGACCGGCGGCGTTCCTGTCCTTCTATCCGCAGTGGATACCGGGTGCCAAGCCGGCCGGTTACGAGGAGCACCGGGCACGGGTGCGGGAGAACCTCCGCCGTCCCGGCCACTGGAAGGCCCTGGTGCAGACCACCCGCACGTCGCATGCTCCGGCAGAACGTCGGCTCAGCGAGGTCAAGGCTCCCGCGGTCGTGGTGATGGGAGAAGCCGACGTCGACTGGAAGGACCCGGCGGCCGAGGCGGCGTGGATCGGCGGGCAGCTCAAAGCCGACGTCGTGCTGGTCCCCGGCGTCGGTCACTATCCGCAGGCGCAGGCGCCCGAGGTGACCGCGCAGGCTGTCGCGCGCTTGATCGACCAGGTCAGTCGTGCCTAGGGCGGGCCTCTCGCCCGACGTCATCGTGGACGCGGCGGCTCGGCTGGTCGATGAGGCAGGCGCTGAGCGCCTGACGCTGTCGGCATTGGCGAAGCGGTTCGGCGTGGCGCAGCCGAGCCTCTACAAGCATGTCGACGGGCTTGACGGCCTCAACCGGCTCCTGACGATCCGGGTGCTGCGCGAGGTCGGTGAGACGATGCGTCGAGCGAGCACGGGCAGGGCGGGCGCGGACGCGGTCAGCGCCTTGGCCACGGCCTATCGGGCGTACGCGGTGGCTCATCCGGGTCGCTATCCCTACCTGGTCCGAGCGCCCGCGACCGACGACGATGCCTGGCAGGACGCTGCCGCGGAGATCCTGTCGGTGTTCGATGATGTGTTCGCCGGCTACGGCATCCGCGGCGTCGATGCCGTTGACGCCGCCCGATTCCTTCGCAGTGTGCTGCACGGATTCGTCAGCCTGGAGCTGGGCGGAGGCTTCGGGATTCCGCAGTCGGTCGATGCCAGCTTCCGCCGGCTCGTCGCGGCCAGCAACCGCGCACTCCAGGCGTGGTGAGTTTTCGGCCCCTGGCGCCCTCAGGAGCTCGGGCCGGCGGTGGGGTGCGTCGGGGCGGACAGGCCGGGTCGAACGGTGAAGCGGCCGGCCTTTCGGGCCAGTGACAGCGCGCCTGCGGTGACCGAGCCGACGAGGATGAGGGCGAAGACTGAGGCTTCCGGGCCGAAGGTTCCGCCGGTCAGCCACGCCTCAGCGCCTGGGCGGGCGCTGCTGACGGCGATCGAATCGCCGAGGTCGGTGCCCGAGACTGCTGCCCCGAAGAGGTAGCCCTGGGCCAGGTTCCAGGCCAGGTGCAGGCCGATGGGAACCCAGAGCCGGCCGGTCAGCGCGTAGAGGGCACAGAACATCAACCCGGCCATGGCCACGGTGATGCCGGCGAGTGCGGTGGCTCCTGGGTTGGTGAGGTGCAGGGCGCCGAAGACCAGGGCGGCGACGGCGAGGGCCGGCACGGGCCCGAATGCCCGCCATAGCAGTCGGAGCAGGAGTGCCCGCATCCAGAGCTCCTCGGTGACTGCGGCCTGCAGGGCCAGGCCGAGGCCTGCCCAGGCGGGGGCGGCGCCGATCAGGGTGATCTCGTAGAGACCGGTGAGGATCAGGACGCCCATCAGCACCGTCATTCCCAGCAGACCCAGGACCGCCCCGATGACGAGCCCGGGCAGCGCCGGTCGGAGCGCGAGCTCGCGCGCGCCACGTCCCTCGCCCAGCCGGACGGCGAGGGCGTAGCAGCCCACGGCGGCTGCGCACGCCAGGAGACGGCCGAGGAGGTCCAGGGATGCGTTCCCCGGCGGAACTCGATCGACCGCGGCCTGCAGAGGGACGCCGAACGCCGCCGCGGTCAGGAAGAACACGGCGACGAGCCAGGCCATGGCCCGTAGCCGGTGCCACCGACCGCGGTGGAGTACGCGGCGTTCCCCCAGCTGGACCGGGACGCCCCAGCGATCGGAAACGGCCGCTGCGGTGGCTCGGACCGGCAGGTGAGCGGGGCTGGTCCTGCCGGGTGTTGGCGATGTCATGTCACTCCGTCAGTCGGTCACTCGGTCAGTCAGCGTCAGTCAGTGAGTGAGTCGGGTGGGCTGGAGACCTGCGCCGGGAAGGGGTCGACCAACGTCACCGAGATCAGGGTGACGCCGAGGTCTCGGATCTTGTTGAGCAGCCCATGGAGCTCCGCCTGGTCGGCGATCACTCCGGTGAGGGTCGTGGTCCCGTCGGGTTCGTGGTCGAGGATGAGGCCGCCGAGCCACGGCGACCAGTACCGGTCCAGGTGGCCGGCTATGCGGAACTGGTGGCCGGCTGGCACTGGTCCATTCGAGGATTGGTTCATCAGGCTCCGATCTTCGCGGCTACGGTGACGGTCGGGCGGGTGGACCTTCGCCGGCGGACGGGTCGGCGGCGGATGGCGTACTCGGCGACGGCCAGGTTGATGGCCCAACCTGCGCCCAGGCACAGGTCGATGGTGAGTTCGCTGGTGCCGAAGGCGGCCTGTCCGATGCCTCGGGTGAAGACCTGGGTGCCGGCGCCGAGGGCCAGGGCGTACGCGCGCGTCATCCAGGCGCGATGGCGGGCGACGTCCCCGCGGCGGATCGCGGCGAAGCCGAGGATGATGCTGGTGGCCATGCCCGACCCGAACGCGAGCCGGAACACGTAGGCGAGCAGGCCGGTGCCGGGCTCGCGGGGGTAGAACAGGGTGAGGCACAGCGCCGAGAACGCGACCGCCAAGCCCAGGACCACCAGCACCCGCCCGGCGGCCCGGTGCCAGCCTGGCCGGTGGCGGCGCAGTGCGGCGGAGAACTGGAAGGCGCCGAGGACGGCGTACGCGACGGCGCTGACGATGTGCACCACGACGGGTAGGGGTGAGGCGGTGATGCGCGGGTTCGCCGTGATGAGCTGCGGGCCGCCGGCCAGTTCGACCAGGCGCAGAGAGCCGGCGATGGCGGGGACCAGCACGAGGCCGATCAGCGCGAACGGCAGCCACCCGACCGCCCGGGTTGACCGGGCGGTTCGGGGTGCGGCGGGAGTGGTCATCTGGCGCCGGTCGGCTCGAGCTCAGGGCTGGCCGAGCTCGCGAGTGGGCGACCGGTCGTGGTGCGCTGCTCGCGCCAGAGCGAGTAGCCGAGGCCGATCAGGGCGACGCCGACGGGAATCGCGAACAGCCGTTGGGTGAGCTCCGGCAGCTGGGCGGTGGCGACGGTGGCAACGGCGCCAAGGGACAGGAGGACGGCGGCCCACCGGGCGAGGATCCCAGCCCGGAAGAGGGCGATGCCGAAGACGAAGCCACCGACGATGTAGGCGAAGCCGCCCCGGATGAGGATTTGGATCGCCCCGACGTCGCCGACCGGGGTCTCGCTGATGATCACCGCGTAGACGTCGTTGACGTAGCCCGGCTGACTGGCAGCAAGGGTGGGGAAGACGAATAGCCCGACGACTTGGAGGCTCATGATGGCGAGGTAGCCGACGCCGAGCACCACGTAGCCGATCAGGCCGAGCACTCCGGTCTGCTTGACCTGGCGCAGGTAGATGCCGGTGATCCCGATCAGCGACAGGACGGTCATGAGGATCTTCAGGCTTTCGCGGACTGTGAACTCGGTGGTGGTGGTGAAGGCCGCGTCCAGGTGGGGGTGCTTGACCTGGACGGCGATGAACAGCAGCCCGCCGGCGACGGCGGCGATGCCGGCCGCCCGGGTGAGTGCGGTGGTAGTGATGGTCATGACCAGCTCCCAAGTGTCTGAGGGTCCGCGGCGTGCGCCGCGGGATGACTCGAACCTAAGGATCGAATGGGTGAGCGGGCATCACCCCATGATGTGACCGGCTGGGTGAGATCGAGCGTGCGTCCCGGCGTCCCTGCGGGTCAGGGTGCGGCGGGCCGCTCCAGCTGAGGCGCTGTCCTGGGGATGGATCGTGCGCGGGCGTGCGCGCGCTCGCCCTGCGGCCCGAACATGCTGAGGATCTCCGCCGGCTGATCGCCGGTGCTGCCGAACCAGTGCGGCACCCGCGTGTCGAACTCGGCTGCCTCGCCGGCGCCCAGGACGAGGTCGTGTTCGCCGAGGACCAGACGCATCCGGCCGGAGAGGACGAACAGCCACTCGTACCCTTCGTGCGACTTGGGCGCAGGCTCGCTGTTGCTCGCCGGGACGATGATCTTCCAGGCCTGCATCCCTCCAGGGGATCGGGTCAGCGGCAGGACCGTGCGGCCGTTGACCTTGGTGGCTTTGAGCCGGATGCGTGGATCGCCGACCTCGGGTGCGCCCACGAGATCGTCCAGGGGCACCCGGTACGCCTGGGCCAGCGGCAGCAGGAGCTCGAGGCTCGCGCGGCGCTGGCCGGTCTCCAGGCGCGAAAGCGTGCTCTTGGAGATGCCCGTCGCCTCCGACAGGGCAGTCAGGGTCACGCCGCGCTGCGCACGCAGGTGCTTCAGCCGCGGCCCCACCTGGTGCAGTGCCGCCGAGATGGCGGCGGTCGAGTCGTCCACAGTCCCATTCCACCCGCCTTTCCCGGAAACAGCAACGTTTGTTGCCGCTTGGAACGGCGCCCGGCACAGTTGCAGACATGAACGCCTACGACGTAGTGATCATCGGCGGGGGAGCCGCCGGCCTGTCTGCGGCCCTGGTGCTGTCCCGGGCCCGCCGGCGGGTCCTCGTGGTGGACTCCGGTGCCCCGCGTAACGCGCCGGCCGCGCATCTGCACGGGTTCTTGTCCCGGGACGGCATGCCTCCCGGCGACCTGCTGACCGCCGGCCGACAGGAGGTGCATGGCTACGGCGGCACCGTCATCACCGGTGCAGTCAGTGCCGTGGTTCGATCCGGTCCGAGCGCGTTTCAGGTCCACTTCGGCGACGGCGAGCGGGTGTCTGCGCGGCGGCTGCTCGTGGCGACCGGTCTGCGCGACGAGCTGCCCGACGTCGCGGGTCTGGTCGACCGCTGGGGACGCGACGTGCTGCATTGCCCGTACTGCCACGGTTGGGAGGTACGCGACCAGCCACTCGCGGTGCTGTGGAACGGCCCCGAGACGGTCCGGTACGCCCAGATCGTGCGCCAGTGGAGCCACGACGTCGTCCTGGTCGTACCCGCCGACGCCCTGACGCAGGCCCAGCGAACCGAGCTGGCGGCCCGAGCCATCGGTGTCGTCGAAGGTGCCGTGAACCGGGTGCTCGTCGAAAATGACCACCTCACAGGTGCGCGTTTGGAGGACGGCCGGGTCATTGCGTGCACCGCGGTGTTCGTGCCGCCGCGGTTCATCCCGAACAGCGACCTGCTGGCCGGGCTCGAGTGCGAAACCGACGGACGCGGCTGGGTGGTGACCGGCGCCAACGGTGTCACCGGCGTGCCCGGCGTGTGGGTGGCCGGCAACGTCACCAACCCCCGCGCCCAGCTCATCACCGCCGCCGGCGAAGGATCCGCTGCGGCCGTCGCCATCAATGCCGACCTCGTCGACGAGGACGTCGCCGAGGCTGTCCGTGACGCCCACCAGGGCTCGCGGCCCCGACCGTCGCGCAACGTCAGCGGGTTGCTGACGCTCACGCGGCGGATCTCGACACCACCGAACACCCTCAAGGAGCAACCATGTCCAACCACCCCACCGCCACACCTACGATGCCGTCGCCGGCGCCGCCCCGCGTCGGCCCGCCGACCACGCATCAGCTGGCCCTGATGATCTGGCTGTGCGTCTTCCCGACGTTGACCGTGATCAACCTCGCGCTCGGAGACTGGCTCGGAACCCTCTCGCCGGTCCTGCGGACCTTCGTCCTGGCCACCGTCGCGGTCCCCATCGTCATCTACGGGCTGATGCCCCAGCTGCACAAGGTCCGTGCGCGGCTCGTCGAGCCGGTCCGCCGAGCGCTGACCTCGAGCAGACCTGGACCAGACCTGCGTCGACCCGCGCACCCCCTCCGCGGGAAACGCCGAGAAACGACCCCGATCCGTCGCGGATCCGGGTCGTCTCTCGGCGTTTCCCGCGGACTGGGGTGCGGGGCAGTGGGTTGGGGGGCGTGGGGCAGTGGTTGGGGGGCAGTGGTTGGGGGGGAGTGGTTGGGGGGGAGTGGCGTGCGGGCGGCAGGCGTAACGGCTGGACAACGGTCTATCGAATTCATCCGGACGATGCAGTTTCTCGCACTAGCGTCTGCGGTCCCTTCGATATTTCGGGAGCATCCTTTGACCATCCGTCCGAACCTCCGTCTGCTCGCTACGGTGGCGCTCGCCTCGGTCGGCGTCGTCGGCCTGGCCGCCACGCCCGCTGAAGCGTCCAGCCCGCTCCGGATCACCCGGGTCTACGTGAACTCACCCGGGCCCGACCGCGGCAGCAACGCCAGCCTGAACGCCGAGTACGTGCGGATCAAGAACACCGGGCGCACCTCGCGCTCCCTGAAGGGCTACACCGTGCGCGACGAGTCCAATCACGTGTACCGGTTCAGCTCGTTCACCCTCAAGGCCGGCAGCACCGTGACCGTACGCACCGGTCGCGGCAGCAACACCAGCCGGACGCGGTACATGAACCGCTCCTGGTACGTCTGGAACAACAGCGGCGGCGATTCCGCCACCCTGCGCGACGCGGGCGGCGCCAGGATCGACACGTGCAGGTGGCGAACCGTCAGCGCGGACACGACCTGCTGATCCTGCGGAGGATCGCCGTAGGGGGGAGGTGGGCGACGTGCCGGGCCGACAGGTACCGGCAGGGCCTCCCGCGACGCGCACGCCCGTCGTAGCGTGGGGTGGTGCGCAACTCCGAGGAGATCCGCGAGTTCCTGACCACCCGGCGGGCCAAGATCACCCCCGACGCAGCGGGACTGCCGGCGTACGGCGGGCCCCGCCGCGTGCCGGGTCTTCGCCGGGAGGAGGTGGCGCTGCTCTCCGGGGTGAGCATCGACTACTACATCCGGCTCGAGCGTGGCAATCTGCGCGGTGTCTCCGACAGCGTGCTGGAGGCCCTCGCCGGAGCCCTGCAACTCGACGAGGCCGAGCGGGTCCACCTGTTCGCGCTGGCCCGCGCTGCCGCCGGTTCGGCGCGGTCCACCCGGCCTGGCGCGCAGCGAGTCAGACCCGGGGTGCAGCAGACGGTCGACGCGATGACGGGTGCACCGGCGTACGTCAGGAACGCGCGCCGCGACATCCTGGCCGCGAACCAGCTCGGCCGCGCCCTCTATTCCGAGCTGTACCGCGACCCGGTCCGACCGGTGAACAGCGCGCGGTTCGTCTTCCTCAATCCTGCGGCGCGGACCTTCTTCCCGAACTGGGACCGCGCGGCCGACGACACCGTCGCCGTGCTGCGGAGCGAGGCCGGAAAGAATCCTTACGATCGCGCCCTGAGCGATCTCGTCGGGGAACTGTCGACCCGCAGCGACGCATTCGCCCGCCGCTGGGCCACCCACGACGTGCGCTTCCACCGCACCGGCATCAAGGACATCCACCACCCGGTGGTGGGTGATCTGCAGCTGAGGTTCGAGGCGATGGAACTGCCGGCCGATCCGGGGCTGTCCATCGTGGTGTACACCGCCACACCCGGTTCCGCCTCAGCCGACGGTCTCAGTCTGCTGGCCAGTTGGGCGGCGACCGTGGACCTGGCGGACGCGGCCGAGCCCGCAGGTGCCTTCGGGGAGCAGCGATCAGGACCCCAGCACATCGACCAGCAGAGGAGATAGGAACCGGTGGAGATCCAGCCGAAACAACCCAGCGCGCGCGGATCGGCGGAGATGTTCACCGGAGAGGTGTGGCGCGACCCCATCGCCGAGGGCCAGCCTCCGTCTCGACTCCGGGTGAACCTGGTCCGTTTCACTCCCGGTGCGCACACGGCGTGGCACCGGCACGCCAGTGGGCAGACGCTTCATGTCACCGACGGGCGCGGGCTGGTCCAAGCGCGCGGGGGCGAAATCGTCGAGATCCGGCCGGGCGACACCATCTACACCCCGCCCGGCGAGTGGCACTGGCACGGGGCCGCCCCGGAGCACTTCATGGCCCATCTCTCCCTGACCGAAGCGCTCGGTGAGGGCCAGGACGGGCCCGAGACGGAGTGGGGCGCTCACGTGAGCGGGGAGTACCCGGCGGGCTGAGAAGGGCTTAGCCCTCGGACTGAGGACGGACGGATCGCCGAGCGCGCGCGGCGGGTGACGAAGACGCAAAAGAGGCGCCGGCCCAGGGCCGGCGCCTCTCCAGGATGACGAAGGTCAGATCGCGCGGACCCTAGCGGCCTGCGGTCCCTTCGGGCCCTGAGCGGTGTCGAACTCGACCCGCTGGCCCTCGTCGAGCGAGCGGTAGCCGGTGGACTCGATCGCGCTGAAGTGCACGAACACGTCCGCACCACCACCGTCGACCTCAATGAAGCCGAAGCCCTTTTCGCCGTTGAACCACTTGACGGTTCCCTGTGCCATGAAACATCTCCTTGCGTACGAGGTCGCACCTCGCGACTCTCGACTGCTGTCGGACGCTAGAAAGCCCAACGCCCACCACATTCCCCGAGACGTAGCACTTACCACGGCACAAGACCTGCAACAGCGCGTCAAGCTTTGCACACTTTGGCCGAGATCCACCACCCGGTCCGGCCCACCGCAGGAATCGGGGTGTGCGGGGGACACTTCTCGGATGAGCGACCTGCACCTGGGTGACCTGCCACCGGGGGTCAGGCGCATGCTCGCGGCCGCCACCGGACGCCGCCTTGCCGTGGAGTTGCGGGTGCGTCCTGCGGCGCGGAGCCTGGAGGAGGCGGCGACGATCCTGGGGGTCCGCCCCGACCAGATCGCCAAGACGATCGTCGTACGCCGCGGAGCGGGGGACTACCTGTTCGCGTTGGTCCCCGGCGATCGCCAGATCTCCTGGCCGAAGCTGCGCGCGCTGGTGGGGGTCAACAAGCTGAAGTTTCCCGACGCCGCCGAGGCCCTGGCCGCCACCGGCTACGAGCGGGGCACGATCACCCCGATCGGCAGCGAACCGCTCTGGCCGATCATCCTCGACCAGCGTCTGGCCGGCCGGCGGGTCGCGCTGGGGGCCGGGAGTCATGGATTCAGCGCCTTCCTCGACGTCGACGACCTGGTTCGCTGCTTCGACGCGACGGTGGCCGACATCGCGGCCGACCTCCCCTAAACTCAGCTCATGTCGCAGCCGGGGGCGCGGAGCCGAATCGTGCTGTCGCTGATGTGGATCGTGCTGGGGCTGACGATGGTTCTGGTGGCGGTGTGGCTGGGCTGGACCCGCTGGTCGGCGATCCTCAGCGGGCACCCGGTGATGTTGGTCGCCGCGATCGCCTGCGGGCTGCTCGGGATGATCGCCCTGGCGTGGTCCGTGGCTACCCTGCTGATCGGCCGACGCCTGGACGAGCAGCGTGACCCCGAGCATCCGGAAAGTCCCGCCCGGCGGACACCGGCCCAGGTGGAGAGACGGGCGCGCTGGCGGATCGTGCTGGCCGTCCCCGCGCTGCTCGGATGCCTCCTGCTGGTCTCATCGTTGGCCTATGCGCGTCCCTTCGTGGCCGAGCCGGGGTCGATCGCCGCGATGCGCTCCTCGTCGACGGTGCGGCTGGTCGAGCGTCTGGGTTGGTACGAGATGGTCCCGATCCGCGCGAACGACGCCGGCGAGGCCGTCAAGCCGACGACCGGCCTGGTCTTCGTGCCGGGTGCGCGGGTGGATTCCCGGGCGTACGGGCAACTGTTGCGGCCGCTCGCGGAGGCCGGCTATCTCGTGGCCGTGCTGAAAGAGCCGTTCGGTCTGGCGATCATCGACCAGCACCACGCGTCGTCGGTGATGGACGTCCATCCCGAGATCGCGTACTGGGCGGTGGGCGGGCACTCGCTCGGCGGCGTGGCCGCATCCTCGGTCGCTGATGCGGATGCGCGGGTGAACGCGCTCGTGCTCTACGCCGGCTATCCCGCCCGGGCGCTGAGTCGCCGCGACCTCAAGGTCACCTCCATCTCAGGTACCCAGGACAGGCTCGCCACTCCGGCCGAGATCGAGGCATCCCGGTCCGACCTGCCGCCGGACGCGACCTTCGTCATCGTCGACGGCGGGGTGCACAGCTATTTCGGCGACTACGGCGAGCAACCGGGCGACGGTACGCCGGGCGTCGACCGGGGCATCGCTCAGGCTGAGATCGTCAAGGCGACGCAGGAGCGGCTGGCCTCGCTGGCTCCACCGCCCCCGCCGAAGAAGAAGTAGGGCGCACCGATGAGCTCGGCGCCGCCAGAGCCGGGAACGGACCCGAAGGCAGGGTCCGGACCCGCGGACGGGCTGAGCGGCACGGTCGGGCTGAGCGCCACAGTCCGCGGCGCGGTCGACGACCTCGGTTCCGACGCCGTCCCGGCCAGCGCCCTGATCGAGGCGATCCTGCAACGCCATCGCGGGGACTACCTGCGAGGCGCCGAGCTCGGGGAGCGGGCGTGGCCCGTCGACGAGGTGCGTCAGCCGGCCCAGGCGTGGGTCCGCGAACTGGTGCGCGTGCTCGTGCCCGATCCCGACCGGGGCATCTTCGGCCGCATCGCGGTCGCCGGGTTGTGTCTGCTCGACCCCCAGGTCGCGCGGGTGGCTCAGTCCAGCGGGCTGCTGTACGCGGTCGCGCTGGAGATCAGTCCCGATCTGGTCTCCTTCCTCAGCGACGAGGGCCTGCGTCTGCTGCGGGTGCGCACCCCGATGGTGGCCTGGGGGCTGCGCGCGCTGGAACCGGGCGTGCAGCCGCTGCTGCAAGGCGAGGCGGGCACGCCGTGCCTCGCCCTGGACGACCACGCTCGGCTCGCGGCGGGCCGAGTCGGGCGGTGGGCGCTTGTCCTGGCAGGGCGACGTGTTCGTCGCCTCAGGTGCGACCACCACCCATACCTTGTCGGGTCTCGGCTCGATGGCCCTGGGCTGGGTCGACGGGGCGCTGGCCGGCTTCCTCGCCGAAGCGTCGGACAACGGGCTGTTCGTGTGGAACCCGGCGACCAACACGGTCCTGTATCCGGGCGGCTGGTCGGCGGCCAGCGCCGGCGCGATCAGCGCGCGCAGTCTGGCCGCGGTGTCCTCCGGCGGACAGGTGCAGTGGAACCGGACGACGAGCCCTCCGGAGGGATCCGCCAACCCGTCCCGGCCGGCCCGCCAGGTTGCCACCCGAACGGGCGCGGTCGCCCTCCTCGCCGGCGATGAACTGCTGGTCGCGCCCGACGGCCGCGGACTGGGCTTCGTACCGATCCCGCTCAGCTCGGGTGTCGGACTGAGTCGGTGGCCGTCACCCAGGACGCGGTGTTCACCGGATCCGCCGACGGGCGAGTGGCTGCCTACGCCCGGGACGCCACCGGGCGTCGGCGGCCAGCTGCCCGGCGCTGACCGATGGGCCGGTGGCTGCTGCTCGAGGCCGGCGCTCACCTGCTGGTCGCGGCGTCGGAGCGTGAGGTCGCGCTGCTGAACGGGAGTCCGGTGGCCAGCGGGCGGCCGAGCCGGGCGAACGTGATCGCGCGCTGGCTGCTCCCGCCGGACTCGCCGCCCATCGTGGCGGTGGCGCTCAGCGAGGACGACGCGGCGCTGGGCGTGGTGACCGCGGCCGGCGTACGCATCTGGCGGATCGACTCGCCGAGCGAGCACAAGCTCACCTCGTACAGCTCCGATGCTCCTGAGGGTGAGGACCTGCTGGAGATCGGCTCGGCGGTGAACGCGCTGGCCGCCCTGGTCGCGGCCAAGGTGGTCAGACCGCCGGTGTCCATCGGGCTGTTCGGCGCGTGGGGTTCGGGCAAGTCGTTCTTCATGCGCGCCCTGGAGCGTCGGGTCGCGCTGCTGACGGCAGAGGCCCGGGACTCCGGCCGGGACCAGAGCTCGCTGTGGGCCTGGCGGAACATCTCCCAGATCAGCTTCAACGCCTGGAACTACTCCTCCGCCGACGTCTGGGCCGGCATGATCGAGCAGTTGATCCGCCAGCTGGCCCGGCCTGCCGAGGGCCGGCTGACGCTGCCGCCGGAACTGGAGAATCTGCGCACGCGCCGGGAGATCCGGCTGGTCTCGGCCCAACAGACCCGGGCCGAGGCCACGACGAAGCTGGCGCTGGCGGAGACCAGACTCTCGGAGGCGAAGGAGCAGGTGAAGCGCGCGAGCGGCGAACTGCTGCCTGGGTCGACCGCGGCTGAATCCGATCGCGAAGCCGGAATCCGCGGTGGGGCGGCCCAGGAGGCGCGGAAGGGGCTGGACGCGGCCCTGGAGAAGGCCGGCCTCGCGCCCGCGGCCACGTCCCTGGCCCAGGTCTGGTCCGACATCACCGCGGCTCGTGCGGCCGCGGCGTCAGCCGCCGGGTTGGTGCGCAGTGGCGAGGCGCTGTGGCTCGTCCTCGCAGCGCTCGCCGGTCCGATCATCGGGATCGCCGCCGCAATCGTCGCCACGGTCTGGCAACCACAGCTGACGGCCGTCGGGGCTGTGTTGGGGGCCGTGCTCGGCTGGGCCGCGCCGCTCACCGGGTGGCTGCGGGATGCTCTCGGCAAGGTGGACACACAGCTGAAGGCGCTGGCTGAGGCCGAGGTGCAAGCGCGCAGCGTCGAGACCGCACTGGTCCGTGAACGCGACGCGGCCGCGCGGGAACTGGCAGCGGCTGAGGAAGAGGTGGCTCAGGCGACCGTGGCGGTGGAGGACGCGACGGGCGGCAGCCTCCTCCAGGAATACCTCCAGGGACGCAACTCCAGTCAGGACTACCGCAGCCAGCTGGGCCTGATCGGAATGGTGCGGGCCGACATGGAGGTGCTGTCGCGGGCCATGACCGACCACAACGCGAAGGGTCGCAGAGGACGACGTCGTCAACCGGATCATCCTGTACGTGGACGACCTGGACCGGTGCGCGCCCGCGGCCGTGGTCAAGGTGCTGGAGGCGGTGCACCTGCTCCTGTCGTACGAGATCTTCGTGGTCGTGGTCGCGGTGGACGCGCAATGGGTCTCCAAGTCGCTGTCCACCGTCTATCCCACGCTGCTCGGCGACTCGACCTTCACTCCGGACCAGTACCTGGAGAAGATCTTCCAGCTCCCGGTCTGGCTGGACGGGATGAGCCCCGAGGCCGCGGCCACCATGGCCCGGCGACTGCTCAAACCCGAACCGTCCCCGGCGGCGCCGGCGGTGGCGGCCGCAGCCGGCGAGGTGGCTGCCGGGACGGACAGCTCGGCGACGCGCACGCCGGTGACCGGGACTGCTTCCGCCGGTCCGGGCCGGCGGTCCGACCTCGCGACGTCGGCTCCGGAGTCGGTGAGGATCGACGACGACGAGGCTCTCGGCATCGAGCAGCTCGCACCGCTGCTGACCCGTTCGCCGCGGGCGCTCAAGCGCTACCTCAACACCTACCGGCTGCTCAAGGCCTTCGTCGACCAGGAGCACCTGGCGACGGCCCGCATCCTGCTGGCCATCACCACAGGCCGCCCGCAGTTGGGCGAGGAACTGCTGCTGCGCATCGTCCAGGCGCCCGAGGCGACGACGGTGGGTGAGCTCGTGGCGGCCTGGTCCGACGCCGACCAGGCGTGGCTGGGCCGCGCTGAGGTCGGCGACGACTGGCGTGGGACGAGCTGTGTCGCGTTGCGTCCGGTGGTCGCCGACGTCCGCCGGTTCGTCTTCCGGTCGAGCCGCGCTCCGGCCGGCCGGCACGGACGCTGAGCGGTCAGGCTTGGTCGAGCAACAGGCGGGTCAGCACGGCCGCCGTGGTCATCACCTCCGCGATCGGCACCGACTCGTCGGGTCCGTGGGCCAGCCGTACGTCGCCGGGGCCGTAGTGCAGGGTGGCGATGCCGGCCCCGGCGTAGAGCCGAAGATCGCTGCCGTACGGCGCGCCGCGCGGTGGTTCGGCGGCGCGGCCCGTCACCGCGGCGTGCGCGGCGGCGACCCGGTGGGCCAACGGGTGGCCGGACGGGAGCTGTCCGCCGCGGAACTGGCCGCCGGTCCAGCTGATCCGCGGGGGATGATCGCGCAGGAAGCGATGGCGGCTCGCGGCCTCGGCGACGGCCGCCTCCAGTTGGCCCCGCGCGTCCGCGGGGTCCTCCTCGATCCGCAGCCCCAGCCGCCCCTCGGCGACGAGCAGGTCGGGCACGCTGCTCGGCCAGTCACCGGCGCGTACCCGCCCGACCGACAGCGGGTAGGGCAGCCGGAGGTGGTCGAGCAGCGGCTCCGGGTCAGCGTTGCGGGTGCGCTCCAGCTCGGCCAGAGCAGCGTGGACGGGCAGGTAGGAGTCCAGTGCGGACCAGCCTTCGTCCCGCGTGCTGCCGTGGGTCGCCAGGCCCGGCACCTCGATCCGGAAGGTCAGGGCGCCCGCGTTGCCGGTGATCAGCCGGCAGCGGGTCGGCTCGGGAATCACGCACACCTCGACCGGTGTGCCCGCGGGCCAGCGTGGCGTACGCGCCCAGGCCACCGTCCTCCTCACCGATGACCAGATGCACCGCGAAGGGCGGCAGGTCGCGGCTCACCGTTCGCGCGGCGGCGACCGCCGCCAGGATCGCCGCCACCCCACCCTTCATGTCAGCGCTGCCGCGCCCGAACACCGCACCGCCGCGTACGAGCGGGGTGAAGGGATCGCCGTGCCACGCCGCCGGATCGCCGACCGGGACCACGTCGAGATGGCCCTGCAGGATCAGGGCGGGACGCTCCCCGGGTGCGTTGGTCGCGACCAGCCCCCAGGCCTTCGTACGCTCGGCCTCCTCACCCGGATAGCCGGTCGCGGCACGCAGCGCGGGCAGGTCCAGCGGCCACAGATCCACGGTGAGTCCCAGATCACCCAGACGTTCGGCGAGCCGGTGCTGGATGGCCACCTCGGCCGCGCTGCCCCCGATGCTCGGGATCGCGATCAGCTCGCACAGGCTGGCGACCACTCCACCCTCGTCCACCCGGCCTCCCTCTCCCTCATTGGCCTCGATCCGCTCACCGGCTCGGCTGACCGAGTCCGTGCTGATAGACCCGGGCTGATCCCGCCGAAACCGCGCCGGCCGTCCCGGGCCCAGACACTAGGCTGGCGCGCATGAGCTCGCGCGTGCTGACCGCCGTCGCCTGGCCGTACGCCAACGGCCCGCGGCACATCGGTCACGTCTCCGGATTCGGCATCCCCAGCGACACCTTCTCCCGGTACATGCGGATGAGTGGCCACGACGTGCTGATGGTCTCCGGCACCGACGAGCATGGCACGCCGATCCTGGTCCAGGCCGAGAACGAGGGGCTGACCGCGCGGCAGGTCGCGGACAAGTACAACCGGGTCATCGTCGAGGACTTCACCTCGCTCGGGCTGTCCTACGACCTGTTCACCCGGACCGTCACCCGCAACCACTACGCGGTCGTCCAGGACCTGTTCCTGGGCCTGCACCGCAACGGGTACGTGGTGCCGAAGACGCAGCTGGGCGCCGTCTCGCCCTCCACCGGCCGCACCCTGCCGGACCGCTACATCGAGGGCACCTGCCCGATCTGCGGCTACGACGGCGCGCGCGGGGACCAGTGCGACAACTGCGGCAACCAGCTGGACCCGACCGACCTGATCGCTCCGCGGTCCAGGATCAACGGGGAGACGCCGAAGTTCATCGAGACCGAGCACTACTTCCTGGACCTGGCGGCGCTGGCCGGGTCGCTCGGCAAGTGGCTGGCCTCGCGGACCGACTGGCGGCCCAATGTCCTCAAGTTCAGCCAGAACCTGCTGGAGAACCTGCGGCCGCGAGCGATCACCCGCGACCTCGACTGGGGCGTGCCCGTCCCGCTGGACGGCTGGCGGGACCAGCCGATGAAGCGGCTCTACGTGTGGTTCGACGCCGTGATCGGCTACCTGTCCGCCTCGGTCGAGTGGGCCCAGCGGACCGGCGACCCGGACGCCTGGCAGCAGTGGTGGCTGGACCCGGAGGCGCTCGCGTACTACTTCATGGGCAAGGACAACATCGTCTTCCACACCGTGATCTGGCCGGGGATCCTGCTCGGCCACAACGGTCAGGGCGACCACGGCGGCACCCCCGGTCCCCGCGGGGAGCTGCAGTTGCCGGACGAGGTCGTGTCGAGTGAGTACCTGACGATGAGCGGCTCCAAGTTCTCCACCAGCCGCAACCGGGTCATCTACGTCGGGGACTTCCTCCGCGAGTTCGGGCCGGATGCGCTGCGCTACTTCATCGCGGTCGCCGGTCCGGAGTCCACCGACACCGACTTCACCTGGTCGGAGTTCGTCCGGCGCACCAACTTCGAGCTGGCCAACGAATGGGGCAACCTGGTCAACCGCTCGCTCTCCATGGCCCACAAGAACAACGGCGCGATCCCCACCCCGGGGACCCTGCTCGACATCGACCGGGAGCTGCTGGCGACCTCTCAGGCCGCCTTCGGTACGGTCGGCGCCCAGCTGCGGCGCAACCGCTTCAAGCTGGGGATCTCCGAGGCCATGCGGGTGGTCGGCGCGGCCAACAAGTACATCTCCGACACCGAGCCGTGGAAGCTGTCCGGCGATCCGGAGCGCCGGGACACCGTGCTGCACACCGCACTCCAGGCCGTCTCGGACGCGAATACCCTGCTCACGCCGTTCCTGCCGCATTCGGCGCAGAAGGTCTACCAGGCTCTGGGCGGCGCCGGCGTGTGGGCGTCCCAGCCGGAGATCCGCGAGGTGAGCGAGGAAGGTGGCGCGGACTATCCGGTGATCATGGGCGACTACGCCGCCGAGGAGGCCCGCTGGGCCTCGATCCCGATCACCCCCGGTACGCCGCTGGTCAAGCCCACCCCGCTGTTCACCAAGCTGGACGAGAAGCTGGGGGAGACCGGCCCGTCCTGGTCGCCGATCGTCGTCCTGAGCGTCGGCGTCGCAGGAGTTCCCCGCTCAGCCCCAGAAGATTCCGGTGGGGTCCCGCCCGATCTCGGCCAGCAGTTCGTCGAGGTGCCGAGACGGCGACGCCGCCTGTGTAGGCGTGGAACCTCAGATCTCGGTCCCGCCAGTACAAGGTCCAGGTCTGGGTCGTGCCGGCGTATCGCAGTTGCGCGACGGGCAGGCTGGTCGGCTCGGGTCGGAGGTCGGGGCGATCGGAGACGCGACGCTCCACGATGGTGACCTGGCGCGCGGAAACCTCGAACTCCACGCGCACCTGGTGCTGTGCGTGCGGAGGGACCTGGGCGGCGCACCACCGTCGCACCCGAGCCACGTCGAGCTCGGGCAGCCCCTTCGCCGCCACGGGGGGCGTGCTCGAGGTCCGCGACCTGCCCGCGGCTGCGCCGAGGCCCGCGGTGGAGTGTCGCTGCGCATGCTCGGCCGCCTCGCTCAGCATCGTGAACGCGGAGTCCAGCCGTCGCTGCCGCTGCCGGGTCTGCTCCTGGTTGGCCTCAGCCGCCACCGACCCGATCAGCTCCTCCAACTCCGCCGCGGGGGCAGCGAGCACGATCTGACCGCTGTCGACGCGGGCACCGAAGACGACCCGTTCGCTGTCGGGGTCCAGCAGCATCAGCTCGCGCAGCGTGGCCGCGACCTCGGCGGGAATCTCCACCCGGCAGAGGCGATCTCCAGACGCCGGCGGCGACGATGCTGGCCGGCGTGGTCGAAGGTCGAACGGCGAGTCCTCCCAGCCGCTGATCAGTCCGGTGTCACCGCACACGACGCACTGCCACGCGATGGGCTCCGGCGGATCAGGGCGGAGGAGGAGGAGCCGCCCCGCGCAGCGGCGGTGGGCGGGACGGCGCCGACACGGCAGCGCGCTCGCCCAGACGACGCCGGCCTCGCCCGCCGTGCCCGCCCGCACCAGCCAGCACAGTTGCTCGGCGAGGCGACGCGCCGGGCCCGGCGCGTCGTCGGGGAGGTCGAGGAAGTGGCGCAGATCGGAGACGAGCACGTGGCCGACGGTACCTAATCCGTGCCAGACGGGTCCGGACCGGCGGCTGGTGCCGCCTGCTCCCGCGGCCTCAGTAGGACGACCCGCCGGCGAGGGAGAGTGCGCCGGTCGGGTGCCACACCGTCTTGATCTCCACGAACGCCTTCAGCCGGCCCAGACCCGGCGGTGCGGCGAAGTCGGGGACACCGCGCGGCACGTAGACCCGCTTCACCGTCTCCGCGGCCGCCCGCTCCAGGCTCAGCCGGAGCTCCGGATCGGCTCCCGTCAGGTCGAGCGCGTTCACGTCGGCGTGCGCCGCCAGGTGCGGACCGAGTTCGGCCGCACTCCCGGTGAGCAGGTTGACCACCCCGCCGGGCACGTCGGAGGTCGCCAGCACCTCGGCGAAGGTGATGGCCACGCACGGGTCGGGTTCGGCGGCCACCACGACGCACGCGTTGCCGCCGGCGATCACCGGAGCGACCACCGACACGAGTCCGAGCAGCGGCGAGCCGGTGGGGGCCAGCGCCGCCACCACCCCGGTGGGCTCGGGCGCGGAGTAGCAGAAGTACGGCCCGGAGACCGGGTTGGCGCTGCCGAGCACCGCGGCCAGCTTGTCGGTCCAGCCGGCGTAGTGCACGAGCCGGTCGACTGCGGCCTCGACCTCGGCCGCCGCGTCGGCGACCTTGACGCCTCGGCTGCGGACCAGCAGGTCCACCAACTCCGCGCTGCGGCCCTCGAGCATCTCCGCGATCCGGTAGATGACCTGGCCGCGGAGGTAGGGGGTCGCCCGCGACCAGGCCGCGAAGCCCTTGCGCGCCGCGGCGACGGCGTCTCGGGCGTCCTTGCGCGAGGCCAGCGCGGCATTGGCCAGGAAGCCGCCCTCGGCGTCGCGTACGGGATAGGTCCGGCCCGACTCCGAGCGCGGGAAGGCGCCGCCGACGTACAGCTTGTAGGTCTTCGCCACCGGCAGATGCGTCATCGGGCGCGCCTGCCGGTGCTCTTGCGCGCTCCGCGCCGGGTGGCCGCGGCCGCGGGCTCCGGCTCGCCGTCGTCGGCCTCCAGGTAGGCCCCCAGGCCCGAGGGGCCGCCCTCCCGACCGAATCCCGACTCCTTGTAGCCGCCGAAGCTGGCCGCCGGGTCGAACCGGTTGAACGTGTTGTCCCAGATCACCCCGGCGCGCAGCGCTGCCGCCATGCCCATGGCGCGCGACCCCTTCTCGGTCCACACCCCGGCCGAGAGACCGTACGGACTGTTGTTCGCCTTGGACACCGCCTCGTCGGGGGTGCGGAAGGTCATCGTGGTCAGCACCGGCCCGAAGATCTCCTCGCGGGCGATCCGCATGGACGGCGTGGCGTCGGTGAAGATGGAGGGGGAGACGAAGTAGCCGTTCTTGGGCAGCGGGCAGGACGAGGACCAGATCTGCGCGCCCTCGGCGATCCCGGCGTCCATCAGGGCGGTGATCCGCTCCAGTTGGACGCGGGAGTTGATGGCGCCCACGTCGGTGTTCTTGTCCATGGGGTCACCGACCCGCAACGTCTCGACCCGCTGCTTGAGTCGCTCGAGGAACTCCTCCGCGATCGACTCCTGGACCAGCAGCCGCGAGCCCGCGCAGCAGACCTGGCCCTGGTTGAAGAAGATGCCGTTGACGATCCCCTCCACGGCCTGGTCCTGCGCCGCGTCGTCGAAGACGATGTTGGCCCCCTTCCCGCCGAGTTCCAGGGTGACCCGGCGGCCGGTGCCGGCCAGTTCGCGCTGGATCCGCCGGCCGACCGCCGTCGACCCGGTGAAGGCGACCTTGTCCAGGCCCTGGTGGGTGACCAGGCCCGAGCCGACATCGCCCGCCCCGGTGACCACGTTGACCACGCCGGGCGGCAGGTCCGCGTCGGCGATGATCTCGGCCAGGACCAGGATCGACAGCGGGGTGCTCTCGGCGGGCTTGATCACCACCGTGTTGCCGGCGGCGAGCGCCGGAGCGATCTTCCACGCCGCCATCAGCAGCGGGAAGTTCCACGGGATGACCTGGCCGGCCACCCCGAGCGACCGCGGCGCCGGGCCGAGGCCCAGATGCTGCAGCTTGTCCGCCCACCCGGCGTGGTAGAAGAAGTGCTGGGCCGCCGTCGGCACGTCGAAGTCGCGGGTCTCCTTGATCGGCTTGCCGTTGTCCAGGGTCTCCACCACGGCGAGCTCCCGCGCCCGCTCGGCGATCCCGCGGGCGATCCGGAACAGGTACTTGCCCCGCTCCGCCCCGCTCATCGGGGACCACACCTTCTCGTAGGCCCGCCGGGCCGCGGCGACAGCCTTGTCGAGGTCGGCGGCGTTGACCGTCGAGACGGTGGACAGCCGCTCGGCGGTGCCCGGGTTGAGGGTGTCCAGATCCTCCCCGCCCCCCTCGACGAAGGTGCCGTCGATGTAGGGCAGGTAGCGGTCCTTGATGGCGGCGATCGCGCTCGACTCGGGCGCGGGGTCGTAGGTCCAGTTCTCTAGCACCGGGGACCACCCCCCGAGGCCTTGGACGGGTCGTGGTCAGTCGACAGTGACATAGTCCGCTCCGGAGTAGTGGCCGTCCAGCTGGGTCCGCCGTTGCATGACGAGGTCGTTGAGCACCGACGAGGCGCCGAAGCGGAACCAGTACGGGTCCAGCCACTCCGGTCCGGCCACCTCGTGCACCGCCACCAGGTAGCGGATGGCGTCCTTGGCCGTCCGGATGCCGCCGGCCGGCTTCACCGCGCGCTGCTCGCCGGTCTGGGCCTTCCAGTCCTTCACCGCCTGCAGCATCACGTGGGTGACCGGCAGGGTCGCGGCGGGGGAGACCTTGCCGGTGGAGGTCTTGATGAAGTCCCCGCCCGCCAGCAGGGCCAGCCAGGACGCGCGGCGCACGTTGTCGTAGGTGGCCAGCTCCCCGGTCTCCAGGATCACCTTGAGCCGGGCGCTGCCGCAGGCCTGCTTGACGGCGACGATCTGATCGAAGACGGCGCCGTACCGGCCGGCCAGGAAGGCGCCGCGGTCGATCACCATGTCGATCTCGTCCGCGCCCGCGTCGACCGCGATGGCGGTGTCGGCCAGCTTGACCTCCAGGCTGGACCGGCCCGAGGGGAAGGCGGTCGCGACCGCCGCCACCTTGACGCCCGAGCCGGCGAGCTCCTCGACGGCGGTGGCGGCCATGTCGGGGTAGACGCAGACCGCCGCCGCATGCGGTGTGTCCGGGTGGTCCGGGTCGGGCAGCACGGCCTTGCGGGCCAGGTTGCGCACCTTGCCCGGGGTGTCGGCCCCTTCGAGCGTGGTCAGGTCCACCATCGAGATCGCCAGGTCGATCGCGGCCAGCTTGGAGGCCTTCTTGATGGATCGGGTGGCCAGCGAGGCGGCCCGCTGCTCGATCCCGACGGGGTCGACCCCGGGCAGGCCGAGCAGGAAGCGGCGCAGCGAGGTCTCGTCGGAGGCGGCGTCGCGCAGGTGAGCCGGCAGGCCCGCCGGCGCCGCACCTGGAGGCGTGACGCTCATCCGGTTCCGGTTGGCGTCCACGATGCTCACAGGTTCACCATATGCGCGGGCGGTCACCGCGCCTAAGGATCCGCCCCGACTCACCAGAGCGCCGGCCTCAGCTGAAGGCGCTCTCCCCGGTCAGGGCCTGCCCGATCACCAGTTGGTGCACCTCGCTGGTGCCCTCGTAGGTCAGCACCGACTCCAGGTTGTTCGCGTGCCGCAGCACCGGGTACTCCAGCGTGATGCCGCTGGCCCCGAGGATGGTCCGGCACTCCCGGGCGATCGCCAGGGCCTCGCGTACGTTGTTCAGCTTGCCCAGGCTCACCTGGCGGGGCTCGAGCAGGTGCTCGTCCTTGAGCCGGCCGAGGTGCATGGCCAGCAGGAACCCCTTCTGCAGTTCCAGACTCATGTCGGCGAGCTTGGCCTGGGTCAGCTGGTACGCGCTGAGCGGCCGGTTGAAGACCTCGCGGGTGCCGGCGTAGGCCAGAGTGCTCTCGAGGCAGTCGCGGGCGGCGCCGAGGGCGCCGAAGACGATGCCGAAACGGGCCTCGTTGAGGCAGGAGAGCGGGCCGCGCAGCCCGGTCACCTCGGGCAGCACCGCCTCCCCCGGCAGCCGCACGTCCGCCAGCACCAGTTCGGAGGTGACCGAGGCCCGCAGCGACAGTTTCCGGCCGATCTTCGGCGCGGAGAAGCCCGGGGTGTCGCGGGGAACCAGGAAGCCGCGGATGCCTCGGCCGGGGGTCGACCGTGCTTCCTCGTCGGTCTGGGCCCAGACCACGGCCACGTCGGCCACCGAACCGTTGGTGATCCACATCTTGGTGCCGTTCAGCACCCAGTCGTCGCCGTCGCGCTTGGCCCGGGTGCGCATCCCCGCCGGGTTGGAGCCGAAGTCGGCCTCGGTCAGGCCGAAGCAGCCGACGGCCTCTCCGGTGGCCATCCGGGGCAGCCACGCCTGCTTCTGGGCCTCGCTGCCGAACTTCCAGATGGCGAACATGGCCAGCGACCCCTGCACCGAGACCATGCTGCGCACCCCGGAGTCGCCGGCCTCCAGCTCCAGACAGGCCAGACCGTAGGAGACCGCGTTCGCCCCGGCGCAGCCGTAGCCCTCCAGATGCATGCCGAGCAGGCCCAACTCCCCGGCCTCCCGCATCAGGGCGAGGTCGATCTCGCCGCGCTCGTACCAGTCGGCGATCCGGGGGCGGACCCGGCGCTCGACGAACTCGCGCACCGTGGCCGCGACGTCGCGCTCCTCCTCGGTCAGCAGCCGGTCGATGCCGAGCAGGTCGAGTGGTCCGGTTCCGGTCATGGCGTGTCTCCCACCAGGGTCAGGCTCTCCTTCTCGATCTCGTCCTCGCCGAGCAGCACGTGCTGCGCGGCCGTGCCCAGCGGTACGAAGCTGTCCCGACTGGCCACCCGGGCCACGGGTCCGCGGAACCCTCCCTCGACCAGTGCGCTCAGCACGCCCTCACCGACCCCGCCGCTGCGCCGGGTCTCGTCGACCACCAGCACCCGCCCGCTGCGCCGGGCCGCGGCCAGCAGGTCGGCGACCGGCAGCGGGGCCAGCCAGCGCAGGTCGAGCACCTCGGCACCGATCCCGACGTCGGCGAGCCGCCGTGCCACCCGCAGGCTCATCGGCACGCCGTTGCCGAAGGTGACCAGCGTCAGGTCGGCGGGACGCGGACCCGGATACAGGCGCGCCCGCCCGATCGGGGCGTGCTCACCCTGGTCGGCGGCGAGCCAGGCCTGGTCGCCGGGCGCGTACAGGTCACGCCGGTGGTAGAGCGCGATCGGCTCCAGGAACACCGACAGCGTCGCGTCGGTGCTCGCCGCGGCCACGCAGGTGCGCAGCATCGCCGCGGCGTCGTCGGCCCTGGCCGGGCAGGCGAGGACCAGCCCCGGGATGTCGCGCAGCACCCCGACCGCGTTGTCGTTGTGGAAGTGCCCGCCGAAGCCCTTCTGGTAGCCGAGCCCGGCCACCCGCACCACCATCGGGTTGCCGAAACGGCCCCGGGAGAAGAAGGGCAGCGTCGCGCCCTCGCCGCGCAGTTGGTCCTCGGCGTTGTGCAGGTAGGCCAGGTACTGGATCTCCGGGATCGGGATCAGTCCGGCCAGGCCTGCGCCCAGCCCGAAGCCGAGGATGGACTGCTCGTCCAGCACGGTGTCGAACACGCGGGCCCTGCCGTACGCGCGGGCCAGACCCCGGGTCACCCCGTACACCCCGCCCTTCGCCGCGACGTCCTCGCCGAACACGATGACGCGACGGTCCCTCGCCAGGATCTGGTGCAGGGTCGCGTTGACCGACTCCGCGAGCGTGCGCGCCGGCGGGTGGAGTCGCTCCGCCGCCCCGCCGCCGGCCCGACGCCGATCCGCCCGGCGGCCTCGGCCACCAGCGACGGTCGGCGGGGAGCCAGGGGCGCCATCACCTCGGTGGCCGAGCCCAGCCCGCGTGCGCCGCGCAGCCGCTCGGCCTCGGCCCGTACGGCGGCGCCGATGGCGTCGTAGCGGGCCAGGATCGCCGACGCGTCGGCACCCTCGGCGATCAGAGCCCGGATCGTGCCGAGGATCGGGTCGCGGGCGTAGTCGGCCTCGATCTCGCGCGGGGACCGGTAGGCGATCTCGGCGTCGCTGCCCGCGTGCCCGCCGAACCGTACGGTCAGCAGGTGCAGGAACACCGGGCGCCGCTGCTCGCGGACCAGGCCGACCGCCGTGGCGATGATGTCGCGGGCCCTGCGCGGGTCGGAGCCGTCGGCTCTGAGGTAGCTCAGACCCGGGCGGGAGCCGTACGCGGCCTCCACCCAGCCCGGCGGGGTCGGCACCGAGATGCCGAGGCCGTTGTCCTCACAGAGCAGCAGGATCGGCACCGGCAGGCCGCGGTACGCCGCGTTGAGGGCGGTGTTGACGGCGCCGGCGGCCGTGGAGTGGTTGGCCGACGCGTCCCCGAACGAGCACACCACCACCGCGTCGGCCGGCCATTCGCAGACGACCTCCGCGCCGACCGGTGGCGGAGTCGACGCATCGACCGGGTGGTGCGGAGCCCGGGCCCCGAGCCGGTGCGCCCGCGGGATGGCCAGCGCCAGGCCGACCGCGCGGGGCAGGTGCGAGGCGATGGTCGAGGTCTGCGGGATGACGGCGAGATCAGGGTGCCCGAACACCTTGTGGCGCCCACCGGCGATCGGCTCGTCGGCCGACCCGAGCAGTCCCTGGAGCACGTCGCGGACCGGGGTGGAACCCGGCACCTGGGCGGCCCGGGCCAGGTAGAACGCGCCGGAGCGATAGTGCAGCAGCGCCGGGTCGTCGGGCCGCAGCGCCATGGCGACCAGGGCGTTCGCCTCGTGCCCGGCCGAGCCGATGGTGTAGAAGCCGCGACCCTCAGCCTGCAGTTCGCGCGCCACGACGTCGAGGTGGCGACTGGTCGCCTGGGCCTGGAAGACCGGCCACCACCTCGACGCCTCACCCGCGGCACGGCCGGTCGGCGCCCGGGGGGCGGACAGCTCGCGGTCGAGGGCGGTCCGCAGGTGGCGATCCGCCGCATCCAACGTGTGCACCGCGCTCCTAGAGTCGGAAGCCGGTGTCCGGGGTCAGCTCGACGACATCGGTCTGCGCCTTCTGCAGGCGACCCGAGTAGTCCCAGTTGACCGCCTGCCAGCGGGTGAACTGGTCCAGCACCCAGATCCCGGACTGTCGCGAACCGTTGCCGGACCTGCCGTTGCCGCCGAAGGGCAGGTGCGCCTCCGCGCCGGAGGTCGAGTTGTTGATCGACACCATGCCCGCGCCGATCCGGTCGCGGAAGGTGAACGCCTCCTTCGGGTCGGTGGTGTAGATCGAACTGGACAACCCGTAGCCGGGCGCGTTGGCCAGCTCGATCGCCTCGGTCAGCGTCGCGTACGTGGTCACGCCGACGATCGGCCCGAAGGTCTCCTCACCGAAGAGGGTGTCGTCGCGGCGGACCCCGTCGACCACCACCGGGTGGTAGAACAGCCCGCCGCTCGGGTCGCCGACGAAGCCCTCGCGGGGGTTGTCGGCGGTGATCCTCCCCGCGGCGGCCTGGACGGTGTGGTGCGGCTGCAGCCAGCCGAGGTACTCCTCGTACCGCTCGGCGAACCTGGCGTCCAGCATCGGACCCATCAGCACGTCCTGGGTCGGATCGCCGACACGGGCGCGGGCGACCGCGGCGTTGAAGCGGCGCAGGAACTCCGCGTGCACCGACTCGTGTGCGATCACCGTGCCGAGGGAGGTGCACCGCTGGCCGGCGGTCCCGAAGCCCGAGAAGAGGGCCCCTTCCACGGCCAGGTCCAGGTCGGCGCTGGGCGTGACCACCAGCGGGTTCTTGCCGCCCAGCTCCAGGCAGGCGGTCTGCAGGTGTCGCCCGGTGAGCGCGCCGATCTCCGCGCCGACCGCGGAGGACCCGGTGAAGCCCACCTTGTCGACCAGCCCGTCCGCCAGGGACTGCTCCAGGCCGGCGAACGTGGCCGGACCGTCGGCGTACACGAGATTGAACACCCCGTCGGGCAGCCCGCCGCCGCGCACGACCAGCTCGTGGAAGGCCGCGCTGGTCACGGCGGAGTACTCCGCCGGCTTCCAGACGATGGTGTTGCCGGCCAGCAGCGCGGGCACGATGTACCAGGCCGGCACCGCGACCGGGAAGTTGCCGGCGGTGATCACCGCGACGGTGCCGACGGGCTTGCGGAAGGTGAACAGCTGCTTGTCCGCCATCTCGCTGGGCACCGTCTGGCCGTAGAGCCGACGCCCTTCGCCGAGGAAGAAGTCGCAGGTGTCGACGATCTCGCGGACCTCGCCGAGCGCCTCCGCGTACGGCTTGCCGATCTCGGCCGTCACGGCGGCGGCCAGCGCCTCGGCGTTGGCCTCGACCAGCCGGCCGATGTGGGCGATGGCCCGGCCGCGGACGGGCGCGGGAATCGCCGCCCACGCCTGCGCGGCCTTCTTCGCCGATTCCGCCGCGTGGACGAAGGTCGCCGCATCGGCGAGGGAGACCTCGCCCACCACCTCCTCCAGCCGGGCCGGGTTGGTGCTCGCCATGGTGCGCGACCCGGCGACCGGGGAGCCGTTGACGATCGAGCTGACCCTTCTCATCCGACCTGCTCCCTCCCGGCGACCCGGACCGCGGAGCGCCCGAGCGCCGCGACCGCCTCGTCGATCTCATCCTCGCTCACCGACAGGGCCGGCCGGAAGCGGATCGAGCGGTGACCGCAGGGCAGGACGATGACGTGTTCCTGCGTTCGCAGGTCGGTCACGGCGGCGTCCCGCGTGGCCGGGTCAGCCAGATCACAGGCGGCGAACAGACCGCGGCCGCGCACGTTGCTGATCAGCCCGGTGGCGGCGCGGATCGCGTCCAGACCGGCGACGAGGCGGGCGCCCTTGGGGCCGGCCTGCTCGATCAGACCCTCGGCCTCGATCACCTCCAGGATGCGTCGGCACCGGACCATGTCGGTCAGGCCGCCGCCCCAGGTGGAGTTGATCCGTCCCGAGACGGCGAACACGTGGTCGGGCACCTCATCGACCCGGCCGCCGGCCATGATGCCGCCGAGCTGGGCCTTCTTGGCGAAGGCGACGACGTCGGGCCGCAGCCCGAGCTGCTGGTAGGCCCACGGCGTGCCGGTGGTGCCCACCCCGGTCTGCACCTCGTCGAGGATGAACAAGGCGTCGTGGGCGTGCACCAGTTCCTGCATGGCCTGCAGGAACTCCGGGCGCAGGTGGTTGTCGCCGCCCTCACCCTGGATCGGCTCGGCGATGAAGGCGGCGATGTCGTCGGGCCGCTCGGCGAAGGCCCGGCGGGCCTGGGCCAGCGCGTGCTGCTCGGCCGCGACCACGCCGTCGAGGTGGTCCGCCATCGGGAAGACCATCGCGGGCACGTCGATCCGCGGCCAGTCGAACACGGGGAAGCGCTCGGTCTTGATCGGCTCGGTGTTGGTCAGCGACAGCGTGTAGCCGCTGCGGCCGTGGAACGCCTTCGTCAGGTGCAGGATCTGGGTGCCCAGGCGCCGGTCGCGCCCGTGCGCCTGGTTGTGCCGGCTCTTCCAGTCGAAGGCGACCTTGAGCGCGTTCTCCACCGCGAGCGCGCCGCCCTCGACGAAGAACAGGTGGGGCAGGGCCGGGTCGCCCAGCACGCGCACGAAGGTCTCCACGAACTCCGCGTACGCGGTGCTGTAGATGTCGGGGTTGGCCGGCTTGTTCGCCGCGATCGCGGCGAGCTCGGCCATGAAACCGGGGTCGTCGACCAGCTGGCTCGGGTTGAGGCCCAGCGGGGCGGAGGCGAAGAAGGTGTACATGTCGAGGTAGCGGGTCCCGGTCCGCGCGTCGACCAGGCGCGAGCCGTGGCTGCGCCGGAGGTCGACCACCAGCTTCATGCCGTCGGTGAGCACGTGCCGCGCCAGCACCTCGTGCACGTCGGACGGCGGGACGTGAACTCGCTCAGCCATGCGCTCCTCCTGGTGATTATCCCGGCTCAACGATGATAGACAGCAATATATCGCTTCGATTGGACAAGCGTGCCGTACATGTTGGCCTGGTGAGTGGCAGGATAGCGAGTGGCGTGCGGGCGGGTGGGTGCCCTCAGCCGGCGTCGAGGCCGAGGGCGGTCGACATCTGCGACCGCAGACGCTCCAGAGCCGCCCGGGCGGTCCGCCGGTCGGCCGCGACCCCGGTCGAGGTCCCCGGGGGGAGCCGCACCTGCAGATAGCACTTGAGCTTGGGCTCGGTGCCCGAGGGCCGTACGACGACCTTGGCCGAGGAGGTGGTCAGCAGCACCCCGTCGGTCGGCGGGAGTTCCGGGCTGCCCTCGGCCAGGTCCGTGACGGCCACCGGTTCGCCGGCCAGCGTGGCGGGCGGGCGGGCCCTGAGTCGGGTCATCGCGGCCGCGATGATGCTCGGGTCGTCGACGCGGACGGAGAGCTGGTCGGTCTCGTACACGCCGTACCGGGCGGCGATCTCGTCCAGCCGGTCGGCGAGGGAACGTCCCTCGGCCTTCAGCTCGCCGGCGATGGCGAGCACCCGGACCAGGGCCGAGATGCCGTCCTTGTCGGGCACCGCGGCCGGGTCCACGCAGTAGCCGATGGCCTCCTCGTACCCGAAGGCCAGGCCGGGCACGCGGCCGATCCACTTGAAGCCGGTCAGGGTGGCCACGAAGGGCTGGCCGTGGGCCGCGGCCATCGCGGCGAGCAGCGACCCGGACACGATCGAGCAGGCGTAGGTCCCGCGCACCCCCCGGCGCAGGGCGTCCTCGCCCAGGAGGGCGCCGAGCTCGTCGCCGCGCAGCATCCGCCAGCGGCCGTCGACGACGGCCGCCACTGCGCAGCGGTCGGCGTCGGGGTCGTTGGCCACCACCAGGTCGGCGCCGACCCGTTCGGCCATCGCCACGCGCGAGGTCGATCGCGCCCGGCTCCTCCGGGTTGGGGAAGGCCACGGTGGGGAAGTCGGGGTCGGGTTCGGCCTGCTCGGCCACCACGACCGGGGCCGGGAAACCGGCCACGGCCACCGCGCGGTCGACCAGCGCAGCGCCGACCCCGTGCAACGGGGTGTAGACCCACGTGATGGCCCGCGCGGTGGTCGGGCGGCACCAGGGTCGCGATGCGGGCGAGGTAGGCCTGGGCGAGCTCGTCGCCCAGCACCGCGTACGCCGTCGAGCGCGGCAGCCGGGACAGCGGGAGTTCAGCGGCCTCGGCGATACGCGCGGCGATCTCGACATCGGCCGGCGGCACGATCTGCGAACCGTCGCCGAGGTAGACCTTGTAGCCGTTGTCCTGCGGCGGGTTGTGGGAGGCCGTCACCACCACCCCGGCGACGCACGCGAAGTGCCCGATGCCGAAGGCGACGACGGGGGTGGGCAGGGGGCCCGGGGTGAGAAGCGGCCGAAAGCCCGCTCCGGCGAGGATCTCCGCGGTGTCCCGGGCGAACACGTCGGAGTTGTGCCGAGCGTCGTAGCCGACGATGACCGGCCCGCCGGCCAGCCCCTGATCCAGCAGGTAGGCCGCCAGCCCCGCCGCGGCCTGGCCGACCACGACCCGGTTCATCCGGTTCGGCCCGGGGCCGAGGGCGCCGCGCAGCCCAGCGGTGCCGAAGCCCAGCCGGCCGGCGAAGGAGTCGGCCAGCTCGCCCGCCGCGGCCGGGTCGCCGGCCTCGGCCGCGCCCACCAGGTCGGCGGTGCGTCGCCGGGTCTGCGGGTCCGGGTCCTGCGCCGTCCAGGCCGCGATGTCGCGGGCGAGCTGGTCGGGCAGGTTCGCGGCTCACAGTGCCGCGGCGATCCCGGCCAGCAGGGACCGCAGCCGGGGAGCCGCCTCACGGCCGGCTTCCAGCACTTCGAGATGGTGCAGGGGTGTGGGGGAGATGCCGGCGGCGAGGTTGGTGACCAGGGAGATGCCGAGCACCTCCGCTCCGGCCTCGCGGGCCGCGATGGTCTCCAGGGCGGTGGACATGCCGACCAGGTCCGCCCCCAGCACGCCGGCCATCCGCACCTCGGCGGGGGTCTCGAACTGGGGTCCGTGGAACTGGGCGTACACGCCCTTCGAGCAGCGTGGGGTCGACGGTGCGGGCCAGCGCGCGGAGCCGGAGCGAGTACGCCTCGGTGAGGTCGATGAACCGGGCGCCGACCAGTGGCGTGGCCCCGGTGAGATTGATGTGGTCGCGGATCAGCACGGTGGTGCCGGCCACCCAGTCCGGGTTCAGCCCGCCGCAGCCGTTGGTCAGGACCACGACACCGGCCCCGGCCGCGATCACGCTGCGGACACCGTGGACCACCTGCGCGACGCCGCGGCCCTCGTAGTGGTGGGTACGCCCGGTGAGCACCGCGATGGTGCGGCCCGTGACGGTGGTGGCGAGCCGCAGGCTTCCGCCGTGTCCGATCACGGTCGGCGCCGCGAAGCCCGGCAGCTCGGCCAGCTCGCAGGTCCCCACCAGGTCCCCGAGGTCGTCGGCCGCGGCCGACCAGCCGGAGCCCAGGACGAACGCCGCGTCCAGGTCGTTCCACTCCGAACCGGCTCAGCAGCGCCTCCGCCGCGGCCCGGGCCAGTGCGTACGGGTCGGATCAGTTCCTGGTTCGGCATGGCCAGACCCTACCGGCGCGAGCGACGCGGGTGGCTGGTGGCGCGGTAGCTGGTGGTGGCGTCCGCGAGCGCCGGGGGTGGCGGGCGGGGGCCGCCGGGGCGATCTACCAGCCGCTGGAGCAGGGCCGGGAGCGCAGTTCGGCGACGTAGTCGCTCGGCGCACCGGCCACCTCGGCGGCGCCGGCCAGCAGGCCGAGCGTCCGGGCGCTCGGAGTGCCGCCTTCGAAGTCGTTGAGCACGTAGACCCACGCGGCCAGCTCGCCGTCGAGGGTGGCCACCCGCACCCGCACCTTGCGGTACAGCTCGGTGTCGGCGCTCTCCCACTGGTCCAGCGCGACCTCGTCGGTGGAGGTGATGTCGTACAGCGCCACGAACACCTGGCTCTCGGTGTCCTCGACCAGGGTGGGCAGGGCGCCGTCCCAGCCCTCGCCGCCGAAGGTGATCCGCCAGCCCGGCAACCAGCCGGTGCCCCGCTGCGGCGAATGCGGGCACCGCTCAGCCATCTGGCTGGGGTCGAGATTGCTCCCGTACGCGGCGTACAGCACATCGAGGAGGCTATCGGTTCCGAGGCCGGCCGCACCGGATGAAACAATCCCCAGGTGACGCGAGTCGTGATCGTCGGCGGGGGTCCGGGCGGGTACGAGGCCGCGCTGGTCGGTCGCCAGCTGGGCGGCGAGGTGACCCTGATCGACACCGACGGGCTCGGCGGCTCAGCGGTGCTCACCGACTGCGTGCCGTCGAAGACCCTGATCGCCACCGCCGAGGTGATGACGGAGGTGGATTCGGCGGCGGAGCTGGGCCTGCGGTTCGGCTCGCACGACCAGGCCAACGCCGAGGGCCGGCGTCCACGTGGACCTCGCCGCGGTCAACGCGCGCGTGCTTGGCCCTGGCCCACCGGCAGTCCGAGGACATCGTCGAACGCGTGGTCCGCGAAGGGGTTCGCCTGGTCAGCGGGCGCGGCCGGCTGCTCGGCCCGGACCGGGTGGTCGCCGAGACCGCCGACGGCGAGGAGTCGTTCGACGCGGACATGATCCTGATCGCCACCGGGGCCCGACCGCGCGAACTGCCCGATGCCCTGCCCGACGGGGAGCGGATCCTCACCTGGACCCAGGTCTACGGCCTGCAGTCGCTCCCGGAACGCCTGATCGTCGTCGGCTCGGGAGTGACGGGCGCGGAGTTCGCCAGCGCGTACGACGCCCTGGGCTGCGATGTCGTGCTCGTCTCGTCGCGGGACCGGGTGCTGCCCGGGGAGGACGCCGACGCGGCCCAGGTGCTGGAGGACGTGTTCGCCCGCCGCGGCCTGACCGTGCTGTCGAAGTCGCGCGCCGGCGCCGTCGACCCGGCACGGCGACCAGGTGACCGTCAGCCTCACCGACGGCCGGCAGGTCACCGGCTCGCACTGCCTGCTCGCGGTCGGGTCCATCCCCAACACCGGCGACCTCGGGCTGGAGGCCGCCGGCGTGGCGACCGACGCCGGCGGCTACGTCACCGTCGACCGCGTGTCGCGGACCAGTGCGCGGGGGGTGTACGCCGCCGGGGACTGCACCGGGGTGCTGCCGCTGGCCTCGGTGGCGGCGATGCAGGGCCGGATCGCGATGTGGCACACCCTGGGCGACGCGGTGTCGCCGCTGGACCTGAAGACCGTCTCCTCGAACGTGTTCACCGCTCCCGAGATCGCCACGGTGGGGGTGACCCAGCAGCAGGTCGACGCCGGCGAGGTGCCGGCGCGGGTCGTCACCCTCCCGCTGAGCGGCAACGCGCGGGCCAAGATGCAGGGAAGCCGGGACGGCTTCGTCAAGCTCATCTGCCGCAGCGTGACCGGGATCGTGATCGGCGGGGTGGTGGTGGCCCCGCGGGCCAGCGAACTGATCTTCCCGGTGGCCCTGGCCGTCGCACAGCGGCTGACCGTGGACCAGGTGTCGGAGTCGTTCACCGTCTACCCGTCGATGACCGGTTCCATCGCCGAGGCCGCGCGCCGCCTGCACGGGAGCCGCTCGATCAGCTGACCCTCGCCCTCCCCCCGCCTCTCCCCGAGCCCTCCGCCTCCCCCTCCGAAACTGTCGGCAGACGGCAGCTTTCTGTCGAATCTCCGTCGTTCGCCGACAGTTTCCGGTAGGAAGGCGGCGGGAAGGCGAAGGGGGAAAGAGGGGGAGGGGGGATTGCGGGAGCTGAGTACGGTGTGGGCGTGGGTCTCGGAACGACGACGGGGGCAGCGGCCGTCGCCGCCCTGATCCACGGCCGGTCCTGGGCGGTGCTCAGCGGCGCGGGGATGTCGACCGACTCCGGCATACCCGACTACCGCGGCCCGAACTCGGTCCGGGCGACCCCGATGCAGTTCGGCGAGTTCGTCGGCTCGGTGGAGGCGCAGCGGCGGTACTGGGCCCGCTCCTACCTCGGCTGGCGCCACATCGGTCAGGCCCGCCCCAACACCGGACACCGGGCACTGGTCCAGCTCGAGCAGGCCGGTCTGATCGGCGTGATCACCCAGAACGTCGACGGCCTGCACGGTGCGGCCGGCAGCCGGGGAGTGATCGAGTTGCACGGCAACATCGCGCGGGTCATCTGCCTGGACTGCGGCGGCGTGACGCCGCGGAGTGTCGTTCAGGCCCGGCTCGCGACGCTCAACCCCACGGTGGTCGAGGCGGCGACGATCGAGCATGCCGAGTTGCGACCGGACGGCGACGCCGTGGTGCACGACTGGCACGACTTCGTGCTGGTGCCGTGTCCGACGTGCGGCGGACGGCTGAAGCCCGACCTGGTCTTCTTCGGTGAGTCCGTGCCCAAGCCACGCGTCGAGTCCGCGTACGCGCTGCTGGAGAGCGCCGAGGTGCTGGTGGTGGTCGGATCGTCGCTGACCGTGATGTCCGGCCTGCGGTTCGTGCGCCATCAGGCCAAACGCGGCCTACCCACGGTCATCATCAACCGGGGCCCGACCCGGGGCGACGAACTCGCCACGATCAAGCTCGATGCGGGTTGCTCACCGACCCTGCAGAGCTGGACAGCCGGTTCGCGACACGCAGCCGCTCGGACCGGCCCGGCCGGCCCGGTTCGAGCCGGCCTGTCCGAGCTGACGGGTCCGGGCTGACCAGCTAGTCGAAGAGGTCGCCGAACATCTCCCCGATCCCGCCGCCGACCTCGCCGATGCCTTCGCCGATGCCGCCCATCAGGTCGCCGACGCCCTCGCCGACACCGCCGAACATGTTGCCCATGCCGCCGAACAGGAGGCCGCCCACGAGCATGCCGGACATCATGTCGCTGCCGCGCCACCGGCTGTAGTAGCCCTGCGCCCAGGGCGCGTACGCCGGACCGCCCTCCCAGTAGGGCACCCGCTGCGCGCCGACCTGCACCGTGCGGATGTAGGGGTCGGCACCGGCCAGCACCCGCTCGGCGTCGGCCGGGCACGCAGGCACGCTGCGGGCCACCCCGCCCGGCGGTGCCCAGTCCACGTCCCGCGAGGAGGGGCCGTGGGCGGGGTTGAAGAAGCACGGCGGTCTCTTGGGCGGGAGCGGCTGCCGGGCGATCCGCGCCTTGACGCACGCGACCGCGTACCGGCCGTCCTCCAGGATCTCGGTCACGTGCTGGATCTCCTCCGGCTTGGTCACCGAGTCGAGGGACATCTTGGCGTTGTCATAGCCGTCGAGCGCGCGCTGGTAGTCCTGCTGCATCGCCTCGTCGAGGGCGTGGCCGGACACATCCACATCGAGCCGCTGCAGTTCCTCGCCGAACTTGGTCACGTCCTCGTCGGCCGCGCGCTTGGACGTCGCGAGTTGGGTCTCCAGGGCAGCCTGCTCCGCGGACGCGCGCTGATTCACCGCGTTCCGCCGGTACAGCCCGACGCCGCCGACGACCACCGCGACGAGCACGAGCAGGACGATGAATTCACCCATGGGTCACAGTGTGCCCGCGGGCACACGGGAATCCCTCAGTGAGGCAGGGCTTCTTACCGACCTTTTAGCCCACTCGGCAACCGGTTGTGCCTGCGCACCACCACGCCGTGGATCTTTCCGACAATGAAGGAATGGCGAACCGAGCTCAATCCACGATCTCGCAGAGCGTGGACCCACTGGTCACCGTCGCGCCGACCTGGGCGCTGAGGCCCCGTACGGTGCCAGCGCGGTGCGCGGTCAGCGGCTGCTCCATCTTCATCGCCTCCAGCACCACCACCAGGTCTCCGGCCTCGACGGTGTCGCCTTCGGCGATCGCGACCTTGACGATGGTTCCCTGCATGGGCGAGGTCAGCGCGTTGCCCGACGGCGCCTTGGCCGAGGCCGACGCGCCGCCCCGCGCCGCCGGCTTCTTCGCCCGCGCCGGTGCGACGGGGCCCGTGCCGTTCGCCATGCCGAGTCCGGCCGGCACCCGCACCTGCAGGCGCTTGCCGTTCACTTCGACCACGACAGTGGTCAGTTCGGGCGGCTCGGCTCCTTCGGCCGGAGGAGCGCTCCACGGCGGGATGGTCGCGGAGAACTCGGTCTCGATCCAGCGGGTGTGCACGCCGAACTCTCCGTCGGCGAGCGGTGAACGCCGGGTCCTCCAGGACGGCCCGGTGGAACGGCACCACGGTGGGCATCCCCTCCACGACGAGTTCCTTCAGGGCCCGGCGGGAGCGCGCCAGCGCCTGCGGCCGGTCCGCGCCGGTCACGATCACCTTGGCCACCAGGGAGTCGAAGGTGCCCGGGACGGTCATCCCGCCGAGGTAGCCCTCGTCGACCCGTACGCCCGGGCCGGACGGCGGCCGCCAGGCGCTCAGCGTGCCCGGAGCAGGCATGAAGTTGCGACCGGCGTCCTCGGCGTTGATCCGGAACTCGATGGAGTGACCGCGGATCGGCGGGTCGTCGTAACCGAGCGCCTCGCCCTCGGCGATCCGGAACATCTCCCGCACCAGGTCGAGGCCCGTCACCTCCTCCGACACCGGGTGCTCCACCTGGAGCCGGGTGTTCACCTCCAGGAAGGAGATGGTGCCGTCCTGGCCGACCAGGAACTCACACGTTCCGGCGCCGACGTAGCCGGCCTCGCGCAGGATCGCCTTGGACGAGGCGTACAGCCGATCGACCTGGTCGGCGGACAGGAAGGGGGCGGGCGCCTCCTCCACCAGCTTCTGGTGCCGGCGCTGGAGCGAGCAGTCGCGGGTCGACACGACGACGACATTGCCGTGGGTGTCGGCCAGGCACTGGGTCTCCACGTGTCGCGGCTTGTCGAGGTAGCGCTCGACGAAACACTCGCCGCGGCCGAACGCCGTCACCGCCTCCCGGGTCGCCGACTCGAACAGTTCGGGGATCTCGGCCATCTCCCGAGCGACCTTCAGGCCCCGACCGCCACCGCCGAACGCCGCCTTGATCGCGATCGGCAACCCGTGTTCCTGGGCGAATGCGGTCACCGCGGCAGCGTCCGCGACCGGGTCGGGGGTGCCGGGCACCAACGGCGCACCGACCCGGTGGGCGATGTGGCGGGCTTGAACCTTGTCGCCCAGGGCCTCGATCGCCGACGGCGGCGGCCCGATCCAGGTCAGGCCGGCGCCCTGCACCGCGGCGGCGAAGGAGGCGTTCTCGGCCAGGAACCCGTATCCCGGATGGATCGCGTCCGCGCCGCTGCGCTGCGCGGCGTCCAAGATCTTGTCGACGTCGAGATAGGTCTCGGCGGGGGTGGAGCCGCCAAGCGCGTACGCCTCGTCGGCGAGGGAGACGAACAGGGAGTCCCGGTCGGGATCGGCGTAGACCGCCACACTGGGCAGCCCGGCGTCGGCGGCCGCCCGGATGACGCGGACTGCGATCTCGCCTCGGTTGGCGACCAGCACCTTGCGCATCCCCATGTCCTCCCCATCGAAAACACCGCCGGCCCGTCGATACACCGGCGGCGCTCACTCTAGCGAGCGCGGTCGCCACCCCGCTCGCTCGGCTGGCCCGAGCGATCGGGCTCTCCGTGAGCGATCACCGGGGCGACGACGGACGGCATCAAGATTTCCGCCCCCGGCCAAGGACTCCGATGGGGTGAGGTCAAGGGGCTCTTCTTACTGCGGTGGCCCGGACGGGTACGTCAATGAGCCGCAACGGGTGCGGGCAATAACCCCGAAGGAGGAATCGCGACAGTGCGGCGGCAAGCGCCGAAACCGGTAGGGCCGCAATTGTTTATCACCCACCTTTTCAGTCCAGACCTGCAATGATGCGAGAGATTGAACCGGGTCACACGTTAAAGCCGGAGGTCTGAGATGACACGCAGCGTCGCGCACAGATTCTCAAGGGGGGTGGCGGCGCTTGCGGTGTCGGCCCTGGTGGTGGTCGGGCTGGCCGCGACGGCGCCTCCGGCCAGCGCCGCCCCGAGCGGTTTCACGCTCGAGAACCTGCCCTTCGGCGGTCTGATCGAGCCCGCCGGCATGGAATTCGCCGGCACCGGCCAGGTCTTCGTCGCCGAGCGGCGGGGCGTGATCAAGATGTATGACAACCTCGACGACACGACGAGTACGGTCACTGCCGATCTGCGCCTTCGCGTGTTCAACGGCGGGGATCGGGGCTTACTCGGGCATTGCCCTGGATCCCCAGTATCCGACCCGGCCCTACCTGTGGGCGCTCTACACCAAGAATGCCGAGGTCGGCGGCCCGGTGCCGAAATACGACAGCGGCCTCAGCGACACCGACACCTGTCCGAACGGCGCGGCGAACGACTGCCGGGTCTCGGGCGAGCTCACCCGGCTGACCCTGGATCCGCTCACCGGCGTCTGGACGGGTACCGAAGCCGTCCTGTTGCACGGCTGGTGCCAGCAGTACGGCAGCCACTCCATCGGCAGCGTCGTGTTCGGCCCCGACGGCTACCTCTACGTCAGTTCCGGGGACGGTGCCTCCTACGACACCGTCGACGTCGGGGCCACCGGCACCCAGCGCTGCACGGATCCCTCCGGCTACGGCGGCGCTCTGCGTTCCCAGTCGGTACGCCGTCCGGCCGGCACGGCTGCGGAGCTGAACGGGACCGTGCTGCGGCTCGACCCCGACACCGGCGCTCCGGCGCCCGGTAATCCATTCGCGGGCGATCCCGATCCCATCCGGCAGCGGGTGCTGGCGTACGGCCTGCGCAACCCGTACCGGATCGCTCCGCGCCCTGGCACCAACGAGATCTGGGTGGGCGACGTCGGGTGGGGCACGTGGGAGGAACTCAACCGGATCGACGTCGACAACACGGCCGAGAACTTCGGCTGGCCGTGCTACGAGGGCGCAGCCCGCCAGAGCGGGTACGACAACGCCAACCAACCTCTCTGCGAGTCGCTCTACACCCAGGGCCCCTCCGCCGTGACCAACCCGCAGTTGGCCTACAACCACGGTGCCCAGTTGGGTACCGGCTGCCCCACGGGCGGCTCCGCGATCTCCGCGGTCGGCTTCTCCACCAACGCGACGGCCTACCCGGCGAGCTACCGGGGCGGGGTGTTCTTCGGCGACTACTCACGCAGGTGTCTGTGGTACGCGTCCATGACGGGTTCCTCGGTCAACGCGGGTTCGGTGGCCGTCTTCGACGCCACCGCCTATCCGGCCGAACTGAAGTCCGGGCCGGGTGGGGACATGTACCTGGTCGACATCGGCGCCAACCGGGTGAAGCGCATCCGCTACACGGCCGGCGGCAACACGCCGCCGATCGCCATCGCCCGCGCCAACCCGACGAGCGGACCCACCCCACTGACCGTGCAATTCGACGGCAGCGGCTCCAGCGACCCGGACGCGGGCAGCAGCGTGACCTACGCCTGGGATCTGGACGGCGACGGAGCCTTCGACGACTCCACCGCCGTCAGTCCCACCTGGACCTACACCAGCCCCGGGGCGGTGACCGTCCGGCTGCGGGTGACCGACAACCTCGGAGCCACCGCGATCGGATCGGTCGCGGTGACTGCCGGCAGCTCCGCGCCCGTGGTGACCGTCTCCTCACCGGCGACGACGACCCCGTGGAAGGTGGGCGACACCGTCGGCTTCACCGTGTCCGCCACCGACGCCGAGGACGGGACGCTGGATTCCAGCCGGATCACCACGCGCCTGGTGCTCAAGCACTGCCCCGGAGGGGCGAACTGCCATGACCACGTGCAGCAGACGTTCGCCGGTGCGAGCAGCGGGTCGTTCGTCGCCCCGGACCACGAGTACCCCTGCTGGCTGGAGCTGCAGGCCTCGGCGACCGACTCCTCCGGCATCACCACGACCACCGACCTGAGGCTCGATCCGGCGACGGTGAACCTCAGCATCGACACCTCGCCCACCGGACTGCAGGCCACGGTCGGCGGTGACCAGCGCACCACCCCGTTCACCGTGCCGGTGATCGAGCGCTCGGTGAACACCATCGCCGTGTCCTCGCCCCAGGTCGCCGGGCCGACGTACACCTTCGCCGCCTGGTCCGACGGCGGCGCCATCTCCCACGATGTCGTGGCCGACGCGACGCGGACCTATACCGCGGCGTTCACCCAGACCGGGGAGCCCCCGGTCATCCCCGGCCTGGTGGGGGCATGGTCCTTCGACGACGGTGCCGGGACCTCGGCCGCCGACGGCTCCGGTCAGAACAACCCGGGATCGCTGGAGGGCGGGCCCACCTGGACGACGGCGGGCAAGTACGGCGGTGCCCTGACCTTCGACGGCGTCAACGACCGGGTGAGCGTCCCCGACCGCGCCAGCCTCGACCTGACCACCGCGATGACGGTGTCCGCCTGGGTGCGCCCGACGGCGCTCGGGGCCTGGAAACAGGCCGTACTCAAGGAGCGCGCAGGTGGCCTCTCCTATGCGCTCTACGCGACCGGAGCGACCGGCAACCGGCCGAACGGCAGCGTCGACATCGGCGGCGACCGCACCGTGGACGCGCCGGCGGCGTTGGCGACCAACGCCTGGTCGCACCTGGCGCTGACCTACGACGGGGCGAACCTGCGGCTGTACGTGAACGGCGCCCAGGTGGCCACCCGGGCCCAGACCGGGGCGATGACGGTCGGCGGCAACCCGCTGCGGATCGGCGGCAACGCGATCTGGGGCGAGTGGTTCACCGGTCAGATCGATGAAGTCCGCGTCTACAACCGCGCGTTGACCGCGAGCGAGGTGGTGACCGACTCCACCACCGCAGGTACCGCGGACACCGTTCCCCCCTCGGTGCCCTCCGGGCTGACCGCGGCCGGCGGGGTCGCGTCGGTGGCCCTGAACTGGAACGCGTCGACCGACAACGTCGCCACGCCGACGTACGAGGTGCACCGCAGCTCGGTGTCGGGCTTCAGCCCGACGGCGGCCACCCGGATCGCCTCCGGCGTCACGACCACGTCGTACACCGACGGCTCGCGTCCGGCCGGCACGTACTACTACAAGGTGATCGCCTCCGACGGCACCAATCTCAGCGCTCCATCGGCCCAGGCCTCGGCGGTGGTCACCGGTGATCAGACCCCGCCCAGCGTGCCCGCGAACGTGACCGCGACGGTGTCCGGTTCGACCGGGACGCTGACCTGGTCTGCCTCCACCGACAACGTCGGGGTCACCAACTACCAGATCCGCCGCGACGGACCGGCCGGGAGCACCACCTTCTCGGTGACCCCGCCCACCACCACGCTGACCGACAGCGGATTGGCCGCCCGGGTCGTACTCCTACGTGGTCCGCGCCCAGGATCAGGCGGGCAACTCCTCCGCCTACTCCGCCGCCGCCTCCATCACGGTGGTGTCGGACACGGAGGCGCCGACGGTCTCGGTGACGGCGCCGGCCGGCGGTGCGACCGTGTCGGGGTCGGTCACGCTGAGTGCGACGGCCGCCGACGACATCGGGGTCGCGGGGGTGCAGTTCCGGGTCGACGGGGCGGCCGTCGGCGCGGAGGACGTCGCGGCGCCCTTCTCGATCTCCTGGCTGTCCACGTCGGTGGCGAACGGGTCGCACCAGATCACCGCCACGGCGCGCGACGCCTCGGGCAAGTCCACGGTGTCGACGCCGGTCACCGTGACTGTCACCAACACCGGCCCGAGCGGACTGGTGGGGGGCTGGTCGTTCAACGAGGGCAGCGGGACCACGGCCGCCGACAGGTCGGGCCTGGGCAATACGGGCACGCTGACCGGCGGGCCGACCTGGACGGCGAGCGGGCGGTACGGGAGCGCGCTCACCTTCGACGGCGTCAACGACAACGTCGCCGTCGCGGGCGCCGGCAGCCTCGACCTGACCCGGGTGACCCTGTCGGCCTGGGTCCGGCCGACCACGCTCGGCAACTGGCGGGACGTGATGATGAAGGAACGACCCGGGGGGCTGGCGTACGCGCTCTACGCGACCGGGGCTTCCGGGAACCGTCCCAACGGCAGCCTGCGGATCGGCAGCGCTGACCGTACGGTCAACGCCACGACCGCGTTGGCGACCAACACCTGGACCCACCTGGCGATGACCTACGACGGGACCACCATGCGGCTCTACGTGAACGGCACCCAGGTCGCCACCCGTGCCCAGACGGGTGCCATCGCGACCAGCACCAGCGCGCTGCGGATCGGCGGCAACTCGGTGTGGGGCGAGTGGTTCAGCGGCCAGATCGACGAGGTGAGGGTCTACAACCGAGCGCTGACCGCCGCCGAGGTGGTCACCGTCCGCGACACGCCGCTCTGACCCCCACCGCTGTGCCCGAGCCGCATCCCGAGAAGCCCACCAGGCATCGCCAAGAACCTCCGCCGCTCTCCCTGCCTGCCAAGTGTGGAAACGCCGAGAAACGACTCGGATTCGGCATCAGATCCAGTCGTCTCTCGGCGTTTCCTGGTGGGTGGTGCGTCGGGTCAGGGTGCGTGAGGGTGGCGTGGGGTGCGCGGGGATAAGGGTACGAGGTGGGACGGTTTCCGCGTCAGCCCGTTTCCACGAGGTACGGCATTACGCTGAGATCGTGCAATCGCCTCCGGCCGACCCACCCCCCGACACCAAGGACTGGACCTGGACTCTGTCCCGGCGCTGCGATCAGTGCGGGTTCGCTGCGGGGGAGGTCGAGGCGTCGGAGATCGCGGAGCGCGCCTTCATCGCCGCCGAGGAGTGGGTGCAGATCCTGCGGTCGAGCCCGGCGGTCGCCTCGCGTCCCGCGCCTACGGTCTGGTCACCGCTGGAGTACGGCTGCCACGTACGCGACGTCTTCCGGCTGTTCGACGATCGACTTGCGCTCGTGCTGGCCGAGGAACATCCGACGTTCGCCAATTGGGATCAGGACGAGGCTGCGATCGTGGGTCGCTACCACGCCGAGGACCCGGAGGTCGTCGCCGAGGAGATCGAGGCTCTGATACAGGTCTTCGTCGTGCGCATCCAGTCCCTCACCCCCGCCCAGTTCGGGCGCCGCGGCACCCGGTCGAACGGCGACGAGTTCGACATCATCAGCCTCCTGCGGTACTGCCTGCACGACGTCATCCACCACCTGTGGGACGTCACCGGGCAGCAGGACGGGGCCGCTTCGCTCGCGCTGGAGTGATCCGGTCGGGCAACCGTTCCAGATCGGCGAGACAACGCGCCTGAAGGTCCTCCAGTTCCGCCAGAGACTGGTCGAGGTCGTGGCGCTTCTGCAGCAAGGCATCGCGGCGGGTCGCGATGTCGGCGAGCAGGAACTCCAGTTGGCCGCGCTCGCCCGGGGTCTCGTCGTACAGCCCGATCACGTGCGCGATCTCGGCGAGGGTGAACCCGAGCCGCTTCCCGCGCAGGATGAGCTGGAGCCGTACGTGGTCCCGTTCGTGGAAGATCCGCGTGGTGCCTTGGCGTTCCGGCGCCAGCAGGCCCTCGTCCTCGTAGAACCGGATGGTCCGCAGGGTCGTGTCGAACTCGGCCGCCAGCTCACCGATCGTCCAGGTCTGTCCGCTCACCGGGGCAGTCTACGACGCAAGTGACGTTTACGTAAGCGTCAGGTATGCTGGCCGGGCCGACGACGTCACGAAGGGAACTGCGTATGACAGGCGAGCCGATCGCCCGCGAGCCGATCACGAGCGAGCCGGTCGACGGGCCTGCCTCCAGCACCTTCGCCCTCAGTGCCGACCACGACGACTTCCGCGCGGTGGTCGCCGAGTTCGCCGCCCGCGACCTGGCCCCGCACGTACGGCGCTGGAACGCCGCGCACGAGGTCCCGCTGGAGGCCGTCAAGCTGATGGGCGATCTCGGGTTGTTCGGGCTCGGCGGGCCGGCGGAGTACGGCGGTGCGGGAGACTTCACCAGCCTGTGCATCGCCATCGAGGAGATCGGCCGGGTCGACCAGTCGCTCGGCATCACCTTGGAGGCGGCCGTCGGGCTCGGCATCAATCCCATCGCCCACTTCGGCACCGCCGAGCAGCAGGCCCGCTGGCTGCCGGACCTGCTCGCCGGTCATGCGTTGGCCGCCTTCGGGCTGACCGAGGCCGATGCCGGATCCGACGCCGGAGCCACCCGGACCAAAGCGGCGCTGCGCGACGGCGAATGGGTGATCGACGGCAGCAAGCAGTTCATCACCAATTCCGGCACCGACATCACCAGCCTGTGCACCGTCACCGCGCGTACGGGCACCCGGGACAACGGCAAGCCGGAGATCTCGGCCATCCTCGTCCCGGCCGGCACCCCCGGGTTCGTGGTGGAGCCGGCCTACGACAAGCTCGGCTGGCACGCCTCGGACACCCACCCGCTGACCTTCGTCGGGGCCCGGGTGCCGGAGGACCATCTGCTCGGCGAGCGCGGGCAGGGATACGGCCAGTTCCTGTCCATCCTGGACGACGGGCGGGTCGCCATCGCCGCTCTGGCCCTCGGCTGCATCCGGGCCTGCCGCGACCTGGCCCGGGACTACGCGTTGCAGCGGACCTCGTTCGGGGGGCCGATCGGGCGCAAGCAGGGCGTCGCCTTCCCCATCGCCGACCTCGACGTGATGGCCGCTGCGGCCCACCAGTTGGTCTACTCCGCCGCCGCCATGCGCGACGGTCTCGGACGCGACCGGCAGCGGTCCCGTGGCCAGGCGCGGGCCTTCAACCGGGCCGCGGCGATCGCCAAGCTCTACGCCACCGAGTCCGCCGTCACGGCCACCCGCGTGGCCGCCCAGGTGTTCGGCGGGTACGGGTTCATGGAGGAGTACCCGATCGCCCGCTTCTACCGCGACGCCAAGGTGCTGGAGATCGGCGAAGGCACCTCCGAGGTGCAGCGGCTGCTGATCGCCCGCCGGCTCGGGCTCCCGGTGGAATAGGGCGATGGACTCCGACGGGATCGACTCCCGCGTACGCGCGGCTCGGGAAGCCACCCTGGCGCCCACCGAGCGGGCTGCGGCCAAGCTCGCCCAGCAGGGCAAGCTCTTCGTGCGGGAGCGGATCGACCGGCTGTTCGACGAGGGCAGCTTCGTCGAGGACGGCCAACTCGCGAATGCCCTCGCCGAGGCCTCCCGGCGGACGGGGTCGTCACCGGGCGCGGGCTGGTGGGCGGCCGGCCGGCGCTCGTGGTGGCCAACGACCCCAGTGTGAAAGCCGGGTCCTGGGGCGCCCGTACGGTGGAGAAGATCATCCGGATGACCGAGGTCGCCCTGCGCGACGAACTGCCGATCTTCTGGTTCGTGGACTCCGGCGGGGCGCGGATCACCGACCAGGTGGACCTCTTCCCGGGACGGCGCGGGGCCGGTCGGATCTTCCACAACCAGGTCGCTCTATCCGGCCGGGTGCCGCAGATCTGCTGCCTCTTCGGGCCGAGCGCGGCGGGCGGGGCCTACATCCCCTCGTTCTGCGACCTGGTGATCATGGTCGAGGCGAACGCGTCGATGTACCTGGGTTCACCGCGGATGGCGGAGATGGTGGTGGGGGAGCGGGTCAGCCTGGAGGAGATGGGCGGGGCCCGGATGCATGCGGAGGTTTCCGGCTGCGGCGACCAACTGGCCGCCGACGACACGGACGCGATCGAGCAGGCCAAGCAGTACCTGTCCTACCTGCCCCAGAACTGGCGCAACCGCCCGCCGCGCTACGACGGCGTGGCCGCGGCGCGGGAGTTCACCGACGACCTGGTTCCGGCGGAGGAGGCCCGCGGCTACGACATCCACGCCGTCATCGACGCGATCGTCGACGATGGCTCGTTCTTGGAGGTGAAGCCACTGTTCGCGCCGGAACTGGTGGTCGGCTTCGGGTTGTTGGACGGCGAAGTCATCGGGGTGGTGGCTAACCAGCCGGCGGTCAAGGGCGGCGTGCTGTTCGTCGACTCCGCCGACAAGGGCGCTCGGTTCATCTGGCAGTGCGACGCCTTCAACGTGCCGCTGCTCTACCTCGCCGACGTGCCCGGCTTCATGATCGGGAGCGCGGTGGAGCGGCAGGGCATCATCCGGCACGGCGCGAAGATGATCACCGCGGTGGCCGAGGCGACGGTGCCCACCGTCTCGCTGATCGTGCGCAAGGCCTACGGCGCGGGCCTCTACGCCATGGGCGGTCCCGGCTTCGGCCCGGACGCCTGCCTCGCTCTGCCCACGGCGCGGATCGCGGTGATGGGCCCTGAGGCGGCGGTGAACGCGGTGTACGCCAACAAGATCGCCGAGATCGCCGATGCCGGAGAGCGGGCCGCGTACGTGGCCGTGCTGCGGAAGGACTACGAGGCCGACATCGACATCCTCCGGCTGGCCAGCGAGCTGGTGATCGACGGCATCGTCGAGCCAGGGAACGTACGTCGGGAGCTGATCGCCCGCTTCGCCGCGGCGTCGACCAAGGACCGGCACTTCTCCTCCCGCCGCCACGGCGTGCCGCCGGTGTAGCCGGGCCCCGCCGGCCGAAGACTTCCGCGGGCGCCGGTGCGCGCCCCACCCGGGGTTCCCGGGTGGGGCGCGACCGGGTTCGCTGCAATCCGGTCGTGAGGCTTGGTCAGCTCACGGCGTGGCTCACGGGGTGGCGCAGATCGCGTAGGCCCGCACCCGCCAGGATCCGGCGTAGGGACCGTCGTTGTCGACAGCTTCCATGCCGGTCACCGTGACCGTGGTCAACTGCTCGTTCACCCGATAGTCGTCGATGACGACCTCGCCGAGGGCACCGCTCAGCTCGCCGCCGAGGCCGGTCACCTTGCGGCCGGCGGGGCAGCTCACCGAAACGCTCTTGTTGCTCGAGTTGCTCGCGCTCACGGCGGTGACCCGGACCTGGCCGGCCAGCGGGTTGGCGCACAGCGCGTACGCGGTCGCCCGCCAGCTGGAGTCGGGATCGACCTCGAACCCGGTCACCGTCACGCTGGTGGCCGGGTTCCCGTTCGGCCTCAGGTCGTCCATCACGACGTTCCCGCCGCCAGCGCTGATCGCACCGCCGGCACCGGTCAGCCGGGTGCCGGCGGGGCAGGTGGCCGTGACCGACTTGCCGTCGACCCCGTTGGTGGGGGAACTGGCCACCACGCGAACCGCACCGGCGAGCTGGCTCGCGCAGATGGCGTAGGAGTGCAGGAACCAGTTGCCCGCGAACGGTGCGACCTCGAAGCCGGTCGTGATCGCCTGGGTGCGGGTGGAGTTGGGGACGAGGTCGTCGATCAGCACCCGGCCTCCGGCGCCGGTGAGGTCGCCGCCGAGGCCGGTCATCGTGCGGCCGGCGGGACAGGCTGCGGTGGTGCTCTTGGCGAACGAGTTGCTCGTGCTGGTCGAGCGATGTTGCTCGATGTTCGGCACTGCGGCCGATGCGACCCCGACCATGACGGAGGTGGTCAGCAAGGCGGTCAGGGCGAGGACACCGCGGGTGCGGCGAGTAGATCGCCGCAGGCCGCTGAGAGGTGTGTGAGTGGTCATGAGATTGCCTTTCGTGTACTTCGTGGGATGGGTCGCGGCAGGGTGTGCCGCGAACTGCAGTGCGGCGACCGGCCGGGGCCAGGCCTGGGCTCTCGCGCGGACCCGGGGGTCCGCGACCCGGGTGGTCGTGCTGGTGTCGGCCCATGGCACCCCCTGTGCGCCTGGTCGAGCGGCATGGCGCCGGAGTGTGGAAACGGTTGCCGGCGCGCCGGTCGAAGCGTGTATTCGGGAGAGGAGGTGGCGCCGGCGACTGAGATACCCGGGCGCCGGCACGGTCCGGATCCTGCGACGGCCGGCTGGCGCCGGGTGTGTCCGGCCGCCGCGGCAGGAGGGTGGTGTTAAACGCTGACCTACTGCGCGGCACCCGGGCACGCACCGGGCTTCGTTGTCGTCGTCGCGGATAGAACACCGCTATCCGATTCTCCTCCGCCTGTCCGCCGGAGGCGGCGCTCCGCGCCAACACGCCCGGCGCGCACCCGAGCACCTGCTCGCTACGGCCACCGTTGACACCACCCTCCTAGAGAAGGACGATCCAGCCGGGGGATGGGGCCGTCGCCCGATGGGCGAGATCGGGCGCGGTCAGGGTTTCACGTCGGTGAAGTGCTGGACCAGCGGCGGCTGGGCGAAGAAGGGACTGATCTCGGCCCGCCAGACGGGGTGCCCACGCCGGTAGGCCGCCTCGAACCCCTCGGCGTCCGTGACGTCGATGAGGGCGACTTCGAGCACCATGGTGGCTCCCTGGTCGAGTCAGTGGCGAGGATCCGGCGTGTTTCGCTGCCGTCAGCCGGAGCCGAAGGCAGCACTCGGCAGCTCGGTCTCCTGGCCGGCGAGTGCGTCGACGATCCGCCGGGCCACGTCGGCCGGGTCAAGGCCGCGCGGAAGTTTCGGGGTCTGCCCGGCGATCGGCCGCTCCGCCAGTCCGGTCTCGGTGTGCGGCGGCCGGATGTCGATCACCCGTACGCCGCTTCGCCGCGCTTCTTGGCGTGCTACTGCGTCGAACGCGGTCAGGGCGGCCTTGCTGGCCGAGTAGGCCGCCATGCCGAGGAATGGCTGCTCGGCCACGACTGCGCTGAGGTTGGCGACGAATCCGCCGCGGCCGATCATCGGCAGCGCCGCGGCGGTGAGCCGGGCCGGAGCGAGGTAGTTGAGCAGCAGCAACTCCTCGACGTCGTCATCGTCCAGCGCCCCGACGGCACCGAAAGCCACCACGCCGGCGGCGTACACGAGGCCGTCCAGCCCGCCGAGGATCTGACTCGTCTCGGCCACCTGGCGTTCGGCTGCACCCGGCTCGCGCACGTCGGCGACCACCGTACCGACGGCGGGGACGTCGAGGTGGGCGAGGCGTTCGGTGCTCCGGCCGGACAGCACCAGGCGAGCGCCGCGCCCGGCCAACTCGCGCGACAGCGCAGAACCAAGTCCTCCGGTCGCCCCGACGACCAGCACCCGCGCACCGCTCAACTCCGTCATCGGAACATCCTGTCATCCAGGTCCGACAGACCACGTCCGCGTGCGGATGGGCGAGCCCCGGGCCTCCCACCCGTGCGAACGGCGCGTGGCGAATGGCGTGTCGGCGAACGGCGATGAAACTGTCGAATTCGTGTCGTTGTACGACAGTTTCGGGTGGGGGAGGGGCGCGGCGGCTGTGAGGAGAGGTCAGATGGGGAGCTTGCGGAACAGGGGGCGCGGGACGTGGCGGAGACCGGACATCACCGCGCGCATCGGGCCGGGCACCCAGATCAGGTCCTTGCGACCGGCGACCCCGTCGACCACGGCCGCGGCGACCTGCTCGGCCGTCACCGCCATCGGGGCCTCGTCAAGGCCTTCGGTCATCTTGGACTTCACGAAACCGGGCCGGACGACGAGGACCCGCACTCCGTGCTCGCGCAAGGCCTCGCCCAGACCGAGGAAGAAGCCGTCGAAGCCGGCCTTGGTCGAGCCGTAGACGAAGTTGGACCGGCGTACGCGCTCGCCGGCCACGCTGGAGAGGGCGACGATCCAGCCGTGCGACTGGGCTTTCATCTGGTTCGCCAGCAGCACGCCCAGGTGGACGGGCGCGGCATAGTTCACCTCGGCGAGTTCGAGGGCCAGCGCGGGGTCGGTCCACGCCTGCTCGGGGTCGCCGAGGAGCCCGAACGCCAGCAGCGCGACGTCGATGTCGCCGCCCGCGAAGGCGGCCTCGACGGTCGCGGCGTGCGAGGACGAGTCGCGCGCGTCGAGGTCCACCTCGGTCACCGTGCAGCCGAGGGCGTCGAGTTCGGCAGCCGCATCGCTGCGTCGCTGGGTGGGCCGGGCCGCGAGCACGACGCGCAGGCCGCCCCGCTCGGCGTACGTGCGGGCCACGGCCAGGGCGATGTCGGAGGTACCGCCGAGCAGGAGCAGGGACTGGGGCCGGCCAAGGGCGTTCATCATCGGATCTCCAGGCGTCGGGCGAGGTCGGAGTTGAAGATCCCGGCGGGATCCACCTCCCGGCGGACGGTGAGGAAGTCGTCCAGGCGGGGATACATCTGGCGGAACGCTGACGCGCTCAGCCGGGAGTCTTTGGCCAGGTAGACGCGGCCGCCGGCCCCGATCACCTGCTGGTCGAGCGCGTCGCACAGCTTGTCCAGCCCGTGCTCGATCGGCAGGTCCACCGTCAGGGTCCAGCCCGGCATCGGGAAGGACAGGGGGGCGGGGTTGCCGGGCCCGAACCGCTTGAGCACGTTCAGGCAGGACAGGTGCCCGGAGTTCACGATCAACTCGAAGCAGTGCCGGAACGTCTCGGCCGCCTCGAAGGGTACGACGAATTGATACTGCAGGAAGCCGTTGGGTCCGTAGATCCGATTCCACTCGGCGACGATGTCCAGCGGGTGGAAGAACTGAGTGATGTTCTGCAGTTCGCCGACCCGGTGCTGCGGCGCCTTGCGGTACCAGAACTCGCTGAAGGCCTTCGCGGTCGCCTGGTTGACCATCCGGTTCGGGAACACTTCGGGAATGGTCCCGAAGGACGGCGCCACGAATTTCAGGGGATCGTGGCGGAGCTTGGCCGGCAGGTCGGCGAGGGCGGCCTTGTTGCCGCGGGTGAGTACCGCTCGGCCCATGTGCCGACCCTTGGTCACGGCGTCGAACCAGGCAACCGAATAGGTGTAGTCGTCGTCGCCTTCGCTCATCCGCTGCATCAGGTCGTCGATGTCGGAGCAGCGGTCGGTGTCGACGGCGAAGTAGGCGGTCTCGGTGCGTTGCAGGGCGACGGTCGCCCCCAGGATCGCCCCGGTCAGGCCCATCCCGCCGATCGTCGCCCAGAACAGGCGGCCGCCGGCGTTGACGCCGTCGTCGCCCTCCGGGGTCAGCGTGCGTACCTCGCCGTCGGCCATCAGCAGGTCGAGGGAGCGTACGTGGTTGCCGAAGCTTCCCTGGGTGTGGTGGTTCTTGCCGTGGACGTCCGCGGCGATGGCGCCGCCGATCGTCACCTGCCGGGTGCCCGGCAGGACCGGCACCCACAGCCTGAACGGCAGCAGGGCCCGCATCAGCATGTCCAGACTGGTGCCGGCCTGGACGGTGACCGTCGGCGGCTCCGAGGCGGCGTCCACGGAGAGGACCTTGTTCAGCTTGGTCAGGTCGAGGGTGAGGCCGCCGGCATTCTGCGCCGCGTCCCCGTAGCTGCGGCCGAGCCCGCGCGGCACGACCCCGCGGGCCCCGCCGGACTTGCGCATGGCCGACACCGCGTCGGCCACGGATTCGATCTGAGCGAGGTGGGACATCGACCCGCCTGCCCGGCCCCAGCCGTGCAGTTCGACGAGTCGCTGCGGGATGAGCGGCTGCTCCTCGGGCAGCGACGGCTTGATGTCGGGTACGAGGTCGGTCATCGGCGTCTCCTGTCTGCTGGCTCCTGCACGATTGCGGCCCGAGCGGTCATGCGAACACGGCCACGGAGATGGTCGCCAGCCACACCAGCCCGATGCCTTGCAGCACTCGGTCGTGCAGCACGACATCCTCGGGCTCGCCGGCGCTCCCGGCGTCCACCTCGAGCGCGTACTGCAGCAGCGCGAGGGTGAACGGGGCGATGGAGATCGCGGTCCACGGGACGCCGAATGCGCCGTCCCCGCGGTTCTCGAAGGCCCACAGGCTGTAGGAGATGAGCACCATCACGGCGGCGAGCATCCAGGCGAAGCGCAGATAGGACTCGGAGTAGCGGGTCAGTGAGCGGCGGGTGCCCGCCTCGCCGCCGATCGCCTTCATCTCCGAGTAGCGCTTGCCGGCAACCATGAAGAACGACCCGAAGGCCGCGACCAGCAGGAACCACTGGCTCAACAGGATGCCGGTCGCCACGCCCCCGGCGATGGCCCGGAGCAGGAAGCCGCTGGCCACCATCGCCAGGTCCACCACGGGCAGGTGCTTGAGGAACACCGAGTACAGAAGTTGCAGGGCCAGGTAGACCACCAGGGTCAGCCCGAGAGGGATCGCGGTGAGGAAGCCGAGAGCCAGACCGATCACCGCGGTGATGACCGCCAGGACCAGCGCGGCCTGCGGGCGGAGCTCACCCGCCGCGATCGGCCGGAACCGCTTGCGCGGGTGCAGCCGGTCCTCCTCGACGTCGCGGATGTCGTTGACCAGGTACACAGTGGCGCTGACCAGGCAGAACGCGATGAAGGCCAGTCCGGCCCGGGCGAGCACGCCCGGCTGGAACAGCTCTCCCGCCGCCAGCGGCGCAGTGGCGACCAGCACGTTCTTGACCCACTGCCGGGGTCGCATCGCCCGGACGGCGGCGGGCAGCCGGCTGGGACGCAGCGCGATCTCGGTGGTTTCAGACATCAGACTGCCTAGGCTATCGGCCGGGTCCGGCCCGAATTCACCCTTCCCGCTCCGGGGCGCCGTTAGGTTGGTCACCGTGCGCGCGCAGCGGATTCCGGGGGCGGCGGTTGCCGTCGCCGTCGCCGTGCTGCTGGCGGGTTGCGGCGGATCCGTCCCGGCGCGTGATCCTGCGGCCGTTCCGGCGCGTGACCTGCGGCCGTTCCGGCGCGTGATCCTGCGGCCGTTCCGGCTGACGGAGTGGCGCTGGCGAGTCTCGGCTACCTGTTCGGCCCGGTGAACCGGGTCTCGCTGCCGAGGACAGCGGTGGTCACCGCCCGGGTCGACCAGGCCAACAATGTCACCGCGGTGCTGGCGACACCGCCGCCGGCCGAGGTGGCGGCCTACCTGCGGAGGGCGCTGCCCGTCGCCGGCTTCACCCTCACCGACGACGATCCTGCGGCAGACACCTTGACGTTCACCGGCTACGGCTGGACCGGCAGCTTCACCGGCGACGACCGGCTCTCAGCACTGCTGCTCCGGCCGGCCTGACCGTCCGGTCCGACCGTCCGATCAGCGCCGACCGCTGGGCGCACCGCGGCGCCGCGAGGAAGAGAACCCGGCGGACACCGACGCGGCCGAGGACCGGCGTGAGCTCGGCTGACCGGAGCCCTGCCGCGCCGGCGCCCGGCCGGCTGATGAGGGCCGACGGCCCGAGCCCGAGGAGGGTCGCGAGGGAGCTGCCACGGCGGTGGGGGTGACCAGATCGGCCGGCGGGCCGGTGAGAGCGGTGATGGCGTGCGCCCCGGGGGCGACCGCCGCGACGACCGGGCGGATACCGGCCTGACGCGCCAGGGTGCGTACGTCGGAGCGCTGCGCCGAGGTCATCACGGTGACGACCACGCCCTCCGAGCCGGCCCGAGCCGTACGGCCCGAGCGGTGCAGGTAGGCCTTGTGCTCGGCCGGCGGGTCGACGTGCACCACGAGTTCGACATCGTCGACGTGGATGCCCCGCGCCGCGATGTCGGTGGCCACCAGAACCTTGACCGACCCGGACGCGAACGCGGCCAGGTTGCGCTCGCGCGCGTTCTGAGCCAGGTTGCCGTGCAGATCGAGCGCGGGGACGCCGGCGGCGGTGAGTTGCTTGGCCAGCTTCTTGGCGCCGTGCTTGGTCCGGGTGAACAGCAGGCTCCGGCCGCGGCCGGCGGCCAGCTGGTGCACCACAGCCGACTTCTCGGTCTGGCTGACTTCGAAGACGTGATGGGTCATGGTCGAGACCGGCGCCACGGCGGAGTCGACCGAGTGCGTCGCGGGATTGCTCAGGTAGCGCGTGACGAGGACGTCGATGCCGTTGTCCAAGGTGGCGGAGAACAGCAGCCGCTGGATGCCGCGCGGCGTCTGGTCGAGGATCCGCTTGACCCCGGGCAGGAAGCCGAGGTCGGCCATGTGGTCGGCCTCGTCGAGCACACTGACCTCGACGGCGCCGAGGTCGAGCAGGCGCTGTTCGAGCAGGTCCTCCAGCCGGCCGGGGCAGGCGACCAGGACGTCCACGCCCGCGCGCAGTGCCGCTGCCTGCTGGCCCTGGCCGACACCGCCGAAGACCACCGTCGTGCGCAGCCCGAGCGCTTGCGCCAGCGGGCTGAGCGTCGCGGCCACCTGGTTGGCGAGTTCGCGGGTGGGCACCAGCACCAAGGCACGCGGCCGCTTGGGCTGGCGCCGCGCCGTCGAGGCATGGAGGCGCTGAACCAGGGGAAGGCTGAAAGCGAGGGTCTTGCCGCTTCCCGTACGGCCGCGGCCCAAGATGTCACGCCCGGCGAGCGCGTCGGGCAGCGTGGCGGACTGGATGGGGAAGGGGCTGGTGATGCCGTCCCGGTCGAGCAGTGCCACCAGGGCCGGCGCCACGCCCAGCGCTGCGAAACTCAGCGGCTCGGTCGAAGCGGATGCGGCCGGGGTGCTCGTCGCACCTACCGCGGTCGGCGTGGCGGTCACGTCCGTCATCGGCGCGATGCCGGTCCGGACCGAGGCGGCGGGCCGCTCTTCGCGTACCGCCGCAATGATCGCCGCGGTGGGCTGGTGCTGATCGGTGCTCGAGGTCCGGTTCGCCGGTCGACGGCTACGACGCCGGCGGGAGGGACGGTCGGAGCGAGTCGCGTCACTGATGGTGGGCGCGCTGGTAGCGGGAGGAGGGGTCACGGCAAAGTCCTTGAATCTCGTGGGGCAAGTGGTCGAAGTGCAGACCAGCTCCGCACAGTGGGAAACCACCGGGAGAAACAAGCGCGCTCGGTGAGCGCTAGGCAGACGACCGCGACGAAGCCGGTCGGCTCGCCACCTGATCAGTATGGCGTACTCGCGCTGTTGACCCCGCATGATGTGTCGAAGGTCTCCACCGGTGCCCGCTCAGTCAACGGGCCCTGGCGGGGACGCCACAGGCGACGACCGGGCACGCGCAGGTCGGACGAGGGGGGTTGAGCGGGTGGTCATGGTGATGCCGCGGTCGACGCTGGCACGGCACACGAGGCTGCTCGGACCGGCTTTCGTCGCGGCCGTGGCCTACGTCGACCCGGGCAACGTCGCCACCAACACCGCGGCCGGGGCCTCGTACGGCTATCGGTTGTTGTGGGTGCTCGTCGGGGCCACCCTGATGGCGGGCCTGGTGCAGTACCTCTCGGCGAAAGTCGGCTGGTTGACCGGTGAGACGCTGCCCGCGCTGGTCGCGCAGCGCAACTCCCGCTCCGTCGCGACTCTGCTACTGGGCTCAGGCCGAACTGGTCGCCGTGGCGACCGACCTCGCCGAGATCGTGGGCGGCGCCGTCGCCCTGAACCTGCTGTTCGACCTCCCGCTGGTCGTCGGCGCCGTGATCACCACGGCTGTGTCGACGGCCCTGCTGTTCCTGCAGAACCGGCGCAGCCAGCGCACCTTCGAGCGGGTGATCACCGGGATGCTCGGCGTGGTGACGGTCGGCTTCCTCGCCGGCCTGGTGATCTCCCCACCCGACCCGGCCGCCGCCGTCGCCGGCCTGGTGCCCCGGCTCAGCGGGGTCGACAGTGCCGTGCTGGCGGTAGGGATGCTCGGCGCGACCGTGATGCCGCACGCCATCTACCTGCACTCGGCGCTGATCCGCGATCGGCACGGGCGGGCCGACCCCGATTGCGCGGCGTCGACGCTGCGAGGGATCCGCTTGGACGTCGCACTGGCCATGATCGTGGCGGGCACGGTGAACGTCGGGCTGTTGCTGCTCGCCGCGAGCACCCTGTTCGGCCGAGAGATCGACGGACTCCAGGCGGCTCACGCCGCCGTCGCCGAACAGCTCGGGCCGGCGGTGGCGATCATGTTCGCTCTGGCCCTGCTGGCCTCCGGCCTGGCGTCCACCTCGGTCGGCGGCTACGCCGGTGCGGTCATCATGGACGGACTGCTGCATCGCCGGATCCCGATCATCTGGCGCCGGGTGCTGACTGCGGTGCCCGCGCTGGTCCTGCTGGGTGGCGGGCTGGAACCGACCCGGCTGCTGATCTGGTCCCAGGTGGTGCTGTCGTTCGGCATCCCGTTCGCCCTGGTCCCCTTGGTGCGGATCGCCGGGAGCGCGAAGCTGATGCACCTGGTGCCGACCCGGCGGGCGACCCTGGTGGTCGCCTGGGTCGTGATCGCGGTGGTGATCTCCCTCAATCTGGTCCTGGTCGTGCTGACCGCACTCGATGCCGCGGCCTGAGCCGCACCCGCAGAGCTACCCGTGGTCCCCGATCCGTAGGGCGTTCAACGTCGCGCCGTCCTTCTCCGCGACGACCCGGACATGGTCGCCGACGGCGATGTCGTCGATCGTGGCCTCGGCCCTTGCTTGCGCAGCCGGGTCCGGTCGCTGAGCACGTAGGTCGCGGTGAAGCCGTCCGGGCTCTTGACCTGCAGCGACGTGGCGCTGACGGAATCGACGGTCCCGCGCTGGAAGGCGACGACCCGGTGCTTCTCTCCGGCCAGGGTGACCTCGCCGTGCAGAGCGCGGGCCATGATGCCCCGGTGCTGCTTGGCCCGGTCAGTTCGGCGCGGTCTTGCCGTTCGGCCGGTCACTGGGCCGCTCACTGGCCCGATCACTGGGCCGGGCCGTCGGGGTCGGTGTCGGGGTGGTGGACGGGTCCGCATACGCGATGCCCGCGCCGATGCCGGCGGCGAGCGCGACCGTGCTCGCGCCCGCGACGATGATTCTGGCTGTGCGGTTCATGGAGAGGTCCCCTGTGGTCTGGATTTCTGGGTAGGGAGGTGCGGTCAGGATTCGCCGTCTCGATCGCGGCGCCTCCGGATTGGTGCGCCCGGCGGGCGCCGACCCTGCGCAGTCTGGCCCAGATGTCGGCTCGCAGGTCGGCCCGCGCGTGCTCCTTCAGGAAGGCTTCAGCAAGAGCGCCCGGCGGGTCCGGATCATCACCGCGTCAGGGGAGCGCGGTGGACCTGACCTGCTCAGGACCACAGATCGGGCCAGCCGACGCCCAGGTCGCTCAGCAGCCCACGCAGCAGCGGGAGGCTGATGCCGACGACATTGTGGTGATCGCCCTCGATCCCGGACACGAACGCCCCGCCCAGCCCGTCGACGGTGAAGGCGCCGGCCACCTGGAGCGGCTCGCCGGTCGCGACGTACGCGGTGATCTCGGCGTCGGTGAGGTCGGCGAAATGCACGATCGTGGTGGCCACCGCCGCCCTTCGCTCCGTACGCCGCCCGTCGTCGAGGAGCACGCAGTGTCCGGTGTGCAACAGGCCCGCCCGACCGCGCATCCTCCGCCAACGCCCGATGGCCTCCTCTGCCGAGCGCGGCTTGCCGTAGCCGAGACCGTCGAGTTCGAGCAGCGAGTCGCACCCGATCACCACCACCGCGGTGCCGGCGTCCCCGTCGGGACGAGGCAGCGCGCGGCCGACCGCCTCGGCCTTCAGGCGGGCGAGTTCGGCGACCAGTCCGGTGACCGTGTGCGGCGCTCACCGCGTCCTCGTCGACCCCGGAGACGATCGCCTCGGGGTGCAGGCCGGCTGCCCGCAGGGTCGCCAGACGAGCGGGCGAGGCGGACGCGAGGACCAGCCGTACGGCCATGCTGTTCAGATCCTGGCCAGGGCGGCGCGGAGCGGGTCGAGCCCGAGCGACCCGAGGTTCAGGGCGGCGTTGTGGAAGCGGCGCAGGTCGAAGTCGGCGCCTTGGCGGCGCCGTGCATCCTCGCGAGCCTCGAGCCAGATGCGCTCGCCGACCTTGTACGAGGGCGCCTGGCCGGGCCAGCCCAGGTAGCGGTCGAGTTCGAAGCGCAGCGTGGGCTCGTCGATGGCGCAGTGGTCGCGCATGAAGGCCAGGCCCAGCGCCGGCGTCCACCGCTCGCCGGGGTGGAAGGCCCACGGATTGTCCCGTGGGATCGGCAGTTGCAGGTGCATGCCGATGTCGATGACCACGCGGATGGCCCGGAACGCCTGTGCGTCGAGCATGCCCATCCGGTCACCGGGTTCCAGGTAGCCGAGTTCGTCCATCAGCCGCTCCGCGTAGAGCGCCCAACCCTCGCCGTGCCCGGAGCAGAAGCAGAGCTTGCGCTGCCAGCGGTTCAGCAGGTCGCTTCGATAGGCGTTCTGCGCGATCTGCAGATGATGGCCAGGGACACCCTCGTGGTAGACGGTGGTGACCTCCTTCCAGGTGGAGAAGGAGTCGATCTCCTCCGGAACCGCCCACCACATCTGGCCGGGCCGGGAGAAGTCTTCGGCCGGATCGGTGTAGTAGATCGAACCGTCGTGGGTGGGCGCGATGCAGCACTCGATGGTCGCGATCGGGTCGGGAATGTCGAAGTGGCGTCCGGCCAGGTCGGTGATCGCGCGGTCGGCCAGCTCCTGCATCCAGTCGCGGAAGGCCTCCGGTCCCGCGATCTGCCGACGGGGATCGGCGTCGAGCGCCTCGTAGGCCGCGGCGATGTCGGGCGTCACCGACCAGATCTGTGGCGATCGCGCGCTGCTCGTCCTGGATGCGCCTGAGCTCCTCGAAGCCCCAGTGGTAGGTGTCGGTCACATCGACGGTCGCGCCGAGGAAATACCGCAGATCGAGGGCGTACCGCTCCTCCCCGACCGCATCGAGACGGGGCGCCAGCGGTGCAAGCGTGCCCGCCAGCCAGCCGGCGAACTCGGTGAAGGCGGAACGGGCGATGCGGGCTGCGCGGGCCAGGTCGGCCCGCAGGGCCGGCTCCTGCGGTGCCTTGGCCAGCAGGCTCGCGAAGAAGTCGTCGTTGCCGCGCTCGCCCGTCCAGGACCGGATCTGTTCGATGGTCGCGTTGATCTGCCGCACCGCGGAGATGTTGCCTTCGCGGGCCTCGGCGGCCAGGGTCTCGCGGACCTGGCGCAGCGGCTGCCCCACCGTACGGAGCCGGGTGGCGATGTGGTGCCAGGCGTCGGGCCCGTCGGTGGGCATCAGGTCGAAGATGGCCCGGATCTCCTGCGCCTGGCCGGCGATCACGCTGACCCGGGACGCGGTGATGTGGGCCTCGTACAGCTCCACCTCGAGCCCGAGCCGCTCCAGCATCGCCTCCTTGGCGGTGTGTTCGCGCTCGTCGCCGGGTTGGGCGGCGTTCAGGTCCGCGATCGTGTGCCGGATGTGGTCGACCTGGTCGGCCAGACCGTCGGGTGAGTAGTCGCTCCACGCATGGTCGTGGCCGGGTGCGCCGAGGAAGGTGGCCGTTTCGGGGTAACGGGCGATGCACTCGTCGACGTAGCGGTCAGCGACCGCGTCGACCGGTCGGTGGGCCTCCACGCCGGTTCGCCGGCTAGACGCGGCCGGCCAGGCGCCAGGCACCGGGTCCCGGCTGCACCGGGGCGCGGACCGTGCGCCAGTAGGCCGACCATCCCGACGGTGGAGCGGGCGGTGGCGGCCCGGACCGGACCTGGCGGCCCGCCAGCACGACGACCAGCGCCGCCAGTTCCTCCTCGGTCGGCGACCCGCTGACCACGCTGAACAACGGGACCGCGCTCTGGCTCGCAGACTCGGTCGCGGGGCCGGTCACGGCGACGTTCTCTCCACCCTCCGATCGTCGCACGCACCTCCGGCCCCGCCGATGCCGCCTCGCGGCGCCGGTCTCGCGACGACACCGATGCTCAGCGCCGCACCGACACGTTCACCCAGCCGAGGTCGGTGACCTTGCCGGAGGTGATCCGGAAGGAGCGCGGCCGGGCGTCCAGCCAGTACGGTGTGCCGGGCTCGGACAGGAGGGCCGACGCCAGCAGGGTCTGCGGCACGGCGGTCGAGTTGCTCTCGGAGAACTCCAGCAGCGCCAGCAGGTCGAGCAGGTCGCCCTTCGCCCGGCCCGGCGTGCAGCCGGTCGACGCGGAAGCCGCCGCGGTAGGTCTGCGGACCCGAGACGGTCGGGAACAGCCACGAATCGGCTCCCCGGTCCGCCACGTCATAGCCCACCGGCGCGATCAGCGGCCGGTGGTTGACCGCGTACCGCATCTTGCCGGTGACGATCCCGCCGCGCGGCGCCGAGAAGTCCGCGGTCGGCGCCGAGCCCGAGATCTTGACGGTGTGGTGGGTGACCGCGACGTTGCCCTCGTAGCTCGACGGGCCCTGCTGCGGGCTGCGGTACTGGGTCGTGACGGCGACCGCGTAGCGCCCCGGCACCACCCCGCGGGCGAGGTAGTGGCCCTGGCGGTCGGCCTGCTCGGTCCAGTTGACGGTCAGCACCGAGGCGTTGGCGCCGTCCACGAAGGACGGACGCAGGAACGCGTCGGCCGGGATGGTGGTGAACTTCACCTGCGCGTCCGCCGGGATATGGCCGGTCAGGTTGACGGTCGGCCGGTCCAGGGTGATCTGGCCGAAGGCGACCGTCTCGTCGCCGGTGATCATCGAAGATCGCGTTCCGCCCAGGGGAATTCGGTCTGCTCGACGTCGGAGAAGAAGTCCACCGAGCGCCGCACGGCCAGTTGGTAGCGACCGGGAGCCAGGCCGGAGAACCCTGCTTGGCCGCCCGGCTCGTCGGCGGTGTCTGCCGAAGTACATCTTGGCCATCCGGCCGGACGCGTCGCGCAGTTCGACGTCCACGCTGCCTTTGCCGGTCGGGTCCAGGGCGCTGAAGGTCACCGCGCACGCCGGCGACAGTTCGAGGTCCGCCCGGGTCGGCTCGTCGGTGGTCAGGGTGACCGTCCGGGCCAGCGGAACGTAGGGGGAGAACAGCACCGAGGTGGAGAGCCGGTAGGTTCCCGGCTTCAGCGACTCCACCGCGAAGCGGCCGTCGCCGTCGCTGACCACTCCCGCGGCGAACCGGCCCCGGGTGTCGGTGATCGCGATGAACTGATCGGGCACCGGCACGCCGTCCGCGGTGACCAGGCCGCGCACGATGGCCGCAGGTCGGGTCGTGAAGTCCAGCGTGGTCGGGGTGGCCGCCGTCAGCCGCAGCAGCCGGGAGCGGAACCCGGGCACGGTCGATGGCGTGCGCAGCCCTTCCTCGCGGTCGGCCTCGACGCGGTACCGGCCGGGCGCGACCTCGAACCGGTAGCGGCCGACCTCGTCGGTGAAGGCGCGGTCCGCCGTCGTGCCGTTGCGCCGGAGCAGGCGTACGGACCGGTACGCGCCGCCGTCGAAGGTGCCGGTCAGCACGGCGGACGGCTTGACCGCGACGGTGCCGAGCGCGCGGACCGGCAGCTTGGGGGCGAACAGGCGCGACTGCGGCAGCCAGGAGTCGGTGACCCCGTCAGGCCCTACGTAGGTCGGGGCGAACCGCTTCACCTCCGCGTCGGTGGTGCACTGCACGTCATCCTCGAAGGCGTCGCACAGCCGCACCAGATAGCGCTCGGTGAGCTGGCCCAGCCGGAACGCGCCGTACTCGTCGGTACGGGCGATCACCGGTTCCTCGTCGTAGTAGTTGATGCCGGGTCCGAGATCGGAGTAGCGGACCCCCTGCACCAGCACGCCCGCGAGCGGAGACCCGTCCGGGCCGACCACCCGTCCGGTCACCTGGCCCTTGGTCGGCGCCGGAACCGGGCCCGGTTCCTCCGGGTCCGGCTCCTCCCGTACGGGCGACGGGGGCGTCACACCCGGCACGGCCGGCGGCGCGCTGAAGTAGCGGCCCTCGACCGCGGGCTCGGAGTTGACGCGAGGCTGCGCAGGCTCCGCGGCGGCCGGCAGCACGCCCGCTGCGAGCATCCCGGTGGCCCCGAGCAGGGCGGCGGTCAGGGCCGCGGCGATCCGCGGTCGGTACTGGCGGGTGGTCATCGAGATCCCTTCGTTGGGGTGACGGACGTGAACTCGGCCGAGGTGGTCCCGGGATGCGTACGCCCGGGATGCGGACCCGGTTGCATCGTGATCACACCTCCCTCCAGCAGCGTGCCAAGGTTGCGGGCTGCGCGCCAGGGATGGTGGGCATGAATCGAGTCCGTCGACGCGGTGGAGGGTCCGGGCGTGTTGATGTGTGCGCATCGGTGCGGGCTCGCCCGATGCGTCAGAATCGGCGCGTGGTCTCACCGGCGCAGCGCGCGACGAAGCCCGGGCGCGAGGGATCGGGTCGCGGCCGGTTGGAGCGGTACGCGCCCGGTCTCGCCTCCCTGGTGCACTACCAGCGGAGCTGGCTGCGCGGCGACGTGCTCGCCGGTCTGGCCGTGGCCGCGTACCTGATCCCACAGGTCATGGCCTACGCCGAACTCGCCGGGCTGCCGGCGATCCGCGGCCTGTGGGCCGCGATCGGGCCGCTGGCGGTGTACGCGGTGTTGGGCTCGTCCCGCCGGCTGTCGGCAGGTCCGGAGTCCACCACCGCCCTGATGACCGCGGCCGCGGCGGCAGCACTCACCCTCGGCGACCCGCAGCGCTATGCCGCGACCGCGACCGCGCTCGCGGTGGTCGTAGGAGTGGTCTGCCTCCTGGCGCGGGCGGCGCGGCTGGGGAATCTGGCCGAACTGCTCTCGCGGACCGGTGTTGACCGGGTACATGCTCGGGATCGCGGTGTTGATGATCGTCAGCCAACTGGGCAAGGTCACCGGCCTGGAGATCCAGGGAGACCAGGTCTTCGCCGAGGTCTGGTACCTGCTCCGCCATCTCGACGAGGTCGCCTTGCCCACCCTCGGCCTGAGCCTGGCGGTGGTCGTCCTGCTCCTGGCTGCCCGCCGCTGGTTCCCCAAGCTGCCCGGGACGCTGATCGTGATGGCCCTGGCCGCTGCCGTCGTGGCCCTGATCGGTGCGGAACGGCTCGGGGTCGAGCTGGTCGGAGCGATCCCGCGGGGGGTTCCGTTGCCGGCACTGCCGGACTTCGCCGGGCTCAACCTGTGGGCGGTGATTCCGGCAGCGCTGGGCATCACCGTCGTCGGCTTCTCCGACACCATCCTCACGGCCCGCGCGTTCGCCGGCGACCGCGTCGACGAGATCGACAGTTCCCAGGAACTGGTGGCCCTGGGCGGGGCCAATCTGGCTGCCGGTCTGCTCCAGGGCTTTCCGGTGAGCAGCAGTGGCAGCCGGACGGCCATCGCCGACGCGACCGGCGCCCGCAGCCAGCTCAGCTCGCTGGTGGCGGCGGCGGCGGTGGTCCTGGTGCTGCTCGTCCTCGGACCGGCGCTGGCCACGTTCCCGCTGGCGGCCCTGGGAGGGGTCGTGGTTTACGCGGCCACCCGGCTGGTGGACATCGCCGGGCTGCGCAAGCTGGCCCACTTCCGGTGGAGCGAGCTCGCCCTGGCCCTGGCCACCACGGTCGGCGTGCTCGCGGTCGATGTGCTCTACGGGATCGCGATCGCCGTCGGGCTGTCGCTGCTGGACCTGCTGCGCCGGATCGCCCGGCCGCACGACGCCGTGCTCGGCTTCATCCCCGGCCTGGCCGGCATGCACGACGTGGCCGACTATCCGGCCAGCAGCCAGGTGGACGGGCTGGTGGTCTACCGCTACGACTCGCCCCTGTTCTTCGCCAACGCGACCGACTTCCGCAGGCGCGCCCTCCGCGCCGCCGACGAGGCGGTGCCGCCGGTGCGCTGGTTCCTGCTCAATGCCGAGGCCAACGTGGATATCGACTCCACCGCGGCCGCCGCGATCGAGGATCTGCGGGCCACCCTGGCCGCCCGCGGCGTCGTCTTCGCCGTGGCCCGGGTCAAGTTCGAGGTTCGCCGCGACCTGAAGGCGGCCGGCCTGGTCGACGCGGTCGGAGCCGACCGGTTCTACGACACCCTGCCCTCGGCCGTCCAGGCCTACCGCGACTGGCTGATCCGGACCGGTTAGCGGGGAAGGGGGACGTGGCTGCTCAGAGGGGGATGTTGCCGTGCTTCTTCGGCGGCAGCGTCTGCCGCTTCGTCCGGAGCAGCCGAAGCACCCGGGTGACCTCGGAGCGGGTCTCGTGGGGGGAGATGACCGCGTCGACGTAACCGCGCTCGGCGGCGATGTAGGGGTTGGCCAACTCGTCGTCGTACTCGGTGACCAGACGTGCGCGCATCTGTTCGGGATTGTCGGCCTTGGCCAGTTCCTTGCGGTAGAGGATGTTGACCGCGCCCTGCGCGCCCATCACCGCGATCTGGGCGGTCGGCCAGGCCAGGTTGAAGTCCGCGCCGAGGTGCTTGGAGCCCATCACGTCGTACGCCCCGCCGTAGGCCTTGCGGGTGATCACGGTGACCAGCGGCACGGTCGCCTCGGCGTAGGCGTAGATCAGCTTGGCTCCGCGCCGGATGATGCCGTTCCACTCCTGGTCGGTGCCGGGCAGGAACCCGGGTACGTCGACGAAGGTGAGCACGGGGATGTTGAACGCGTCGCAGGTGCGGACGAACCGGGCCGCCTTCTCCGACGCATCGATGTCCAGGCAGCCGGCGAAGTGCAGCGGCTGGTTCGCCACGACGCCGACGCTGCGGCCGTCGATCCGGCCGAAGCCGATCACGATGTTGGGGGCGAACAGTGATTGCACCTCCAAGAAGTCGCCGTCGTCCAGCACCCGCGAGATGACCTCGTGCATGTCGTAGGGCTGGTTGGGCGAGTCCGGGATGAGGGTGTCGAGTTCCCGGTCCGCCTCGTGCACCTCCAGCGGGTTGTGCACATCGAAGACCGGCGGATCCTCCAGGTTGTTCTGCGGCAGGAACGACACCAGGGACTTCACGTACGCGATCGCGTCGTCCTCGTCGGCGGCCAGGTAGTGCGCGTTGCCGGACTTGGTGTTGTGCGTGCGTCCACCGCCCAGTTCCTCCATCGTCACGTCCTCGCCGGTGACGGTCTTGATCACGTCGGGGCCGGTGATGAACATCTGCGAGGTCTGGTCGACCATGACGATGAAGTCGGTCAGTGCGGGGGAGTAGACGTGCCCGCCGGCCGCCGCGCCCATGATCAGGGAGATCTGCGGGATCACCCCCGAGGCGTGGGTGTTGCGGCGGAAGATCTCCCCGTAGAGGCCGAGGGAGACCACGCCCTCCTGGATCCGCGCACCGCCGCCCTCGTTCAGCCCGATCAGCGGGCAGCCGGTCTTCAGCGCGAAGTCGATGATCTTGACGATCTTCTCCCCGTACACCTGGCCCAGCGAGCCGCCGAAGACGGTCACGTCCTGGCTGAACACGCAGACCGGCCGGTCGTCGATGGTGCCGAATCCGGTCACCACGCCGTCGCCGTACGGCCGGCGCTTCTGCATCCCGAACGAGGTCGAGCGGTGCCGGGCGAACTCGTCCAGCTCGGTGAACGACCCCGGGTCGAGCAGCAGGGCGATCCGCTCCCGCGCGGTCTTCTTGCCCTTGGCGTGCTGCTTCTCGACCGCCGCGGCCGAGCCGGCGTGCACCGCCTCGTCCATCCTGCGGTCCAGATCGGCCAGCTTGCCGGCGGTGGTGTGGATGTCCGGGGCTGCCACGTCGCGCTCCATAGTCCGCACCCTAACGAGTGGCCGCCGCCCCAGCCCGATGCCCCGCGAACGGCGCGCGGGGAACCCACGTCGTGGGCTCCGGCGGGGGTGTCGCGGGCCGCTAGGGTGAGCGACGTGGCCGATCCAGACTCGACAGACGATTCGGGCTCGACAGACGATTCGGGCTCGACAGACGATTCGGGCCCGATCGACGTCGCAGGGCTCCGGGCTGAGCTGCTGCGGCCGACCAGCCTGTGGCGGGTCATCGACGTGGTCGCCGAGACCGGATCCACCAACGCCGACCTCGCGGCGCGGGCGCGGGCGGGGGAGGCAGCGGGCGCAGTCCTGATCAGCGGCTTCCAGTCGGCCGGCCGCGGGCGCCAGGGACGCACCTGGACCGCGCCTGCGGACACCAGTGTCGCGGTGTCGGTCCTGTTCCGGCCGACCGCGGTGGACCTCGCGCGCTGGAGCTGGCTGCCGCTGCTCACCGGTCTGGCCGTGGCGGACGGCCTGCGCGGCGCCGCGCATGTGCCGGCTGTGCTCAAGTGGCCCAACGACGTGCTGGTCGGCGACCGGAAGCTCTGCGGCATCCTGGCCGAACGGGTGGAGACCCCGGACGGGCCCGCCTGCGTGATCGGCATGGGGATCAACATCGACCTCAGCCAGGCGCAGCTGCCGGTGCCGACGGCCACCTCGCTCGCCCTGGCCGTCGCGGAGACCGACGGAGCGGTGATGCCGTCCCGTACCGGCCTGCTCGCGACCGTGCTCGCCGCGCTGGAGTTGCTGCTGCGCCGCTGGGAGGTGGCGGCTGACGACACCCAACTCGCCGCGGCGTACCTGGAGCGCTGCGCCACCGTGGGCAGGACCGTACGCGTGGTGTTGTCCGACCAGCGCTCGGTCGAGGGAGTGGCCGAGGGCGTCGACCGGGCCGGCCGTCTGCTCGTGGCCACCGAGGCCGGGCGCGAGGCGTTCGGGGCGGGCGACGTGCTGCACCTGCGGTGACCCGAGCGCACCCGCGGCTGGATCGGGACCCGATTCGGACGAGGAGGATGCGAAATCCGCTAGAATCGCCGGTTCGGGGGCGGGTCGGGGCGGACCTGCACGCTACATCTGCAGGAAGCATCGATCATGGGCAACCAACAGCCACTCGCGCACGCCGTCGGGGCGGGGACGGCGGGCGGGGATCGTCGTCAACCAGCCAGATCGGACGTGCCTGACGTGACCACGACGCAATTGCCGCCGAATGCGGCCGATGCGGCTGCGGCCAGTCCGCGCCACGAAGGCGCGCCGGCCCCGCGCCACGCACCACTGACCCTCGCGGTGAGCTTGCTCGCCGCAGCGATCAGCTTCGTCAATTCCTGGCACGTCTCGATGTGGGTGGACGAGGGGTACACGGTCAGCGTGGCCACCCGCTCCCTGGGCGACGTGTGGCGGATGATCGCCAACATCGACATCGTGCACAGCCTGTTCAACGTGGCGTTGCATCCGTGGCTGGCGGCGTTCGGAGTCTCCGACGTCAGCGTCCGGCTGCCCAGCGCGATCGCCGTCGGCGCGGCGACCGGCGGGGTGATGGAGCTGGCCCGACGCCTCACCACGCCCCGCATCGCCCTGGTCGCCGGCCTGGTCTTCGCGATCCTGCCGCGGGTGACGTCGGCCGGCATCGAGGGCCGCTCGTACGCGGTCACCATGGCGCTGGCGGTCTGGATGACCGTGCTGTTCGTCACCCTGCTCCGCCGCCCGACCGCCGGCAAGCACGTGGCGTACGCCGTCCTGGCCGCCTTCGCGTTCTCCCTGAACATCTTCATGGTGCTGCTGATCGGCGCGCACGGCGTGGCCGCGCTGCTGGAGCGCACCGTCCGATTCCGACGGGTGTTCTGGACCTGGCTCGCGGCGGCGGTGGTCGGGTTCGCCGGCGGCCTCCCGGTACTGCTGACCGCGGTGAGCCAGTCGGCGCAGATCGGCCCGACCCGGTACGGCCTGGCCGAGTATGCGCGCGCTGTCGTGGTCAACCAGTGGTTCCTGGGCGAGACGCCCACCATCTACCTCTCCGGTGGCGGCAGCCTCGGCGACGGCCCGGGCTCGCAGCTGTGGAAGTACGCCGCCGTGGTGCTGGCCGCGGGCTGCTGGTTGCTGGTCGCGTACGCGGTGTTGCGGCCCGATCCGGCGCACCTGGCCCGCCGACCCGTACCGGCCTACCGGCCGCTGCTGCTGAGCTGGCTGCTGCTGCCGACCGTCGTCCTGGTCGGCTACGCGCTCGCGCTGAGCCCCCTGTACAACCCTCGCTACCTGAGCTTCTGTGCACCCGCCCTGGCCCTGCTGATCGCGATCGGCCTGGTCAAGCTGCGACCCACCTGGCTGCGCCCGGTCGCGGCCGCGCTGATCGTGGCCCTGATCGTGCCGATCTACATCTCCCAGCGCGGGGCCTACGCCAAGAGTGGCGCGGACTGGAAGTTCGCCGCCGAGTTCGTGGCCGCCCGCCGCGGGCCGGACCAGGCGGTCTACTTCGCGCCGCGTACGCCGCCGCGGACCGAGGTCGTCGGCATCACCGGCCGGACGGCGCAGACGCTGTACCCACGGGCGTTCGCCGGCCTGCGCGACCTCACTTTGGTCTCCACCCCGGCAGCCGACGCCGACCTGTTCGGCCGCTCGCAACTGCTCAGCGCCTCGGCCGATCGGCTGGAGGGAATGCAGGCGGTCTTCGTGCTCTACCGGCGGGACTACCCGGACGCGGCACGGCAGGCCGAGACGGCGGTGCTGACCAACGCCGGGTTCAGGGCGGGCGAGAGCTGGACGGGCCCGCTCAACACCGTCGTCGAGTACACCCGCTGAGCGCGCCCCTCACGGCTGATTCGCAGGGAAAGGGGGAAGGCCATGACGATGTCGGAAGGCGTGTCCGACCATGTCCAGCGCAACCGCGTCGAGTGGGACATCAAGGCTGCCAGCTATGCCGAGTGGGCTGCCCGAGCGTGGTCCGCAGAAGAGCTGACCTGGGGAGAACTGCGGATCCCCGACGCGAGGATCGGGGTGCTGCCCGCATCGGTCGACGGTCTCGACATCGTCGAGCTCGGCTGCGGGACGGCCTACCTGTCCGCCCAGCTCGCGAAACGCGGTGCCAATGCTAGAATGCTGCGGGCCAACGGCTTCGAGGTGGAAGCGCTGGTGGAGCTTCAGGCCGACGACGGCTGGCCGGGCTCCACTGACCCGCTCATCTCCGCGGATTGGGCACGCCAGTGGCCCGCCGAGGAGATCTGGAGTGCCCGCAAGCGATAGCCGATCGTCGGATCGGGTTCATCGATCGGCCACGCCCGGCAGGTGCGGAAAATTCGCAGCATCGGGTGAGGGAGCGCGAACGGAATTCGAGATCTGGCCTGACGGGACGTTCAGACCTCGGCGGGCGGCCAGGGGGCCGTCGTGCCGCGGATCACCAGCCGGACCGGCAGCGCGGTCTTCTCGGGCGCGTGTTCGACGCCGTCGATCAGCATCCGCGCGGCCTCGCGGGCTTGTTCTTCAACCGGTTGGTGGATGGTGGTCAGGTCGACGAACTCGGCCATCTCGTGGTCGTCGAACCCGATGATCGAGAGGTGGCCGGGGACGGTCAGCCTGGCTCGTCGCGCAGCGTGGATCGCGCCGATCGCCAGTTCGTCGCTCATCGCGAATAAGGCCGTCGGAAGGCGTGGCAGCGAGAGCAGGCGTTCGGCCGCCCGGACTCCACCCGCCATCCGCGACCCCTCGGCCTGGATCGTCCACTCGCGTTTGAGATCGAGTCCGTTGTCCAGGAGGGCCTGCTCGAAGCCGTGAGCCCGGGCTCGGGCCGTGTCGATGCCGACCGAGTCCTGGGGTTGGAAGGCGAGCATGCCGATCTCGCGGTGCCCGAGCCCGATGAGATGTTCGGTCGCTGTCTTGGCCGCGGCCTCGTCGTCGATCCCGACGCACGGGTAGCCGGGTGCGAGGCCGCCGATGGCGGTGATCGGCACGCCGGCGCGGTCCAAGGCTCGGCGCTCGAGCCGGTCGAACGATGTCGACACGATCACGAGTCCGTCGATCTGGCCGAGGGGGAGGACTCGTTCGAAGAACCGTCGACGGCGTACCGGCTCGCCGATGTCGTGCAGGATGACGCGATGATCTGCTTCGCTGAGGGTCTGCTCCACGGCGGCGATGGCTCCGGCGAAGTACCACTGGGCAGGGAACCGGGCGAGCACGCTGATGAGTCGGTGCCGATGAGGCGATCGGGGGAGGCTGTAGGCCAGGTCGGCGGCCGCCTTCAGGACATGGTCGCGCGTGGCGGCGGCAACGACTGAGTCCGCACGCAGCGCCCTGGACGCGGTGGAGGCAGAGACGCCGGCTCGTCTGGCGACATCGCGGATGCTCGCCTTCGGCGCGCGTCGCGGGCTCTTTGCGCGGACTGGTGGCGGTACCGACTAATCCGGCGCGGGGCATGCGGGGCACTCCTTGGACCGAAGCGATGAAACAGTTGCAGATTAGCTGAAAACCCTTGTGACGTACAAGACATCGGTGTCGATAGTCGCATCGTGTGAAAATTCAAACTAGGCGTCTGAGCGGCGGTCAAGAGAGATTTGCTTGAGTGGCACTGTTGCAGTTCAGGGCAGATCGCGATGGGAGAATACGGTGCGGACAACCACGGTGAGCACTGACGACCCGAGGCCGCCAGGCGCTGGAGGAGTTGGCGGCCGACCCCCGGGTCCGGCCCTGGCTCAGGACTCGCGCCCGGATCGTTCTGCTGGCCGACGAAGGATGGCTCAACGTCGAGATTGCCGCAGAGCTGGAGGTGTCGATCGCCACCGTGGCGACGTACCGGGACCGTTACGCCTGCGACGGCGTCGCCGGCCTGTGGAACAAGCCGAACCGCGGCCGACCCAGGCAGGTCGATCGGATGATGATCATCGCCGAAACCCTGAAGCCACCACCGGACGGACTGCCGCGTCGTCGCTGGACCATCAAGGAGCTCGGCCGCCACGTCGGGGTGGCCGAGGCCACTGTCGCCCGAGCTTGGCGGGAGTACGGCCTCGCTCCGAGGGAGGGCGGTGCTCTGGCATTTGCCACCCAACCCGGCCTGTGGCGACCGTGGTCGAGGTCGTCGGGCTGCACGGCACCTCAGGCGTCAAAGCTGCGGCGCTGCTGTTGGATCCGGTTGAGGCCGGACCGCCGCGGAGTTCCTCAGCAGTGGGCGACGAGCCGGCAGCCGACGGCCACGCCGGATCACCAGAATCGGAGGTGAGCCCGTCGGGGAACGGCTGCCCGGACCCATCAGGTCTGCCCGGCGACCACGTCCGGTTCCTGGACCGTGTGGCGCGCGCGTACCCGGGTCGGCAGATCGACCTTGTGCTCGACGGCGCTGCTGCGGTCAGGCAACTGAAGGAGCGCGACACGCGGCACTCCATCCGCGGGTGCGCTGCCGGTTCACCCTCGGCCCGGACAGCTGGCTGCACCTGGTCGAGGTCTGGGTACAGATGATGGTTCGCGACGGCAGCGACAGAAGCCTCGCAGGCCTTCGCCAGCTCGACATCCTCCGTGGCGGCGGCGACCTGACGTGGATCGGCGCCGGGCCGGACGCGGTCCCCGGCGCGAGCCCCTCGGACCGGCCGGGCCGCCGAGAGCCACTGGGCGGGCATGGCGCCGCCTCAGCGAGCCCGTCGATCTGGCTGCCCACCACCTCGGTCAGGTCGGCGTGGACACGATCGGGGTAGGTCCGCTCGGGTGGCTCAACCGCGACCCGTCCAGACACCGCACCGAGTCGAACGCCGGTGACGTCGAACGCCGGTGACGTCCAACACCCCCGTACACTCCCGGAGCGCCGGGGCGACCGTCAAGATCCAGAGGTGGTCGTAGTTCTCGACGAAACCCAGCTTGCCACGGCAGGGACTCGGAGGTGAGCTACATGTCGATGGCCGGAGTCGTGCAGACCGGGCGGGCGGTTTCGCGGGCCTTGCTAGATTCGCTCGCCGTGGCCCTCTCGCCGAAGCAGCTCGGCACCGACGAGCATGTCATCGTGCACACGAGGACCCACGCGAAGGCCTTGGTGCTGCCGGCGTTCGCGCTGATCCTGATCGGGGCGGCGGTCGGAGCCGGTGCGGCGCTGATCCCCGGGGAGGCTCGGCCGGCGGGTCAGCTCGCCGTCGCGGTGCTCGGTGCGGTGCTCGCGATCTGGTGGGTGCTGCTGCCCTTCCTGCGCTGGCGCACGACCACGTACACCCTGACCAACCACCGGCTGGTCACCCGCAGCGGCATCGTGAACAAGGCGGGCACCGACCTGCCGTTGAACCGCATCCACGAGGTCTCCTATCAGCGCGGCGTGGTGGACCGGATGCTCGGCTGCGGCACGATCAACGTCCAGACGGCCGCGGAGGGCGGAACGCTCGTGCTGGACGACGTGCCCGAGGTCGAGCAGGTGCAACGCGACATGACCACACTGCTGTTCGGGCGGCCGCTCGGTGGGGCACGGGGTGCGCCGGAGCCGAGGGGCCCCCATCGTCAGGGCCGGCGTCGGACGGGGCGGGGCGCCAACGGTGACCGTCGCGTTGCGCTCGCCGGCGCCGCGGGTGGCCGAGTTGGTGATGGACCGGCCGGACGCGCTCAACGCCCTCTCCACCGGGCAGCTGAAGGCCCTGTCCGCGGCGCTCTCGCAGGTCGCCGCCGACCGAACCGTGAGCGTGGTGATCGTGACGAGCGCGCTGGAGCGGGCGTTCTGCGTCGGCGCCGATCTGAAGGAGCGACGCGACCTGGACGAGGCCGGGCTGGCCGCACAGCGGTCGGTCTTCAGCGAGGCCTTCGCGGCGCTGCGCGGGCTCGACATGCCGACGATTGCCGCGGTGGACGGCTTCGCCCTCGGCGGCGGCTGCGAGCTGGCGCTGAGCTGCGACGTGATCGTGGCGGCGGCCGGGGCGACCTTCGCCCTGCCCGAGGCCGGTCTGGGGCTGGTGCCCGGGTGCGGCGGTACCCAACTGCTGCCGCGCCGGATCGGGCCCGGCCGCGCCGCGGAGCTGATCTTCACCGGCCGCCGGGTGGGTGCTGAGGAGGCGTACGCGCTCGGCCTGGTGGACCGGCTGGCGGAGCGAGGACCGGCCCGCGACGCAGCCCTGGAGCTGGCCGCGACCATCGGCGCGCAGTCACCGGTCAGCCTGCGGGCGATCAAGCGGGCCCTCAGGGACGGGGCGGCCCTCGGTCTGGCCGAGGCCCTGCAGGTCGAGGACGCTGCCTGGCGCGAGGCGGCGTTCTCCGCCGATCGGGTGGAGGGCATCACGGCGTTCAACGAGCGCCGGACGCCCCGCTGGCCGAGCTGGTCGGCCGAGGAAGGGAACGCCGATGTCTGAACACCTGCCCCAGCTGCCCCAGCCGATCGAACTGCCCATCGACGAGCGGGAGAGTCCGCTGTCCCTGCACGCCCAGTTGGTCCGGTTCGTGCTGACCGGCGGGCTGTCGGCGATCGTCGACTTCGGCCTGCTCGTCACCTTGATGTACTTCGGGCTGGGCCACACGGCGGCCAAGGCGCTGTCCTTCGTGGCCGGCACCACCACCGCGTACCTGATCAACCGGCGATGGACCTTCCGCGCCGAGCCCTCCACGAAGCGCTTCCTCGCCGTGGTGGTCCTCTACGCCCTCACCTTCGCCCTCCAGGTCGGCCTGTTCAGCGTGCTGTTCGACCTGCTCACCCGGCAGGGGCTGAGCCGGCTGGCGGTGCAGGTCGTTGCCTTCGTGATCGCCCAGGGCGTGGCCACCACGGTCAACTTCATCGTCCAGCGGGCCTTCATCTTCAAGCTCCACTGATTCCGGCCGCCGTCCCCGCTGATCCCGCCCGACCCCCACTCTGAATCCCACCCTGAACCCCCACCTGACCCCAGAGCCCCAGCCCAGCCCCACCCCTGAGCTCCACCTCCACCTCCACCTCCACCACAGGAAACGCCGAGAAACGACTCGGATCTGGTCCGAATCTGGGTCGTTTCTCGGCGTTTCCTGGGGATCGGGGGTCGTCTCCCGGCGTTTCCCGCTGGAGGGAGAGGAGCGGGAGTGACAGGAGCGGGAGTGACAGGAGTGGGAGGGGCTGGAGTGGGGGAGCCCGGGCCCGGAGTGCATGGCGCAGCCTGGGCGGGGCATGGGATGCACAAAATAGCGGGCCGGACGGGGCGCCCGGCGGTATTCTGTGAAGGCCGCGGCGGGCGGCGGGAATCGTCCCACAGGGGGCCGTCATGCAAGATGTCATCGGGCTGGTGTCGGCCCTGATCGGGCTGGCCACCGCGGTCATCGGCTGGGTCCAGCTCTCCCGCCAACGTGCTCAGGCCACCGCGACCCCGGGTGGGTGGTCCTCGACCCACCCCCAGCAGCCTCATGCTCCGGCCGGCGGTCCGGCTGAGGTCGCGACGTTCTCCTGGGAGCAGATGGTGGGCGGCGCGCCCCACACCGCGCCGGTGCCCGCCTTCCCGGGATCGAAGGTTTCCAGAGCCCGGGCCAGCGAGAAGGCCGAGATCTGGGCCGCCGTACGCGACGCCGGCTTCATCTTCGCCGCCTCGATCGTGCTCGGATTCTTCGTCGCCGTGGCCGATCCCCAGGTCGGCATCGGCACTGTCGGGGTGCTGAACATCGCCTGCCTGCTCGTCGGATTCACCATCGTTGCCGTCCGCGTGCCAGGGGACCGCTGGCGCCACCTGCTCTGGGTCGGGTTGGTCACCTGGGCGCTGAGCCTGATCAACGTGCTGGTCGGCGTGGTCGAGGTGGGGAGTTGGTTCCTTGCTGCGGTGCTGATCGCGGTCTGCGCCGCCGCGGCCGGCGGGGTCGCCGGACTGATCCGCAAGAAGTCCTAGGGCAGCAGGTCGTCGGGCCGAAACTCGCTAAGGCCGCGTTGACGCCGCCGAGGCTGCTTCACCCTGCGGCGGGCTTGGTCCCCTCCACGCACAACTGGGTGGCCGACTCGGCCGGGTGGGTGCGCATCTCGAGGTTGCGCAGTTGCGGGTGCGCGCTCTCACCGGTGGGGCAACGGCGGACGTCGAAGCCCGCGGCCTCCATCTCGCTGGCCAGCGCGGCGTAGTCGTAGCAGAAGCCGAGGTAGTGCTCGGCCCCGACGTAGACCTGGGCGAGCAACTGCACCGGATGGGTGAACTCCCGGCCCATCTCCCGGTTCCGCTGCATGCCCAGCCGGGCCAGCTCGCCGTTCTCGAGGTAGGAACGCGCGCTGGCCTCGACGTCGGGAGTGGCCAGGCGCAGCACCCCACCCGGCGCGAGCGCGGCGTACGCGTGCCGCAGCGCGACCCGCGCCGATTCGAGGCTGAGGTGCTCGATCACGTTGTCCCCGTAGACGAAGGCCACGCTGCCGGCCGCCAGCGGCCAGGGGCGGGTGAGGTCCAGGTGGGCAGGGCAGCGCCAGTCGATGTCGGTGTCCACCCAGCCCGGCAACCTCGCCCGGCCCGCGCCGATGTGCACCCTCACGCCTCCGGTGGCCCGCGCGGCGGCGACCTCATCGGCGAAGCTGAGCTGCCGCCGCTGCAGCAGAGCGGCCGCCATGATCCGGTCGCGGAGCCCGGCAAGGGTGCGACGGGCCGACGGGTTGCGGACGAGTCCGGCGAGTCCGAGGGACGGAGTGATGCGCGCGAGCGGCAGGAAGAGGCCCTGCAGCCCACGCCAGGAGTGGCGCGTGGGTCGATCGGTTCGACACGCCCGAGTTCGTGTCATGCTCCTGACGTTACCCAGTTGTGACCGTCTCGGTCGAACCGGCGGAGATCGGCCGGTACGCTTCCGCCCGTGTCGGATGAGCGCGCGTTCACGGTCGGGGTGATCGGTGGGGGTCAGCTCGCGCGGATGATGTATCCCGCGGCGGTCGGTCTGGGCGTGCGGATGCGGCTGCTCGCGGAGGCCGCCGACACCTCCGCCGCCACCGTTGTGCACGACGTCACGGTGGGCGACTACACCGATCCGGCGACGGTCCGCGCCTTCGCCGCCGGCTGTGACGTGGTCACCTTCGACCACGAGCACGTCCCCAGCGGCCTGCTGCAGCGAGCTGGAGTCCGAGGTTGCCGTCCGTCCGGGTCCGGCCGCCCTGCTGCACGCCCAGGACAAGGCCGTGATGCGGGACCGGCTCACCGCGCTCGGCGCGCCCTGCCCGAGCTTTCGGGTGGTGGGCGATCCGGCGGAGCTGGTGGCTTTCGGTGACGAGCACGGCTGGCCGGTGATCGCCAAGGTCTCCCGCGGCGGGTACGACGGCAAGGGCGTCTGGCGCATCGACACCGCGGTGGAGGCGGACCGGCCGTTCGCCGACCTGGCGCCCGGGGCGCAGGTGATCGCGGAGGAGTTCGTCGACTTCACCCGGGAGCTGAGCGCGCTCGTGGTCCGCTCGCCGGCCGGCCAGGCGGCGGCCTACCCGGTCTCGGAGTCGGTGCAGCGCAACGGCATCTGCGTCGAGACCGTCACCCCCGCGCCCGGGCTTACCGAGGAGCAGGCCACCGGTGCGCAGCAGCTGGCCCTGACCATCGCCCACGAGCTCGGCGTGGTCGGTCTGCTGGCGGTGGAGCTGATGCAGCGGGAGGACGGTTCGGTGGTCGTGAACGAGCTCGCCATGCGTCCGCACAACACCGGCCACTGGTCGATCGACGGCGCGCACACCTCCCAGTTCGAGAACCACCTCCGGGCAGTGCTCGACCTGCCGCTCGGTGATCCGTCGGCCCGGGCAGGGTGGACGGTGATGACCAACGTGCTCGGCGGCACGGTCACCGACCTGCCTTCGGCGCTGCTGCACTGCCTGGCCCGGGACCGCCGGCTGCGGGTCCACCTCTACGGCAAGCGGGTGCTGCCGGGCCGGAAGGTGGGCCACGTGACCGCGTACGGGGAAGATCTGGAGCAGGTCCGGCAACGCGCCCGGCACGCCGCGGCCTACCTGATGGGAGATCCGGATGCCTGAGGTCAAAACCGCTGCTCCTGCTGCGGCCGCCGCCCGGGTCGGCATCGTGATGGGCTCGGACTCGGACTGGCCGGTGATGAGCGCCGCGGGACTGGCCCTGGGCGAGTTCGACGTGGCCTATGAGGTCGACGTGGTGTCGGCCCACCGGATGCCGGACGCGATGATCGAGTACGGCCGGAACGCGCACCGGCGCGGGTTGTCGGTGATCATCGCGGGTGCGGGCGGTGCGGCGCACCTGCCGGGCATGCTCGCCGCGGTCACCCCGCTCCCGGTGATCGGTGTCCCGGTCCCTTTGAAGTACCTCGACGGCATGGATTCGCTGCTGTCGATCGTGCAGATGCCGGCCGGTGTCCCCGTGGCCACCGTGGCCATCGGCAACGCTCGCAACGCCGGGCTCCTGGCGGTGCGCATCCTGGCCGCGGCCGATCCCGCCCTGCTGGGGCGAATGGTGCAGTTCCAGGGCGAGCTGCGCGAGTTCGCGCAGGCCAAGGGCGCGAGCATCCGCGCGCAACTCGCCGGTGGCCCGTCACCTGGCGCGGCGGAGCAGCAGCGTGCCGCCGGTGCCGACGAGTAGGCCCAGGAGCGCAGCCGCAGCGATCGGAGCGCGGCCGGGTTCAGCCGCGCCGGACTCGATCCGCGTCGGCGCCGCCGCCGGCTCCGTCCCGCCGTCCTGGGGCGCACTCGACCCCTCGGCCAGCCCTACGTCGCTCAGCAGCACCAGCAATGCCGCACCGTCGGTGACCCGGGTCCACCGGCTCGGCAGGTCCGCGACGTCGGAGCCGTCCGGGCTGCTCACGGTCTCCAGCCAGAGCTCGTCGCCCGCGGCGTAGATCTGGTCGATGCGCCAGACCGTGATGTCGTGGATCATCCAGCTCAGCCGGGCCACGGCGCCGGAGTCGGTGCTCAGCGAGGCCGGGCGGGCGGTCCCGCCGGCCTGCGGAGTGCGCGCCGACCAGGTTCGACAGGGCTTCGTAGCGTGGGTCGGTGTGGTAGAGCGCCGCGGCGAGCCCGCGCTGCGGGTTGACCAGGAGCACGCTGGTCGGCCCTCCGGCGTGGGCCGGTAGGGCGGTGAGCGCGGCGGCCGCACTCAGGGTGAGGGCGAGCGCGGCGAGGGCAAGTCGGCGCATGATCATCGGGGTCTCCTCCCGGGTTTACGGGTTGGTCGGTCGTACCGGGCGGACGGGCCTTCCCGGACGGTCATGGTGGGGACACCGCCGCGCGTCGGTCGGTTCACCCGGCGGGGCGCTAACCTCGCGGGCATGGCGTCGACGATGAGCGAACTGGTAGCCGGCGCCGGCCTGCTCGGGCGCGGGCTGGCGGTGATGGTGCGTAGGCCGCGGCTGTTCGCGCTCGGTGCCGTGCCACCGACCATCACCTCGATCGCCTTCGTCGCGGTGCTGGTCGCCCTCGCCAGCCAACTGGACGGTCTGGTGACCGGGCTGACCCCCTTCGCGGACGGCTGGACCCCGGGCCTCGCCGCGCTGGTCCGGATCCTCGTCGGCGTGGCGCTGGTGGCCGGCGTGGTGCTGCTGATGGTGGTCTCGTTCACCACCTTGACCCTGGCCATCGGTTCGCCGATCTACGACAAGCTCTCCGAGGCCGTCGAAGCCGAGTACGGCGAGGTGCCCGCGCTGGACGAGCCGGCGGTCCGCGGTGCGACCCGCGCCGCCCGGCACTCCCTGGCCCTGATCGCGGTGTCGCTGGTGGCGGTCGTGGTGCTCTTCGCGGTCGGCTTCGTCCCGGTGGTGGGTCAGACGGTGGTGCCCGTGGCCTCGGCCGCATGGGGCGGCTGGATGCTCGGCATCGAGCTGATCGGCTCGACGTTCGAGCGGCGCGGACTCATCCGGATCGCCGACCGGCGCCGCGCGATGCGGCGCCATCGCGCGCGCGTCCTCGGCTTCGCCGTGCCTACCTTCGCGCTGCTGGCGATCCCCTTCGCGGGCGTGGTCGTCTTCCCCGTCGCCACCGCCGGCGGCACCCTGCTGGCCCGTCAACTGCTCGGGGAGCGCATCGACGCGGCGGCGGCTCCTCCGGCCGAGCCCGCGGAGCCACCGAGCCGCCCTCCTACCCGACCGACTCCGCCACCTCGACGGCGCGCGCCCGGGACGGCTCTCCCTCCAGCCGCAGGGTGAGCCGGCGCCCGTCGACGGCCACGCTCCCAGACCAGGGTGGGCCCGGAGATCCGGGCGTCCTCGGTGTGCTCCCGGCCGTCGGCGTCGACGTAGGCGATCTCGTGGGCCGTGCCGAACCAGATCGCGTCGCGGCCGCTGACCGCGGTGACCTCGAACGGCTCGCGGGTGCGCTTCAGGAAGATCCACGACAGCTCGCCGTCGAACTGGTCCAGGTGTACGGGTCGGCCGTCCACGGTCCAGTCCATACCGGCTACCCGCCCGTCCGCCGACACCGTGACCCGATCGGGGTTCCCCAGCCCGGCGGGCACTCCCAGCGGGAAGTCGACCAGGCTCCGCGCCTGCGTCAGCGTGACCGTTCGGCCGCCCGGCACCGGGTCCGGGGTGGTGGAGGGATCCACGGCCGAGGGAGAGGTGGTCGCGATCACGCCGCCGAGGCGCAGCCAGTGCAGCACCGCGGCGCGGACCGGCGGGGTGAGGACCAGCGCGACCAGGACGGCCGCGACGATGACCGCGACCAGCCTGCGTCGCCGCCTGAGGGCGGGCCGTCGGCGGCGCCGGCTCGCCGGGTGCTCGGCCACCCGGGCCAGCACCCGCTCGGACAGGTCGTCCGCCGGCGGCGCGACCACCAGCGCGTGGCCCAGCGCGCGCAGTTCGACCGGCAGCTCAGCCTCGGTCATGCCTCACCTCCGTTGGCTCCGCGCTCTGCCGGCGCCCCCGCGCCCAGTTCGGCCCGCAGCTCGTTCAGCGCACGGTGCAGGCGGGACTTCACCGTGCCCGCCGGGATCCGCAGCGCCGCGGCGGTCTCGGCCTCGGTCAGCTCCATCAGGAAGCGGCAGGCCACCACCTCCCGGAGCGGCGTGCGCAGGGCCCGGATGCCGCGCAGCAGTTCGTCCCGGCGAGCGAACAGGTCTGCTTCGACCGCGGGATCGGCGGCCAGCAGGCCGTCCGCCGGGCTGGCGAACTCCTCCCGGGCGGCGCGGCGGCTCCGACTGCGGAACAGGTTGCGCGTCTGGTTGCGCACGATGCTCAGCAGCCAGCCGCGGAACTCGCCGTCGCGGCGGAAGCGGGGGAGGGCGAGGTAGGCCTTGACGAACGCGTCCTGGACCACGTCGTCGGCGTCCGCGCCCGCACCCCAGAGCACCGCCATCCGCTTGGCCACGGGGGCGTGGCGCCGGACCAGGTGGGCGAAGGCGGTCGCGTCGCCCACGACGGCCTGCGTCACCAGGTCGGCGTCGGGGGTCTCGCGACCGGTCTCCAGGGCGGCTACCTCGCTGCTCGGGCTGGTGTGGCGGGTGGTTCGGGTCAGAGCACTCTCACCCTCTCTACACCGCCGCGCACCGCCCGGTTCCGGATCGCGATTGTTACTGGCCAGTAGGCTTCGGCGCTAGCCTGATGCCATGAGCGACTTCAGCCAGATGTACCGGCCGAACGAGGAGCACGAGGCGTTCCGGGCGGCGGTACGCGAGGTGTGCGAGGAGAAGGTGGCTCCCCATGCGGCCGAGACCGACGAGCTGGCGGCGTTTCCCAAGGCCTCGTACGAGGCGCTGGTGGCCGCCGACTGCCACGCTCCGCACGTGCCCGAGGAGTACGACGGTGTCGGCGCGGACGCCCTGGCCACGGTGATCGTGATCGAGGAGGTCGCCCGGGCCTGCGCCTCGACCTCGCTGATCCCCGCGGTCAACAAGCTGTCCTCGCTGCCCTGGCTGCTGGCGGGGTCGGAGGAGTTGCGCCGGACCTACCTGCCGCCGATGGCGCGCGGCGAGGCGATGGGCTCCTACTGCCTGTCCGAGCCCGAGGCCGGCTCGGACGCGGTGAACATGCGCACCCGCGCCGTACGCGACGGCGACCACTGGGTGCTGGACGGGGTGAAGCGCTGGATCACCAACGCCGGAGTCTCCGACTTCTACACCGTCTTCGCCGTGACCGATCCCGACGCCCGGTCGAAGGGGATCAGCGCCTTCGTGGTGGAGCGCAATGACGACGGCGTCTCCTTCGGCGCGCCGGAGAAGAAGCTCGGCATCAAGGGATCGCCCACCTGCGAGGTCTACCTGGACCACGTACGGATCCCCGAGAGCCGACTGATCGGCGACCCGGGAACCGGGTTCGCCACGGCCATGAAGACCCTCGACCACACCCGCATCACCATCGCCGCCCAGGCCCTCGGCATCGCCCAGGGAGCACTGGACTATGCCCTGGGCTACGTCCAGCAGCGCCGGCAGTTCGGCAAGGCGATCGCGGAGTTCCAGGGCCTGCAGTTCATGCTCGCCGACATGGGCATGAAGTTGGAGGCGGCCCGGCAGCTGACGTACGCGGCGGCAGCCAAGTCCGAGCGCGGGGACGCGGACCTGACCTACTTCGGCGCGGCCGCGAAGTGCTTCGCCTCCGACGCCGCCATGGAGATCACCACCGACGCGGTGCAGTTGCTGGGCGGCTACGGCTACACCAAGGACTACCCGGTGGAACGGATGATGCGCGACGCGAAGATCACCCAGATCTACGAGGGCACCAACCAGGTGCAGCGGATCGTGATGGCCCGACACCTATTGGCCGCCCGATAGAAGAGACCCGCTGATGTCACTATTCTGAGTTGACATCACAGCAGAACGCGTCATGCTGGAGGGATGGCACCTCGAGCGGTCTTCCCCCTGCGGTGGCGCAACGAACGACTGAAGACCCTCACCGCCGAGGTGGCGGGCCGTCTGGGCATCAGCCAGAACGAGTTGATCGAGCAGGCGATCGAGCACGAGGTGGTGGCGCGCGGCGCGATGCTGAGCGACGACCTCCGGGCCGCGGCCGACCTGCTCGCCGGCCTGAGCGGTGAGGAGTACGCGCGCATCCAGCAGCGCAGTCTCGACCGGTTCGTCGCCGGGGAGGGTCTGCCCGAGCCGGTGCAGGCCACGCAGGCCCCGGCCGCGCCCGCTGGTGAACCAGCGTGCCGCCGACCACGGTGCCGTGGCACGCGACATCGCCTCCATCTACACCGCGGCGCGCACCCAGCCCGCATGAGTTCCGCGCCGCCGGGGTGGGAGCGGGACGACCCGGCGGATCAGGACCTGATCCAGCGCAACGTCGCCGCCCTGGTGGAGGACCTGCGGGCTCGATGCCGGCCTGCGCCGCCACCTCACGATCGAGGAGTTGGCAGGCTGGCACGCGCGGGTCTACGCGGGTTGCCGGGTGCCGGTGGCCGGCTACGTCGGACACTTCCGCGGCGATCCCTCGGTTCCGGAGCTCATCGCCTACGAGGTCGGACTGGGCGGCCGGATGCCCGACGGCTACCCGGAGAAGATGGGCGTCTGGGCCGCCCAGGTGCGCCGGGAGAGCGACCGGGTGCTGGCCGGCCTCCACGGGGTGCTCGAGGAACTGGACCGCCGCTGCCCGATCGGCTCGCCGCCGCGTACGCCGGACCAGATCCTCGGCGTGGTCGGCTTCGCGGCCCTGGCCCACGGTGAGTGGCTGCGGGTACACCCCTTCGTCAACGGCAACGGCCGGACGGCGCGGCTGCTCGTCGCCTACGTCTGCCTGCGCTACGGACTGCCGGTCTTCCTGCGCGTCAAGCCGAGACCGGAGGGCCACCCGTACGCCCGGGCGAGCCACGACTCGATGGGCCGTCCGCCCGACTTCGCGGGCGAGCACGGCACCGCGACCGCTCTGTTCGTCCACCTGCTGGCCGAGGAACTGACCGGTGGTGCCGGATAACGGAGCTCCCGAAGGTTCCACCGCAGTCTCCCGAAGGCTGCACGACCGTTCAGCCGCGCGGACTCAGACCGGCCGTCCGGAGGACGTCGTCGATGAACTCGGCGTTGGCGACCGAATCGTCGAGGTCGACCAGGAAGGGCGTTCCGTCGCGGAGTGTGTCGGCGAGGGCGGCGAGTTGGTAGGTGTAGGACGTCTGATCGCCGAGTGTCTCCTGGGTGGTCACGCCGCCGGCGGTGAGCAGGATGCGGTTGTCCAGATGGGGGACCCCGAAGGCGGCCGAGGTGGCCGTGGCCTTCGACCCGACCACGGTCCACGTCATCCGGCGCTGCGGCGCGTCCATGTCCCAGCGCAGCAAACCCTCGACCTCACCGTACGCGACCTCGACGCGCATCGCCGCGTCGATTTCGGGCGATCGGAGCGTGGCAGCGGCGCCGAGCAGCGATGGTGCCACGCCGATCCAGCGGCCGAACCGACGGGCCGCGTTGACCACGTAGCAGCCGAGATCCATCGTCGCGCCGCCGGCGAGTTCCAGCGACCAGCGCGGGTCACCCTCGGGGGGAGTGGGGATGGCCAGCACGATCTCCACCCGGCGGATCTCGCCCAGGTCACCGGAGGTGACCAGGTCCCGCAGCCGCAGGTTGACCGGGTGGTGGAGGTAGTGGAAGCCCTCGACGATCGTGCCCGGCGAGGACCGGGCGACCGCGCGGACGAGAGCGGCCTCGGCGGCGTTGGCGGCCAGTGGCTTCTCGCTCAGCACGTGCTTGCCGGCCTTCAGCGCGTACAGGTTCCACTTCGTGTGGCCTGAGTTGACCAGGGCGTTGTAGACCACCTCGACCGCCGGATCGTCGATGACCTCGGCGTAGCGGTCGTGGACCCTCTCGATGCCGCGGGCGGCCGCGAAGTCCTCGGCCCGGGATCGGTCCCGGGCCGCGACGGCGACGACGTGATGCCCGAGCACGCGCGCAGGATCGATGATGCCGTCGTCGGAGATCCGCGCCGCCCCGAGCAATGCCGATGTTCACGGCTCGCTCCGCTCGCTGCGGATTGCGCTCGAACCCGCCGTCTTCGTCGTCGTGGGCAGACGGAAAAGCGTGTCTGCCCCTTCCTCCTGCAGATCGGCGGCGCGCAATCCGATGTTCACCGGCTCGCTCCGTCATCCCCGCACCTCGGCGGCAGCGCCGGTCGTCGCTGCCGCGACGATGGCTTCCTCGACCCGCAGGTTGCGCAGTCCGTCGGCGAAGGTGGCGGGCGGGGGCAGTCGGTCGATTCCGGCGATGGCGTCGAGGAAGGCCCGGGCCTGGAAGGTGAAGAACTCCTGCCCGCCGTGGCCGACGCCGGTGAACGGCATCGACAGCGCGGCGCCGACGTAGGGGTGGTGTTGGCCGACCAGCACCTGCCGCCAGCCGTTGACGGCCGGGTCGGGAGTGGAGTCGACGAAGCCGAACTCGGAGTTGCGGCCGAGGTCGAACGACGCTGCTCCGCGGGTACCGAACACCTCGAACCCGAGACCGTTCGGGAAGCCCTGAGCCACCCGGGACACCGAGAACGTGCCCGCGGCTCCGTTGGCGAACTCGACCACGAACGTGGCGATGTCGTCGTTGGTGACGGCCTCCCGCTCCTCACTCAGCGCCACTCCCGCGGCGTGCCCGAGGGCGGTCCCCAGCGGTTTCGGCCGCTCGGTGATCACGATCGGGAGGGCGGCGCCCCGGATCGAGGTGATCGGCCCGCAGACCTGCTCGGCGGTGTCGATCAGGTGGCTGCCGATGTCGGCCAGCGCCCCCGAGCCGAGGGGACCGGTGTAGCGCCAGCTGATCGGCGCCTGCGGGTCGGCGGAGTAGTCGCACCAGTAGCGGCCGTTGAAGTGCAGCAGGTCGCCGAGCGACCCGGCGGCGATCTGCTCGCGGATCGCGCTGATCGCCGGGGAGCGGCGGTAGGAGAAGCCGGTCGCCGCGATCCGGCCCGCCGCCTCGGCGGCCCGCACCATCGCTTCGGCGTCCTCGACGCTGGAGGCCAGCGGCTTCTCGCACAGCACGTGCTTGCCGGAGGCCAGCAGCGCCTCGGCGATCTCGCGGTGCAGGTGGTTGGCCACGACGATGCTGACCGCGTCGATGTCGTCGGCCTCGGCGATGGCCTGCCAACTGGTCTCGAACCGCTCGAAGCCGTAACGCGCGGCCTGGCTCTCGGCGAACTCGGCGTTGACGTCGGCGATGGCCGCCAGGCGTACAGGTGGGGCGTCCGTGCCGAACACCGTCTGGGCCGTCCGGTACGCGTGGGCGTGCGAACGCCCGGCCATGCCGGCGCCGATCACCGCAACACTGATTTCCTTGTTCATTCGTGCCCGCTCTCGCGTGAGGGTGCCGTCTTCCTCGCTCGCGTGACGGCACGGGTGGGTGGTGGGTGGAAGTGGTGGGGAGGGTGCCGTCGCGCTCGGTCGTCCGGACGGCACCGCGCTCGAGCTACCCGAGATCGAGCTACCGGGATCGAGCTACGGCGCCCGCCGGCCTTCAACAAGGTGTCGGCGGCGGAGCGCAGGCCTTCCATCTGGTCCAGCTCCTGATCCTCGTGCTCGATGTTGACGGCCATGTCGGGGTCGACGGCGGCGAGGGCGTCGAGGAAGCCGGTCCACCAGTCGAGGTCGTGGCCGCGGCCCACCGCGACGAAGTCCCAGGAGGCGTTGCTGGGCCAGCGGCCGAGGGTGTAGTGCCCGCCGAGGCTCAGGAAGCCTGGCTCACCCTCGGCGACGCGGGTGAAGCGGTCGTCGAGGACGCCGTTGATCTTGGCCGCTTCGTTGATCCGGGTGTCCTTGGCGGCGGCGATGTAGACCAGGTCGCCGAGGCTCTGCACGGCGAGCGTCGGGTCGATGCCCTGCCAGAACAGGTGGCTGGGGTCCATCTCGGCGCCGACGTGGGTGGCGTTGATCTCGGTGGCCAGGCGCTCCATGGTGGCGGGGTTGAAGACGATGTTGTGCGGGTGCATCTCCAGGCCGACCTTGACGTCGTGGTCGGCGGCGATGGCCTGGATCCGCTTCCAGAACGGGATGGCGACGTCGTTCCACTGGTAGTCACGGACGTCGAGGTACGCGCTGTGCCAGGGCTGCACGTTCCAGGCCGGGCGCGTGGTCCCGGCTTCGGTGCCCGGTGCGCCGGACATGGTGATCACGCGCTTCACCCCGAGCAGCGCCGCCAGTTCGATCGAGTCGATGATGTCCTGGGCGTGCCGCGCGCCGACCGGATCCGGGTCGAGCGGGTTGCCGTTGCAGTTCAGCGCCGTCAGCGTCACGCCCGCGGCGTCGTACAGGCCCAGGTACTCCGAGCGCGCGGCCTCGCTCGATCGCAGGTCGGTGATCGGCAGGTGGGGGGTGTCGATGAAGCCACCCGAATTGACCTCGGCGCTGTCCAGCCCGAGACCGGCGAGGATCTCCAGGGCTTCGGCGAGTGGCTTGTCGTGCAGGCAGGCGGTGTAGGCGCCGAGCTTCATCGCGGGGTGTCCTCTCATGACTGCGGATGACTAGACCGGTCTACTAGATCGGTCTAGAGTAGGATCCAACGCCTGAGGAGATATGTCAAGTCAAAGTGGTCGACCCGAAGGAGACGCCATGGCCGCCCCCCCGCCCGGCGAGCGCGCACGCCCCACCATGCGCGACGTGGCCGAGGCTGCCGGGGTCTCGAAGGCGTTGGTCTCGATCGTGTTCAGGGGAGTGCCCGGGGCGAGTGAGAGCACCCGGTCGAGGGTCTTCGCGGCGGCCGAGCGCCTCGGCTATCGCACCAACCGCACCGCCAGCCTGCTCAAGTTGAGCCGCACCAAGCATCTGGGCGTCACGATGAGGGTGCGCAACACCTTTCACAGCGACGTGGTCGAGGCGGTCCAGGCGGCCGCGGACCGCCACGGCTACGAGATCGTGCTGAGTGCGGTCACCGAGACCCACGGCGAGCTCCGGGCGATCGAGACCCTGCTCGACTTCCGCTGCGAGGCGCTGATCCTGCTCGGGTCGGATCTGCCGATCGCGGAGCTGCAGCGCCTCGGGCGGTCGGTGCCGGTGGTGATGGTCGGTCGCCCGGCCGCCGCCGCGGGCATCGACGTCGTGCGCACCGCCGACCGGCACGGCCTCGGGCTGGTGGTCGATCATCTGGTCGGGTTGGGGCATCGCGAGATCTTCACGTCGACGGCGGTCCGCAGCCCATCGCCGCCGAGCGGCGCCGCGGCTATCGCGCAGGCCATGCGTCGTGCGGGCCTGGCTGCCTACGCGACCTCGGTGCGGGGTGGCAGCCAGGAGGCCGACGGCCGCCGGGCGGTCGAGGGATGCTCGCTGAAGGGCGCGGCGGGCTGCTCGCTGAGGGGCGCCTCGCCGACCGCCATCACCGCCTTCAACGACCATTGCGCCCTCGGGGTGATCGACGGCCTGACGCGCGCCGGCGTACGGGTGCCGCAGGACTGCTCGGTCACCGGCTACGACGACTCACCGATCGCCGGCTTCGCCGCGGTCGACCTGACCACGGTCAGCCAGGAGGCGGTGGCCCAGGCCGACTGGGCCGTACGGGCGGCCGTGGAGCGCCTCGACGGGCTCCGGCTGGAGCCGATCGAGTCGGTGCTCGAGCCCCGACTGGTGGTTCGCGGCAGCACCGGACCGGCCACTGCCATCACCCTCGCTAGAGCGCGCTGGATCGGCGCCCTCAGACCCCGCTCACCCGGCGCCCGGTGTGGTCGGCAAGGGCCTGGGCGAAATCGGCCGGCGCCCAACCCTGCTGACGGCCTGCCAGACGAGCTCGGCCTGGGTCTGCGGAGCGAGCCCGTCCACCGGCTGGTCGCGGTCGAGGTTGGTCGGGAAGGCGTAGCCCTCCGCGGAGGCGGCGATCACGGCGCGGATAGATGCCTCGCTCGCCCCGGCGGCCAGCCGGGCGGCCAGGACGTCGAACAGGGCGCGTGACACCGCGACCCGGTCCACGGTCTCCATGGCCCGGCCGAACGCCGAGGACACCTGCAGCAGATTGGCCATCCGGCGTACGTCGGCGGACCGGTTGGTGCCGGCGCCGTGGAACAGGGCCGGGTTGAAGAAGGCGGCATCACCCTTCTCCAGCGGCAGCTGGACGTAGTGGGAGTCGAAGTAAGCGGTGAACTCCGGTTGGTGGAAGGCCAGATAGCCGGGCGCGTACTTCTGCGAGTGGGGCAGGTAGAGGGTCGGCCCGGTCTCCACCGGCATGTCGCAGTGGGCGACCGCACCCTGCAGCGTGAGGGCGGCGGTGAGCTGGTGCACGTGGACCGGGAATCGTGCCGCCTGGTCGGCCGACATGAAGCCCAGGTGGTAGTCGCGGTGGGCAACCTGCGCCTGGCCGCCCGGGTTGACCACGTTGACCTGAGAGGTGACCTGGTACTGCGGCCCGAGCCATGCCGTGGCGACGAGCGCGAGCAGGTCGTTGGCGTAGTAGTCGGCGAAGGCCTCCGGGTCGTGCAGGGCCAGCTTGTCCAAAGCACCCCACACCCGGTCGTTGGCCCCGGGCTTGGCGAAGTGATCGCCGGCCACGACCCCGGACGCCCGCTGCGCGGCGATCAGCGCCTCGAAGGCCTCGGTCGTGCGGTCGACGACGTCGGCGCTGAAGGCGTGCTTGAACACCACGATGCCCGGCCCGCTGAGCAGCGCGCGGGCCAGCTCTGCCTGGATCTCGCTCCCGGTGTCGCCCTCGGACAGGGCCGGCCGGATCTTCGACCCGTAGACCAGCACGTTCTCGGTGACCGCGTCCGCCCACGGGTAGTCGGCGAGGTCGGTGGTGGTTTCGACCTCCGCGCGGAAGTCGGTGAGCGAACAGGAATCGGAGCTGTACCAGCCGTCCACGGTGTGACTCGCACGGGGCGGGGTCACGGGCGGGGAGCTCGTCGCCGGTGCCCGGGCGTCAGGCCGCGATCCTCACCGAGCGCCCGGTGCGCAGGCTCTCGTACGCGGCCTCGGCCAGCACCAGCGCCTCGCGTCCGTCGGCGAAGCTGGGGCTCGGCGCGCTGCCCTGCTCGACGGCGTTGATCAGGTGGTCGAGCTCGGCCCGGTAGGCCGCGGTGTAGCGGTCCAGGAAGAAGTTCAGGTACGGGGCCGCCGACTCGGTGGCCCCCGGCCCGTAGTGCCGGACGCTGTCCGGCCCCTGGTTGCCGACGCTGAGCATCCCGGCCGCACCAACGGCCTCCAGCCGCTGGTCGTAGCCGAAGGCGCTGTGCCGGGAGTTGGTGATCTGGGCGAGCGCGCCGCTCGCCCCGCGGAGGGTGACCGCGGCGGTGTCGTGGTCACCCAGGTCGGCGATGTAGTCCGCGACCAGGTTGGCGCCCATCGCCGCCACCTCGACCACCTCGCCGAGGAAGTACCGCGCGAGGTCGAAGTCGTGGATGGTCATGTCGCGGAAGATGCCTCCGGAGGCGGCGAGGTAGTCCCGGCCGGCCGGTGCCGGGTCGCGGCTGACGATGGTCAACTGCTCCAGCGCGCCGATCTCCCCGTCGGCGACCCGGTCGTGCACCCGCCGGAAGGACGGGTCGAACCGCCGGTTGAAGCCCACCAGCACCGTCGGATCCAGCGGTCCGATCTCGGCCCAGCAGCGGTCCACCCGGGCCAGGTCCAGATCGATCGGCTTCTCGCACAGCACGGCCTTGCCGGCGCGTACGGCCCGGGTCAGCAGGTCGACGTGGGTGGGGGTGGCCGAGGCGACGACGACCGCGTCCACATCGGCGATGATGGACTCCGGATCGTTGCCCACCCGTGCGCCGTAGCGCTCGGCGACCTCGACCGCAGACGGCGTGGCCGGGTCGTAGACCCAGACCAGCTCGGCCCGGGGGTGCGCGCGGATCGAATCCGCGTGCACCCGACCGATGCGCCCACAACCGAACAGGGCAAACCGCACCGACAGCTCCTTTCGGTCCCTACCGTCCAGCCCCGCCTAACCCTGCAACTCGTGCGACAGCTCGGTCAGCTCGTCCCCGCCGGCCATCTGGCGGGTGAGCTCGTCCAGCCCTACCTCGTTCCGCTTCCGGTCCAGCACGGCCTGGCCCAGCTTCAAGATGATGAAGTGGTTGCCGACCAGGTACGCGTGGTGCGGGTTGTGGGTGATGAAGACCACGCCGAGGCCCGCGTCCCGGGCCGCCGCGGTGTACTTCAGCACCACACCGGACTGCTTGACGCCGAGCGCCGCCGTCGGCTCGTCGAGGATGAGGACGCGCGCGCCGAAGTAGACGGCGCGGGCGATGGCCACGCACTGGCGCTGCCCGCCGGACAGGGTGCCGATGGGCTGGTCGATGTTCTTCACCACGATGCCCATCTTCCGCAGCTCCTCGTCGGCGATGCGCTTCATCTCCTTCACCTTGAGGCCGGCCAGCGGGAACTTGCCGCTGGTCATCTCCGAACCGAGGAAGAAGTTGCGCCAGACCTCCATCAACCCGACCACGGCGAGGTCCTGGTAGACGGTGGCGATCCCGTGGCTCAGCGATTCCCGGGGTGAGCCGAAGTGCACCTCCTTGCCGTCGACCTTGAGCGTGCCCTCGTTGTGCGGGTGCAGGCCGGCCATGATCTTGATCAGCGTCGACTTGCCGGCGCCGTTGTCGCCGAGGACGCAGGTGACCTCGCCCGCGTTCACGGTCAGGTTGATGCCCTTGAGGGCTCGGATGGCGCCGTAGGTCTTGCCGACGTCGGCCATCTCGATCAGCGACTCGCCCTCGTGCAGGCTCGGGTCGGCGTGTTCATGCAGGGTGTCGGTCATGGGTCAACCCACCTTTCGGGTCGTGGAGAGCTTCTTGACGTAGAGGTTCACGATCACCGCGAGCAGCAGCATCACGCCGAGGAAGGCCTTGAACCAGTTGGGGTCCCACCCGGCGTACACGATGCAGAGGTTGGTCATGCCGAAGATGAAGGCGCCGATGGCCACGCCGATCGCGTTGCCGTAGCCGCCGGTCAGCAGGGTTCCACCCACGACCGCGGCGATGATGTAGAGGAACTCGTTGCCCACGCCGTTGCCGGCCTGGAGGGTGTTGAACCGGTAGAGGGTGTGCATGCCCATGAACCAGCCGAGGAAGGCCACCGCCATGAACAGGCCGATCTTGACCCTGGTCACCGGCACACCGACGGCGCGGGCGCTGGCGGCGTTGCCGCCGACGGCGAAGATCCAGTTGCCGAGCCGGGTGCGCTGCAGGATCCAGGCCGAGAGCAACACGAAGCCCAGCCACCACAGCACCGTGATCGAGACGGTGACCGGTCCGACCTTGAAGCTGGAGGCGAAGATCGCGTTGAGCGTGGTGTAGCCGTCCATCTGGTTGATGTTGGGCGTGGAGACCGAGCCGGTGACCAGCTTGGTCACGCCGAGGTTCGCTCCCTGCAGCACGAAGAAGGTGCCGAGGGTGATCAGGAAGCTGGGGATGCCGGTGCGCTGCACCAGGTAGCCGTTCAGGAATCCGACGGCGAGGGTGAAGATCAGCGACACGATCGCGCCGACCCAGAGGTTCAGCCCGAGGTTGTAGCAGATCATGGCGTTGACCAGGCCCGCGGTGGTGACCAGCACGCCCGCGGACAGGTCGAACTCGCCGCCGATCATCAGCATGCCCACGGCGACCGCGACGATGCCGATCGTGGACGACTGGTAGAGCACGGTGAAGAACGACTCGGGCGAGCGGAACGCGGGCGCCACGATCAGGAAGAAGATGAAGATCACGATGGCTGCGACCAGAGCCCCGATCTCGGGGCGGGCGAGCAGCCGGTTGGACAGGCCGAGGGTGACTCGGTTGGACGACTCCGCCGGGGTGGCTGCCGGGGGAGTCTTGACGGTTTGACTCATGAGGGGCTCCGATCTGGCCGGGTGCCCGGGGAGGCCGCCGCGCCGGCGGCCCCACCCGGGCGGGGGACTAGCGGGTGTTGTTCTTGGTGAACGGGAGGATGGCGTCGATGTTGTCGCTGTCGACGAAGGACGGGCCGGTCAGCACGGCCTTGCCGCCGCCGATGTCGTTGCCGTTCTTGACGTTCAGGTAGAGCGACGTCACCGCCAGGTAGCCCTGGACGTAGGGCTGCTGGTCGATCGAGAACTCGATCTTGCCGTCCTTGATGGCCTGCGCCGCGTCCTGGTTGAGGTCGAAGGTGACCAGCTTGGCCGAGCTGCTGGCCCCGTCGATCGACTTCATGGCGTCCAGGGCGATCGGCGCGCCGAGCGTGACGATGTAGTCGATGTCCTTGTCCGTGGACAGCTTCGCCTGCAGGGCGGAGGTGACGGCGGAGTCGTCGGCGCCGTTGACCTGGATGTTCTCGGTGTTCGGCAGGCTCTTCTTCACCCCGGCGCACCGTGCCTCCAAAGCCACCGAGCCCTGGGCCTGGATGACGCACAGCACCTTCTTGCCGCCGGCCTCAGCGATCCGCTTGCCCGCGGTCTGGCCGGCCAGGTCCTCGTCCGAGCCGAAGTACATCGACGCGCCCGAGGCGCTGGTAGTCGCTGATCCCGGAGTTGAAGCCGACCAGCGGGATCTTGGCGTCGGTGGCGGCCTTGACCGCACCGGCCAGAGCGTCGGGGGTCACCAGGGTGGTCGCGATGCCGTCGACCTTCGAGTCGATCGCGCTCTGGATCAGGCTCGCCTGCTTGCTCGCCTCCGGGTCGGCCGAGTACTTCAACGTCGAGCCGGTGTCCTTGGCCGCCTGGTTGGCGCCGGCCTTGATCTTGTCCCAGAACGTGTCGCCGGGGGTCTCGTGGGTGACCATGGCGAAGGTGTAGCCCGAATCGCCGCCCCCACCGCCGGTGTTGCCGGTGTTGTCGGCCGGGGGGGCGCCGCCGCCGCTGCACGCGGAGAGGGCGAACACCGCAGCGGCCGCGATGGCCACCAGGCCCAGGCCCTTGCGGGTGCGGCTCCGGGCTGCGCCCGAGGCAGTGTTCCGTCCGAGTCCAAGTGGAGTCATCGGTGATTCCTTTCGTCGTGTTCCGGGTCTGGCCCGGACGGTACGAGGTGCGCAGCGGCACCTCGCAGGGGTGGAAGTCGTGATGTCGATCTGAGGCTGTCGTACACGGCGAGGTCGTCGTCGCCGATCTAGGGGTGCACGGCCAGGCCGCTCAACCAGGCCAAGGGGTGGCTGGCCGATGGAGCCGACTCAGGGTCTGAGGCAGGGGTCCTGTGACAGGCGGAGCGGACCTCCTCATCGAGTTGACCTCCCGATGTCCCAGGCCGGCGTCGGCGCCGACTCGCGTAGCTTTGCAACTCCCAGGACCGTTGTCAATACTTTGTTATAACATTCTGACCAAGTGCCGGACGAAGGGTGCAGGAGCCCCGGGTAGAGGGGAGACCGGGTCGGGGTACGGCCTACTTGGTGTACTTCTGCAGCTTCGAGGTGTCGCCGCGCGCGATGTCGTCGAACATCGCCTTCGCCTTCGCGTCGTCCCAGAGCACGGCGGAGCCGACCGGGGTGGACGCGCCCGGATCCGACACCGGGACGGTGAGGGTCAGCCCGCCGCCGCCGGCGATGCTCCGCATGGCCAGCGCCAGCCGGGCCATCTGCGCCAGGCCGGTCTTCTCGCCGAGGTCGACGGCGTCGGTCGAGGCATTGCACAGGGTCCAGTAGCGCAAGGGGTTCAGCACCGATGCCGGGGTGGCCGCCTTCTGCGCGATCGCCGCCAGCATCTCCCGCTGCCGCTCGACCCGGCCGAGGTCGCCACGCGGATCAGCCTTCCGCATCCGCACGTAGCCCAGGGCGTCCACCCCGCTCAGGGTCTGGCACCCCTTCGGCAGGTCGAGGTGGCTGTCGGCGTCCTTGATGGCCTTGGGCAGGCACATCTCGATCCCGCCGAGAGCGTCGATGATGTTGACGAAACCGCCGAAGCCGATCTCGAGGTAGCCGTCGACGCGGAGCCCGGTGTTGGCCTCCACCGTCTGCACCAGCAGGTCCGGGCCGCCGAACGCGTACGCGGCGTTGATCTTGTTCTTGCCGTTCTTGGGGATCGGCACGTAGGAGTCGCGCGGGATCGAGATCAGCGCCGGCTTCCCGCCCGGCGGCACGTACACGATCATGATCGTGTCGGTGCGCCGGCCCTGCGTGCTGCCGGTGCCGAGCTTCTTGCGCTCGGCCTTGGTCAGACCTTCGCGAGAGTCCGAGCCCACCAGCAGGAAGGTCTGGCCCGGCTGGTTGGCCGGCCGGGCGCCGGCGGGAGCGTCGTCCACCCGGCTGACGTGGCTCCACGCGTAGACCGGCACGCCGATCAGCCACACCAGGGCCAGCAGCACCAACACGGCCAGTGTCCGGAAGAGGTTGCGGACCCGATGGCGCCGCCGCGGTGGGCGCGGGCCAGGGGCGACGGCGGGCGGAGTCCGGCCACCGGGTCCGGACGGTCCGGCCGTACCGGCTGGGCTGGGGCGACGGGCTGGGGCGATGAAGGCTGGGGGGAGGACGGGCGATAGGGATCGGCCTCGAGAGCCGGCATCACCCGGGTGTGCTCCGGCTCCGGCGGAACCGGCTGCCGATCCCGTCCGTACAGCCAGTCGATGTCGTCGTCGCGGCTTTCCGGCATGGTCCCAAAGTACCTGCGGAGGGGCTCGGAGCAGCAGCACAAAGCGGCGCGCATGCGGCGTGGCATGCCGCCGCGGGACGGCTGCGGCGGACATACTGACCGTGAGTCATCGGGCGGGTCAACGTAGCCGCCGCCCGATCGAGCGTTCTGCGACCGGCGGTCGGGCGCTCCGCGCCGGACCTTCCCCCGAGCTGAAAGGCGCTCCGTGACCGCAAGCACGACCCTGGAACGACCTGGCCTGGAGCCCACCCTGCAGCCGCCTCGGCAGCGCAGCGAGCGGGTCAAGCTGCGCCGCGCGCTGACCTTCCTGGCGATGACCCTCGTGCTGCCCGGATCGGCGCAGTTGGCCGCGGGCAATCGCCGGGTCGGGCGTATCGCCCTGCGGATCTGGGCGGGACTGTGGGCACTGGCGTTGCTCGTCGTCGGACGCTGGCCGTGCTCTGGCGGGGTGGCGCGATCGCGCTGTTCACCTTCGGCCCGACGCTGCGGGTGCTGCAGGTGCTCCTGGTCGCCCTCGCCGTCGGCTGGGCGACCCTGCTGCTCGACGCCTGGCGGATCGCCCGGCCGCCGGAGCTGGCGCGGCGGCACCGGCTCGGCTTCGCGGCACTGAATCTCGGGCTGGTGGCGGCCGTGGTGGGCGGGCTGATCGCCTCCGCCTCGCTCGTCGCGAGTCAACGCGACCTGATGGTGACCGTGTTCGCCGGCGGTGGTGACCAGCACGCGAAGCAGGGCCGATACAACATCCTGCTGATGGGCGGCGACGCCGGACGCGACCGGGTCGGTCTGCGCCCGGACAGCATGACGGTGGCCAGCGTGGACGCCGAGACCGGCCGTACGGTGCTGGTCAGCCTGCCGCGCAACCTGGAGGGCGCCGCCTTCCCGGAGACCTCGCCGCTGCACCGCAGGTTCCCGAAGGGCTACCGGTGCGCGGACCGCTCCTGCATGCTCAACGCGGTCTACACCTACGCGACCGAGCACCGCGACCTGTACCCGGGGGTGGCCAACCCCGGCGCCCAGGCGACCAAGGAGGCGATCGAGGGCACCACCGGACTGACGATCAACTACTGGGTGCTGATCGACCTCAAGGGCTTCGAATCGCTGGTGGACGCACTCGGCGGGATCACCATGGACGTCTACCGGCGGGTGCCGATCGGTGGCGGCTCGACGAAGGTGTCCGGATACGTCGAGGCAGGCAAAGGCCGTCACCTCGACGGCCGGGAGGCGCTGTGGTTCGCCCGGTCCCGGTCCGACTCGTCGGACTACGACCGGATCGTGCGGCAGAAGTGCGTGATGAACGCGATGCTCAACCAACTCGAACCGCTCACCGTGCTGACCAACTTCAACCGGATCGCCTCGGCGGGCAAGGAGATCGTGGCCACCGACATCCCGACCTCGGAGGTGAACACGATGCTCGACCTCGCGCTCAAGGCCAAGAAGCTCCCGGTGTCGAGCGTCGCGATCATGCCGCCGCTGATCGAGCCGGGCCGTCCCGATCTCGCCGTGGTCAGGCAGGCCGTGTCGGCCAAGATCGGCGCCGCCGAGGCCGCCGACCAGCCCGCACCCAGCCCGACCGGAGCCGCGCCGACGGATGCACCGGGCGGCGGGTCCGGCGCATCCACCCCGTCGCCATCGACCCAGTCGTCGAGCCAGCCGTCGAGCAAGCCGCGAACCGCCCAGACCGATGACCTGAGCACGGTGTGCTCGGTGTGAGCAAGGGGGGTCGACCCCCCTTCAGCACCCTGACAGGATGACCGGATGAGTTCCCCGCCGACCGAGGGCTGGCCCGGCGTCTCGGTGGTGATGCCGGTACGCGGCGAGGAGCGCCACCTCGAGGCCGCGGTCCGTCGGGTGCTCGAGCAGGACTACCCCGGCGCCTGGGAGATCATCCTGGCCGTGGGGCCGAGCCAGGACCGCACCGCCAGGATCGCCGCCGAACTGGCCGCCGCCGACCCGCGGATCCGGGTGGTCGACAACCCGGCGGGGCGTACGCCGGTCGCGCTCAATCTCGGCATCGCCGCCTCGCGCTACGACATCGTGGTCCGCGTCGACGGGCACGGCGAACTCACCGACGGCTACATCACCCGCGCCGTGGGACTGCTCAGCGAAACCGGCGCGGCCAACGTCGGCGGGGTGATGGACGCCCAGGGCACGACCGCCTTCGAGCAGGCGGTGGCCACCGCGTACACGACCCGGCTCGGTCTGGGCGGGTCGGCCTTCCACCTGAGCGAGTCGCCGGCGGGCGAGGCCGAGACGGTGTTCCTCGGCGTCTTTCGCAAGCAGGCCCTGCTCGCGGTGGGCGGCTTCGACGAGAGCATGCACCGGGCGCAGGACTGGGAGCTCAACTACCGGTTGCGCCACGCCGGGCACCGGATCTGGTTCTCCCCCGAGCTGCGGGTGACCTACCGCCCGCGCTCGTCGCTGAGAGCTCTGGTCAAGCAGATGTACGAGACGGGCCGCTGGCGCCGGGAGGTGGTCCGCCGCTACCCGGAGACCGCCACGCCCCGTTATCTCGCTCCTCCCGTGGCGGTCCTCGTTCTCGCGGTCGGCGTCCTGACCGGAATGGCCGGGGTGGCCACCGGCCGCCGGGTGCTCATGCTCGGCTGGCTGGCGCCGGCGGGCTATCTGGGCCTGGTGGTGGCCGGATCAGCGGTGAGTGCGCGGTCGCTGTCACCCGCGGCCCGGCTCTGGTTGCCGGTCGTCATCGTCGCCACGCATCTCGCCTGGGGTGCGGGGTTCCTGGTCGGACTGCCGGAGCAGCGGGAGCGACGGTTGAGCGCGCGAGGTGATTTGACATTATGTCCTGACAAAGTCGAGAATATCCTCAACGTCTTCGAGGAGAACTGATGCCACTCGTCCGGATCGACATCCAACAGGGCCGCACCGCGGAGCAGGTGCGCCGGCTGGCCGACACGGTCCAGGACGTGATGCTCGACGTGTTCGCCGCGCCCCCGCGGGATCGGTACCAGATCATCACCGAGCACCCCGTGGGCCACATCATCGCCGAGGACACCGGCCTCGGACTGGAGCGCAGCGATGGCGTGACGGTGATCCAGATCTTCCAGCAAGGCCGCACCACCGAGCAGAAGCAGGCGGCGTACGAAGAACTGGCCAAGCGGCTGGAGTCGGAGTGCAAAGTCCGTCCGGAGGACCTGATCGTCTCGGTCATGGCCAACGAGCGCGCCGACTGGTCCTTCGGTCTGGGGCGGGCCCAATTCCTCGACGGCGAACTGTGATCCGCCGTCACTCCCATTCCGAGACTTTGTCTGTACAAACGTTGACAGGGTGACCCGGGGCCCCTACGGTGCTGGAGTAGCCCCAGTGCCACCCCGGGTCTCCCGATCGTGTCGACACCCCTATCTCAAGGAGAGTCATGAGCAGTGCCCAAGCCGGCCCGTCCGGCGCATCGGCGGAGGCCCCGCTGGACGTGCTCACCTTCGGCCGCAGCGGGGTGGACATCTACCCGCTGCAGGTGGGGGTCGGGTTGGAGGACGTGCAGACGTTCGGGAAGTACCTCGGCGGCACCACGGCCAACGTCGCCGTCGCCGCCGCCCGGCTGGGGGAGCGGGCCGCGATCATCACCGGAGTGGGCGACGACCCGTTCGGTCGCTACGTCCGCCGGGCCTTGCGCGACCTCGGCGTGGACGACCGGCACGTGGTCACCAACACCGAGTACGCCACCCCGGTCACCTTCTGCGAGATCTTCCCGCCGGACGACTTCCCGCTGTACTTCTACCGCAAGCCCAAGGCGCCGGACCTCCAGGTCCGCGCGTCCGACATCGACCTCGACGCCGTACGCGCCACGCGTCTGATGTGGCTCTCGGTCACCGGACTGAGCGAGGAGCCGAGCCGGGAGGCGCACCACGCCGTCCTGGAGGCCCGGGCGCGCAAGGAGTTCACCGTGCTGGACCTGGACTACCGGCCGATGTTCTGGGCCGACGCCGCCGCGGCCACCGAGCAGGTGCAGCGGGTGCTGTCGCAGGTGACCGTCGCGGTCGGCAACCGTGAGGAGTGCGAGGTCGCCGTCGGCGAGACCGAGCCGGAGCGCGCCGCGGACGCCCTGCTGAGCGCCGGGGTCGAACTGGCCATCGTGAAGCAGGGCCCGAAGGGTGTGCTGGCCAAGACCCGCACCGAACGGGTCGAGTCGCCGCCGATCATGATCACCCCGCTCAACGGTCTCGGCGCCGGAGATTCCTTCGGCGGCTCGCTCTGCCACGGCCTGCTGCAGGGCTGGCCGCTGGACAAGGTGCTGCAGTACGCGAACGCGGCCGGGGCCATCGTCGCCTCCCGGCTGGAATGCTCCACCGCCATGCCGACCGAGGCCGAGATCGAACTGCTGCTGGCCGGCGGCGATCCGAACGCCACGGCGGATGCCGCCCTCGCGGGTGTCCGATGAGCGCGCTCACCGTCCCGGCCGGTCCCGCCGCCGACGCGACGAACGGCTTCGCAGCCTCGGTCGGCGACCTGAACGAGATCCGCAGTCGCGACCCGCGCCGCATCAAGGCCCTGCTCGCCAGTCGACGCCGGCGCGACCTGCTCGGTCCCGACGGCAAGCTGATGATCGTCGCCTGCGACCACCCGGCACGGGGCGCGCTGGGGGTGGGGGGCGACCCGATGGCCATGGCGAGTCGCACCGAGCTGCTCGGCCGGCTGGTGACCGCCCTGTCGCGTCCCGGGGTGGACGGTCTGCTGGCCACCGCCGACATCGTGGAGGACCTGCTGCTCCTCGGCGCGCTGGAGGGCAAGCTCGTCTTCACCTCCCTCAACCGGGGCGGGCTGCAGGGCTCGATCTTCGAGATGGACGACCGCAACACCGCCTACGACGTCCGCAGCACCCTCGATGCGCGTTTCGACGGCATCAAGATGCTCACCCGGATCAACCTCGACGACCCGGGCACGGTGCGCACCCTGGAGCAGCAGGCCCAGGTCATCAGCGAGTGCAACCGGGCCGAGCTGATCGCGATGGTCGAGCCGTTCATGTCCGGGCGGCGGGACGGCAAGGTGGTCAACGACCTGTCCCCGGAGGCGGTGATCAAGTCGGTGCACATCGCGCAGGGTCTGGGCGCGTCCAGCGCCTACACCTGGATGAAGCTGCCCGTGGTGCACGAGATGGAGCGGGTGATGGACTCCACGACGCTGCCCACCCTGCTCCTCGGTGGCGACCCCGACGGCAGGCCGGACGAGACCTACGCCGCATGGGAGGCCGCCCTCAAGCTGCCGTCCGTACGCGGCCTGGTGGTCGGCCGCACCATGCTCTACCCGGCCGACGAGGATGTCGCGAACGCCGTCGACACCGCTGTCTCGCTGGTGCGGTGAGCCCGATGCACTCCCCGCACTTCCTCCCCGCGGGCTCCAGCCCCACGGACGCGCTGGAGCTCCAGATCACTCCCGAGTCGGCCGGCTGGGCGTACTCCTCGCTTCGGGTCGTCGCCCTGGAGCCGGCCGGGACGTACGCCTTCGCCACCGGTGAGGACGAAGTCGTCGTGCTGCCGCTGCAGGGCTCGGTCGCGCTCGAGGTCGACGGCTCCCACCTCGAGCTGGAGGGCCGGCCGTCGGTCTTCGCCGGCCCGACCGACCTGGCCTACGTCGGGCTCGGCCAGACCGTCACGCTGCACAGCGAGCGCGGCGGCCGGTTCGCGCTCTGCGGAGCGCGCGCCGACCGGGCGTTGCCGCTGCGCTACCTCGCCGCCGACGACGTACCGGTGGAACTGCGCGGGGCCGGGCAGTCCAGTCGGCAGGTGCGCAACTTCGCCGTCCCGGGGTCGCCGCTCGACGCGGCGGCGCTGATCGCCTGCGAGGTGATCACCCCGGCGGGCAACTGGTCGTCCTACCCCGCCCACAAGCACGACCAGGCCAGTGAGACCGAGTCGGAGCTGGAGGAGGTCTACTACTTCGAGATCGCCGCCGGTCCGCACGGCGAGCCCGGCTTCGGCTTCATGCGGACCTCCTCCTCGCCCGGCCACGACATCGACCTGCTGGAGGAGGTGCGGGACCGGGACGCAGTGCTGGTCCCCTTCGGCTGGCACGGGCCGTGCGTCGCCGCGCCCGGCTTCGACATGTACTACCTGAACGTGATGGCCGGACCCCCTGATCCGCAGACCGGCGGCGGGCGGGCCTGGAAGATCTCCGACCATCCCGACCAGGCCTGGGTGCGTGGCACCTGGGAGTCTGAACAGATCGACCCGAGACTGCTCACCAGAGAGGGATCCCCATGACGGATTCGCCCGCCGCGACCGTGCACCTGACCGTCGCCCAGGCCCTGGTGAGATTCCTCGGCGCCCAGTATTCGGAGTCCGACGGGATCGAGCAGAAGCTGTTCGCCGGCTGCTTCGGCATCTTCGGCCACGGCAACGTCGCCGGCATCGGCCAGGCGCTGTTGCAGGCCGAGCTGACCGACCCCGACCTGCTGCCCTACATCCTGGGTCGCAACGAGCAGGCCATGGTGCACACCGCCGTGGCCTACGCCCGGATGAAGGACCGGCTCCAGACGTACGCGATCTCGACCAGCGTCGGGCCCGGCGCGACCAACCTGGTCACCGGCGCCGCGCTGGCCACCATCAACCGGCTGCCCGTGCTGCTGCTCCCGGCGGACACCTTCGCCGACCGCAGTGCCTCGCCGCTGCTGCAGGAGTTGGAGCTGCCGAGCTCGGGCGACGTGACGGTGAACGACGTCTTCCGTCCGGTGTCGAAGTACTTCGACCGGATCTGGCGGCCCGAGCAGTTGCCCGCGGCCCTGCTCGCCGCGATGCGGGTCTTGGTCGACCCGGTCGAGACCGGCGCGGTCACCCTCTGCTTCCCGCAGGACGTGCAGGCGCAGGCGCACGACTGGCCGGTCGCGCTGTTCGCCAAGCGGGTGTGGCACGTGGCCCGTCCGCTGCCGGAACGCTCGGTGCTCGAGGCCGCTGCCGCGGTGATCAGGAGCGCCCGTCGACCGCTGATCGTCGCCGGCGGCGGGGTGCACTACTCCCGGGCCACCGAGGCCCTGCGCGCGTTCTGCGAGTCCACGGGCATTCCCGTGGGGCAGAGCCAGGCGGGCAAGGGCACGCTGGTCTATGACCACCCGCAGTGCCTGGGCGCGATCGGCTCCACCGGCACCACCGCCGCCAACGCGGTCGCCGCGCAGGCCGACGTGGTGATCGGCATCGGCACCCGCTACTCCGATTTCACCACCGCCAGCCGGACAGCCTTCCAGGATCCGGACGTGCGCTTCGTGAACATCAACGTCGCCGGTCTGGACGCGGTCAAGCAGTCCGGGCTGAGTGTCCAGGCCGACGCCCGCGAGACCCTCGAGGCGCTGCTGCCGCTGCTCGACGGCTACCGGGTCGACGGCAGCTACGCCGCCAACTACAGCGAGCTGGACGCGGACTGGGACGAGATGGTCACCAAGGTCTATCTGCCGCCGACCTCCAACGCCGGCGCGGACGGGCTGCTCACCCAGAACGAGGTGCTCGGCATGGTCAACGAGCTCTCCGACCCGCGCGACGTCGTGGTGTGCGCGGCCGGCTCGATGCCCGGCGACCTGCACAAGCTGTGGCGGACCCGGGACCCGAAGGGCTACCACGTGGAGTACGGGTACTCCTGCATGGGCTACGAGGTGGCCGGCGGGCTCGGCGTACGGCTGGCCTGCCCCGACCGCGACGTGTTCGTCATGGTCGGCGACGGGTCCTACCTGATGATGGCGACCGAACTGGTCACGGCCGTGCAGGAGGGCATCAAGGTCATCACCGTGCTGGTGCAGAACCACGGGTACGCCTCGATCGGCTCGCTGTCGGAATCTCTCGGCTCGCAGCGCTTCGGCACCCGCTACCGCTACCGCAATCCGCGCAGCGGACGGCTCGACGGCGACATACTGCCGGTGGATCTGGCGGCGAACGCGGCCAGCCTGGGCGTCGAGGTGATCAAGACGGCGACCGCGGGAGAGTTCGCCGATGCGGTCAAGGCGGCCAAGGCCGCCGAAGGACCGGTCGTCATCTACGTCGAAACCGACCCGCTGATCGGGGCTCCGGACTCGCGGTCGTGGTGGGACGTGCCGGTCAGCGCCACCTCCACCCTCGATTCGACCCAGGCCGCGCGCGCGACGTACGAGCAGCACAAGTCCACCCAACGACTCTTCCTCTGATTGGAGACTGCGTGTCCAAGATCACCATCGGCACCGCGCCCGATTCCTGGGGCGTCTGGTTCCCCAGCGACCCCGCGCAGTTGCCCGCCGACCGGTTCCTGCGGGAGGTGGTGGAGGCCGGCTACGAGTGGATCGAGCTCGGCCCGTACGGCTACCTGCCCAAGGACGCCGCCGCACTGAAGGACCTCCTCGACCAGCACGGGTTGAAGGTGCTGGCCGGAACGGTGTTCGAGCACCTGCACCGCCCGCACTCCTGGGACGCGGTGTGGGCCGCAGGTCACCGACGTCGCAGCCCTGACCCAGGCGGTCGGCGGGGAGCACATCGTGGTCATCCCGGACCCGTGGCGCGACCACAAGATCGGGCCAGCCGCTGGAGAGCCGCGACCTGAGCGCCGAGCAGTGGAGCCAGATGACCACGGGGCTGGACGAACTGGGGCGCCGGATCCTGGACGAGTACGGGCTGCACGTACAGTTCCACAGCCACGCCGACAGTCACGTCGGCTATCAGCCCGAGATCGAGCGGCTGCTGGCCGACACCAATCCGGACTGGGTCAACCTCTGCCTGGACACCGGTCACGTCGCGTACTACGGCGGTGACTGCGTGGAGTTGATCACCAAGTACCCGGAGCGGATCGGCTACCTGCACCTCAAGCAGGTCAGCCCTCGGATCATCGAGCACGTCCTCGACCACGACCTGTCCTTCCCCGAGGCGGTCCGGATGGGCGCGATGATCGAGCCGCCGCTCGGCCTGCCGGAGATGCCGCCGATTCTGGACGCGGTGTCGGCGCTCGGGCCGAGACATCAGCGGGATCATCGAGCACGACCTCTATCCGTGCGCTCCCGATCTGCCGTTGCCGATCGCCAAGCGGACCAAGACCTACCTGAGTTCCTGCTCGGGCGCGAACATCGACATGGGAGCTGTGCATGCCTGACCTGAAGATCGCCGTCCTCGGCGTGGGCCTGATGGGCGCGTTCCACGTCGAAGCGCTGAGCAGCAGGATCCGCGGCGCCGAGGTGGCCGTGGTCAACGACTTCTTCGCCGACAAGGCCGAGGAGGTGGCGGCGAAGGTGGGCGCCCGCGTGGTCGCCGATCCGATCGCCGCGATCAACGACCCGGAGATCGATGCGGTGCTGATCGCCACGCCGGGCGCCGCCCACGACGAGCAGGTGAACGCCTGCCTCGACCGCGGCATCCCGGTGCTCTGCGAGAAGCCGCTGACCACCGATATCGCGTCGGCGTACGCGATCGTGCAGAAGGAGGCGACCCTCGGAAGGCAACTGATCCAGGTCGGCTTCATGCGCCGCTTCGACGCGGAGTACGTGGCGCTGCGGAAGCTGATCGTCGACGGCGGTCTCGGCAACCCGTTGATGGTCCACTGCACCCACCGCAATCCCGCGGTCGGCGACCACTTCAATTCCGAGTTCATGATCCGGGACTCGGTGGTGCACGAGGTGGACGCGGCCCGGTTCCTGCTGGACGAGGAGATCACCTCGGTGCAGGTGATCCGCGGCGCGGCGACCAGCCTCGCCCCGCAGGGCACGTCGGATCCGATGCTGGTGGTCTTCGAGACCGAGTCCGGTCGGATCGTCACCGACGAGATCTACGTGCGGAGTCAGGTCGCGTACGAGGTGCGCACCGAGGTGGTGGGGGAGACCGGCAGCGCCTTCATCGGCCTGGACCAGAACCTGCAGGTCACCTCGACCGACGGGCGTCGCGGTGGCCAGATCACCCCCGGGTTCGTCGAGCGCTTCGGGGCGGCCTACGACGTGGAGCTGCAGCGCTGGGTCGACGCCGCCCGGCGGGGCACCATCGACGGCCCCGGTGCCTGGGACGGCTACGCCGCGGTGGCCGTCTGTGAAGCCGGGGTGCAAGCGGTCCGCACCGGGGAGAAGGTCGCGGTCGAGATGGGTGCTCGCCCGACTGCCGACGGAGCCCCCGTCATTTCCGAACCGGAGCCCGGCATCACCGCTCCTGACCTCGAGGCGGCCCGTCCGTGACGCGTCTATGGTGCGGGGCGGTGCGGCGATGAAGCTCGCGCTCGATCCGCAGATGTTCTTCTCCTCCTCGAGCGTCTACGAACTGCCCGACATCGTGGCGAGCCTCGGCTACGACTGGATGGAGTTGTCGCCGAAGGGCGACTTCATCCCGTTCTTCAAGTACCCGCGGGTGGACGACGCCGGGGTGCGCAAACTGAAGAAGGTCGCCGCCGACGCGGGGGTCGGCATCGCTTCGCTGCTCCCGGTGCTGCGCTGGTCGGGACCGGACGAGGACCAGCGGGTGGCCGCCGTACGCGCCTGGAAGCGGGTGATCCAGATCGCCGTCGACCTCGGCGTGGAGGTGATCAACACCGAATTCAACGGCCGACCGGAAGCCGCCGAGACCGCCGAGGCGCACTTCCTGACATCGATCGAGGAGCTGTTGCCGATCTTCGAGCGGGAAGGGGTACAGCTGATCCTGGAGCCCCATCCCGACGACTTCATCGAGGACGGGATCGAGGCCCTGCAGATGATCCGCGGCCTCAATCGTGACTGGATCGGCTTCCTGTACTGCACCCCGCACGCCTTTCACCAGGGCCACGAACCCAGCGTGATCATCGAGGCGGCAGCGGAGAAGGTGCGTTACGTGCACCTGGCCGACGCCTGGAACCACCTGACGTCCAATGGCCTGCGCTACATCTCGAACCCGCCGGGCAACCCGACGCGTGTGCACCAGCACATGGAGATGGGCATGGGCGAAGTGGACTACGACGCCGTCTTCGCCGCGCTGGCCGCGGTCGGATTCGACGGGGTCATCTCCAGCTGCGTGTTCGGCTGGGAAGAAGACGCGCGGGGCGTGTCGGTACGCCAGCGGGACAAGGCGCTGGCCCTGATCGGCAAGCACTTCGGCAACTCCGCCGAGGAAGGTGTCCGCTCCAGCCGCATCACCAACTGAACGAGCCGCGTGCCGGCTCGTCTCTCACCCCATCTCGTCTCATCTCGTCTCATCTCATCTCACCGAAGCCCTCCAAAGGCCCTCCAGAAGCCCTCCAGAATATCCCTCCAGAAGACGAAGGAATGATCATGGCAACGACGCTGCAGCATTGGATGAACGGCTCTTTGTTCGAGGGGTCGGGTGGTCGGTTTTCTGAGGTGACGAATCCGGCGACGGGTGAGGTGAGTGGGCAGTTGGCGTTGGCGTCGGCTGCTGATGTGGAGGCGGTGGTGGCGGCGGCGTTGGCGGCTTTTCCGGGGTGGCGTGATACGTCGTTGGCTCGGCGGACGCAGGTGTTGTTTGCGTTTCGTGAGTTGTTGAATGCGCGGAAGTCGGAGTTGGCGGCGTTGATTACGGCTGAGCATGGGAAGGTGTTGTCGGATGCGTTGGGTGAGGTGAGTCGGGGTCAGGAGGTGGTGGAGTTTGCGTGTGGGATTGCGCATTTGGTGAAGGGGGCGTTCACGGAGAATGCGTCGACGCGGGTGGATGTGCATTCGGTGCGTCAGCCGTTGGGTGTGGTGGGGATTATTTCGCCGTTCAATTTTCCGGCGATGGTGCCGATGTGGTTTTTCCCGTTGGCGATTGCGGCGGGGAATACGGTGGTGTTGAAGCCGAGTGAGAAGGTGCCGTCGGCGGCGTTGTGGATGGCGGAGTTGTGGCGTGAGGCGGGGTTGCCGGATGGGGTGTTCAATGTGTTGAACGGTGACAAGGTGGCGGTGGATGGGTTGTTGACGCATCCGGATGTGGCGTCGATTTCGTTTGTGGGGTCGACGCCGATTGCTCGGTATGTGTATGAGACGGGGACGGCTCATGGTAAGCGGGTGCAGGCGTTGGGTGGGGCGAAGAATCACATGTTGGTGTTGCCGGATGCGGATTTGGATTTGGCGGCGGATCAGGCGATCAATGCGGGGTTCGGGTCGGCGGGGGAGCGGTGTATGGCGATTTCGGCGGTGGTGGCGGTGGGGGAGATTGCTGATGTGTTGGTGGACAAGATCCGGTCGCGGGCGGTGGGGTTGCGGACGGGGGATGGGACGCGGGGGTGTGACATGGGGCCGTTGGTGACGGCGGTGGCGCAGCGGCGGGTGTCGGGGTATATCGATGCGGGTGAGGCGGCGGGGGCGACGTTGGTGGTGGATGGTCGTTCGCCGGTGGTGGATGCTGATGGTGAGGGGTTTTTTGTGGGTCCGACGTTGTTTGATCATGTGACGCCGGAGATGACGATTTATACGGATGAGATTTTTGGGCCGGTGTTGTCGGTGGTGCGGGTGGAGTCGTATGCGGATGGGGTGGAGTTGATCAATGCGAATCCGTATGGGAATGGTACGGCGATTTTCACTAATGATGGTGGGGCGGCGCGGCAGTTTGCTAATGAGGTGAGTGTGGGGATGATCGGGATCAATGTGCCGGTGCCGGTGCCGATGGCGTATTACTCGTTTGGTGGGTGGAAGAATTCGTTGATGGGTGATGCGCATGCTCATGGGGTGGAGGGTGTGCAGTTCTTCACTCGGGGCAAGGTGGTCACGTCGCGTTGGCTTGATCCCAGTCATGGTGGCCTGAACCTCGGCTTCCCCCAGAACGTCTGAAATCCACCTACTGACCCCGGAGGTCTGCTCACCATGCCCGTCGCCGTTGCTCACAAGGTTTCCGCCACCGCTCACCTGGTCCTGCGGGAGGCCGCCAAGGAAGCGTCCCTCCGCGGCACCACGCTCGCGGTGATCGAGGTCATCGAATCGCTCGACCTCGACATCGCCGAGGCCCACAAGCGGGGCCTCCTGGACGAGGTCGGGAAGGTGCTCGTCAGCGCCGGCCTCGACGTCGAGATCGAGGTGCATACCGTCACCGGGGAGGACACCGTGGCCGACACCGTGCTGGCCCAGGCCGCCGCGGTTGGGGCTGACCTGCTGGTGATCGGCGCCCGGAACCGCTCGCCGGTGGGCAAACTGCTGCTCGGCAGCGCAACCCAGAGCATCATCCTCGACGCGACCATCCCGGTTCTGGTGGTCAAGTCGAACGGGTGAGCCTCTTCAGGCGCTGCCACACGGCCCACCACTCATGCTGCAGTGCTCACGATCAGCGGATCGTCGGCGCAGCGGTAGCGCTCCGCGTCGGGCATCGTCCAGTCGACTCCGCCGTCGTCGCGGATCGAGGCGTGCCAGGCGAAGGTCTTGGCGCGGTGATGCCGCCGGCACAGCGGATCGAGGTTGGCGGCGGAGGTCGCGCCGACCGGCCACGGCTCATGGTGGTCGAGGTCGCAACGATCGGCGGGCACCGTGCACGTCGGGAAACGGCACGTTCCTGCGCGGATCGCCACCGCCTGGGCCAATCGTCGTGACGCGTAGCGCCCCAACTCGGTCACGTCGAGCAGCCGGCCGCCGTCATCGGTGAGCAGTCGGGTGAACAGCACCTCGTCGCGACTGTCCGGTCCGAGGGCTGCCGCAATCGCCTCCCGGAGGGCCTCGCCGGGGAGCAGCCCGGTTCGGTCGGCGGTCTCCGCCGGCGCGAGCCCCGCACCCAGCAGGCTGGACAGGGGCACCACCACGCCGATGCGCAGGGCGCGGGACTGGGCGTCAAGTCGACGCGCCAGTCGAGCCGAGCCTCGGGCGCCTTCGACGTGAGTCCTCCGATCGGCTCGCCCTCGCCCTCGGCGTCGATGCGCTGCCGTGTCGTGCCGAGTAGCTCCCCGGTCTCTGGGTCGATCACCTCGACCTCGAGCCAGCTGTTGCCCTCGGCGGCGCCGAGCCTCTCGGTGTCCTGCCCTCTTTTTTCTTCTGTCCTTCGTCCTGATTTTCGATCGAGCTCTGCGCGCCCGGTAGCTCGCTCCGGTCGTCGCGCGCCTCAAGGGAGTCATCGAGATCCTCCACCAGCCGCAATCGGCCCAAGAGCAGGTCAGCAAAGAGGTCGGAGCGCCTCTGCTGCTCGCTCCGCGGATCCTCCGCGCCGAGGCTGCGCGCCGCCGCGGCCAACATCGCGTCGATCGCCGCAGCATCGGCGGCCGACACCTCTCCGGTCACGTATCCCATGCCGTCAGCGCCTTGGCATACCGTCACGCGGCGCTCGGCGAGGGCACGGCGGTGGCGCTGTTCGAATGCGGCCGGCTCGAGCCGGACGACCAGCCGGAGCAGCCATGCGCCGAGTTGCTTCGGCGAGCGCGTTCGGGCGGCATCCACCACTCCTTCGTCTATGGCGCTGAGCGTGGCCGGCTCGACGACGCGCCGCGCCACCCGATCGATGACCCGCACCTGATCGGGATCAAGGTCGCCGTGCATGAAGGCGTCCCACACGCACGGCAACCCGGCGCCCAGCCGGCGGGAGCGGGCGAGTAGGCAACGGACGGCGTACGGCTGCTCGCGGAGGATGAGTGAGAGTTCGTCCGCCGCGAAGGCTCCGGGCTTCGGCCGGCCCGGCGGTCCACCTCCGCCCTTCCACCGGCCGCGCTCCTGGTCGGTCCGCGCATCAGCGAACCGGATCGACGCTTCGGCCAGTCGGGCGGCGGCTACCGCTGCCAGGCGGCGAGCGTCCGCCACCGCAGCGGCCAGATCGGCGGTGCTCGGATCGGCGGTGCTCGGATCGCCGGTGCTGGGATCGGGTCGCGCCTCTGCCAATCGTCGGTGCCGGATCGATGTGGTGACATCCTGTCAGCCGGCCACTGACAGAATCGAAGACATGAACGATTACGCTCGACATCCAGGCGCGATCTTGCACCGCCCGAACGTGACCACGAATCGCACCGCCTGAACGCGCACCGCCCGAACACGTCAGCAGCGCGCCGACTCGACGATCGCGTTCTCCTGGCTCGCGATCCGCGCCAGTTGGTCGGAGTCGGCCTCACCGGTGACCAGGACCAGCGATCCGTCCGTGCGCAACGCCTCGACCAAGGCGGCGGTCACGGTCCATGGGTCGGCCGGCCGCAGCAGCCGGCGCCGGCCGATCCCATCCGGTCGGCCCTCAGTGGCCAGATCATCGTGTCTGAGCGCAAGCGGCCCGTCGAGCCAGGCGAGCGCACCGGGATCGATCGGTGGGCCGACGAAGTGATCGGGCTGGCCACGGACCTCCAGGGTGTAGTCGAGCACCGGTGCAGTCGGACGTTCGGGGAGCGGAAGACCCAGCGGGTGCAGCGAGCAGACCAGGACCGGGACGTCGGCGGCGGTGATCCGCTCTGCTCCGGGCGCGACCACCACCACCGTCGCCGCAGACCCCTCGTCGCCCAGCGAGACCACGGCCCCGACCTGCCAGCAGGCGAGTTCCCACACGAGGGTGACCCAGTGGCCGGGATGGGTGCGCGCCAATGCCAGGTGCACCCGCTCGCCAGGATCGACGAAAAGCTCCTCGACCAACAAGTTGGCCGTCTTGGCCACCCAGTTGGCGTACGACGCGGCCGACAGCTCGGTGCGCTCCCCGGAGTCGACGTCGTAGTAGGTCAGCAGCGGGTCGGCGCCGCGGACCCGCACCCGTCTGGCCAGGAGGGCGGTGACCGATGGACCGCTCACGCGTAGGTGTGGCCGAGTTGGTTGGTCACCTCGGCCACCAGCTCCTTGATCCGCTCGGCCTCGCTCATCGGGCAGACCAGGGTGATCTGGGGCGTCTGGACGATCACGGTGTCGCTCAACCCGACGACGGCCACGACCCTGCCGTCTTCGGAGTGGTTGATCACCAGGTTGTCGCGGGCATCGACCAGAACGGTAACGCCCTGGCGCGCGTTGCCCTGCTCGTCACGCGGCAGCTGCTCGCCGAGCGCCGCGAACCCGCCGACGTCGTGCCAGGTGATCGGCAGTCGGACCGCCACCACGCGCGCGCTGCCGCGTCCCTGCGAGACGGGCTCCATCACCGCATAGTCCACGCTGATCTTGAGCATCTGCGGGTAGCGTTCGGCCAGCTGCTCCGGCGCGGCGGCCAGTTGCGTGACCGCTGCGTGCGTCTCGGGCTGGAGGATGCGCAGCTGCTCCAGCAGTGTCGCTGCTCGCCAGACGAACATGCCCGAGTTCCACCAGTAGTCGCCGGACTCCATGTAGTGCTCGGCCGTGCCGCGGTCGGGCTTCTCCTTGAACTCCAGCACCGAGCAGACCTCCGGGTGCCCGGGCATCGCAGCTCCGCGCCGCAGGTAGCCGTAGCCGGTGTGCGGCGAGGTCGGCACCACACCAAAGGTGACCAGCACCGGCTCATCGCCCTCGGCCACCTCGAAACCCTCGCGCAGCGCGGCCTGGAAGGCGGGTACGGGATGCATGATCTGATCCGCCGTGACCACGGCGACGACCGCATCGGGGTCGGTCCGGGCGAGCACCGCGGCCGGCCAGGCCACGGCATTCAGCGAGTCGCGTCCCTCGGGTTCGCCGAGGATGTGCTCCGGGGAGACCTCGGGCAGCTCGGCAGCGACCACATCGGCATAATCCGCCCCCGTGCAGACCAGGATCCGTTCGGCCGGCACGATCCCGTCGAGCCGCTCAAACGCGATCCGGAGGAGGCTCTTACCCCCGAGCACCTTCAGCAACTGCTTGGGCATGTCCTGGCGGGACAGCGGCCACAGCCGCTTGCCCGACCCTCCGGCCAGGATGAGCACGTAGCGCATCGATCAGCCTCCGTTCGGCTCCGGGGAGTTCTGGACGGGATAGGCGGCCATGAACTCCTTGATCGCAGCGCCGCTCACGCTGGCACAACTCTGCCGGACGCCCATCTGCTTCGTGGTGTCGCCCGGATTGCTCGGATCGGCGGTCCACCGGGTCAGGACGACGTTCTTGCCCGCCGGGAAGTCTCCGCCGTCGGTGCCTTCCCACGGTGCCGCGATGAACTTGTTGGCGAGATCGTATTCCTCGCTGGCGAAAGTCCTGGCGATCTGTTGCAGATCCTTGATCTGGCCCTCGGGTGCGTCAGCGCGGTACCACGCCACCGTGTAGCCGTGTTCCAGGTTGTGCACCAGCGTCTCGACCGCCGGCCGGTCGGCCGCAGCGTAGAAGTGCTTGGTGAACGGCGCCGGACTCGCGTAGTGCTCACCCGAGTCAGGCGGGAACTCGGTGTAGGTCACCTTCGTGCCCTCCGCGACGTGCTCCTGGTTGCCGGTGGCGGCGTGCTCGACCGGAGCATCGCAGCCCGCGTCGGCCTGGCTGGCGCCGATCGCCACCAGGTCGGCGTTGCGCGCCCGGGAGTCCTCGACGAAGAAGTAGATCGGGTAGGCGAGGACTGCGACCGCCAGCACGGTGCAGATGGCGAGGAGCCGGATGGTTCGGTTGCGCTGCTCCTTCTTCCGCGCCGCCTCGAAGGAGGCCAGCTTGTCCCGACGGCTGGCGCCGGTGCCCTTGCCGGCCCGGGCGCCCGCCTTCGGGTCGCTCGTCTTGGGGTCGTTTACCTTGCTGGACGGCTCGGCCGCCTTCTTCGGGCCAGTCTTGGCCACGGTGGGCTCCTCCACGTTCTGAAATTGCGAGTCGCGAGTCTATCCCGAACTCGACCGACCCTCCGGCGCCGCGAGATCGACCGCCAGCAGGCCACGCAACAGGTGCCGCCGCCGGACCGTCGAGCCCGCTGCCGGCCACGGCCGCTTCAGCCTGGAGATCGCGAGGAAGCCCGACCAACTCCTCGTAGCGATGACCTTGCCCGGTCGCTGCCAGCGCGGCGGCCAGCACCGCCTCCGCGCTCCCGTAGCCGAACAGGTCGTCGGCGGGGCTGCGTACCAGACCGGCCGCCGGAGAGCCAGCCTCGTCGAGCAGGTGCTCGAGGCCGCGTACGACGGCAACCGGTCGGCCGGCCAGCTTGCCCTTGGCCAGGTCGGCCGCTGCCGCGAGTTCGTCGGCCAAGCGCGGTCTCGGTGACCTCGAGAGCGTTGCCGTACGGATCGGTGCGGCCGGCGTAGCTCTCGATGACCCGTACCCCGGAGGCACCGATGGCGTGGTCGGTCTGGCCGATCCGCCAGGCTCGGCCAGCGGTGTCGGAGATGAGGACTCCGAGGCGCAGCCCGGTCCGCCGTACCAGTTCTTCGCGGAGGCGCGCTGCGCTCGCGTCGGGATCAGGCGGCAGCATCAGCAGGCGTGCCCTGCGCCACATTCGAGCGGTCGACGCCGGCCGCCGCGACGGTCAGCCCGTGCCGGGTCCGGACGATGCGCGGTCGCGCCTCGCCGGGCAACGGTCCGCACGCTGGCGGCAGTGATCAGTGCGTCACGCTGAGCAGCGGGCGCGGTCATGCCCTTCGGCCTTGCTGATGATCTTCGAGGTGACGACGACGATGTCTCCGGTGAGCAACGGCCCGGACGGATCGGCGGCCGCCGCCGCGACGATGCCTTCGGCCAGATCGGTCTCCGGACCCACCTCCCCGATCCCGGCAGGGGCGAAGACCGAGATCACGCGGTGCCGGACTTGAGCGCGTACGCGACGAACGCGGCTGTGGCGTCGGGGTCGCGCATGATCAGGTCGGTGACGACGGGTCGCAGCCCGCCGGCGTGCACCCGCCCGACCGATCGGGCGTCGGCCACATCCATCGCCCACACGTCGAGCACGCCTCCGCGGCTCCTGGCGCCGTAGTGCAACCCGACGGCGGCCGCGTCGACCGCGACGCCGATCGCAGGCAGCAGTCGGTGCGCCATGCCCAGCACCGGAGCGCCGCCGAGGATGCCGGCGAAGCCGACGACCGGCGCGCTGGTGGCCGCCAGCGCCTCCCGCACGCCGGGTACGGCGAGGATGGGCCCGATCGAGACGACGGGGTTGCTCGGCGCGACCAGGATCGCGTCCGCAGCCGCGATGGCTTCCCTCACCCCCGGCGCAGGGTGCGCCGACTCGATGCCGACCAGGCTCACCGCGAGGGCCTCGGGCTGGGCGCGGAGCCGCACCCAGTACTCCTGGAAGTGCACCGACCGCCGCTCAGCGTTCGTCTCGATCGTGATGTGGGTCTCGACGAACTGGTCCGTCATGGGCACCAGCTGGAGCTGCGGGTCTTCGTGGAGCCAGCGCGCGCACAGCCGGGAGGTCACCGCCGACAGCGGAAGTCCGGTCGCGAGCAGACGGGTCCGGACCAGATGGGTGCCGAGATCGCGATCCCCGAGGCGGAACCACGTCGGCTCCGCTGCGTACGCCGTCAGTTCCTCCAGCAGTCGCCAGCTCTCGTCACGGCGGCCCCAGCCCCGGGTCAGGTCCGCGCCGTGGCCGAGGGTGTACATGATGGTGTCCAGGTCCGGGCAGATGCGCAGACCGTGCAGGGTGATGTCGTCGCCGGTGTTGCCGATGACGGTGATGCTGGCGTCAGGGAAGGCCCGCCGTACGCCGAGCACGAAGCGCGAGCCGCCGACGCCACCGGCCAGGACCACGATCTGCACGCGGACCAGTGTTCCACCCGCCTCGGGTCGAGCCGTGGTTCCCGGGTGAGTGGTCACGCCCTAGCCTGCCGGTATGGAGACGCTGCAGCGCGCCCGCGAGCCGGCGATGATCACGGTTCTGGTCGCGGTGCTGCTGGATCTCGCGTTGCGGGTGGCCGCCGCCGGGCTGGCGCCGGGACGGTTCGCCGCAAGCCTGCAGACCGCGGCCCCTCCGCAGCCGGTGCTCATCGTCGTCCTCGCGGCGCTGGCGGCGTGCTGTGTGCTGCCTGAGCCGACGCGCCATGCGCGACCCCTCGCCCGCGCCGGGTTGGCGGTGGCCGGACTGGCCGTCTCGGTCCGGATCGCGTGGGTGGGGTACGTCTCGGCGGAGGCTCCTTCCTTCGGGATCCTCGACGCGGTGCTCGGAGTGCTCGCCCTCATCGTCCCCGGGCTGGCGGTCGTCGCGCTGGTCGTCGTGGTTCGTGCCACGCGCCGATCAGGTGTCCCGGCCGGTGCTGGTGCCGGCCGGGGACGAAACGATCGCGGTTCCACCAGCAGAAGTGACCGCCCGAGGCGACCCCGAGCCGGCCGAGCCGCTGTCCGGCCGGCAGCCCACCTGGCAGTCCGATGCCGCGACCGGTGTGGCCTGGATCCGAGCCGGGGATGCCGCAGCGGGAGCTCCGGCCGAGGGATGGTCCGCCAGCCGTGAGAGCGGGGGCTGGGCGGTCCCGGATGAGCCTGCGCCGGAGGCTGCGGACCCGGAAGTGCGGGAATGACCCCCAATATCAGGCAACCACTTGACTTCGCGGTATTGACAGGCATGTAATTTCATCAATGTCATTCGGGTAACGTTCTCGACGCTCGCAGACTTCGGGGAGTGTGCGGGTGAGCGACGGACAGGGTGAACCCTGTGACCGGCACGACCCGCGAAGTCGTGCCGGTACGGAACCAGCGAATGCGTGGCCGATCGAGGCAGTCGATCGAGGCGCGTGATCGGTGGGGTCGTTGGCGCTGGCCGATGGGGTGACTGAAGTTCAGCCGGGGTCGAGGAGGCACAGATGTATGAGTTGATGGACATCGAAGACGATGAAGGTGCCCTGGGCTGGCAGGAGCGGGCGCTGTGCGCGCAGACCGATCCAGAGGCATTCTTCCCCGAGAAGGGAGGGTCGACCCGCGAGGCCAAGAAGGTGTGCCTGTCCTGCGACGTGCGGGGAGATTGCCTGGAGTACGCCCTCGCGCACGATGAGCGGTTCGGCATCTGGGGTGGGCTGAGCGAGCGCGAGCGGCGCAAGCTCAAGCGTCGCGCAGTCTGAGGCGCGCCGCTGGCACGGCACGCACCGCCAGGACCGACGTCTGATCGATCACCCGACCCTGGTGCGCCGCGCACCCGGCGTGCTCGCATAAAGTAGGGCCGGCCCACCAGGTGGGCAGGCCCTTTCACCTCGAGGGCCTCAGCTGCCACGTCTCCCCACATGATCGGGTTGCTTCTCGCTGATGGACAGTCCACCCTCCCGCGGCGCTGCGTCGAGTGGTCAGCCGGAGTCCTGGGCGCCGCTGCCTCAGCAGGCGGTCACCCAGGCCGAGCTCGACGCCGATCCGTGGGCGTGGCTGTCGGCCGAGGAGGTACGCGCGTCGCGGCGCGACCTTTCGGCGGCGCGCGTCACCGCCGTGCTGGTGACCTTCGAGGCCGCCCGCTGGCTGCCGGCCACCCTGGAGGCGCTCGGCCGGCTGCAGCACCGTCCCACCCGGATCATCGCCATCGACAACGGAAGCCGCGACCTCACCCCCACCCTGCTCCAGCGCGCCCACGACCAAGGCGTGCTCGACGCGGTCTACCAGGGCAAGCGCACGCTCGGCTTCGGGTCCGCCGTCAAGGCCGCCCTGAGGCTCGACCGAGGCCAAGGCTCGGACTCGGAGGACACGGCCAGCCTGCGGGCCGTGCGGACCCAGGACACGCACTGGCTCTGGCTGCTGCACGACGACGCGGTGCCCGCCCCGGACTCCCTCTACCGGTTGCTCGAGCATGTGACGAACGACCCGTCCATCGACGTCACCGGGCCCAAGTTGGTGCTGCCGCGCCGACGCCACGGTGGTCAGCAGATCAGCGAGATCGGCGTCAGCATCTCCGGCACCGGGCGACGAGAGCTGTACCTGGACCCGGGGGAGATCGATCAGGGCCAGCGGGACGAGCCGCAGCGTCGGCTCGGCGTGTCCACCTGCGGGATGCTGGTGCGCAGTAGCGTCTGGCAGGACCTGGACGGTCTGGATCCAGCGCTCCCGCTGTTCCGCGACGGAGTGGAATTCGGTTGGCGGGCCCACCTGAACGGCTACACGGTGGTCACCACTCCCAGCGCCACCATGACGCACCGCCAGGTCGGCCGCGCCGGGCTCCGACCCGAGGGCCTGAGCGGCCGGCGGCCGGGCGAGGTCGACCGGCTCCTGGGCATGCTCGTGGTCGCCGGCCACGCACCGGGCAAGATGTTGCCGTTGGTCTGGCTGCGGCTCGTGTGGAGTTGCCTGCTGCACGCCGCCGGATATCTGGCCGGCAAGGTGCCTGGCCGCGCCCTCGACGAGATCGTGGCCATGGCCTCCTTCGCGGCCCGTCCCGACCGCATCGCCGACCTGCGCCGTCGTACGGCCGGCATCGATCCCGCGCCGGGCACCGGTGACGTCGTGCACGCCCTCCGACCGGCGTGGTGGAGCAGCCTGCTGGTCGCTGCGGAGGCGCTCAGCGGGGTCGCGTCGGAGCGCTACCGCTCGGTCGCGGGCGAAGCCGAAGGAGCCTCGCTGGACGAGCTGACGGGCGACGACTTCAGCACGGCCGTCGAGGAGGCGCCGAGGAACCCCTGGCTGAGCCCGATCATGGTGACCTCGGTGCTGGCGGTCGGGGCCAGCCTGTTCGCCGCGCGCAGCCTGTTCGGAAGGGGCCAGCTCGCCGGCCCGGCACTGCTGCCCGCCTACGACAGCCTCGCCGGGGCATGGCGGGCGGCGACCGCACCGATCGCCGGGCGCGCCTGATCAGATCGCGCCCCCCTGGCTGGCCCTGGTCGCACTCGGCTCGACGGCGCTGGCGGGCCAGCCGGAGTGGTTCTCCACCTTGATGTTGTGCGGGGTGGTGCCGCTGGCGCTGCTCGTGACCTATCCGGTGCTGCGTCGGCTGGTGAACGACCGGAGGCTGCGGCTCTGGGTAGCCGCGACGTACGCGCTCCTCCCGGTGTTGCTCGGCGGCACGAACCAGGGTCGGCTCACCCTCTCGGTGGTCGCCCTCGGGTTGCCGCTGCTGCTGCTGGCCGCGCGTGCGGTCGTGCTGCGCCGGATGCGCACGCCCGAGGCGTGGCGAGGGGGTTGGGGGGCCGGCGTGGTGCTGGTCGTCCTGGTCGCCTTCGAGCCGTCGCTGATCCTGCTGGCCATCCTGCTCGGCCTGCTCGGCGCAGCGGTGCTGCGCCGGGCACCGCGCAAGATCGGCCGCATCGGCATCGCACTGGGGCTTCCGCTGGTGATCATGCTGCCCTGGTGGCCGAGCCTGATCGCTGAGCCCGGCCGGCTGTTCGTCGGTCCGGACGCCGGGCTGGGCGGCGCCGGCGAGGCGCCCGGGATCTGGAAGCTGTTGCTCGGCCAGGCGGACAAGTGGGGGCTGGGCGCAGGCCAGCCGCCGCTCTGGCTCGCGGCGGTGGTGTTCGGTGTGATCTGGATCGTGGCGCTGGTCGGGCTGGGTCACCGACCCGGGCGTGGCGCGGTGCTGGCGGCCTGGGTGACCGCGCTGGTCGCCTTCGCCCTGGCCGCGGTGCTCTCCAGGCTGGTGGTGGACGTGCCGCCGGTCGGCAGCGAGGTCCGGCCCTGGGTGGGCAGCTACCTGCTGATCGGGTTCGCCGCGCTGCTGCTCGCGGCCGGAATCGGCGTCGACGGGCTGGCCGCCCGACTCAACCGGCGCAGCTTCACCTGGCTTCAGCCGGCTGCGGTGCTGGCTGCGACGTTCGTCGCCCTGGCCAGCGTGGCCGGCGCAGTCTGGTGGGTCGCCGCCGGCGCCGGCGGCCCGATCGTCCGCACCTCGCTGGACACCATCCCCTCGTACGTGCTGAACGCCATGGCCGAACCCGGCGCGCCGCGGGTGCTGGCCGTGGATCTTTCCGGGAGCACCGCGCGCTACTCGGTGCTCGGCGACTCCCACGTACGGCTGGGTGACGCCGACCGCGGCGGAACCTTCGGCGGATCGGTGCCGGCTCGCGACCGCCTCGACGATCTGGTGATCCGCATCGTGGCCGGCACCGCGGACGCCGACATCGGCCCGCAGTTGCGGGAGCTGGGGGTCGGCTACGTGTTCGTCACCGGGGCTTCGGAGGATGCGCTCGCCCGGATCGACAACACCCCGGATCTGGGCACCGCCAGTGGGAACGAGCGCGGCACCGTGTGGCAGTTGGAGCCGCCCACCTCCCGCGCGGTGTTGACCGACGGGACGACGACCGACCCGGTCGACCCGCCGCCGGGCAGCGTGCCGGCCGGCGTCGAGGGTCGTGAGCTCCGGCTGGGCGAGCCGGCGGATCCGCGGTGGCAGGCCGAACTCGACGGTCGGCGGCTCGAGCCGGTCGCGGCCGGCTGGCAGCAGGGCTTCACCATGCCTGCCGCCGCAGGAGTGTTGACCTATCAGCTGACCTCGCCTGCTCGCTGGTTCCTGCCGCTCCAGGGCCTGGTGCTGCTGGTGGCCGCAGTGCTGGCCGCTCCCGCGGTCCGCCGGCCAGAGGTTCGCGACCCCGCCAAGTCCGCGCGGCGTGCGGCGACCCTGTCGGAGCTGGTCTGATGGCGGGCTTCACGTCGGCCTTCGAGCGCCCCGACCGTCGGCGGCGGGTGCTGGCGGTCGTCGCAGCCCTGGTCGGGGTCGCGCTGGTCGGCGGTGGCGGCGGACTGCTCCCGGTGGAACGGGCGAGCGTGCCGTCCAGCCGGATCCCGCTGGTCGGCCGGGTGACCACCGTCTGTGCGGCTGCGTCCGCCGACGCGGCGCAGGCCGGGCAGACCACGGTCTCGGCCGTGGTCGTCCGGCAGGCCCCGGGGCGGGAGGGGAAGTTGACGGGCACTCCGCTGGCAGCCACCGATCCCGCGTTCACCCTCACCGAGCAGGGCAAGGGCACGCAGCTCCCTGACGCGACGACGCCGGTCCTGCTCGCCGGCGAAGGCGTGATGGCCACGGCCGGCAGCGGAGCGGTGCTGACGCGGGCGACCGAAGGCAGTGACGCCGGGCTGGCGGCGGCACCGTGCCTCGCCCCGGCGACCAGTCTGTGGTTCGCGGGGCTCGGGGCCAGCGACTCCGACCGGACCGAGCTCGTGCTGACCAATCCCGACGACGCGCAGGCTGAGGTGGACCTGCGCTTCTACGGCAGGCTGGGCCGGGTGATCGTCCCGGGCAGTCCCGGGCTGGTGATCGACGCACGGTCCTCCCGCACGGTGTCGCTGACCAGCGTGGTGAAAGCCGATGGCCCGCTCGGCCTGGTCGTGCAGGCCAGCAAGGGCAGGGTCGCGGCTGCGGCCCGACGCACGCTCAGCGACGACCTGACCCCCGCCGGCACGGACTGGCAGGTGCCCTCGTTCGCTCCGAGCGCGGAGTTGGTGATCCCCGCGGTGCCGGAGGGCGACGGTGGCCGTCAACTCGTCGTCACCAATCCCGGCCTGGACCGGGCCTCGATCGCGATACAGGTGCTCGGACTGCAGGGGGCGTACGCGCCGAGCGGAGCGGAAACGATCGAGGTCGCGGCCGAGAGCTCGGCGAGCGTGGATCTGGCCCCCGGCCTGGCCGGCGAGGCGGGCACCATCCGGTTGAGCAGTGACCGACCGGTCACCGCTGCGGTGATCTCCAGCAGCAGCCGCGCCGGCGCCTGCGAGCGACCTCGCCGTGCAGAGCGCCAGCGGTCCGCTGGTGCGGACGGGTGTGACGGCCCTGGCCACCGTCGACGGTGCCGCCAGCGAACTGATCGTGAGCAACGCCGGCGCGCGATGACGCCCGACTCAGCTTCGAGGTGGTGAGTTACGACGGGGTGAGCCTGCGCAGCGACGACGTCCTGCTCGCGCCGAACAGCACCGCCACCCGACGGCTGACGTCCCCGGCGCCCGCGTACCTGGTGGTCCGGGTGCCCGACGGCTCGGCCGTGGTCGGCGGCGTCGTGCTGAGTCAGCCCGAAGGTGACCTGGCTGGTCTGGCGACTGTTCCGCTGACGTCCCCGGACGTGGCCAGTCGCGCACCCGCGACGGTGCCCGACCCCTCGGTCGGGCGCTGAACACCCGTCGAAGGGCGAGCCGACGGCGAGCCGGAGCCCGGCTAGTCGTCCTCGGCCCCGGCTCCGTCGGGGTCGATCTCGTCGACGCTGCGCCCCGTGAGCGCGGCCAACTGCTCCACGATGGTGCGGTAGACCAGGATCCGGAGGCCGGGCCGGCTGGCGGCCCGGTGCTCGAGCGGGCCGCCGGTAGACGACCACCTGACCCGGGCGCTCGACGGTCCCCTCCAGCGCGGCGGCCAGCGGAATCCGTTCAGCCGACCAGGTGATGTCGACGGGCGGGACGTCCTCGATCCCGACGGTCACCGCGACGAGGGCCTCGGGACACTGGCGCCCGATCCGCTCGACGGCACTGCCCACCGCGCTGGCGAAGAAGTCGACCCGGTTGGCCGGGCGCGGGGCGTTCGCGGTGCGCGGGGTCACCGCGTTGGCGAGGGCGAGCGGGCCGCGCAGACCGCGCCCGTGCCGGTCGCGTCGTCGGCTGGCCACCCCCCGACGGTAGCCGAACCGGCCGGCCACCCGGCACCGCAGCGCCGGTCGCCCCCACCGGATCGCTGAGACACGGGTCCTGCCTCCCACGCCGGGCGGTCTCGGGCAGGTAGCGTCACCGGCATGGGGACGCGCCGGTGTTCACGAGCGGGCTGCGCCCGATCGGCGACCTCGACCCTCACCTACGTCTACCGCGATTCGACGGCGGTGCTCGGCCCGCTGGCCACCAGCGTCGAACCGCACGGCTACGACCTCTGCCAGCCACACGCCCACCGGCTGTCGGCCCCCCGCGGATGGGAGGTGATCCGGCTGGCGGTCAGCGAGGAGCCGAAGCCGAGCGTGGACGACCTCCTGGCCCTCGCCGACGCGGTACGCGAGGTCGGCCTGTCCTACGACCCCACGCCCGAGTCCGCCCCACCCCGCCGGGTCACCCGACCGAGCATCGTCGAACTCCGACGGCGCGGCCACCTGACCGTGCTGGCCGATCCGGGCGAGTCCTGACCACGGCGCCGCTGAGACACACCCCGGCGGAATTCCTGCCCGGGCCGGACGAGCCATAGGATCACTGGCGATGATCACCCCCGCAATTTTCAAGGCCAACGACATCCGCGGCATCACCGAGGGTGAGCACCCCCAGTGGGACGCCGAAGGTGCGTACGCGATCGGCGCCGCCCTGGTGGACGTGCTCGGCCTGGCCGGCGCCAGCCTGGTGGTCGGGCGCGACATGCGGGTCAGCAGCCCGCGGATGGCTGCGGCGTTCGTCGACGGCGTGCTCAGCCGAGGTGCCGACGTGGTGGACATCGGGCTGGCCAGCACCGACGAACTCTGGTTCGCCTCGGGCCACCTCGGTCGGCCGGGCGCCATGTTCACCGCGAGCCACAACCCGGGTGAGTACAACGGGATCAAGTTCTGCCTCGCCGACGCCCGCCCGATCGCGCCGGCGCAGCTGACCGAGATCGCCGCGCGGGCCCAGGCCGCGCCGGCCGACGCCAGCGGGCAGGCCGGGCCGGCGCACGGAGCAGGACCTGCTGCCCGCGTACGCCGCCCACCTCCACTCGCTGGTCGACCTCAGCGGGATCAGGCACCTCACCGTGGTCGCCGACGCCGGGAACGGTATGGCGGGACACACCCTGCCCGCGGTGCTCGGCGATCTCGACCTGACCCTGATCGGCCTCTACACCGATCCGGACGGGACCTTCCCCAACCACCCGCCCAACCCGTTGGAGCCGGAGAACCTGCTGGACGCCCAGGCGGCGGTCCGCGAACACGGGGCGGATCTGGCCCTGGTGTTCGACGGGGACGCCGACCGCTGCTTCGTCATCGACGAGCGGGGCGAGGTGGTCAGCCCGTCCATCATCACCGCCATGATCGCGAGCCAGGAACTGGCCCGGGAGCCCGGCGCCACCGTCGTCTGCAACAAGATCACCTCGCGCACCGTCCCCGAGGTCGTGCGGGAAGCCGGCGGGACCATCGTGGTGACCCGCGTCGGCCACACCTTCGTCAAGGCGGCGATGGCCGAGCACGGAGCCATCTTCGGCGGCGAGCACTCGGCCCACTACTACTTCCGCGACTTCTGGGGTGCCGACACCGGAATGCTGGCCGCGCTGCACCTGCTCGCCCTGACCGGGCGGACCGACCGGCCCCTGTCGGAGCTGGTGACCTCCTACGAGCGCTACGCCGCTTCCGGGGAGATCAACTCCGCGGTCGCCGACCAGGCCGAGGCGATGGACCGGGTCGCGGCCGCCTTCGCCGGGCGCGGCGAGCAGGACCGGGTCGACGGTCTGACCGTCAACGGCGCGGACTGGTGGTTCAACGTGCGCGGCAGCAACACCGAACCGTTGCTGCGGCTCAATGTGGAGGCGAGATCTGCGGACATCATGTCCGCACTGCGCGACGAGACACTAGGTTTGATCCGGACGTAGCGGCGGGGGGCCGTAGCGGCCCGAGAAGGAGAGACGACCATGGCAGTCGACCTGGCGGCAGAGCTGCTGGAAATCCTGGCCTGTCCCAACTGTCACGGCGCGCTCGCCGTAGACCACGACCGCGACGAACTGGTCTGTGTGGCGTCCGACTGCGGACTGGCCTACCCGGTTCGGCAGGGGATTCCGGTGCTGCTCATCGACGAGGCGCGGCGGCCGACACGCGGTGCGCCGACGCAGCCGCCTGCGTCCTGACCTCGATGTTCGACGACTCCTCCCTCGACGACCCACGCGCTCTCGCGGCGGCCGACCTGCTGCTGCGCCGGTTGGCCGAGGCCGGGGCGAGGGTGCGGCGGGAGACGGCTGATGCCGTCGAGCCGATCCTTCACCTCGGCGGACTGCAGCGACCACGGGCCGTCATCGCGGCCGGTTCTGAGGCGCGCTTCATCCGGGCCATGCTGGAGCCGGTCTGCCCGGTGCCGTTCGTCGCCTGGCCTGCGCACGGACTGCCCGGCTGGGTCGGCGCGCTCGACCTCGTCGTGGTGATGGCCAGCGATACGGCATCCGCGGGCCTGGTGGCCACGGTGCACGAGGCTGTCCGGCGCGGGGCCCAGCTGCTGATCGCGTGCCCCAGTTCCTCCTTGATCGCCGACCACGCCGGCTCGAGCTCGACCATCCTGCTGCCGACGGCCACCGCCGACCCGCTGGCCGCGGCGATCATCACCTTGGCCGCCCTGCACGAGATGGGGTTGGGTCCGCAGGTCCATCCCGAGTCGGTGGCCGACGCAATGGACCAGGTCGCCGCGGAATGCTCCCCCAACGCCGACCTGTCGGAAAACCCGGCCAAGGACCTGGCCCTCGGCCTGGCCGAGGCCCAGCCACTGGTCTGGGGCGGCTCGGTGCTGGCTGCGCGGGCCAGCCGCCGGCTCGCCGAGGCTCTGCGCGCGGCCAGCGGGCGGGCGGCGCTGGCTGCGGACGCGGACGAACTGCTGCCGATCCTCGATTCGGCGGCTCCGCGTGATCCCTTCGCCGACCCGTTCGAGGACGCGGTGTCCGCCGACCGGCGGCCCTGCCTGGTGCTGCTCGACGACGGCAACAGCGACGACCTCATCCGGCGCGACCACACCCGGCTGGCGGCGGCAGCCGAACGCAACGACGTACGGGTGTGTCGGATCGCGCACTCGAGCGGGTCCGACGTCGAGCGCTACGCCACGTTGCTGCAGACCGGGATGTTTGCCGCCGTCTACCTCTCGGTCGGCCTCGGCCGCGGGGTCGAGCCGTGAGGGCGGTGGTGGCGTCCGGTGCCGCGGCCGGCCGGCGCGCGACCGATCCCGTGCGCAGGCTCCCGCACGGCTACACCAACTCCACGGTCGTGCAGGGGCACCGCGTGGTGAAGACCTACCTGGGTCCCGAGGCCGCCGACCGGAGCACCCGCGAGGTCAACGCGCTGACCTTCCTGGCGGGCAAGCTGGCGGTGCCGAGGCTGATCGAGCACGACCCCTCGCGGATCGTCACCCGGCTGATCGAGGGGACACCCGGCCAGGAGCTGATCGAACTCCTCCCCGACGAGGTGCTGTTCGAGACGGGCCGCACGGCGCGCGCCCTGCACCGGCTCGATCTCAGCCGGTCGTACGGCACCCAGCATGACCGCTCGGTCCTGGTGCACGGCGACTTCGGGCCGCAGAACATGCTCTTCGCCAGCCGCCGGATGCCGCCCACGGCGGTGGCGGTGGTCGACTGGGAGCACGCCCACGTCGGCGATCCGGTGGAGGACCTGGCCTGGGCGGAGTGGATCGTCCGTACCCACCACCCGCACCTGGTGCGCTCGGTCGGGTCGATCTTCGAGGGCTACGGCCGGCGACCGACCTGGGCCCAGCGGCACGCCGCCATGCTGGCCAAGTGCCGCTGGGCGCTGGATTTCGTGGGGCGCTGGACCGACGGCCACACCGAGGCGGCGGGCGTGGCCGCCGCGGTGGCCATGTGGCAGGCCCGCCTGGACGCGACGGCCGCCTTTCGCGAATAGCCTCACCGATCTGAGAGGATCTCCGCGTGAGTGCCGAAGGTGGAACCAAAGCTGTCATCGCCGCCCTGCTGGCGAACTCGTTCATCGCGGTGACCAAGTTCGCTGCGTGGGGCCTGACCGGAGCCTCCTCGATGCTCGCGGAGGCGATCCACTCCGTCGCCGACGCCGGCAACCAGGTGCTGCTGCTGGTCGGCGGCAAGCGGGCCAGCCGCCAGGCCACGGACGAGCATCCCTTCGGCTACGGCCGGGAGCGCTACGTCTTCGCCTTCCTGGTGGCCATCGTGCTGTTCAGCGTCGGTGGCCTCTTCGCCCTTTACGAGGCCTTCCACAAGTACGAGGAGGTGCACGCCGGCGAGCCGAACGGGCTCCTCGACGGGCGGTGGTGGTGGGTACCGGTCCTGGTGCTGGTGCTCGCCATGGTCGCGGAGTCACTCTCCTTCCGGACCGCGATTCGCGAGTCCAACAAGACGCGGGGCCGTCAGAGCTGGATCAAGTTCGTCCGCTCCGCCAAGTCACCGGAGCTTCCGGTGATCCTGCTGGAGGACCTGGCCGCGCTGCTGGGACTGGCCTTCGCGCTCTTCGGCGTCGGTATGACGTTGATCACACGCAACGGCTATTACGACGTGATCGGTACGGCCATGATCGGCCTGCTGCTGGTCGCCGTCGCGATCACCCTCGCCGCGGAGACCAAGAGCCTGCTGCTGGGTGAAGCGGCCAGCCCGGACGCGGTGCGACGGATCTGCGAAGCGCTGATGGCGACCGACGGGGTCGAGCGGGTCATCCACATGAAGACTCTGCACCTCGGGCCGGAGGAGGTCCTGGTGGCGGCCAAGATCGCCGTCTCCACGGCGGACAGCGCCAGTGACGTGGCCAACACCATCAACAACGCCGAGATCAGTATCCGGGCGGCCGAGCCGATGGTGAGTGCGCTCTACCTCGAGCCGGACATCTTCCACGCCGACTACGTGCCGGCCGAGCGGGCAGCCCCGGAGGCGGAGCCCACCCACTGAGTCGGGCGGGTTGACGAGCGGGATCGTCACATCGAGCCCCTAGGCTTGCGCCCATGGCTTCACGCGCAACAGAGCAGTTGGTCCTCGACTACAAGGTCGCCGACCTGGGTCTGGCCGATTTCGGCCGCAAGGAGATCAGCCTCGCCGAGCACGAGATGCCAGGGCTGATGGCCATGCGGGCCCAGTTCGGGGGAGCAAGCCACTCGCGGGGGCCAAGATCGCCGGCTCTTTGCACATGACGGTGCAGACCGCGGTACTGATCGAGACCCTGGTCGCGCTCGGCGCCGAGGTGCGTTGGGCGAGCTGCAACATCTTCTCCACCCAGGATCACGCCGCCGCGGCGGTGGTCGTGGGACCCGACGGCACCGCGGACGACCCCAAGGGCGTGCCCGTGTTCGCCTGGAAGGGCGAGACGCTGGAGGAGTACTGGTGGTGCACCCAGCAGATCCTCGACTGGGACGGCGACTTCGCGAACATGATCCTCGACGACGGCGGCGACGCGACGATGCTGGTGCACCGGGGCGTCGACGCGGAGAAGGCCGGAGAGGTACCCGAGGCCGACGACGACGCGTCCGAGGAGTTCCGCGTCTTCCTGGAGTTGGTCCGCAAGACACTGGCCGAGGGCACGTCCTGGGTGGAGGTGGCCAACCACATCAAGGGCGTCACCGAGGAGACCACCACCGGAGTGCACCGGCTGTACGAGATGCTGCGGGCCGGCAGCCTGTTGTTCTCCGCGATCAACGTGAACGACTCGGTCACCAAGTCCAAGTTCGACAACAAGTACGGGGTTCGGCACTCCCTGATCGACGGGCTGAACCGGGCGACCGACGTACTGATCGGCGGCAAGGTCGCCGTGGTCTGCGGCTACGGGGATGTGGGCAAGGGGTGCGCGGAGTCGCTGCGTGGCCAGGGAGCCCGGGTGATCGTCACCGAGATCGACCCGATCTGCGCGCTCCAGGCCGCGATGGACGGCTATCAGGTCGCCACGCTGGAAGACGTGCTGGAGATCGCCGACATCTACGTCACCGCCACCGGCTGTCGTGACGTGATCACCGCCGACCACATGCGCCGGATGAAGCACCAGGCGATCGTGTCCAACATCGGCCACTTCGACAACGAGATCGACATGGCTGGGCTGACCGCGCTGCCCGGCGTGACCAGGGTCAACATCAAGCCGCAGGTCGACGAGTGGCAGTTCCCCGAGGACTCCGACGGCAGCCACCGCCCACGCAGCATCATCCTGCTCAGCGAGGGCCGGTTGATGAACCTGGGCAACGCGACCGGGCATCCCAGCTTCGTGATGAGCAACTCCTTCACCAACCAGGTGCTGGCCCAGCTCGAGCTCTACACCAAGCCCGAGGAGTACCCGCTCGGGGTCTACACGCTCCCCAAGCACCTCGACGAGGCGGTGGCGCGGTTGCACCTGGAGGCCCTCGGGGTCCGCCTGACCGAGCTCACGCCGAAGCAGGCCGGCTACCTCGGGCTGTCGGTCGACGGCCCGTACAAGCCGGACCACTACCGTTACTGACCCTGCCGCGCTGATTGCGGTCCAGATCCTCTCGCCCGAACCCACCGGAGCCCCATGTCGATCAAGGTTGCCCTCGAGCATCGCACGACGTACCGGTTCGATCGTGCGATCAGCATCGGTCCGCACGTCATCCGGCTGCGTCCGGCGCCGCACACGCGGACGCCGATCGAGTCGTACTCGCTGACGATCAGCCCCCCGGACCACTTCGTCAACTGGCAACAGGACCCGTTCGGCAACTACCTCGCGCGCGTGGTGTTCCCGAGCAAGTCCAGCGAGCTGGACATCACCGTCGGACTGGTCGCCGATCTGGGCGTGATCAACCCCTTCGACTTCTTCGTGGAGGAGTACGCCGAGCACTACCCGTTCCGCTACCCGGCCGAACTCGCCGCCGACCTGCAGCCCTATCTGGACACCCCGGAACAGGCTCGGGGACCGCTGTTGGAGACCTGGCTCGCGGGCCTTCCGCAACCCGACGGCGCAGGCGTGCCCACGGTCTCGTTCCTGGCCCAGCTGAACAGCGCGCTGAACCGTGACGTGGCCTACTCGGTGCGGATGGAGCCGGGGGTGCAGACCCCGGATGAGACCCTCGCCCGCAGGATCGGCTCCTGCCGGGACTCAGCCTGGTTGCTGGTCAACGCCCTGCGGCATTTCGGCCTGGCCGCCCGCTTCGTCTCCGGCTACCTGGTCCAGCTGACCGCCGACGTGGCGAGTCTGGACGGGCCCAGTGGGCCGACCGAGGACTTCACCGATCTGCACGCCTGGGCGGAGGTCTATCTCCCCGGGGCGGGCTGGATCGGCCTGGACCCCACGTCCGCGCTGTTCGCCGGCGAAGGGCACATCCCGCTCGCGGCAACCCCACAGCCTTCTTCGTCGGCGGCGATCACCGGGGTCACCGAGCGCTCGGAGACGACCATGGAGTTCGCCAACGTGGTCCGACGGGTGCACGAGGACCCGCGGGTGACCAAGCCCTACACCCCGGCCCAGATGGAGCATCTGGAGCGGCTCGGGAGGGCACGTGGACGAGCGCCTGCACGCGGCCGGAATCGAACTGACCATGGGCGGCGAGCCGACCTTCGTCTCCGTCGACGACATGACCTCCGCCCAGTGGACGGTGGCCGCGGACGGACCGGACAAGCGGCGTCTGGCCGGGGACCTGGCCGCGGGGCTCGCGGCCCGCTTTGCCCGCAACGGCCTGGTCCAACACAGCCAGGGCAAGTGGTACCCGGGTGAGCCGCTGCCGCGCTGGCAGATCGCGCTGATCTGGCGGGCGGACGGCGAGCCGCTGTGGACCGACGCGTCCCTGCTCGCCGACCCGCGCGAGCCGGGCTCGGCCGAGGGTGACGCGGCCGCGGCGGCGGAGCGACTGGCCCGGGCCGTGACCGAGGACTTCGGGCTGCCCGGCGAGCAGCTGCGGCCCTGCTTCGAGGATCCGCTCGCCCGGTTGGCCGCTGAGGTGAACCAGCCGTACGGCCCCCGCCCACCGCTGGATCCGCGGCAGCCGGAGTCGGCGTTCGTGGCCGAGCTCGACGAGGCCGCCGATGACCCGACGGCCTGGGCGCTGCCGCTGGTGCCGTCCTGGTTCGGCGAGGGCTGGGCCAGCCCGGCGTGGCGGACCCGGCGGGACCGCATCGTCCTCGTGCCCGGCGACTCGCCGGCCGGGATGCGGCTGCCGCTCGGATCGGTGTCCTGGAAGGACCCGGACTTCACCGGCGAGCAGAGCTACGTCGCCGCGGGGCCGTCGCTGGAGGCCGGTCCCCACCCACGGGCGGTGGTGGTCGACGTGGCCGAGACCTCGGCTCGGACAGCGCTGGTCGTCCAAGCGCGCGGCGGACACGTGTACCTGTTCATGCCGCCGCTGGAGAAGCTGGAGAAGTTCCTCGAGCTGATCCGGCTGATCGACCGGGCGGCGACCCGGACCGGCACCGCCGTCGTGCTGGAGGGCTACGGCCCCCCGCCGGACGCGCGGATCAAGTGCCTCACGGTCACCCCCGACCCGGGCGTCATCGAGGTGAACGTCCAGCCGACCTCCAGTTGGGCCGAGCTCTCGGAGTTGACCCACTCCCTGTACGACCTGGCGCGGGTCTGCCGCCTCAGCGCCGAGACGTTCGCGCTGGACGGGCGGCACAGCGGCACCGGCGGCGGCAACCACCTGACCCTGGGCGGGGCGGAGCCCAGGCAGTCGCCGCTGCTGCGCAGGCCGGACCTGCTGGTCAGCCTGCTGACCTTCTGGCAGCACCATCCCTGCTGTCCTACCTGTTCTCCGGCCGTTTCGTCGGACCGACCAGTCAAGCGCCGAGGGTGGACGAGGGTCGGCCCGAGGCGCTGTACGAACTGGAGATCTCCTTCGCCGAGATCGACGCTCTGACCGACACCGATCACCGTCCCTGGGCGGTGGACCGGGCGCTGCGCCACCTGCTCACCGACATCACCGGCAACACCCATCGGGCCGAGTTCTGCATCGACAAGCTCTACAGTCCCGACTCGTTGCGCGGCCGGCTCGGACTGCTGGAGCTGCGCGGGTTCGAGATGGCGCCGCACCCCGAGATGGCGCTGGTCCAGGCGTTGCTGGTGCGCGCCCTGCTGGCCAGGTTCGCCGAGGAGCGCTATTCCGCTCCGCTGGTCCGCTGGGGCACCCGGCTGCACGAGCGGTTCCTGCTGCCGCACTTCGCCATGGCCGACATCGCCGAGGTGGTGGCCGACCTCCGCGGCCGCGGCTTCGACTTCGACCTCGGCTGGCTGGCGCCGTACCAGGAGTTCCGCTTCCCACGGATCGGCCTCACCCAGGTCGGCGGGGTCACCTTGGAGCTGCGCTCGGCGATCGAGCCGTGGCACGTGCTGGGGGAGGAGTCCTCCTCCGGCGGCACCGCCCGCTACGTCGACTCCTCCACCGAGCGGATCCAGGTGCTCCTGGAGGGTTTCGTGCCGGAGCGGCACCTGCTGACCTGCAACGGGGTTCCGGTCCCGCTGACGCCCGACCGGCACCCCGGGCACGTTCGTGGCCGGCGTGCGCTTCAAGGCGTGGAAGCCGTGGTCCTCGTTGCATCCCAGCCTGGAGATCGACTCGCCGCTCACCTTCGACCTGGTCGATCGGGTGAGCCGGACATCGCTGGGCGGCGCGACGTACCACGTCGTGCACCCGGGCGGTCGCTCGTACGAACATCCGCCGGTGAACGCCTCCGAGGCCGAGGCGAGGCGGGCCCGCCGCTTCGAGCCGATGGGCCACACCGTGGGCGAGATCGACGTGGCCGGACTCCAGGCGCAGCTGGCCTGGCGGGCGATCGCGGACGCCGAGTACCCGCTCACCCTCGACCTGCGCCGGCGCGTGCCGCGCGGCTGGGGACAGATCCAGCCGGACCGGGGCCGTCCGTGACGGTCCTGGGCCGCTACCTGGCCGGTGCCCACCGGCCGGCGTCACCCGCAGACGCGGCCGGCTTCGACGAGTTCGCCGCGTCCGACGGGACCGTACGCAGCGGCTGGTCCGCCCTGATGGAGGGGCTGGACGAGTTCGCCGACACCGACCTGTTGCACGCGCAGCGGGAGGTCGCCCGGCTGCTGGAGGACGACAACGTCACCTACACCCCGAGCCCGACGTCGTCGGTCTCGATCGTCGACGGCGACGAGGCACGCGCGGGGCGGCTGAACGACCCGCGCCCGTGGCGGTTGGACCCGCTGCCGCTCATCCTCAGCGACCAGGAGTGGGCCGGGCTGGAGGCCGGGCTGGTGCAGCGGGCCGAACTGCTGAATGCCGTGATGGCCGACCTGTACGGCCCGCGACGGCTGTTGGCCCGCCGGCACCTGCCCGCCACCGCGGTGCTGGACCACGAGGAGTACCTCCGCCCCGTGGTCGGCATGCCTGCTCTGGCCAGCCAGCGGCTGTTCATGATCGCCGCCGACCTGGGCCGCGACTCCGCCGGCCAGTGGAAGGTCATCTCCGACCGCACCCAGGCGCCCTCGGGTGCGGGCTTCGCCATGCAGAACCGTCGCGTGCTGGCGCGGGTGCTGCCTGAGATCTACCACCAGGCCAACCTGCACCGGCTGACCCCGTTCTTCCAGGCCATGCGGCTCGCGCTGGTGGACGCGGCGCCGAGCACGGTGGAGGACCCGAGAGTCGTCGTCCTCAGTCCCGGCACGCATTCGGAGACGGCCTTCGACCAGGCGTTCATGGCCTCCCTGCTCGGCTTCCCGCTGCTCGAGGGGAGCGACCTCACCGTCCGCGACGGCCGGGTGTGGATGCGGGTGTTGGGCAAGCTGGAACAGGTCGACGTCATCCTGCGCCGGGTCGACTCGACCTGGATGGACGCCCTCGAACTGCGACCTGGTTCCCGGCTCGGGGTGACCGGGCTGCTGGAATGCGTCCGGCAGGGCACGGTGAGCATCGTCAACAACATCGGCTCGGGGATCTTGGAGAACCCGGCGCTGCTGCCCTTCCTGCCCGATCTGTGCGAGCGGCTGTTGGGACAGTCCCTGCGTCTGCCCTCGGTGCAGACGTGGTGGTGCGGAGACCCTGCGTCGCTGAGCCACGTGCTCACCCATCTGGACTCGATCGTGGTCCGGCCGATCAGCCGGGGCCACGGACGCAGTGTGCGGGGGACGGCGCTGAGCACCGAACAGCGGGAGCTCCTCGTCGCCCGGATCAAGGACGCTCCGCACCGCTTCGTGGGCCAGGAGGTGCTGCAGCTGTCCTCGGCCCCGACCAGCGAACAGGACCGGCTGGTCAGCCGGCAGGTGGTGTTGCGCTCGTTCGCCGTGCGCAGCGGCGACTCCTACACCGCGATGCTCGGCGGGTTGGCGCGGGTGACCGACGATGCCGTCGCTGCGCGGGCCGCTGGTCACCGATCCCGACGGCGGTCTGGCCAAGGACGTCTGGGTGGTCGGGTCCGAGCCGCTGACCGCACCGCGGATGGTTGCCCCGCGGGGTCGTGATGGCGACGAGGCCACCGCCTTCGTGCCGGCGATGTCGGTCTCGGTCGCGATGGTGCCCCGCGTGCTGTCGGACCTGTTCTGGTTCGGGCGCTACGCCGAGCGGGCCGAGGACCTCCTCCGCCTGGTGCTCGCCACCCGGACGGTGGCGATCGAGACCGACCTGGACGTGACCCACGGCCGGGCGCTGGAGGTGCTGCTGCAGGCGGTCACCCACGTGAGCACGGCGTACCCGGGGTTCCTGGACGCTCAGGCAGCGATGATGCCGGAGTTCCGCTCCATGTTGCTCGACCGGCACCGGGCCGGCACCGCCGCCCAGTCGCTCGGCGCGCTCTCGATGGCGGCCCAGGGCGTGCGTGACCAACTGTCCGAGGACGTCTGGATGGTGCTGGCCGACATCGAGCGGGCCCTCGCCGCGCTGACCGCCAATCCGTACGACCAGGGCCTGCAGCTGACCGATGCGAGCGAGCGGGTGCTGTCCGGTCTGCTCGCGCTGGCCGGGATCGCCAGCGAGAACATGGTCCGCGACGCCGGCTGGTACATGCTCGACTCAGGCCGCGGACTGGAGCGCGCGCTGCAGATCCTCAGCCTGCTGCGGGTCACGGTGTGCACGCAGCGCGCCCCCGAGACCGACCAGATGGTCACCGAGGCCGTCCTCACCGCGACCGAGTCCATCGTCACCTACCGGCGTCGCTACCGCGCCCGCGCCGGCACCGACGGGCTGATCGAGCTGCTGGTGGTGGACCCGTTCAACCCTCGGTCGGTCGCCTACCAGGTGCAACGGATCAAGGCCGACCTGCGCGCCATACCGAACACCTCTCCGACCGCCCGGCCCCTGCGACTGCTGGACGGCGTCACCGAGAAGCTCCGGTTGGCCGACCCCGCTGTCCTGGCCGAGTGCACCGACGGCAGACGGGTCGAGCTCAGCGAGTTCATCGCCGGGCTGCAGGAGCAGCTGCGGGCGGTGGGGGTCGCCATCCGGGCCCAGTACCAGCAGCAGCCGCCGATGCCGCAGCCGCTGTTCGCCATGGACGCGCCCCGTTCCGGATCGCTCGGCGGTGGGCGGTGACCACGTACCGGATCGAGCACCGGACGACCTACACCTACGACTCCGAGGTGACCGGAAGCTACGGGCAGTTCCACCTGCGTCCCCGCGACCTGCCGTGGCAGCGCTGCGTCGCGCACGAGGTGATGGTCGACCCCGAGCCGGACGACCTCTTCCGGCACAGCGACCTGTACGGCAACACCAAGTCCTACTTCCACGTGACCGACCCGCACACCCAACTGGTGGTCACCGCGATCAGTGTCGTGGAGGTGGGTCGGCCCGAGCTCGACCCGGCCGCTCTGGCGGCGCCGTGGGAGCAGGCCCGCCCCGGCCATCGGCTGGATGATCGCCGACAGCTGGGAGGCCACCGACTTCACCTTCGCGTCGCCCTACGTCGAGGTGCCGCCGGGGATCGCGGAGTACGCGGCCGTGTCCTTTCCGCCGGGGCGTGCGATCGGTGACGCGGCCGTCGAGCTGATGCACCGGGTGCATGCGGACTTCACCTACGAGTCCGGCTCCACCACGGTCAGCACGAAGGTGTCGGACCTGTTGGTGCGCCAGGTCGGGGTGTGCCAGGACTACGCCCACTTCATGGTCTCCGGGCTGCGCTCGCTCGGCCTCGCGGGTCGCTACGTCAGCGGCTACCTGGCGACCCGGCCCCCACCGGGTCGGCCGCGACTGGTCGGAGCCGATGCGAGCCACGCCTGGGTCGGCTGCTGGGTCCCCGGGGCCGGATGGCTCTACCTGGACCCGACCAACAACCGGCTCATCGACGAGTCGCATGCGACGGTGGCCTGGGGTCGCGACTACGGCGACGTGCCGCCGGTCAAGGGCGTGATCTTCACCGAGGCCAAGAAGTCGAAGATGAAGGTCTCGGTGGACATGGCCCCCGCGGCCTAGCCGCCTCGCGCGGCATGGTCCCAGGCGTGAAAGGGTTGCTCGGTGCGTGCCTTCGGTTGCGATCAGTGCGGTGCCGAGTTGTTCTTCGAGAACTCCGTCTGCGTGAGCTGCGGCCTGGCGGTCGGGTACTCGCGGTCGCAGCGCAAGATGGTGCCGGTCTCGGCGGAGCACCCGATCTGCGCCAACCTGAACCGGTGCGGCTGCAACTGGGTCGTCGACCCGGGCGCTGCGACGTCCGCGCAGTCCTCGGTCGAGCTGTGCTTCAACTGCACCCTGACCCGGACCCGTCCGGCCGACGGCGACGCGGTCGGGACTGGAGCAGTACGGCGTGGCCGAGGCCGCCAAGCGCCGGCTGGTCTTCGAGCTGGACGAGCTGGGGCTGCCGGTGAAGGTGAGCGACGGCTACCTCGGCCTGGCCTTCGACCTGTTGTCCAGCAGGCAGGGGACCGTCACCACCGGCTATGAGAACGGCGTCATCACCCTGGATCTGGCCGAGAGCAACGACGCCCACCGTGAGGCGTTGCGGGCGAGCATGGACGAGCCCTACCGTACGGTCCTCGGCCACTTCCGGCACGAGATCGGCCACTACTACGGCGAATTGTTGGCGTTGACCACTGACCGTCGCGAGGAGTTCCGCAACCTCTTCGGCGACGAGACGACCTCCTACGAGGACGCTCTGCAGCGGCACTACGCCGCAGGTCCGGGCCGGGGCTGGCACGGGGAGTTCATCAGTGCCTACGCGACCATGCATCCGCTGGAGGATTTCGCCGAGGTGTTCGCCCACTTCCTGCACATCGCCGACACCCTGCAGACCGCCGCCGCGTTCGGCCTGATGCCGGCCGAGCCCGGCGGACACCCCGATCGCGGAGGTGATCGCGCGCACCTGGCTGCCGCTCACCAAGGGACTGAACCAGATCAACCGCAGCATGGGCCGCCGCGACCTGTACCCGTTCGTGCTGGCCGGACCGGTCATCGCCAAGCTCGCCTTCGTCGCCGACCTGGTCGGCCGGGCGGAGCCCCTGCCCGGGTAGCCGAGCCTGCGCGCGGGCCGGGAGTCAGCCGCGTGGCACGGAGAAGCTGGACAGCACGGCGCGCCCGTGACCCAGTTCGTGCCAGGGCCCCTGGACCGAGACGACGGCGAGCCCACTGGTCGCGAACTTGCTGTCCAGGTGCGCCCACGCCGGCGACCCGGTCCGCGCACATACGTGCTCGACCAGATCAGGGATGCCCGGGGCGTGGCCGAGCAGCAGCAGGGTGTCGATGTCCTCCGGAACGGCGCGTACCAGTCCGACCAGCTCGGGCACCCAGGCCCGGTAGATCTCCGGCAGGTAGCGGACCTGGCCGGCCGCCACCCCGGAGGCGGCGCCGTCCCAGGTCTGCCTGGTCCGTTTCGCCGTCGAGCACAGCACGAGCCCGGGCTGCAGGCTCAACTGCGCCAACGTGCGCCCGACCGCCTCGGCGTCGCGGCGGCCGCGGGCCGACAACGGCCGGTCGTGATCGTCCACGTCGTCGTCCCAGGAGGACTTGGCGTGCCGCAACGCGATCAGCGTATGCAGGCCAGACATGGCACGAGCGTAGAGCGCGGGTGTTGCGCCTTCGAGGGCCCACCCTGACCGACGGCGCAGGGGAGGGTGGGTCGAGGTCGGGCAGCGGCCGCACCGGAGTCCTCAGCGCCAGCCGGCCGGCAGTTCCTCGGCGGTGGGCACCCACTGCTGCTGGACCATCCGGGCGGTCTCGCGTCGTCGTCGCTCGGCCACGACCGTCGCCAGGAACTCCAGGGCCGGCAGCCCGGGCGGGGGTGGCGGTGCGGTGCTGACCGCCAGCTGACGTGCGAGGTCGAGCGCCAGTTGCTCACGGGGGTGGGCCAGGAGACCGTCGGCGCGTTGCACCAGGTGCCGTGCGGCGGTGATGAGCTCGTCCGGGACACCGCTCAGCTCGAGCTGCGAGGCCCAGGGCACCAGGTGCTCCGGGACCGGCGGCAGCGGCAGGGGTGGGCGGGGGGCGCGGGTCCGGATGACCAGCGTGCCCGCCATCAGGTCGCCGAAGCGCTTCGACTGGTCGTTGACCGCGGCGCAGACCAGCCCGCCGCAGAGCCCCGTCCAGAGGGCGAAGTCCACCGTCCAGAAGGCCAGGCCGCGCAGCAGCGCCTGCCGGAACCGGATGGCGCCACCGTCGTCGCGCACCACGCGCAGGCCGACCGCGTACGCGCCGACCGTGCGGCCCCGGGTGAGCGTCTCCATGGTGATCGGATAGCCGAAGTTGATCAGCAGACCGCCGGCGATCGTGGCCGCGTTGACCCGGGCCGAGGAACCGCCGACCCGCTCGAGGATGTATCCGTAGAGGACGGTGGCGCCGACGACGATCGTGAGATCGATCGCGGTGGACAGCAGTCGTGTCGGAACCCGGGCCGGACGCAGGTCGAGCAGGACCGCGTCGCCTGTCACCAGCCGGTTCACCCCGGCAGCCTAGTGCCGGGGCTGCTCCGCAGTCGGCGGCAGCCGACCGAGCGGGCGGGGATCGCCGTCAGAGGAGATACTGGCCGGACCATGGACCTCGACTCCTACATCGTGCGGCACAGCGCCCAGTGGGACCGCCTGGACGAGCTCACGCACCGCCGCGGCGACCTGACCGGCGCGGAGGCCGATGAGGTGGTCGATCTCTATCAGCGCGTCTCGACCCACCTGTCGGTGGTCCGCAGCACGGCCGCCGACCCGGTCCTGGAGGCCCGGCTCTCGGCGCTGGTCGCCGGGGCCCGCAGCCTGGTCACCGGCGTCACCCTGCCCATCTGGCAGACCGTCGGACGCTTCTTCACCGTGAGCTTCCCGGCCGCGGTCTACCGGGCCCGGTACTGGTGGATCGCCGTCGCCGTGGTCAACGTCGTGGTCGCGGTGCTGATCGCCTGGCGCTTGGTCAACACCCCGGGTCTGGCCGCCAGCCTGCTCACCGATGCGGCGGCGAAGCAACTCGTGGACCACGACTTCGCCCGGTACTACACCGAGAACCCGGCCGCCGACTTCGCCGTGCAGGTGTGGTTGAACAACGCCAAGGTCACCGCGACCTGCCTGGTGCTGGGGATCGCGATCATCCCGGTGCTCGTCGTGCTGTGGGTCAACATCGCCAACGTCGGCGTGATCGCCGGCTACATGATCGCGGCCGGCCGCGCCGACGTGTTCTACGGACTGATCCTGCCGCACGGCATGCTCGAACTGACCATCATCTTCGTGGCCGCCGGCGCGGGCCTTCGGCTGGGCTGGTCGTGGATCGCGCCCGGGCTGCGGACCCGCTCACAGGCGCTGGCCACCGAGGGACGCGCGGTGGGCGCGCTCGCGCTGGGGCTGGGCGTCTGGCTGCTCGTGTCGGGTCTGCTGGAGGGCTTCGTGACGCCTTCGCTGCTCCCCGCCTGGGCCAGGCTGGCGATCGGCGCCGCGGTCTGGCTGGCGTTCCTTGGCTACGTGTTCGTGCTCGGCCGCCGGGCGGCGGAGGCCGGGGAGACCGGTGACGTCGCCGAGGAACTCCACGCGTCGGTCCCCAGCGAAGCCGCCTGACCGGCGGAGCGTACGTCCCCTGCCTCCTGGCGAGGACGGGCCCTAGTTGTCCTCGCCGTCGCCCGACGCCATCGACTCCCAGATCTGTTTGCACTCGGGGCAGACCGGGAAACGCTCGGGATCGCGGCTCGGCACCCAGACCTTGCCGCACAGAGCCACGACCGGGGTGCCCATCACCATGGCCTCGGTCAGCTTCTCCTTCGGCACGTAGTGGGAGAAGCGCTCGTGGTCGCCTTCCTCGGGGATGTACTCGCGCTCTTTGACTCGCTCGTCGACGATGGTCCGGGCGCCGGGACTCGGTTGCTGACTCACCGGGCCAGTTTAGGACTGCCCGATCTCGGTTGACCTCGACCGTACTCGAGGTGATGGACTGCCGCTGTGTCCACACACCAGGCCGGCGGCCCCCCGAGCGGGCTCGGAACGCCGAAGGGCGCCCTGACCGGCCCAAGCGGACCGCCTGTGGTGGACCCCTCCGGCCGAGTCCTTCGCCGGCGGTTGACCGTCGGGATCTGTGCCACGGTGGTGTCGATCGCCTTCGAAACCATCGCCGTGGCCACGGCGATGCCCGTCGCGGCGCGCGACCTGGACGGCCTGCGCTACTACGCGTGGGCCTTCTCCAGCTTCGTCATCGGCATGCTGTTCGCCACGGTCGTCTCCGGCCGGTACTGCGACCGGATCGGCCCCGCGAAACCGTTCCTGGCCGGTTTGGTGGTGTTCCTGGCCGGACTGGTGTTGGCCGGCACCGCTGGGTCGATGACTCAGCTGATCGGCGGACGGCTGGTCCAGGGTCTGGGCAGCGGCACCATGAACGTCGCCGTCTTCGTCACCGTCGCCCGAGTGTTCAGTGTCACGCAGCGGCCGAGAATGTTCACCTACATCTCCACCGCCTGGGTTCTGCCCTCCTTCCTCGGGCCGCCGATCTCGGCCTGGCTGACCAACCAGTTGAGCTGGCACTGGGTGTTCTTCGCCGTCATCCCGGTCACCCTGTTCGGCGGCGCGATGGTGCTGCCGACGCTGCGCGCGATGATCGACGCCCGCGACTCGGCCGACGCGGCACCGGGCCCGCCTGCCCCGTTGTGGGCGGCGGCGCTGGTGGGCTTGTCGGCGGCCGCGCTGCAACTCGCCGGGCAGCGCCTGGACCTGGTCGCGGTCGGGCTGGGCGTGGCCGGGCTCGCGGGTCTGCTGGTGGGACTGCCGCGGCTGATGCCGGCCGGCTTCCTGCGCTTCCGCCGCGGGCTGTCCCAGGTGATCTCGACCAGGGGCCTGTTGGCCGGCGCCTTCGTCGGTGCGGAGGCGTTCGTTCCGCTGATGCTCGTCGAACAGCGCCAGGCGCCGCTCCTGCTGGCGGGCGCCGTGCTGACGGTCGGCAGCGTCGGCTGGACGATCGGCTCGTTTCTGCAGTCGCGGCCGTGGCTGCGGATCCGACGGGACCGGCTGATCACGTTCGGCTGTGTGTCGGTCACGGTCGGACTGGCTCTGGTCGGCTTGATCGCCTTGCTGCCCGGGGTCGGGTACGGCTGGGTCGCGCTCAGTTGGGTGTTCTGCGGGCTGGGCATGGGCCTGGCCACCTCCAGCACCTCGCTGGCGGCGATGACGCTGTCCGGCGATGCCGAACAGGGCCGCAACGCCTCCTCGCTGAACCTCGCCGACGCCCTGGGTGCCGGTCTGCTGGTCGGCGCGGCCGGCACGATCTTCGCCGCCTTGCGCCCGACCGGCGATCTGTCCCTGACCTTCGCCACCGTGCAACTGGCGATGGCGGCGGTGTGCCTGATCGGCGTGGCGACCTCGCTGCGCATCGGCGTGATCCGCAACGAGTTCGCGCCACGCTGAGCGCAGCGGTGCGATCCGGCTGCGCAAAGCCTTCTACACTCGGCCGGGTGTCTGCCCAGCCCCACCCCCCGACGTCGGTCCGTCCGCTCCGGGCCTGGCAGGCGGCGGCGCTGCAGGCGTGGGTCGACGCGGATCCGCGGGACTTCCTGGCGGTCGCCACACCGGGCGCAGGCAAGACCTCCTTCGCGCTCAGCCTGGCCGCGCGGCTGATCGCCCAGCGACGGATCGACCGTGTCGTGGTGGTCACCCCGACCGAACACCTCAAGACTCAGTGGGCGGATGCGGCGGCCAGGGCAGGGATCGCGCTCGATCCTGCGTTCGGCTCGGGCCGGGCCCGGACCAGCCGCGACTTCCGCGGCATCGTGGTGACCTATGCGGGGGTGGCCGCGAACGTGCTCGGGCTGCGGGTCCGCACCGAGGCGTACAAGACCCTGGTCGTGCTGGACGAGGTGCACCACGCGGGCGACGCCATGAGCTGGGGGGAGGCGGTCCGGGAGGCGTTCGAGCCGGCCGCGCGCCGGTTGATGCTGACCGGTACGCCGTTCCGGTCCGACACCAATCCGATCCCGTTCGTCCGCTACGAGGCCGACGGGCACGGCGGGATGCGGTCCGCGGCGGACTTCAGCTATGGCTACGGCCCGGCCCTGGCCGACGGGATCGTCCGGCCGGTGCTGTTCCTGGCCTACAGCGGTGACGTGCACTGGAGGACCAGTGCCGGGGACGAGGTCAGTCGCCCGGCTCGGACTGCCCTTGACGCGCGACCTGGCCGCGCAGGCGCTGCGCACCGCTCTCGACCCCGGCGGCTCCTGGGTGCCGGCGGTGCTGAGGGCCGCGAACACCAGGCTGAGTGAGGTGCGCGAGCACATGCCGGACGCGGCGGGCCTGGTCATCGCCACCGACCAGACCAGTGCGCGGGCGTACGCGGCGCTGCTGCACCAGATCGCCGGCCGCAAGCCGGTCGTGGTGCTCAGCGACGACCCCGACGCGAGCCGCAAGATCGGCCGGTTCGCCAACAGCGACGACCGCTGGATGGTGGCGGTGCGGATGGTGTCGGAGGGGGTCGACGTGCCACGGCTCGCGGTCGGGGTGTACGCCACCGCGGTCGCCACCCCGCTGTTCTTCGCTCAGGCCGTCGGCCGATTCGTCCGGGCTCGAAGTCGCGGGGAAACCGCCTCGGTTTTCGTGCCCAGCGTGCCGAACCTGCTGCGCTATGCCGCCGAGATGGAACGCGAACGCGACCATGTGATCCGGGCCGCGGCCGAGCCGGACGAGGCTGCGCTGCTCGCCGCTGCCGACCGCACGCAAACCGAGCCGGATCAGCTGCCCGGGATCTTCACCGCGCTGGCCAGCGAGGCCGACCTGGACCGGGTCGTCTTCGACGGCGGCGAGTTCGGCCTCACCGCGGAGTCCGGCAGCGCGGAGGAGTTGGACTATCTCGGCCTCCCCGGCCTGCTGGAACCCGATCAGGTGAAGATCCTGCTTCGCCAACACCAGGAACGGCAGTTGTCGGGACGGGGCCGCGTCGGGCCGGGCGACGACTCCCCACCGCAGCCGCGCAGCACCCACGAAGAGCTGCGAGCGCTGCGGAAGGAGCTGAACGGGCTGGTGGCCGCCTGGCACCACCGGACCGACCAACCACACGGGACGATCCACGCCGAGCTGCGGTCGGCCTGCGGAGGTGCCGCCTCGGCCGTGGCCACGGCCGAGGAGCTCCAGCAGCGGATCGACCGGATCCGCAGCTGGGCCGTGAACGGCCGGCGCTGACCCTCAGGACTGCGGTGAGACCGGAGCGGAGTTCTCGGCCAGAGCCTGCAGAGTGGCGCGGGAGCCGTTGCGGTGCAGCGAGTCCAGGGCGGCCAGGTAGGGCGCGGTGAAGCCCGGCTCGTCGACCAGGTCGCCGAAGAGTTCACGGTTGGCCACGAAGGCGAGTGGCTCTTCCCGCTGCTTGGCGGCGACCGCGGTCAATTGCTCGGCCAGCCGGTCGACCACGCGGTAGGCCTCTCCTTGCTCGTCGACGCCTTCGGCGTAGCGAGCCCAGCTGGCCACCACCGCGGCGGACAGGGTCACGTCTCGACCGGCGGCCAGATTCTCCCGGATCACCGGAAGCAGCCACTTGGGGATGCGGTCGGAGCTTTCCGCGCACAGCCGAGCCACGGTGTCGCGCACCGCGGCGTTGGAGAACCGCTCGATCAGCCGATGCTTGTAGTCCGTCAGGTCGATGCCCGGTACGGGGAGACAGCGTCGGCGTGGCCTCGCGGTCCATGTAGTCCAGCAGGAAGCCTGCGAACAGCGGGTCCTGCGCGACCTCGTGCACCAGCCGGTAGCCGGCGAGATAGCCGAAGTAGCACAGCGCCTGGTGGCTCGCGTTGAGCAGCCGCAGCTTCATCAGCTCGTACGGCTCGACGTCGTCGACCACCTGGACGCCGGCCTCCTCCAGCGGCGGGCCGGCCCTGGGTGAAGTGGTCCTCGAGCACCCACTGGGTGAACGGTTCGCAGACCACCGGCCAGGCGTCCTCGATCCCGAATCGCTCGCTGATCTGCGCCCGGTCCTCGTCGGTGGTCACCGGGGTGATCCGGTCCACCATCGAGTTGGGGAAGGCCACCGCCTCGCGCGACCCAGGCGCCGAGGTCGGGGTCGCGGAGCCGGGCGAAGGCGGTGAACACCTCGGCCGCGACGTGCCCGTTGCCCTGGATGTTGTCGCAGGACATGATCGTGAAAGGCGCGACCCCCCGCTGCCGGCGTCGTACCAGGGCCTCGGTGACGAGCCCGAAGGTGGTCGCCGGCACGGCGCCGGGGGCGAGGTCGGCGCGTACGGCGGGGTTGTCGGCGTCGAACTCGCCGGTGACCGGGTGGAAGTTGTAGCCGCCCTCGGTGACGGTGAGGGACACGATCCGGGTCGCCGGATCGGCCATCTTCTCGATCACTGCCTCCGGGTCGTCGGGGGCGTACAGGTACTGCACGATCGAGCCGATCACCTTGGGCTCCCAGCCGCCGGCGGGGTCTTTGAGCACGAGGGTGTACAGGCAGTCCTGGCTATCCATCGCCTCGCGCATCTTGAGGTCGAACGGCATCACCCCGACGCCGCAGATGCCCCAGTCGAGCGCGCTTCCCTGCTCCATCAGCCGGTCCAGGTACATCGCCTGATGGGCGCGGTGGAAGCCGCCGACACCGAAGTGCACGATGCCGACGCTCACCCGTGTCCGGTCGTAGCCCGGCACCGGGATGGAGAGCGACTCGAGGTTGGTCGCGTTGAGTGATGTCATCGTCCTACCCTCCTACTTCACTGCGCCGAGCGACAGGTCCTGGACGAGCTTGTCCTGGGCCGCGAACCCGGCAATGAGCACCGGCAGGGAGACGATCACGGCCGCGGCTGCAAGCTTGGCCGCGAAGAGACCTTCACCGGTGATGAAACTGCCAAGGTAGACCGGAGCCGTCCGCGCCACCACCCCGGATGCGATTCCGCCAAGCCGAGCCCGATCATAGGGGATTCTCAGGACCGTGCCTCGGGCGGGCCGCGTCTGGGCCGCCGGGGGTCTTGTCGCCCGCGCAGGCGACGCCTGCGTTCTGGTTGAACCGCCTTCCCAGCGGGACAATCTGGTCGTGGCCAAAGCGACTCCGGCGGAACTCCCCGGTCTCCGCGATCTCGGTCGTCGTAGCCGATGATCACGATGTGGTCCGGATCGGGCTGTCGAGTGCGCTGAGCGCTTTCGGCGGCGCGCCGCCGATCCGGCTCGTCGGCCAGGCGAGCACCGCAGCGGAGCTGACGGCCCTGCTGGAAAAACAGCACTGCGACGTGGTGGTGCTCGATCTCGGCCTCGACGACGGCTCGGATCCGAGCGAGACCGTGCGCGCCCTGGTTCGGCGTGGAGTGCGGGTGCTGGTCTACTCGATCGCCGACGATGCGCGGCTGGTCCGGCGGGCGCTGGCCGCAGGCGCGCACGGTCTCAGCCACAAGGCCGAGCCGATCGAGCAGACCGTCGACAAGATCCGGTTGGTGGCCGAGGGCCACCTGCTCGTCTCACCGGAGATCCTCCAGATGATCGACGGCGACATCGGGTTCGTGGAGGCCAAGCTCAGCGCACGCGAGCAGGAGGTGCTCGTGCTCTACGTCTCGGGGCTCGACGTACCGCAGATCGCCGGACAGTTGTTCATCACCGAGAACAGCGCCAAGGAGTACCTGCGGCGGGTCCGCGGCAAGTACAGCGAGGCCGACCGACCGGCCAGCAGCAAGGTCGACCTGCTGCGACGGGCGATCGAGGACGGCATCGTGCCGCCGATCCGCCCGCGCTGAGCGTGACCCGGGCCTGCGCGCCGCACGGTGCCGTCGTGGCCGCGCCCGTCTCTGCCTCAACAAACCCCTGCGCTGCGGTCAAGGAGGTACCGCTACGGAGGTGAGGGGTCACATGAGCGAGGTCGCCGTCGACGGCGCAGCGGGCGAACTGGGACACGTACGCCTGGTCCGGCGGTCCCGCCTGCCTGCCGCCGGGGCCTTCCCGCGTCGATCCGGGGTCGTCGTGCTCGACCGGCAGCACATCGTGCGGGTCGGCTTTGCGAGCGCGGTGGCCCGGCTGGGGGAGTGCACCGGCCTGGAGTTCGTCGGGGAGGCCGCCACCCTCGCCGAACTTCGAGACGTCCTGGCCCGGGTGCACAGCTCGGTGGTGGTTCTGGATCCCGGACTGGCCGAGGGGTCGGACGTCGCGGAGACGGTGCGCTGGCTGATCACCGCGCAGCAACGGATCCTGGTGTTCTCCGAGCCGGGCGACCTCAGCCTGAGTCGGCGGGCCGTCGAGGCCGGGGCTCACGGGGTCAGCAGCCGGTCCGAGGCGGTCGAGGAGACGATCGCCAAGGTGGGTGCGGTCGCGGCGGGTCAATACGTGATTCCCGCCGAGTGGCTGTCCACGCTCAGGCGTCGCGATCTCGGCTCCTGCGCCGCTGAGCGGGCGTGAGCGCGAGGTGCTCGCCCTCTACGTCGCCGGCGACGAGGTGGGCGAGATCGGTCGGAAGCTGTTTCTCACCGACAACAGCGTGAAGGAGTACCTGCGGCGGGTCCGGGGCAAGTACAGCGACGCAGGTCGTCCCGCACCGAGCAAGGTCGATCTCCTCCGCCGGGCCATCGAGGACGGGGTGGTACCGCCGATCCGCCCCTGCTGACCTCCACTCCCTCTCGCGTACGGCGCCGTTGCCTCAGGGGAACCTACGATGGAGGCGTGTCCGACATCCCCGTAGGTTCGCCGCCCGCGCCGCCCGGACGGCACGCCGCGCCGAGCGGGTGGTACTCCGATCCCACGAACGCGCAGCGGGATCGCTACTGGGACGGGTGGCAGTGGTCGCGGAACACGCGTCCGCGGGACGGCGTGCCGCAGGCAGAACCGCAGTACCAGCCGCAGAGCCCGCCCGGTCAGACTCTTACCCGGCGTATCCACCGGCCCAGTACGCGACCGGGAGCGGCGTGGCAGCGGGCTCGGGTCAGGCCAGGCACACCGCCGACGGCGTGCCGCTCGCCTCCTGGTGGTGGCGGGCTCTGGCCGCTGTGGTGGACAACGTGCTCAGCTCGACCGTCGCACTGGTGATCGCATTCCCCGTTTGGCGGACGATGTACCTGGCGGTGGCGGCCTACGTGGAAGCGGTGGTCGCGGCCCAACAGTCCGGTGCGGGCGCCCCGAGTCTTTCGCCGACGTCGCTGATTTCCAGCCGCGACCAACTCATCCTCACCGCGGTGTCGCTCGGGGTGGGGATGGCGTACCACGTGTTCTTCCTGCGCTGGAAGGCAGCCACCCCCGGCAAACTCCTGCTCGGGCTCCGCGTGGTGCCGGTCGATCGCGGCCGGTCCACCGACCTCCTCGAGTGGCGCTCGGTGGGCCTGCGAGCCGCGATCTGGGTGATGCCGGGGATCAATACGCTGTTTGCCGTGGTCAGCCTGGCGGACGCCCTGTTCCCTCTCTGGCACTCGAAACGGCAGGCCCTCCACGACCTGGCGGCCCGGACGCAGGTGATCCGGCCGCAACCGGGCCAGAGCACGGCCCGGACCACGCCGTAACGCCTCCATCACGATTGCTCGCGGCCACGGCTCCCGCCGTGGAGACATCGGCATGAGCGTGACTATATTGTCCCGAGGTCGAAGCGTTCGTCGCGCCTGAACCCGGTCATGCCCGGGGATCTGGGGACCGCTCGGGCAAGAAGTGCAAGTGCCACGGTGCTAACGAGCCACGGTGGGAAAGCCACGGTGCGAAGAGGGTGTGTGCTGCGTACGCGTCGACTGTTCCGTCCGGCCGCCGGCGCGGTCGGACTTGCGGCGCTGTTCGCCCTGCTCGCCCTTGCCGGCGTCCCGCTTCCGGGCGCTCCTTCGCCGGCCGCCGCCGATCCGACCGACGGCACGCTGACCATCGTCGTCGAGCGCGACACCGATGCCAGCGGGAGCTACGACAGCGGTGTCGACACCCCGCAGCCGGGCATCGAGATCACCGTCCGCGATCCGAGTGGCCACACCGAGACCGGGGTGACCGGAGACGACGGGCGCTACGTGCTGTCGGCGAGCGGCGAACTCGTCGGTGGCCGGTACTTCGTGGACGCGGCCATCCCGAGCAGTCTTCCCGACCTCGTCCCGGTGCCGGAGAGTGAGACCTTCGCCTCGCTGAACACCACGGTCGACGTCACCGCCGAGAGCGTCACCGTGCGGATGGGCGTCATGGTCGGCACGATCCCGCCGGCGGTGTCGACCGAGCCGCAACCGCCTCCCACCGTCCGGGTCGCCGAGACCCGGTTCGCCGTGGGCAACCTGGTCTGGAGCGACACCAACCGATCGGGGCGTCAGGACCCTGGTGAGCCGGGGACCGCTCGGGTCAGCGTGCAACTGCTCAACAGCGAGGGGGACGTCGTCGCCGCGACGGTGACGAGTGCGGACGGGCGCTATGCCTTCGACAAGCTGCGTCCTGGCGTCTACTCGGTGCGCTTCGCCGGCGTTCGGCCCGGATGGCGTCTGACCCACCCGTCGGTGGGAACCGACCGGGCCGGCGACTCCGATCCGGACTACACCGGCGCGACGCCGCCGTTCGTCCTGGGGACGGGTGAGCCCGGTGTGCGCCCCTCGGTCGCCGGGGACCGGGTCGACGCGGAGTACATCAACGACCAGGTCGACGCCGGTGTCACCCAGCTGCGGTACGCGATCGGGGACCGGGTCTGGCACGACCTCAACGGGGACGGGCTCTCCGGCCACGATGAGCCAGGTGCCACAGCGACCGTCTCGCTGCTCGCCGCCGATGGTTCGGTGATCGCGGTGACAGCGACCGATGCGGACGGCCGCTACCTGTTCACCGACGTACGCGGTGGGCGCTACCGGATCAAGTTCAGCGGGTTGCCGGCCCACCGCGCATTCACCCGCCCGCGGATCGGCGCCGACACCGGCCTCGACTCCGACCCGGATCCCGCCACCGGGATGACGCCGCACTTCGTGCTCAGCCCCGGTGCTTCGCATCTGCGGTCGAGCACCTCGGAGGGGAACGACTCCACCGACTTCGTCAACCCGACGATCGATGCCGGCATCGTGGGCTCCTACTCGGTGGGCGACACCGTGTGGCGTGATCTGAACGGGGACGGGGTGCTGGATCCTGGTGATCGCGGAGTATCCGGCGTCCGCGTCGACCTGCTCGAGGCCGGCGACGACGTCGTCCAGTCGACCGTGACGTCACCGTCCGGGCGTTACACCTTCGCCGATCTTCCCGCCGGGGTCTACCGCTTGCGCTTCACCAACCTGCCGAGCGGGCTGATCTTCACCAGCCGGCACAGCCAGGGCAACGGGGCGGTCGACTCCGACGCCGACCGCATCGGTCTCACCTCAGCGATCGTGCTCGGCGACGACAACCCCTCCGACACCACGGTCGACGCGGGCCTCACGAGCCCGGCCCGTTACACCGCCGCCCCGGGAGCAGAGGGGACCGCCGCGCCTGTGGACACCGCACTGTCCAGCACCGGCGGCGTCGCGGCCCAGCTTCCGCTGAGCGGGCTGGCGCTGGTGGTCAGCGGGATCGGCTGCCTGCTGGCGGGTCGCCGCCGCTGACCGTGCCGGCCGGCGGGAGATGGCGGGCGGCCGCGGCGACGTCGGCACAGGCGATGCGACGCACGCGGCGCCGCACCCGGGTCCACTCCGCCGCGGCCCAACCACGCACCACTTCCGCCGAGGTCGCCTCCGGCTGCGCGAGCAGGGCGGCTGCGTCGTCCGGCGCCGCTCCATCGACCAGCGCCGCGACAGCGACCAGAAGGCCGCTCGGACCGCCCACGCTGCCCGGCCCGCCCGCGTCGCGACCCACCCGGAACGGCAGGTCGAGCTCGACCAGGACCGACAGTTGCTCGGCGAGGCCGTGCACCTCGGCGCTGCGCAGCTGACCCAGCAGGCCGGCGGCCTCCACCTCGGCCGCCGCGCCCTCCCAACCGGGCGCGTGGGGGAGCTCCACGTACACCTCGACCTCCGGATCCAGGGCGCCGGCCGCGGACGCGACCCGGGCCGCGGCGGCGGTGAGGTCGTCGAGGTCCCGCAACGCTGATGTCACGGCGCCGATCTCCAAGCCGGCGACGCGGCGTCGAGCCAGGCTGAGCAGCGCGCCCGCGCCCCCCGTCGTGACGACGACGACCTCGACGGCTGCGCCGGACGCCGCCTGTCGACCGGCCTCGGTCAACTCGGTGTCCCGCACGGCCAGCCGGCCCACGGCCGGACCGTACGCCGACGCGAGGTGCCGCCGGAACCCGTCCACCGAGGCACCCCCTGTCGTCTCGGCTGCCGCGTCGTCGAGCAGCCGGTGCCATCGGTGCATCCTGGCAGGCTAGCGGTCGGGTCGAGTGAGCGCCGCAGCCACGGCGGCCAGGCATGTCGAACTGGCCGAGACCGAACCGGAGCGCTTTTCCGGCCTCCCTACGTGGGCGGTCGCGGCTGGCTCGGCGTCCGACTCGGGTAGCTCACCCCGGTGAGTTCCTCCGAAGCGGTCCACAGTCGTTCGCCCAGGCCGACGTCGGAGGCATCCGCGGTGCGGCCGACGAGTGCCGGATACCCCTTGTGCTCCAGCGGGCCGTCCGGTCCGACGTAGCTGGCTCCGGGCACGTCCTGGGTGGCCGCGTACAGGATGGGCAGCGAGCCCATCTCCTCGCTCTGGGCGAACAGTCGATTGGCGACCGCCCCCACCCGGTTGGCGAGGGCGTTGCCGAGGCTGGTCTGCAGGTTCGTCGCGGCGTAGCCCGGGTGGGCCGCCAAGGAGCGCACCGACGAACCGTCGCGGTCCAGCCGGCGCTGCAACTCCAGCGTGAACAGCAGGTTGGCGAGTTTGCTCTGGGCGTAGGCGCCGATCCGGCGGTAGCGGCGGGTGTGCCAGTTCAGATCGTCGAGATCGAGCGTGCCGCTGCGGTGCGCGCCGGACGACACGGTGACCACCCGGCCGCTGACGGCCGGGAGGAGCAGATTGGTCAGGGCGAAGGGCCCGAGGTGGTTGGTGCCGAACTGGGACTCGAAGCCGTCGGTGGTCCTGCTCTGCGGCACGGCCATGATGCCGGCGTTGTTCACCAGGATGTCGATCGGTGCGTTCCAGCCGTCCGCGAAGGCCCGGACCGACTCCAGACTGGCCAGATCCACGATCCGCAGTTCCACCGAACCCGGCATCGTCGCGGCCGCCGCCTCGCCGCGGGTACGGTCGCGGACCGCCAGGACGACGTGGGCCCCGGCGCCGGCGAAGGCCCGCGCGCTCGCCCGGCCCAGGCCGCTGCTGGCCCCGGTGACGATCACGGTGCGCCCGGTCAGGTCGGGCAGGTCAGTCGCAGTCCATCGGCTCATTCGGCCCACTGTAGGTCGGGGTCACGAATGCTTCGGTCGAGCCGAGGGCGGCTCAGCTGGGCAGGGCGCCTTCGGTGCGCACACCCGCGGAGGCGAAGGACACCAGCGTTTCGGCCAGTCGGTCGGGAGCGACCGCAGCGGTCAGACCCAGCAGGACCGTGGTGGCGAACCCTTCTCGTACGGCGTCCAGAGCTGTCGCGCGGACGCAGTAGTCGGTGGCGATGCCGCACACGTCCACGCGGTCGACGCCTCGCGAGCGCAGCCAGGCGTGAGATGCTCGCCGGTCGCGGCGAACCCCTCGAAGCCCGAGTAGGCAGCCGCGTACGCGCCCTTGTCGAAGACTGCCCCGAAGGTGTGGTGGAGGAGCGCGTCGTGCAGTTCCGCCCCCCGCGTGCCGACCTCGCAGTGGCGCGGCCAGGAGTCGACGAAATCGGGCCGCTCGGCGAAGTGGGCGCCGGGATCGACGTGCCGGTCCCGGGTGGCGACGACGTGGTCGTAGCCGTGGTCGCCGGCCAGCAGCTGCGTCGATGCGGCGAGCCACCGCGGCGCCGCCGGCGACGGCGAGCGAGCCGCCCTCGCAGAAGTCGCGCTGGACGTCGACCACGATCAGGGCGCTGCTCACTCGGCTGCCTCCCTCAGGTGGGGGCGGCGGTCCTGGTCGGGCGCTGCGCCGTCGAAGGGGCGGGGATCGCGGACCCCGGATCCTGCGTACACGGTCTCGATCACCGGTTCGCCCCGCGACATCTTCAGAGCTTCCAGCGGCAGTTCGGCGCGGGCACGCCGGTGCCGCTCCCGCGCCGCCTCCAGCGACTCCTCGCCGACGATCCGACCGTCCTGGACCAGCGCCACCAGCAACTCCCGGCCGTCCTGTCCGCCTGGCGGCGGGGCGCCCACGCCGATCACTTCGGCCACGGCGACGCCGTCCCTGCGGCGGCGAACAGGGTGTTTGCGGCCGCCGACGGAGACCTTGTCCGTGCTCTTCTTCGCCACCGCCACCAGCGGCGCCGCGGGGTCCGCCGAGCCGGCCCGCGCCACCAGCTTGTACACGAAACCGCAGGTCGGGTGTCCGCTGCCGGTGACCAGCGCGGTGCCGACGCCGTAGCCGTCCACCGGCGCGCCGGCCAGGGCGGCGATCGCGTGCTCGTCCAGGTCGCTGGTCACGATGATCCGGGTCCCGGTCGCTCCGAGGGAGTCCAGCAACGCCCGCACCTGCCGCGCCAGCACCGGCAGGTCGCCCGAGTCGAGCCGGACCGCACCCAGACGGCCGCCGGTCAACTCGACGGCGACCCGCACCGCGGCCATCACGTCGTAGGTGTCGACCAGAAGGGTCGTGTCTTCGCCCAACGCGGCGATCTGGGCGGCGAACGCTTCCCCTTCGGTGTCGTGCAGCAAGGTGAAGGAGTGCGCCGAGGTGCCGCGCGTCGGCACGCCGTAACGCCGCCCGGCCTCCAGGTTCGACGTGGCCTCGAAGCCGCCGATGTAGGCCGCGCGGGCGGCGGCCACCGCCGACAGCTCCTGGGTGCGTCTGGACCCCATCTCGATGCACGGCCGGTCCCCGGCCATCGCGGTCATCCGCGACGCGGCGGACAGGATGGCCGAGTCGTGGTTGTAGATGCTGAGCAGCACGGTCTCCAACAGCACGCCCTCGGCGAAGCTGCTCTCCACGATCAGTACGGGTGATCCGGGCAGGTAGATCTCGCCCTCCGGATAGCCCCAGATGTCGCCGGAGAACCGGAAGCCTGCGAGCCAGTCGGCCGTCTCGGCGTCGACCACCTTGCGGTCGCGCAGGAAGCGCAGCGACTCCTCGTCGAAGCGGAAGTGCCGCAGCGCCCGCAGCGCACGACCGACGCCGCCGACCACGCCGTACCGGCGGCCCTCGGGCAGGCGCCGAGCGAACAGTTCGAAGACGCAGCGGCGATCAGCCGTCCCGGCGCGCAGCGCGGCGCGCAGCATGGTCAGCTCATAGTGGTCGGTCAGCAGCGCCGTGGTCGGCACCTCGCGCGGCCCCCAGTCGGCCACGAGCGACGGCACGGGCGAGGCGACGGTCATCGCGTCAGCGTATCGGCGGGCCTACGGGCGTGACCGTGTGGCGGCGCGGATTGCAACAATGGCTGTCATGGCGGTGGAGGGTTCCCCGAGGGCGGCTGACGGCGAGACGGTGACGCCGGCCGGCGGTACGGCGGTGGCCGAACGCCCGACCGAGCAGGTGCTCGCCCAGACGCCGTGGGTGACCATCGTCTGGGACGACCCGGTGAACCTGATGTCGTACGTGACACACGTGTTCGTCGCCTACTTCCACTACCCCAAGCACAAGGCCGAGAAACTGATGCTGCAGGTCCATCAGGAGGGCCGGGCCGTCGTGTCGAACGGCACCCGGGAGGCGATGGAGCGGGACGTGACAGCCATGCACGAGTACGGGCTCTGGGCCACACTCGACAAGGCCGACGCCGTATGAACACCGGGCGGGTCGAGGGCCGGGGCAGTCTGCGGGTGCGCCGGCGATGAGGAAGTTCACCCGCAAGCGCGGCGTGCTGACCACCGACCTCAGCGCGTACGAGGTGGACCTGCTGTCCTCCCTGGTCAAGCAGTTGATCGAACTCGTCTCCGACGGCGAACCGGAGGCCTTCACGAGTGCGCCGGAGTCCCAGGACCCCTTCGAGCAGATCGTCCGGGACCTCGACGTGGACCCCGATGAGCCCGAGGTGTCGTCGGATCCGGTGCTCAAGCGACTGTTTCCGCCCGCCTACGCCCACGACGCCGCCGCCGCCTCGGATTTCCGCCGTTTCACCGAGCGCGACCTGAAGACCACCAAGGTGGTGGAGGCCCGGCAGGTGCTGGCTCGTCTGGAGGCCACCGAGCACGGGGCGCGAACTCTCATGGTGCCGCGGGGGGAGGTCGAGGCGTGGCTGCGCACCCTGACCAGCGTCCGGCTGGCGGTGGCGACCCGACTCGGCATCACCGACGCCGAATCGGCCGACGCGCTCTCCCAGTTGCCCGACGACGATCCCCGGACCTTCATGGCCAGCGTCTACGACTGGCTCGGCTTCGCCCAGGAGACCATGATCTCCGCCCTGTGATGCCCGGGCCATCCGTCTCCCATCTCCGTGCCTCTCCACCTCCTTGCCCCCGAGTTCCTTGCCCCCGAGCTCCTCGCCCCCAACGCCTTGCCCCCACTCCTTGCCCTCATCCCCGAGAAACGCCGAGAGACGACGCCGAAAAGTCCCCGGTCCGAGTCGTCTCTCGGCGTTTCCGGAGGTGTACAAGAGGGCGTCGTCTCACCAGATGCCCTGGCATCCACAGGTTCTGGGTATCCGGAGGGAACCCGGGTATGCAGAGACGGCGGGAGCGGCGAAGCGCAGGGAGGGGAGCCATGGCCAGGTACGCGGTGAACGAGGCAGCGATCGCGCGCTGCCGGGAGTTGATCGAGGCGAGACAGTACGTGCTCGACAGTGACTGGGGTGAGGTGCAGCCGAACGCGGAGGCGCAGAACGCCTTCCTGGAGCGGCACACCTGGGAGGAGTACGCCGCGTGGCACCTCGGACTCACCGAGGGCGCGACCGACCAGACCAAGGCGCGTCACGCCTTCGGCTACGGCGACTTCCGCCGGGTGCATCGGACGGCGCTGATCGCGTGCGTCTACCGGGCCGCGGAATGGCGACACAAGGCGGTCGAGCTGGCCGCCCACGACCTGCTGCAACGGCTGGACGCCAAGTCCGAATCGGCGAAGTCGGCGCCAGAGTCCGACTAGTCCGGGGGCGCGAACTCGAGCCGGAAGCCCCACAACACGAAGTCGCGCTGCGGATAGGGACGGTAGTCCAGGTCTGGACGCCTGGAGAACCCGAACTGGCCGTACAGGGCGTGCGCCGCGGTCATCTGCGGCAGTGAGAGCAGGCGCACCTCGCCCATCCCGGCTGCGACTGCTCGGTTCAGGCAGGCCTGCACCAGGGCGCGGCCGACGCCGCGCCGGCGCCCGGCGGTCGCGACCGACAGCATGCGGAACTCGCCCTGGTCGGGGGCGGTGGCGAGCTGGCGCCAGACCGACCCGACCGGACACCACGTAACCGTCCCCAGCAGGGTGCTGCCGTCGACCGCGACCAGCAGGTCGGCCTCGGCGGCGCGCCGGGCCGCGTCCAGCAGCAGCGATTCGTACCCGCGGTCGATCTCGCCGTCGGGCAGTCGGAGCAGGTCGTCGCCGTGGTACCCCTCGGCGGTGATCCGGCCGGCCTCGACGTATTCGCGCGGTTCGGCCACCCGCACCCGGACGGTGCCCGCAGTCGGCCTGCTCACGCCCGGGGCGGCCACGACCCCAACTCGAGCGACAGTGCGAATCCCTCGCCGCGGTTGGCGACGGTGTAGCGCCCCGGTTGCCCTTCGCCGGCCTCGTTCGCCAGCATTCGCCCTGCAGGGTCAGCTCGACGGGCGTCGGGCCATGCAGCACGAGCACGAGACGCTCCCGCCCGAACTCCGGATAGCCGTCGCCGGTCACCTCGGCGCGGAGCTCGACCCGTCGCCGGAGCGCAGCAGCGCGAACGTCGTGCGGACGACGCCGCCGGAGTCGCGGCGAACGTGAGGCCGTCGTCCTCCTGCAGGAACGACGTCACGATCCCGTCGCGCCGGCACGAACAGGTGCAGCTCGACCGCCGCCGGGTGGTAGCCGCCGGTCGAGGCGGGCGCCTCCGGCCACATCGGGATCACCGCGCCGCCGCGGGCGTAGAGCGGGATGCGGTCCATCGGCGTCGGCGCGACGACGAAGCGCGGGCCCGCGACGCGCTCGCCGGTGTGCCAGTCGTACCAGTCGCCGGCGGGCAGGTAGACCTGGCGGGCGGTCATCGCCGGCCGCGATCACGGGCGCGACGAGCAGGTCCGGGCCGAGCAGGTACTCGTCGTCGATGTCGCGCACCGTGGCGTCGTACTGGTGGTCGAAGACCAGCGGCCGCTGCACCGGCGCGCCGGTCTCGGACGCGCCTGCAGGAACGCCGCGTAGAGGTAGGGCAGCAGCCGGTAGCGCAGCTGGATCGCGGTCGCGCACGGTCCTCGACGACCTCGCCGAACGCCCACGCGTACTGGTCGACGTTGCCGATCTCGGAGTGGTTGCGGCAGAACGGGGTCAGCGCGCCGTACTGCATCCAGCGCAGGAACAGCTCGGCGTTGGAGTTGCCCGTGGAAGCCGCCGACGTCGGCGCCGACGAACGGCTGCCCGGAGACGCCGAAGCCGGCGGCCATCGGCGATGCTCAGCCACAGGTGGTCCCAGCGGGACAGGTTGTCGCCCATCCAGTTCGCGGCGTAGCGCTGGATGCCGGCGAACCCGGCGCGGGAGAGCACGAACGTGCGCTGCTCCGGCATCGCCTCGAGCAGCCCGGCGGTCGTGCCCATCGCCATCAGCAGCGCGTACTGGTTGTGGTAGCGCTCGTGGGAGTACTCGCCGCGGTCGAACCGCATCCGGTCCGGCGGCGATGTCGCCGGTCGCCGGCTCGTTCATGTCGTTCCAGATGCCGGCCAGACCGGACTGCACGTGCGCGGCGTTCAGCTCGCCCCACCAGGCGCGGGCCTCCTCGGTGACGAAGTCGGGGAACGCGGTGTTGCCCGGCCAGACCTGGCCGATGTAGATGTCGCCGCCCTCGGTGCGGCAGAGCACGTCCCGCTCCACGGCCTGGTCGAAGACCCCGTAGCCCGGGTCGTGCTTGACGCCCGGGTCGATGATCGTGATCACCCGGAAGCCCTGCTCGGCCAGCCGCGCGAGCATGCCCGGCGGCGTCGGGGAAGCGCTCGGTGTTCCAGGTGAAGACCCGGTAGCCGTCCATGTACTCGATGTCGAGCCACAGCGCGTCGCACGGGATGTCGTGCTCGCGGTGCCGGCGCGGCGAGCGCCTCGACCGCGTCCTGGGTGTAGTCGAACCAGCGGCACTGGTGGTAGCCGAGCGCCCACAGCGGCGGCGGCGCCGTGCGCCCGGTGAGCCAGGTGTAGGCCTCGAGGATCTCCGGCATGTCCGGGCCGGCGAAGACGTACTCGGTGTACTGGCCGCCGCTCGAAGTGGATCCGGTACTCCTCGGCGCGGTGAAGTCGTACGCGCCGCGGTAGCCGTTGTCGACGAACGAGCCGCCATCGCCCCGCCGGGGTAGCTCTGGTGGTAGAAGAACGGGATCGAGACGTAGTACGGGTCGAACTCGGTGCTGGTGCGGTCCGCGCGCGGGTCGTCGGGCGCCTGGTCGCGGGTGAACTCCGCGGTCTCCGTCGGGCTCAGCACGTCGGTGTTCCACAGCGTGAAGTCGCGGCCCTTGCGGTTGTGCCGGCCCGTCTTCTCGCCCAGCCCGTAGATCGCGTCCTCCCGGCGGCACCGCGGCGGCGGAGCTGAACGCGTCGTTGAGCGTCGCGTAGGCCCAGGCCGCCGTCGGCGTCGACGGCGGTCTCGACGCACCGGCGATGCCGTCGGTGCGGTGGACGTCGATCCGGAACGGGTCCAGGCCGACGGTGACCGCCATCGCCGCGGTGCGCAGCCGCACCACGTCGCGCGTCTCGACGGTGAAGTCCGCCGGCTCGGCGAGCGGGTCCACGCAGACCGCGAAGGTGGGCGACTCGTCGAACACGCCGCCGCGGCTGATCTTGATCCGCACGACGTCGGGCCGCACGACGTCGACCCGCAGCTGCTCGCCGTGCAGGTCCGCCAGCAGGCCGGTCGGGTCTCCCGGACCGCGTCGACCCGGTCGAAGCGGAGGTAGTGGTCGGTGGGATCAGCGTGGTCGCCTTCGGTCAGGGTCAGGGTCGGGTCGGTCGGGGTCGGGGCCGGGTCGACGGTCATCAGGTCGACGATGATCAGGTCGACGATCAGGGCGCGATGGTCCGAGAGCGGGAGGTCGGGGGCGGCGCTGCCCACCACCTGCCGAGGTCGCCGCGGATCAGGATGTGGTCGAGCTGCCGCTCGGGTGCGTCCCGGGGGACCGGCTGGGATGAGCTGGTAGCCGGACAATGCCGCCGCGAAAGGGTGGGTGACCACCCCCATGGCCTCCGCGGCCACCGGGTCAGGTCCGCCAAGTGGGAGCGCGGCTGATCGCGGTTGACCTCTTGCAGGGCGAGGATGTCGGCGTCCAGGGTGCGGACCGCCGAGGCCAGGCGGTCGAGATCCACCTCCCCGTCGTGCTGCGACCGACCGTGCAGGATGTTGAGAGTGGCCAGCCGCATGGAAAGAAGGTATCCGCCATCACCGTCAACGAACCGGCCGAGGGTGGGGACGACATCGGGCTGCGTGGAGCCCTGAAACGGGCGGCGGAGAGCCTGGCGGCGGCGGGGCTGCGGGTGGAGCGCCCCGCGGAGGACTAGATGTTCAAGGCCTACGCCGACCGCGCCAACAGTGGCGGACGGCGACTACGCCGATGCCGACGGCGGCGAGCCGGCCCTGGTGGACGCTCTCCACCGGCTGCGCGGCCGGCCCGTCGAGCCGCAGTCATGGACTCCGGGGTCGAGCGTGAACTGCTCGGCCTCGGTATCCCGGTGCCGGCGCCGACCCCGGTCCAGACCGACCAGCTGCCGTCCCTGAAGGAGCACTACTGCGACTTCGCTCCGCTGCTGCCCGTCGGCCGTGCCGTCCGCGAGCAGGACGACTGGGACCTCATCCGCCGCGACACCGAGGACTACCCCTTCGCCGAAGCTTTCCTGCTCCTCGCCTACCGCCTCGCCCTCAGGGCCGAGCCGGCACCGGCATGAGGGCACACCTCCCGCGGTCGCCCGGCAGGTGGTCTCACAGTGCGGATGGCGCGGGCCGCGCGGGCCGCGCGCCTAGCCTGACCAGCGTGCTGACGATCGCCCGCGCACCACGTTGACGCGATGATCGCCCACGCCCGGCGGACCATCCCGACGAGGCGTGCGGGGTGATCGTCGGACCCGAGGGCGCCGACCAGCCGGTCCGGGTGGTGCCGATGACCAACGCCGACCGGTCGCCGACCTTCTTCCGCTTCGACCCGGCCGAGCAGTTCCAGCTGTACAAGGCGATGGACGACGGCCGACGAGGAGATCGTCGTGGTCTACCACTCCCACACCGCGACCGAGGCGTACCCGTCGCGCACCGACATCTCCTTCGCCGCCGAGCCGCAGGCGCACTACGTGCTGGTCTCGACCGCCGAGTCCGGCGCCGGGGACGGGCCGGTCGAGCGTGCGGTCCTACCGGATCGTCGACGGGCGCGGTGACCGAGGAAGAGATCGAGCGTCACGGAATAGCGGCCCGCCCGGGCCGGCGTTCGGCAGACCGTGCAGCGCGACACCGACAAGACATGGAGGAGAGGCGATGGCAGTAGAGGTGCAGGATCCCGACGATCCTGCGGACGTTCACCGGCGGCGAGAAGGCGGTGCAGCGGTGACGGCGCGACCCTGCTGCAGGTGATCGACGACCTCGACGGCCGCCACCCCGGGCTGAAGGACCGCCTCGTCGAGGCGGAGAACTGCGCCGCTTCGTCAACGTCTACGTCAACGACGAGGACGTCCGCTTCACCGGCGGCCTCGCGCCGCCGACCGCCGACGGCGACGTCATCGTCGTGCTGCCGGCCGTCGCCGGCGGCTGAGCCGCGACCGATGGCCCGGTACGACTCGCTGGCCGACTCGGTCGGCCACACCCCGCTGGTCGGGCTGCCGAACCTGTCGCCGGGCGACCGTGCGGCTCTGGGCCAAGCTGGAGGACCGCAACCCGACCGGCTCGATCAAGGACCGCGCGGCGCTGAACATGATCCGCGTCGCCGAGGCCGACGGCACGCTGCGGCCGGGCGCCACCATCCTCGAACCGACCAGCGGCAACACCGGGATCTCGCTGGCCATGGCGGCCAAGCTCGCGCGGCTACCGGCTGGTCTGCGTGATGCCGGAGAACACCTCGGTCGAGCGCCGGCAGATGCTGGCCATGTGGGGCGCGGAGATCGTCTCCTCCCCGGCCGCCGGCGGCTCCAACGAGGCCGTGCGGTGGCCAAGGAGCTCGCGGCGGACCATCCCGACTGGGTGATGCTCTACCAGTACGGCAACCCGGCCAACGCCGAGGCGCACTACCTCACCACCGGGCCCGGAGATCCTGGAGGACCTGCCCGAGGTGACCCACGTCGTCGCCGGGCTGGGCACCACCGGCACCCTGATGGGCATCGGCCGGTTCTTCGCCGACAAGAAGCCCGAGGTGAAGATCGTCGCGGCCGAGCCGCGCTACGGCGAGCTGGTCTACGGGCTGCGCAACCTCGACGAGGGCTTCGTGCCCGAGCTGTACGACCCGAAGTACGTCACCTCGCGGTTCTCGGTCGGCTCCCGCGACGCCATCCGCCGGGTCCGCGAGCTGCTGGAGCGCGAGGGCATCTTCGCCGGCCTGTCGACCGGCGCCATCGTGCACGCCGCGCTGGCCCAGGCCGCCAAGGCGGTCAAGGCGGGGGAGTCCGCCGACATCGTGCTGATCATCTGCGACGGCGGCTGGAAGTACCTGTCCACCGGCGCGTACGACCCGACCTCGACGCCACCGAGGACTTCCTGGACACCCAGGTCTGGGCCTGACGCCCGCTCGGCCCCCCAACTGCGCACCTACCGCCGAGGCGGGACCCCGCCGACGGGTGACAGGTGCGCAGTGGGGGGCCGGCTCAGCGGCCTTGCTAGCCCTTCACCCCCGAGGAGGCGATCGAGTTGATGAACGACCGCTGGAAGGCGATGAACATGATCAGCACCGGCACCGTGATGATGCTGGCGTAGGCCATCAGCTGACCCCAGGACACGTTCAGCTGCTTGAAGTAGTCGATGCCCACCATGGCCGGGCGCAACTCCTCGCTCTGCACCACCATCAGCGGCCACAGGTACTGGTTCCAGGCCGGCAGGAAGGTGAGGATCGCCACGGTCGCCACCGCCGGCCCGGCCAGCGGCATCACGATGCTCCGGTAGATCCGGAACCACCCGGCACCGTCGACCGTCGCCGCCTCGTCCAACTCCTTCGGGATGGAGTCGAAGTACTGGTAGAAGAGGAAGATCGAGAAGGCGTTGGCCACGAAGGGCACGATCTGCACCTGGTAGGTGTCCAGCCAGCCCTGCGAATAGCCGTTGACGTCCACGAACGGCAGCTTGTTCACCCACCACAGCAGGGGCAGCGCCATGGTCTCGAAAGGCACGATCAGGGTCGCCAGGATCACGCCGAGGACGATCTTCTGACCGCGGAACTTGATCCTGGACAACGCGAAGGCCGCCATCGAGTTGACCACCAAGCCGAGCGCCACCGTGGACACGGTGATGATCACCGAGTTCATCAGGAACCGGGCGAAGGGTACCCGGTCGAAGACGCCGAGGTAGTTGTCTATGGTGAGCGCACCCACCGGCAGGAACGCCCGGATGGAGGTCAGGTCGGAGAAGATCTGGATGTCCGGCTTGAAGCTGGAGATGATCATGAAGACCAACGGCAGACCGAAGACCAGGGCGAGCACGATCCGCAGGATCGTGACCAGCACACCGCGTACGACGTGCTTGCGCTCGCCGGCCGTGTGCGCTCCGCTGACGGCGCTTGCCGTCGGCGACGTGGCCGAGGTGATCGTCGGCTTGCGCGCGCGGCTCCTCGTCCGCGGCCCGGGGCAGGATGTCGGTCATCGGGGTAGGTCCTTGTCTCGGGTGAGGTAGCGCTGGATCAGCGAGACGATGAGCACCAGCACGAAGAACACCAACGAGATGGCGGCCGCGTAGCCGGTCTGCTGCTGCTGAAAGCCGGTGCGCACGGCCTGGAAGACCAGAGTCGTGGTCGCATCGAGCGGTCCGCCCTGGGTCATCAGGTTGACCTGGGAGAACAGCGCGAAGGCCGCGATGGTGATGGTGATCAGGATGAAGGTGCGCGTCTGCTTCAGACCGGGCCAGGTGACGTTCACGAACTGCTGCCACGGCGTGGCACCGTCGATCGACGCAGCCTCGTACAGGTCACCGGGAATGGTCTGCAGTCCCGACAGCCAGATCACCATGTGGAAGCCGACGGCCTGCCATATCGACAGCACGATGATCGCCAACAGGGCGGTCTTCGGGTTGCCGAGCCAATCCGGCCCCTGGATCCCCACCTGCGACAGCAGGGCGTTGATCAGGCCGTTGGGCTGGTAGAGGAACAGCCACAGGATCGAGACCACGACGATCGAGGTGACCACAGGCAGGAAGTACACGGTCCGGAAGAAGTTGACTCCGCGCATCTTGACGTTGATCAGGACGGCCAGCCCCAGTGCGAGCGCGGACTGGATCGGCACGATGACCACGGCGAAGATCACGGTGTTGCGGAGCGAGGCCCAGAAGGTGTCGCTGCCGAACAGCCGGACGAAGTTGTCCACGCCGATGAAGCGGGCAGGTTGCGGTGAGATCAGTCGGGCGTTGGTGAAGGCCAGGATGAAGGTCAGCACGATGGGCACGATCAGGAAGGTGATGATCAGCACCCCTGCGGGCACCAGCATCAAGAAGGCGACCGTACCGGGGCTGCGGCCGGTGCGCCTGGTACGCGCCGCGGGTACCGGAGGTTGAGCCGGGACCGCGGGCTTGAAGGTGGACGTCGTCACGAGTGGTTGTTCTCCTTTCCTACGAATGGGCAGCGCCGGGCCGGAGGGGCGCCTCGGGCACCCCTCCGGTCGGCGTGCCGGCTACTCGAAGAAGCCGTTGGATTCCTGGTTGTCGTCGATGTTCTTGACCGCCTGGTCCAGCGCCGCCTTGGGATCAGCGCCGTTCAGGATGTCCTGCGCGGTCTTGGTGAACTCGGTGGCGATGAAGGGGTAGCCGGGTGTGACGGGCCGCAGCACGGCGAGCTTCTCCGAGTACGTCCGGAAGATCTCGCTCTTACCGCCCGGCCCGTAGCCCGGGACCGTGGCGGCGGCGGCTGCGGTGGTGGGGATGTTGGTGGTGGCGGTCGCGACCGAGGCCACGTACTTGTCCGCGGCGGAGAACTTCATGTACTCCATCGCTCCCGCGGCATCGGAGCAGTTGGTGGAAATGCCCCACTGCCAGGATGCGCCGCCGATCTTGGGTCCGGAGCCGAGGTCGGGCGGCGGCAGGAAGACGACGTCGTCGAACTTCTTGCGCGTGTCCACCGCGGTCCAGGTCCCGTTGTAGAGCAGCGCGGACTTGCCGTTCATGAAGTCCTTGGCCGGATCGGCGCCGGACTTGAGCGGCATGTACTTGTCGGTCACCAGACTCCGGAACCAGTTCGCCCACTCGACGGCCTGAGGGCCGTTCAGCACACCTTCGGCGGACTTGTAGTCCTGTCGGTTGATCAGGTCCCCACCGAAGCTCTGCAGGAACGGTGAGTACGCGTACGGCCACCACTCACCGGTGAAGCTGGTGGCCATGTCGATGGGGTAGTCGTAGTCCCCGGAGGCCTTGAGCTTGCTGAGCGCGGACATGAACTCGGCCTTGGTCCACGGCTGTTCGACCGTCGCCTCGCGAATCCCGTACTTCTTCAGGATCGACTTGCGGGTCACCACGGTGAGGGCGACGTCGTAGTAGCCGAACGAGTACGTCTTGTCGTTGTACTTGCCCACAGTCGAGGGCAGGTACTTCGACAACGTGTCGTCCATGCCCTCCAGCGGAGCCAGATAGCCGGCCCAGGCCCAGTTGGGCACGTTCGGACCGTCGATGTCGAGGATGCAGGGCAACTTCTTCGCCGCCGCGGCGGCCACCACGGACTGGTTGTAGGAATCCTGCGGGAAGGCCTGGACCTCGACCTTGTACTTGGACTGGCTGGCATTGAAGTCGGCGACGATGGCCTCGACGGCGCCCAGTTCGCCCTTGTTGCCGGCGTTGTGCGTCCACATGGTCAAGGTGCCGCCGCTGCGACTGATTGCCGCTGGTCGACGAACTGCCTCCCTTGGCACAAGCGGCCAGGGAGATGGGCATCGCCGCCACGAGAATCGTGGCAGCGAGGCGCTTGATGGTGCGTGAAATCACGAGCTCCTCCGTGTGGTGAGCAGATCCGGCTCTGCCGGCTCTGTGGTGAATCGGTCCGATCTCGTCGGTCCATGGGGGAGCTTCCGCGGCAACGGAACGCTCCCTGAGTCATGGGTGCTCGCCGATCTCGGTCGGCGAGCACCCGTCGATCCTGGTGTCGGCTAGCTGACCTCCTCCTGGTCCGGAAAGGGAGTCCGGGCGAGCCAGCGGCTGAGCCGGCGAGCGCGGTGCTGCTACGGATTCGCGACGGATCAGCGGGCAGGCCAGGATGGTGTGGCGTGGCGGCTGAGGCTCTGCGGCGTCGATCTGGCCGAGCAGGGCCTTGACGGCCCAGTGCCCCATCTCGTAGTGCGGCAGCGCCATCGTGGTGAGGCGCGGGCGGAGGTCCCCGGCGATGAGCTCCTGGTCGTCGAAGCCGACGATCGAGACGTCGCCCGGGATGGTCAGGCCCAGTTCATGGCAGGCCTGATACACACCCATGGCCATCCGATCGATGGCGCAGAAGATGCCGCTCGGCCGGTCGTCGCGCGGTCAACAAGGCGACGGCGCCGGCGTAGCCACCGGCCGCACTGGGGTAGCCCTCGACCACCCAGGCCGGGTCGAAGGGGATTCCGTGCCCCTCCAGGGCCTGCCGGTATCCGGCCAGGCGGAGCGCTTGTGCCGGAATCGCTTCTTCGTTGTTCACGAAACCGATGTGACGGTGTCCGGCGGCGAGGAGGACCTCCACGGCCTCGCGCGCCCCGCCGACCTCGTCGGGCACGACGGAGCTGTAGGCCCCGGCTTCGCTGCGAGCGTCGAGCAGCACCGCGTGCGTGTCCGGCCAGACCGGCCGGGGGGTCGATCACCCGGTGGTACATCGACGCGTAGACGATGCCGTCCACCTGGCGCTCCAGCAGAGCCTCGACCTCGCGCTGCTCCAGGTCAGGGTCGCCGCCGGAGTTGAGCAGGAGCAGCAGCGATCCGGACTCGGCAGCCGCGTCATGGGCCCCGGCGATCATTCGGCTGGCGAAGGGAGTGGTCAGGACGCGGTCCGAGATCAGACCGATGGTCTGGGTGCGCTGGGTCCGCAGGCCCTTGGCGAGCCGGTTCGGCCGGTAGAGCAGGTCTTGGGCGGCCTGGATGACCCGCTGCCTGGTCTGCGGGCTCACCCGCTTGCCCGGCACGTCGTTGAGCACATGGGACACCGTGGTGATCGACACGCCGGAACGGTCGGCGACGTCCCGTGATGGTCGCTCGTACGGCTTGCCTCATTGCCATCCGTTCCGCTGGTCACTCGGTCATTCGGCCGCGTTGCCCAATCCTTTTGCTGGCGCCTGTCGGCCCTGCCCAAAGCTTTTGTCACGTGCTGGGCCAGATGTTTGTCGCAGTCCCGCCCCATTGTCAAGGGTGCAGATGTTGCCGAGGGCCCGGGTCGGTTAAGCTGAGCGACCGTGACGGTGGACAGCGAAGCGCCGATCGGCATCTTCGATTCGGGCTTCGGCGGGCTCACGGTGGCGCGCGCGGTCATCGACCAACTGCCGTACGAGGATCTCGTCTACCTGGGCGACACGGCCCGGGCACCGTACGGCGAGCAGCCGATCGCCAGCGTGCGCGAGTACGCGCTGGAGTGCCTGGACCATCTCGTCGACCAAGGGGTGAAGGCCCTGGTCATCGCCTGCAACTCCGGCAGCGCGGCCGTGTTGCGCGACGCGCGGGAACGCTACCGTGTTCCCGTGGTCGAGGTGATCCTGCCCGCCGCTCGACGAGCGGTCGCGGCCACCCGCAGCGGGCGGGTCGGGGTGATCTGCACCGAGGCGACCGCAACCTCGCAGGCCTACGACGACGCCTTCGCCGCGGCCCCCCAGGTGGATCTGCACACCGCCGCCTGCCCTCGCTTCGTGGAGTTCGTCGAAGCGGGCATCACCGGCGGCCCGGAACTGCTGGCCTGTGCCGAGGAGTACCTCGAGCCGCTCCAGGTCGCCCGGATCGACACCTTGATCCTCGGCTGTACGCACTACCCGCTGCTGACCGGAGTCCTCTCCTACGTGCTGGGCGACGCCGTGACCCTGGTGTCCAGCGCGGAGGAGTGCGCCAAGGACGTCTACGCGGTGCTCACCCGGCTGGGGCTCACCCATGACCGGCCGCGTACGCCCAGCCACCGCTTCCTGACCACCGGGAACCCTGCGGCCTTCGAGGGCATCGGGCACCGCCTGATGGGCGATTTCGTGGTCGGCGTCGAGCAGTTCGCATGAACACGGGGAGGTCGCGATGAGGCTCACGGTGGTCGGCTGCAGCGGCTCGATCTCGGGCCCGGAGTCGCCCGCCTCCTGCTACCTGGTCCAGGCGCCGTACCAGGGGCGTACGTTCTCGCTCCTGCTGGACTGCGGACCCGGTGCCATGGGCGCGCTCTACAGCTACGTGGACCCCAAGCAGATCGACGCCGTCGCGCTCAGCCATCTGCATCCCGACCACTGCATCGACATGTGCGGCTTCTTCGTCGCGGCGCGCTACTCCGCCACCGCCCCCTGGCCGCGGGCGGCGGTCTACGGACCGGTCGGCACCGCCGAGCGCCTGGCGCGCGCGTACGAGGTCGAGCCCCGGCCCGGCCAGACCGGGGAACCGGGTCCGTCGCTGGTCGAAACCTTCGCCTTCACCGACTGGGCGCCGGAGCAGCAGATCGGCCCCTTCACCGTCCACGTCGTGCCGGTCGAGCACCCGGTCGAGGCGTACGGCATCCGGATCGAGGAGCGGTCGGCGGGCCGGGCGATCCTGGTCTACTCCGGCGACACCGGGCCGTGCGAGGCACTGGTCGAGCTCTCGCGCGGGGCCGACCTGCTTCTGGCCGAGGCGTCGTTCATGGAGGGTGGGGCCAACCCGCCCGGGCTGCACCTGACCGGGCGGGAGGCGGGCGAGATCGCCCGGACCGCTCGGGTCGGGGAGCTCGTGCTGACCCACATTCCACCCTGGCACGACCGCGACCAGGTCCTGGCCGAGGGCACCCCCGCCTTCGACGGGCCGGTCTCGCTCGCCATGCCGGGGGCGTCATGGGAGATCGGCGGCGTCTAGGGTTGCCCGGTGACCGCACGCGCCGACGGACGTCGACCCGACCAGCTGCGCGAGGTGCGCTTCAGCCGCCACTGGCTCAAGGAGGCGGAAGGATCGGTGCTGGTGGAGTACGGCCAGACCCGGGTCCTGGTGGCCGCCAGTGTGACCGAGGGCGTGCCGCGCTGGCGCAAGGGCTCGGGGCTGGGCTGGGTGACCAGCGAGTACGCGATGCTGCCGCGCGCGACCAACACCCGCAACGACCGCGAGTCGGTGCGCGGCCGCATCGGCGGACGCACCCACGAGATCAGCCGGCTGATCGGCCGCAGCCTGCGGGCGGTCATCGACTACAAGGCGCTGGGGGAGAACACCATCGTGCTGGACTGCGACGTGTTGCAGGCCGACGGTGGGACGCGGACGGCCTCCATCACCGGCGCGTACGTCGCCCTGGCCGACGCCGTCGGCTGGCTGCGGGAACGCCACCTGCTCGCCGGGGAGCCGCTGACCAGTTCGGTGGCCGCGGTCTCGGTCGGTGTGGTCGGCGGCGAGCCGATGCTCGACCTCTGCTACACCGAGGACGCGGCGGCCGACACCGACATGAACGTGGTGGTGAGCGGGACGGGTGAGTTCATCGAGGTGCAGGGCACCGCGGAGGGCGCCCCCTTCGACCGTGCTGTGCTGGATCGGCTCCTGGACCTCGGCGTGGCCGGCTGCGCCCAGCTCACCGAGCTGCAGCGGGCCGCGCTGGCCGGCTAACGGAGGGCAGCGGTGTCCCACCGGGTGGTGCTGGCGACCAACAACGCCAAGAAGCTCGCCGAGCTCCGACGGATCGTGGCCCTCGCGGCCCGCGAGGTGGAGGTTCTCGGACTGGCCGACGTGGTGCCGTACCCGGAGCCCGCCGAGACCGAACGCACCTTCGCCGGCAACGCGCTGCTCAAGGCGCGGGCCTGCGTCGCGGCCACCGGTCTGCCTGCGCTGGCTGACGACTCCGGACTGGCCGTCGACGTACTGAACGGCATGCCCGGGGTGCGGTCAGCCCGCTGGGCCGGACCGCAGGCCAGCGATGCGGAGAACAACGACCTGCTGCTGCGCCAACTCGCCGACGTACCGGCGCTCGACCGTGCCGCCCGCTTCGTCTGCGCCATGGCCCTGGTGTTGCCCGACGGCACCGAACACGTGCGTCTCGGACAGATGAGCGGACGGATCGCCGAGCGCGCGGCGGGTGACAATGGCTTCGGCTACGACCCGCTCTTCGTGGCGCAGGAGCAGTCGGTGACCAACGGCGAGCTCGACCCCGCCGCCAAGGACGCGATCAGCCATCGCGGCCGGGCGGTCCGAGCCATCGTCCCGGTCCTGGTGGCGGAGTTGGGTCGGGCGGATCGCGGAGAGGGGATGACACGGTGAGGACCTACCTCGACCTGCTGGAGCACGTACTCGACCACGGCGTCGAGAAGGGCGACCGCACCGGTACGGGCACGCTGAGCACCTTCGGCTACCAGATGCGCTTCGACCTCGGCGCCGGATTCCCCCTGCTCACCACCAAGAAGCTGCATACTCGCTCCATCGTGGCCGAGCTGTTGTGGTTCATCCGGGGCTCCACCAACGTGTCGTGGCTGCACGAGCAGGGCGTGACCATCTGGGACGAATGGGCCGACGCCGAGGGTGAACTCGGCCCGATCTACGGCTACCAGTGGCGATCCTGGCCGTCCCCGGACGGGCGGCACCTGGACCAGTTGAGCGCGGTCATCGAGTCCATCCGGACCAACCCGGATTCGCGCCGACACCTGGTCAGCGCATGGAACGTCGCCGACCTCGGCCAGATGGCCCTGCCGCCGTGCCACACCCTGTTCCAGTTCTACGTCGCGCCGGCGAGCGAGGGAGCTGCCGATCGTCGCGGTCGGCTGTCGTGCCAGCTCTACCAGCGCTCGGCCGACGTCTTCCTCGGCGTGCCGTTCAACATCGCCTCGTACGCGCTGCTCACCCATCTGGTCGCCCAGGTGGCCGATCTGCAGGTCGGCGACTTCGTGCACACCCTCGGGGACGCGCATCTGTACCTCAACCATCTCGAGCAGGCCAGGCGGCAACTCGCTCGCGAGCCGCGGCCGCTGCCCCGGCTGGTGCTGAACCCGGCGGTTACGGGCATCGACGGCTTCACCATGGACGACATCGCCGTCGAGGCGTACGACCCGCACCCGGGAATCCGTGCGGCGATCGCCGTCTGATGCCGGACCGCGAGTGAATGAGGAGGGGTCGACCACGCCCCCGCAGCGCCGAGATCATCGCCATCGCTGCCGTGGCGCGGAACGGGGTGATCGGCGCGGGGAACGACATCCCGTGGCGGATCCCGGCGGACTGGCGCCGCTTCAAGACCCTCACCACGGGCCAGGTGCTGATCATGGGTCGCAAGACCTACGACTCGATCGGCCGACCGCTTCCCGGTCGGACGACCTTCGTGGTCACCCGCGACCGCGCCTGGCGGGCTGACGGCGTACGAGCGTTCCAGTCGGTCGACGCTGCGCTGGATGCTGCGCTGGATGCGGCGCTGGATGCGGCGCTCGACTCGGTCGGCGAGGCGTCGGCGACCGATCTTCGTGGCAGGCGGCGGGGAGATCTATCGAGCGGCCTGGCCTCGGCTGACCGCGCTGGAGATCACCGAAGTGGATCAGGAGCCGCCGGGCGAGGTCACCTTCCCCGGGATCGCCCCCTCGGAATGGACCGAGATCGCGCGCGAGGCTCACGACGGCTATGCCTTCGTGAGCTACCGCCGTACCGCGGCTCCCTGACCACCAGCTCTCGATTCCAGCCGCTGACCGAACCTCCTACTCAGCATCCCCACCCCCCCACCCCCCCCGCCCCTCTTCGCCCACCTCCGCACCCCTCAGGAACCTACGTATACGTGGGTTCCTGGTGGATTGCACACGTTGCAACCTGTGCAATGCGAGAACAAGCTGTGCAATGCGAGGCGGCGGGGGACGGCCGCGATGGTCAGGCGGCACCGCCGGGGGCAGACTCGAGCACTCGTACGGAAGGGTTCGCGGCTCGCCGGCGCCGAGCCTCGCTTGGGAGGGTTCCGATCCTCGCTACTGAGGGGTTCCGACCGTGCCGAAGGAGGGACTCGAACCCTCACGCCCGTGAGCACAGGAACCTAAATCCTGCGTGTCTACCAGTTCCACCACTCCGGCTGGTCAGCTGGGAAGCCTACCCGAGGCCCTGGTTCCGGGCGGTCGGGCCAGAACCGTGCCCCAGGCGTACTTTCGTCAGATTTGGGCGGCCGCCCGCGCTGACATTGCACAGGTTGCTGTCCCATTGCACAGGTTGCAACGTGTGCAATCCGTCAGGAATCCACGTATACGTAGGTTCCCGCGCGATGAGGAGGGGTCCCGCGCGATGAGGAGGGGTTCCCGCGCGATGAGGGTAGGGTTCCCGCGCGATGGGGAGGGGATCCCGCGCGAGGTGGGGTCGGCAGGGTGAGGGGGGTCCAGCGGGTGGGGTGGGGGGTCAGACGGCGAGTTCGTGCTTCAGCTTGTCGACGTGGCCCTTGGCCTTGACGTTGTACTGGGCGACGGCCACGGTGCCGGCGCCCTTCCCGTCCACGTCGATCACGAAGGTGGAGCGGATGACTCCCTCGATCAGCTTGCCGTAGAGCAGCTTCTCCCCGTACGCGCCGTACGCGTTCAGCGTCTGCCGGTCGAGGTCGGAAAGGAGCGGGAACGCGACCGACTGCTTCGTCCGGAATTGGATGAGTTTTTCCTGAGCGTCCGGGGAGATCCCGATCACTCGAAGGCCCGCAGCCTCGAATTCGTCCATCGCTGCGGTGAAGTCGACGGCCTGGGTGGTGCAGCCCGGAGTCAGCGCCGCCGGGTAGAAGTACACGATGACCCGTTGGCCGGCGAAGTCGGCCAGCGACACCTCCTCGCCGTCCGCGTCGGGCAGGGTGAAGGCGGGCGCGGTGTCGCCCTGGGTCAGTCGGGTCGTCATGGTGAAAACCTTAGCCGCCGCCGCTGCAGCGGCGCGATGTCGGCGCCCGCGGGGCCCGTCCGGCTCCGGCTGCAATAGGCTGTCGAGCCTGGCTCGTCCCGGGATCGGCATTGCCACCCCGGATGAGATGTCGGAGTCGAGTGTTGCGCCGCAGGGCGCGGAGGGGGTCAGGTGGCCAGCACATCGCAGCCGGCGCGGACCAAGGCTCAGATCGAGGCCGATCTGGGTGCGTCGCGGGACCGCTTGGTGTCATCGGTGGAGGCCCTGATCGACCAGGTCCATCCGAACCGCATCAAGCAGCGCAAGGTCGCCGAGGTCAAGCAGTTCGCGAACGTCGGGATGGAGAATGCGCGCTCGCTGGTGTTCAACGCGCGCGGAGACCTGCGCACCGATCGGCTCGCGATCCTCGGCGGGGGCCTGGCCGGCCTGGTCACCTTCGTGGCCATTGTCCGCTCGATCGCGCGGCGCGGGAGGAAGGGCTGACCGGTGGCCGACCTGCCGCCGAGCGGTGAGGGGGCCGATGCGCTGCCCATTCGGATGTTGCACGACCGGGTCCTGGTGTCCACCGACCACGAGGCCGGTGAGCGCCGCAGCAGTGGGGGGATCCTGATCCCGGCCACCGTGGCGATCGGGCGCCGCCTGGTCTGGGCCGACGTCGTGGCCGTCGGGACCACCGTACGCAGCGTGAAGGTCGGCGACCGGGTCCTGTTCGACCCCGAGGATCGGGCCGAAGTGGAGGTCCGCGGACGCGACTACGTGCTGTTGCGGGAGCGGGACCTGCACGCCGTGGCCGCAGAGCGTCTGAGTGACGGGAAGACCGGCCTGTACCTCTGAACGGCCCTCCAGGACCTCTGATCGGCCCTCCAGGCGCCTCTGGGCAACCGACCTCGGTGCCCCTGCGGGGCCGCGATCGAACGGTCAGTAATACCCAGTTCCGTCCCGATCAGACATCTGTAACGAATCTAAGCGTTTCGTGAGAGATGTTGCGCTTTTGTGACGATTTGGCCCTAGTGTGGCCACTGGCACCAACGGACGGGTGCCTCTACAACGAAGTGAGGCCTGAATGACATTCGCACCACATGCACGCCGTGGCCTGCTAGCTGCCGTATCGCTCAGCGCACTGCTGGTCGCCGCGGCTTGCGGCGGCGGAGGCGGCGATCCGGGAACGGGCGCAACCTCGGCGGACGCCGGGGTGGACTTCACCAAGCAGGGTGACACCGAGTACTGGACGGGCAAGGACACCTCGGGGAACCTGAAGAACGTCGTCGACGCGTTCAACGCTGAGCACCCCAACGGCAAGATCATCATCCGGGAGCTGCCCGACAACGCTGACCAGCAGCGCCAGCAGATGATCCAGAACACGCAGATCAAGAACCCCAAGATGGGCATCTTGAGCATGGACGTGGTGTGGACCTCGGAGTTCGCCGCCAAGGGCGTCGCCGTCCCGCTGCCGGCCGACCAGTTCCCGACCGATGAGTTCCTGCCGGCCACCGTGGACAGTGCGACCTACTTCAACAAGCTCTACGGCTATCCGATCGACTCCGATGGCGGGCTGCTCTACTACCGCAAGGACCTGCTGAGCAAGTACGACCTGCAGCCGCCGACCACCTTCGATGAGATGAAGGCGGCCTGCGACAAGATCAAGGCGGGCGAGAAGGATGCCAAGCTGGAGTGCTTCGCCGGGCAGTACAACAAGTACGAGGGCCTCACGGTCAACTTCGCCGAGGCCGTCAACGGCGCTGGTGGTGTGATCGTCGGCGACGACGGCAAGCCCAATGTCAGCACCCCTGAGGCCACCAAGGGCCTGGGCACGCTGGCCGACTGGTTCAAGGACGGCACGATCCCCAAGGGTGCTATCACCTGGCAGGAGGAGCAGGGCCGGCAGGCATTCCAGAACGGCACCCTGATCTTCCACCGCAACTGGGGCTACGTGTACAACCTCGCCGCCAAGACCGACGGCTCGTCCAAGATCGTCGGCAAGTACGACGTGGCGGCCCTGCCGGGTATCTCCGGACCGGGTGTCTCCAGCCTGGGCGGTCACAACATGGCGATCGCGACCAATGCCGAGAACAAGGGCACCGCGGCGGACTTCATCAAGTACCGCGCCCAGCCGGACGTCATGAAGGCCAACGTCCTCAAGACCTCGGCCTCGGCGACTCGGGAGAGCATCTACTCCGACCCGGACGTGATCAAGCAGTTCCCGTACATGCCGAAGCAGCTCGAGTCGATCAAGAACGCCAAGCCGCGTCCCAAGGCCGTCGAGTACGGTGACGTCACGCTGGCCATCCAAGACGCCGCCTACGGCGTCCTCCAGGGTCAGGCAGAGCCCGCAGCAGCGCTGGCGGACCTGCAGACGAAGTTGCAGACCCTGATCAAGTGAGCCGTTGACCCCAATCGCAATGTGCCGACTCCGGCGCGGTCCTCGTGGCCGCGCCGGAATTCGGTGCATGAAAAGGAGGTAAGGAGCAATGGCGACAGCCACTGCTGTATCAAAGTCTCCGACTGTCGCGGGAGACGGCCACAAGCACAAGAAGAGCGCGCTCAGCGACGGGCAGGCGCAACTGGCCTGGATCCTGCTGGCACCGACCCTGCTCGTGATCATCGTGGTGGCCGGCATCCCGGTCCTCATGTCGATTCGCGAGTCCCTCTTCACCTCCAACTCCGGGGTCAACCCAGAGACTGGACTCGTTCAGGGTGGAGAGTCCTTCACCGGCCTGAAGAACTTCACTGACATCTTCGCGGGTCTGAACGATGTCACCGGAAGCTACGGTTCGATGGACCGCTTCTGGAACGCCTTCCTCAACACGACGTTCCTGACCATCATCTGCGTGATCCTGGAAACCGTGCTCGGCGTCATGATGGCGATCATCATGTCCAAGGCGTTCAAGGGTCGCGGCATCGTGCGGGCGGGCATCTTGGTCCCCTGGGCCATCCCGACCATCGTCTCGGCCCTGATGTGGAAGCTGATCTTCGACGAGGCCGGCATCATGAACCGGATCGTCGGTCAGCAGATCCTCTGGCTCGCCGACTCGGGAGCCTCGTTCTGGGCGATCGTGATCGCCGACGTCTGGAAGACAGCGCCGTTCATCGGGCTGCTGACCCTCGCGGGTCTGCAGACCATCCCGGCCGAGGTCTACGAAGCCGCCAAGGTGGACGGGGCGACGGCGTGGCAGCAGTTCACCAGGATCACCCTGCCGATGGTCAAGCCGACCTTGGTGGTCGCGGTCCTGTTCCGGACGCTCGACACCTTGCGGATGTTCGACCTGCCGTACGGCATGATCGGGGCCGGCAAGTACCGGGTGGAGACGCTGTCCATCTTTGCCTACCAAGAGGCGACGCAGACCCGCTACGGTCCGGCTGCGGCGTACGCCATCGTGCTGTTCGTCTACGTCCTCCTGGTCGCCTTCCTGTTCGTGAAGATCCTCGGGGCCGACGTCATCGGTGATAGCGGCGTGCCGAAGAAGAAGAAGAAGAAGAAGGGTGGCGACGACGTTGACGCCAAGACGTCGGCGGTTCCGGGCCTTGAGATGATGGGAGGTGCTCACTGATGTCCACGGCAACTACTCCGACGACTGAGTCGCATCTGAGCCAGGCCGAGGTCGCCCAGCTGTCGCATCCCAAGAGGAGTTCCAAGGCTCTGGTGGGGATGATCGCCTCGTACGTGGGCATGGGTCTGATCGTGCTCTACTGCATCATCCCGTTCTACTGGATGATCGTCTCCTCGCTGCGGCTTCCGAGCGAGGGCCGGAGCACCGAGCTCATACCCAGCCCCGCGTCAGTGGAGAACTTCAAGGGCGTCTTCGCCACCGGGCAACTCCTTCGGCCGGTCGTTGATCAACTCCTTGATCGTGTCCGGTACGACCACCCTGCTCACCCTGCTGTTCGGCATCGTGGCGGCGTATGCGCTGGCCCGGCTGGCGTTCCGCGGCAAGGGGCTGGTCCTGTGGGTGATCATGGCCTGCTCGATGTTCCCGCTGATCATCCTCATCCCACCGCTGCTGAAGATGTTCTCCTCGACGGCGCCATTCGAATGGTTCCCGAACTGGATCAACACCTATCAGGCCGTGATCGTGCCCGGGCTGAGCTTCGGCTTGCCCTTGGCCGTGTGGAACCTGACGGCGTTCTTCAAGCAGATGCCGATCGAGTTGGAGCAGGCAGCCATGGTCGACGGCTGCACTCCGGCTGTCGCGTTCCGCAAGGTCATCCTTCCGCTGGCGGCACCGGGGGTGTTCACCACCGCGATCATCGTGTTCATCGGATCGTGGAACGAATACCTGGTGGCGCTGACCTTCCTGACCAACGCGGACCGTCAGACGGCGACTGTGGCGATCAGCAAGTTCACCGGCACGACCGGCTTCGACACCCCGTACGGCTCCATCATGGCCGCCGGTGTGATCGTGACGGTTCCGCTGCTGATAGCGGTGCTGATCTTCCAACGCCGCATCGTCGCCGGCCTCACCGCGGGCGGCGTCAAGTAGCAACGCTCATCGCTTGACCTGGTCTGGCGCAGTCGCAACGCAGCGACTGCGCCAGATCTGTCTCTACACCCCGACGTTGCGCGCGCGTCGCCAGGCCCAGAATCTGCGTAGCTGCTGCACGAGCGTCCCCACGCTGACGGCGAATGCGATCGCGATCACCATCGCCCACACCGGATGATGCGCCACCCTCCCGCCGATCGCGCCCAACGTCGCATAGATGCCGGCCCACAAGGCGCAGGCCAGCAGGTCGTAGGCAACGAAGCGTCGTAGCGGGAAGCGGCTGAGCCCGAGCGCCAGGATGACCGGGGTCCGTCCGCCCGGGATCAGGCGGCCGGTCACGATGGCGCTCAGGGCGTTCCGGTGGACCGCCGCCTCGGCCTGCTCGACCCGTACGGCGAAACGGCGGCGCGCGAGCCAGGGCTGCAGCCAGCGCGCGCCGAGTCGCGCCTCCAGCAGCATCAGCAGGTCCCCGGCGCTGGAGCAGATCCACGTGATCGCGAAGATCGCGAGGTCGTTCAGCTCCGAGTGGGTCGCGTACGCGGTCGCGCCGCTCACCATCTCCCCGGTGGGCACGAACGGGATGGCCGAGCCCACCAGCACGGCCACGGCCAGGAGTAGGTGGCCTGCCCACGGGCTCATGCACGGCAGCCTAGTTCTGCGATGAGGTCGCACCTGGGCGGAGCGGCGGTCCAACCCAATCCGGTGGCACCGGTGGCAACGATAAGGAAGCAGAACGACCACCCACGTACAAGGAGGTATGGATGACCCAACCATCCCGGCGACAGTTCCTCGCCGTCAGCGGAGCAGGTGCCGTCGCAGTCGGTGCCGCGACGATCGTGCCCGCGTCACTCGCCGCGGCGGCCGAGGCCCCGGGGCAGGATCTGGACAGCGAGCACGGCGTCGACGCCCTGCTCGATGACAGCCCCATGATCGTCTCCGTCGACGACCTGGCCTCAGGCCAGCTCTCGATCATGCATGGCGACCGCGAGTTCAGCGTCACCGACCACGCACTCGCCCAGCGCATCGCCCACATCGCCCGCTCGGAGGCCTGAGCCATGTCATCCCACCGCGAAGCACCGGAGATCTCCAAGGATCCGGTTGCCGACAACACCGACGTCTACGCCTTCGTCTCACCGGACAAGCCCGACACCGTCACCCTGATCGCGAACTTCATCCCCTTCCAGAACCCGCAGGGCGGCCCGAACTTCTACGAGTTCGGCGACGACGTGCTCTACGAGATCCACATCAGCAACCGCGGCAACGCGCGCACCGACGTGGTCTACCAGTTCCGCTTCAAGACCAAGATCCGCAACAACAACACCTTCCTCTACAACACCGGCCCGATCACCAAGATCAACGATCCCGCCTGGAACCGCCCGCAGTACTACTCGGTCACCCGTTCCGAGCGCGACCGCAAGTCGGAGGTTCTGGCCAAGGACCTGCGCGTGCCTCCGGTCAACGTCGGCGTCCGCAGCACCGGCAAGGTGGGCACGGGCAAGAGTTACGGCGACCTGTTCACCGATGCCGCGGTGCACCACCTCAAGGGCGGCCGGAAGGTGTTCGCCGGTCAGCGCGCCGATGGGTTCAACGTCGATCTGGGCAGCATCTTCGATCTCGGTGTGCTCCGCCCGTTCCAGGCCGCCCACCTGCTGCCCACCGTGGCTGCTGCGGGCGTCAACGGCACCCAGGGCCTGAACGTGCACACCATCGCGATCCAGGTTCCCATCTCCGACCTCACCCGGAACCACAAGCGCCCGACCGACGTCATGGACGCCAAGTCTGTGATCGGGGTCTGGGCGACCGCCAGCCGGCGCCGGGTCCGCATCTTCAACAGCGAGACCGGCAAGACCCACTCGGCCGGTCGCTATCGGCAGGTGTCCCGCCTGGGCAACCCGCTGTTCAACGAGGTCATCGTGCCGATGGCCGCCAAGGACCGCTGGAACGCCGACAAGCCGTGGGAGGACCACCACTACGCCAAGTACGTGTCGAAGCCGGAGCTGGCCGGGCTGCTGCCCGTGCTGTACCCCGGTGTGTTCCCCAAGCTCGCCGGCTACACCAAGCCGCGCGCGGATCTGCTGGCCATCCTGCTGACCGGTATCCCGGCCGGAGTGGTGCCCGGCTTCCAGAACTACACCGGCTCCACCCAGGCTGACCTGGTCCGGCTGAACGTGGCCGTGCCGCCGTCGTCCAACCCCAACCCGCTGGGACTCGTCGGTGGCGACGCCGCCGGCTTCCCGAACGGCCGCCGGGTGTTCGACGACGTGGTGACCGTGGAGCTTCGGGCCGTGGCCGGCGGGACCATCCCGCTGGTCGACCCGTCGTACACCCCGGACGGGGCAGCCAGCCTGTCTGACGGGATCAAGGACGGCACGTCCAACACGAACGCGCCGTTCCTCGACACCTTCCCCTACCTCGGTGACCCGGCGGGCGGCTACCAGTCGATCCCCGGTACGCCGAAGCCGTAGGTTTCGCGGGCGAGGCCGCTCCGGGTGACAGTGCCACCCCGGAGCGGCCTCGCCCTTCTACGATGAGCGGAGGAGGACAGATGAGCGCAGAGAACCCGTACGCGGGCCAGGGCTCGGTGCTGCTGGACATCGGCGGTGACGTCGGTGCGTTGATGGTGACCATGCCGGCGGAACTGGACGGCGTCGAGGTGGAGATCGGACCCGCGGGCCACGAGCACCCGTACGACCACGCACGCGTCCCACGAGGCGCCTGATCACCACGAACACGATCACGAGGCGCCTGATCACGCGCACGCGCAGCCCGGACATCGGCTGCACGTGGCTGTGGTCGCCCGCCCGGCGCCGAGCGGAATCGTCCACTCGCTGGTGTTCCCGGAACTGACAGCAGGCAGCTACGACCTGTATCAGCGCCCGGCAGGACCGGTCGAGTTGACCGTCACCGTACGCGGCGGCGAGGTGACCCTGGCCGACTGGCCCGGCTGATCGCCTCAGCAGGAGCGACTGCGGCTACTGCGCGCTCGACCGAGTCGAGCAGCGCGTGGACGCCGTTGCTCTGCTGGTTGAGGTTGGTCGCCATGGAGGTCAGCGTCTCGGCCAGATCCTCCATGGCTGCCGGGTCCACCCCGTCGAAGGCGTGCTGGGTCCAGTTCCGGCTGACCTCGACAACCCGGTAGCCGCGATCGGTCAGCCGGATGATGCTCCGCCGACGATCCTGCGGGTGAGGGTGGCGGGCCGCGATGTTCGCCTTCTCCAGCCGGTCGACCAGCGCAGTGGCCGCGCCGGTGGTGATGCCCAGCCGGTGCGCCAGCTCGGTCTGGCCCAGGTCGTCGGCGCCCAACAGGTGCCCGACCGCCTGGATCTCGGTCCAGCCCAGGGAGAAGTAGCCGGCCACATTCTGCCGGTAGGCGTCGCCCGCCTGCAGCAGCGCACGCAGCGCCGTCATGGCGCGGTCGCGCGAGGTCGCATCCTGCGTGGTCTCGTTGAGCATGCAACTACTTTACGTGGTAAACAGCCTCACTGGTGCGCGACTTTCCGGTCGGTCCACTCGACTGTTGAAAAACTGAGCCGTTTGCGAGTCTGGAGGGCTCGATGCAGGTCGTCTCGGCCAGGTGCCGAGCTGTTGGCGAGGACCGGACTTCAGGGCGCCCAGGGGCGGGTGTGAGGATGGACGGCACAGGCGACCCTGGCCCGGATCGGTCGCCGAGTGCATCCCTTCCTCGGATTGGAGACAGAGCCCATGGTCCCGGAGACGATGACTGCAGCGGTGATGTACGCCCCGGGTGACCTCCGGGTGGAGGAGGTTCCCGTCGCAGTCCCCGGTCCCGCCGAAGTGCTGCTGAAGGTGGCGGCCTGCGGCGTCTGCGGCTCCGACATTCCGCGGATGCTGCGCAACGGCGGCTACGTGATGCCGATCATCTGTGGTCACGAGTTCTCGGGCTACGTGGAACAGCTGGGTGAGGGCGTGACCGGCTTCGCACGTGGCGATCTGGTGTCGGTGCCTCCGCTCATTCCCTGCTACCGCTGCGACTTCTGCCTGAAGGGCGAATTCGGCCTGTGCGAGGACTATGACTACTTCGGCAGCCGGAGCAACGGCGCCTACGCGCAGTACGTCGTGTCACCGGTCGGCAACCTGCTGAAGATGCCCGCGGGCATCGATCCCCGGGCGGCCGCCATGCTGGACCCGGCCGCCATCGCACTCCACGCGCTGTGGAAGACCGGGCTGCGCTCCGGGCACCGGGTCCTGATCGTCGGCGCCGGTCCGATCGGACTGTTCGCCGTCCAGTGGGCGAGGTTGGCCGGGGCGAGTCAGATTGTCACGATCGATCTGAGTGCCGCGAAGTCGGCGATGGCGCGCGAAGCGGGTGCCACGGCCGCGGTGCAGACCGAGGAGGAGGCCAAGGCGCTCGCCGGGCGCGGCTTCGACATCGTGCTGGAGTCCGCCGGCGTCCCGGCGACCGCTGACCTGGCAGCTCACCTCACCGGCCCCCAGGGCCACGCGGTGTTCGTCGGCATCCCGCACGCTCCCGTGACGCTGTCCAAGGACACCTTCAACCAGTTCATGCGGTTGGAGGTGACCCTGCACGGCTCGTGGAACTCCTTCTCGGCGCCGTTCCCGGGCGAGGAATGGCGGACCGCCGCCGACAAGCTCGCGAGTGGCGAACTGAAGTGGGAGTTCATGATCACCCACGAACTGCCGTTGTCGGAGCTCCCGGCGACGATGGTCATGCTCGGCGACCGCTCCGAGTTCACCTCCAAAGTGATCTTCCTGCCGAACCAGGGCTGAGGATGGGGATTCTCCTCAGCATCGATCTCGGCACCGAAGGTGCCCGGGTCGGCGCGTTCACCGAGGAGGGCGTGTCGCTCGGTTCGGTGCACCGCCCGTACCGCACGACGTTTCCTCGGCCCGGCTGGGCGGAACAGGACCCCGAGACGTGGTGGATGGCGTTCGTCGACGCGGCCCGGACACTGCTCGCGACGCCGGCCTGCCGATCTGCCGGAGCGGTGGTAGCGGTCGCTTCGGCAACCACCGCGTCCACCGTCGCTATCCTCGACGACGCCGGACGGCCGCTCCGCCCAGCCTTGCTCTGGATGGACTCGCGAGCCTCGCCACAGGCCGAACGTACGGCGCAGTTCGCCGCTGCCCACCCGATCCTGGCCTGGAGCGGTGGCTCCGACGCGGCCGAGTGGCTGCTGCCGAAGGCGCTCTGGCTCAAGGAGAACGAGCCGGCGGTGTACGAGGGGTCCGCGCGCATCGTCGAAGCGATCGACTACCTCACGTTCCGGCTGACCGGCCGCTGGGTGGGCTCCCAGATGAACGCGGTGTGCAAGTACAACTACGACACGATCCGGCGGCGCTTCCCGGTGGAGTTCTACGACGCCCTCGGCATCGGCGACCTGGTCTCGAAGCTGCCCGACCAGATCCTGCCCGTCGGCTCCGTCGCGGGCGACCTCACCTCAGCGGTCACCGCGGAACTCGGCCTCGCCAGGACCGCCCCGGTCGCGGTGGGAGGCATCGACGCCCACGTGTCGCTGCTCGCCTGCGGTGCGTCCATGGACGGAGTCGTCTCGCTCGTCTCGGGCACGTCCTCGGCCATCGTCGCCGAGATGGACGCACCCGTCCTGACGACGGAGGTGTGGGGCCCGTACCCGCAGGCGCTGCGACCGTCGAAATGGCTCGTCGAGGGTGGTCAGATCACCAGCGGTTCGGTGCTCAAGTGGGCGGGGGAGACCATCATGGGCGTCTCCCGTGACGATCTGGCGTCGCTGATCGCCGGTGCGATGGCCGTCGAGCCCGGGGCCCACGGATTGCGCTGTCTCGACACCTTCATGGGCAATCGCACCCCGTACCGCGACGCTCGGCTACGCGGAGCGGTGGTCGGACTGACTCTGGGCACGACGCGCGAGGAGCTGTACCGGTCGGCCGTGGAATCCGTCGCGTGCGGCACCAAGGGCGTCATCGACTCGTTCGAGCGCGCCGGGGTGGCCTGCGATCGCCTGGTCTTCTCGGGCGGGATCGTCAACAACGCCCTGTGGCAGCAGGTCACGGTCGACGTTCTGGGCCGCGAGGTCGAGATCGTCGTCGGCGACAACCTGACGCTGCGCGCAGGCGCGGTGATCGGGGCGACCGGCGCGGGCCTGGTCCGCGATCTCGACGAAGGTGCTTCCTTGTACGCGCCGCAGACCACGACTCTGCGCCACGACGCCGCCCGGCACGACATCTACCGCCAGACCTACCAGGACTACCTCGCCCTGATGAGCGCGCTCGCACCGATCATGCACGAGTCCGTGGATCGGCTCGAGCGGGCCTGACGGATCAGCGGTCGTGGAGCATGGTGGAAGCTCGCGGAACTCCTGCCTGAATCTCGCGAAACAGCGGAGCGAAGGGCGACCGGGGTCCGGGGCGCCGGGCGATCCTGGTAGGAATGGAAGCAGACGAGGTTTCTTTCCGCTGTCAGTCATTCGAGGGAGATTGCTACGGCACCTGCATCCCGCTGCGCGAGCACGGGCCGATCGTGATCGGCCCGGACGGCGCTGTGGTGCGCTGCGGCAGCCAGTGATAGTGCTCACTGGCAGGCCCCGGTCAGCGCCGGATCAGCGGGCGGTCTGCGACCATCCCGTCAGAGCGGGGCGCGTCCCGCTTCCTCTCGCGACGGTCCTCGACCACAACGGCTCAAGTACAAGGAGGCAGGCGCCATGGTGACCCGAGAAGAAGTAGAGGAGCAAGCACACCAACTGCCGCCAGGAGAGTTGGCGTTCAAGGCGGTCGGGGTGAAGAAGCACTATCCCGGAGTCAAGGCTCTCGACGGTGTCGATCTCGAAGGGTACGCCGGCAGTGTGCTGGGCGTCTGCGGTGCGAACGGGGCCGGAAAGTCGACCTTCGCCAAGTTGTTGGCCGGGGTGGAGACGCTGACCGACGGAGAGATCACGATCACCGGCTACCCCCATCCCGTGCGCAACGCCGCTGAGGCCGAGCAGGCGGGGGTGCTGATGATGCACCAGGAACCACTCATCATCGACGACTTCACCGTCGGTGAGAACGTCTGGCTCTACAAGCTGCGCGAGGGCAAGGACATCCGCCCCTGGGCGCAGAAGGTCGACACCAACAGTGCCGAGACGCGCAAGGTCCTGCGGGGCGTCGGTCTCGGCCACCTCTCGCCTCGCCAGTTCGCCCGCGACCTCGGCCCCGGGCAGCGCCAGATGCTCTCGCTGAGCCGGGCGGCGGTGACCACGCACAAGATCATGATCCTGGACGAGACGACAGCCTCCACCAGCGAGGAACACTTCAACGACATCCTCGACCTCGTCGCCCGGGAGAAGGCCGCCGGTACGTCGATCATCTTCGTCAGCCACCGGCTCAACGAGGTCTTCGCCATGTGCGACCGGATTGCCGTCCTCCGCAACGGCAAGCTGGTCAAGACGCTGAACGCAGCCGACAGCAACCCGGACGAGATCACCGCGTTGATGATCGGCCAGGCCCTCAAGGCGCTGGCCCGCCCGGTGCCGCTCAAATCCGATCCGAATCAGGTTCCGGTGATGTCGGTTCGCGACCTCTACGGTGGCACTGCCCGCGGTGTCTCCTTCGACGTCCATCCGGGTGAGATCGTCGGCCTCTACGGGCTGGTCGGCAGCGGCCGATCCTCAGTGGCCCGCACCATCACCGGTCAGCGTCCCGCCGTCAGCGGCTCGATCAAGCTCCGGGGCCAGGAGGTCAGCCTGCCCACTCCGGGATCCGGGGTCGCGAAGGGTATCGCCTACCTGACCGAGGATCGCCGCCTGGAGGGTTTCGTCAAGGACTTCGACAACGGCGAGAACATGAGCCTGGTGGTCCTGCCGAAGATGGCGACCGGCGGCGTGGTCAAGACGGCCGTGGAAAAGCAGCGCGTTCGAGAACTGATCGATGAGTACCAGGTGAAGGGCGGCACCAGGACCTACACCCGCACCCTCAGCGGCGGCAACCAGCAGAAGGTCGTGGTCGCGAAGTGGATGGAGACCGACCCGGATTTCGTCGTCCTGGACGAGCCGACCAAGGGCATCGATGTGGGCGCTCGCGCCAACATCTACGAGATCATCCACAGCGTCGCCGCCCGCGGCAAGGGAGCGCTGGTGGTGTCCAGCGAGGCTGAGGAACTGCTGTCGCTCTGCCACCGCATCCTGGTCATGCGCAACGGCCAGATCGTCGAGGAGTTCGACCCCGAACACGCCGACACCGACGACCTGATCCGGACCGCCCTCTCCCATGAAGACTGACCGACCCATTTCCCTGCACAGACGAGCGAAGGAGCTCCTCCCATGAGCGCGACCACCACGCAGCCTCCCGTGCACCACCACGAGGAGGAGGACTTCACCAGGGGCCAGTCCATCGCCCACTGGGCCAAAGGGCAGTACGCCCTCTACATCCTGGTGGCCCTGCTGCTGGTGGCCACCATCACCAGAGGGTCGATCTTCTGGGGGGGAACCAACCTCACCAACCTGCTGCTGCAGATGTCCATCATCGGCGTCGTCGTGCTGGCCGAGCTGATCGTGGTGCTGACCGGTGGCATCGACATCAGTGTCGGGTCCGCGTTGGGTCTGGCCGCGGTCGTGTCCGCCGGTCTCTTCGGTGGTCCATCGGTTCTGCTCGCGCTCGTCGTGGCCATCGTGATCGGCGGCCTCGTCGGCGCGGTGAACGGCTGGCTGGTGGCCTTCCGCGGTCTGGAGCCGTTCATCGTGACCTTGGGCATGCTGGCGCTGGCCCGCGGCCTGGTCTACGCCTACGGCAACGGCATCCCGATCAACCCCGCAGGCGTCGGCGTCCTTCGCCGCCTTGGGTCAGGCGACGTTCATCGGCATCCCGGTGCTGGCGATCATCTGGATCGCGATGGTGGCGCTGATCGCCTTCCTCCTCTACCGCACCGTGTGGGGGCGCCGGGTCTACGCCATCGGTTCGAACAAGGAAGCCGCGCGCAGCTCGGGCATTCCGGTCGCCGCCACGTTGTGGTCGGTCTACATCCTGGCCGGGCTGCTGGTCGGCCTGGGCGGTTGGATGTTCCTCGCCCGGTTCGCCAGCGGCACGTCGACCGCCGGCAACCTGCTGGAGCTGGAGGCCATCGCCGCAGTCGTCATCGGCGGGGCCCGGCTCTCCGGCGGGTTCGGCAAGGTCTTCGGGGCGGTCGTCGGCACGATCATCTTCGCCGTGATCGCCAACCTGCTCTCGCTGCTGAACGTCTCCACCTTCTTGCAGGACGCCTTCCGCGGAGCGCTGATCCTGGTCGCGGTGACCCTGGCCACGGTGCAGTTCGCCCGCCGCCGGAAGGTCACCTCGACCGAGCCAGCGGCCAAGTAGAGCCGGTGCGAGCGTGATGGAGAAGCTGATGAGAACAAGCAATCGACGCAAGAGGGCGGTCGCCGCCGGCGCCGCCGCCACGGCACTGGTGACGCTGAGTGCGTGCGGACAGATCTACCCGTCCGAGGTGCCCGCGCAGGGACCGGCCAACGGCGTCAAGTCCGACGTCTCGCAGGTCGTGGTCGGATTCGCTCAGCAGCAGCTGCAGGCCCCGTACTTCGCGGCCATGCAGGTGCGGGCCGAGCAGATCGCCAAGGAGCAGGGGTTCACGCTGCTGTTCCAGGCCGCCAACAAGGATCCGGTCATCCAGATGAACCAGATGCAGGCGATGATGGCGCAGGGCGCGGACGTGCTGGTGGTCAACGCGACCAGCGTCAAGGGTCAGAAGCAGATGATGACCCAGATCGCCTCCAAGATCCCGGTGACCTACATCGACACGAGTGTGCCGGGCACGGGGATGACGAGCGTCCAGTCCGACAACCTGACCATCGGCCGGGAGTCGGGCAAGCTCACCGCCAAGCGGTTCCTCGACATGGGTAAGACCAGCATCACCATGGTGGTCCTCACCGGTCCGGCCACCGATGAGTTCGTCGGGCCCAACCGCCGTCAGGGCTTCCTCGACGGACTCAAGGAGGGTGGCCTGCCCTTCGAGATCAAAGCTGAGCAGGCAGGGGACTACGCCCAGGACAAGGGCCAGGTGGCCGCGGAGAACATGCTGGCCGGCAACCCCGACATCGATCTGATCATCGGGCTGAACGACTCGATGGCTCTGGGTGCCTACAACGTGGTCAACGGCAAGGAGCAGTACAAGGACGTCTACATCGCCGCGTCCGCCGACGGACAGAAGGAGGCGCTCGCGCTGATCAAGGAAGGCGGCTGCGACGGGCGCTACATCTCGACCGGGCTCAACTCGCCGTCGCTCGCCGCGGAGGAGGCGCTGAAGATCTCCGTCGAGGTGGCCACCGGGCAGAAGAAACCGAGCGACTACCCCAAGGAGTCGTTCACCGAAGCCGTCGGCATCAACTGCGACAACATCGACAAGTACTACGACCCGAACAGCATCTTCTAGACAGATGGTGTCGAGCGGTGACCGGGCGAGCGGTCGCCGGAAGGGCGGTGGCCGGTAGGGCGGTGGCCGGGGTAGGTCGACACCGATCTGCGCGGTGGTGACACCGGTGAGTCTTCCGTGAGGCCCGCCACCCGCGGTCGTCCTGGTGACCAGCCGGTCCTCCTCTCCTCCGGTGACCTCGATCTGGTCGGTGAGCTGACCGACGCGGCTGAGCGGCTTCGGCAGCACCCTGGTGGGCCATGACCCTGGGTGCCGCAGGAGGAGTTGAACCGGCTCGGGATCGAGCGGGGGGATCTGGACGAGCTCGCCCGACGCAGCGACGTGATCACCCTGCACGCGGCGGACGATACGGTTCTGGGCGGAGATCGGGGCGTTTGCATATACCCCCGGGGGTATCTAGACTGGTGCGCATGGACATCCCTCGCGACGAACTCGCCGACGTCGTGAAACGCCTGAACCGGATCCAGGGCCAGGTCGGCGGCATCGTGCGGATGATCGAGGACGGGCGCGACTGTGCCGCCGTCCTTACCCAGCTGGCGGCGGCCTCGAAAGCGCTCAACAAGGCGAGCTTCGCCGTCGTGAGCACGGGCATGCGGTACTGCTCGCTCAACTCCCAGGAGGACACCCGCGAGGTTGACCTCCGCGAACTCGAGCGCCTGTTGCTCGCGCTCGCCTGACCACCTCCTGCACCGACTCGAAAGAGAACCCATGACATTGATCGCCCAATGGACGCCGACCGAGGTCGCCGCCGAGACCGCCATTCGGGTCGACCCACCCTCACCGGGGCTTGTCTCCGAGCGTCGTCAGCAGCAACCCATGCAGGTCGACATCATCGAGACGACGAGCCTCGGGGACCGCAGCTATCTGGTCAGCGCGGCCGGGGTGGGCGTGGTCATCGACCCTCAGCGCGACATCGACAGGGTGCAGGCGTTGGCTGCGAAGCGCGGCGCGACGATCAGCCACGTGCTGGAGACCCACGTGCACAACGACTACATCACCGGCGGGCTCGAGCTGGCCCGGGTAACCGGCGCAGCCTACGTCGTCCCGGCCGGGGACAGCGTGTCCTACGACCGGGTTCCTGCCTCCGACGGTGACGTACTGGTGGCCGGCCCGATGCGCCTGCAGGTGCTGCACACTCCAGGGCACACCCACCACCACGTCTCCTACGTCTTGGCCGATGCCGGCGGCGGTGTGCAGGCGGTCTTCACCGGCGGCTCGATGCTCTACGGCTCGACCGGGCGTACCGATCTGCTCGGCGCCGAGCACACCGAGGCCCTCACCCACGCCCAGTTCCATTCGGTACGGCGCCTGGCCGACCAGCTGCCGGCAGGCACCGCGGTGTTCCCCAGCCACGGCTTCGGCAGCTTTTGTGCCGCAACCCCCACCAGCGGGCACTCCTCCACGGTCGGTGAGCAGACCGGGGTCAACCCCGCGCTCACCCAGGACGAGCAGGCCTTCGTGGACCAGCTCATTGCGGGCCTCGGCGCGTATCCGGCGTACTACGCCTACATGGGGCCGATCAACGCCGCCGGTCCCGACCCGGTGGACCTTTCCGCGCCGCGTGTGGTTGACGCCGAGGAACTCGCCACCCGGCTTGCCGCCGGTGAGTGGGTGGTCGACCTGCGGGCTCGTACCGCCTTCGCCGCTGGACACCTGCCGGGCGCGCTCAACTTCGAGCTGAGCGACAACTTTCTGACTTATCTGGGCTGGCTTTACGACTGGGGTGCCCCGCTGACCCTCATCGGGGAGTCCGCGCAGCAGGTAGCAGACGCCCGCCGGGAGCTGGTCCGGATCGGCATCGACCGCCTCGCCGGCGCGGCAGTCGGACACCCGGACGAGCTGGTCCCGGGTCAGGAGTTGGGCTCATACCCGGTGACGGCCTTCGCCGGACTGGCTGCTCAGCTCGACGACCATGAAGGCACCGTCGTGCTCGATGCCCGCCGCGACGACGAGCGCGCGGCCGGCGGGGTACGCAACTCCATTCACATTCCCATTCACGAGCTGTCCGCTCGAATCGACGAGGTCCCGGCCGGTGAGGTCTGGGTCTACTGCGGCTCCGGTTACCGAGCCTCCGTCGCCGCGTCCATCCTGGCTCGCGCCAGCCGTCGTCCCGTGCTGGTCGACGGCGCCTATACCGATCCCGTCACCGGCGCAGCCGCGGCCGGGCTGCACACCGACGCCGTGTCGGTCGAGGAGTTGAGGTTCTGATGTGTCAAGCAGTTGTCTGCCGAACCTGCGGCCTGACCACCTGGGCCGGCTGCGGTCAGCACGTGGACCGGGTTCTTGCCGGCGTCCCGGCCGCCCGGCGCTGCCCCGGCCACGCCCCGGCCGCCCCCACCGAAGGGGCGGGCTGGCTGAGCCGGTTGCTGCGCCGCTCCTGAATTCGGGTCGCCACCTCGGCCCCACCCGAAGGCCGCGCCAGCCACCCACGCCGCCTTGGCGCTTGAAGCCGTGGTGCGCTCGACAACAACCGGCAACCAGTTGTCACCGACGGCCCCCCTCGCCAGGATGGGCACCATGGCTCCGCCGTATGCCCTCGACCTACCACGGCTGTCTCGTGCGCTACCCGGACACGCCGCCGACGGCTCCGGTGCGGATCGTGCACCTCGGGGTCGGCAACTTCCACCGCGCCCACCAGGCCTGGTACACCGCGCACAGTCCGGACGCGTCCGAGTGGGGGATCGCCGCCTTCACCGGCCGACGCCCGGACACCGCTGAGGCTCTCGCCCCGCAGGACGGGCTGTACACGCTGATCACCCGCAGCAGCGACGGCGACACGTTCGAGCTGATCGGCACGCTGTCCGCGGTGCACGCCGCTTCGGAGCACGACCAGTTCCTGGACTACCTCAGCCGACCCGAGGTGTCCATCGTCACCATCACGGTGACCGAGGCGGGGTACGTCCTCGGCGCCGACCGGCGGCTGGACGCGGACCGGGAGGTGATCGTGGCCGACCTCGCCCACCTGCGGTCTGACCCGCGCGCCCCGGTCGTCTCCCTGCCGGCCAAACTGGTCGCCGGCCTGCTCGCCCGCCGCGCCGCGGGTGCCGCAGCGATCACCATCGTGTCCTGCGACAACCTGCCCGAGAACGGGACCGTGACCAGGACGGTGGTCGACGATCTCGCCGACCTGGTCGACGAAGTCGCTACCCGGTTGGATCGAGGACAACGTCGACTTCGCCACGTCCATGGTCGACCGGATCACCCCGGCCGCCACCGACGACGACCGCCGGCTGGTCGAACAGGCCTGCGGCTACGTGGACGCCGACCCGGTGGCGACCGAGCCGTTCCACGAATGGGTGATCTCGGGCGCCTTCCCGGCCGGCCGGCCGCGGTGGGAGGAGGCCGGAGTGACCATCGTCGACGACGTGGTCCCCTTCGAACAGCGGAAGCTGTGGTTCCTGAACGCCTCGCACTCGCACCTGGCCTACGCGGCCAGCATCCGCGGGTTCGCCACGATCGATGAGGCCATCGCCGACCCCGAGTGCCGCGCGGAGGTCGAGCTGCTCTGGGACGAGGCGAGTCGCCACCTCGAACTCCCCGGCGACTCCCTCACCGACTACCGTCAGGCCCTCCTGGCTCGCTTCTCCAACCCCCGGATGCGTGACCAGCTCGCCCGGATCGCCGCGGACGGCTCGGTCAAACTTCCGGTACGCATCCTGCCCACGGTCCGGGCCGAGCGGGCCGCCGGGCGCCTGCCGCTCGGCGGCGCCACCACGCTCGCCGCCTGGGTGCTGCACCTGCGCGGCCTCGGTGCCCCGGTCAATGACCCGGGGGCCGGGCCCGCGCTCGCGGCGGCCAACTCCGGTGACCTGCGCGGTCGCCGTACCGGCCGTCCTGGACGTGCTGGAGCCGGGCCTGGGCGGCGACGCCGCGTTCGTCGACGCGGTCCTGGCGCAGGCGAAGGTCATCCAACGGCGATGAGCGGACCCGCGGAGGTCATCATCGGCGTCGACGTCGGCACGACCGCGGTCAAGGTGGCCGCGTTCGACGTCCATGGCGGACCAGGTCCGCTGCCTACAGCGCTGCGGGAGTATCCGCTGGAGCAGCCCGAGCCGGGTTGGCAGGTCCAGGATCCACCGGCGGTGCTGGCGGCTCTCGACGCCGCCGTCGCTGAGTGTGTCGGCCTGCTCGGCCGCGCACGGATCCTGGCCCTCTCCATCTCCACCGCGATGCACGGCCTGATCGGCCTGGACTCCCAGATGCGGCCGCTGACCCCGCTGGTGACCTGGGCCGACTCCCGGGCGGGTGAGCAGGCGCGCGAGCTCCGACGACAAGGCCAAGCCCTGGAGCTCCTCCAGCTCACCGGGACCCCGGTGCATCCGATGAGCCCGCTGGTCAAACTGATCTGGTTCTCCCGGCAGGCGCCCGCGCTGACCCGGCGCGTGCGGTGGTGGGTGGGCCTCAAGGACTACGTCCTGCACCACCTCACGGGTGAGCTGGTCACCGAACTGTCCAGCGCATCCGCTACCGGGTTGCTGAGCGTGCACACCCGGGACTGGGATGAGTCCGCGCTGGCGCTCGCCGGGATTCAGCGCGACCAGCTGCCGCGCGTGTTGCCCACCACCACCGTGCTCGCCCTGACGCCGAAGGCGGCCGCGCGGATCAGAGCTGCCGCCCGGCCTTCCGGTCGCGGTCGGAGCCGCCGACGGGCCGCTCGGGAACCTGGGTACCGGAGCCATTCAGCCGGGGGTGGCCGGGCTGTCGCTCGGGACCAGCGGCGCTGTCCGGATGGCGGTCAGCGAGCCTCGCTTCGACCCCGCTGGGCGGCTGTTCTGCTACGCGCTCACCGACGATCTCTGGGTCAGCGGCGGTGCCGTCAGCAACGGCGGCATCACGGTGCGGTGGGCCGGTGAGACCTTCGCCCCCGACATTGTCGCGGAGGGCCACGCCGATGAGGAACTGCTCGCCCTGGCCGCCCGGATCCCTGCCGGCAGCGAGGGGTTGGTCATGCTGCCGTACGTGCTGAGCGAGCGAGCGCCCCTGTGGGACCCCGACATCCCGGGCGCCTTCCTCGGGGTTCGTCACCTCCACACCCGAAGCCACTTCATCCGCGCGGCCGTCGAAGGCGTCTGCCTGCAGATCTCCACGATCGTCGACGCCCTCGACACCGTCTCCCCGGTCAGATCCGTGCACGCCACCGGTGGGCCGTTCAGGTCAGCACTGTGGCAGACCGTGATGGCCGCCACCTTGGCGCGACCGTTCATCATCCAGGCCGACGCAGGCGGTACCGCGCTCGGAGCAGCCGCTCTGGGCTGGTACGCCCTCGGCGGAGCGCCCGACCTCACCGAGGCCCTGGCTGCGGTACGCGGCCCCCACTCCGCCGAGCTCGTCGTGCCGGTCTCGGCCGACGATGTCGCGACCTACGCAGCTGTGCGAGCCAGCGTCCCCCACCTGATCGCCGCCTACGACCGGGTGGCCGAGGTGTTCCGCCCAGCCGACAGGGTCGGGTGAGCACGACTGTTGGCGAGGCGGCGTCGGACCGCGGTCGCTCAACGGTGGTCTTGCGGCTCGGAGTCGAGGTGATGAACGGTGCTTGTCGCAACATCGGCGAAGGGAGAGGCTGAGCCCATGACCACCAGTGCGACCCGCGCCGGCACCAGCTTCTGCCCGCTCTCACTGCTCCTGCGCGCGGCCAGGGACGCGCTGGCCGGACGTGCGCGCCAGGTGACCGTGCTCGTCGCCTTGGGCACGCCGGTCGAGGTGCGGATCAACCGGCACGTGGCCGAGGCCGACGTCGCGATGGTCGTCGGACCGGTGTTTCCCCACGAGGTGGTCGGCTTCTCGGGCGGCAACAAGTACTTCTTCCCAGGGGTGTCCGGGCAGGAACTCATCGACCTCTCCCACTGGGTCGGTGCGCTGATCACCAGTTACGAGATGATCGGTACCCGTAGGACGCATGGCGGCCTGCGCCGCCGTCTCCGCCGAGACACACGTGACCTACCGCGACGCCCCCGTACGGCGGGTCCTGTCGATCATGCCCACCAAGTACGAGGACGTCTGGACCGCCGCCAAAGGCTTCTACAAGCTCGAGCCGATCGTGGCCGACGGCGGCGAGGTGATCATCTACGCGCCCCACATCACCGAGATCTCTGTGATGCACCCCCAGATCGCCGAGATCGGCTACCACAACCGCGATTACTTCCTCGGCCAGTGGGAGCGGTTCCGCGACAGCCCTGGGGTGACCTCGCGCACTCCACGCACCCCCGCGGCCAGGGCACCTGGGACGCCGAGCACGGTGAGCGCAACCGGGTCACCGTCACCCTCGCCACCGGCATCCTCGAGGACGCGGTCCGCGCAGTCAACCTCAATTACCTCGACCCGGCCGCGGTGGACATCGCCGCCTACCAGGCCGGCCTCGACGGCTGACCGGCTGTTCGGCGTCGGTCGGGCGACACGAGATTGGGGGAGCTGACCGAGTCGAGGTCGAGGCAGCGTCGGGGGATGTCGCCCTAGGTCGGCCTCCCGCAGCCGTACCGGCGCCCGTCGATCGTGGTCGCGTGCTGCGACGAGCAAATGGTCCCGGTCGGGAAGTCGCAGAGCCATTGGCGCTCGCTGAGCCCGGGCCGCTCACGTGCACACGCCAGCAAGCTGCGCGACGTGGGCTTCAACGACCGCCAGCTCGCAAGGCTTGGCGCTCCCTCCGCTCGAGCAGCTCCGCGGTCGTTGTGGAGATCGGTCCAGACGCGGTTCCACAGGTCCGGGAGCGCCTCGACTCGCTCGACGCACAAGAGGTCGCCACGGAGCTGCTCGAGCAGGGGCGTCGCGGAGCTCTTCGCTTCCGAGCTGGCCCCCAGGCCCGATCCGGATCCGCCCGCGGCCTCGAGCTTTGCACCTCAGGTCAGCGCCATACGTCAGCGTTCGACCGTCCCGACGGACGCCGTCGACACGGGTCGGCCGAATCTGCGACCCGCATGTCGTGGTTGCGCCGACCAGGGACGGCGACGCCGCCTCATCAGCCGAGACGTATTCCGGTGACCACTCCCACGATCTCGTCCAGCGAACCATCCATTCGCCAAAATGCCGATCGGCGTATGTCTAGTTCGACGTGGTTTCGATCGGCGAACGCGCGGTGGATCAGCTCGACAAGAGTCTGATCGGAATCAGGTGCCTGATGCAACGGGATGCCGTATGTGATTCCGTCTGCTTCGACGAGGAAAGTCGGATATGTCCATCGTCGGGTGATGCCGATACGGTCGATCGAGCTAAAGCCAATCGTTTGATGGCCGCGGGCCTCGTCGATCACGGTGATCGAGCCGCGCTCGGCGCGCAGCAGCTGGACGACACCATCCGCTCCGCTGATTCGCCATACGCAACCGGGAGCCAACGCGGTGATTGCGGGCGGCGATGGCAGGTCTATTCCGGCGGCCTCATAAGAGGTGCCGAGGGTGGCTCCCGGAGTCTCGGAGTCAAGCTCGGCACTCGCGGCGGCATCGATAGTTCCTAGGACAGCCCAATCGAGCTCAAGCGCTTGTTCCCAGTAATAGAGCAGCCGCGTGGGATCTATGGGGACTGCCGCGGCGTCGGGATCGCCCTGCGGGGTCGGGGTGATCCAATGCCAGAGTTCGAAGTGCAGGTGATCCCCGGCCATGTGGGGTATCACCGACGCGATTGGTTCCCCTTTGAGAACCGGGTCGCCGATGTTCAGGCCAGGCGCGATGTGAAGGTACTTGCTGGCGTACGCCTCGCCCGTGCCCTGATGGTCGATCACCAGCTGGCCCGGTCGCCTGTCAACAACCGTTCCCGAGTATGCGGCATACACGCACGACCCGACGCTCGAGGCAAGATCGACCGCCTCGTGAAGGTGATGACGACCCGCGGAACCGTCGGGCGTGACCGAGGCGAAGTGATCGCTGCAGCAACCTCCGCCCGACTGTTCAATGAGCCGCGGAGCGCCAAAGCTTCCCTCCTTGAAGGCAAGCCGCAACGGATAGTCCAGCGGTGGGCAGATCAGAAAATCCGAACGGATGCTCGCGACAAGAGACACGTCCATCTCCTCCAAAATGTGCTCACAGATCGGGTTGCGGAGCGATGAGCGTCAGAGTCTCACATTGTCACCGTGGGGCGCTACGAGTTTCTCAGCGGGGTGTGACCTGCTCATGCGGCTGATCGTTGCGTTCGGTGACTGCGATGTGGGTCAGGATACGGCGCTGACAGTTGATGATGTGTGGTAGCCACAGCCAGCTCTCTTGACCTGCTTGATGATCCGATTGAAGCCCTCGGTGCGGGCGTTCGTGACGTGTTCGGTGAGGGCGACCAGGATCGCCGGCCAGCCATGACACCCCGTACTCGGCGGCCACGTCGGAGACCCGCCGGTTGCTGCCGGCGATCGCAAAAGTGAGTTTGTCGGGGAGTCGTTCGGTGATCCGGGCCCGCGGCCGGATCACCGCACAGGTCTGGGTGAACGAGCGTGGCGGACACAACGATCTGCAACACCATGGAAGCCGTTTTCCGAGCTCTGCGCTGTTCCGTCGGGTCGAGTTTTGGTGATCATTGAGCGGCTGCCGAGCATCAACGGCGAGCTACTCGACCGAGTTCCACATTGACCCGCTGGGCTGACGGCGCAGGCGGTCCGGGCGCAACAATGGCGGTGTGACGGTGATCTGGATTGGGCGAGACCACGGTATCTGGTCGCTGCAGCAGGCGGCACGCTACGAGAACGAGCAGACACTGCATGACATGGTGATGAGCACCCGGAACTGCTCCTGCTGAGTGGTTCGCCACGGGTGGACGGTGATCGGGCGTGAGGTTGGTCTACCAGCCAGCGGCTACGCGGACGTCATTGCGTTCGAGCCGGATGGGCGACCGGTAATTTTCGAGGTCAAGCTCAGGAAGAACGCTGACTCCCGCCGCGCTGTGGTGGCTCAGACGTTGTCCTAGCGGCTCGCTTCATGGCGTCAGTAGAGAGGATCTCGAGCAGGGCATCCTGAGTAAGCACCTCGACGGGCGTTCCCTTTACGACCGAGTCCGCAAGTCCACCCAGGAGGACTTGACCCAATCGGACTTCGAGGCATCACTCGATGCCCACCTCGCCGCCGGGTCGTTCCGTGCGGCGGTGGTCCTCGACGAAGCCCCGCCAGAGTTGATCGACCTGATGGGCTTTTCTCGAGGCGGTCACCACTGGGTTGTCTTTCGACCTGATCGCAGTCCACTCCTACAAGATCGGAGATCACCGGATCGCTGTACCGCAGTGGCTCGACCCGGAGCATCGTCGCGAGCCCATGCCCAGCAGACCGGCACGTCCTACCCGCCGAGCAACCGCTGGCCACCTGGAATCCGGAAATCAAGCATTCCGGAACCTGATCCCAGAGACACCCGAGCAGGCTCGGCCCGACCTGATCATGATGGTGGACTGGGCTGAAGATCTCGTTTCGAAAATGGCTCGATCACGGCTGACACCTGGCTAGCTAGGCGTCGAGGACGCCTCCCTGCTGCCCGGCTTCCGGGACGAGAAGATCGGCCTGGTCTCACTGTGGCGCTACGCGGGCGGTAAGCCTGCGATCTCGTTCGGGCGTAGCGTATTCAAGCGGCGGGCACCCGACCTGATAGCTGAGGAGCGGCAGCCACGGGAAGTGTTCGGGCTGCACCCGCGTCGGCTTGGGCCGTTGGCTTCGAGCCTGGGGTCACGTCGTTGATCGCGTCGGCAACGCCTGCCGGCACCTCGGCGAAGAGGACCTCGTAGTTCCGGTCGGCGACCCGGACGCGGCCGGGCCTCTGGCTGACGGCCGCCTGGTACCAGCGCGAAGCGGGTCGAGGTCAGCGGGAGTCCAACTGGTTGTGGTGAAGGTATTCCTTCTGGCGCCGATGAGATCGGAATCTGGCCCGCGAGGGCATGGCGCGCCAACCGGTCGACGTCGCCTAGCTAGGTGGGATCCCCGTCGGCGGCACGGGCTCCGTGGTCGGCTCGCCCTCGGGTTGCGTCGTCTCGCCCTCACCGGGAGTGGCGGTCGGATCCGTCGTCTCGCCCTCACCGGGAGTGGCGGTCGGATCCGTCGTCGGCGTCTCGGTGGGCGTTGGGGTCGGACTCGGCGTCAGCCTTGGCACGAAGGTCCGGGTGGCGGGCGGCGGGTTCGGAACGAAGGTCGCGCTGCCGCTCAGGCTCGGTTCGGGCGTCGGCAGGATCTCCGGGGTCGGGGTCCCGCTCGCCGATGCACTCGGCGTGGGGGTCTCGGTCGCCGTGACCCCGGGCGTCTGGGCCGGCGAGGGCTGCTGCGGGTTGGTCTGCAGCGCCGAATAGACGCCGGCGCCGCTGACCACCAGCGCGACGAACGCCGCCACCAGGGTCGCCGTCATCCGCCGCCGCCCGCGCTGGACCCCCCGCTGGCGCAGCCCGGCCGCCGGCACCGGAGGATCGACCAGCTGCTCCGCATCATCGGCGAGCGCTCGCAGCTCGTCGAACGGATCGTGCTCAGCCATGACGCTTCTCCTCGGTCCGTTCATCGGCCAACAGGACGGCGAGGGCGGCGCGGCCCCGGGTCAACCTGGCCTTGACCGTTCCGGTTGGCACATTGGTCTCCAAGGCGACGTCGGCCACCGAGAGATCACAGAGGTGGTGCAGCACGATCGCCCGGCGCTGCTCGGTCGGAAGCTGCTGCAGCGCCCGGACCAGCGCCACCCGGGTCACGTCGCGATCATCAGAGACCGAGGCCGCGTACGCGCGGTCGGGCTGGCGCAGTCCGCGCCGGGCCCGCCGCCAGCGGCTGACCGCGAGCCGGTACGCGACGGTGCGCACCCAGGCCTCCGGGAACTGTTCGGGATCCAGGGTGCGGCGCTTGTCCCAGGCGCTGACGAACGCCTCCTGGACGCAGTCCTGCGCCTCCTGCAGATTCCCGCACATCGTGTAGATCTGCGCGACCAGCCGCCGGTAGGAGGTGGCGTAGAGCTCGTCGAAGGCGGCCTCGTCCATGCCTCGCCCCCTGGAACTCGCCTCCGCCCATGGTGGCTCAATCGCCCACCCGATGGCTAGGTCAGCCACAGCACCTCCTCCTGATCTGGGGGTCTACGCCGTGGCCCGGCCATCCGGTTGCATCACGTTTTCGACACGGAGGAGAGCCGCAGGACGCCCCAGTTGCGGTTGCGTATCGGGTGCAACCGGATCGGCGGACGGGGGCGTAGATCGGCCCAACTCGGACTCAAAGGAGAGCCACCATGAACCACCACCGACGCCCTGTCGTCACTCCCACGATCGCCGGACTGGCCTCGCTGGCCACGCTGGCCTGTCTGTTCCAGGTCACGCCCGCCTCAGCTGCGGTGTCCAACTGCACCAACACCACCGGCGCAAGTGACTTCAACGGCGATGGCTACGACGACGCCGTGGTCGGCGATCCGTACGCCATCGTCGACAACACGTTCGAAGCCGGTGCGGTCACGGTGCTGTTCGGCACCGCCGACGGCCGGATCGGCGGCGGCGGCCAGAAGGTGATCACCCAGGCCTCCTTCGGCGACACGCCGGAAGCCGGCGACCACTTCGGCTTCGACGTGGCCTTGGCGCCCGCCGACAGCGATAAGTGCGCTGACCTGCTGATCGGCGCGCCCGGCGAAGATCTCGGCCCTGGCCCGGACACCGGGCTGGCCTACCTGGTCAGCGACCTGCCCGACCTGGAGGGCACGCCGGACCTGAACGTCTCGGCGCTCACCCAGGCCTACGCCGGCGGCGTGCCCGAGGGCGGCGACGAGTTCGGCTGGACCGTCGCGATCATGGGCGTGAACGCCAACGGTCATCATCGGCTGGTCGTCGGTGCGCCCGGCGAGGACGCCGACGGGGCGGTCGACGCCGGCGCGGTCAATGTCTTCGCGGTCGACGACGCGGCGTACGGACTCGGCGAACTGCGCCAAGGGCAACCTGGCCCGCTCGGCGTCGGCCGGATGCCGGGTACGCCGCAGCGCGGCGACCGGTTCGGGAGCTCGCTGAGCGTTGGCCTGCTGGACCCGGTGGGATCGGGCGGAGCCAACCACGGCCTGATCATCGGCGCACCTGGAGACACGGTGTCCGGGCACCCGGGGGCGGGATCGGTCACCGTCGTGCAGGAGAACGCCAAGTTGGCGACCCTGATCACCCAGGACACCCCCGGAGTTCCCGGGGGAGCCGAGAACAATGATGGGTTCGGCTACAGCGTGGCCTTCAGTCCGCGGACCACCCACACGCCGGGCACGCTCGCGGTCGGTTCCCCGACGGAGGATGTCGGCGCGGTGGCGGATGCCGGTTCGGTGACGTTGCTCAACAATGTCGACGGACAGTTCCTCGCCAAGGCCGCGATCCACCAGGACACCGCGACCGCGCCGGGGAAGGTCGAGGCCGGCGACCGGTTCGGCTTCGCCCTGGCCACCTCGTCGAACAGGCTGTACGTCGGCGTGCCGACCGAGGACGTCGGATCGATCGTGGATGCCGGGTCGGTGCAGCCGATCCAGATCAGGTCACCGCACCTGCCGGTCGAGTTCCTGCCGGCGCTCACCGAGAACGCCCCGGGAACAGCCGGTTCGGTTGGGACCGCCAACCGCTTCGGTCGCTCGATCGGGTCGATGGCGGGGAAGCGCGAGAACATCGTGACCATCTCCAGCCCGTACGCCCTCCGGGGCTCGGTCTACGTCCTGTCCGACGCCTCCGGCGTGTCGCCCAGGTCCTGGGTCGCCGGCGCGTTCGCGCAGCGGTTCGGCTGGTCGGTCAGCAACTAGACTAGATGTCAGACAGAGCGTGAACGATCCTGCGTCGACTACGACGCAGGATCGTTCACGTTGTCCTCGGTGGCTGTGCTAGAAGTCGAAGGTGACGTCGGAGATCGTGGGGCTGGCTGACATCGGTCGCCGACGACCTTGGCCGGGCCGGGGGCAAGGCCGCGACCTGCTTGGCGAGCTGATCGGGGCCGGGCTTCAGGTCCCACCCG
>CAVSDA010000013.1:0-76862 GCA_963726625.1 uncultured Actinomycetota bacterium
CCGACGGCGGTGGCTCCAACGGCTACCGCACCCGGCTCTGGAAGACCGAGCTCGCCAACCTCGCCGACCAGACCGGGCTGGCCATCACCGTCTGCCACCTCCCGCCCGGCACGTCGAAGTGGAACAAGATCGAACACCGGCTGTTCTCCCACATCTCGATGAACTGGCGCGGCCGACCCTTGACCAGCCACCACGTCATCGTGGAATCGATCGCCGCCACCACCACCCGCAGCGGACTCACCGTCCACGCCGAACTCGACACCAATGAATACGCCACCGGCGTCAAGATCCCCGACCAGCAGATGAAAGCCCTCGAAACCAGCGGCGCCCTCACCAGACACGACTGGCACGGCGAATGGAACTACACCCTCACCCCGACACACCCAACTAAATAATCGGAGGGCCCTTAGTCGCAAATATTGGTTGACACATATATCGAGGTAGCGTATAGTATTGGACATGACCAATAGTTCGGACCACGGAAGCCGCTCACCTCATCAAGGAAAGGAGGTTGCGAGGACAGAGGTCAGCAGGGATCCGCAAGCGTCAGGTCCAGGTCCAGGTCCAGGTCCAGGTCCAGGTCCAGGTCCAGGTGCCGGGAAGGAGAGGTGGTTCACGTTGGCACGCCGCGCCTAGCGGCACAGGCTCGGCAGAAGACGCCGGCTCAACGGGGAAGGTTCCAGCCCTATGTTGAGTCGGCGTCGTGCGTCCTGTGATGGCCAGGGAGCGGGCCTCGCTGGTGCGGAGCCCCAGCCACGAACGGTAAGAGCGCTCCAGACCTCTTGACGTATACGCCGTATCAGATAACGTAGGACCCGCCTCATCTATAGTGACCGATAGTGTGTGTGCCCAGGCTGGACGACGATTGGGCCTTAGAAAGGAAACGCTGTGACTGCTAGGACTCCTCGCGTACAGGCCCCGGAGGACAGTGACGGGCTAGACGAGCTGCTAGCCGAGGTGGAAGCTGACCCCTCAGCACTCGCCGCCAAGAACGATGCCGCTCGGCGGAGGTCCTTTCTCACCGGTATGCGGGATGTTCGTAAGGCCGCAAATCTTACCCAAGGACCTCTGGCGAAGAAGATGGGCACTACGCAGCCGGCAGTCTCGGAACTGGAATCTGGGCGGATTGACCCCCATCTGCGCACGTTGCAGCGGTTTGCTCGCGCATGTAATCGTCGGTTCGACTTTGCGATGGTGGATGAGTCGATACCCGTGTTCGATGAGACGATGGCTCAAAACCTTTGGCAATGGGTCGAGTTGAATATGTTGAGCCCACTGCTAACTGCGATTGCCATTGGACCCGACAACCAGCGCACGCTAGAGATGTTGTCAAAAACCGTCCGCTTCCCCCCCTCGATCGTTAAGCCGATTTTGACGTCCCTTGAGACTAGAGGCTGGCTATCTAGCGTCTCCAGCGACCCGGAAGACCCGACTTATTCACTCGGTGAAGACGCTGCCTACATCATCGGTGTAAGCATTGAGCGGGATCGGGTCGTCGGCGTTCTCATCAATCTTCACGGAGATGTCATCGGCGGTAACCGAACGGCTGGACACAACACTTCGAGAGCAAGCGTCATTGATGCCGCAGTCGACATCGTGGCGCAACTCTACTATGCGCGCGGCGATCATGAGATACTTGGCGTAGGTGTAAGCATTGCTGGTGTCGTTACCGCCGACACCGGAACAGTGAACTTTGCGCCTGACCTACGAAGCGACGATGATCTTTGGGATAACGTCCCGCTCGAAAGCGAACTTCAGGCTGCGATGCAGAACCGTGTCGATGATCAACGCGTGCGAGTGGCCGTCGAAAATGATGCCAACTGTCTTGCCATGCTGGAGTACCTCAAGCACCGATCACACTCTGTCATGGTCACCCTGCTGGAGTGGGGCCGGCATAGGTGTCGGCATCGTAATCGAAGGCCACATCGTCTACGGAGCACACTCCGCCGCCGGCGAGGGCGGTCACGTGATAGTAGAGTCACATGGCGAGCCCTGCCGCGCCAACTTTAATCACCTCGGTTGCGTGGAAACAGTGGCCAGCGCACGGGCGATCGTTAAACGGTTTAGCGGCAAGGAACCTGAGTCGTCAAGTAGTCTCGAAAGAGGCCTAGCTACTGCTAGCTCAGCTGTGGACAATGGAGACCCCAATGCCATCACGGCATTTAAGCATGCGGGAGAAACTACAGGTCAGTTCTTGGCAGCGGCTGTCACTTTGCTTGACCCAGCGCGCCTCGTACTTTACGGGCATCCAGAACTGGCGCAGCGGGACCATTACATGTCGGCAGCGTTATTCCAGACCGGTATCGATGATGGTCTGGTGTCAGCGGGACAAACCATAGTCCCGCCCCCGTCGCGCGAGTGGCGCACCAATGAGGAGAACACTAATGCTGTTGCGGCCGGCGCTGCTGCGCTTCGTCACTTCCTTCGAGACCCCTCGCACTGGCAGCCAGCCGTCGTGGCCCCAAAGATGCAGCCCGCCATATGGAGTGCCGCGCCGGAGTCCGACCCATCCAGACGTTGTCCGCGAGCCAACGGTAGCCGGGATTGGCCGGACCTGAAGAGTAGAGCTGTTCTCGGTGAGCTTCGTCTTGATACCGTTGGGGGCCCTAGCCCATGATCTCGTCGAGTCGTCGTTCTGCTTCGACGTAAGCCTCGGGCGGGGGTCCGCCGAAGGCTCGGCATGCGAGCAACAAAGCGAGCATCTGGCTCTCGAGGTCCGCGTAGAAGACATAAACGTCGCCATCACCGGTCGGGAAGTTACAGGTTCGCCCATGACTTTCGTGGAACGGGTGATGGCCCTTCTCTTGCAACACGTCAAGGTCATCGGCGAGTTCACCTTGGAGCGTGGGCGCAGGCGCAAACTGTCGGACCTCAGGTAAAGCCTTTGAGTGACAAACGAACTCCCACCGTCCCATGCAACAGCCTTCCCCGTAGCAAGCGACCTGACGTGGCCACGCCTGACCACTCCCGACCCGATCGCCGTGCAGATCCCGGACTTTAGCCCGAGAAGTGAGATAACGACAGACCCGTATCAAAGACTGGTCAAGAATCAGACTGACCCAGCTCGAACCTTAGCAGTCGACAAGCGTGCCGGCCTGATTAGCCTCCGTATGGATCTGTGTTCTAGCCGGATCAGACGGTCGAGTTCACTTCACAGGTTTCGATAAACGCACAAGCGGCTCAGGTAGGGCCTCGTCAGGCAAGCTGTGCTGACCCGATATCTCGAGGGGTAGCGCGGCCTGATTGTGCCCATCCAGAGGTCGTTAGATTCGCTCCCGGTCCGCATTCGTCTTCGCGAAGGCTCGGTCGAGCTGGTCCGCAACCGCATCAAGATCATCGGCGAACAGACCGGCGTACACATCGAGCGTCATGGCCGCCGAGGCATGCCCGAGCATTTGCTGCACGGCTTTGACGTTCGCGCCAGCGGCCACAGCCAGGCTGGCGGCGGTGTGCCGCAGCTCGTGTGGGGTCAAGCCAGGGAGCCCGGCGCGTTCGGTGGCAGGATCCCAGAACCGGGGCCGGAAGTTGGTGTTGCGGAGCACCCCGCCTTCGGGTGCGGTGAACACCAGGTCGCCCGGTGCTTTGCCGGCCAGGTGGACGGCCAGTTCGTCGGCGAGGAAACGCGGGATGGGCACCGAGCGCCGTTGGTAGTTCTTGGTCGTGCCGACAATGACCTTGCCGTGCACCTCGGTGATCGCCTCGACGATCTCAAGTCGGCGCCGCAGTAGATCGACCCGGCGCACCGTGAGGGCGACCAACTCGCCCCAGCGGAGGCCGGCGTAGGCCAGCACCCGGATGACGGTGTCGTACGGCTCGCAGGCCTCGGCGAGCGTCTGGACCTGGTCATGGGTGAGGAACCGCTTGGGTTTGGCGACGACGCGCGGGAGGGGTACGTCCTGAGCGACGTTCCTGATCAGCCGTCCGTCGCGGACGGCCGCTGCGAGGGCGAGGGACAGCACTCGGTGGGCGTAGCGGACCGATGCCGGCGCCAGGCCTTCAGCGGAGAGCTGATACACCCAGCTGGACACGTCGGAGTGCGTGATCCGAGCCAACGGCACAACCTCCCATCGCGGCAGGATCTGTCGCCTGAGAATGCCTTCGTAGCGGACCATCGTGGTTGGCTTCAGCTGCACCTGGAGGGCCAGCCAGCGGGGCAGCCATTCGCCGACGGTGATCTTGGACAGGGTGGGGTCGACCCACTCCCCGCGAGCGATGGCGACGTCCTGGGAGGCGAGCCATTGTTCGGCGTCGCGCTTCCGTTGGAAGTGCCGTGCGTGCTCGCGATGGCTCGGCCCGCCACTTGCCGTCCGGGCGCCGCTGCACGTTACCGGCCATAGGGGTCCTGACTGTCCAGCCAAGTGCGTACCTTGGCTGGGTCGTAGCGGAGGTGCCGACCCACTCGGTACGCCGGCGGTCCGATCCGCACGTATCTCCACTGGTACAGCGTCCCGATCGGCACCCCGAGGAAGGCCGACACGTCACGGATACTCCATAGCCGGTCTGTGGTGACCGGCTGTACTTTGCTGCTCTGCGTCATCCCATTCCCTCTCTGATCGGACTCTGATCTCGCTGACTGTCGACGCCCTGGTCGCCGGCCTTGCGGCGCTCCGGACCCCGACTCCCCTTGTCGCCTGGAGTAGCGCCTCATCTCATCTAGCAGTCCTATTTGCTCTTTCGGTTGCCACCGCGAGACCTGTGGAAAACTCGCGGCCAAGGGGTGAATCACCTCACGCTTCCTTAAGCTCATTTGACTGTCCTTGGCGGTCACATCTGGCGAAGGAAATCTGATGAATTTCCACGGCGGCCAGCGCCGCTCAGCTCGGTCAGGGAGGCCCTCCGGACTGCTCGTGGGCGCGATACAGAATGGCACGATGGAGTGGACGCGCAAGGGTCTTGAGGAGGCTGGCTTCGAGGGGTTCCGTCGGTTCGGCGAACTAGGGCAGGCCGGCGTTCCGCTGCAGCCAGGTGTTTACATCATCCTCAGGCCGTCCCAAGATCAACAGCAGTTCGCGCCGACCAGCCTCGCCGGACACTTCAAGGGCAAGGATCCATCGGTATCGATCCCCGACCTCGAGCGAGCGTGGGTCGATGGCGCATCAGTCCTCTACATCGGGAAGGCATCCGGTGGACGGCATGGGAAGCGGGGGCTGCGGAAGCGGCTCGACGAATATCGACGTCATGGCCAGGGCGAGCCGGTAGGACATTGGGGCGGCCGGTACATCTGGCAACTGAGCGACAGCGCCAGCTTGCTCGTGGCCTGGAAGCCGACTCCTGACGAGGACCCGGAGGACGTCGAGTCGACGCAAATCTCCGACTTCGTCGCGACGTACGGGTCGAGGCCGTTCGCGAACCGCAAGGTCGGGAAAAGGTGCCTTCGTAAAGTCAGGGGCGAATACTCGGCGATCGGTGGCGTGTTCACGGAACTCGATGAGCACGTCGGACGCGAAGGCGTCGCTCCCGCTACTGCCTTTCCCCTCGTGGCCCACCCGGGCATCGCCTGCGCCCGCGCCACGTCTGAGCGTCGGCTGACCCCCCATTCCGACCGCCCACATCCAGCCTTGTCCCGTCCCGAGCCCGAGCGGCTCAGCCGCCGCAATCCGGAAGTGAGCTCCACGCAACGGCCTGTTTCACGTACCTCCGACCGATTTCAGACGATCGAAGGCCAACACAGACCCGTGAATACCCGACCACAGGGCAGGCTGCGGCAGCGTCGGGCGGGTAACTCGACGCTCTGTCAGGCTTCGATGTTTAGGCGGCTGGGTCGATGACCACGGTGTGGCCGAGGTGTTCGAGTTGGGCGATCAGCCGTCGGGTGTGGGCTTCGTCGTTGCGGCGGCTGTGCCAGTCGGCGCCGAGGTCGTGGTAGGGCTCGTCGCGTTTCAGCATCCAGTAGGCGGCGACCAGGATGGAGTGCGCGACCGCGACCTGCGGGCGGCCCATCCCGCGCCGTTTCGTCAGCCGGGCGTGTTGGGCGGCGAGGTAGTTCTTGCCGTGCATCCGGCCGACCGAGCCGGCGGCCTCGACCAGCATCGCGTTCAACCATTTGTTGCCGTGCCGCTTCCCGGCCGGGGTCTGCTTGCCGGCGGACTCGTTCATCGCGGGCGCCAACCCGGCCCAGGCGGCCAGATGAGCGGCGGTCGGGAACCGGGTCATGTCCGCACCAGTTTCGGCGATGATGACCTGGGCGACCTTCGGCCCGACGCCGGGGATGGTTTGCAGCAGCTCGATTTGATGCTGCCACGGCTGGCAGGCGTCGTCGATCACCGCGTCGAGCTCCGCCATCGCCTGCTCGACCAGCTCCAGTCGCCGCAGCATCGACCGGGCCAGCCGGGCGTGGTTGGCGTCGAAGTGCCCGGTCAACGCCTGCGCCAGATCGGGGATCTTGCGCCGCAGCTGCCCTTCGCCAGCTCGGCCAGCACGAGCGGGTCCGTTTCGCCCTCGATCATCGCGGTCAGCATCACCCGCGCGGACACCGTATTCAAGGACACGACCGAGGAGAGTTTGATGCTGGCTTCTCTGAACTTAGAAATGATCATGAAGTTGGGTAGGCGGGCTTGGGTGGTCGGGGGGTCTGGTCAGCGTGGCGGTGGGCGGTGGGCATGCCCAGTTGGACGGTTGCGGGCCTGGAGGGGCGTTCGTCGAGTTGGGCGAGCTTGCCGCGCGCCGCGGCGAGGCTGATTTTCAGGCCCTCGACTTCTCCGAGCCATCCCTCACGGCGGGCTTCGGCGATGCGGCTGAGCAGGTTGCCGCAGACCTCTTCGAGGCGGCCGCGTTGGGCCGGGTCGGGGCGTAGCAGGGGGCAGCGGATGCAGGAGTGTTCGTGGATGCAGGGGGTGGCGTAGGACCGGCCGCAGGTGCCCAGGGAGACTTTGCGGCGCTCGAAGTGGCCGAGGAACTCTTCCCATTCCTCGTCTGTCGGGGTGCGGTATTCCTCGCTGGGCCGCAGTGCTCGTCGGCGGGCGATGAACGCGCGGTGGCCGTTGATGACTTCTTCGGGGTAGACGGCTTTGTAGCCCATCGTGACGTTGATGTCGCGGTGGCCGGCGACGAGTTGGGCGATGTGCGGCGGCATCCCGTGCATGATCGCGTCGGTGATCAAGATTCTGCGGAAATCGTGGGGGGAGAACCGCAGTGGTTTGCCGCTCGCGTCGATGATCCCGCTGCCGGTCAGGGCGTTGCTGATCAGCTCACGAACGGCGGGTCCGGCGATGGGGCGATGCTCGCCACCGAAGTGGCGTTGGAACAGGAGCGGCATCGGTGGGTTCCAGACCCGTTCGTGGTAGTCGTATGCCGCGACCAGCGGGACAGCGCCGTGCTCGTCGCGGACCCGGCAGACGATGGTGCTGAGCACGTCGGCCAGTTCGGGACTGATGACCAGGAGCCGTTCGGTGTCGGTTTTGGACGGCGCGATCTGTAACAGGGGGACGAGCTCGCCGGTGGCGGGCAGCTTGTAGTGGATGAGGCTGTGGTGGGAAAGTTCGCCGAGTTCCTCGATCCGAATACCGGTGTGGCGCAGCACGTTCACCGCGGCCAACGTCCAGAACGCCTGGTGTTCCTCCAGGCTCAGGTCGCGTCTTTTGCCGGTGCCGGGGTCTTCGGCCCAGGTCTTGCCGACCGTGGCGTGGGTGGTGCGTGACCGGCGCAGGGTCTGCCCGCCGATGGTGAACGTGTCTCCGGCGGGAACGGCTTGAGCGGCGTGCAGCCGGTCGGTGGCCAATGTGAGGGTGTTGTTCAAGGTGGCGAGGAGGACGGGCAGGATCGGCAGCCGTTCCCGGGTCCGCTGATCCATGCGTGATTTGCGGTGCGACCGCTTCTTGCGCTGCAGCGACGGTTCCGCCTCGCGGATCGGGCACGGCGCGACCCAGCGGGCCCACCGGGACGGATCCTCTGTCGCCCATTGGGTGATGTCGAGGTAGAACGAGCGGACGGCGAGCAGGTGGTCCAAAGCGTTGATCCGCGGCGCCGGCGCCTCGCTGATCCGCCCGTCGCGGTCGGCGGACCGGATGATCTTGGTGGTGATCCGCTCCTTCCACCCGGCCGCGACGTCGGCCGGCAGGCGCAGCGAGTCGATGCCGGGATGGTTGATTTCCAGGTCGCGCCAGAACAGCCGGCCGAGGCTGTAGGACAGCTTGTGCAGGGTCGCGTAGTCCACCCCGGCCCGGCGTTCGCGCAGGTAGTCCACGAGCAGGTCACGCATCGGCCGGCACGCGATGTCGTAGCGGTCGATCAGTTGCTCGCAGCTCAGCTGGCCCTGCGTCCGCAGACCGCGCACCGTCGGAGCGTCGGCGGAGAACACCCCGGCGGTGTGCAGCAGCTGGTAGAAGTAGGGGCTGCGCGCCGCGCTGCCGGCCTGGCGTTCCTCCAGCGTGTGCAGCAGTTGCACGCAATCGCCGACAGTGATGTCGCCGACCCGGCCGCCTTTGGCGGCCAGGATGGCAGCGATCCGGCGTAACGCCAGCTGGGTGACGTGGGTACTGGACCCGTCCACTCGACATACCTCGCTCAGCCGGGCGAATCCCTGCGGATCGCGGCCGCGGGTCAGGTCGGCGACCAATCCGGCCGGGGTCGCAGGCGTCAGTAGCCAGTGCAGGCTCGGCCGCAGCACGTCCGCGCAGACCAGCACCGACATGGCGCGGGCAATGTTCAGCCCGACGTGCTCGGAATCCTCTGCCCCGTACGGGATCCCCGCTTGTTCGTGCATCGGTAGTCGCCGCCACGCCAGGTTGCCGTGCGCGTCGGCGGCGCTGGCCAGCCACCGGTCCTGCCAGGTGTCGCCGGGCTGGCGCTCCAACCAGTCCAGGACCCGGCTCAGGCCGCGACGGCGGTTCCGCAGCCCGGCGGCGGAACCGCTGAGAAACGGGTCGGCCATCAACCCCGTCATCATCTGTGCTCGCAAGATCCCGGTCGCCGGCCAGTCAGCGATCAGCGCACGGGGTGGGAACTGGCGCAGCAACGCCACCGACGGCGAAGGCCCGGGCCGGGCAGGTCCAGCCGGTCGGGCCCCCTGATACAGACCGCCACCCGCGACAGCGGGCGCCTCGCCGCCGGCCTGGTCGGTGGTGCTCACGCGGGCCCCCGTCCGAACAGCACGTCCAGGGACTGCTGGCGGTAGCGCAACCGGTCGGGATCGGCGGCCGGCGACGCCTCCTGCTGCGCGCGGCGGGCGTGATGGGCGACCACCGCGGCGATCATGTCCTCCACCGGTGCCGACAGATACACCTGCGTGGTCGACAAGTGGGCATGACCGAGGACCCACTGCACATCGGTCAACGTCATCTGCGGATCCCGGGCCATCCGGTAGGCGGCCGAATGGCGAAGATCGTGCAGGGACCAGTTCGACCCCAGCAACGCGTTCGCGCGCCCGAACATCGCCCGCGCCGCGTGGTAGGTCAACGCCCGCAACGGTTTCCGCAGCGTCCACCACAACGGCTGGTCCGCCCCGGTCGGTGCCACGCCCTGCAACTGCGCCTGATACAGCCGCAGCCACACGAACGCGTCCGGTGACGCCGGCAGCTGCTGCAGGCACCGGCTGCCCTTACGGATGACCGTGATCAGCTGCTGACCCGGGTCGGCGTCGGCGCAGGTCGCGCCCAACAGCTCCGCTGCCCGCGCCCCCGTCGACACCCAGAACGCGACCAACGCCCGGTCCCGATGCGATCCCAACGCCGCGAACAACTCATCGAACTTCTCATCCGGTATAGCCCGCGGAATCCGCACCGCCACCTTGGGTCGATAGCGCCCGGAACGCTCCGCCTTCACCGGGTCCATCGGGTTGCCGTGCGCGTTCGCCCGACCCGCGCGCCGCCGCCGCCCCAACGGGAACGGGTTCACCATCGGACCGCTGCCCACTTCCAGATGAAACGCATAGAAACTGCGCAGCACCGTCTCGCAGTGAGCCACCGTCGACGAGGCGTACTTCAGCCCCGGAGCCGCCTTGCCCGTCACCGGGTTCGGGACACCAGCGCGCCGGGCCCGCCCGCCCGGTACCGGCGGAGCAGTCCACGCGATGCCGCTCGCCGGATCCGCGTCGGCGTGTCGCCAATGCGGGCGGACGGCCTTATCGCTGGCCTGGATCCAGCAGCAGAAGTCCCGCGCCTCCACCTGAGTCGCTCGATCCCAGCCGACATCGATCGCCCACAGGAACCGGAACCAGCGCAGCAGATCCATCCCGTAGGAGCGCTGCGTGGCCGGCGAACGACCAGCCGCAAGCAGATCGCGCAGAAACCCAGCAACCGGACCGACCACCGCACCCGCGGCATCCACCAGCCGATACGGCTCGAACAGATCGTCGGTCCGCTCCAGCGACCCCCGACCAGGCACCACCAACAACGACAGATCCCGCGGCACATCCCCTGCTTCGACCATGGCACGGAACGCTAACCACACGCCGCAGAATCTCCCCGCAAGACACGGAAACCCCTCCCCGTAGTTCAGTCAACGGTGCGTCTTCCAGCAGCTTCTCCAGCCGCTGGATCTCCCGGCCCCGTTCCCTGGTCATCATCGTCCGGGCCCGGGTCAGGTCCCGCAACTCCCGAATCGGTGGCGGCGGCACGAACGAGCCGCGGACCAGCCCATGCGCGCCGAGCTGGGCCAGCCAGGTTGCATCGGAGACATCGCTTTTCCGGCCGGGCAGGTTCTTCACCTGCCGGGCGTTGACCAGCATCACCTCGAACCCGGCATCCTCCAACAGGTAGTAGAACGGCTTCCAGTAGTCACTGGTCGCCTCCATCACCACCAACGACACCTGCTCGGCGATCAGATGCTCCCGCAACGCCAAGATCGCGTTCGTGGTCGACGCCCACGTGCGGACCGTTTCCACCGTCTTCCGCCGACCCGCCCCGGCGACCCGGACGCAAACCTTCGCGTCCCGCTTCGAGATGTCCATCCCGGCGCACCGGCGATGCATGACCTCCACCGTTCGACCCCTTCCCGAGCCACGAGTCACTACTGCTCGTCACGGGGAGGGCCAAAAGGTTCGAAGTCTGACGCTCGTGCTCATGGCAACAATCCACGGTTCTCGTGGAGACCCTCCGCACCATGCTGACTAACAGGCTCACAGGCACCACAGAGGCAACGGCGACCACCGCGACGAACAGCCCTATTCTCCGCTGGACCTAGCGGCGGCACCAGCCACGCGACAAGGGCAACCCGCGCACCAAAATCTTCCCGGCATCCCGATCCGCCCGCGCAGCGGCGGCCCGTTGCTGACTAGGGCGATGGTTGCGAGCAGTTGGAGGGCTTCGGCCGGCGCCTTGGTCCGGCGAAGGAACGCCCGAATCTGGTCCCGGAGCGCTTGCCCGGTCCACACGGCTTGCCATGAGCCTTGTTGGACAAGAAGGTCTGCGAGGTTGATCGCCCATGCGGGGCGCCCTTGGGCCTGCTGGAGCAGGTGGGCAATGACTGAGGTCCGGGTGATGCCGCGCTCGCGAAGGAGGGTGCCGATTTCCTCCACCGTGAGTAGGTCTATCTCGATGGCGAGCGCATTGGCGAGGTGGTCGGCGATGCTCTCTCTCTCGTGGGGCCAGCATGTCACGGCGACGCGGAACTTGAGGTTCTCTGCGTGCCGCGCATGTAGGAGGTGTTGGATATCGTCGGTTCGGCCGCCGGCGTCGTCCACAACCACGAACTTCGGATTCGCTACAAGGAGGTCGTCGAGCAGCCGTTCCGGTAGGGGTTTTTGTTCGAGGAAGAGTGCGCCCGGGAGCCTACTGGCAACATGACTCTTGCCAGCCCCGGGAACGCCCCAGAGGATGAGGTCTTGGTCGGAGTTCGTGGCTCGGTCAAGTAGTTCGTCGCGGCCGACGGTGGGGAGTTGGTGCTCGTCCGGACGTGCTCCGCGGGGTGAGCGGGAAAGGCTGAACGCACCGCCTTCGATGTGTAAAATCTTGCGGCGCCAGTCGGGGTTCTCGCGGATGGCGTTGGCGAACCAGGGGCGGTCGTAGACCTGGATGAGTTCGCAGTTGAACTCCTTGGCTATGGCCGCCAGCTTGATGCGCTTCTGCCGGTTGACTTCGGCAAGGTTCGCGACGATGAGCTGGTCGATGCGCTTCTTGTGGTCCCGTGCCGACTTGAGACTCCCTGAGAGGCTCTTCTTGGCGCCGTCCCATGAGCGTGATGAGGTGATGATGAGGCCGAGGACTTGGCCATCCGCTTTGACAAGCTCCGCGTCGAGTCCATGGTCGGTTCCGCCTGTCACAGGAACGAGACCTGGGTAGTCGTGCCCAATGAGCGCGGCCGCGCAGTCCTCGAAGTCGGACGGATGCAGGCGGAATCGGGTGTCGTCAAGGGCTTGGTCGATGCGGTCGAGCAAGTTCACGATCGGCCCCTGACAGCCTCTCTACTTGGTCCCGGTTTTGGACAAGTCTTAACGTAGCGAATGAGCCGATCAGCGACCCGCGTGCGGGACGCACGGCAGTGACCGACCACCCAGCGGGACACAATCCTAGGACGCCTCGGAGCCGCCGGTCGACGTCTTGGCAAGTCTTGGCGTGCCCGTTCGAATGAGGATGAACTCGACGGGGCTTGGCAGAGGCGCAAGGCGGCGTTTGACCGCCAGGTAGGTCCAGATGCGCCCGCACAACCGGGCCAGCGTGTCGAAAAGTAGGGTCAACCTCCTCGATACGATGGGGTCACTCAACGGTGTCACGGCCACGACCGGGGACGCGTGTCGAGTCTGCGCCGGGACCGCGTCGCCACACTCGCGGGCCGCCAATATGAACCAGACGACGAGATTTTCCGGAATGCGCTCATCGACTATCCGGCATGTTCTGCTTATGATGCTCGGCGGCGAGGGCACGGTACAACGCCACGAGCCGCGATCGGAACGGATTCGATTGGCGCAAAGACTCGTACCGCGCCGACGGCGGCACGTCCCGGCACCCGTCGCCTCGCAGCTGAGATGGCGGATCGTTGTCGCTCGTCGCCAAGAAGTCCTTGATGCGGAGCCCACAGCATGGAAACTCGAAGTACTCAGGGTATCCGTCAATCGCTCCGCCGCTGCCAAGATGGCGAGACGATTGAGGATGCCACCGATCGGCACGCTGCACGAGGGAACGCAGCCTTGAGATTTCAGTTCGCTGCTCGTCGGCGACGCCGTAATGCTCCGCCAGCGGCTCAGCCTCCCGGACACGAAGCTCCTCGGCTAGCAATTCCCGGGTAACGTGGTCGACTTCCTGGTACCTGATGCGTTGCAGGTCCTCAAGCGCACGCTGCTCCGCCTCAAGCTGGCGGCTTGCCTCGATGAATTCGGTTACCTGCTCGACTTCGAGCCCGGCACCCACTGGACGTCGAACCGCCCACGACTCGGCCCGCCGAAGGTCAGGGCCCAGCAGAAGCAACTCCTCTGCTCGTCCCGTCCTTTCCCAGCGCAGCGCCTCCTGGGTGATCCAGGTCGCCTCACGCGTCCATCCGACGTTCACCGACAGCGCCCGCACGAGCTGCTCCAACGCAGCGGCAGCCGCCTCCACAAAGGTGATCTTGACGTTCAGCGCCGCGAGCCGCGGAGGGGCGGTTCGAAAATCAATCGGACGGTACATCACCGCGATCGTGCGTTTGCCCACTGCCCGGGCGTATGCGATCTCCTCGTCGCACACCTGCGAAGCAGCCGCATCGGGTGAGACTATGAATACGACGACATCCGCCGCCCCGATCATTTCCTGCAGTCGCTCCCACCACACGTCTTCGGCGGAAATACCCGTCGTGATGTTGTCCGGATCAGCTGACGCCTGGTCCCAGTCAACGACAAATCCACGCGCCGTCAACGCCGCCGACAGCCACTCCACGAACGCTCGATCCTTACGCGAGTATGACAGGAACACACGGAGGTAGGATCCGTCCGAGTCGCGACCGATCATGCCTCTAGCGTCGCGCAATCAGATCATTCGCGCCAGGGGGAGAGGCGCACTTGTGCGACCGCAAAGTAGGGGCCAGTCTCAGTCGTCACCGTTCGGAATCTGTGCCTCTATATGGTGTTTCCGTGCCTGCCAGGCCAGCCGGCCTGGCTGGCGGAATGGCGGAAAGATCACCACGACACTGGAGGACGTGGCAGCGAAGAAGAGCGAGCAGTCAGCCGAGCAGCAGGCAGCGGCCGAGCTGATCGGTGTGGCCAGGGAGCAGGGCGTGTCTCTGACCGGTCCGGGCGGGCAGCTCAAACAGCTGCACCAAGGCAGTGATCGAGACGGCACTCCAACAGGAGACGACCGAGCAACTCGGCCACGCGAAACACGACTCCGTGGGTGCGGGGACGCGGAACATCCGCAACGGGCGGCGTGACTGGCCGACGGGACGCTGTGCGCCGGGTAACGTCGGTCGTGCGGAGCACGCACAAGCCGTCGGTCGTGCGGGTCGAGTCGCGCCAGCTCGAGGTGTCGGAGTTCTCCCCGGCAACTGAAGCTGCGGCCAGGGAGGTCGACATGCCCATGGTCGCGCTGTCCCAGTTGAACCGCGCGGGCCGGAACAGCGCACCGACAAGAAGCCGATGCTGTCCGACCTGCGCGAGTCGGACAGCCTCGAGCAGGACGTCGACCTGGTCATCCTGCTGAACCGCCCCGACCTCTACGACCGCGACTCCGAGCGGGCGGGCGAGGCCGACTTCCGTGTGGCCAAGCACCGCAACGGGCTGACCAAGGCGACCACCGTCGCCTTCCAGGGGCACTACTCCGCTTTACCGACTGCAGCTCTGAGGCGCTGGGTGGTCGGTGAGCTGACAGCGGCCTACGTGGTCGCCCCGGCCATCGCCGGGACCGCCGAGGGTGGACTGCGAGAAAGGGCACAAATGTCGCCGACGGGGCTCTGCACGGCGTCTCGTCAGTAGGCTAAGGGCATACATGTCATTGACTGGCTGGACCTATTCTTCGCTCCGATCGCCTGGTTGGCAGGGTTCCTCGAGCGAGGGATGCAGCTGACCTTCCCTCGCGATTCCTCCAGCGCCTTGATCGTCTTCATTTTCGTTTCCTTTGCCACCGTCATCGGGCTGGCGTTCGTCGGTTTCGCAATGCACGCGATTCTTGAACGGCTCGACATAGGCCTGCTGCGCATCTTGCGGTGGTCGGCCCGGGGCACCGATGTCGGCACGCTGCGGCGGGCGACCGAGCGCTACCTGACGCTCTCGTCGGTTCTTTCTCGTTGGCGCACATGGACCGGGGTCGCGTACGTACCGGCTAGGTCGGCGCCGCGCCGCCTCCCTTCTCCGCAGAGCAGCCGACCTCAGCAGGCCTTCCGCGCCTTGGTGCGGCTGATCCTCGCGGTCCCGGCCGGCGCCCTATTGATGCTTCGGGGCACGTGGGCGTGGGTGACCTATCCACTCGGTGCGTACCTGTTGCTCGGTTCGGTTTGGGTGACCATCCATCCAGACCTGGTCATTGCCGCTGGGACGGCCGCCGCAGTTTGGGGCGCATTGTCCTCGCCGTATGCGCTGGCCATCTTGGGCGTACTCCTCGCCGCCGCCACCGTCTCCTTGGACCACGGTTTGACCGCACGCCTTCGCGGCCGTAACGCCTTCCGCCGCGAGCGCGCAGCGCACGCCGAGGAAACCCTCGCGGCAATGAGGGCGGGATGCAATGACGTTCTCGATGCCATCGATCGTGGGCTGGACGAGATTGTCGATGCCACTGAGGTGGTTGTCAGGACGGCCCTCGCCCACGCCACTGCCGATGAATACATGCTGATCGAAGGGCGCGTGGAAAAGGTTGCCCCGGCTCGTGCCAGGCGCTGGGGTCATTGGGACATTTCATCCCCGGAGTGGCAGACGGAGGAGCCGCTCCTGCACCGCGGGCCCCACGGGAAGCCGGATTGGGACCCCGCAGCGGCGTTGGCGACGGCGCTACGGCAGGTGCAGGACAGCGGACCAGACAAGGCACGGTTTTGGACGACGCACCGTCAAGCGCCTCGACCGGCGCGCGACCTCCTCTGGGAGGTGTCGAGCCCCTGGGGTTCTCGTCCAGCGGACGAGCAGCTGGCCGTGGGGCTGCTCAGAAGATCCGCGCTCGAACGCGTGGGCCGCACGCTGATCGATGAAGTAAGGCTAAGAACGGCTGCTGACCCGAAACGTGGAGCGTCGACACCCGAGTCAGACCAGAGCAGCGGCCTGCAGATCCTCGTCGATCACCGGCTGCAGGAGTTGCACTCGGATCTATGGGAGGTGCTGACGTTTCGAGCCATCGTCCGGCGATTCGCGCTGGCGATCGAGGCCTCGCACAACCCCCGCAGCGCCTTACGTCGGTTGTTAACCCGGTTCGGATAGCTACGGACAAGGAGAGTAGCGACCATGGCTGACTAGATCCTGCACGTCGACCTGGATCAGTTTTGGCGGCAGTTGAGGTGCGGCGGCGGCCGGAGTGGCGCGGCCGCCCGGTAATCGTGGACGGCGAGGGCGACCCGAGCAAACCGCGCCAGGTCGTCGCGACGGCCTTATATGAGGCGCGGGCGTATAGGGTGCACTCGGGGATCACTCACCGGTCCTGAGCTACGTGAACGCCCAAGCCGACCTCGCGCGACGCACGCAGAACCCTTGTGCGGGACGCACGAGTAGCCGACCGTGGTGCCGACACCGGGCACGCCCAGAGTGTGAGAAACCTGGCGCTACGATCCGCCGGTGCTGCGTTGCCCCAATCGGTACGATGAAGTGTCCCGAATAGCCCGACCGCAAAGATTTTCAATGAGGGGGCGTTATACGGTCGGCTCAAAGTGCCCGCGCATTCACGCCGTTTGGACGAGTCGTTGCACCAGTAGGTGATTCCACCGCTGCAAGTGTTCGACGTCGACCGGCGACGCTACAACTATCTCTGGCCCTGGTGCTCACCGTGGAGACGCCCCTTACGACTCCTTGTGCGCACGGGGCCGAAGGCTGCGCGATCGCTCATGATCCTGCGTGACATGATCCTTGCGGGACGGGGCCATGTGCTGTTGCGGGGGCGGGTTCGGTACAGCTGCAAAGTACAGCAACGGTCCCGCTGCTCAACGCGTTCGTCAGCGTTCACGGGCGTCTGCTCTGGTCGGGGTCGGACGGGGTTGAGCGTGCCTGCTGCCCCTTTGCAAGCAGGGGGTTACGGGTTCGAGTCCCGTTGGCTCCACCTAGTGAGGACCCACTTCTGCGGCATGTCGTCCTTGAGCGCTGCCCTCAGCAGGCAGAGGTCACCGGCCTGCGAAAGCCCTAGTGAGAGCAATGTAGTGACATTGCCGAGTGGGTAATCTCCGGTCAAAATACCGAGATGGGCTATGGAAAAATCTGAGTAAAACACCTAGCCACAAGCACTTTGGTGGGCCTAAGTGGACTTGAACCACTGACCTCTGCCTTATCAGGGCAGCGCTCTAACCGACTGAGCTATAGGCCCGCGTACGCGGTGGCCCGGGTGGGCACGAAGGAACAGGCTAGCCGATCTGCGACGAGCCGCTCAACTCGGCGCCGAACCGGACCACCTCCGCAGGAGAAGCCTGGCAATACAGTGATCGCGTGTCCCTGCTCCCAGCGATCACCGGATCCTTCTCGACCCCTGCGGCTGGCAACCCGACCGGTGCGATGGTCGAGGCGGCGTACGCCCACCACGGCATCGACGCGCGTTATCTCAACGTCGACGTGGCACCGCACCAGCTCTCCGCTGCCGTGCGCGGTGCGAAGGCGATGGGCTGGATCGGCTTCAACTGTTCACTGCCGCACAAGGTCGCCGTCATCGAGGAGCTCGACGAGCTCGCGGAGTCGGCGCGCCTGATCGGTGCAGTCAACTGTGCCGTTCGCAAGGATGACCGGTGGATCGGGGAGAACACCGACGGCCAAGGCTTTCTCGCCTCTCTGCGCACCATCGCCGATCCGCAGGGCCAGCGGGCGCTGCTGCTCGGTGCGGGAGGGGCAGCCCGCGCCATCGCCGTAGAGCTTGCCCTGGCCGGGGCCGAGCGGATCTGGATCGCCAACCGGAGCGTGGACAAGGCTGCCCAGATCGCGCGCCTGGTCAGCGCCAGCACGGCGACTCTGAGCGAGGCTGTCCCGTGGCAACCCGACCTGCGCGTGCCACCTGAGGCGACCCTCGTGATCAACGCGACGTCGTTGGGTCTCCCGGGGTCCGGCGAGGTGGGCATCGACTTCGACTCGCTACCCACCGACGTGGTGGCCTCCGACGTCATCCCGAACCCGCCCGACACCACCTTCCTCCAGCGAGCACGCGCCTCCGGAGCCACGACCCTCGACGGCCGAGGCATGCTGCTCAACCAGGCAGCCATCAACATCGAGCTGTGGACCGGCGTCGATCCGGACCGCGCGGTGATGGGAGCCGCGCTCGATCAGGCGATCGCCGGATGGGAACACCCGTAGGCCCGCCGGCCCGGTGCGCAGCATCACCAGGCCGCGCCGGCCCGCCTGGACTCAGTCCTCCGCGAGCGTGATCTCCAGACCGCCGAGCATCGTGGCGGCGAGGTTGTAGAGGAACGATCCGAGCGTGGCCAGCGCGGTGAAGATGACCACGTCCACGCAGGCGATCAGGGCGGCTACGCCCATCACCTTCTGGGTGTTGATGTACTCCTCCACCCGGAACGGCGTCGTGTCGCCCGGCGTGGACACCACGCTGCGGACGATCTCATTCACCGATTCGAACAGTTGCGAGGTGTTCAGTACCGTCCAGATCGCGTACACCGCAACCACCAGCATGATCCCGGCCGCGATCGAAAACAGAAACGACGTCTTCATCACCGACCAGGGGTCGAGCCGGGAAAGCCGCAGCCGAGCCTTCCGCGTACGTCGCGGCCCGCTCGGCCGCGGTCTCGACGACGGCTGGGAGGCGGGCCCTCCGGCGACGGCGGCCATCGGCAACGTGTGCGGATCCCGAGTGTCTACACCGGGCGGCACGGGGACCACCCCAGGGGCGGGTGGTACGAACCGTCGGACCGACCGGAACCGGCGGACCTACGGGAGCACCCGTACGCGCCGTGGGGCCGAACTGGGCTGCGGCACCGGCGGTCGGAGCGCCGGACTGGCCGGGACGTTGAGGAAATCCAGGCTGGCCGGGTCGCGCTGGAGTGCCGGGTCCGCCCGGACCAGCGGGCCGATTCTGGGGCGTCGTCGGCGTGAGTCCCGGCGCACCATCACTGGGCGGCTGCATGTGGGGATACCGAGACCGGATCTGAGTGGTCTCGGACGCGGCCGTGTCCTGAGCGGCCGCGGGCACCCCGGTCGGTCCGCCGGTCGCGCGTTCGACCGGACGGGGCGGCTGCCCTTGGACCGGACCCGGATTGCCGGGGCCTGGTCGAGGTTGGCCGGCTCCGGCCGGAGCCGTCGGCGTGCCCGTCGTGCCCCGATTGGCCGGGCCGGCCGGCTGAGCCGGACCTGCCTGCCTGCCCGCGGGACCCGTACCCTCAGCGGGCCTTCCACCGGTAGGCGTGCTCTCACCCTCGGTAGGCCTGCCTTCAGTGGACCTGCCTTCAGTCGTCCTGACCCCACTGGGCTTACCCTCAGTGTCCCTGCCCTGGGCGGGCCGGGCCGCGGTGTCCGTGCGCTCGAACTCCTTGATCCCAGCTCCGGAATCCCCAGGGTTCTTGCGCTCGGGACGCAGGAGACCGAGGCGCTTCAGCAGGGGCACCCGGGGCGTCGGGGCGGCCATCGTCTCCCAGATCGGCACCGTGCCAGGGGCCTGCCCCACCGTCGGGGCTGGAGTGCTCGGTTGCGAGGCTCCGTACGGGGCGGGTCGCGTCTGCTGGCCGTCGGCACTCTGGGGCTGAGCCGCGGGTGGGGTGGGATGAGGACGATCGACAGCCGCCGGACGAGGTGGCGTACCGGCGGTGGTGGCCGCGGCCGGGGTCAACTCCTGGGTCCGCCCCGCAGTGCTGGACCGCCCCGCCGAATCGCCCGCCGCGGACTGCTCGGCGCGGCTTGGGGTCGCGGCGGAGTGAGCACTGTCCGACCCGTTCAGCAGACCTCCGGCGAGGGGACGGACCGGGTCCTGACCCGTGCCGCCGTCACTCCCTGTGCTGCTGTCGCTTCCCGTGCTGCCGTCACTCACTGTCATCCTCCTCGGGCCCGTCGAACCCCGGCGAGTCGCCGCTGGCCTCGGGGGCGCCAGGTGCCACAGCCTCGGTCGAGAACTCCTCCGTCACGGCAGGGGGCGCCGCGCCGGAATCATCACCTGCATCGGTCTCTTCTGCAAGTTCTGCGACTTCTGCAGTTGTCTCAGGGTTGAGCGCGATGACCACGACGGCATCACTGTCCCCCACCCCGACGAACTTCACACCCATGGTGTCACGTCCCTTGACCGGAACCTCGGTGACAGCGCTGCGGGTGATCTGCCCGCTGGCCTTGATGGCGATGACCTCGTCGTTGTCGGTCACGATCAGGCCGCCCACGAGTGACCCGCGGTCCTCGTTGAGCTTCATCGCCTTGATGCCGAGCCCGCCGCGCCCCTGCGGACGGTACTCCCCCACGTGGGTCCGCTTGGCGAACCCGCCGTCGGTCACGGTGAACACGTACCGGCCGTCGTCGACCACGTCGGCCCCGATCACCGACATGGACAACAACTCGTCGCCGCGGCGGAACTTCATCCCGGTCACCCCCGACGTGGCGCGGCCCATCGGCCGCAACTCCTCGTCGTCGGCCGGGAAGCGGATGGACTGGCCCTTGCGCGAGATCAGCAGCACCTCGTCGGCGCCGGAGCAGAGCTCGGCCCCGATCAACTCGTCGTCGTCCTCGCGGAAGTTCACCGCGATGATGCCGGCCTGGCGGGGCGAGTCGTACTGCCCCAGCGCGCTCTTCTTGACCAGGCCACGCTTGGTCGCGAGCAACAGGTAGGGCGCGGCGCTGTAGTCACGGATCGCCAGCACCTGCGCGATCTGCTCGTCAGGCAGGAAGGACAGCAGTCCGGCCACGTGCCCACCGCGCGCGTCCCGCCCCGCCTCCGGCAGTTGCCACACCTTGGCCCGGTACACCCGACCCTTGTTGGTGAAGAACAGGATCCAGTTGTGGTTGGTGGTGGCGAACAGGTGCCCCACCTCGTCGTCGGCCCGCAGCGCTGCCCCGCGTACGCCCTTGCCGCCCCGCTTCTGCACCCGGTAGAGGTCGGTGCTGGTCCGCTTCGCGTAGCCGCCGCGGGTGATGGTCACGACGACGTCGGAATCGGGGATCAGGTCCTCGTTGGACAGGTCACCGTCGGCCGCGATGATCTCGGTACGCCGCTCGTCGCCGTACTTGTCCACCACCTCGGCCAGTTCCTCGGAGATGATGCTCCGCTGCCGCTCCGGCTTGTCCAGGATGTCCTGCAGGTCGGCGATGGTGCGCTCGTACTCGGCCAGGGTGTCGATGATCCGCTGCCGCTCCAGCGCAGCCAGCCGGCGCAACTGCATGTCCAGGATCGCATTGGCCTGAAGGTCGTCGATCTCCAGCAGCGTCTTCAGCCCTTCGCGGGCCTCGTCGGTGCTCGGGCTGCGCCGGATCAGCGCGATCACCTCATCGAGCGCGTCCAGCGCCTTGACCAGGCCGCGGTAGATGTGGGCCCGGGCCTGCGCGTCGTCCAGCCGGTGCTGGGTGCGCCGCTGGATGACCTCGATCTGGTGGGTGATCCAGTAGGAGATGAACTGATCCAGCCGGAGCGTCCGCGGCACGTCGTCGACCAGCGCGAGCATGTTGCAGCCGAAGGTGTCCTGCAGCTGGGTGTGCTTGTAGAGGTTGTTCAGCACGACCCGGGGCTGGGCGTCGCGCTTGAGCACGATGACCAGCCGCTGCCCCGTACGCGCCGAGGTGTCGTCGCGGATGTCGGAGATGCCGCTCAGCTTTCCGGTGTTCACCAGCTCCGCGATCTTGAGGGCGAGGTTGTCCGGGTTGACCATGTGGGGCAGCTGGGTCACCACGAGCAGGGTGCGCCCGGACTTCTCCTCCTCAAGCTCCACCACCGCCCGCATGATGACCGATCCGCGGCCGGTGCGGTAGGCGTCGTCGATGCCCCGTCGCCCGACGATCAGCGCACCGTTGGGGAAGTCCGGACCCTGGACCCGCTCGATCGCAGCCTCCAGCAGCTCCGCGCTCGGCGCCTCCGGATGCTCCAGCGACCACTGCACCGCGGACGCGATCTCACGCAGGTTGTGGGTCGGGATGTTGGTCGCCATGCCGACCGCGATCCCCGTCGAGCCGTTGACCAGCAGGTTGGGGAACCGGCTGGGCAGGACGACCGGCTCGGACTCCTTGCCGTCGTAGTTGGGCTTGAAGTCGACGGTGTTCTCGCCGATGTCGCGCACCATCTCCATCGCGAGCGCCGCCATCTTGCACTCGGTGTAGCGCATCGCGGCGGCCTTGTCGTTGCCCGGCGAGCCGAAGTTCCCCTGCCCCGACACCAGCGGGTAGCGCATCACCCACGGCTGCGCGAGCCGTACGAGGGTGTCGTAGATCGCGCTGTCGCCGTGCGGGTGGTACTGCCCCATCACCTCACCGACCACGCGGGCGCACTTGTTCCACCCGCGGTCCGGCCGGTAGCCGCCGTCGTACATGCCGTACAGGATCCGCCGGTGCACCGGCTTCAACCCGTCCCGTACGTCCGGCAGCGCCCGCCCCACGATCACGCTCATCGCGTAGTCGAGGTAGGACTTCTGGATCTCGTCCTGCAGATCCACCGGCTCCCGCCGGTCCGTGGTCCGCTCAAAGGGAGTGTCAGTCATCGGTCAGCTTTCCTAGACGGCTTCAGTTCATTCAGTCGGGGGTTAGTTCAGACGGGAGTCATTCAGTACGGGTCATTCAGTGCGGGTCATTCAGTGCGGGCGAAGGACATCGAGTGACCCGAGGACCGCGCCCGACGAGCTGGGCGGTCCTGGTGCCCGCTCGGCCGGGGCCGCGAAGCGGCGTGGATGGGTCTGGCGGGAGCCCGAGCCTGCGAGGGCGGATGGTTGCCGCGAGTGGGCCCGGCCGAGCGGGCACCAGGACAGCGCCTCAGATGTCAAGGAAGCGCACGTCCTTGGCGTTGCGCTGGATGAACAAGCGGCGTTGCTCGACGTCCTCCCCCATCAGGATGGAGAACATCTCGTCCGCCCGCGCCGCATCCTCCAGCGTCACCTGCAGCAGCACCCGGTGGTCGGGGTCCATGGTGGTGGACCACAACTGGTCGGGGTTCATCTCACCCAGCCCCTTGTAGCGCTGGATCGCGTTCTCCTTCGGCAGCCGCTTGCCGTCCTCGCCGCCGGCCCGGAGCAGAGCGTCGCGCTCGGTGTCGGTGTAGGCCAGATCCGCGGCGGAGTTGCTCCAGTTGATCTTGAACAGCGGCGGCTGGGCGAGGAAGACGTGGCCCGCCTCGATCAGCGGCCGCATGAACCGGAACATCAGGGTCAGCAGGAGGGTGCGGATGTGCGCACCGTCCACGTCGGCGTCGGCCATCATGATGATCTTGTGATAGCGCAGTTTGGCGATGTCGAAGTCCTCGTGCACCCCCGTACCGAGCGCGGAGAAGATCGCCTGGACCTCGTTGTTCTGCAGGATCCGGTCGATCCGGGCCTTCTCGACGTTGAGGATCTTGCCGCGGATGGGCAGGATCGCCTGGACCCGCGGATTGCGGCCGCCCTTGGCCGAGCCGCCCGCCGAGTCGCCTTCGACGACGAAGACCTCGCACTCCTCGGGGTTGGTGGACTGGCAGTCGCTGAGCTTGCCGGGCAGTCCGCCGCCACCGAGCAGACCCTTGCGGCTGCGCGCCGCCTCCCGGGCCTTGCGGGCCGCGATCCGAGCCATCGCCGCGGCCTGACCCTTGCGGATGATCATCCGGCCCTCGGTCGGATTCATCTCGAACCAGTCGCCGAGCTTGGAGTTGACGATCTGGTGGACGAAGGAGCGGGCCTCGGTGTTGCCGAGCTTGGTCTTGGTCTGACCCTCGAACTGGGGCTCGGCCAGCTTGACCGAGATGATCGCCGTCAGTCCCTCCCGGATGTCGTCGCCGGAGAGGCGGTCCTCGGACTTCTTGACCATCTGCCAGTTCTCGGCCCACTTGTTCACCGTGCTGGTCAGCGCGGCGCGGAAGCCCTCCTCGTGGGTGCCGCCCTCGTGGGTGTTGATCGTGTTGGCAAAGGTGTGCACCGACTCGGTGTAGGACGCGTTCCACTGCATCGCGACCTCGACGCTGATCCCGGTGTTGGGGCGCTCGGCCTCGACCGCGATCACCGACGAGTGCACGGGTTCCTTGCTGCCGGTCAGGTAGCGGACGTAGTCGACCAGACCCTGGTCGTAGCGGAAGGTGTCGGTGTAGGGCTGGTCGTCCTCATCCGTACGGTCGGGCCGCTCGTCGACGATGGTGATCGTCAGGCCCTTGTTCAGAAAGGCCATCTCGCGCAGGCGGGCGGCGAGGGTGTCGTAGGTGTAGGAGGTGGTCTCGAAGATCTCCGAACTCGCGTAGAACGTCACGGTGGTGCCGGTCTGGTCCGAGGGCTCCAATTGCTCCAGCGGCCCGACCGGGTCGCCGAGCACGAAATCCTGGGTCCAGCCGTAGCCGTCGCGAAACACCAGCACGTTCAGCCGCGACGACAGGGCATTGACCACCGAGACGCCGACGCCGTGCAGGCCGCCGGACACCTTGTAGCCCCCGTCGCCGAACTTTCCGCCGGCGTGCAGCACCGTCAACGCGAGCGTGACCGCCGGGATCTTCTCCTTCGGGTGCTCCTTCACCGGGATGCCGCGGCCGTTGTCGACCACCTGGATGCCGCCCTCGGGCAGGATCCGCACCAAGATGGTGTCGCAGAAGCCGGCCAGAGCCTCGTCCACGGCGTTGTCGACGACCTCGTACACCAGGTGGTGCAGGCCGCGCTCGCCCGTGGATCCGATGTACATGCCGGGACGCTTGCGGACCGCCTCCAGCCCCTCGAGCACCGTGATCGAATCGGAGTCGTAGGCCCCGGCGGCGACCGTCGAGGCCCGGATGGCGTCGAGGTCACCGGCCGCGGCGGCCAGTTCGTCGTCGCTGATGTTGATCTCTGCGGCGTCCTCCGCGGGCGTGGTCTTGTCGGGCTCGTCGGGGGAGAATGGCACCGGCGCCGGCTCCTGTCATACGTGCGCCGCCCCACCCCGGACCGAAGTCCACCGCGCACCTGTGGGCAGGAGCTTGGTCCGGAGGCAGGCGGCACGCCTGGTCTGCTGCATGGAAGTGGTGGCCGTCCACGCCGGTGAGATACCGGTGACGACAGCCCGTCCAGTCTAGCGGCTCGGCTTCCTCGAGCCGCACTCAGGAAGCGGTCGGTGAGCACAAATGTGGGCCTGGCACGCGCTGGACGGTGCTTCTGCGGCTGTGCGGGCCTTCGTCTGAGGTCCCGTACGCACCCCGGCCCCGCTGGGACGCCGTGAGCCCGTCAGATGCTCCATCCGATGGCTTGTCCGCTCGTCCATCGGATGACCGACCGGAGTGGCCCCAGAGCGCCCGCCCTCTCCATCGGATGGCCGACCGGAGTGCCCCGCCCCTCCTCTCCATCGGATGACCCACCGGACGTACCGTCCCTCCGTCAGGAGGGACGCCGAGAGAGCGACGATCCGACACGCCGACGGGGGTGAGTCGGCTGGCGTCGGCGGTCTGGGGTGGGCGGACTGGGGTGGGCGGATTGGGGTGGGCGGATTGGGGTGGGCGGATTGGGGTGGGCAGCTTGGGGTGGGCAGCGGCGAGGTCAGAGGGTGGGTTCCACCAGCAGGGGCAGCGTCGGGTCAGGCGTCGAGCTCGCGAAGCCAGAGCACGGTGACGACCCGGCCGATGGCGGTGGACAGCAGGCGGCGGAACGTGCTGGAGGGGAGTTCGAGGACCTCGGCAGCGCGTTCAGCGTGGGCGCAGGAGCCAGGTAGGCGCGTACGAGGACGCGGTGCAGCCGGCGGTCTGCCGGGGCCAACGACAGGGTCTCCGCGGCCTCCTTGAGCAGGGCCTTCAACACCTCCGCCTGCTCGCCCGGTCCCTCTCCGCCCCGCAGCCGCGTGGTCACCAGGCGGCAACGCAGCAACGGGCTGGTCCGCAGCCGATCGGGCCGGGTGTAGTCGCGCAGGCCCTGGCGTACGGCGGCGGCGAAGTCCTGCTGCCCGAGCACGAGCACGCGGGGCTGATGCTCCGCGGCGGCCGTCGGCGCGACTCCGAGTTCCTGCTGGGACAGCCGGGCAACCCAGGCCGCCGGCGGGACCGTCCGCCAGTCGTGCACGAAGCTCGTGAACCCCGCCCCTCCGACGGTGAAGTCGGCGGCGGGGGCGCGGCGCTGGTCGGCGTAGGTGCAGAACGCCTCCCACTGCTCCGGATGCCGGAACGACATCAGAGTCACCGCGAGCCCCGGCGTGGTGAGGAAGTGCCGGGCGAACTGGGTCGCGATCAGGCCCTGCACTGCCGAGACCGACTGGTAGCTGTCCCGGGCCAGCCAGAACCGGATCAGTGTCGCCGTTTCCCCGGGCCGCAGCGGCGGGTGCCGGCCGAGTTCGGTCCGTGCAGCGTCGACGGCGGGGTCGACCGGCCTCGGCGAGGTCGTCCAGTGGCAGCAGGCAGACCGCGCCGTACGCCTCGCCGTCGGCTCCCCGCACCGCGAGCCACGCCTCGGGTCGCGCACTGAGCCAACCGCGCGCGATAGCCCCCGACTCCGCTCCCTCGTACCGGGTGATCATGGCGATGATCGGTTCGACATCGCGTGGTTGGGCGGGCTCGACGTGCAGCGCCGCCGACTCGTCCGGCGCCTGCAGGAAGGCGCGCAGGTCAGGGTGCAGGTACATCAGGTCGAGCAGGACGACAGCCTGGCCGGACGGGTCGGCGCTCGCCAACCGGGCCAGGTAGTGCTGGCGGGCCCGGTCGTGGAACAGGGCATGCCGTTCGGCGTCGCGCCAGCGCAGGTCGGCCGCCAGCACCTCGCGGGCCAGATCGTGCAGGTACAGGCCGTACAGCCCGGCCTCGACGAAGGGCAGCCCCCGCATCCAGGCGAAGATCTCGATCACCTCGCTCTGATTCGAGCATGGCGCCGAGGATCGGCTCGTTGATCACGCGAACCTCGGCTGCCGCCTCCAGGGCCGCGCGGTGCGCCGCACTGGGCACCTCGTCCAGCAGTCGGTCGATGAGCACCCGCACCACGTCGGCGGAGTCGGAGGGGGCGAGCGCGCCCTTCTGTCGGACCACCTCGCTCACCAGCGCCAGGGCCAGCGGATGTCCGTGCGTGAACGAGATCGCCGAAGCCCGGACCTCGACCGGCACCCCGCGCGCCGCCAGATAGCGGCCGCAGTCCTCGCGGCTCAGGTTGTCCAGTCGCATGTGGTGCAGCAGTGGCGACCAGCCGGCGTCGCTGCGCCATCCCACGCTCGCCGGCTGCTGTCCGGCGAGCACCAGCACCGAGTCCGCCGGGAGCCGAGGAGCGAGCTGATCCCGGAGGCCGGCGTCGAGGTCGGCCAGCAGTTCGTACGCGTCGATCAGCACCACCGTCTTCGGGCTCGGGCTCGGGCTCGGGCCCGGGTCTGCGTCGAGCACGGGCGCGAGCCGGACGCCGAGCGCCTCCAGCGTGGGAGGCAGGTCACGGGCGTCGATCAGCAGGCAGCGGGCGTCCTGGTCCACGGCGTACGCGGCGAAGCGGCGGAGCAGCGTCGACTTGCCCACCCCCGCCGGGCCGTGCACCACCACGAGGGCTGCCTCGCCGGCGGCGCCGATCAGCTCGGCGAACCGTGCGCACTCCTGCTCCCGGCCGACGAAGGTGCGAGCGCGCTCCTGATCGAGGCGATCAGCCATGGTGCGGGCCATGCACGCTCCGAATGCGTTCGTACCTTCGCGACGGTGCTTCGGTCTCGGAGGCTTTGGTGCTCTCTTGCATCCTCCTGCCGGCCCACGGCTGGCGCAAGCACCTCGCGCGGCCCGATGCTCGCGACGGCGGCCGCGCCACCCGCCCCCGCGTGGCACTCCGCGGCCCTACGTCCACGTTCGCGGCAGATCGAACAGCGCGAAGTCGGATGGAATGCCGCGGAGTGCAAATGACCAGGGGTGGCGGCTCATGGAGTGCCGCGGAGTGCGAATGACCAAGGGTTGGCGGCTGATGGAGTGCCGCGCAGTACGGATAGCCCCGGGCGCGCCAACCCGCCCCCACGTGGCACTCCGCGGCCCTACGTCCACGTTCGCGGCAGATCGAACAGGCGCGAAGTCGGATGGAGTGCCGCGGAGTGCGAATGACACGGGCTGAAGGCGGATGGAATGCCGCGGAGTGGGAATGACCACGGGCGGTGGCGGCTCATGGAGTGCCGCGGAGTGCGGATGACGCAAGGTGCGGCGGACCGGCTGACGGTGCGACGCGGTGGGGCTGGCCTCAGAACTCCGCGTCCGTGCGCAACTGCAGGGTCGCGACGGTGTTGCGGGTTCCGGTGTTCTGCGCGCACAGGGAGTAGTAGCCGGGGCCGGGGAACGTGCCGAAAGAGCTGCGCAGGTCCACCGAGGCGCGTGTTCACCCGGGACGGGGTATTCCACACCACCACGCCGTTGCGGAGCAGCTTCATCTTGGCGCCGTCCACGGTGGCCGAGGTGTCGCCGCGGACCTGGTACGAGGCGTACTGGCTCGCCGTGCACTGGCCGCTGCCGGGGGTGAGGGAGTAGCTGCCGTACTGCTGCGCCGATGCGGTGGTCGCTCCGGCGACGCTGATGCCGGCCGCGGCGCCGGCGACGGCGAGGGAGGTGATGATCGTGCGGGCGGTGCTGCTCATGGCGTCCTCCTGGGACAGTTCTGGCGGGCCGGCTCCGGGATCGGGCCGAGGTGGATGACCAGAAAGGTAGGTCCTGCCGACTGCTCGGTTCCCAGGTCAGAATGCGCTCAGAATCCGCCCACTTCTTGCTCCGAGGCAGCCGCGAGGCAGGCGCTCGCGCAGGCTCAGCCGTAGGTGTCCCGTGGGCCGCGGCCGTCGCTGACCCGCCGCGGACCCCGCTTCCACGACGGCGCGTCCGGACCATTGATCTTGATCATGGTCACGGTGCCCTCACCCAGCTGCTCGTTCAGCTGCGCCACCAGGCGGGGGGCAAGCAGCCGCAGCTGGGTGGCCCAGGCGGTCGAGTCGGTGCGCACGCTCAGCACCGTTTCGGCATAGCCCTCGGGCCGGGAGTGCGCCGCGTTGGCCGTACCCACCAGCAGCGCCCAGCGGGCCTGCAAGGTGTGCATGCTGATCTCGGTGCTCCATCCGCGGTTCGCGACGAGCCGGTCCACCGCCACTGACAGCAAGGTGGGATCCCGGTCGTCGGGCCGGGCGCCGGACACCTGCGGGTCGGTTCGGCGCGGCGGTGGCCGCCTGCCCCGCCGCCGGACCTGGGCGCCGACCGAGGCGGCCGTCGCCTGGGCCAGGCCGAGACCGGAGGGGTCGTGCACCTCGCGGTGCGCCGAACCGGGCCGAGCCCCTGCCGCAGGGATCAGGCTCCGCCGAGTCCGGCTGGGCGATCCGGATCAGCTCGATATCAGCTCGATCATCAGGGTCAGGAGGCTCCGCGTTGATCACGCCGCCGAGGGATCGCGCGGCTCAGTCATCTGCCGACTGCTCCTCAGGGTCTGGGACCTCCGCGGTCACCGAGCCCCCCGCGACGACGAAGCGTCTGCCGTGCAGGACGGCCGGAACGTCGGCCGGCACCGCAGCGGTCACCAGCACCTGTTCGGCGGCGGTGACCGCGGTGGCCAGCCGCTCCCGCCGAGTCGTGTCGAGCTCGGCGAAGACGTCGTCGAGCACCAGCACGGGCTCGATCCCGTCGGCCCGCAGCAGCTGGAAGCTGCCCAGCCGCAGGGCGAGCGCCAGCGACCAGGACTCGCCGTGGCTGGCGTACCCCCGGGCCGGCAGCAGGCCCAGGCTCAGGACGATGTCGTCGCGGTGCGGCCCGACCAGCGAGACGCCGCGCTGGATCTCCTCGGCGCGCCGGGCCGCCAGTCCCGCCAGCAGGGCCGCACCCAGCGCCGTACGGTCCGCCACCGGTCGCGGCTTGTCCGGCGGACCCAGCTCCGCCGCCCCGACCCCTCAGAAACTGTCGCCGAACGGCTCAGATTCGACAGTTCCTCTGTCGTTTGCCGACAGTTTCCCGAAGGGGGGTGGGACTGGCGACGGGGTCGGGAGCCAAGAGGTCGGGAGTCACGGGGTCGGGCGGGAGCAGCGGGACCGAGGCCTTGTACTCCAGGATCGCGTCGTTGTTGGTGGGGGCGATGTCGGCGTACGCCTTGGCCACGTGCGGAGCGAGATCGGCCAGAGTGATCAGCCGCGCCTCCAACAGCTCGGCTCCGGCGCGACTGAGATGGGTGTCCCACACGTCGAGGGTGGAGGCGGCCTCCAGTGCTGGCGGTCCGCCACGCGAGCGCCCGCTGAGGGATTTCAGCAGGGTGTTGCGCTGGCGCAGCACCCGGTCGTAGTCGGACCGTACGCCGGCAAGGCGGGGCCACCGCGACACGATCAGGTCGTCGATGAAGCGTCGGCGCTCGCTGGGGTCGCCCTTGACGACCGACAGGTCCTCCGGGGAGAACACCACCGTCCTGAGCACGCCCACGATCTCACGGGCCCGTGGCAGCGGTGAGCGGTTGAGCCGGGCCCGGTTCGCCTTGCCGGGAGTGATCTCGATCTCCAGCTGCAGCTGCCGCAGGTCGTCGATACCGGCCCGCACCCTCGCCCGGATCACCGCCCGGTCGGCTCCGGCCCGGACCAGCGGGACCTCGGAGGCCACCCGGTGCGAGCTCATCGTCGACAGGTATTCCACCGCCTCGACCAGGTTGGTCTTACCCTGTCCGTTGGCTCCGACGAACGTCGTCACCCCCGGCCCCAGGGGAACGTCGACCGCCGCGTAGGACCGGAAATCGGCCAGCTGCAGGTGATCGACGAACACGCTCGCAGCGTAGTCGGGCGACTACCGGGCGCGAACCGCGATCAGGCGCGCTGGGACTGTCCGCGGTTCGATCCGCCGACCTGGTCGGCCTTCTCGCCGCCAGCCTCCAGTTCCGATCCGGCCGGGAGCTCCTTGTGCCCGCCGAACTGCTGCCGCATCGCCGAGAGCACCTGGTTGGCGAACTTGTCCTCATCCCGCGAGGCGAACCGCTCGAACAGCGACGCGGCCAACACCGGAGCCGGTACGCCGATGTCCACCGCCGCCTTCACCGTCCAGCGACCCTCGCCCGAATCCGACACCCGACCGGCGAGCCCGGCGAGCGTCGGGTTGTCCTGCAGGGCCGCCGCAGTCAGGTCGAGCAGCCAGGACGACACCACCGAGCCGCGGCGCCAGAGCTCGGTCACCTTGGCGGTGTCGATGTCGAACTGGTAGTACTCCGGCTCCTCCATCGGCGCGACCTCGGCGGAGTGGGCGGCTGCCTTGATGCCGGCGTCAGCCTTGTCGAGGATGTTGAGACCCTCGGCGAAGGCGGCCATGATGCCGTACTCGATGCCGTTGTGCACCATCTTCACGAAGTGCCCGGCCCCCGACGGACCGCAGTGCAGGTAGCCCTGCTCCTCCGCGGACAGGTCCCCGCTGCGTCCGGGTGTGCGCTCGATGTCGCCGACCCCCGGGGCGATGGTCTTCAGGATGGGATCGATCAGCGCGACAGCACTCTCGTCGCCGCCCACCATCAGGCAATAGCCGCGCTCGAGGCCGAACACGCCACCGCTGGTGCCGACGTCGACGTAGTGGATGCCGCGCTCGCGCAACTTCTTGGCCCGGCGTACGTCGTCGCGGTAGTTGGAGTTGCCGCCGTCGATGATGATGTCGCCCTCGTCGAGCAAAGCGGACACGTCGTCGATGGTGCGTCCGGTGATGCCCGCGGGAATCATCACCCAGACGACACGCGGGGTGACGAGCTTCCCGACGAACTCCTCCAGCGTCGCGCCGCCGATCGCGCCCTCACCCTCGAGCTGGCTGACGGAGTCGGGATTGACGTCGAAGACCACGCACTCGTGCCCGTCGCGCATCAGCCGCCGCACGATGTTGGCCCCCATGCGGCCCAGCCCGACCATTCCCAGCTGCATCTGCAAACCCCAATCCTCGCCCGAATTGATCGTCAACCTAGCAGAGGAGTTCGCCCGTCCGACGCAGCCTCAACGAGCCCCGAAGGCGGCTATTCGCGCTGGGCCCATAGGTCACTCGATCTTCAGCCGGGCAGCCGCATCAGCATGATCACGTGCCGGTAGTCGGTCAGCGGTTCGCCGTCCAGGCTGGCGAGACCGGTGAGCTGGCAGGGCTTGCTGGGGGCGGTGAAGCCGAAGTTCACGTACGGGGTGTCCAGCACCCCCAGAGCGTCGAGCAGGTAGCTGGGGTTGAACCCGGCAGCGGTGACCGGCAGTTCATCGTCGGCGGGTCGGTCCAGCATGGCCTCGATGGCCTCGGAGGCCTGAGCCTGGTCACCGGTGGCCGCCTCCAGGGTGATCGAGCCATCACCGATCAGCATCCGTAGCGACGTGTTCCGCTCAGCGACCAGGGCCACACGCTTGGCGGCCGCGATGGCCTCCGCGGTGTTCACCCGGACGTTCAGCAACGCTGTGGTGTTCATGATGTGCCGCACCTTGGGAAACTCACCGTCGAGCAGCCGGGTCGTGGTCTGCCGCTCGCCCGCGGCGCCGTGTCCTTCGAAGCCGATGATGCCGTCGCCGGACCCGCTCGCCGCGAGGCTCAGCGCGACTTCCTCACCGGCGGTCATCGAGCGTGCGGTGTCGTTCAGCACCTTCGCCGGCACGAGGGCGGAGGTCGAGATCTGGGTGCTGGTCGGATTCCAGGTGAGCTCCTTCAACGCCATCCGGTACCGGTCGGTGGCCAGCAGCGAGATCGTGTCACCCTCGATCTCCACCCGTACGCCGGTGAACACCGGCAGCAGTTCGTCACGGCCGGCCGCGACGACCACCTGGGCGACCGCCTGGGCGAAGGTGGCGCTGGGCACGGTCCCCGTCGCCTGCGGCATTGCGGGCAGGGACGGGTAATCCGCTACCGGCAGCGTCTGCAGCGTGAACCGGGCGCTGCCGCAGACCAGTTCCATCTTCGACTCGTCGCTGAACAGATCCACCGGCTTGGCAGGCAGGCTCCGGGCGATGTCGGCCAGCAACCGGCCCGACACCAGCACCTGGCCCTCGTCGCTCACGGTGGCCTTGACCTGGATCTCCGCGGACGTCTCGTAGTCGAAGCTGGAGAAGGTCACGCCGTCCGCGTCGGCCCGCACGAGCAGACCGGCGAGGATCGGCACGCTCGGACGTACGGGCAGACTCCGTGCCGCCCACGCCACAGCCTCGGCCAAGACGTCGCGCTCGAGCCGGATCTTCACGGTGCCTCCTCGTCCCGCCCGCGCAGGTGGGACTGCTCGGCTGGGGTGAGATGTTCATCGCGGTGAACGGGGGCCTCCAGCGCCGAACTGTCCGCACGGGCATCGGCGATCATACCGACGGAGCGCCGTGAGGGCGTGGGGTGCGATTCTGCGGGCTGCGGCGAGATTGCCGCAGCCGCCGGTTTCAGCGTTTCTCGCCGGGCAGGAGATCGCGCAGTTCCTTGGCTGCGGCCATCACCTCCTCCTGCAGCGGGCCAAGATCCTCCATGCCGGCCGGGATGGCTCCGCTGAACACGGGCCGGATCTCGAACACCAGGTCGAGCAGGCTCTCCCGCGTCGGCGTCCCCCGTCGCTCGGCCATGGCCGTGCCGGCCAGCCGGCTGTACTCGTTCACCCTGCTGCGCCAGCCCGGGTCGTCGGTGGTGTGGTCGGCACGCATCTTGGTGGCGAGAGCGTCCAGTCCCTGTTCCAGTCGGAGCAGTTGGGGCCGTCGGCGTTCCAGGTCGAGGACGATCTCGACCTCGCCGTCGTCCTGCGACCCCCGACCGAACAGCTTGCCGAGAAAACCCACAACGCACTCCTTCCGGGCACGCTGTGCACAACGCGCCGTCGACTCGACTTAGACCCCTTTCACTCTATGACTCAACTCGTCGTAGTAGTCGGCGCTGTGGATGCTGTGGAGAACCGGCGTCGTGCCCGGTCAACGCGCGAATCGGGCTGCTGGTCCAGATGTGGAGACCCCAGAATTACACGGGGAGTAGTTGCGGATGAGCTAGCAGTGGGTGGGCGGCGGTCCACCGCGGATCCTCCGGGATCGGAGCGCAGTCCGCCGTTGTCCACAGGCTTGTCCCCAGCTGTGTGGCCGCCGTAACCGTACGTTCACATTGGGGCGCGACCCGGGAGAATCGCGTCAGACGGCACGCCGATTCGGCCGGACATGGGTCACCCAGTGGCGCCCAGATGACGCGATATCTGCGCAGCGGGAGTACGTGCCCAGTGCACGAGCCCGGGAGGGCCTGGTCGAGAGGCGCAACGCTTCTAGCGGGCGGCTGCCTGCTGCTTGATGCGGTTGGTCAGTTCGGTGACCTGGTTGAACACGCTGCGGCGCTCAGCCATCAACGTCCTGATCTTGCGGTCCGCGTGCATCACCGTCGTGTGGTCCCGCCCGCCGAAGTGCTGTCCGATCTTCGGTAGCGAAAGGTCGGTGAGCTCGCGACACAGATACATGGCGATCTGCCGTGCCGACACCAGGACGTGGGTCCGGCTCTGCCCGCACAGCTCATCGAGGGTGATGTCGAAGTACGACGCGGTCTGGGCCATGATCATCCCGATGGTGATCTGCGCCTCGCCGCCCTCGGGGATCAGGTCCTTGAGCACGATCTCGGCCAGGGCCAGATCCACCTGCTGACGGTTCAGACTGGCGAACGCCGTCACCCGGATCAGCGCACCTTCCAGCTCGCGGATGTTGGTCTGGATCCGGCTCGCGATGAACTCCAGCACCTCGGGTCCGGCGACCAGCCGCTCCTGGGCGGCCTTCTTCCGCAGGATGGCGATGCGCGTCTCGAGGTCGGGCGGCTGCACGTCGGTGATCAGTCCCCAGCCGAACCGGCTGCGCAGCCGCGGTTCCAGGTTCTCCAGGTTCTTGGGCGGACGATCGGAGGTCATCACGATCTGCTTCTGCGCGTTGTGCAGGGTGTTGAAGGTGTGGAAGAACTCCTCCTGGGTCTGCTCCTTGCCCTCCAGGAACTGGATGTCGTCGATCAGCAGCACGTCCACGTCGCGGTAACGGCGGCGGAACTCCGCCCCCTTGTTCTGGCTGATCGCGTTGATGAAGTCGTTCGTCAGCTCCTCGGTCGACACGTAGCGGACCCGGACCCGGTCGAAGTAGCTGCGGACGTAATGGCCGAGGGCGTGCAGGAGGTGAGTCTTGCCCAGTCCGGATTCGCCGTAGATGGTCAGCGGGTTGTAGGACTTTCCGGGTCCCTCGGCCACCGCAATGGCGGCGGCGTGGGCGAACCGGTTGGAGCTCCCGATCACGAAGGTCTCGAAGGTGTACTTGGGATTGAGCCGGGCCTCGCTGGCCGGCAGGAGCCGATGTTCGCCGATGGGGTGCATCCGCGACTCGGTGGCGAGCTCCGGCCGGCCCTCCCCCGCTCGTCGAGCGCGCAGCTCGTCGTAGTCGTCGGCCAGACGCGCACCATACTCGGCGGCCCGACCGAGATCACGACTGCCGAGATCGTGCCCGGCGAGATCGTGCCCGGCGAGATCGTGCCTGGCGAGATCGCGGCTACCCGCAGGTCGGGCCTGGTGGTCACCGCCGCGGGGGCGCCTGGGGATCGCCTGCGGGGGATCGCGCGACTGGGGATCGTGCAGCTGGGGAGCACCGTGGCCCAGCTGGCCGGCCCGGTCTCGACCCGCACCGTCAGCCGATCCGCTTCCCGGCCCGCGGGCGTACGGCGGCTGGTGCTCGTCGCGGCCGTTCTCTCCGAACGCCCCGAGGCTGCCTTCGCCGAACGGGCCCAGCCCGGTCTCGCTGAAGGGCCCCGGTCGGAAGTCTCCGTACGGGGCGCGCAACTCTTCGGATCGATCACCCTCGCCGTACCCGGTGCCACCGGTGTCAGGCAGGATCGCGGGCAGGGTTTCGTCCACCACGACCGCGAGTTGGGTGGATCGCCCGAAGTAGCCGCTCAGCAACTGCTCCAGATCGGAGCGGTAGCGCCCCTCGAGCTGGCTGCGGGTGAAGTTGTTGGGCACCGCCACCATCAGCAGGTCCTGGTGAAGGCCGACCGGCTTGCCGGTACGCAACCAGCGGCGGATCTCCGGCGGCGCTGACGCGGCGAGGTGGTCCCAGGCGAGAATGCTGCGGTCACCCTCGCCATTGGTGCTATCGCTCACTCGTTCTCCGCTGGTGCTTGCGTCGCGGTCCGCACACGCGGGCAGATGCGCTGCGGCAGCTGAGGAGAACGCGGTACGGACCTGTCGTCCGGGTGGATCACTGCATCCTCTCACTTCCCACATTCCACACGGTTATCCACAGACTGTGTACAAGTATGCGGACAACAGAAGTCGGGAGAATGACCGGCGCCAGCCGGAAGGATTCGCACACTCGCCGGGAAGGGTTCGTGGAAGGTCGAGGCGAACCGCGACGGTAGCAACCCGGGGAGTCTTCCGCAAGCGAAGTGCACAAAATGCCGGGTCACGTCGGCGTGTCGTCTGGACACATACCGGTTGGCGGGTTTCCGGCCTGCGGTCGGCTCTGGTTTGACCGGCTTGGTGGCGGCCCGTACCGTTAGGAGGTCGTCGTACGCATCGACTGTCCTCTCCCGAGGGAGTGAACAGTGGGTCTGTGCAGCGCCCAACGATCCCGTCAGCACCGAAAGATTTGGGAGCTCTCCCGTGAGCAAGCGCACCTTCCAGCCGAGCAACCGGCGTCGCAGTCGGACCCACGGTTTCCGTCTCCGGATGCGGACCCGCGCGGGTCGTGCCATTCTCGCCGCTCGGCGCCGCAAGGGTCGCGAAGCCCTGTCCGCGTAACCGCGTTCTTGACCCGACCTGACGGGGGCAATGGTGCTGCCGCGACGCTTCAGAATGACCGAATCGGCGGATTTCCGGCGCACCACCAGGCGCGGGGTACGGGTGGCCAGACCGAGCCTGGTGTTGCACGCCGGCAGGGTGCCGCTCGACACGAGCGTGGCGGGCGACCAGCTCACTCAGACCGTACGAGTGGGGTTCGTGGTGGGCAAGGCCGTGGGCAATGCTGTCGCCCGCAACCGGGTGAAGCGGCGTCTGCGGCACCTGATCGCCGCGCGCGTGAGCGAACTACCGGCCGCGACCAGCATCGTCGTCCGAGCTCTGCCCGTGGCAGCGACACGCCCGGATACGCTCCCGGCCGACCTGGCCGGCGCGTGGTCGGAGGCGCTGCACCGGTTGGGCAAGCACGGACCTGCGTCAGTCGCACCATGAAATACCTGGTGATGGGGCTGTTGAAGCTCTACCGGCTCGTGATCAGTCCGCTGTACGGGAATGTGTGCCGCTACTACCCCAGCTGTTCGGCGTACGCGCTCCGCGCCGTCGAGGTGCATGGTGCGGGACGAGGCAGTTGGCTGGCCGCGCGCCGGCTCCTGCGTTGCCACCCTTGGGCCGCGGGGGGTTACGACCCCGTACCGGGAACCCCTGAATACGACGCTGAGATGGCTGAACTCGACGCTGAGATGGCTGAACCGGCGCAGCGAGCGGGCACAATGGGCCACGTGCCGGATCAGGGCGCGCCCCCGATGCAGCGGAGGACAGCCCCGATGACGCCAGCACCGATGACGACAGACCCGATCAGGACAGGCCCGATCAGGACGGCCCGATGACGACAGACCCGATGACGACAGTAGACAGCGACGACGCCGACCAGGCGTCACGACGAGGTGTGAGGTAATGGAACTGCTTGTCCCGCTGGCGATCCCGCTGGGGATCTGGGATCCGTTCATCGCGGTCGGCAGCACGATCATGCAGCCGCTGTACTGGGTGGTCTCCGGCATCCTGGTGTTGGCCCACTCCGCCTTCTCGCCGTTGCTCGGCGCGGACAGCGGCTGGACCTGGGCCCTGTCCATCGTCTCGCTCACCGTCGTCATCCGGGTCGCGCTGATCCCGCTGTTCGTCAAGCAGATCAAGTCCTCCCGGTCGATGCAACTGCTTCAGCCCAAGGTGCGGGAGCTGCAGAAGAAGTACGGGCACGACCGGGAGAAGCTCGGTCAAGAGACGATGAAGCTCTACAAGGACAACAACGCGAACCCGTTGGCGTCCTGCCTGCCGCTCCTGCTGCAGATGCCGATCTTCCTGGCCCTGTTCCGGGTGCTCGACGGCGCGGCCCGCGAGATCCCGCGCGGCCACTGGCTCAAGATCAACCCGGACTTGCTCGCCTCGTTGAACGACGCGACGATCCTCGGAGCGCGGATCTCCGACACGTTCCTGCGGGTGGGGTTCGCAGGGGGCATCAACAGCGTGCACATCGTCACCTTGGTGCTGATCATCGCGATGACCATCACCTTGTTCGTGACCCAGCTCCAGCTGATGCGCAAGAACATGCCGCCCGAGGCCTTGACCGGTCCGTTCGCCCAGCAGCAGAAGATCATGCTGTATCTCTTCCCGCTGATCTTCGCCGTCGGTGGAGTCAACTTTCCGGTTGGCGTGCTGATCTACTGGTTCACCTCGAACCTGTGGACGATGGGCCAGCAGTTCTACGTGATCCGCCGCAACCCAGCGCCCGGCACGCCGGCCTACGACGCGTGGGAGTCGCGTCGCAAGGCCAAGGGTCACTTCTTCGATCGAGGCGGCGAGGAGCCCGAGGCGGGCGGCAACGGTGCACTGCCGTTGTCCCCGTTACCCGGCTCGGACGGAGCGGGCGCGGAGGTCGTTCGGCAGCGGGTGGTGCGACAGCAGCCACGGAAGCAGACCAGATCGCAGCGGAAGAGCTGAGGCCGCAGAGGGTACGGTCGCCAGATCGCAGTGTGACCCCGAAACGTAGGGGAAAGCGCTGAAAGCGGGTATCAGGTTATTGCCGGAAGCTGCGCGGACCCCTTGAGGTCTGCCAGGATCCGGCACACAGCCCTGGTTCTGTCAGGAGAACCAGTGGCATCGGCAGGCGCGTCCAGCGCCGCGGGAAAGGGATGTCGTGAACGACGCAGGGGATGAGGCACGCACCGACGAGCCGCTCCAAGAGCTGATCGACGGGCCTTCGGTCGGCCTCACCGATAACGAATCAGACGACCCCGGGACGGGGATGGACGAAGCGGAGAGCCATCCGTCGCAGCCGGAATCAGCCGCGGACCAGGCTAGTGGGGTCGAGGACGCCGGCAGCGCAGAAGCCGCTGACGGCGCGACCAGTGCCGCCGAGTCGGGGGTGAGCGAGTCCGGGAGTGAGCGAGTCCGGGCGAGGGACGACGGGCGAGGTGGCGGACCGGGCCGACGCGGCCGACAATCCGTTGGACGCCGAGGCGGAGGTCGCGGCCGACTACCTCGAGGAACTGCTCGACATTGCCGATCTCGACGGCGACATCGACACCTACATCGAAGGCGATCGTGCGCACGTGTCGATCGTCACCGAGTCCCGGGCTCTTGTCGGTGAGAGCGGTCAGGTGCTCGACGCACTCCAGGAGCTGACCCGGCTCGCGGTGATGACCGAGACAGGGAACCGAAGTCGCCTGATGCTGGACGTTTCCGGATACCGGGAGCAACGGCGCAAGGAACTCGTCGCTCTGGCCGGCGACGCGATCCGGGAGGCGCAGGACAATGCGCAGCGGGTGTCGCTGGCGGCGATGAACCCGTTCGAGCGCAAGATCGTGCACGACGCCGTCGCGGCGGCCGGGCTGACGAGTGAGTCCGAGGGCGAGGAGCCCCGCCGGCACGTCGTGATCATCCCCGGCTGAGCCGACACCATCCTCGGGAAACGCCGAGAGACGACTCATCCGGTACGGCGTGTCGGAGTCTTCTCTCGGCGTTTCTCGTCGTCTGGGCTAGCCGCTGGCTGAGCTGCGGTGGGTTGTCGAGAGTCGCTAGAGTGGAGGACCATGCACGGGTCTGGAGCGCGACACCGCATCCACCCGAGTGCGTGCCGGCGGAGGTCGGGGGCTCGGCCTGGTGCCTCGACACGCACCAGCACCACGCGCCTCCGGATCGCCGCACCACCTCAGTAGCTGGGCCGCGACCAGCCGCCCGGCCTTGGCTCTCGTCGTGTCACTGGCCCTCGCCCTCGTGGCGCTGATGCCCGCCCCCGCGCTCGCGCCCCTCGTCGCTCGGGACCGATCCGATCGCGGCAGCCGCCTGCCCGCCGCGCCGGGTCGGTCACGCTGATGGAACTCACGCAGGCTGTGTACGGACCGGCGTTTGCGTCGATAAAGAGATATGTCGATATATTGCTGGGTGACGGGAGTCACCGGGGGGTGATCGGGCCACGGGAAGCCGACCGGATCTGGGATCGACACATCCTCAACAGTGCGGCGTTGAACGATCTCATCCCGAACGGCTCCGTCGTCGCCGATGTCGGCAGTGGAGCAGGGTTGCCCGGGATCCCGGTCGCGATCCTCCGTCCTGACCTGCGCATGACCCTCATCGAACCGCTGCTCCGGCGCGCCACCTTCCTCACCGAGTGTGTCGACGCACTGTCCTTGGGCGACCGAGTGACCGTGGTCCGCTCCCGAGCCGAGGATCACCGCGAGAGGTACGAGGTGGTGCTGTCGCGGGCGGTCGCTCCCCTACCCCGGCTGGTCGGCTGGTGCTGGCCGCTGTGCCGGCCCGGCGGCACCATCCTGGCCCTGAAGGGTCGGTCGGCCGCTGCGGAGGCGGCTGAGCGCCACCTCCACCCTGGACCAGTGGGGATTGTGGGCGGAGGTCCTGTCGGTAACGGCCCATGCCGAGAGCGAGTCGGCCACGGTGGTTCGCGTGAGGCCGGCACCGACGCGGCGCTCCCCCGCGCTGACCGGTCGCCCGGCCGGCGGTTCGGTGTTGTTGGCGGCGACGGCCGGGAATGCTTGCGGCCGAAGTGGTCGAGGCTGAAGACGCTCTGCGGCGGGGAGATCCTGAGGGCCGGAGGGCTGCGGCCGATGCCGTGCCGGTTATCGGATTGGACGCCCACGCTTCCGCGCGTACGCCGTGTGTTGTCCTCGCTCGTTGCTAGCGTGTGGGCCGGTGGGGTCTGGCAGCGAAGGGGCGGGTATGTCAACAGCGGTAATGGCCGAGGATCAGGTGACGGACAGCCTGGGGTGGCCTCGGGACGTGCAGGTGGACCCGCAGATCGGTTGGCCCAATGTTTCACGTGAAACGCTGGACTGGCCGCTGCAGACCAGCGCGTACGTGCCCGTGACGGGCAGCCCCGGAGCCAGGCCGAGGTGTCCGGCCAGGTTGGCTGACTCAGGGTCGTCGGTGCCCGACGGTGAGGACCGGTGGCAGCCGACCGAGACGCCGACAGTGGAGTCAGTCCGGCCAACGAGCGGACCGTGACATACCGCCGACGTGCTGCGACCGTAGCTGTGGGGCCACCCGTCGCGGGCGCACCAACGGCCCCCGCTGTGCCGCCGGTGCCAGCAGCTTCCTCTGCACCAGTGATGGCACCTGCCCCTGCTCCACTGCAGTCCACCCGCGCTGAGTCCAGCGCGCGCGGAGGCGGTCGTGTCAGCGCCCGAGGCGGCGCCCAGCACCATTCCGCGCCCACCCGGGCCGCGCCGCGCCCGGTTCGACCAGGACGAGTTGGGTGAGGTCCCGGTTCCTGACCAGGAACAGCCCTCCGTTTCACGTGAAACAGCGCGCACCCTTCCCTGCCCCGTCCAATCCACGCGTCTTCGTGGTCGCCAACCAGAAGGGCGGTGTGGGCAAGACGACGAGCTCGGTGAACATCGCCGCCGCCCTGGCGCTCGGCGGTCTCTCGGTCCTGGTGATCGATCTGGATCCTCAGGGAAACGCGTCCACCGCGCTCGGTGTCGAGCATCCACCCGGAACTCCGAGCAGCTACGACGTCCTCATCAATGGCGCGACGATCGCCGACTCCGTGGTCGACTCCCCCGAAGCACCCGGACTCAAGGTGCTCCCGGCCACGATCGACCTCGCGGGCGCCGAGATCGAACTGGTGTCGTTGGTTGCTCGCGAGAACAAGTTGCTGCGTGCACTACGGAGCTACCTCGCCGAACACCCGACGGACTACGTCTTCTTGGACTGCCCGCCGTCCCTGGGCCTGCTCACCCTCAACGCCCTGGTGGCCGCCACGGAGATCCTGATCCCCATTCAGTGCGAGTACTACGCCCTGGAGGGCGTGTCGCAACTGGTTCGCACCATCAACCTGGTCAAGGGCGAGCTCAACGACCAGCTGCGGCTCAGCACGGTTCTGCTGACGATGTTCGACGGGCGTACGCGCTTGGCCGCCCAGGTCGCCGACGAGGTGCGGCAGGCACTTTCCCGAGGAGACCCTGCCTACCGTGATCCCGCGCTCGGTGCGGATCTCCGAGGCTCCCAGCTACGGACAGACCGTCCTGACCTACCACCCCGATTCCGCCGGCGCGGTGTCGTACCTCCAGGCTGCCCACGAAATTGCCCGCCGGGGCGCAAAGGAGACGGCATGAGCACGATGACCGACCGACGAGGCCTGGGCCGCGGGCTGGGCGAGCTGTTCCAGAAGACCGAACCAGTGCCGTCGTCGCCGGGCGAGAACGCCGATGGCTCCGTCGAGGGAGAGTCGTCGCCTGCGCCGGGAACGTCGGCGCGGCCGGTGCCGGAGGGTTCGTACTTCGCCGAGCTGCCGCTGACCGCGATCACGCCCAACCCCCGGCAGCCACGGGTGGTGTTCGACGAGGAAAGCATGGAGGAGCTGGTCGAGTCGATCCGGGAGGTGGGCCTCCTGCAGCCGGTCGTCGTCCGACCGCTGGGTGAGGAACGCTTCGAACTGGTGATGGGGGAGCGGCGTTGGCGAGCCACTCAGCGCGCGGGACTCGACGCCATCCCGGCGATCGTGCGGGAGACCGAGGAACACGACCTGCTCCGCGACGCCTTGCTGGAGAACCTGCACCGCGCCCAGCTCAATCCGCTCGAGGAGGCTGCGGCGTACCAGCAGATGTTGGACGACTTCGGCTGCACCCAGGAGGAGCTAGCCAGCCGGATCAAGCGGTCCCGGCCGCAGATCTCCAACACGATCCGGCTGCTGCGACTGCCGGCCACAGTCCAGCGGCGCGTCGCGGCAGGGGTGCTTTCCGCCGGTCACGCCCGGGCGATTCTTGCCGTCGACGATGCGGGTGATCAGGAACGGCTGGCTCAGCGCATCGTGGCCGAGGGCATGTCCGTGCGTTCGGTGGAGGAGATCGTGGCGCTCCGCGAGGCCGATGCGTCCACCCGGCCCAGTCCCGGGCGGCGACCCAAGCCGCCGTCTGCTCGCGTCGCGGAGCTGGCTGACCGGCTCTCGGATCAGCTCGAGACGCGGGTGCGGATCGACCAGCGCGGTCGCGGTCGAGGGCGGATCGTCATTGAGTTCGGGGGAAGCGACGACCTGGACCGCCTGGTCCGCTCCATTCTCGACACCGTCGACTGACGCTACATCTATATATCGACAAATCGCTAAAGCTACTGAAGCGATGTTGAGGGGCGCATCGCGGCTGACAGCCGGTTGGAGATGATGCGGCACGGGGAATTGCCGCAGGGGGTGAGGCAGATCGGTCGCGCTCAGGCCGGACGCGAGATGTCGGGTTCGGGATCGGCAGGCTCGTGCTGAGCGAGCGTGCGAACCGGCCGCCACCTCGGCGGGTCCTGCGGCAAGCTTCGCCCGGATGTCCCGGGTGGCAGATCGTTCGGCGACGAACGACAGGAACGGCACGGTGCCGGCGAGCGCGATCGCGATCAGCCGTCCCCAACTCCAGCGAGCGCGCCGGCCCAGGTCCACGGCGGTGATGAGCAGCAGCATGTAGAGGTAACCGTGCGGAATGGCCGTCCAGGTGACCACGGTGGAGTTGCCGCCGAGATACTTCAGCGGAAGCCCGACGCAGACCAGCACCACGAGCAGAGTGCCGACGACATAGGCCATGATCCGGTAGCGGATCCACGCATTGCGCATGCCGGAGAGCCTATGCGCGTTCGCCGGTTGTCCCGCCGGGGCGCGCAGCGGCCGTGGGCGCCGGGGCACCGATGTCGCGAGCGATCCGGACGGCCATCACCGCCGTGAAGGCGGCGAACAGCCACCATTGGAAGGCGTACGCGCCATTGCGCAGCCGACCGCGCGCCTCGGGCAGCCGCAACTCGGCGGGGTCGAGGCCCTGGGCCGAGGACTCAGCGGGTGACAGGGTGACGAAACCGCCGATCAGCGGACCGGGCCACTGCTGGGCCAGAACCGGGACGCGCACCGAGCCGATCTGCCCAGCCACGCCGACCTCAGCGGTGCTTTCCTCCGACGGCAGCAGCACCCCGACCTGCCGTACCGGCGGCGATGGCGGCGGGGGAGCCGACGACCGGCTCACCAGGCCGCGAACCACCGGAACCACGCTGCCGTCGGACTGCCGAAGCCCCGTGAGCACCCGAAAGGTGCCGGTTCCCTGCACCGGCACCAGGAGTCTGCAAGGCCGGGTCGTAGCTTCCCTCGAACGCCACGGACCGGCCGAAGCCGTCGACCACGATCGCCCCGGCCGGAGCCACCGCCATCAGGGAAACCGGCGGCTCCGCGGCCCGGCGCTCGGCCGCCTCGGACCCTTGGGCCTGGTACACCTGCAACTGCCAGATGCCCAGGACCACCATCGCGGTGGCCAGTAGCGCACCGGCGAGGACGATCCCTGCCTGTCTGAGCACCAGCACGGCGTGGATCCGCTACCGGGGCAGCGCGACCGCGGCCGCGTCTGCACGTGCTCGGTCGCCGCGCGACGCCGCCACCCGCACCAGATCGGCACACATCTTGCCGAGGCTCCAGCCCGCGGTCTCCACTGCCAGTGGTACGGCGGAGGTCTCGGTCATGCCCGGTGCCACGTTGACCTCGAGAAAGGTGGGCTCGCCGTCGGCGGTGATGATCAGGTCGGTCCGGGACAGGTCGCGCAGCCCGAGCACCTCGTGCACCCGTAACGCGAGGTGTGGCACAGCGCTCGGCGACTTCGGGCTCGACTTCGGCCGGGCAGAGGAAGCGGGTCGCTCCGGCGGTGTATCGGGCGGTGTAGTCGTACACCCCCGAGTCGGGACGGATCTCCACCGCCGGTAGGGCGGCAGGGCCCTGGCCGCGGTCGGCTACGGTGACCGTCACCTCAGTCCCGGGGACGAAGGACTCCACCACGGCGACCGGGCCGTACGCGTACGCGCCGACCATGGCGGCCGGCAACGCCTCGGCCCGGTCGACCTTGCTGCAGCCCAGCGCCGAGCCTCCCCGCGACGGCTTGACCATCATCGGGAATCCGACCTGGTCCCCGAGCGCGGCGACCAGCGACTGTGCGCCCAGTTCGCGGAAGATCTCGTGGGGCAGGGCCACCTGCACCGGGACGCGCAGGCCCGCGTCCGCGACCACGGTCGTCGCGATCGACTTGTCGAAGGCCACCCGGCAGGCGGAGCCCACCGAACCGACGAACCGAACCCCGAGCAGCGCCAGTACCTCACGCAGCGCGCCGTCCTCGCCGGCCTCCCCGTGCAGCACCGGGAACACCACCGGGTTCCGCAGCGCCGCGAGGCGCGGCAGCAGCGCGGAGTCCACATCGGACTCGATCACCTCCACGCCTCGCCCACGCAACGCCTGGCTGACCCGCCGACCCGAACGCAACGACACATCCCGCTCGTGCGACAGGCCTCCGGCCAGGACGACGACCGTCTCGGAGATGGCCTCTGCGGTCACCAGTTGCTCGCTTTCGTCAGGATCCTGCTCGGGCTGGATGGTTCGGTTTCGAGAGATCGGGTGGTTGGCTGGCCCGGGGTCGGGTGGGTCGAGGTCGGGTCGGGCTCATCAGGCTTGGTTGGGTCCGGGCGCCTCGTCGGGACGCAGCCCGTGCCGGGACTCGCTGGTCAGGGCACCACCGAAGGTCGCCAGTACGCCCGCCTCGTACTCCATCACCTCACCCAACCTCCGGGTGCCCTCGATGATCCGGGCCGGGGTGGGGAAGCAGTACGACAGTCGCATGTAGCGGCTGCCGAAGCCGTCGGCGTAGAACGCGGTGCCGGGCACGTACGCCACCCGGGCGGTGACCGCGCGGGCCAGCATCGCCTGGGAGTCGAGCCCCGGAGGCAGGGTCACCCAGACGAAGAATCCCCCGTGGGGGTAGGTCCACGTCGTACCGGCCGGCATGTGGTCGGTCAGGCCGGCGATCATGGCGTCCCGGCGCTCCCGGTACATCTCGCGGAAGAGCTTGATCTGGCCGCGCCAGTCGTGTGCGCCCAGGTACGCGGCGATGGCGAACTGGGAGAACACCGGTGGGCACAGCGTGGCTGATTCCTGGGCGAGGACCAGCTTCTCGCGGACCGCGTGCGGGGCCAGCACCCAACCGACACGGAAGCCCGGCGCGAACGTCTTGGAGAACGAGCCGAGGTAGACGACCCGGTCCTCCTCCAGGGAGCGCATCGCGGGGGTGGGCTCGCCGTCGAAGCCGAGCAGCCCGTACGGATTGTCCTCGACCACCAGCAGGTCGGCGGCCGTTGCCACCCGCAACACCTCGGTGCGCCGTTCCAGCGACTGGCTGACGCCGGCCGGATTGTGGAAGTTGGGGATCGTGTAGAGGAACTTGACCCGCTTGCCGGCGCGACGCAGCGCCTGCGCCGCCTCCGCCAGGGCGACCGGGTCGAGCCCTTGTTCGTCCATCGCGACGTGGACGACCTCGCACTGGAAGGCCCGAAACACCCCCAGGGCGCCGACGTAGCTGGGTGCCTCACAGAGCACGACGTCACCCGGATCGCAGAAGATGCGGGTGACCAGATCGAGGCCCTGCTGGGAACCGACGGTGACGGTGACGTCGTCGGGATGGGCCGAGATCTGTTCGAGCTTCATCACCTCGCAGATCGCCTCGCGGATCGCGAGTTCGCCCTGCCCCGTGCCGTACTGCATCGCCTGCCGGCCGTGGTCGAGGACCAGCCGACCGAGGGTCTCACCGACCACGTCGAGCGGCAGGTCGGCAATGTTGGGCATGCCTCCCGCCAGGGAGACGACCTCGGGACGGTTGGCCACGGCGAACAGGGCCCGGATGGCCGAAGCGGTCATGCCGTGGGTCCGGGCGGCGTAGCGGTCGACGTAGCTGTCCAGGCGGGTGTCGAGGCGATGCAGCCGCTCGAGACCCGTATCCTCTCTCGGCCGCCGCTGCTCGCTCACACCTCCTAGTGTCGCCTATTAGCATGACCACATGGCGAGCGTTCCCGGGTGGCGGCGATGAGCGGCGTGAGCAGGCCGGTGCGCTGGGGCCTCTGGTTGGCGGCCGGAGTGGTGCTCGGTCTGCTGCTCGGCTTCGCGGTCGGACTGGCCAAGCCACGGGTCAGGGACTAGGCGATGGGATCCCGCCGCCTGCGGCCGATGACCGCGGCCGATCTGCCTTCACTGCCCGAGCCGTGTGCCCGGTGCACCTTCTGGGAGTCGACGCTCGGGGATCTGGCGGCGCCGGCGGACCACCTGGACCGTCCCCGCGTCAAGTCCGAATGGGCCCAGGCGGTGACCCAGCGCTGGGGGTACTGCGGCGTGATCGCCCTGCACGACGAGCAGCCGATCGGGCACCTCACCGTGGCCCCCGCCCCGTACGTGCCGCGTCTCGGCGCCTTCTCCACGACTCCGGTCGGTGCCGACGCCGCCGTGGTGATGTCGGCCCACGTGCTGCCGGAGTTCCGCGGCAAGGGGATCGGCCGTCAGATGGTGCAGTCGGCCGCGGCGTTGGTCGCCCGACGCGACATCCGCGCGCTCGAGGCGGTCGGGACCTATCACGACAGCCCGTCGTGCATGCTGCCGACGGCCTGGCTGGAGGCGGTTGGCTTCCAGGTGGTCCGGCCGCACCCGATCACGCCGCGGCTGCGGATGGACCTGCAGACCACCGCCCGTTGGCGGCCTGATCTGGGTGCTGCGTGGAACCGGTTGACCGACCTGGTCACCCAGCCGCCGTCGCCCGAACCGGCCTCGTACCAGCGCCGGGCGCCCTGAACCCCGGTTGGTTCTGAACCCCCGGTGGTTCTCGACCGCTGCCCGATCGCAGCAACTTGTCCGCCGCCGCCACGCGAACACCGTGAGTGGTTGATCATGGAGCGTCCCTCCATCCTTCCCCGCTGCAGGAGCTGCCGTGGTCGCCGACACGATGACCCTGCCCGAGCTCCTGCGTGTCGTCAGCGAGGACCCACTGAGCCAAGCAGGCCTCCAGCTGGACCGGTGGCTGGAGGGTTGCCTGACCGACTGGCAAGAGCCCGCTCGCACGGAAACCGCTGACGCGCCGCGCACGTCGGCACGCGACCTCAGCTTCTCCACCCTGGCCGAGCGCTTGTCCTGGAACCGTGACAGCGAAGCCGCGCTCCGGCTGCACATCATGCTCGGTCGGCTGTTGCACGCCGCAACGGCTCAGCCGGGAATTGTGGGTATCGCCGCGACCTACCTGCGACGGCTGTGCGAGGCGGCGTGGGAACGCTCCTGGGACCACACGCCGATCATCGGCCTCATCCGCGACGTAGCGACCGAAGAGCACCGGCTGCTCCAGGACCCGGGTGTGGCGGAGCTGATCACCCCGGCCGACCGGATAGCGATCGACTACCTGTACTTCCTCGAGCGCGAACTCCACGTCGAGACCGCAGCCAACGCGGGCTCGCTGTCGCTCTACGCGGTGATCTGCGAGAAGGCGCGGATCGATGCCGGACGGCTGGCCGAGCGCGCCCGCCGCTCCGCGTCAGGGTCAGAGGTGGAACGCGCACTGCTGGCGATGCTGGCCGAGCAGGTGGCGGGCCAGTTGGTCTACTACGGCGCGACGGCGTCGGCACTCCGTTCGGCCGCCGACTTCCTCGACGGCCGATCCGACGACCTCGACCAGGCGGAGCAGGTCCTGCTGGCCGCCGAGCAGTCGTCGGACATGGATCCCATCGACCGCAGTGAGCTGCGGGCCCATCGGAGCAACATCCAGCACCTCAGAGGGGCGCGTTCGCGCGAGGTGTTATCGGTGCACTTCGGGTCGGTGACCTGCGTGTATCCGTTCGGCTCGCGAGGTGAGCGCTATCCCGACCTCGTACGGCGAGTCGTCCAGTACGGCGCGGAATGGCGTTTCGCCGGGCTGGCGCCGGTGGTCCCGCCCCTCGCTCAGCTGCACGTCAGCGACTTCTGGGACGGCGAGGACGCGCTGGATCGCCGCTACGCCGGAACCGAGATCGCGCTGCCGTCCTTGGAGGCCGTCGTCAGCGCTGATGGGGCGCCCATCCTTCTCCAGGTGCGCATCAGGATGACCAACCTCGGCAACAACCAGGTGCTCGTCACGGTGCCGCTGGAAGACGCCACGCCGACGGAGGTCTTCGCGCGCATGTGGCTGGCGTCGCCGGAGTTCGGACAGATGACCGAGCTGAACCAGGTCGGGCTGCTGCCGGCGGAATCCGACTTCGGGATCCGCCCCGCGGGGGGTGCCGCGGACGGAGGAAGCGCTGGGCCCGACCTGCGGTGGAGCAATCTGAGCGGGTTCGTCGACGAGGCACTGCACGACCTCGGAAAGCTTCTGAATGTCTCCGAAGCCGGACCGGAGCAACCGGTCGTGGCGCAGGAGAACCCGGATCCGGACGAGGCGCGGGTGTCGATCTCACGGTCGGGATCGCCGGGCCACACCATCGTCCGGGTGGACGAGGCGCACGCCGTCGACCCGATGACGGGGGTGCAGCGCCCGCTGGCCGACAGTGGGGAGCTGGCGACGACGTTCGGCGCCGAGCCGTTGTTCCACGGCCTGCCGAGCGGGATCAGCTCCATCCTTCCGTGGGCGCTGCCGTACGACGCGCAGGTCGGCCACCTCCCGACCACGGTCCTGCCCGGGACGTACCTGCGGGTGACCGAGACCACCACGTTGCTCTGCAATCTGCAGGCCGCCAGCTCCATGGTCGACGAGCTGCAGGAGGCGATCGAGTTCGTGGCGGGGGTCCGGGGCATGTTCGCCGGCTGGGAGGCCGACCTGACGGGCTACTACAAGGCGAACAAGTCCGCCCTGGAGGAGTTGGCCACGCCTTCCATCACGGTCGACCACATGGCCGAGCAGGTGCGCCGCTTCGAGCAGATCCAGACCAACCTGCGACTCTTCGTGATGAGTAGCAAGGTCACGCTGCTCTTCCTCGCCTCCGCTTCGCTGGTCCGCTCTCCTCCGCTCCGCGAGCTGCTCGACCAGCTCCTGCTCCGGTCCGGCGCCTGGCGGCGCCGTGACGACTTCGTCCAGACGGCGAACGACGTCCTCGGCGACCGGCTCGCCGAGGTGATCGAGACGCTGGCCCGCAGGCGGGCCGATCAGGAGCGCGAGGCGGCCGAGCAGGAGAAGCGGGACGCGCTCGCCCGGAACGCCGCCCGAGAACGATCGAGCCGGCGGCTGATGGATTTCATCATCGCTTCGATCACCGCACTGGGCGTGTCGGGCGTGCTCTCGATCGTGCAGGCGGGCTACGGCCTCGAGCGTTGGCACTCCCTGATTCTGGTCGCCGGGGTGATCGCGGTCGCGCTCGCTGTTGGTACCGTCAGCTACGTGTTGTCCCTGCGCAGCGCGACCCGGGAGAGTGCGCCCGATGCCTCGTAATCGGCGTGGCGCGGCGCGACCTGCCGTACCGGGCGGGCGTCGACAGGAGGTGCCGTGGCCGTAGTCCTGCGCGAGGGTTCGGCCGCAGAACTCCCCGCTGTCCTGGAGTTGCTCGCTCTGAGCTTCCCGCCGGCCGAACTGGTCAGTGCGGCCGAGTTGGAAACCGCCGTGTCGGCGGGCACCGCGCTGGTGACGATCGCGTGCGCGTCCGACGGCACGCCTGTTGGGGGCCACCGTGGTGGACCTGTACGTCGGGTGTCGCGTCGCTCTGCTCTCCTATCTGGCGGTTCACACCGCCTCGAGAGGGACGGGAGTGGGTTCACTGCTGTGTGGCGCGTTGGACGCGCGCTTCCGGGAGCGCGAAGACACCGACCTGGTCGTGGCGGAGATCGAGCACGCAGGCGGGCCGGCGGCCGCGGCGGCGTACGGAGATCCTGTACGGCGGATCCGGTTCTACGAGCGGATGGGTTACCGGGTTCTCGATCTGCCGTACTTCCAGCCCGCCCTGGCGGCGGGCAATGAGCGCGTCTACGCCATGATGCTCGCCGTCGCGTACGCCGACCCGGGATTGTTCGACGCCACCGCCTCACGGCTGGTGCGGACGGACGCACTGCGGTGTTTCCTCCGGGTGAACCTCCACGACGGCGCCGGTGAGGTCGGCGACCAGGATCCTGCTGCTGCCGCACTGCTCGAGGCCGCCGATGATCCGGCCGGCATCGCCGTGGTTCCGATGGCTCGAGCCGGCACGGTGCGACGCTCCGCGCCGCCGAAGGGTGACGCATCGGTCGTCCGCGACGCGGGGGTCACCGCATGAGCGACACGTCTGGTACGCGGGTGGAGCTGACCCGTACCGGTCGACTGCAGTTCTTCGCCACCAACGCTCGCGGCGGGATCCTCGCCTTCGGCAGCGGGGAGGAGGGCGAGTTCACCCCCGTCGAGCTCCTGCTGACCGCGATCGCCGGCTGCACGGCGATGGACGTCGACGCGATCACGGTGAAGCGGGCCGAGCCGGACTCCTTCACCGTGACCATCGCCGCCGATAAGGTCCGTGACGAGCAGGGGAATCACCTGAGCGAGGTCGTCCTCGACTTCGCGGTCACCTTCCCCGACGACGATGCGGGAAGGGCGGCCGAAGAGGTGCTGGAGACCGCCGTTCGCAAGTCCCACGACCGGCTGTGCACGGTGAGCCGTACGGTCGAGCTGGCGACGCCGGTCGAGGCGTTGCTCCGCGGTCGGCGCCTGAGCGAGCCACCCGCCTAACCCGCCGGCCTGGGACCCCGCGGCCTGGACCCCGCGCCTGGACCGACCAGCGCAGCGTGAGTGGGTTGACTGGGTCCCATGCCCTCGGCGCCTCACCTGGCCCAGCTCGACCTGCGCTACGCCACCCCCGACTCGGTCGGGGAGTTCGTCGAGGCCACGGTGCACGGCTTCCACGAGGACTACACCGAGGACCTGTGGATTCCGGGCCGGGCGGTGATCGAACCGGAGCGCTTCTTCGGGTACGCCGTGGACGGGCGCTGGATCTCGACCTGCGGGGCCTACAGCCGGGTGCTCACCGTTCCGGGCGGAACGGTGCCGGCGGCCGCGGTCACCTTCGTCACCGTCCAACCGTCGTACCGGCGGCGAGGCCTGCTGCGCCGGATGATGGAGCACCAACTCGCCGACATCGTCGCGCGCGGCGCCGAGCCGGTGGCGCTGCTGTGGGCGTCGGAGTCGCTGATCTACGGCCGGTTCGGCTACGGACACGCGGTGCCGCGACTCGGTCTGTCCGGCCGGACCCGGTCGACCGGTTTCCTGCCGTCGGTGCAGGTCGGGGAGGGCTCGGTGGGGGAGCTGCGCCGCGAGGACGCCATCGCGGTGATCAAGCAACTGCACGCTGCGATGCTGCCCGAGCGACCCGGCAGCCTGGATCGCCCCGATCCGTGGTGGGAGGTGAAGTGGCATGACCCGGAGCCGTGGCGCAAGGGCCTGCCTGCGCTCCGGTTCGCCGTGCACTACGACGCCGCGGGCGCGCCCGACGGGTACGCGGCGTTCCGGGTCAAGGACGTGGGCGGGAACACCGACGCCGAGGTGATCATCCTGGACCTGGACGCGGCCGAGCCGACGGCGTACGCGGCGCTCTGGCGATTCCTGCTCGACCTGGACCTGGTGCAGACCTTCGACCGGCACGACGCCCCGGTGGACGATCCGCTGCGCTACCTGGCCCTGGACGGCCGTCAGGTGCAGACGAAGCTGGACGATTCGCTGTACGCCCGGCTGGTGGACGTGCCGGCAGCCCTGCGGGCGCGCGCGTACTCCGCCGACATCGACGTGGTGATCGGGGTCGAGGACACCCTGCTGCCGGAGAACGCCGGAGCGGTTCGCCTGGAGGCCGGGCTGAACGGGGTCTCGGTCAGCCCGAGCCCGCGTACGCCGGACTTCTCGCTGAACGTCCGCGAGCTGGGATCGATCTACCTGGGTGGTGTCTCACTCAACGCGCTGCACGGGGCGGGGCTGGTCGCCGAGCGGACCCGGGGCTCGGTGCGCGCGGCAGCCGCCGCCTTCGCCTGGCACCGAGCGCCGTTCTGCCCCGACTACTTCTGAGCGTCGGGGTAGCGGATCAGAGGTACTCCTGGATCGCGCCGAGCAGGACCGACTTGGTCTTGGCCCCCTTGAACGCCTTGACCAACTCGCCCCCGACGTATAGCTGGATCGTCGGCAGTCCGAGCACATGGTTGTTGGCCGGCGTGATCGGGTTGGTGTTGGTGTCCATCTTGACGAAGACGACCTTGTCGCCGTGCGCGCCCGCGAGCTCCTCGATGATCGGCGCGACCTGCTTGCAGGGACCGCACCAGTCGGCCCAGAAGTCCACCATGACCGGCTTGTCGGACTTCAGCACGACCTCGTCGAAGGTGGCGTCGGTGACCTCGGCTACTGCGCCCATCTGCTGTGCTCGCTTCCTTGATATGTGGTGTTCGGTGACCCGGGTTCAGAGCAGGCTCCGAGCTGATCGGAGTGATCAACCTCGAGTGTGCTGGTCGCCACTGACAGTTCTCTCCTCAGAGCTGGGGCGACCCTCAGACTTTCCGGCGGTCAGCGCACGGCGGTGAGGAGGGCTTCATCGCTCGCACTGAGGGCAGTGCCCGCGTCGTGCAGATCGGCCAGGTAGCGCTCCGCGTCCAGTGCCGCCGCACAGCCCGTACCAGCGGCGGTGATCGCCTGCCGGTAGGTGTGGTCGACCACGTCGCCACAGGCGAAGACTCCGGGCAGGTTCGTCCTGGTGGACTTTCCGTCGGTCAAGACGTAGCCGCCGGCGTCGATGTGCACCTCATCCCGTACGAGCTCCGACCGCGGATCGTGGCCGATGGCGATGAACAGGCCCGCGACGGCCAGCTCCCGCTCGGCGCCCGTCTGGGTGTCCCGGAGCGTGATGCCGGTCAGCGTCTTCTCGCCGTGGATGGCCGCGACCTCGGAGTTCCAGGCGAAGCTGATCTTCGGGTCCTTGTGTGCCCGCGCGGCCATGATCTTGCTGGCGCGCAGTTCATCGCGGCGGTGCACCATGGTGACCGACTTCGCGAACCGGGTCAGGAAGGTCGCCTCCTCGACGGCGGAGTCGCCGCCGCCGACGACCGCGATGTCCTTGTCGCGGAAGAAGAAGCCGTCGCACGTGGCACACCAGGACACGCCATGGCCGGAGAGCCGGTCCTCGTCGGGCAGGCCCAGCTTGCGGTAGCCGGAGCCCATCGCCAGGATCACCGTACGGGCGGCGAAGGAGTTGCCGTACCCGTCGGTGACGGTCTTGATCTCACCCGTCAGATCCATCTCGGTGATGTCCTCGGTGACCAGCTCGGCGCCGAACCGCTCCGCCTGAGCCCGCATCTCCTCCATCAGCGCCGGGCCCATGATCCCGTCGCGGAAGCCGGGGAAGTTCTCCACCTCGGTGGTGTTCATCAGCGCGCCGCCGGCGGTGATCGAGCCCTCGAAGACCAGCGGCTTCAGGTTGGCTCGTGCGGCGTACACCGCTGCGGTGTAGCCCGCAGGGCCGCTGCCGACGATGATGACGTCGCGTACGGAGTCGGAATCGATGCCCATAGAAGTCCTTACCTGCCCAGTCACGTGTGCGGTTACCTTACCTTCGCCCAACGATGCCGTCAGGCGCACTATTCCGCCGCTGGCCCTGCCGACGGGAGGCGGTGCGCGGGATCCCGTGGGTCGGGTCTGGTGGATTCCTCGCTCGTCACTGATCGCTGCCGCCGCGCGGGCACATTGCACGGGTTGCTGCTGGATTGCACACGTTGCAACCTGTGCAATCCACCAGGAATCCACGTATACGTAGGTTCCCGTGGCGGGGGTGGGGGTTCCTGTGGCGGGGGGTGGTGGGCGGTGGGGTTCCGGTGGCGGGGGGTGGGGTGGGGTTAGCGGGGGAGGAGGGCGGAGGGGCCGGCGGTCGGGGTGGGGGTGTCGCAGCCGGTGACGACGGTGACCAGGGTGGTGTCGGTGGAGCGGGTGTAGACCAGCAGGGCCGGGGTGCCGTCGAGGTGGGTGTTGGCCAGGCCGGTGATGCGGCCGTCGGTGGCTTCGCGGGCGCACTGCCAGGCGCGGGAGAAGCGGTGGGGGAGCAGGCTCCGCCGCTCGTCCAGTCGTTCGGCCTGGGCGCCGAGGTCGCTGGTGTTGACGGCGGCGACCAGCGGCGGCTCGTTCAGACCGGCGCCGGCGCTCAGCACGTATCCGCCGAAGCCGACCACGCAGGCCAGAGCGGCCGCGGCCAACAGGGGCGCCAGCCACTCGCGCCGCGACGCCGGCGACGACGTCGAGCGTGCCGAGGGTCGCCCGCGGTCCGGAGGTGTCCACGAAACGGTGGGGGGCGCGGGCGGTGGCACGGCGCTGCGTCTCGACCACGCGGGTGCTCTCCAGCCGGACGGCGAGCCCGGGGGGCAACGAGGGCGCCGGCTGCGCGGCGAGCACGGCGGTGACGCGAAACAGGGCGGCGGTCCGGGCCTGACACTCACCGCACCCGGACAGGTGGACCTCGAGCTGAGCGGCCCGCACCGGTTCCAGCAGGTCTTCGGCCGCGCTCGCCAGCTCCTCCAGGGTCGGGTGGGTGCTCATCGCCGGTCCTGGGACCGGGGTCCCGCCGGGGGAAGTCTCACGTCGTCCTGCGCTTTCGTCGGCCTGGTTCACCGGAGGAGGCCCCGGATCTGGAGCTGCTCGACCGTCTTGCGCGCGCCCTTGTCCAACTCCGCCTGTGGTGCTCGGGCCAGTATCCACGCGAACAGGGTCGAGTGGCCCGATCGCAGCAGCGCGACCGGTGCGGCGTACCGCTGTCTGCGGCCGTCCGGCCCGCGCACGGTCAGTCGGTAGCACGGCCCGTGCGGGGTGAGGTACTGGCTGACCGCGATCAGGTCCGCGGCGTCGACGGTGTGGAAAGCCCGGTAGCGGCGGACGGTCAGCCGCGATCCGTCCGCCATCAGGTACGCCCGGGTGCGCAGGTACACCGTCGCCATGAAGACCGCCCACAACACGATCACGATCACCAGCACGGGCAGCCAACCGCTGGACTGGCTCCGCGCCACCGCTCCGACCGAGATCGTGGCCCCCACGCTGGCCAGAACGGCCGGCGTACGCCAGTTGTACGAGAGCTCCAGGGGATGGGCCATCAGGGGCCGCCTCCGTCGACGCGCAGGTGACTCAGCAGCGGCACGAGTCGGGCCCGGCCCCGCGCGCACCGGCTCTTCACGGTGCCCGGGGCGCAGCCGAGGATCCGTGCGGCCTCCTCCACCGGATAGCCCAGCATGTCGACCAGCACCAGTGCGGCGCGCTGCTCGGCGCTGAGTTGGGCCATCGCCGAGGCGACCTCGCGTTGTTGCTCCTTCTCCTCCAGCGGATCGTCCGCCCCGGAAGCGTGTCCGGCGGAGCGATCGAAGTCCTCCGGCCACGGGTCGGCGGCGCGGACGCGCTGGCCGCGCAGCCGGTCCAGACAGGCGTTGACCACCACCCGGTGCAGCCAGGTGGTCACCCTGGAGTCTCCGCGGAAGGTGTGCGCGCGGCGGAACGCGGCCACCCAGGCGTCCTGCAGGGCGTCGGCGGCGTCGTCCGGGTTGCGCATCACGCCGAGCGCGATCGCCCACATCCGGTCCTGGTGTCGCTCGAAGAGCACCGCGAACGCCTCCGACTCACCGGCGACGTGGGCCCGCAGCAGCGTGGCGTCCGGCAGCGACTGGTACTGAGCGCGGTCCTCTTCCCGGTCGGCTGGGCACGGTTCGGTGGGGTCCCCCTGGGTCACGACAGCACCGCGACTTCGTAGATGCCGCCGCGGTAGCCCTCCCCCTCCTTCGGCAGCGAGGTCAGGTAGACCAGGACGTAGCGCGTGGTCACGCTCTGCTGCGCGGTGAGGGTGACCTTGCTGCCGGCCTTGGTGGCCGCGGCGACCGTACGCCACGAACGGTCGGAGTCCATCGGCGGCTTCGCGGTCTGGGCCGGATCGCCCGCCGGTACGCGCAGTTCGACACTGGTCCCGGTGCCACTGAGCGAAAGCTGCGCAGCGCGTACGGGCTGGGCCGTGCCGAGGTCGAGGACCAGGCCCACCCCACGCTTGATGTTGCCGAGCTTCGGATCGCCGATGTAGCGGACCGTACGCCAGCGCGTCTTCGGGTCTCCGTCGAAGGCCAGCTTCACCTCGCCGGGATTCTCGGTGCGGTCGTCGCCCTGGGGGTCGAAGTCACGGCCGGCGACGATCGCGAGGGGCCCGGCCTTCGGCGGCGGAGCCGACGCGCTGGTGCTGGCCGACGGGGAGCTGCTCGCCGTGGCCGGTGGCGCCGCGGCGATGCGGCGGTCCAGGACCATCGCGGAGACCATGCCCGCCGCGATCAGCAACACCGCGAGCACGATCAGCAGCCCCACCCAGCGTTGGGACTGGCGGGCGGGACGGGATGGCTTCGGCCCGGGCGCCAGCAGCGGGCGGATCACGGTGGTCTGGCCGGTGGAGTTGCGCACGGTCGGCGGAGTGGTACGAGTTGCGCTGACCCGGCCCTGGGGCGGGGCGCTGACCGCAGCGGCCGGACGGCGCCGGCTCTCCCCGTTCGCCTCCGGACTCGCGAGCAGGGAGGACACGGGCGGAGCGCCGGTCGCGGGGTCGACGTGTTCGATGCTCCGGCCGACCGTCGGGATCGGTTGACGCAGCCGGCGTTCGAGGTCGCCGGAGGCGTCGGCACTGCCGAGCACCTTGGTCAGCGCGTTCACCACCGCACCCGCGCTGGTGAGCGACGCGGCGCGATGCCGCGGGGGGTCGCCGAGGAGTTGGTCGCAGATCCCGTCCAGAGCGGGGGACACGCCGGCCCGCACCTGCCGGGGGGTCATCCAGCGACGCCCCACGACGGGAGCGTCCGGCAGGCTGAACGCGGGGCCGCCCGGCCAGCGGGAGACGAGCGCGGCGTAGAGCAGCCGGCCCAGATCGGTGACGTCCACCAGTTCAGGGGTGGTGGCCCCGTGCACCACACCGCTGCGCGCGGGCCGCAGCGCCGACTCGATCAACAGACCGACGATCTTGACGTTGCCGTCCGGGGTGATGATCACCGTGTCCGGGTTGATCCGGCGGTGGTAGAGCCCCAGGCTGTGCACGCCGGCCAGGGCGTCGGCGACTTCGCGGACGACCCACGCAGCTTCCAGACCCGACAGCGGAGCGTGGCTGAGGATGACCTCCAGGGACTGGCCGGTGGCGTACTCGCACACGATGTAGGAACCGAGGTCGTCCCGGGTGCTCTGCACCGCGTCCAGCACCCGCAGGAAGCGGGAGTCGGTCGCCACCGAGGCCTTCCGCGCGGCCGCGAGCAGGTCGGACTCCGCCGGGTCGCCGGGGGTGAGCAGGTGCAGCAGCACCGAGCGGGACAGCACCTGGTCGAAGGCCCGCCAGGTGATCGTCGGCTTGGCTTCGGCGATCAGTTCCTCGAGCCGGTAGCGCGAGGCGAGAACGGTGCCGGCCGGTAGGGTCGCCGCCGGTCGGGACGCGGTGGCTGCGGGGCTCGGGTCTGGGTCGGCCGGGTCTGGGGTGGTGGGCCGGATGTGGGCGTACGCCCGTCGTTCAGCATTCGGCGGAGCACCGGAGAGCGTTTCGCCGCGGTTCGAACCCTCCGGGACCAGATCGGGGGCGAAGGTCGCCTGCGCCATGTGCTCTACGTTCTGTGCTGGGCCGCCCGGCACCGTGGGAACCGCAGCGACGGCGGATGTCTGTTCGATGGTAAGAGATTTCGGCCGGATGACGGTGGGCAAATCGCCGGGAGCGACCAGATTTGTCGCTGTGCGGCACGGGGTCGTTGCCGCTGTGCGGCACGGGTCGTTGTCACGGGTGTCACCCGACCTGCGAGTCGGCGGCGCAGCGCCCCGGCGCCGGAGCACGGTGCTGATGATGGCGGTCACCTCGGTGATCTTCATCAGCCGCGACATCACCAGGAACAGCCCGACCGCCACGATCCCGGCCACGGCGAGGGCCGCCGCCAGGACGAGTTTGCCGGTGGAGGCGCTGGTGAATCCCCAGCAGATCAGCCAGGCCGCGATGGCGCCGGGGATGACGGCCAGCAACAGCCGGACACAGTGGCGGACCAGGTCGTCGGAGTTCAGCTCGGGCAGGTGTCGCCGCAGCCGGGCGAAGGAGACCAGGACTCCGATCAGGTACGCGGCCGAGTAGGCGAAGGCCAGGCCGGTGGCCACCAGGCCGGGATCGTTCAGGATGAGCACGGCGGTGACGCCGAGGATCACGTTGCTGCCCGAGATCAGGCACTGCAGGAAGAAGGTGGAACGGGTGTCCTCCAGGGCGTAGAAGGCGCGCAGGCAGATGTACTGCACCGTGAACGGCACCAGCCCCACCGCGAGGGCCATCAGCGCGCTGCCCACGTAGGACGCGTCCTCGGCGCCCGCCCCGAAGCCGAAGACCAGGTGCGCCAGGGGCAGCCCCAGCACCAGGAAGGCGACCGCCGCAGGCAGCAGGGCGGTGACCGCGAGTCTGATCGCGCGCATCGTCTCGGCGGCCACCCCGGCGTGGTCGTGCGCGGCGGCGAGTCGGGAGGCGGCCGGCAACATGGCCGTGGCCAGCGAGACCGTGATCAGCGAATGCGGCAGGATCCACACCGCGTACGCGTTGTAGTAGGAGGTCAGCCCGGCGCCCCGGCCGCCGACGGTGGCGCCGGTGGCGAGCTTGCTGACCACGACCAGCGCGGCCTGGGTGATCAGCACGAAGCCGAGGGTCCACTTGGCCAGCCGGAAGGTCTTGCCGAGACCGGTGTGCCGGAAGTCCAAGCGTGGCCGGAAATGGAAGCCGGCGGCCCGCAGGAACGGGATCAGCACCACAGCCTGTACCGCGATGCCGAGGGTCGAGCCGAGGCCCAGCAGAAGCTGCTGGCCCGAGGTGAAGGGAGCGCCGGTGGGGGTGTGGCCGAACACGGCGAGGAAGAGCAGCAGCACCGCGATCGAGACCACGTTGTTGGCGATCGGCGCCCACATCATCGGACCGAACCGGTCCCGGGCGTTCAGCACCTGTCCGGCGAGCACGTGCACGCCGTAGAAGAACACCTGCGGCATGCAGTAGTAGGCGAGCATCACCATCGAGGCGTACTGCGCGTCCAGGGCCGGCGCCTTCCAGCCCTCGGCGGAGTACAGGCGGACGATGGCCGGGACGGCCAAGGTGAGAAGGACCGTGATCAGGCCCAGCGCGATCAGTCCCGCGGTCATGATCCGGTTGGTGTAGGCCTCGCCCCGGTCGGAGTCATTCTTGATCGCCCGGACGATCTGCGGTACGAGCACGGTGTTCAGCACCCCGCCCGCCAGCAGGATGTACATGCTGTTGGGCACGGTGTTGGCGATGGTGAACATCTCGGCCTGCCGGGTGCCGTTGCCGAACAGGAACACCAGCAGCATCAGCCGGAAGAAGCCCATCACCCGCGACAACGCGGTGCCGGCCGCCATCACCGCGCTGGCCGAGACCAATCGCGCCGTGGCGCCGGGCGGGCCTGACGCGGGTACGGCGTTCCGGACGGCGGTGCCGGGCGCTCTGACGGGGCGGGCCTGAGGCGGCTGGGCGGGGTCACCGGCTCGGCGCCCTGCGGAGCGAGCGGGGTCGCACCGCCGGGGCGCTCAGACATCCATCGTCTCCGCCGAGGGTGCCGCGACCTCGGGATGGTCGGTCGGTGGGGCTGAGCTCAGCGCGTCGGGTGGCGCTGGTGGCGGTGGTCTCCGCTGCCCCGCTGCGGGCCCGTTCCCGGGCGACCTGGCGGATCCGCAGCGCCGTGCTGCCCGCCAGCACGATCCCTGCGGCGAGCGCAATGACCCAGCCGGTAGTGCCGTTCTGGGTCACCTGCACCGAGATCTCGAACGGCCGGCCGATCCGTATCCCCGACTCGGTGGTGAGCTGCGCGGTCACCGGCACGGTCCCGTTCGCCCGCGCCGTCACCTTCGCGTTGGCGGTGACGCTGTCCTGGGCCAGGACCAGCGGTGCGTCGATGGTCTCGATGGTGAGCCGCTGGCTGTTGTCGGAGGTGAAGACCAGCTTCACCCGTACCGCGTTGGCCTCGCCGGACTGATCGCTGGCTTCGAGGGTGTTGACGATGGTGATGGGAAAGTACACGCCCTCCAGGGCGACCGTGCGAACCCGCGCGTTGCTGCTGATCCGGATCCCCTGGTCCACGACCTGGTTCAGCCGGGCCAACTGCGGGGCGAGGAAGGCCTGCTGCGGTTTCAGCCGCTTGCGCCAGGCCGCGCTCGCGGCCCGGGCGACGGCCGCGTCAGCTTCGGCCCGCGCGCGATCGCCGTCGGCGAGCAGGTCGGCGTAGGTGGCCGAGCGACGGGCGAGCGACTTCACCCCACCCAACTGGGCCAGCGTGAGCTCCGTCGTCCGGGTGGCCGCCGGGTAGGAGAACCGCTGGCTCCACGCCTGCCGCCGACCCTTCAGCAACTCCTCGAGTGGTCGCGGCTTCACCCAGGGCGCCTGGACGCTCGGGCCGCCGCCGACGGCCTGGGCGGCGGTGGTGAGCAGCCGCACCCGACCGTGGGTGGCGTCATCGCTGATGGTGGTGGCTTCGACCCAGGAACCGGCCAGGGCGCGCTGTTGCACCTGCACCGGGGTGTTGCGCGGATCCGGTCCCGGACCGCCGTCGGAACTCCCCGTCGGAAAGGTGACGATCGGCACCCCGCCCGGGCCTTCGAGCAGGGGACCCGGTCCGGGGGCGGTCTCCTGCGAGAGCACCACCGCCGCGGGGTTCAGCTTCGCGATCGCGGCCATGGTGGCCGCGTCGGCCGCACCGCCGGGCGGCATGACCAACAGCGGCAGGCTCCTGGTCCGCTCGACGCGCTGGCCGGCGGTCGCCGCGGCGGTGAGCACCGCGCTCTGGCCGTCGTGCACCAGAGCGGCGACGTCGGGCGATCCGTAGAGCAGCCGGTAGCCGTCGCGCCGGTCGACCACGTCGGCCAGCACCTCGAGCCAGTCGGCCGCGTCCTCCTGGCCGGTGCCGGGGGCGAGGCTGCCGTCGGCGCTCTGCACCTGATAGCCGCCGGCCATCGTCTCCGCCTCAGCCACCAGCGCCGGATCGACGGCGAAACTGACCTCGGCCGAGTCGGCCGCCCGCAGCAGTCGGGTGAGCCGGCCCTGGGCCGCGACCTCAGCGGCCAGGTGGTCGTCGGCCAGCACCCCGGCCCGCAGCAGCGACGGCCGCGAGCTGAGGACGACGATGGAGGTCTGGGTCAACTCCGTGGGATCGGAACTGCCGACCAGCGGCAGGAACGTGCGCGCCCGGCCCAGCGTCTGGTCGCGCGGGTCGTCGACGCGTGCGACCGCGCACATGGACGCCGAACAGGAAGACCCCGTCGGCGCGGGGGAAGTCGAGGTTGGCCACCGCGGTGGTCAGCGAGAAGGGCGTGGACGTGCCGGGGAGCAGCGTCCGGTCGTCCTCGGACGGGATGTTCTGGTAGTCGCGCTCGTAGAGGCGCTCGCCGATGGGGTCGTCGGCCGCCGAGGTGAGCGCCCGCTGCAGCGCCTCCGCGCTGAGGATCGGGTCGCGTGAGCGCCACAGGATCGCCTGCAGATTGCTCAGCGGCTGCTCGGTGAGGTTGGTGACAGTACCGGCGAGGGTGACCTTGCCGTCGCGTACGGGCAACGCCGGTTCGACCGAGGTGAGGGTGATGCTGAGCGGAGACGGAGGGTCCGCGGCGTGGGCCGGGAGCGCCGTGGCGGCGACGGCCAGACCGCCGAGCACGGCCGCGAGCCCGATCGCCAGCACGCGAGCCGCACGCACCGCATACCCCCTCCTCACCACGACATCCTAAGTCGTCGACCGAGCGCAGCCCGGTTCATCGAGCGGCGGGGGGCGGTCTGGTGAGTACAGTGGGGCAGCGTGCCCACCTCCCGGCCGGACGTCTCCCGGCTGACCCCTGACGCCGATCGGACGCCCCCCGATCCCGCGCCGCTGACGACCGCCCAGGCTTCGGCCGCGGTCGCCCTGCTCCGGATCGAACCGGTCGCCGACCGGCTGGGCGAGCTCTTCGCGGCGGCCGGACACGAGATCCACCTGGTCGGTGGCAGTGTCCGCGATGCTCTGCTCGGCAAGCTGGGCCACGACCTGGACTTCGCCACCTCGGCCCGTCCGGCCGAGATCGAGCGGCTGCTGCACCAGTTCAGCAAGGCCGTGTGGACCATCGGCAAGGAGTTCGGCACCATCGGCTGCAAGGTGAGTGAAGCCGGCGCCACCTGGGTCGTCGAAGTGACCACCTACCGTTCCGACGCGTACGCCAGCGCGAGCCGCAAGCCGGTGGTCGCCTTCGGCGACACGCTGGAGGGGGACCTCGTACGCCGGGACTTCACCGTCAACGCGATGGCGGTGTCGGTTCCCGGCAAGAGGTTCGTCGACCCGTACGGCGGCCTGAAGGACCTGGCCGCCGGGGTGCTCCGCACGCCTGCGGCTCCGGAGCTGTCGTTCAGCGACGACCCACTCCGGATGATGCGGGCGGCCCGGTTCGCCGCCCAACTCGGGTTGGTGCCGGCGCCCGAGGTCGTGGCGGCGATGACCGGGATGGCCGACCGGATCGCCATCATCTCCGCGGAGCGGGTGCGTGACGAGCTCGGCAAGCTGTTGCTGGTGGAGCGCCCCCGGCCGGGCCTGGACCTGCTGGTGGCCACGGGACTGGCCGAGCGGGTGCTGCCCGAACTGCCCGCGCTCCGGCTGGAACGCGACGAGCACCATCGCCACAAGGACGTCTACAGCCACAGCCTGACCGTGCTGGAGCAGGCGATCGACCTGGAGGGTCGCCGTCGGCCGGGCGTGCGCCGGAGCGCACGGGTCCAGGACAGGACCTGATCGGATCTGCGACCTCGGGTGGGGACGGTCCCGATCTGGTGCTGCGGCTCGCCGCCCTGCTGCACGACATCGGCAAGCCGGCGACCCGGCAAGTTCGAGGCGGGCGGCAAGGTCTCCTTCCACCACCACGACGTGGTCGGTGCGAAGCTGGTGCGCAAGCGGCTGACCGCCCTGCGCTTCAGCAACGAGGTGGTCAAGGCGGTCGCGGAACTCGTCGCGCTGCACCTGCGCTTCCACGGCTACAGCGACGGCCTCGGCGGAACGGGGGAGTGGACCGACTCCGCCGTTCGTCGCTACGTCAGCGACGCCGGCGACCAACTGGAACGGTTGCACATCCTCACCCGCGCGGACTGCACCACGCGCAACCGGGCGAAGGCCGAGCGGCTGCGGGGGGCCTACGACGACCTCGAACGACGGATCGCCGAGCTCGCGGAGCAGGAGGAGTTGAGGGCGATCCGCCCCGACCTCGACGGCCACGCAGATCATGGCGATCCTCGGCATCGGGCCGGGGCACGAGGTGGGTCGCGCCTACCAGTTCCTGCTGGAACGACGCATGGACGAGGGGCCGCTGGGCCCGGATCGCGCCCGCGAGGAGTTGCTCACCTGGTGGGCGCAGCGCTGACGCAGCTCGATCGGGCCTGCCCCGATCGCTCGACACCCAGGCACCGCGCCCCTCACATCACACCCGCGCGGCCTGCAGCGATTCGGTGCCTTCGTCCATGCTCATCCCCCGGCTGAGCAGGGCGAAGGCGACCCCGACCGCCAGATAGCCCACGGCGAGGGTCACCAGGATCGGCACCGACTTGCCGTCGGCGGGCAGGATGAGCGCAGCCGATGACCGCCGCGAGCACCAGCGCCAGGTTGAAGACCATGTCGTAGAGCACGAACACCCGGCCCTTGAACTCGTCGGCCACGTGCGCCTGGACGAGGGTGTCGACGCAGATCTTCACGCCCTGCGCGGTGACGCCGAGCGCGAACGCGGCCACCAGGAGCGGCACCTTGACATAGATCGCCCCCGGGAGCACCTGGAACAGCGCGGAGGCACCCAGGCAGGCCACCATGTAGCGGCGCACCCCGAGCCGGACGCTGAGCGGCGGCGTGACCGCGGCTGCGGCGACGAAGCCGGCTCCGGTGACCACCACCAGCAGACCCAGGTCGGCGATGGCGGCCTCGACCTGGTCGAGGGTGTGGAAGTAGTTGCGGTAGACCAGGATCGTGGCCACGGTGACCAGGCCGTAGATGATCCGGTGCCCGCCGATGACCAGCAACCCGAGTCCGGCTTCCCTGCGCTCCCGCAGGTGGCGGATGGCATCGACCAGCCCGGCGATCACCTCCCGGGCCCTGCTCGGCTCGGCGCCGCCGCGTACGGGCAGGTCCGGACCCAGCCGGTCGCGCGGGATGCGCAGCGCCAGCGAGGCGCTGAGCACGAATCCGCACGCGGCGACCACGAACAGGATCGCGTTCGCGGTGTAGTCCGGCATCGACCGGCCGAGGGCCAGCCGCAGCACGGTCCCGACGCCGGCGCCGACCAGGATGCCGGCTGGTCCGACCGTGGGCACGACCGAGTTGGCGACCATGTACTCGCTGGGCTCGATCGTGTGCGGCAGGGACGCCGACAACGCCGCCAGCAGGAACCGGTTGAAGCTCATCGCGAGCAGCACCAGCCCGTAGAAGAGGGTCTCGACCCCGCCCGTGCGCAGCCCGGTCGCGACCAGGGCCGCCAGGCCGAGGGTGAGGACGCACCGGCTCAGGTCGGCGATCACCAGCACCTGGCGTCGGGACACGCGGTCGAGGACCACGCCCACGAAGGGTCCCAGGACGGAGAAGGGCAGCAGGGTGATCGCCAGCACGGTCGCGATCGAGGCGGCGTCCGGCTGGCGTTCGGGGGAGAAGAGCACGAACGAGGCGAGCGCCACCTGCAGCAGGCCGTCGCAGGACTGGGTCGCGACGCGCACCGCCAGTAGCCGGCGGAAGTAGGTGTGGCGCCACAGTTGCCGCAGGCTACGGAGGAACTCCATCCGCTCAGCCGTCCGGATACTTGCTCAGGTAGGACTCCACGTCGTCGGACTTCAGCGCCTTGGACAGCTCCGCCAACTTGGCCGTGTCCACGATGTCGATGCTCTGCCCGTCGGGGCTGGTGCCGAAGCCGGACAGCGGTGCCTGCATCAGCGCGATGTCCTTGCCCGTGAGCCGCAGGGACAGCGCCGTTCGCCGGATCTCGTCGTCGGTGAGGCTGTTGTCGACGGTGAGGTGCTTGGCCACGTTGCCGATGAAGCCGGTGAAGGTCGCCGGGTTGGAGACCACCTCCTTGCTGAGCCCCTTCTGCACGATCGCCTTGATCACCGTGCGCTGGTTCTCGGCCCGGTCCAGGTCGCCCCTGGGCAGCGACTTGCGCTCCCGCACGAACCACAGCGCCTGCTCCCCGCCGATGGTGATCTTGCCCTTGGGGTAGTCGAAGCCGTGGGAGCTGAACGCGTTCTTGTTGGTCACGGTGACCCCGCCCAGATCCTCGGTCAACTGGATGAAGCCCTCGAAGTCGACCAGGACGACGTGGTCCATCCGTGCTCCGGTCAGGCTCTCCAGTGTGCGCACGGTCAGCGCCGGACCACCGAAGGCGAAGGCGGCGTTGATCTTGTTCTTGCCGTAGCCCGGAATGGTGACGTACATGTCGCGGGGGAAGGACATGATGTAGGCCTTGGTCCGCGTGGCGTTGAGGTGCACCAGCATGATCGAATCGCTGCGCCCGCTGGCCTCGTTGTTGGGGTCGCGGCTGTCGGAGCCGAGCAGCACGTAGTTCAACGTGCCCGTCTCCTGCGGCTCCTTGGTGGGCCGCGGGGCGGCCGAGGGGTCGTTGCCGGGCAGGTCGACGCCGCGAGTGATGTTGCGGGTCACGCTGCGGTCGATGGTGATCAGGTAGGCCGCAGCCGCGCCGAGGGCGAGTACCAGCAGGCCGGCGACGGCGATCAGCACGATCGGCCAGACTCGCCGTCTCTCGGCACGCCTCGGTTTTTCCGTGGGCGGTTGGATCTCAGGCATCGGCATCCTCATCAGGGGAAAGAGCAAGGGCGAGTCTATGTCGGCCGACCCGCCGCGGTGGCCCGCGCCGCCTTCGCCGCCGCAAACGTGAGCGCGGATCAGGCTACGATCGCGCTATGTCACGAGCCGATGAAGCCGCCCGGCGGGCGGAGCTCGCGGCGGCGCAGGAGCGCGGTGAGTCGACCAAGGCGCAGCTGCTGATCGAGCAGTTCCTCGCCGACGCCAAGGCGGCGGGAGTCGCGCCCGGCCCGCTGCGAGCGACGCTCTACACCGGTCACTCGGTCAAGACCGACAAGATCGGCTGGTACCTGCGCAAGAACGAGAGTCTGGCGATCGGCGACGACGGGTCCTACTACGTGCTCACGGTCCCCGGTGGGTTGAGGGAGCGCCTGTCGGGGGTCAAGCTGCAACCCAGCCCGCCGCCGCTGGTGATCGGCAAGGGTGGCCGCGACGGTGAGTCCGGTGACATCGCCAACTTCCTGCGCTGGCGGCTCGAAGCCGGCTGAGTCCGCCGTGCCACTGCGCCGGGGCGACGTCAGATGTCTTCGAGGGTGGTGGCGGAGCGCTTCACCTTCACGAACTTCATGTACGCGCTGACCACCTCGTCGGGTTCGCCGCGCATCATCAGGCTGCCGTGGTCGAGCCAGATGGCCTCGTTGCACATCTCCTTGATGCTGCCCAGGCCGTGGCTGACCAGAAACATCGCCCGCGCGCTGCGGCGCAACTCGGCCATCTTCGCGTTGGCCTTCTCCCGGAAGTGGGCATCGCCGGTGGACAGCGCCTCGTCGATCATCAAGATGTCGGGCTTCATGTGGACGGCCACCGAGAAGCCCAGGCGCGCCGACATGCCCGAGGAATAGGTCCGCATCGGCAGGTCGATGAAGTCACCCAGCTCGGTCCACTCCGCGACCTCGTCGGCCCGCTCGTCCACCTCTTTGCGGGACAGGCCGGAGGCGAGCCCGCCGAGGATGATGTTCTCCCGGCCGGACAGGGTCTGGTTGAAGCCGACCCCCAACGCCAGCAGGGTGGACGCGCGGCCCCACACCTCGATCGACCCGGTGGTCGGCGGCAGGATCCCGGCCATGGCCCGCATCAGGGTGGACTTGCCGGCGCCGTTCGAGCCGATGATGCCCATCGCGGTGCCGGTGCGCACCTCGAAGGACACATTCTTGATCGCCTCCACCTCCTTGACGGCCCGCTGGCCCCGGCCGAACCGGATGAGCGCCTGCTTCAGCGTCGGCTTCCGCTCGAAGGTCGTGCGGTAGGTGATGGAGAGGTCCTCGACCTTGACGGCCAGCGGAGCGTCGCCGTTAGACGAGACGGACAGTGAACTCACGCTCCCTCGACATGAAGAACAGGAATCCGATCACTGCCACGACCAGCGCCCAGGCCCCGGCCGAGAGCCACATGTACAGCGGCGGATAATCCGCTTCGGTCTGCAGCAGTTGGGTGTAGCCACCGAGCATCGCGTACATGGGATTGGTCTGGATGGCCGCCAGCAGCGGGGCCGAGAAGCGGCCGATGATGTGCTCGGGCGCCCACAGCACCGGAGACAGGTACATCCAGATCCGGACGAAGAACGGCAGGAAGCTCGACGTGTCCCGGAAGTAGACCTGGAGGGCGGAGAAGAAGGCCGCCGCCCCCATCGCGAAAATGATCATGGTGCCCAGGAAGTAGAGGGAGAGGATCATCTTCGGGTGCCAGACGTCGGTCAGGAAGATGAGGTGGAACACCAGGTAGACCGGCACCGTGGGGAGGAAGCGGAAGAACGCCGTACGGACGGCCGACAGCGGGATGAGCAGGCGGGGGAACGGGGTGTTCATCAACAACTTGCCCGAGGTGGTGACCGACGTCGCGCCACTGGTGATCGCGGTCGCGACCAGGTTGAACGCGAACAGACTCAACGTGAGGTGGGCGAAGAAGGTGGGGTCGTTCTCCTGCCGGATGATGGTGACCAGCAGGTAGTACACCGCGGCCAGCAGGAGCGGGTTGAGCACCAGCCACGCCTGGCCGAAGAAGGTGGAGGTGTTGGCCCCCCGCATGGTGGCCTTGCTCATCTCGGCGGCGAACGCGCGCCGGTGCCAGAGCTCGCGGAAGTACGGGATCAGCGGTGGCAGTCCGGCCCGATGCGGACCGTACAGGTGGTAGACCGGCTCGAACTCCGACTCCGGGTTACGGCTGGGTGCGCGCATGGCAACCCCGCTTCCTGGTCATGGCGTGCCTTCGGCCGCGGCGCCGCGACGACCAGGGCTGATCACCAGGCATGCTGGTAAACCAGGCACGCTGTGGACCAGGCATGCTGTAGACCGGCGAAGGGCGACCACGGAGGAACAGTCTGCCATGATCGCACCCGCTCGCCGTCCGATCCGCGCCGCCGACTCGGTACGCCCCGCCGGGGCCTTGGCCGCAGGGTGCCAAGGGCTGCTGATCAGGGTGCACCGGCCGCGTGCTTGACCGCACGCCGGGCCTTGGCCCGGCGCCAGCCGCGGCGGTGGAGCCTTCGGGGGTGGCTGCTCGGGTCGTTCCCGGGCCCGCCGCTCGAGCCTGGGGTCTGCTGGGGACTCCGCGGTGCGCCCACGTTGCGCGTGCGCACGAGGATGGCCGCCACCAGCACGGCGCAGCCGATGAAGGTGGCCGTGATGGCGGGCACCAGCACCCGACCCTCGCCCTGCATCCGGGCGAGGTCGGGAGCGCTCGGGTCGTACAGCACGGCCACGGTGTCGCCGACCTTCAGCGGCTGCCGGAACCTGCCGTGGGCCGCGGTGTAGGTGTAGGTCTGGCCGCCGACCTGGTAGGACACCTCGGGCGCCAGGCTCATCGTCCGCCCGGAGCGGGGCTCGCGGGTGGACCCCACCGGGGCGCGCGGCACCAGCGCGATCACCGTGCCGCTGGTGGTCCGGGCGGTCCGCAGGAAGTCGTAACTCTGCTCCGACAGCAGGCCGAAGACCACCGACATGCCGATCAGGTAGAGGCAGACCACGATCCCCATCGTGCGCGGGAACCGTAACCACCTCACCCCGGCAGCCTAACCGTTGGTCCCGGGGCGGACTCGACCGGAAATGGGGTCGGTGAACTGTCGATTTCCGGGTCTACCGTACGTAGAGGGGGTGTAACCACAACCCTCCACAGCAAGGAGTCCGCAGCATGAAGTACGTGTTGATGTACACCAACCGTCCCGACCTCGACGCCGCCGTACCGCCCGAAAGGTGGGCCGAGGTGTACCAGGCCATCTTCGGCTGGTTCGACAAGCACAGCGCCGCGATGAGCGACGGGGGCGCCGAACTGCAGGGCGTCGAGACCGCGACCACGGTCCGGACCGGCGACCACGGCCATCCTGTGGTCGTCGACGGGCCGTTCTCGGAGGCGAAGGAACAGGTCGGCGGCTTCAGCGTGATCGACGTGCCCGACCTCGATGCGGCGATCGCCATGGTGAAGGAATGGCCGTCGCTGGGAATGCCGGGAGTGGCGGTCGAGATCCGCCCGCTGGTGGACCACACCGCAGGCATGTAGCCGGTGTCGGTGCGGGGTTCAGACTCCGTCGGCGATCCGCCGGGTCCGCCCGACCCGGCGGACCCGGCCGACCCGGCGGACCCGGCCGACCCGGCGGATCCGGCGTCCGGCGTCGGCTCCGGAGCGCTGGAGGACGCCATGCTGGCCCGCGTCGTCCGGCGCGAGGCGGGGCTGCTGGTGGCCCAGCTGCACCGCCGGATCGGCGACTTCGACCTCGCCGAGGAGGCGGTGCAGGAGGCGATCACGATCGCTCTGCGTGCGTGGCGGCGGGACGGGGTGCCGGCCAATCCGGGCGGCTGGCTCGCGCTCAGCGCCCGTCGCCGGGCGATCGACCTGCTGCGCCGCCGTACGCGGGAACGACAGCTCGCCGATGAGCTCGCCACCGACCCGACCAGCCTCCCGCCCGTGCCGGGCGCGACGGCGGCCGACGAGCGGTTGCCGATGCTGTTCGGCTGCTGCCACCCGGCCCTGCGGGTGGAGGCCCGGCTGGCCCTGACCCTGCGGGCCGTGGTCGGCATGACGACCGCCCAGATCGCCCGGGCGTTCCTGGTGCCGGAGGCGACCATGGCCCAGCGGCTCGTGCGGGCCAAACGCAAGATCACCACGGCCGCGATCCCCTTCTCGGTGCCGGAGGGCTCCGCTCTCGCGGCACGGCTGGACGACGTGCTCACCGTGATCTACCTGTCGTACAACGCCGGCTTCCTCGACCCTTCCGACGCCGGTCGTACCCTCACCGAGGACGCCATCTGGCTGGCCGAGCTGCTCGCTCGGGCGTTGCCGGAGGAGTCCGAGGCCTGGGGGCTGCTCGCGCTGCTCACCTTTCTCGGGTCGCGCACCCGCGCGCGCTTCGACGAGGGCGGGAGCTTGGTGTTGTTGGAGGACCAGGACCGGACCCGCTGGGACGGGGTGGCGATCAGCCGGGCGGACGGCTACCTGGTGACGGCTGCTCGGCTGCACCGTCCGGGGCGGTTCCAGTTCCAGGCGGCGATCGCGGGCTGCCACGCGAGCGCGCCGTCGTGGGCGCAGACCGACTGGCTGCAGATCCTGACCCTCTACGATCTCCTGCTCGGTTGGGACGACTCGCCGGTGATCAGACTCAACCACGCGATCGCGCTCAGCCACGTCGCCGGGCCCGCGGCAGCCCTGGCCGAGGTCGTCACGCTGGCGGACCGGCTCGACGACTACCACCTGCTGCACGCCACCCGGGCTCAGCTGTTGACCCGGCTCGGCGACGCCGACGCCGCTCGCGCAGCCAACCTGCGGGCGCTCGCGCTCGCTGCCAACCCGGTCGAGCAGGAATTGCTGCGCTCCCGGATCGGTTCGCTGGAGTGGTCGAACGAGGAGGGTCAGTAGTCCGACGTCTGGTCGGCGCGCAGCACCGTACCGTCCGCGCCGAGATCCACCTCGTACCGCTGGCCGAAATCGTTCTCGTCGATGGGCTCCACCTCGCACTGACACAGCTCGGCGACGATGGCGGGCACGGTGTCGCTGTGCCCGACGATCAGGACCGGACCGGCTGCGTGCTGGCGCTGAATGCCCATGACCAGATCCGTCGCGTCGGTCTGAGCGTTGTAGGCCGTCACCGGCACCTGCCACGCGGCGGCGGTCGGTGCCGCCGTCGTCTGGGTGCGCCGGTACGGCGTGGCGTAGACCGCGACGCCGTGCCGATCGGCCAGATACTCGGCCAGGCGCTCGGCCCGCTGTTCACCGGCTGGGGTGAGCGGTGGATCCTCTGAGCCGTCGGCGCTGCGGTCGGCATGGCGGACGACGGTGAAGGACCACTGGACGTCCTGGGTGGCCGGACCGCCGGAAGGAGCATCGGTCGCCGACGGAAAAGGGAACGCCGTCGCCGGGACCAAAGGGGGTGCGGTCGGGGTGGCGGCCGGTGCAGCGGGGAGGCATCCGCTCGTGGCGGCCGCGACCAGGACCACTCCGGCCAGGGCCAAGCCCATCCGCGACCTCGCCCGGTCGGGGGAGGCCCGCACGGTGGCGACGGCGGTGCGCCCGCTGTCTCGGCGGCACACGGCGGGCATCCGACCACTCCCTCGACACAGGCCCCGGACGACTCGTCGAGGCCTGGAGTGGCTCCGATGCAGGACAGGCTAGCCAGGTTGAGCCACCGGTTGCGCAGACGGCAGAGCACAACACCGTAACGGTTTGCGCGATTCTCGCGGGCCCTTCGACACGGTCAGATCTCGGAGCGCCTCATTTAGTGACAACCGGTTGTGTCGACTACTCCCGGAGGACCCTCCCGGTGAAGCTGACCGCATCGTGGATGTCGTCGTTCGGATCCACGACGAAACTCACCCGGCCGAGCGCGCTGAAGGGAACAGCGAAACCGATCGTGGCAATGCCCTCGTCGCCGACGTCGATCGTCCCCGCGAAGCCACTCTCCAACTCCCCGGTCGAGTCGACGACGATCTGAGCGTCCGCGAGCCGGGCGTCCGAGCCTCCGTAGCCGGCGGAGATCAGCACGTCGCGAGCGTCGTACGGGTCGGAGGAGTTGTTCTCGATCCGCACCGAGGCGATGACGATCTCCCCGCCGGTCCCTTCAGCGCCCCGGTCGCTGCTCTTCGCCCGATCTGCGACCGTGCCGGCGATCTCGATGATCAGGCCGTCGTCGAACTGGGCCGCATCGTCAAGGGTGAACTGCTGGTCCGCGGCGACCGGGGGCCGGCCCGAGGTGGCAGGTGCCGAGGTGGCAGGTGCCGCGGGGGTCGACGACGTGGCGGCCGGCGTCGCCGGGGTCGGCGCCGGGGGAACTGAGGTGGCGCCACGGTTTGGGCTGGCACTGAGAGGGCTGTTGGACGCGGGGGAATCGCCGCCCTCCTGACCCGGGGCGCCGGTGCACGCACTGAGACCGAGCAGCACCCCGAGCATGAGCAGTGCACACGGCATGAGCCGCGGCCAGGGCATGAGCCAGCGGCCAGCGGCGCCGCGACCGCGGGTGCCCGAACCATGGCATCACCGTAGCGGCCTCGGACCGGGCCGGGGCGTGATCCGCCGCGCCGCCCGCGGCTATGGTGGAGGCGTGAAGTGGAAGGTCGGAATCGTCCTGGGCGCCGCGATAGGCGCCGTGTTCTGGGCCGCGCGCCGCAAGACCAGGCAGGAGGCCTCCGACGCCCAACTCTGGGCCGAGGCTACCGACCCTGTGGTCCGCTTCGGCGAGGCCTGAGCGGGCCGGTCAGCGCAGCAGGTAGCGCATCACCCGGCCGAGCAACTCGGCTCGACGGGACCGATCGGACACCTGTTCGACGCCGAAGCCGAGGAGCACCGTGTCCCGGGTGGTGATCGCCGCGGCGAACACCGCCTGGCTGCGGCTGAAGGCGATCACGTTGGGTGCGCTCCCCGGCGGCGGGCCAGTGACCGCCCACGCACCGAGTCCGCTCTCGAAGCCCTCTGCTTCGGTGCGCGTCCCGCCGACCACGATCCGGGTGTCGTCGACGAACACACCGACCCCGCCGAACGCGGGATCGCTCACGTAGGACACCGACACCTCGACCTGCTTCCCGGCGTACGCGCTCAGATCGTAGGAGACCTGTTGCCAGCCACCGGAGTTGCCCGTGAGCCGGTTCCAGGACCCGGTGGTGCCGGTCGCGGTGCAGCCCGCGTCGCCGAGGGTGAGGTAGCGCGCGAGGAACGGGTGTTCTCCGATCAGGAACCCCTGGTCGCAGTCGTCGGGTACGGCGCTGTCGGTCTGTCCGCCTGCTTCGGCCAAGGTGGTCCAGTCGTCCTGTCCGACCGTGTGCGCCTCGACAATGACGTTGTCGTAGCCGGGCTCCATGTCGAAGGAGAGCGCGAAGTCCAGCGAGGGTGCCTGCCCGGCGTTGACCGAGGCCAGATCGACCGTCCTGGTCAGCCTGGTCCACAGGTCGTCGGCGTGCGGCACCGCGACGTACCAGACCCCCTCGTACGGGTCGTACGCCCCACCGTCGGCCCCGGCGTAGAAGCCGGCGGCCGTGCTGGCGAACTGGGGGTAGGTCCGCGGCGGCAGCAGCGTGCTGGTCACGGTGAAGCTGCCAGGCTCGTCCAGCGGGTTGTCCGACGCTGCCGGCGCCGCCGAGGGAGTAGCTGCGACCCGTCAGCGGACGGGACGTGCCGAGCACGCTGGTGGGACCCTCGAGCGGGGTGCGGGCGTAGCCGCCCAGGTAGTACTGCACGAAATCGTTGGCCAGCAGCAGGCAGTCCGAGAACGGATCCTCCGAGACCACGCAGTCCTGATCCGGTGCCCCGTCGAGGCCGTAGTAGATGCCTCCCAGAGCTGCGCCCAGTGATCCCGAGTAGCCGGCCGTCTCGCCGGTGTAGAGCAGCTTCCCGCCCTCGTTGAGATAGTCGCGGACGCTCAGGGTCAGGTACTGCGCCCGCTCCGCGACCGCGGCGTCGGTCAGCGGAGTGCCGAGCAGGTCGGTCTGCTCGTCCTCCGGGTCCTGGGTCAGCCGGTTGTCACCGAGGTACCACACGGCCGCCTTGAAGTGGCTCAGCACCCCGAGGTGGTGAGGGACGCCCTGGGTCGACACGTCCCAGACCGCCGCGGTGATCCCCTTCGCGGCCAGGTCGTCGACGTAGCTCTGGGCGTACTTCGGGGCGCTCAGCGCCGGGCTGTACGTCGGGTTGACGCCGTTGTAGTCCTCGTCGGCGATCACCACCACGTCGGCCCGGCGGGTCCGGGCCACGGTGTAGGTGAAGTGTTCGCTGGACCGGCGTGACCGCGCCGTGTCCGGTGCCGTATTCGCAACGGCGTCCCCGGCGGAAGCGGCCAGGATCGAGCGGCCGCCCGCGGCCGTGAACCAGACCTCGACCGAGTCGCCTGGCTTGGTTCCGCGGACCCGGCCGCGGAACTCCGAGTAGTGGCGCCGCCCGCTGTCGCCGTACCGCTCGCCGCCCTTCCAGGCCCGGACGGGCGCCTGCCGCACCCGGCCTCCGTTGACGGAGTAGTTCAGCCGGAGACCGCGCAACGCCTTCTTGGCCACCACGGCCACGGTCTGCGAGGCCCCGTAGGAGACGTCGAAGGGGTCGACGACGAAGTCGGGCGCCTGCCGCCCGACCACCGACACCGGGTCGTCGGGATCTCGGGCCGACTTGGCCACCGACACCGCGAAGGCCAGGTTCTTGGCGTACTCGGCCTGGATCAGTGGCTCGGAGTCGGGAAAGTTGAAGACGCTCTCGCAGTCCTCCGGTGCGAAGGCGTCATCGGGGTCGAGAGCACTGATCGTCGCGCAGGTCGACATCTCGGGGGTGAACGCGATGGTCCCGTAGGAGGACGCGTGCTCGTCGGTATCGCCGTTGGTGGTGTACAGCTCGGCCCCGAGGTCGGGGTCGTACCCGGGCACCGCCGGGTGGGCGTCGTCGCCGGCCAGCGCCTCGGCGATCTCGTCGTCCGGGCTGGGCGTGGCCACCTGCCAGCCGACGCCGTAGAGCACCAACTCGGCGGCGGAGTGGTAGTTGACGGCGAACGCGAAGCGGATCTTTCGCATCAACCGGTCCACCGCACGCGTCTCGGGTTCCGAGGCCGGCCGGGTACCGCGATAGGTCTGAGAGGCCGGAGCCGACGAGGACCCCTCGTCGTCGTAGTTCCACTTGGTGGGGAAGTTGCGGTTCGGGTCGACGCCGTCGATGTCGGTGAGCTGGCCGTCGCCGTTGTTGTCGCGGAGGTTCTTCCGCCACAGGCGCTGGCCGGGGGTGAAGGTGTAGTCGTAGCCGTCCGGGTTGGCGACCGGCACGAACCACAGCTCGGTGGTGTCGAGGATCCTCCTCGTCTCCCGGTCCGTCCCGTACGTGTCGAGGTAGTGCCACAGCAGGCGGCGGGTCATCTCGGGGGTGATCCACTCGCGTGCGTGCTGGGCCGAGAGGTAGAGCACGGCGGGCCGGGCGCCGTCGCGAACCGTCCGCGCGTTCTTGGTGAGCTTCAGCGCCACGATGTCCTGGCCACGCACGGACTGGCCGAGGACGACCTTCTTGACCAGTCGGGGATGGCTGGCGGCGATCGCCTCCAGTTCCTCGGCGAGGCCGCCGGGCCCGCTGTAGGGACGGAAGACGCCGTGGTCGCTCTCGCTCTGGGCCTGCAGCCGTTTGGAGACCGCCTGGCCGTCGATCCGCTTCTCGGTCAGGCCCAGCCCGGAGAGCTTGGCCGCCTCGGTCCGGCTGAGCACCACCTCCACCCCGACCCGGGAGCCGCCGGCCCGACGGGTCGCGATCTCGTGCCGGTCGACGCCGGACCCGGCGAGCGTGGCGAACTGCTCGCTGGTCAGTTCCCCGACGTAGACCGTCGGCCCCCGTCGATCACCGTTCTCAGCCGTCGCGACCGGGCTGAGACCGATCAGGCCGGCCAGCGAGGCCATCAGAATGGCGAGGGCGAGGAGCGGTCGACGTCTCATGGGGGTCCTCCGTGTGCGGCGAGCCGCGCAGCCCTACCGGCTGGGCAACCTTCGCCATGCCATCGAATCCCGCCGGGGTTGTCAAGGGATCCGAAAGGAAATCTCTTGGGACTCGTCCGATCTCCCCCGTTTTGCGGACCCGGACGGCGGGTAAACCAGGGTTAGACGTTCGTCCGAAGCGGTTGAAGCTGATGTGGCTGCCGTTCTCAGGTGGGGAGCGCTTTCACCTGGGACGGCCTTGTCGCGGACCACTTGTCGTGGGGAATTGT
>CAVSDA010000014.1:0-73430 GCA_963726625.1 uncultured Actinomycetota bacterium
GGCCGGGTGCAGCCGACGAAATGCGCCAGCTCGAACAGGGTGTCGACGTCGCGCCAGGTCAGGATCTGGGCCAGCGCGTCGGCGCCGGTGATGAAGGACAGATCCACGTCGGAGCCGCGCTCGGCCTGGATCTCGCGCAGGGTGTCCACCGTGTACGTCATGCCCGGCCGGTCGATGTCCACCCGGCTGACGGTGAAGCGGGGGTTGGAGGCGGTGGCGATGACCGTCATCAGGTACCGGTCCTCCGCCGACGACACCTGACGGTCGACCTTCTGCCACGGGTGCCCGGTGGGCACGAAGACGACCTCGTCCAGCTCGAAGCGGGTGGCGACCTCGCTTGCCGCGACCAGGTGGCCGTGATGGATCGGGTCGAAGGTGCCGCCCATCACGCCCAGGCGGTACCGCTGGTGCGGATCGGCGCGCGGGCTCCGGGCCAGGCCCGTGGCGCGCGGCGGTGGCGTCACGTCAGCTGTGCGGGCGGCCCTTGCCGATGGACAGCGTCAGCAGCAGCAGCGCCATCAACAACCCGAACGCGATGATCCCGAAGCCCCAGGCGGGAATCGGCAGTTCGCGCTCGGTCTCCAACGCCACCAGTACCAGGTCCATGTGCGCAGCCTAGCGGCAGCCGACGCGAGTTGCGCCAGGCCCGAGCACACGCCGTCCGTGCAATGCTCAGCACCCGATCAGACGCCGTGGTGCGTTGCTCCGCGCCGTGGCGCGTTGATAGCGTCGCAGGACGTTCGGGCCAGCCGTACACCGGTCAGCCCCGTGACCGAAGGAGACTCCTGTGTTGGAGCCGCTGCGCCGGGCCGCGGTCCGTACGGTGAAGCCGCACGTCAGCGACCAGGCCTGGGACCGGCTCCGCGGTCTCGCCCCGCGGACAGAAGAAGAGAAGAAGCAGGCCCGCCGGCAGCCAGGGGCCGAGACCGACGCACCGCTCGGCCAGCCCGGCCTGACCACACCGCCGCGCCTGCCGCCCGGGATCCGTTACAGCCTGGAGAGCCTCGCCACGTTCTTCGGCACCGACAAGTGGGGAGTGCACCGGTACGCCTCGCTTTACGCCCGGCACCTGTCACCGCTGCGCAAGGACCGCTTCACGCTGCTGGAGATCGGAATCGGCGGCTACCGCCGCGAGCGCACCGGTGGGGCTTCGCTGCGGATGTGGAAGCACTACTTCCCCAAGGCACAGATCATCGGCCTGGACATCTACGACAAGTCCTTCGTGAACCAGGACCGCATCCTGGCCTACCAGGGCAGCCAGACCGATGAGTTGCTGCTCCGCAAGATCGCCCGCCAGCACGGACCGCTCGGTGTCGTCGTCGACGACGGCAGCCACCGGCCGGAGCACATCCGAGCGACATTCGACGTCTTGTTCCCGCTGCTCGCCGACGGCGGCTTCTACGTCATCGAGGACACCCAGACCTCCTACTGGCCGCGCTGGGGTGGCAGCCTCGACCTCGACGACAAGACCACCACCATGGGCCTGGTCAAGGATCTCGTGGACGGGCTGAACTACGAGGAGTTCGGGGACACGTCGCCGCGCAACTACGCCGACGCCCACGTGGTCGCCGTGCACTGCTACCACAATCTGGTCGTGCTGGAGAAGGGCACCAACCGCGAGGGCGGGCGCCGGCCGCGCAACTGGAACCAGGTGGGCTGAGCTGCGACCCTAGTCGCGGATCTGGCCGGACCCGGTCACCACGTACTTGGTCGAGGTCATCTCGGGCAGGCCCATCGGGCCACGCGCGTGCAGCTTCTGGGTGGAGATGCCGATCTCGGCTCCGAAGCCGAACTCGCCGCCGTCGACGAAGCGGCTGGAGGCATTCACCAGCACCGCCGCGGCGTCCACCTCGGCCACGAACCGCTGCGCGGACGCCTGGGACTCGGTCACGATCGTCTCGCTGTGACCGGTGCTGTAGCGGCGGATGTGGTGCAACGCGGCGTCGAGGGAGTCCACGATCGAGGCGGCGAGGTCCAGCGACAGGTACTCCTCGGAGAAGTCGCTCTCCTGCGCCGGGACGACGTCGCCGTACGCGGCCACGCGGGTGTCGCCGTGCACGGTCACTCCGTGGTCGGCCAACGCCCGCAGTGCCCGCGGGACGAAGGTGTCCGCGACGTCGGCGTGCACCAGCAACGTTTCGACCGCGTTGCAGACCGACGGCCGCTGGACCTTGGCGTTCAGCAGGATGCGCAGCGCCATCTCCTGGTCGGCACTCGCGTCGACGTAGAGGTGGCAGTTGCCGACCCCGGTCTCGATGACCGGCACCTGACTGTTCCGTACGACGTGGTCGATCAGCCCGGCGCCGCCACGCGGGATCAGCACGTCCACCAGTCCGCGGGCACTCAGCAACTCGTCGGTCACTTCCCGCGGCCCTGGCACGAGTTGGACGGCGTCGGCGGGGAGCCCGGCGTCGGCCAGACCCCCCTGCAGCGCCTCGACGATGGCCGCGTTCGACGCGGCGGCCGAGGAGGATCCGCGCAGGAGGACGGCGTTGCCCGACTTCAGGCAGATGCCGGCCGCGTCGGCGGTGACGTTCGGGCGCGCCTCGTAGATGATGCCGACCACACCGAAGGGCACCCGCACCTGGCGTACCTGGACGCCGTTGCCGTTGGTCCACCCGCGGACCACGTCGCCGACGGGATCGGCCAGCGCCGCCAGGCTCCGGAGTCCATCGACCATCCCGGCGACCCGGTCGGGCGTCAGTCGCAACCGGTCGACCAGCGCAGCACTCGTGCCGGCGGCCCGGGCCGTTTCGACGTCGGCTGCGTTGGCCTCCAGCACGGCGGTCTCGGCCTTGGCGAGCGCATCGGCCATGGCGTGCAGGGCTGCGTCCTTCACCGCCCGCGTTGCGCCGCCCAGGGTCAGTGACGCCCGCCGCGCCCGCAGTGCCTGCTCATTCACCGTCACCCGTCCAAATCTAGACCCGTTGACCGCGCACCTCGACCGGCAGGACGCGCAAGCTGGACCAGACCAGGCACGCCATCTGACGCTCAGGATGTGTAGTGCCCGCGGAGCGGCACTTTCGTCCAACCGTCGGAAGATGACAGGATGTGCGCACACGGCTGAAACGGGGATTTCAGACATCGGGGGATGTGTGTGGGGGATTCGGGGAACAGGAGACACCGATGTCCAGGTTGGTGTTGCCGGAGCACTTGGCTGTGCTCATGTCAGGGCGCCAATATCTTGACGTAGTCGGGCCGGCCCGGCCGTGGCCGGTGCCGGCGGGTTGGTGGGAGCATGCCCGCCAACGCGTGCGCGACCTCGTGGCCGATCCGCGCGCCGGAGCGAGCCAGAGCTGGACCAGCTGGCCCGATCACACCCGAGACGTCGCCCCCTTCCTGCAGAACCTCGCCATGTCGCTCGGCGGCTACGTGGCGATCTTCGCCGGCGAGTTCGCGCAGTTCCCCGAGCAGTTGGTCGATGAGTTCCTGGCCACCAACCAGCGCCGCGAGCCGATGGTGGCCCGCAACTGGTACATGACCGACTGTGAGTGGCCGCTGTTCCTGTTCAAGTACGCCACCCCCGACCCGGTGGCTCGGCGCGGGGCGCTCGAGCTGTCGTATGAGTGTGTCCGCTTCCTCAGCGCCGTCGGGCCGCTGGAGGGCCGCGCCCGTGCGTTGCTGGGCGTGTACGACCGGGTGCTGCAGAGCTCCCATCTGCTGGAGTTCCACGGGACCGCTCCCTTCCCCGAGGTCGCCCGGCTGTGGCGCCAATCGCTGCTCAGTGAGGCCGAGTACGCGGTGCTGCCCGAGATCGGCGGCTGGGGCGCGGCCCTGCGCTGGTCCTACGACGGGCTGGAGGCCGCCCACGCGCGGGTCGCCCGGGTCACCAGCCGGTCCGAGACGGTGCCGGAGGTGGTCGCATCGATGGCTCTCTGCGACGCGGTGGAGACCCTGCCGGCCGGGCTGGCCGTGGCGGTCGGGCACGAGCGGTTCATCCAGATCTCGACCGCCTTCGCCGAACGCTCGCCCGGCTTCGACGCCGGCGCCTGGCTGCAGCAGAACCGGGGCTGGCTGGCCAGGGGCATGCTGGCCGGGGAGATCGACTCCTGTCGCGCCTGGCTCGCGATGGCCGCCCAGGTCTCGCGCGTGGTCGCCGGGCTTCCCGGACCGCCCACCCCGTCGTCGGCGCCGGACACGATCGGCTTCGTCACCGACGTCGAGGAGCTGTTCACCGAGCGCCGCGGAACGAACCCGCTGGTCAAGATGCTGTCCGACCTCGGCGCTCAGCGCAACGCCGCCACCCCTCAGCCGGAGGTCGCCGGGTCCTCCCGGGTGCCGCGGGCGCTGGGGTCGGCCGACGAGGAGGACGAGGAGTCCGACAGCACCGTACCGGTGGTGGAGATCGGCGATCCGCAGGCCGAGCTCGCCGAACTGGTCGGCTTGGCGCCGGTCAAGCAGCAGGTGAAGCGGCTGATCGCCGAGGCCCGCGCCGACCAACTCCGCAAGAGCGCGGGCATGCCGGAACGGGACCGTTCGCGGCACATGGTCTTCACCGGGAACCCCGGGACCGCCAAGACCACCGTCGCCCGGCTCCTCGCCCGCATCTACGCCCAGCTCGGCACCCTGGCGAACGGACACCTCGTCGAGGCGAGCCGGGTCGACCTGGTCGGTCAGTACATCGGCCAGACCGCCCCCAAGGTCCGCAAACTGTTCAACCAGGCCTCGGGCGGAGTGCTGTTCATCGACGAGGCGTACTCGCTGATCCCCCAGGACTCCCACCGCGACTTCGGCGTGGAGGCCGTGTCCACGCTGCTCAAACTGATGGAGGACCGTCGCGACGAGGTGGTGGTCATCGTCGCCGGCTACCCGGTCGAGATGGAGCGCTTCATGGCCTCCAACCCGGGGCTGGCGTCGCGCTTCCCGAAGACCTTGACCTTCTCCGACTACGAGGACGACGAACTGGTCGAGATCTTCCGGGTGATCGCGCGGCAACACGGCTTCGAGTTGGGCGAGGGGGTCGCCGACGGGGTGCGCGAGCTGCTCCCGTCGCCTCACCCCTGCCGGCTTCGGGAACGGCCGCTTCGTGCGCAACGTGTTCGAGGAGGCGGTCTCGATCCAGGCCGAGCGGCTGGTCGAGGCGAGCGAGCTCACCCCGGAGATCATCCGTACGCTGACCCGGGCCGACCTGCCCGGCTCCGCGCCGTTCGACGCCCCCAAGCTGCAGGGGATGTACCTCTGAGCCCGGCGGGGTGCGCTCCGGCTCCCATCGAAGCCCAGCTGCCCCAGGCGGGAACGGAGCGGGCTAGAACAGCCCGGCTCCAGCGCGCCCTCGGTCTCCAGCAGCCAGCGCTTGGTCGCCAACTCCTCTCCCGGGTTGCCGCCGGAGTACCCGCCGAGCCCGTCGGCGGCGACCACGCGGTGGCACGGGATGACGATCGGTACGGGATTGGCCGCCATCATCGAGCCGATCGCCCGCGCCGGTACGCCGGTGCCGCTGCGCTGGGCCAGCTCGGCGTAGGTGATCGTGGTGCCGTACGGGACGCTCATCAGCGTGCGCAGCACGGCCTCGGTCGCCGGCTCCAGGCTCGGCAGGTCCAGCGGCAGGTCGAACTCCCGGCGCTGCCCGGCGAAGTACTCCCGGAGCTGGCCGAGCGCCTGCTGGACGGACTCGTGCGGCGCGACGGACGCGTCGCCCGGAAGCAGGCCCCAGCCGATCCGGCGGACACCGGTCGGCCCGGCGAGCACGCCGAGCACCCCCACGGGGAAGTCGAATGCGTCGAAGTACCACGGCGTACCGCTCATCCCCCCATCCTGCCCCACGCCCGCGCGGCGGCGGTCAGCACTGGACGACCGCGGTCCTGGCCGGAGCCGGATCTCCTAGGAGGGTGGTGTTAAAGCGCGGTCGGCTCGATGATCAGTCCGGGATCGCGGAGGGCGATCTCGCCGCTGAGGATCTGCTCGGCGAAGTGGCAGGCGACGGTGCGGCCGGATCCGGCACCGACGACCTCGCGCAACTCCGGGACCTCGGTGTCGCAGCGGGTGGGCTGCCGGAACGGGCAGCGGGTGTGGAACCGGCACCCCTTGGGCGGGTTGGCCGGACTGGGCAGGTCGCCCCGCAGCAGGATCCGCTCCCGCTGGTCCTCCACCACCGGGTCAGGGATCGGGATGGCCGACATCAGGGCGATCGTGTACGGGTGCAGCGGCTGGGCGTACAGGTCGTCGCCGGCCGCCTGCTCGACCAGCCGGCCGAGGTACATCACCCCGATCCGGTCGCTGATGTGCCGGACCACCGCCAGGTCGTGCGCGATCACGATGTAGGTCAGACCGAGCAGGTCCTGCAGCCCCTCCAGCAGGTTGATCACCTGCGCCTGGACCGACACGTCGAGCGCGCTGACCGGCTCGTCGGCGATCACCAGCTCGGGGTTGAGGATCATCGCCCGCGCGATGCCGATCCGCTGCCGCTGGCCGCCGGAGAACTCGTGCGGGTACTTCGCCAGCGAGGCCCGGGTGAGCCCGACCACCTCGAGCATCGACGCGGCCTTGGCCAGGTGGGCCTGGCCCGAGTCGCGGCCGAACTCCGCCCGGTCGGCCTCCGACAGCCCGTGCACGGTCAGCGGCTCGACCAGCAGGCTCTCCACCGACTGCCTCGGGTCGAGGCTGGCCAGCGGGTCCTGGAACACCATCTGCATCCGCCGCCTGATCTGCCGCAGCGGCTCCGCCCGCAACGCCCGTACGTCCACCCCGTCGAAGCGGACCGTGCCGGCCGTCGGCTCCTCCAGCCGCAGGATGGCCCGGCCCAGCGTGGACTTGCCGCAGCCGGACTCCCCCACCAGGCCGTAGGTCTCACCCCGGGCCACGTCGAGGTCGACCCCGTCGACGGCCTTGACGTGACCGACCGTGCGGTCGAAGACCATCCCGCGCCGGATCGGGAAGTGCACCTTGATGCCCTGCAGGCTGAGCAGCGGCTCACCCACCGTGGCCCACCCCCTCGGGGACGTCGGAGGTCGCGGAGTCCTCCGGTGCGGGATGAACGCACCGGACGAGGTGCCCGTCGCGGCCCAACGGCACCAGGGCGAGGTCGTCGACCACGCAGGCGTCGTCGGCGAAGGCGCAGCGCGGGGCGAACGCGCACGCCTTGGACCACGCGATCGTGTCCCGCGGCGTACCGGGGATCGGCCGCAACGGCTCACCTCGGGGGGCGTCGAGCCGCGGGATCGAGCTGAGCAGTCCCTCGGTGTAGCGGTGCCGCGGGTGCGCGAACAGTTCGCGCCGGGGCGCGGCCTCCACCACCCGGCCCGCGTACATCACGTTCACGAAGTCGCACAGTCCGGCCACCACGCCGAGGTCATGGGTGATCATCACCATCGCCGTGCCGAGGTCGGCCACCAGCTCCTTGAGCAGCTCCAACACCTGCGCCTGAATCGTCACGTCCAGCGCCGTCGTCGGCTCGTCGCAGATCAGCAGGGCCGGCTTGCAGGCCAGCGCGATCGCGATCAGCGCGCGCTGGCGCATGCCGCCGGACAGCTGGTGGGGATACTCCCGCAGCCTCCGGGCCGGGTCCGGGATGCCGCAGCGGCGCAACAGGTCCTCGGCCTCCTCGATGGCGCCCTTGCGGCTGATCGCCTGGTGGCGCAGCAGCACCTCGGTGACCTGGGTGCCGATCGGGATCACCGGGTTCAGCGAGCTCATCGGGTCCTGGAAGACCATCGCCAGCTCGCTGCCCCGCAGGTCCGACATCCGCCGGGCGCCCGCGGTGAGCAGGTTCTCCCCGCGATAGAGGACCTCGCCGCTCACGCGTACGCCCCGCTTCGGCAGCAGGCCCATGATGGCCAGCGAGGTCACGGACTTGCCGCTGCCCGACTCCCCCACCACCCCGACGATCTCGCCGGGCTTCACCGCGTACGACACGCGGTCGACCGCCCGGGTCGCCTCGCCCTTGCGGCGCTGGAACGTCACGCTGAGGTCGCGGATCTCCAGCAGCACCTCGTCCCGGTTGACCGGCTCGCGCGGGCGGCGGGAGGAGACGGTGATCTGGCTCATCTCACCTCCGCGACTTCGGGTCGAGTGCCTCGCGGAGCGCCTCTCCGAACAGGGTGAAGCCCAGCGCCGTCACGGCGATGCACAGGCCGGGCAGAAGAGCCAGGTGGGGGTCGGACTGCAGCCGATCCTGCGCCTTGACCAGCATCCGGCCCCATTCGGCGATCGCCGGGTCGGGAGCGCCCAGACCCAGGTAGGACAGCGCCGCCACCTCGATGATGGCCGTGGCCAGGGTGAGCGTCGCCTGCACGATCACCGGGCCGAGCGAGTTGGGCAGCACATGGCTCATCACGATCGTGCGGTGGCGCAGCCCGAGCGAGGTCGAGGCCAGCACGTAGTCCTGCCGGCGCTGGCCGAGCATCGAGCCGCGCAGCAGCCGGGCGAAGATCGGCACCTGGGCGGCCGCGATGGCGATCATGATGGCCAGTGGACTCTGACCCATCACCGCGGCGACGCTCACCGCCAGCAGCAGCGCGGGGATCGAGAGCAGGATGTCGACCACCCGCATCACCAGCGTGTCCACCCAGCCGCCGAACGCCCCGGCCAGCAGACCGAGCAGGGCCCCGCCGAGCAAGCCGAGGCTGGTGGAGACCACGCCGATGATCAGCGACTGGCGCGCCCCGTAGACCAGCTGGGTGAACAGGTCCGAGCCGAACGAGTCGAGGCCGAGCAGGTGGCCCGGCGACGGTCCGGGCACGCTGGATGGTGTGATCTCGTTGATCCACTGGCTCCGCGCCGGCTCGTACGGGCGCGATCAGCGGGGCGAGAACGGCCACCAGGACGAAGCCGGCGACGATGATCACGCCGATGATGGCCCCCGGATTGCGCCGCAGCCGCTGGAAGGCGCCCTGCCACAGGCTCGTCCCCCGCTCCTCACCGAGCGGGTCGCTCATCAGCGCCTCGAGCGAGGCCGGACGCACGATCTCCGCGCTCATGTCCGCGCTCATGTTCGCGGACTCATCGGGTCCGCAACCTGGGGTCGATGATGCCGTAGCCGACGTCGACCACCAGGTTGACCAGGGCGTAGACGACGGCGATGAACAAGATGAAGCCCTGCAGCACCGCGAAGTCCAGACTGCTGATGGCGTCGAACAGGTAGGAGCCGATGCCGTTGAACGCGAACACCGATTCGGTCAGCACCGCACCCGCGAGCAGAGCGCCGGTCTGCAGGCCGATGGTGGTGGACACCGGCAGCATCGCGTTCCGCAGCACGTGCCGGCGGGTGATCAGGCTCGGCGCCAGCCCCTTGGCCTGCGCGGTACGGACGTAGTCCTCGTTCAGCACCTCCAGGACCGAGGCCCGGGTCATCCGCACGATGATCGCCAGCGGGATCGAGCCCAGCGCGATGGCGGGCAGGACCAGGTGCAGCAGAGCGTCCGCGGCCGCGTCCCACTCCCGGGTGGCCAGGCCGTCCAGCACGTAGAAGTTGGTGATGTGGGTGGCGTCGATCCGCGGATTCTGTCGGCCTGACGCCGGCAGGACGGCCAGCGCCCCGAGAGGGCCCGGGAGGCCGACCGCGAAAACGATCTTCAGCAGGTAGGCCAGCACGAACACCGGCACCACCACCCCCAGCAGCGAGCCGCCGACGGCGAAGAAGTCCACCACTCCACCGGCCCGCTTGGCCGCCGCGTAGCCGAGCGGGATGCCGACCGCGATCGCGAACATCAGTGCGGCGACGCCCAACTCGATCGTGGCCGGGAAGCGGTCCACGAAGGTGCCCAGCACGGGCTGCCCGGTACGCGGCGAGGTGCCGAAGTCACCGCGGGCGATCGCGCTGATGTAGGTGAGGTACTGCTGCAGGATCGGCTTGTCGAAGCCGTAGACCTCGTTCACCCGGGCCACCGACTCGGGCGTGGCCTTCTCCCCCAGCAGGCTCCGGGCCGGGTCGCCGGGAAGCGCGCGCACCCAGCCGAACAGCAGCACGCTCAGCCCGAACAGCACGGGCACCATCAGCAGCAGGCGCCTGACCACGAACCTCAGCACGCCGGGTGTCCGAGGTTCGTGGTCCGCATCGCGCCTGCCCGCTCAGCCGTTGCGGCTCAGCGCTCGACGGTGACGTTGTTCCAGACCTCGTCCTGCACCGGGCTCGCGGTGTAGCCCTGGACCCCCTTGGCGAAGGCCAGCGACGGCGCCGGGTGCGCCAGCGGCACTCCCGGGATGTAGTCGGCGATGTCGGCGGAGATCTTCTCGTACGCCGGCTTCTGCTCGTCGGCGTTGGGCAACTCCCGTGCCTGCTTCAGGGCCGAGAACAGGTCCGGGTTGTCGAATCCCCACTCGGCGCTCTTGCCGCCGAAGAACACCCCGAGGAAGTTGTCCGGGTCGTTGTAGTCGCCGGTCCAGCCGAGCAGGTGGATGTCGCGCTTCTTCGCTCCGCGCCTCGGTCTGGGCCATGTCCAGGTAGTCCGGGCTCCACTTCGCCGCCACCGGGGTGACCTTGACCCCGACCGCCTCGAGTTGGGACTTCAGCACCTGGAAGGTGTCCTCCGGGCTGGGCATATAGGGACGGGACACGCCGGTCGGGTACGCGAAGCGCAGGGTCAGATTCTCCTCTCCGGCCTCCTTGAGCAGGTCCTTGGCCTTCTGCTGGTTGTAGGCGTACTGCGTCACGTCCGGGTTGTAGCCGGTGACCAGATCGGGCATGAACTCGATGGCCGCCTTGGACCCCGGCGGCAGCGAGGACTTGAGCACGGCCTCCTTGTCGATGGCGTAACTCAGCGCCTGGCGCACCTTGAGCTTCTTCAGCGCCGCGTTCTTGTGGTTGAACGCGAGGTAGAGGATGTTGAAGGCCGGCCGGTTCTGGATCTGGAAGCCCTTGTCCTGCAGCGCCTGCACGTCGCCGGGTCCGACCAGGTCGAAGCCGTCGATCGACCCGGCCTCCAACTCCTGCACCCGGGCCCGCGGGTCGCTGATGGTGCGGATGATCGCGCGGTCGGTCTTGGCCTTGTCACCCCAGTAGTCCGGGAAGGCCTTCAGGGTCACCGCCTGATCCCGCTCCCACTTGTCGAAGGTGAACGGACCGGTGCCGGTCGGGTGCTCGGTCGCGTAGGAGGAGAAGCGGGTGTCGTCGACCGTGCCGGTGGTGTTGTTCGCGTCGTACTTCTCCATCGCGGTCGGGCTCTGCATGGAGAACGCGGGCAGCGTCATGGCCTGCACGAAGGCGGCGAACGGGCTGGTCAGCTTGATGGTGACGCTGGTCGGGCTGGCCGCCTCGCAACCGCCGTAGATGCCGCCGGTCTTCCCGGTCTTGAAGCCTCGGAACAGCTTCCCGTAGTAGTAGGTGATGTTCTCGTTCTGGTTCAGGCCGGTCCAGTTGTACCAGCGGTCGAAGTTCGCGCAGACCGCGTCGGCGTTGAAGTCGGTGCCGTCGTGGAACTTCACGCCCTCGCGCAAGGTGAACGTATGCGACTTCCCGTCCGCCGCCGACTCCCACTCGGTCGCCAGCAACGGCTCGAGGTCGGTCGTCCCGGGCTTGGCGGAGACCAGCCCCTCGAACATCTGCCGGGCGATCCGGAACGTCTCGCCGTCACTGGCCATGGCCGGATCGAGCATCACCGGGTCGGACGAGGCCGCGAAGACGAAGGTCTTGTCGCCTCCGCCGCCGCTCGACTGGCTCCCCGCGTCGCGCTCGCTCTGCGCGCACGATGCGAGGGTGACCGTCAGGGCCGCCGCGGACAGCAGCGCCAGACCCTTCCTCCACGAATTCCTGTACGTCAACGTCTCCACCTCTTAATTTGCGGGCAACACCCCCGATGCAGGGCAGCATCTGCTGCGCACAGCCGAGGACCAACATCCAATGGCAGTCGAAAGCTGAGACTATCCCAGGCATTCTCAGAAAGCGCCGTCCGGGGTGACATCCGCAACTCAGCAGCAATCCGGCGGCCGTGCTGCGACGCGGTGATCCGGATTGGTGATCACGAATCCGGCTGCAGCCAATTGACCGGGCTCGGCAATCGGCCGAGGCTCAACATATGAGGAGTCCATCCGCCCTCGTGATCGCCGCGGTCGCGGCCTGCCTCCTGCTGACCCTTCCGGTGAGCGCCCAGAGCGACACCGTCAAGACGTCGCAGACGTCCGGAGCCATCGTCTTCACCAGCGACCGGGACAGCACGGCTGCCGCGACCTTCGACGACATCTACCTGCTGCGGCCCGGCTCGGAGCGGGTCGACCGCTTGACGGCGGATCTCGACGTCGATGATTGGCCGACCCTGTCTCCGGACGGCCGCTCGCTGGCCTGGCTGAAGATCCCGCTGGACGACAACGGGGTCGCTAGGATCGCCGAAACAACCCTGAATGTGTGCGGATTGCGCCAGCGGAACGGTCGCTGGAGCTGCGGAGCGCAGCGTCCTGTGGTGCGGACCGGCGCGATTCAGATCCTGTCGTGGACCCCCGACGGCAACGCCATCTTGTACTCCGGCCCGGACGGTGCGGATGTCTCCGACATCTACTCGATCCGCGCCGACGGCGCCGGCGCGCCCATCAATCTCACCGACGACCTCGCCAACGACCAAACGAACGACAACCATCCGACCGTCTCTCCCGACGGCCGGTTCTTCGTGTATTCGAGCAACGTCGTCCTCTACCGCCGCACCATCGCCGGTGACGATCCAGAACTGTTGACCAGCGTCGGTGTCAACAACGCACCGGACTATTCCCCGGATGGCACGAAGATTGCGTCCAGAGCAACCGGGACGGCGACCTTGACATCTACGTGATGCAGGCGGCGCCCGAAAGCACGGCCAATCCGGCCAAGAACCTGACCGGCGTCGCGTACGGACTGGACGCCCAGCAGCGCCGGCCCACCTGGTCGCCAGACGGGAAATTCATCGCGTACTGGCGGCACCTCCTGTCCGGGACCTTCCCGTTCGACGGCGGTGAGGTCTACCAGATGCGCTCCGACGGCACCCAGGTGCGCAACCTGACCGACAACGACGACCTGGACCCTGTGGTCGGCGACATCATGCCGGATTGGGGACCGGCCCCGGCCACCTACCGCACAACCACCGCGACGACTGGAGCCGGCCTCAGGGCGGCTACCCCGACGCCGACGCCTGGCCCGAGCCCGACCGGCTGCGGTGCCGTGCTCTACCAGTCGCGCTGGTACTGCCAGGCGACGATCAGCAAGGTCAAGGCCACCGCGTACGGGGTGGGCAAGCGAGTCGTACTGACGGGAGCCAGCGTGACCGCCCGGACGAGCACGAGTGTCACCTTGGCGATGTTGGAGTACCCGGTATGCCCGCCGGACACATGGTGTGGGTCGTCGATCACGGTCGAGCGCATGACCATGCCCTGGAGCGGTAGCAACCGGCCCGCCGCCCGCACGGTGGTCGACCTGTACGCGATCACGACGTCCGGATCCCTGACGCCGGTCGGCTACATCGCGAGCAGTGCCTGCTACATCGACTATTGCTGATCCAGAGGGTCACACGCCGGAAATCAGGTTTGACCGATCCCCTCCGCCGTACAAGGCTGTTGACACCCTTCTGTGCGGCAGGCGGTCGGCTGATGGACCTTGCCCAGCTCAGGATTTTCCTGGCGGTGATAGACCACCACGGATTCCGGCGTGCCGCCGCCAAGCTCTACCTCAGCCAGCCCGCCGTCAGTCGCCAGGTCGCGGAGCTGGAGCGCTCGCTCGGCGTGATCCTGTTCCGCCGGGAGAACGGCAGAGCGTGGCTGACCCCAACCGGCGAGCGGTTCGCCGAGCGCGCGCAGCGGATCCTGGACGACTGTGCCGACGCCGTCCGCGAGGCGCGCGCCGAGCAACTCTCCGGCGAGCTGCGGATCGGGGTCAGCCCGGGTGGGGCGGCCGAGCTGACTGGGCCGATCCTGCGCCACCTGATCCGGGCGCTGCCGGAGGTGAAGGTGCGGGTGATCGACGTGCCGATACTGCAGTGGAGTGAGGCGCCGCCGCCCGGACTCGACCTCCAACTGGTCCGCGATCCCGTCCGACCCGCCGCCGCGCGCAGCACCACTCTGCTCGACGAGCCGATGATCCTGACAGCGTCGGTGACCTCAGAAGTGTCTCCAACCGGCGTCAGTCTCGCCGAGGCAGGCGAGCTTCCGATGGCGCGGTTCGACCCGACCACACCTAGGCGGCTGCTTGAGTTCTGGAGCCTCTCGGCGGCCCGCAACGCCACTCCCGCCGACTTCCGCGGCGAGCCGGCGACGGGGCCGGCCATGATGGCACAGTCGGTGGCACACGGGAACGGCGTGGCCGCGTGCAGTCCGTCGCTGTGCCGAGCGTTCGCACCGAGTCCGCTCATTACCGCACCCATCATCGACGGGCCGCGGGTGCGCAGCCTGGCCACCTCACGCATCGGAGACGACCGACCAGTGATCGACGCGGCCCATCGCGAGATCGCCGGGGTGGTCGAACGGCTCGGTCCGCTCGTGGTGCCAGAGCTCCATCACTCGCTCTGAGGGCACGTGTGTGCTGTGTGTGGACGGCGCGCGTGAACGTCCATCTGCCCGATGATCCGGCGGCTCGGGCCAAGGATGCCGACCTGAATGTCTCGGCTCTGACCCGGAGGGCCGTCGAGGCCGCTCTCTCGGCGCACGCCACCGATCTCTGGCTGGCCGAGGTGAGCAGGCGCGAGCCGATCCACCTGGACCATGAGGTGGTGCTGGCGGCGATCGATGCTGCCCGCGACGAGTACGACAAGCAATGAGCGGAGCACTGGTGCTCGATGCCTCGGCGTGGGTGGACATCCTGTTCAACGGAGCCGTCGGCGCACGGATTGCCCAACGCCTGGCGGGCCATGACCTGCATGCCCCGGCGCACATCGACCTCGAGTTGTTGTCGGCGCTCCGCCGCATTGAGCGCGCCGGCGCGCAGCCGGCGCGAGAGCCTGCGCATCTCGGATGCGCTCTACGTCGAATTTGCCGTCCAGCTCGACGCACCGGTCATCACGCGTGACCTCCGGCTGGCGCGGATGACGCCTCAGGCCGAGGCGATCAGCTGACCGCCGACACGGTGGATCGGCTCAGAGGACGACCAGTGCGTCGCGGTGGACCACGGTCCGGTCGTAGCCGGCTCCCAGCTCGGCGGCGAGGTCGCGGGTGCTCCGTCCGAGCAGGGCCGGCAGCTCGTCGGCGTCGTAGTTGACCAGGCCGCGGGCCACGACGGCGCCGTCCGGGCCGACCAGGTCCACGGCCTCGCCCGCGGAGAACTGGCCGCGGACGGCTGTCACCCCGGCCGGCAGCAGCGAGGCGTTCCGCTGGGTGAGGGCGCGTACGGCGCCGGCGTCGAGTTCCAGCACGCCGCGGGCGTCGCTGGCGTGCCGCAGCCACAGCAACCGCGTCGGGCGCCTCGGCCCGGTCGGGTGGAACAGGGTGCCCACCTCTCGGCCCGCGAGGGCGTCCGCGGCGTGCTCGGCGTTGGTGAGCACCACCGGGATGGCTGCCGAGGTGGCGATCCGTGCGGCTTCGATCTTGGTGATCATGCCGCCGGTCCCGACGGCGGAGCCCCGATTGCTGACGTCGACGTCGGTCAGGTCCGCTTCACCGCGGACCTCACGGATCAGCCGGGACCCCGGCTTGGCCGGGTGCCCGGTGTAGAGGGCGTCCACGTCACTCAGCAGAACCAGGGCGTCCGCGTGCACCAGATGCGCCACCAGGGCGGCCAACCGGTCGTTGTCGCCGAACCGGATCTCGTGGGTGGCGACGGTGTCGTTCTCGTTCACGATCGGCAGGACCCCGAGCTCGAGCAGCCGGGCGAAGGTGCGGTAGGCGTTGCGGTAGTGGCCGTGTCTGGTGACGTCGTCCACGGTCAGCAGCACCTGGCCCACGCCGATCCCGCTGCGTGCGAACAGCTGGCTGTAGTAGCCCATCAGCAGCCCCTGCCCGACCGACGCCGCGGCCTGCTGGGTGGCGAGGTCTCGCGGGCGCGCCTTCAGGCTCAGCGGCGCGAGCCCGGCCGCGATGGCGCCCGAGGAGACCAGCACGATCTCCCGGCCGGCGAGCTTGACCCGGGCGAGCGCATCGACCAGCCGTTCGATCCGGACCGGGTCGATGCCTCCACTCGTCGTGGTGAGCGAGGACGAGCCGACCTTGACGACGACCCGATGGGCGGTCGCGACCGTCTCACGCATCCCTGTTCTCGCCGGTCTGGCCGTTCTCGCCGGTCTGGCCGTTCTCGTCGGTCTGGCCGTACGCGCCGTTCTCGTCGTTCTCGTCGTTGTCCACGTCGTCCATCGTGATACAGCCGATCGCGTTCCCGGCGCCGGGATACGGCCGGGCGCTGCGTGTCGAAGCGCTGGTCCTCCCCGCGCCGGCTCAAGATCTCGGCACCGACGTCGATCTGCGGTGCGAAGTCGAAGACCACCGCGTCCTCCCCGCCGATGGCCACGCCGTCGCCGGCCCGCCCGCCCAGTTCCAGCAGCCGGTCCTCGATGCCGATCCGGTGCAACCGGTCCGCCAGATAGCCGACGGCCTCGGCGTTGCCGAAGTCGGTCTGCCGCACCCAGCGTTCGGGCTTGGTGCCGCGTACCCGCCACAGGTCGCCCTCGCGAACCACGCTGAATTCGGCGGTCCGCCCGACCGGCGCGGGTCGCAGCACGATCCGGGCCGGCTCCGCGGGCGGAGCGGCCGCGCGCCGGGTGGCGACCAGGTCGGCCATGGCGAAGGTGAGAGCCTGCAGTCCCTGACCGGTCTTGGTGGAGATCTCGAAGACGCGGAGGCCGCGCCCCCGCAGGTCGGGGGCGACCAGCTCGGCCAACTCGTACGCGTCGGGCACGTCGACCTTGTTCAGGGCCACCAGCCGGGGCCGATCCTCCAGCCCGCCGTGGGCGGTCAGCTCGGCCTCGATGACGTCGAGGTCGCTGAGCGGATCGCGCCCCGGGTCGAAGGTGGCGCAATCGATGACGTGGACCAGCGCGGCGCACCGCTCGATGTGCCGCAGGAAGTCGAAACCGAGCCCGCGCCCCTCGCTGGCGCCTTCGATCAGGCCGGGTACGTCGGCGACGGTGTAGGTCACCTCACCCGCGATCACCACACCGAGATTGGGCACCAGGGTGGTGAAGGGATAGTCCGCGATCGCCGGCCGCGCCCGGGAGATCGCCGCCACCAGGGAGGACTTGCCCGCGCTGGGGAAGCCGACCAGGCCGACGTCGGCGACCACCTTGAGCTCGAGGCTGATCGTCCGGGTCTCGCCCTCCTCGCCCAGCAGCGCGAACCCCGGAGCCTTGCGGGCCGACGAGGCCAGCGCCGCGTTGCCGAGCCCACCGCGGCCTCCCTGGGCCACCACCAGCTCCGCACCCTCGCCGGTCAGGTCGGCCAGCACCTCCCCGGTATCGGCGTCACTGACGACGGTGCCGTCCGGCACCGCCAGCAGCACGTCGTCGCCGCGGGCTCCGTTGGAGTGGTCGCCGCGTCCGGGCTGGCCATTGCCGGCGCGGCGGTGGGACTGGCGGTGGTAGTCGACCAGAGTGGTCAGCCCGTGCGCCACCCGCAGGATGACCGAGCCGCCGTCACCGCCGTTGCCGCCGTCGGGGCCGCCGAGCGGCTTGAACTTCTCCCGGTGCACCGAGGCGCAGCCGTGACCACCGTTGCCCGCGTACACGTGCAGGGTGACCTGGTCGACGAAGCTGGGGATGGCCATGGGGTGAGCGCCTCCTTCCGGAAACGGGTAACGCGGGCGGACATCGCAGGAATGACGAGAGGGTGGCCCCGTCCGGGACCACCCTCCTCAGATGTCGTACGGGTCGAGCCTCACTCCGCCGCGGCGGGCGCGATGTTCACCACGCGGCGACCGCGCTTGGTGCCGAACTCGACGTGACCTTCGACCAGGGCGAACAGGGTGTCATCTCCACCGCGTCCGACGCCGTCGCCCGGGTGGAAATGGGTGCCGCGCTGGCGGACGATGATCTCGCCGGCGTTCACCAGCTGGCCGCCGAAGCGCTTGACGCCGAGGCGTTGGGAATTGGAGTCGCGACCGTTGCGGGTCGAAGACGCGCCCTTTTTGTGTGCCATGTCGGACTCCTCAGCTCTCGATCCCGGTCACCTTGACCTGGGTGTACCGCTGACGGTGACCCTGGCGCTTCCGGTAGCCGGTCTTGTTCTTGTACTTGAAAATACGGATCTTCGGACCCTTGGTCGCTGCCAGCACCTCCGCGGTGACCGACACCGAACCGAGGCCGGAGGCGTCGGAGGTGACCGTCTCGCCGTCGACCAGGAGCAACGGGGTCAGGCTGACGCTGGATCCGATCGCGTCGTCGACCTTGTCGATCTCGAGGACGTCGCCGACGGCGACCTTGTGCTGGCGGCCGCCACTGCGCACGATCGCGTACACGCCTGACCTACTCTCTTCACTCTGCCGTGGGTGTTGTGCGCGGCTAAGCCTGAACGGAGCAATCCGGTCAAGCACGCCTGGGCGCACGCGTGGACGCGCACCTGGGCGCGCACCGAGGGTCTAGATTACGCGGGTCCCGCGAGACGGGTCAAACGAGGGGTCAGGCGCGACCAGCATCCCGCAACGAGCCGGCAGGGAGTGCGCGGCCGACGTCGCAGCCGGTCCTTCTGGGCGAGCCTCATACGCCGCGTCGCCGGACCAGCCAGGGTTCCGACCAGACCAGGTGCAGGTAGACCTCATGCGGCGGCAGCGTCGGCACCCGGGTCAGGAGCAGGCGCAGCACCTCGGATTGAGCAGCTTTGGCCCGGTCCCCCAGATTGCCGCGCTCGCCGAGCGAGTCCTTGATGCGGTCCTCATCGATGTCGACGGCCAGCTTCGCCCGGCCTCGTAGCCGGCCGTCCGGCGTGCGGCGCAGGCGCCAGTAGAGGATCTCCGGAGCAGGATCGCCGATATCCCTGCAGGCACTGCAGGAGCAGACCCGCCAGCACCTGGCTCGTCTGCGGAGCGATCGGCGCTTCCCAGTCCACCCACAGCGATCGCCTCGCCGTCCGGCGCGGATCGCCGCTGGTCCCGCTCGTGCCGCCGCGCGTCGTTTGCGATCCGATGCAGGCGTTGAACGTGATCAGCGGCCGGATCGTCCGGATCTTCCGGAACGGCGGGCATCACCGGGATCACGTTCCGTCGCCGCAACTCCGCGAAGGCCTCGTGCGCGGGAATCGCGGTGCCGATCGCCGTTGCGTCCGCGGTGGCGGCCGGGCGTCGGGATGAGGCCCACATGCACGACAGCGTGCTGGCCGACGACCGACGCGGTAAGGGATCGACAGCGTGCCGCCTGACTGCAGCAGCGCCTCGGTCAACCGGCGGAATGAGGCCACACTCTCAGGTCCCTCGACGGCCGACGAACGTCACCGGAACCACGTCGACGCTCTGCATCGAGCACGGCCGTGAGGGCACCTGCGCTCCGCGGACGTCGGACGTCTCGACTCCGACGCCTGGTGGACCGGCTGCCACTCGCCCTGACCCGCCGCCGGCCGCCGACTCGCCCGCCAGAGGCTGACGTTCCACGCTCGGCCAGATCGGCGAGCTCGGCTTCGAGCTTGAGCCGCGCCTGGTGGTCGGACTGCGGGAGAGTCAGCGTGAGCCGCAGGGTCTGGTCGGCGGCGAGCTGAGGCTTGACTCGCCGGCATCTTCTGCCGTCGCGCTGATCGCCGGAGCCAGGACGAGCGTGGGGACCACGTGGCTGATCCCGTCGGCGCAGGTCAGCGCATCGTTCAAGAAGCTGGAGCATCCGCCGGCAACGAGCCGACTCGGTCGCCAGATGCCCGAGTCCGACGAGGATGTCGACGTCGTGCACGTTGGCACGGATGACCGCCGGCGCGAGCGCTGTGGTCTCCGACCATCCCAACGCGGCAGCCTGGCCGCCCGCGGCCCCGTCCGGTGAGTCCCGAGTCTCAGGCAGTGGAAGCCCGATCTGTCGTAGTCCTGCCGATAGCCCGAACGGATCTGGCAGCTCGAACCGGCGAAGGCGACGTAGAGCAGGTCGTCGCCGTCCTCGGTCAACGGCCCGGGCAACTCACCGCAATCGTGGAGCACCTCGATCCAGGCTGCCTTGTAGTCCCGTGAGACCGCGCGAGCCGTGAGTTCCGCCAGCAGGGCCGGGCCCTCGGTGGCAGGAGGACCCACGCGCGAAGAGTCCCACCTCCACTCCGCCCAGCTCTGCTCGTACGCCTTGATCGACTCCCGGTCCGGGGCGGGCAGCGGCCGGATCGCGTCGAAGTAGACGTCGGGATGCAGCAGGGCGCCGCGGCGCCCGGCGCCCGGCTCGTAGTGCCTGCGCAGCCAGACCGGCACCGCCGCCGAGCGCGGCACCGGAACTCTGCGGCGCACGAAGCGCACCACGCTTTCCACCACGCACAGCATCAGCAGCACCAGCAGCGCCCCGGACCCGATCATGAAGACCGTCGACAGCCGCTTGCTCGGGCCCGCGTGTTCGGCGGCCACGAACAGCGCGAGGGTGCTGGTGATTCCCACGGAGACGTAGGCCACCACGATGGGGAACCGCCGTAGCCGGCCCAGGATGGAATGGGTGGAGAAGATGTCCAACCGCGCCAGCAGAACTCCGGGGACAATGAGCAGGACCGCCACCGCCGCGTCGGCTTGACCGAGCTCGATCGGCGCCGTCCAGGCCAAGGGGTGGTCGAGGGCGACGGCCTTGATGCCCACTACGACGACGAGCAGCGCCGCCAGCATGCGGAGCACGCTGCCCACCAGCGCGGGCGGCTCGTCGGCCATGGCCAGGTAGACGCGGGCCTCGACGGGCTCCACAGTCGGGTGTCCGAATCCCAGCGGGGTGGCACGCCACTGGGCATGCGCACCGTTCTCGCGGGGATCGTTGTCGGTGCTGACGTCGAAGCCGAGCTGAGCCGACGTCACCCACGCGGCGATGGCGCCGGAGTCTGTCGTCGGACAGCAGCGCCTTGGCGCCTTCGAGCCTCGAATCTCTGCTCGGCCGAAGCGCCGCGAAGGTGCGCCAGGCCTTCGATGGAGCAGGTCGAATCGCCGTCCGCGCCGGCAGGCGAAGGCTGGCGTAGGGCCGACGCGGACACCCGCCTGCGTCCCTGCAGGTACTGGTCGAATCCCCGGAGGTCGACGCGGCGCCGCTGACCCAACACTCCCAGGGTCGTCTCCAGCTCCCGCCGCTCCAGGGTCAACGAAGTGCTGCCGGCCGCGTCCGGCAGAGAGGATCGTGCCGCGACGGCCTCGGCACGTCGTGCGAGGTCGTGGATCGCGGGCTCATCGGCATTACTGCACAGCACGAAACGCCGTACGTCCAGTTCCTCGGGCACGTCCATCGTGACGTGGTAGGAATCGACACCCCGGGGGATCTGCGTGGCGTAGTTGACGGTGAATTCATTGCTGACCGGAAGCACCGACCACAGCGCGCGGCGCCGGCGGGTCAACGACTTCACGGCGGGAATCAACGGTGCCTCGCAGGTGAGGAACTGGTGCGATTCAGCCGAATCGAGCATGACCACGAGAAAGTATTCCTGACTGGCGGCCAGCAGCAGGTCGGCGAAATGCTGGGCTTGCTCCTCCGGCATCTTCTTCAGGTAGGCGGCCGCCCTCGCGCGTACGGGATCCACACTGACCAGGGACCGTTCACTGCTCTGATTCAGCCTTCTGTCGGCCATTGGCCGGCGCGGGTCCGGCACGCCGACCATGCGCGATCAGCCGCGCAATAGCCAGTTCGACGAGCCAACGCGCGCGGTGGTCCGTCTCCCGCTCGCGGCTGGACAGCTGGGACACCCGCCGCGCGTTGAGACTCCGCGTAGATGCGGAAGAGTCGGGTGACCCCGGCGATGATGGCGCCGGTCGCGGCCACCGAGGTCAGCCGGGGTACGACACTCCCGCTCCCGTCCTTCACCACCACCGGCGCGAGGTCCTCCCGACTGTGCCGTGAGATGGGGATCCAGAGCCGGTGCGCGCCACTGCTGCTCGTATCGTCCCCGGCGGTGGGACGCTCCGACGGGCTGGGGGCCTGGCCAGCGCCGCCGAGGCTGGTTCCGCCGGCGTTTCGTGGACCCGCAATGCTGTCCGCTGCTCATCGGTGAGAGCCCGGAGATCGACGTCGACGTTCACGCTGCGGCTGAGGTGATCCACATTGATCAAACGAAGACTTTCGGTCACCCGCACCACATGGTCCAGCTTGAGCGCGCAACTCAGCAAGGTCAGCCCGGTGGCCTCGTCGCGACGCGAGAAATTGGGACGACCGACGGGGATCTCGCTGTCGTGCATCGCATTGAACAACGCCGCGAAGCGCGGCTCCCCAACTCCCTGCAACTGGCTCCGGTCCATCACCGCACGTGCCCTTCTGTGAAAGAGACGACACGTGAGAGCCTAAATCGCCGCTTCCGCGGCGATGCGCAGATATGTGCACCGCGCATTCATGACCGCGTCGTACCCCCCAGGGGCGCGGGGTCGTCGAGCGATCGTGCGAGGCCGTCCAGGATCACGTCAAGCCCGAAGTCGAACTCAGCGCCGAAGTCGTAGTCCGGTTGCATGATGTGCTCGGTCGAGAACTCGGCGAGATGGGGGTAGTCGTCCAGACGGGCTCCGCTGCACCATCGCTTCCGCCACCTGGGCGACGGTCTCGGGGCCGTTGATGGGCAGCGCCGACTCCGACAGTGCGAAACCGTAGATGTAGCTGTCCAGGAGTGCGTAGGCGTGCGCCGTCATCGGCACCGAGAAGCCTGCCTCCCGCAGAGCGCCGATGATCGCGTTGTGGTGCCGCAGGGTGGCCGGGCCGGGCGCGGTTCCCGATTGGAGCAGGGCGATCGCCCACGGATGGCGGCGCAGCACGCGGCGTGCGGAGTGGGCGCGACGCGCCATCTCGGTTCGCCAGTCGCCGCCGATCGCCGGGAGATCGATCTCGCTGAAGACGGCATCGAGGATGCCGTCGAGGATTTCGCGCTTGTTGGCCACGTAGTAGTACAGGGCCATCGGCTTGACGCCGAGGTGCTCGGCAAGGGAGCGGATGGTCGAGTGAGCCCGCTCCCCCCGCGTCGGCCACGGCCAGGGCGCCGCTGAGCACGCGCTCCCGGCTCAGGGGTATGCGCGGCACTTCGCTGCTGCTCGTCAGGGTTGATTTCACCATCGTGCCTCGACTATAGCCAGTTCGTACAAAGTACGATACGTTCGTACTAAGTACGAGGAGCAGTCAGCTTCCTCGGCTCACTGAAAGGAACGACCGACATGAGATCTCCCGCACCGTCCCGCACCGCGCGACCCGAATCCGTCGGGTCAAAGGACTTCCGCTCCACCGCACGCGTCATCGGCGTGCTCTACCTGGCCGGCATGGTGATCGGCATCGGCGGCGACATCGTGGTGCAGTCGCTGCTCACCGCCGCACAATCCGCTCTCCACGATCGCGGGGAACAGCATGCTCCTGGCGGCCGGTGCGCTGTGCTGGCTGGCCACGGTCGCCGGTGATGCGGCTCACGGGGTCGTGATGTTCCCGGTGTTGAAGCGCCACAGCGAGCGCAGCGCCGTCGCCTACCTCGCCGCCCGGATCATCGACGCGGTGCTCATCGCCGTGATGGCCCTCTTCATCGTCGCGCAGATCCCACTCGCGAGCGCCTACCTCGAGGCAGGCGCGGTCGACGCGCCGGCGCTCCAGGCGATCAGCGGCGTCCTCGCCGAGAGCAAGCTGTACGCCTACGAATTCGCGATGATCACCGTCGGAGTGGCCGGTCTGATCCTGTGCTCCGCCTTCCTGCGGACCGGGTTGATCCCGCGGGCGCTGGCCCTGTGGGGGCTGGCCGGATACGCGATCATCCTGTCCGGATCGGTCCTGGAGATCATCGGATTCGATCTGAAGGTGATCCACGCCGTCCCGGGTGGCTTGTGGGAGCTCTTCATCGGGGTCTGGTTGATCGTGAAGGGGTTCGACCCCGGCGCCGGTGCGACCGGAAGCCCGGTCGTGACCTCCTCCGCGCCCCGGGCGACGGCTCCCCGCGCCGGTCAGCTGACCCCTCCGTCCGTCCTACCCCAGGCCCGACCTCCCGGGCGGGGCCGGCGCGGGCTCCGATGACCTCGGTCGAGGAACCGCCGACACCGGTGGCGCGGCAACGCCCGCGCCACCGTCCGACGGGCGATAGGTTCTCCCCATGCTTCCTCGGGTCGCGGCGACCGCCTATCTCACGCCGCTGCGTGAGGGGGGTTCGCTGCCGGGTCTGATCGAGGCCGACAACGACGGCACCTACGTGGTCAAGTTCACCGGCGCCGGGCAGGGTCCGAAGGCGCTGGTCGCCGAGATCGTGGTCGGCAGAGATCGCTCGTGCGCTCGGCATCCTGGTCCCCGATCTGGCGCTGATCGACGTGTCGCCGCAGATCGGGCTGCGCGAGCCGGACGAGGAGGTGCAGGCCCTCGTCACCGCCAGCGCGGGGCTCAACCTGGCGGTGGACTTCCTGCCCGGTTCGGTCGGCTATGACCGCAGCTTCGGGCTGATGGAGGAGGACGCCGACCGGATCGTCTGGCTGGACGCGTACGTGGCCAACGTCGACCGCAGCGCCCGCAACACCAATCTGCTCATCTGGCACCGCTCCCTGTGGGCCATCGACCACGGCGCCTGCCTGCGCTTCCAGCACGCCTGGGCCAGCGGCAAGGACGCGTTCGCGACCTCGGCCTACAACTACGGCGACCACGTGCTCAACGGGGTCGGCCGGCCCAGGAGGGTGCACGACGCGATGGCGTCGCAGGTCACCGCCGAGCTGCTCAGCTCGATCCTGGCCCTGGTTCCCGACGCCTGGCTGATGCCCGACCCCGACCCGCCCCGACCCCCGCGCCCCGTCCGGCGCGGAGCAGGCCCGCACGACCTACGTCGACTACCTCCTGGCGCGGCTCGCCGCCGCGGAAAGCTGGCTGCCGTGAGGCCGACCCACGCCTTCCAGTACGCCGTGCTGCGGGCGGTGCCGCGGGTCGAGCGCGGCGAGTTCGTCAACGTCGGCGTCATCCTCTACTGCCAGGACTTCGAGTACCTGCATGCGGCCGCGGTGGTCGACGAGGTTCGGCTGCGTGCGCTCGACCCCGAGGTCGACCTGGACGCGGTGCGGATGTCGGCCGAAGCGGTGGTGGCGGCCTGTCACGAACCCTTGGGCAGCGCTCGGGAGAACGCAGGACGGGCGACCCGTTTCGGCATGCTGACCGCTCCGCGGAGCACCGTGGTCCAGCCGTCGCCGGTGCACGCCGGCGTGACCGACAACCCGGATCGCACCCTGCGCAACCTGCTCGGCAAGCTCGTCGGCCCGCTGCGCTGAGGATCCGCCGAGGCGCCCGGGAACGGTCGGCACGACCTGCAAGACTGCGGCCATGTTGCGGCTCGATGACCACTACATGTGGGACTCCTGGATCGCCGACGACGGCGACCTCTACCACCTCTTCTTCCTCCAGGCGCCACGCTCGCTCGGGACCCCGGGCAAGCGACATCTGAATGCGGTGGTGGGGCACGCCACCTCGCCGAACCTGGTGGACTGGGACTATCTGGGCGTGTGCTTCGCGCCCCGCCGACTCCGGCTGGGACGACCAGGCCATCTGGACCGGCTCGGTCGTCCGGGACGGCGACCGGTGGCGGATGTTCTACACGGCGGTGAACACCGAGGGCCACCACGTCTTCGACCAGCGGATCGGCTCGGCGGTCTCCGACGACCTGCACCACTGGACCCGCGTAGGGCACGCGCCGTCGATCCCGCCGGATCCACGGTGGTACAAGACGCTCGCGCTGGTGCCGCCCCCGCACGGCGAGGTCGCGCCGTACGAGGGCAGGAGCGAGACGTGGCGCGATCCGCTGATCCTCCCCGACCCCGACGGCAACGGCTGGCACGCGTTGATCTGCGCGCGCTCGGCCTTCGCGGGCAAGAACGACGACGGGGTGATCGCCCACGCCTCAGGGCCGGATCTGGACCACCTCACCCTCGGACCTCCGCTGTGCGAGCCGGGTCAGGGCTTCGGTCAGCTCGAGGTGCTGCAGAACAAGTGCATCGACGGACGTTGGGTGCTGGCCTTCACCTGCCACCCCCAGGAGATGACCGACGAGGCGAAGGCACGACTGGGCGAGTACTGCACCTGGTCGCTGCCCTCCCCCGGCCCACTCGGACCGTGGGACATCAGCCTGGCCCGCGGCTTCGCCGCCGAGCCGGACCTGTTCGCCTCACCCCTGGTGCAGCAGCGCGACGGCAGCTGGTGCTTCGTCGGATTCCGCAACCTGGAGCCGAAGGGGATCGACGCCTTCGACATCATCGACCCGATCCCGGTCACCCTGGACGAGGAGGGTTACCTGGTCGCCCGGTAGCCCACGGCCTCCGGGGTCGGCGCCACGGCTGCCGCCACCGGAGAAGCGCTGGTCGAGGGGCCGACGACCCGGCGGAAGGGAGCGGTCAGCGTCGGCAGCAGGTGGCGCCGGTGGCGTACGGCGAGGGCCAGAGCCAGCCCCGCGTACGCGGCGGAGACCAGGTAGCGCCCCTCCGTGCCCGGGATGGCGAACTGGACCGCGAACAGGCCGAACAGCGCCACTGCCGCCCAGCGGGGGAATCGGAGCGCGAGCAGGATGGCGAGCCCGAGCACGGTCTGGGTCGCGGTGAGCAGCACCTCCTCGACCTGACGCGGATCCAGCACCAGGGCCGGCGGGCCGCCGCCGAGCGCGTACGCCAGCGGCAGGCTGCCGACCAGCAGCGTCCACTGGTTGACCTTGGCGCTGATCAGCAGACCGAGGGCCATGCCGGCCTTGCCGCGAACCGCGAACAGGATGGCGACGATGAACTCGGGCGCCTCGGAGGCGAGCGGCGCCAGCCACTGCACCAGCAGGAACTCGTCCAGTCCCCAGCTGGCGCCCGTCCCCACGAGGGCCTCGGCGAACGGCTCGGCGCAGGCCAGAATCACCGCGGCGGCACCGACGAACATGGCCACGACCAGCGGCCGGCGCAGCTCGGTGGGCAAGGCGCCGATCCGGGCGGCGGGTCCCACCAGGTCGTGATCGCGTCCGGATCGCCCTCCGGAGCGCCCTCCCGGGCCGCGCGGACGAGGTAGAACGCGAAGAGACCGAGCAGCCCGACCCCGAGCAGGAGGTGGATCCGGCCGGTCAGCGGCATCACGAAGGCCACCAGCGCGGCCACCAGCAGGAAGCCCAGCTCGGTCCGGTGGCGCAACTCCAGCACCACCGTGCGGACGGAACGGCCAGTCCGGCGGCTGGCCACGAACAGCGAGATCAGCACCACGGCCGGCCAGCCGACGCCGAGCAGCAGCCGGTTCGATCCGGTCATGTTGGCGGCTGCGAACTGTGCGTACGCCGGGTCGGATCCCGCCCGGTAGGCGAAGAACAGGTCGACGGCGTACTCGGGCAGCACCGCGATCACCGCGAGCAGAGCGACAGCCAGCCCACCGGAGATGTCGATCTCGGCCGCCTCGGCGGCCCAGGCCAGCACGAACGAGGCCGCCACCACGGCGGCACCGAAGCACAGCAGCGCCAGGGGCGCGCTCAGCTCCACCCCCAAGAGGCGTACTCCGACGGCCGGGGCCACCACGGCCAGGCAGTACAGGACGGGACGGACAGCTCGGGGCACCTCGCCAATCCTGCCAGACATTTTGATGATTGCGCAATCAAGGAAGCATCGAATCGGACGGGCTGAGCAGGTGAGATCGATCACGGCCTGCCGCGGATGGGCCACAATGAGGCGGTGGTTCCCGAGCCGACGCAGCCCCAACTGGCTGTAGCCGCGCGCACGTTCGCCCTGCTGGGCGCGCCGGTGCGGTTACACCTGGTCGCCCTGGCCGCCGAGGGTGAGTACGACGTGGGCACGCTGTCGGAGCGCGTCGGGGTCAGCATCGCCACCGCCAGCCAGCACCTGACCAAACTGCGGCTGGCCGGCCTGATCAGCGCGCGGCGGGACGGGCGGCGACAGATCTACACCGTCGACGACCCGCACGTGTGGGCCATGGTGCAGCAGGTGTTCGAGCACATCGCCCCGGACGGGAGCCTGGCCCCGGACCCCCCGATGCCGCCACGCTGACCGGCGGCGGGAATCGAGCGGGTCAGCGCTTGGCCGAGCGCCGAGCTCGACGCCCCGGTCGAGCGCCCACGAGGTCGGTGGCGACGGCCAGGCAGCTCAGGCCCAGCTCGCGGAATCTGACCGCCAACTCCGGCGTACCCGCGAAAGCGCCCGCGATCAGCCCGTTCTCCGCTGCCGCGCGCACGATCCTGCGCAGCGGCGATCCGTCGCTGTCATCGGCCAGCAGCGCCGGCACCGTGGTGCCGAGGGTCAGCGCGAGGTCGTACGGCCCGACGAACAGCTGACTGACACCCGGCACCGCCGCGATGGCGTCCACCGCTGCCAGGGCGCGCGCCGACTCGATCATCACCGCACAGCCGGTGCGCGGCGTTGGCCTCGGCGGGCGGCACGGAGTCCGATACCCCAGGCGACGCCGAGCTGTCCCCAGCTGCGTCTGCCGTGCGGAGGGTAGTAGGTCGCGGCGACCGCCAGCTCCGCGTGCGCCACCGAGTCGACCTGCGGCACGATCACGGCGCCGGCCCCGGCGTCCAGCGCCGCGCCGATGGACTCGAAAGTGCACAGGAGGCGACCCGAACCACCAGCGTCGCGGGGGAGGTGGGAAAGCTCCGCGCCGCTGCGATCAGCTCGCTCCGCCCGTACAGCGCCGTGCTGGGCGTCCAGGCAGACCCAGTCCACTCCCGTCGCGGCCAACCGCGCTACAGCGCCGGGCGTGGCGTCGCTGCACCAGATGCCGCTGCTGTCAGGACCGAATCCAGCCATGCCCACTCCGCCTTCCATCGTGTCGCCATGCGAGCGTACCGAGACCGGATCGGGCGGTCGAAGGTCACTCGGTCAGGAGTCGTCCCCGGCCGCCGCCAGCAGTTCGGCGCGATGGGCCAACGTCGTCCGGAGCCGGCCGTGGCTGACGCCGAGCTCGATCTCGGCGGCGTCGATCCGGTGCCAGGCAGGCATGTCCAGCGCGTCGATGCCGCGTTCGGCCAGCAGCCGGTCCAGGGCTCCCGCCCGCCCGCGGGCACTGACCTCGCCGTCGTGCACGTCGGCGAGCAGGGACGCCACCGTCTCCACGGCGTCGGACTTGTTCGTCCCGATCACTCCGGTCGGACCTCGCTTGATCCAGCCGGTCACGTACTCGTCGGCGGAGAATCCGCCGTCGCGGATCACCCGACCCTCGGCGTGCGGCACCCGGCCCGTGCCGACGTCGTACGGAACACCCGGCATCGGCACTCCGCGGTAGCCGACCGAGCGGACGACCAGCTCGGCTGGCACGCTCGATGCGGCGCCCGCGCCCACGACCCGGCCGTCGTCGTCGAGCCGGGTCCGCTCCAGCCCCACGGCCTGTACGCGATCCTACCCCGACCAGGGCGGTGGGCCGGGTCCAGAAGTGGAAGTGCACCCGGCGGGATGCGCCGGCGAGCGGCCGCTCAGCCCAGGCCTGCAGTACCGCAAGATTGCGGGCCGCGACCTTGCTCTGCTCGACCACGGCCTGACTGGACCGGTCGAGCACCAGGTCGCGGGGATCCACCAGCACGTCCACGCCCTCGATCTCGCCGAGTTCGCGCAGTTCCTTGGTGGTGAAGGCCGTGTACGCGGGTCCGCGCCGACCTAACAGGTGTACGTCGCGGATCCGGTTGTCGGCCAGGGTCGCCAGCACCTCGTCGGCCATGTCGGTGACCGCCAACTGGTCGGAGGTCTTGATCAACACTCGTGCCACGTCGAGGGCCACGTTGCCCACGCCCACCACCACGGCGTGCGTACTGGTCGCCAGCAGGTGGCCGACGTCGGGAAGCACGCGGGTGTCGCCGACGCGGACGGACGCCGGTGTCGGCCGCCTCGTCCGGGTGGAGATCAGGCGGGACAGCGGCAGGATCGGGCTCGAGATCGGGGTGTACGTCGGGGTGACCGCAGTACCAGGCCACGAGTTCGGGGGCCGCGATGCTGCCCTCCAGGTCTTCGCCAGGAATGCCGAGTGCCTTGTCACTACCGGCCCCGTAGGCGTAGACGACCGCGTCCACCACGCCCCGCAACTCCTCGACGGTGAGGTCCTCACCAATACCCACATCGCCGTAGAAGCGCACCCCCGATCGTTCCAGGGTGCGCTCCAGCGTGTGCCGGATCGACCGGATCGACGGGTGGTCAGGGGCGACTCCGTAGCGGACCAGGCCGAACGGCACCGGCAGCCGGTCGATCACCGCGACCTGAACCGGTACGTCGGCCTGCTGCACCAGCGCCTCCGCCGCGTAGATGCCCGACGGCCCGGCGCCGATGACGGCGACCACCAGCGGTGTGCGCCCGTCCTCGACCCGAGATCCCATCGCTCCAGTATTGACCGCGATGCGCCCGCCCCCCGTCGATCCGGGGGGCGTGACGGCCGTCGCGGGCCCGTCACCGTGGGTCAGGACACCGCCGCCGGCTCTGGAGCACCCTGCTCCCTGGTCGCCGCAGGCCGACGGCTTCGGCTACGGCGCGCAGGCTGCTGGGTCTGCGGTGCCTGCGGTCCCTGCAGGGTCTGCGGCTCCTCGGCCGGTGCCTCGTCGCGCACCGGGTCGGAGCTCGCACTCTTCGCCGGCGTTGCTCCACCGCGCCGGTTGGAGACCGACCCTCCCGCGCTCCACCGTCGGCCTGCCGTTGCGTGTCGACCGGCATGTCGTGCAGCTCGGCACCACTGCCGTGGCATTGCGGGCACTCGGTGCTGAACGCCTCCAGCAGACCGGTGCCGATGCGCTTGCGGGTCATCTGCACCAGGCCGAGGCTGGTGATCTCGGCCACCTGATGGCGGGTCCGGTCGCGCCCCAGGCACTCCACCAGCCGGCGCAGCAGCAACTCCCGGTTCGCCGGCAGGACCATGTCGATGAAGTCGATGACGATGATGCCGCCGATGTCGCGCAACCGCAGTTGGCGCACGATCTCCTCCGCCGCTTCCAGGTTGTTCTTGGTCACGGTGGCCTCGAGGTTGCCGCCGCTGCCGGTGAACTTCCCGGTGTTGACGTCGATCACCGTCATCGCCTCGGTCCGCTCGATGATCAAGGAACCGCCCGAGGGCAGGAACACCTTCCGCTCCAGTCCCTTGGCGATCTGCTCGTCGAGCCGGTACTCCCCGAACAGGTCGCTGCGCTCGTCCTTGGGCTCCCAGCGGCGCAGTCGCTCCTTCAGGTGCGGGGCGACGTGGGTCACGTAGGCGTCGACGGCCTCGTACGCGTCGGTCATCCCGCCGTTGCCGGAGATGATCAACTCGGAGAAGTCCTCGGTGAACAGGTCTCGCACGATGCGCACGGTGAGATCGGGCTCGCCGTAGAGCAACTGCGGAGCCTGCCCGGAAGCGACCTTCTTCTCGATGTCGGCCCATTGGGCCTTCAGCCGGTTGACGTCGCGGACCAGTTCGTCCTCGCTCGCCCCCTCGGCCGCGGTACGCACGATCACGCTCGCCGACTCCCCGACCAGCTCGGCGAGGATGTCCTTCAGCCGCTTGCGCTCGTTCTCGGGGAGCTTGCGGGAGATGCCGGACAGGTGACCACCGGGGGCGTACACGATGTAGCGGCCGGGTATGGACACGTGATTGGTGAGCCGCGCGCCCTTGGCTCCGACCGGGTCCTTGGTCACCTGAACCAGGATGGGCTGGCCCGACTTGAGCACCCGCTCGACCTTGCGGTTCTGCCCCTCCGCGCCGAACGCGTCCCAGTCGACCTCACCGGCGTAGAGCACGGCGTTGCGCCCGCGGCCGATGTCGATGAACGCGGCCTCCATCGAGGGCAACACATTCTGCACCCGGCCGAGGTAGACGTTGCCGATCAGCGAGGTCGCCGAAGCGCGGTCGACGTAGTGCTCGACCAGAATGCCGTCTTCGAGTACGGCGATCTGGGACAGGTCCTCCAGCTGCCGGATGATCATGGTGCGCGCCACGGACTCGCGGCGGGTCAGGAACTCGGCTTCGCTCAGGATGGGGGTACGTCGGCGTCCGGCCTCGCGACCCTCACGCCGCCGCTGCCGCTTCGCCTCCATCCGGGTCGAGCCGTCGATGCCGGTGACCTCGGTATTGGCCTTGCTGCGGCGCGGCTCGCGGACCCGGACCACCACCTCGGAGGGGTCGTCCGAGGAAGCGTTGGAATCCTCGCCCCGGCGACGGCGGCGCCTGCGACGACGGCGCTGGCCTTCACTTTCGCCGTCCTCGCCGTCACCCGACCCGCCGCTCTCGGCGTCTTCTACGGTCGCGGCATCGCGCTCGCTCGGCTGGGCCGCGCCTGCCGCCCTCGCGCCGGCTCGTCGCCGTCGGCCGGCCCGTCGCCGCCCGCCGTCGCTGTCCGCGCCATCCGCGCCGTCCGCGCTGTCTTCGCTGTCCTCGCCACCGGGCCGACGGCGGCGCCTGCCGCCGCGACGGCGGCGGCGTCGCCGTCCCGAATCGGGGGTGTCGTCTTCCGGCTTCGTCGTCTCCGGCCTCGTCGTCTCCGGCCTCGTCGTCTACCGGCCTCGTCGTCTACCGGCCTCGTCGTCTACCGGCCTCGTCGTCTCCGGCCTCGTCGTCTACGGCCTTCGTCGTCTCCGGCCTCGTCGTCTCCGGCCTCGTCGGCTCGGCCTCGTCGTCGGTGCCCGCCGTGTTCTCGGCCTGGGTGTGGTCCAGCTGAGCGTCTGCGGAATCGGCGACTGCGCTGTCGCTACTCGCCTCCTCCCGCTCTGCGTGGTCGGAGCCCTGGTCCCACCATTCGGTCACACTCAGCGGAGCTGCCTCGGACGCCGGCTCAGCGGGCGCCGCCGCCTCAGCGTCAGGCCCGGAGTCGAAGTCGACTGCCCACGACGGGACCGGCCCAGACTCCCCGGGCGTGGACTGACCCGAGGTCGACTCGCCGAACCCAGAGTCGATCGGCCGCGGCGCTGGTCGGCCCGAAATCGGTCCTGGATTCGACCGCGGGCGGCCGGTCGTCGGTCACCTGCGTGCCCAGCTCAGCTTCCGAGCCCGACTCGGCGGCCGACTGCTCGGCCAGCGGGGCCGACAGCGGAGCCGCCGTCTTCTTCGCCGCGCGCTTGCGGGGGGCACGCTTGGGGGCGGCCTCCCCGGCAGCGGCCTCCGGCGCGCCCGCGCCGGACTCGCCCACACCGGACTCACCTGTCGGCCACGCCTGGGCCGTCGCCGGCTGCTGCCTTGGCGGCGCGCTTGGTGGGTGCCTTGCGAGTGCGCTTCGCAGGCGGCGGCGCATCGGGCATCCCGGTGTCGCCGACCGACGTGTCCCCAGACTGCGCCACCCCGCCCGGACTCAGGGCCTCATCGCCGGATGGGTTGACCGGCATGGGGTCGGCGACGGCGGCCGGAGGTCCGGCGGGTCGGCTGGCGGCGCGGCGGCGGCGCGGCGGCGCAGCGGGTGGCGCGTCTACCGCAGGGTCGGTGGGCTGGTCGTGCGTGTCGGGCTCGGAATCGAGCATCCGGACTCCTCTACGGTGCGCGTACGCACCCGGTCGGCTGCGGCCCGGCAACGAGGCCGGGCGGCGGAAGCTGGCGAACCGATGCGATGGGCTCGGACCGTCCCGCGGTCAAGTCGAACTCGGGGGAGAACCCCTGAACTTGTCGCGGTGGATCGGTGTGCCCACCCGAGCTGAGGCCTGTCACACCACAACGTCACGTGTCATCGGGGCCGGACTTTCGAAGCGTCCGACCGACTCGATTATCCCACACGTCGCACCAGACCCACTCCGACGCGTCCGAAGGCGGCTCCGGCGACGTCAGCGCGCGCGGCATCCAGGCTCGGCGATCGCGCCGGTCGTCACGTCAAGGATCCCCTGGGCCAGCCGGGTGAACACCGGCGGCGCGGCGGGGACCAGCTCCGGGCTGTACTGCCGCATGGCGGTGAGCACGTCGTCCGGACGCACCAGAGGGGTCTGGTGGAGCAGGGTCATGAACAGCTCGGCCGCACCGGGGTCCAACGCCACCACTGCCGATCGGGCGTCGAAATCGCGCATGCCGTTCTTGGTCAGCCGCTGCACGTTCGCCGTCGGCTGAGCCAGCAGTCGCGCGGCCGCGTCGGCGACGATCTCCTCACCCATCCCGGGCAGTTCTACCCGCCAGCGCGATCCCGTGAGCAGATCCGCCAACGCCCCCGCGGGGGCCACGACCACCTCGACGACGTCGAGCCCGGTCGGCAGCGCCGCGTCCAGGGCCACCCGGACCGCGTCGGGATCGCACACCGTGGCCAACCCGATCTCCAGGTACTCCGCCTCGGAGGCAGCACCCGTCGGAGCGGCGTTGGCGTAGGAGATGCGCGGGTGGGGCGAGAAGCCGGACGAGTAGGCCATCGGCACTCCGGCTCGTCGCAGGGCTCGCTCGAACGCCCGGCCGAAGTCACGGTGACTCGCGAATCGCGCCCGGCCGCGTTTGGCGTAACGCACTCGCATCCGCTGCACCGGCGGGGCATGCTGCTCCGGCTGAGTGCGGGCTCCCATGCGGCCACCCTAGCCGGGCCGGCCGGGATGCGGCGGCAGCGGCAGGGTGACGCGGACCCGACCGCCCTCACCGTCGCAGGAGAGGTCGAGCGTGCCACCGAGCTGGTCGACCCGTTCGTGCATCGATTGCAGCCCGACGCCCGGCCGCCACGGCGTTGGCGACGGCATGCCGCCGCCGACGTCGCTCACTTCGACGAGCAGATCGCCGTCCTGCACCCGCAACAGGACATGTGCGGTCGGGCTGCCCGAATGCCGGGCCACGTTGGTCAACGCCTCGGTCACGATGCGGAAAACGGCGACCTCGGTGGCCGCGCCGAGCTGGGGCAAATCGTCGACGAGGTCGAGCGCCACCAGAATCCGGTGTCCGTCGCGCCCCCGCAGCGTCGCGGCCTGCTGATGCAGTGCCGGGAGCAGGCCCAGCTGGTCCAGCACAGCGGGTCGAAGCCCGTCCACCAGCTGCCGTACGTCCGCGATCGCCGTGCCGGTGTCGGCGCGCGCTCCGATGAGCAGTTCCTCGGCCAACCCCGGGTCGCTCCGCAGCAGGTTGCGCGCCGCGTCGGTGGCGTAGGCGACCCCGGTCAGCCGGGGACCGAGCCCGTCGTGCAGGTCCCGCCGCAGCCGTCGGCGGTCCTCCTCGACCGCGGTGACGACCCGCTCCCGTGACGCGGCCACCTCCGCCGTGAGCGACCTGGCCCGCAGGGCTTGCGCCAGGGCGGGAGCGATGATCCGTAGCACCGGACGATCCCGAGGGGCCGGGCCCGACTCCCCGCTCCGCAAGCCCAGCCGCAGCTCCCCGACCCGGGAGCCGCCGGCGGTCAGCGGGAGCGCGAACTCGCCGTTCGGCGACGGACGCCCTGAGGTCACCACGGGTCGCCCGTCGGTGTCGGTGACCGAGGCAAACGGCAAGTTCAGCACCGACCGCAGCTCTCGGAGCGCCGCGACGGGGTCGTCCGCGGCCGAGAGTTCGGCCGCGAATCTCGACGCTGCACCCACCGGGTCGAGCCGGTCGCCGAACAGCAACCGTTCCACAGCCTGATCGACCAGTCGGCGGATCGGCTCGAAAACGGCGGCGACGAGGATGGCAATCACGCCGAGCTGACCGGCGCCCGCCAGCTCGACTCCCGCAGTCGTGAACCCGGCCACCAGTCCGGAGAACAGGGCGAACGCGACGAGCAGAGTGAGCAGCCATCCGCCGGTCCGCGCGGCAACGTTGCGGATGTCGACGGTTCCCGGCGGTCGTGCCCCGAGCACCACCGCCGCCGGGGTGGCGAGCACGGCCAGTGATGCGCCGATCATGCTCGCAGTCGGGACGTACGCGAAGGCGGCGGGGATGCCGAGGAGCACGGTCATGGCCAGACCGAGGGCCAGCCAGCGCAGTGCGTCGCGCTCGGGGCCGGCCCGGGGCTGGCCCAGGCTCCGCTCGAACCGCCACCAGACCGCACCGAGGACGGCCAGTGGGACGCCGAGCGGGAGCCCGCCAAAGGACAGTGCATCCCTGCCGAGGACAGCGGCGCCGACACCGGCCGCGACGAGCAACGGGACCACGACTACCCGGACGGCGGTGGGCATGGGCCCGGGAAAGGCGACGATGGCGAGGGGTAGAAGTGTGAGCACGGCCACCAGACCGAAGCGCTCAGCGAGGATGTCGGGCAGCCAGCCCCCGGCGGCAACCAGCGCGGCCAGCAGAAGCAGGCCGCCCGTGACCCACAGGACTCCGGCCGATAGGAGCCCTGGTACGCCCGAGAGGATCCAGCCCGCGGCGGCGGAACCCACTCCCAGCACCAGCGTCGTGACGATCACCACCCGTGGCCAAGCGTTGGCCGGCGGCAGCATCAGCGCGGCGACCGCGAGCGAGAGGACGAGCCCGATCACGACGGCCAGCGCGGTCCGCGCGGCCCGCGGCACCGCAACGGCGGGGTTCACCGCCGCTCGTCTCCAAGACCCTGGCGACGCGCCTGCACGATCGCCTCGCTCCGCGTGGCTACCCCGAGCTTGGCGAAGAGGGCGGAGATGTGATTGCTGACCGTCTTGGGCGAGAGCCCGAGGGAGGCGGCGATGGCGGCGTTCGACCAGCCGCGCGCCATCCGCTCGAGGACCTCATGCTCGCGACCGGTCAGCTCCGGAAAGGCCGGGGACGCCGTCGCCCGATCGGCGACACTGCCCAGCACCCGGGCCGCGACCCCGGGCGCGATGACGGTCTGTCCGCTGACCACGGCGCGCAGCGCGCCCTCGATCGCGTCCTGCTCGGCACCCTTGAGCAGGTATCCCCGAGCACCGGCGCGCAGCGCCGCTACGACGGTGTCGTCGTCCTCGTGCATGGTCAGCACCAGCACCGGCACCCGTGGCGCCGCGGCGGCGATCCGCCGCACGGCTTCCAGCCCGCCGATGCCGGGCATGGCCAGGTCCATCACCACCACATCCGGGGAGGTGAGCTGAACTTCCTTCACCGCCTGCTCCCCGTCCACCGCCTCGCCGGCCACGGCGAAGCCGGCAAAGGTGGCGATCAGTGCGCTCAGGCCACGCCGGACGACCGGATGGTCGTCGACCACCAGCACCCGGATCGGGGAGGGTGGACACTCGGCGGTCATGGCCCCCATGATCGCGCTTTTGTCACCCGAACGGGCGGGATCCTGCACCCAGAAGGACCGGGCAGGTTCCCGGTCGGACGGCTACCCGGTCCCGGGCGTTCGGGACGAGTGGACGGCAAGGTTGAGCCAACGACCCCGAGCAGGGGCCCACCACGATTGGAGCAACAATGTCCGCGATCAATGCCGACACCACGCACCTCACTCGCACCGGCGACCCGTTCACCCTCCCCAACAAGATCGGCCTGGTGCTGGCCGGTGTGCTCGGCGCATCCGATCTCCTCGGCCTGTTCTTCTCCACGCCTCCGGGCGAGATCGGTCCGCCGTTGCCCATCACCATCCTCGGCATCATCCTCGGGGTGGTGACCCTGATCGCCGTCGTCGCTGCATGGCGGTCCCGGCGGCGGGGTCTGGTCCGGCTCGCCGCCGGGGCCCGCATCCTGTCGATGATCACGGCGCTGCCGGCGTTCTTCGCCGGCGCCCCGGCCTGGCTGGTGGCCGTCGTTGCCCTGATCGTGGTGCTCACCATCACCGCGGTCGTGCTGATGCTGCTGCCGGCCCGCCGCGCCGACGACGTCTGAGGCGACCGCAATGACCTCGACCTCGACCTCGCTACCGACCGTCGCGTCGGCGGCGCCAAGCACCGACACCCGCACGTTCGACCGTTGGGTCGCTGCTCTGCTGATGCCCATCGGACCGGCTGCCCTCGCGGTGCTCCGCTTCATCCTGCCGTACGACACGACCGACGCCCCGGCCCAGATGGTGACCAAGATCGCGGCGAACCCGGGCGCGCAAAGCGCCGTCCTCTGGCTGGGTCTGGTCGCGGTCTTCACCCTCGTCCCCGGCGCGATCGCCGTGGTCCGGCTGGTCCGTCCCCGCGCACCACGGCTCACCACCGTCGCGGCGGCGTTCCTCATCCCCGGCTATCTCGGACTGTTCGGGGCCGGGTCGGTCGACACCGACATCCTGGCGGGCATTCAGGCCGGCATCGACCCGGCGACGCTGACGCGGCTGGTCGAGGCCCTCGACGGCGGTCCGGGCGTGCTCGCGATCACGGTGTTCGTCGTCGGGCACATCGTGGGCTCGGTCCTGCTCGGGATCGCGTTCTGGCGCTCAGGCGTGGTGCACAAGGGCTGGGCGGTGGCGATGGCCGTCTCCCAGCCGCTGCACCTGCTGGCGGCCTTGACCGCCAACCATCCCCTCGACCTGCTCGGCTGGGGACTGACGGCGCTGGCGATGGCCGCAGCGGCCTTGGCGCTCGTGCGGACGCCGAACGCCGAATGGGACGTGCCCGCCCGCGTCTGAGCACGCGGCCTCGCTCACGGTACGGCCGACTGGGGGGCGGCCGTACCGGCGCGTGCGGTTGAGGTGAGCCAGGCGACCAGGTGAACCCGGACCGGTCAGGTGAGGCCGGAGCTTACGGCGGCGATGGGCAGCAGGGTCCGGCCCGTAGGACCGATCTGGATCGAGGTGTCCATCTGCGGGCAGACACCGCAGTCGAAGCAGGGCGTCCACCGGCAATCGTCCACCTCGACCTCGTCGAGAGCGTCCTGCCAGTCCTCCCACAGCCAGTCGCGGTCCAGGCCCGCGTCCAGGTGGTCCCAGGGCAGCACTTCGGCGTACGTCCGCTCCCGCGTGGTGAACCAGTCCAGGTCCACCCCGGTCCCGGACAGCGCCCGTTCGGAGCAGGTGGCCCAGCGCTGGTAGCTGAAATGCTCGCTCCACCCGTCGAAGCGCCCGCCGTCGCGCCAGACGGCCTCGATCACCGCGCCGACCCGCCGGTCGCCGCGGCTCAACAGTCCCTCGACCACGCTCGGCTTCCCGTCGTGGTAGCGGAAGCCGATGGCCCGCCCGTACGCGCGGTCGTTGCGGATCGCGTCGCGCAGCTTGGCCAGACGCGCGTCCACGGTCTCGTGGTCGCACTGCGCGGCCCACTGGAACGGGGTGTGCGGCTTGGGCACGAAACCGCCGATGCTGACCGTGCACCGGATGTCGCGCCGTCCGCTCGCCTGCCGCCCGGTGGCGATCACGCGCTTGGCGAGCTCGGCGATGGCCAGCACGTCGTCGTCGGTCTCGGTCGGCAGACCGCACATGAAGTAGAGCTTCACCTGCCGCCAGCCGTTGGAGTACGCCGCGGCCACGGTGGCGATCAGATCGTCGTCGGTGACCATCTTGTTGATGACCTGCCGCAGCCGCTGGGACCCGCCCTCCGGAGCGAACGTCAGCCCGGAGCGGCGGCCGTTACGGGACAGCTCGTTGGCGAGGTCGATGTTGAAGGCGTCCACCCGGGTGCTGGGCAGCGACAGCGAGACATTGGTCCCCTCGTAGCGGTCGGCGAGTTGCCGGGTGACCTCGCCGATCTCGGAGTGGTCGGCGCTGGAAAGGCTGAGCAGGCCGACCTCCTCCAACCCTGTCGCCTCCAGGCCGCCCTGCACCATGGCGCCGATCGTCTCGATGTTGCGCTCCCGCACCGGGCGGGTGATCATGCCGGCCTGGCAGAAGCGGCAGCCCCGGGTGCAGCCCCGGAAGATCTCCACGGAGTAGCGCTCGTGCACGGTCTCGGCCAAGGGCACCAGCGGCTTCTTGGGGTAGGGCCAGGCGTCCAGATCCATCACCGTGTGCTTGACCACCCGGAAGGGCACGCCGTCGCGGTTCGGCGCGACCCGGCGGATCCGGCCGTCGGGCAGATAGTCGACGTCGTAGAACTTGGGCACGTAAACCCCGCCGGTCGCCGCCAGCCGCAGCAGCAACCCGTCGCGGCCACCCGGGCGCCCCTCGGCCTTCCAGTCGCGCACGATCACGGAGATGGCCAGCGCGACCTGCTCGCCGTCGCCGAGCACGGCAGCGTCGACGAAGTCCGCGATCGGCTCGGGGTTGAACGCCGCATGCCCGCCGGCCAGCACGATCGGATCGTCTTCGCGGCGTTCGCGCGCGTGGATCGGCATGCCGGCCAGATCCAGGGCGTTCAGCATGTTGGTGTAGCCGAGTTCGGTGGCGAAGCTGAAGCCGAGCACGTCGAAGGCGCCGACCGGGCGGTGCGTGTCCAGCGTGAACTGCGGCACCGCGTACTCGCGCATCAGCGCTTCCAGGTCCGCCCACACCGCGTACGTGCGCTCGGCCAGGATCCAGTCCTGCTCGTTCAGCACCTCGTACAGGATCGCCACGCCCTGATTGGGCTGGCCGACCTCGTACGCGTCGGGATAGCACAAGCACCAGCGCACGTCGACCGCGGCCCAGTCCTTGACCACGGAGTTGAGTTCACCGCCGACGTACTGGATCGGCTTGGCCACCCGCGCCAGCAAGGGCTCCAGCTGCGGGAACACCGATTCGGGGGAAGTCGCGAGGATCGTCATGACGGGTCCAGCGTAACGGCGCCGCGCGCGAGCCGTCACCGCGCTGCGCGCTCAGCGCGCGGGTCGGACCAGCCCGATCTCGTACGCGAGCACGACCAGGGCGACCCGGTCGCGCAGCCCGGTCTTGGCCAGGATCCGGCCGACGTGGGTCTTGACCGTGGCCTCGGACAGCACGAACAGGGCCGCGATCTCGGTGTTGCTGAGGCCGCGGGCGATCTCGATCAGCACCTCCCGCTCCCGCTGGGTGAGGGCTTGCACCGCGGCCGGGGGCCGGGCGCCCGGCTCGGGCACCTCGGCGACGAAGGTCTCGATCAACCGTCGAGTGGTGCTGGGCGCGATCACCGCCTCACCGGCGTGGACGGTGCGGATGGCGGCCAGCAGGGTGGCCGGCGGGGTGTCCTTGAGCAGGAAACCCGACGCCCCCGCACGCAGGGCGGCGAAGGCGTACTCGTCCAGGTCGAAGGTGGTCAGCACGATGATCCGGGGCGCCCGCTCCCCCATTCGCTCGGTGATCATCTTCGTGGCCTGGACGCCGTCCAACCGTGGCATCCGGACATCCATCAGGACCACGTCGGCCGCGGTGACCGAGAGCCGCTCGACCGCCTCGCCGCCGTTGCCGGCCTCACCGACCACCTGCAGGTCGGGCTGGGAGCCGACCAGCATGGCGAATCCGGCCCGCACCAGCTCCTGGTCGTCGACGAGGAAGACCTTGATCATCTCGCCTCCTCCGGGCCGGAGCGAGAAGGCAGCCAGGCCTCGACGGCGAAGCCGCCCTCGGCGCTCGGACCGGCCGACAGCGTTCCGCCCACCGCGTCCACCCGCTCGCGCATGCCGATCAGTCCGAAGCCGGCGGGCTCGGTCGCGGGGCGGGCCGGTCCGCCGTCGGCCACCCGGACGACCAGCCCGTCCGGCCGGCGTTCCAGCCCCAGCTCCACCTCCGGGCCGCCGTGCCGGCGGGCGTTGGTCAGGCCCTCCTGCACCACCCGGTACGCGGTGAGCGAGGTCATGGCCGGCAGGTCGGCCAGGTCCCCCGCCACCGTCGTGTGGATGCGCGCACCCGCCCGTTCCGCTTCCGCGATCAGGTCGGCGAGCTCACCGAGACCGGGCTGGGGCAGTGCCGCCCGGACCGGCTGCGTCTCGGCGAGCGGGCTCGTCGCGGCACCCTCGGTGCGCAGCAGACCCAGCAGCTGGCGCATCTGGGCCAGGGACTCCCTGCCGGTGGCCGCGATCTGCTCCAGGGCGCGGCGCGCGTCGGCGGGAGACTGCTCGGCCACGTACGCCGCGCCGTCGGCCTGGACGATCATCACCGAGACCCCGTGGGCGACCACGTCGTGCATCTCCCGGGCGATCCGGGATCGTTCGGCGGCCGCGGCGAGCTGGGCCTGCTGCTCGCGCTCGCGCACGAGCTGGCGTTCCCGCTCGGCCAGGGCCTGCAGTCCGAGCCTCGCCGACCGCAGCCGTTCCCCCAGGGCCCAGGCGGCGAAGACCAGCAGCGCCACGCCGAGCGTCGACAGCGTCCGCAGCACCGGCCCCGGGGTGCCGAGCTGGCGGTCGACCCACTCCCACCATCCCGTGAGACCGCCGACCAGGGCGAGCAGCAGGCCGGCGACCAGGGCGCCCAGCCCGAACCGCCGAGCCGTGGTGCCGACCGCGGTGTAGAGGGCGAACAGGAGAGCGGCGTCGTAGATCCCGATCCGCACTCCCAGCAGCATCTGCACCAGGCCTACCGCGAAGCCGATCAGCAGCGACGCCCGCGGGAGGCGGCGACGCAGAGCGAGCGGAGCACAGACGGCCACCACGAAGGCGAAGTCGATCGGCCGCTCGAAACGCGCAATCACAGCCAGCAGCACCGCGCCCAGACCGGCGAAGACCGCCGCGGTCAAGACGTCGAAGACCAGGCTGCGCACCGGCAACTCGGCACCGACCGCGGTGCCGGGACTGGTCTCGAACAGGTGCAGCAACCTCGACGGTGAGCGGGGCATCGAGGTCGGTGACCTCAGCCGAGGTCCGGAAACCAGAGCGCGATCTCGCGGTCGGCCGACTCCTGCGAGTCGGAGCCGTGCACCAGGTTCTCCCGGTTGGACAGGGAGTAGTCGCCGCGGATGGTGCCCGGCGCCGCCTTGCGACCGTCGGTCGCGCCGTTGATCGCGCGGACGACCTCGATGGCCTCGTCACCCTCGACCACCAGGGCGACGGAAGGTCCGGACAGCACGAAGGCGCGCAGCAGCGGGTAGAAGGGCCGGTCCACGTGTTCGGCATAGTGGCGGTCAGCCTGCTCGCCGGTGACCTGCCGGAAATCCATCGCCACCAGCGCCAGGCCACGGGACTCGAACCGGGCGACCACGGCGCCGACGAGTCCCCGGCGTACGGCATCGGGCTTGATCAAGACGAAGGAGCGCTGGGTCGGAACCGGTGGCGGGTCGTAGGTCATGGGCAGCACCCTAGGGGATCGTCGGCACCCCGGGCGGCGCGGCGCGAGCGTCCAGCCGCTTCCCGAGCACGAAGGTCAGCACCCACAGCGCGGCGAACATGCCGCCGACGACGAACATCGTGGCGGTCAGCAGTCCCAGGGCGATCCCGGCGAGTTGGGTCAGCCAACCGACCACGTAGCCCGCCGGGGTGCGCAGCAGGCCCGCAGCCGCCAGGGCCAGCACCGCCGCGCCGCCGCCGAAGGTGGCTGCAGCCGCTGCCGAGGCGCCCGCGACCAGGATCATCACCGGAATCGCCAGACCGAAGACGATGGCTTCGAAGATCAGCACGGAGAGCAGCACGACGCGCATCGGGTTGCGCGGACTGAGGGTCAGCGGCGTCATGTCCAGAGGTCGCGATCCGGCTCGTCGCCGTTCTGGGAGTAGTCGGCGTCCCAGTCGTCGTCGGCGTCCCCGTTCCCGCCACTCCTGCCGAAGTCGGGCCTGGCCTCGGCCTGCTCGCTCACCAGCAGGGTGCGGGCCTCGCCGACCGCCACCACCGAGCCGGTCAGCAGCACGCCCGGGGCGCCGACACCATCCGCCTCGGCCAGGTTGACCGCGTACTCGATCGCGTCGTCCAGCCTGGGCACGACGGTGACCCGTTCGGCGCCGAACACCTCGGCGGCGACCTCGCCGAGCTGGTCGGCGGGCAGGCCACGCGACGTCGTCGCCACCTGGGTGACCACCACCTGGTTCATCACCTCTTCGAACTCGGTGAGCATTCCGCGCGCGTCCTTGTCCGCCATCACGGCCACCACGCCGATCAGCGGGCTGAACGCGAAGGCCTCAGTGACCGCGTTGGCCGTGGCCCGAGCCCCGTGCGGGTTGTGGGCGGCGTCCAGGACGACCGGAGGCGAGCGGCGGACGAGCTCGAGCCGGCCGGGGAACTTCACCCGGGCGAACCCTTCGCGGGCCACGTCCGGGTTCAAGGCCTTGAGACCGAGGAAGGCCTCCACCGCGGCGAGCGCCTGGGCCGCGTTGGCCGCCTGATGGGCACCGTGCAGCGGCAGGAAGACCTCCTCCACGGGACCCTCAGCGCTGCTCAACCGCAACAACTGACCACCGACGGCGACGCTGCGGTCGATCACCCCGAAGTCCACGCCTTCCCGCTGCGGCAGCGCGCCTACCTCCGCGCACCGCTCCAACAGCGCCTCGGCCGCCTCCCGGGACTGACCGGCCAGGATCGCGTGCGCACCGGGCTTGATGATCCCGGCCTTCTCCCGCGCGATCTCACCGACCGTGCTCCCCAGCAGGTGGGTGTGGTCCAGGTCGATCGGGGTGACCACGGCGACGTCGGCGTCGGCCACGTTCGTCGCGTCCCACGTGCCGCCGAGTCCCACCTCCACCACCGCGACGTCGACCGGCGCGTCGGCGAACGCGGCGTAGGCCATGGCGGTGATGATCTCGAAGAAGGTCATCGCCACCCCGTCGAGGCGACGCTCGTCGACCAGGGCGACGTACGGCTCGATTTCGCGCCACAGGTCGTCGAACCGTTGGTCGGAGATCGGCTCGCCGTCGATGGTGATCCGCTCGGTCACACTGGTCACGTGGGGGCTGGTGAACCGTCCCGTACGCAGCCCGTCCGCGCGCAGGAGCGACTCGATCATGGCGGCGGTGCTGCCCTTGCCGTTGGTGCCCGTCAGATGGATCACCGGATAGGCCCGCTGCGGGTCGCCGAGCAGTTCGGTCAGCGCCCGGATCCTGGCCAGGCTCGGCGCGACGCGGTGCTCCGGCCAGCGCGCGGTGAGGGCGGCGACGATCTGCGCATGGGTCGGTTCAGGCATGACGCCCCAGTCTAGGAGGGTGGTGTCAAACGGTGGCCGTAGCGAGCAGGTGTCGTGCGCGCCGGCGTGTTGCGCGAGCGCCCCCCCCCCCCACACAAAGCCCGCGCCCGCCGCCTCCCAGGGGCTCGCCCGTGCGGCTGTGCGGCAGGGATCTTGCGGGGCCGGAGCGCTGCTCGGCCGGGAGCGCCGCTCTACACTCGTCCGCGTGACATCGACCGTCAGTCCCGGATCTCCGCCGAGCACGGGCCCCCGCCGGTCCGTGCCCGACCGCCCCGCCCTGGAGGGCCTGGAGGACAAGTGGGTCGCGCACTGGCAGGCCGCGGACACGTACGCGTTCGTCCGTCCCAGCAGCCGCGCGCAGGTCTACAGCATCGACACGCCGCCGCCGACGGTGTCGGGGTCGCTGCACGTCGGTCACGTCTTCTCCTACACCCACACCGACCTGATCGCCCGCTACCAGCGGATGCGTGGCAAGCACGTCTTCTACCCCATCGGTTGGGACGACAACGGGTTGCCGACCGAGCGCCGGGTGCAGAACTTCTACGGGGTGCGGTGCGATCCCTCGCTGCCGTACGAGCCCGACTTCACCCCTCCCGCGCGGCCGGCGGGGAAGGGCTCGGACAGCCGTCAGTTGCCGGTCAGCCGGCGCAACTTCGTCGAGTTGTGCCACGAGCTGACGTCGGTGGACGAGAAGGCGTTTGAGGACCTGTGGCGGCGGGTCGGGCTGAGCGTGAACTGGTCCGACCTCTACACCACCATCTCCGACGACTCGATCAAGGTCGCCCAACTGGGCTTCTTGCGGAATCTGCAACGCGGTGAGGCCTACCTCGCCGAGGCGCCGACCATGTGGGACGTCACCTTCCAGACCGCGGTAGCCCAAGCCGAGCTAGAGGCACGGGACTACCCCGGGGCGTATCACCGGGTGGCGTTCCACTCCGCCGACGGGCCGGTCTTCGTGGAGACCACCCGTCCCGAGCTGATCCCTGCCTGCGCCGCGCTGATCGCCCACCCCGACGACCAGCGCTACGCGGGGCTGATCGGCGGCACCGTCACCAGCCCGGTCTTCGGTGTCGAGCTGCCGGTGTTCGCTCATGAGCTGGCCGAGCCGGACAAGGGCTCCGGCCTGGTGATGTGCTGCACCTTCGGTGACCTGACCGACGTGACCTGGTGGCGGGAGCTGCAACTCCCGGCCCGGGTGATCATCGGCCGCGACGGCCGGATCGTCCGGGACCAGCCCGAGTGGATCGCCGCCGCCGAGCCGTGGGCCGAGTTGGCCGGCAAGACCGCGTACGGCGCCCGTGAGGCGATGGTGTCGTTGCTGCGCGCCTCCGGCGACCTGGCCGGCGATCCGACCCCGACCCAGCGCAAGGCGAACTTCTACGAGAAGGGCGACAAGCCGCTGGAGATCGTGGCCACCCGTCAGTGGTACATCCGCAACGGCGGGCGTGACGCCGAGCTGAAGCAGGTGATGCTGCGGCGCGGGGAGGAACTGGCGTGGTCGCCGGAGCACATGAAGCACCGCTACGCGAACTGGGTCGGCGGGCTCAACGGGGACTGGCTGATCTCGCGGCAGCGCTTCTTCGGCGTCCCGTTCCCGGTCTGGTATCCACTGGACGCCGACGGCGAGCCGCGCTACGAGACGCCGATCATGCCCGAGGAGTCGGCGTTGCCCCTTGACCCGAGCTCGGAGCCCGCGCCTGGCTACCGCGCGGAAGATCGTGGAGTGCCCGGCGGCTTCATGGCCGATCCGGACGTGATGGACACCTGGGCCACGTCCTCCCTCAGCCCGCAGATCGTCTGCGGCTGGGAGCGCGATCCCGAGCTGTTCGCGCTGACCTTCCCGATGGACCTGAACACCCACGCGCACGAGATCATCCGGACCTGGCTGTTCTCCCGGGTGGTCCGGGCGCACTTCGAGAACCACTCGCTGCCTTGGAGCCGGTCGATGATCAGCGGATTCGTCATGGATCCGGACCGGAAGAAGATGAGCAAGTCCCAGGGCAACGTGGTGTTGCCGACCGAGGTGCTGGACCGCTACGGCTCCGATGCCGTGCGCTGGCGTGCGGCGAAGGCGCGGCCCGGGATGGACTCACCGTTTGACGAGCGGGAGATGAAGGTGGGCCGGCGGCTCGCCCTCAAGGTGCTGAACGCGAGCAGGTTCGTGCTCAGCCTGCCCGGGTCGGCCGGCCCCGCGGCGATCACCGAACCGGTGGACCAGGCCCTGGCGGCGCAGCTGGGCCTGGTGGTCTCCGAGGCGACCCGGGCCTTCGACGCGTACGACTACACCGGTGCGCTGGAGGTGACCGAACAGTTCTTCTGGCAGTTCTGCGACGACTACCTGGAACTGGTGAAGGAGCGGGCGTACGGGGAGGGTGCCGATCCGGCCTCCGCCTCGGCGCAGGCGACGCTGACCCTCGCCCTCGACGTGATGCTCCGACTACTGGCCCCGATCATGCCGTACGCCACCGAGGAGGTCTGGTCCTGGTGGCGGGAGGGCTCCATCCACCGCGCGGCCTGGCCGAGCGTGCAGGACCTGCCCGCAGGCGGCGACCCGCGTCTGCTGAGCGACGTGGCCGCGGCGCTGGTGGAGCTCCGCGGGGCGAAGTCGCTGGCCAAGGTGTCGATGAAGGCCGAGATCAGCCGGGCCACCCTGTCCGCCCCGACTGCGGCGCTGGACCGGTTGCGGCTGATCGAATCCGACCTGCGGGCCGTCGGCCGGATCACCGGCGCGATCCACTGGTCCGACTCCGAAGGCCCGCTCGCCGTGGCCGTGGAACTGGCGCCTCCCACTCCCACTCCCACGCTTACCCCCTGACCCTCCCCTCCCCCTCGACCCTCCCTCCCCTCCCCCTTTCGGAAGCCGTCGGCAAAAGGCAGCATCTGGACCCCTTTCCGTGGCGTGCATCGACCGTTTCGGAGGTGAACAGGGGGTTCTGACCGCTCAGAGGTAGCGGAGGCGGTATCAGGGGGGGTGGGGGCGACTCACCTGGTTGTGCACCTTCTCTGCCAGGGTCGAGGATGCCGTTATGGCTGACGCGAGGCCGCGGGTCTTCCTGAGCTACCGGCGCGAGGACACCCGCCATCTGGCGGGTCGGCTGGCCGATCACCTCCGGCCGCGCTTCCAGTTGTTCATGGACGTGGAGACCATCCGCCCCGGCGCCGATTTCGCCCAGGCCGTGCAGCAGGCGATCAGTGAGTCCGAGGTCGTCCTGGCCCTGATCGGATCGGACTGGCTCGGGGCGCGCGACGAGGTCGGTCGGTTACGGCTGAACGACCCGCAGGACTGGGTGGTGACCGAGATCGCCACCGCCCTCGCTGGGCACCGCACCGTGATCCCGGTCCTGGTCGACGACGCCCGGATGCCCGGCAGCACCGAGTTGCCGCCCGCGCTCGGCGGCCTGGCCAGCAAACAGGCCGTACGGCTGCGCCACGAGTCGTTCACCGACGACGTCAACCGGCTCGCCGTCGCCGTCGATGCCGCCGTACAGGCGCGACGTCCCGCGATTCCGCTGCTGACGGCACCGGCGGCACCGCTCCCGGCCCCGGCTCCGCCGCCACCTGAGCAGGCCGCCCGGCCGCGCTCGCGTACGCCGGTGCTGCTGGCAGCTCTCCTGGCTGCGGCGGTCGTGGCCGCGGGCGTCCTGGTGTACGCCTTCGTCAGCAACCCCTCGGACCGATCGGCCAGCGGAGCGGGCAGCGCGGACGGGCAAAGCAGCCGGACCGCGACGCAGCCGGTTCAGCCGCCCGCCGGCACCGGACCGACCGACGAGCCGACCCAGCCCACCGACGAGCCCACCACGCCCGAGCCACAACTGGACCTGCCCTACGGCACGACGGCAACGTTCGAGCACTATGACGTGACGATCGACAGCGGCGTACAGGACCCGGTGTACGGATTCCTGGCCGACGCCACGGTGTGCCTGCGCAAGCTGACGGGCAGCTCGGAGGAGACATCCCGGATCAGCTGGGAACCCTGGGTGGTGACCGGCAACTCCGGCACGGTCTACCGGGCTGAGCTGCTCGACGAGTCGAACCAGCCGCCCGCCATGTTCACCAAGTCCGACCAGTACCACGTCGACGACTGCGTCCAGGGGGTCATTCCGTTCGGCTCGGTCCCCGCCGACGACCCGATCACCGAGGTCGGCTACAGCAACAGCTTCGGCGCCCGCGCCACCTGGCACCCCTGATCCCTGGCCCTCGGCCCCCCTTCCCCTCCCTCTTCCTCGCCCCTTCCACTCCTCTCCCCCTCGCGGTCAACGGTGATGTCCTCCAAGATCCACCGCACGGACCGGAACGTGTCTCAGAGGACGTGTCCCAGAGGAACGCATCGCGGGACGGTGTCGCGTCGCCCTTAGACGATGGTGTACCCGCCATCGATGAGGTAGTACCCGCCGGTGATGAACGACGCCTCCTCTGACAACAGGAAGCACACCAGATGCGCGACTTCCTCCGGTTGCCCGAGACGGCCGAGCGGGTGCCGCTGGACGAGCGCGGCACGGAATTCCTCGGGCAGGCTGGCGAGCAGGGGGGTCTCGATGTACCCGGGACCCACGCAGTTGATCCGCAGGCCTTGTGGGCCGTACTCCGCCGCAGCATTGCGGGTGATACCGACGACGCCGTGCTTGGCTGCGGTGTACGCGCCGTTGCCAAGCGCGGCGACCATGCCATGGATGGACGCCATGTTGACGATGGAGCAGCGCTCTGCTCCCGCGGACAGCATTGCCGGGATCTGATAGCGCATCCCGTACAGCACACCGTTGAGGTTGATGCCGATGACCTTGTCCCAGGCCTCGAGGTCGGTCTCGCCGGCGGGCGCCTGCGGTCCCCCGATGCCGGCGTTGTTTACCGCCAGGTGCAGGCCTCCGTAGGTGTCGACGGCATGGCGCACGACCTTCTCGGAGTCCGCTGGCTGCGCTGTGTCCTGCGCGAGCGCCGACGCTGTGCCGCCGGCGTCGGTAATCTCCTGCGTCACGCGCTCCGCACCAGCGAGGTTGATGTCGCTGACAATCACCTTCGCCCCCTTGGTCGCCAGCTCCTTGCTGATCGCCTCGCCCAGGCCGGAACCCCCGCCCGTAACGATCGCCACCTTGCCATCGAAGTCCAACATCCCGTTCCGCCTTTCTGCCCGTCGTTGCTGACTCCTGCAGTCTCGCCGACTCGAGGCGGCAGTCGAAGGCCGGCTCCCTGCCGCGGAATCGTGAAGACGCATGTTCTGGCGGAACGTGCCGTCTGCACGGTGGGTTCGACAAGGAGAACGGCAACCTCGATCGAACGTGCGGGACGCACGCTCTCAGCGACGTCGTGCGGGACGCACGCTCTCAGCGACATCGTGCGGGACGCACGCTCTCAGCGACGTCGTGCGGGACGCACGCTCTAGCCGACGTCGGGCGGGACGCACGCTCTAGCCGACCGTCGTGCGGGACGCACGCTCTAGCCGAGGGTCAAACGACCACGATCTCGACGAGTCCGTCAAGTCCGGCAAGGTCAGCGGCGTTGCGCGTGTAGAGCCTCGCTGAGTGGGCGTGAGCGGTGGCCGCGATGAGAAGATCCATGACCCGCGACCGGGGGTTTCGGCCGGCGGCCACGACTGCTGCAGCGAGCTGGCCATAGCTGGTAGCCACGGATTCGTCGACTGGGAGGGCGGTAAACCGACGCTGAAACTCCACGAGTCGACGGAGTCGCTCAGCACGAACGGCTGGGTCAGCAGTGACCAGCACGCCAAAATTGAGTTCGGCCAAAGCCGCGGCGCTGATCGCCAACTCGCCCTCGAGCGGAGGGATGTCGATGGCGATCATCACGCTGGTGTCGAGGACAGCCCTCATCTACTCGCCGCGCCCAGAATGGTCGTCCCACGGGCTGACGAGCTGTTGGTCGATGAGGTCGCGGTCTTGTTCCCAGCCGGGGTCAGCTCGTCCAACGAAGCACTCCGCGACCTCGGACCAGTCCAACCATTGCCTCGGCTGGGCGGGCATCATCCGAGCCGCCAGCCTCCCGGACACGGTGACCTCGATGACCTCTCCGGCCTCGACTCGCCGTACCAGATTTGACGCGTCCTGACGGAGCTCACGCAGGCCGACTTTTCCCATGGATGCAGGGTAGCACTTGCGCTACATCCCGAGGTGATGTCGCTGTGGCCGAGATGGGGGAGGTCACAGACAGACACTGCGACGCAGGCGATCATTCGTCTACTTCTGCCCTAACCGAGTCCTGGTCCAGATGTCAGCGTTGAGGTCGGGACCGGTCGCCCGGCGTGCCGGCAACCGACGGTCGTGCGCGCACGCTCTAACCGACCGTCGCGCGGGACGCACGCTCTAACCGACCGTCGCGCGGGACGCACGCTCTAGGAGGGTGGTGTTAAACGCTGACCTACTGCGCGGCACCCGGGCACGCACCGGGCTTCGTTGTCGTCGTCGCGGATAGAACACCGCTATCCGACTTCTCCTCCGCCTGTCCGCCGGAGGCGGCGCTCCGCGCGCCCGGCACGCACCCGAGCACCTGCTCGCTACGGCCAACGTTTGACACCACCCTCCTAGCCGACCGTTCGTGCCCGGAGTTGTCGAGATGATCCTGCCGTTCGTCGACCGTTTCGCTACGCGGACTTGTCCCGGCGCTCGCGCTTGGCGAGCTTCTCGCGTGGCACCAGGGTCGGCAGCACCGCGTCCTTGACCACCTCGGCGGTGATGATGACCTGGGCGACGTCGTCTCGGCTCGGGACGTCGTACATGACGTTGAGCAGCACCTCTTCCAGGATCGCTCGCAGGCCGCGGGCGCCCGTGCCGCGCAGCAACGCGAGATCGGCGATCGCCTCCACCGCGTCCGGAGTGAACTCCAGCTCGACCCCGTCCAGCTCGAAGAGCTTGTGGAACTGCTTCACCAGCGCGTTCCGCGGCTCGATCAGGATGCGGATCAGCGCGTCGCGGTCCAGCGGGCTCACCGAGGAGATCATCGGCAACCGGCCGATGAACTCCGGGATCAGCCCGAACTTCACCAGGTCCTCCGGCCGTACGTCGGCGAAGGGGTCGTCGGACTCCGGCCGTCGCAGTGCGCTGTCGTTGTTGAAGCCGAGCGGGCGCTTGCCGACCCGCGAGCCGATGATGTGGTCCAGCCCGGCGAAGGCGCCGCCGACGATGAACAGGACGTTGGTGGTGTCGATCTGGATGAAGTCCTGGTGCGGGTGCTTGCGACCGCCCTGGGGTGGCACCGAGGCGGAGGTGCCCTCCAGGATCTTCAACAGCGCCTGCTGCACCCCTTCGCCAGACACGTCCCGGGTGATCGACGGGTTCTCGCTCTTGCGGGCGATCTTGTCGACCTCATCGATGTAGATGATCCCGGTCTCGGCCTTCTTCACGTCGAAGTCGGCGGCCTGGATCAGCTTCAGCAGGATGTTCTCGACGTCCTCGCCGACGTAGCCGGCCTCGGTGAGCGCGGTGGCGTCGGCAATGGCGAACGGCACGTTGAGCATCTTGGCCAGTGTCTGGGCCAGGTAGGTCTTGCCGCAGCCGGTCGGTCCGATCAGCAAGATGTTGGACTTGCCCAGCTCCACGCCGTCGTCCTCGGCTCGGCGGGCCGGATTCGCCGTCTGCGCCTGGACGCGCTTGTAGTGGTTGTAGACCGCGACAGCGAGAGCCTTCTTGGCGTTGGTCTGACCGATGACGTAGCCGTCGAGGAACTGGCGGATCGCGTGCGGCTTGGGCAGCTCCTCGAGCATGCCCACGTCGGCGCCCTCGGAGAACTCTTCCTCGATGATCTCGTTGCAGAGGTCGATGCACTCGTCGCAGATGTAGACCCCAGGGCCCGCGATGAGCTTCTTGACCTGCTTCTGGCTCTTTCCGCAGAACGAGCACTTGAGCAGATCACCGCTCTCACCGATACGTGCCACGCCGCCTCCCTCCGCTCGCCGTCGGACTAGCTGATTTCCCACACTAACCTGGTCGTCGCTCGAAGTGCAGCACCCCGCGACGGCCGGACCGGCCGCGTCGGATCAGACGGGGATGGCCTTGAGCGAGGTCAGGACCTCGTCGATGATGCCGTACTCCAGGGCCTGCTCAGCCGTGAGGTACTTGTCCCGCTCGATGTCGTGACTGACCTCCGCGACGGTCTTGCCCGTGTCGGTGGCAAGCATCTCCTCCATCAGCGCCCGGATCCGCAAGATCTCCCGAGCCTGGATCTCGATGTCGGAGGACTGGCCGTAGCCGCCCTCGGTCGCCGGCTGATGGATCAGGATGCGGCTGTTGGGCAGGGCGAGCCGCTTGCCCTTGGTGCCGGCCGCCAGGATCACGGCGGCCGCGGACGCCGCCTGTCCCAGGCACACGGTCCGTACGTCGGGCTTGATGTAGCGCATCGTGTCGTAGATCGCGGTCAGCGCGGTGAACGAGCCACCCGGGGAATTGATGTAGATCTCGATGTCGCGTTCGGCATCCATCTGCTGCAGGCAGAGCAGCTGCGCCATCACCGCATTGGCGATCTCGTCGGAGATCGGGGTGCCGAGGAAGATGATGCGATCTTCGAAGAGCTTGGTGTACGGATCGATCCTGCGCATCCCGTACGAGGTGCGCTCTTCCCACTGGGGGATGTAGTAGTCCATGGCCGGGGCGAAGCGCCGCGTCTCGGCGTCAGGCGCGAAGGATGGGCTCATAGCGTCCGGTCCACCGAATCTGCTGGTCATCGTGTGGAGCTCCTTCACTGGTTGGGCGCCTGCGAGGACGGGATCTGCGCCGCCGCCGCGTATACGTGGTCGATGAAGCCGTAAGCCTGGGCCTGCTCGGCGGTGAACCACCGGTCACGGTCGGAATCGGCCTCGATCTGATCCAGCGTCTGGCCGGTGTGCTTGGCGATCAGCCGCTGCATGGTGGACTTGATGTGCAGCGACTGCTCGGCCTGAATCCGGATGTCGCTGGCCGTGCCGCCGAGCCCTCCGGACGGCTGGTGCATCATGATGCGGCTGTGCGGCAGCGCGTATCGCTTGCCGTGGGTGCCCGCGCAGAGCAAGAACTGGCCCATCGAGGCCGCAAGCCCCATAGCGACGGTGGCCACGTCGTTGGAGATCCACTTCATCGTGTCGTAGATCGCCATGCCCGAGTCGACCGAGCCACCCGGGGAGTTGATGTAGAGGTAGATGTCCTTGTGCGGATCCTCGGCGTTGAGCAGCAACATCTGCGCGCAGATCGCGTTGGCATTCTCGTCCTTGACTTCGGAGCCGAGGAAGATGATGCGGTTCTGCAGGAGGGCCTGGTAGACGTTGTCGTCGAGGCCGATGTTGTTGCGGCTGGCCGCGCGCGGCTGCCCGACCGATGTCGCCGCCCGGGGGAGCGGAGTCGCGTCGGGTGCAGGTCGGTGAGGAAAGCCGGTCAGTGCGTTCACACCGCAGAACCTACCCCGCTGGACTGACAGTGCCGAGGCAAGTTCGCGGGTTTTCGCTGTGGGCGCAGAGCACGCTGGCTTCATCCTGACGTGCACGCGTCGACCCCAGGGTCTGGCTGAACGCGAAAGACGGCCAGGTCGGAGTCCTGACAACTCCCTACCTGACCGTCGTCCACCCCCTGGCTCGCGCGTACCGGAGGTGCTCCCCCGAGCCGCTCTCCGACACACCTGAGCCGTAGGCTCACCGGCAGGTCGAGTCCTCCCCCTGATCTGGATCTCGACATCACCGGTAGACCGTTGGACCGAGCAGCGTAGGAACGGCGGCGTCCTCCCCCAGACGTGAACACGCCGCACCGACCCTGTTCGATGGTCCTGTCTCACCACTCCCCGGGTTCCCCCGCGGCCTGACAAGAACGATCTTGCCGCGTCGACCTCGCCGGGAGCGGCAGTTGACGCAGGGTTCTGCTCAGGATCGGCTGGTGATCGCACCCAGGGTCTGGCTGAACGCGAAAGACGGCCAGGTCGGAGTCCTGACAACTCCCTACCTGACCGTCGTCCACCCCTGGCTCGCCGTACCGGAGGTGCTCCCCCGAGCCGCTCTCCGACACATCTGAGCCGTAGGCTCACCGGCAGGTCGAGTCCTCCCCCTGATCTGGATCTCGACTCACCGGTAGACCGTTGGACCGAGCAGCGTAGGAACGGCGGCGTCCTCCCCCAGACGTGAACACGCCGCACCGACCCTGTTCGATGTTGTTCTCTCACCACTCCCCGGGTTCCCCCGCGGCCTGACAAGAATGATCTTGCCGCGTCGACCGCGGCCGGGAGCGGCAGTTGACGCAGGGTTCTGCTCAGGATCGGCTGGTGATCATCCCGCCCGGCTGGAAAGACCGGCCGCGACCCCTCCAGAGGTTCGTGAACGTTCAACCACCCTAGAGCGGATCCGACGGCCTGCGCGGCGGTTGGGGCGGATTGGACATGTCCGCTTCGGACATCTGGGGAGACGCCTGCGCCCGTGTCCGAAAACGGACAGGGCGTGGTCGAGACGCTGCGACGGCCAGGTCGCGGTGTTGGCCAGCCCTGCCAGGTCACCAGCGGGTCAGGTCACCAGCGGGTCAGGTCGGCCAGCGAGTCAGGTCACCAGCAGGCTCAGCAGAGGTCAGCGCGACGCTCGTCGGCGCTCTCGCCGAGCTCGGCGGACTCGGTGCCGGCCGGATCATCCGGGCCTGCAACAGATTCGGGGACGGCACCGGAGTCAGGGCCGGCCAGCGCGCCGTCCTCGCCCAGCCGGGCCAGCTCGACCCGCGCGCCGTCGGAGTCGGTCACCGTCGCGGCCTCCACGACGAGGGCCAGCGCCTTTCCGCGGCGGATCTCGATCATGTACTCCTCGATGTGGTGCGGGTGCTCCTTGAGGTGGTCGGCAATCTGCTGCGGAGAGGTGTTCTCCGCCTGGGCCTTGCGGATGATGTGCTGGGTCAGGTCGTTCTGGTCCACGCCGATGGAGTGGTCGTCGGCCACCTTGTCCAAGACGAGCTGGGCCTTCAGGGCCTGTCCCGCGCGACCGTCGATCTCGGCCCAGAACTCGTCCTCGGGCTGGCCATCCTCGGAATCGATGAGGTACTGATCCAGCGTCAGCCCGGCCTGGGAGAGCTGGCCGGTGATCTGCTCGTGCCGGGCCGCGATCTCGGAGGAAAGCAGGTGCTCGGGCACCTCGAAGTCGAGCTGCGCAAGCAGGCCCTCCAGGACGGCGTCCCGGGCCTGCCCGGCCTGCTCGAGCCGGGCCATCTGGGTCAACCGCTCCCGCAGATTGGCGCGCAACTCCTCGATGGTGTCGAACTCCGAGGCCAGCTGGGCGAACTCGTCGTCGGCGTCGGGCAGCTCGGAGGCCTGAACGGCGGTGACGGTGACCTCGATGTCGGCCTGCTCGTCCTTCAGGGGCCCGCCGACCAGGGTGGAGGTGAACGTGGCCGACTCGCCGGCCGACAGCCCGACCACAGCGTCGTCGAGGCCCTCCAGCATCTGGCCGGAGCCGACGGTGTACTCCATGCCTTCGGCAGCAGCGTCCTCCAGCACCTCCCCGTCGCGGCTGGCCGTCAAGTTGATGGTCAGCACGTCGCTCTGAGCGGCCGGACGCTCCACGGTCTCGCGTGAGCCGAACCGGTTGCGCAGCACGTCGATCTGGCTGTCCACCAGGCTGTCGGGCACGTCGAGTGCCTCGACGGTGGCTTCCAGCGCGGCGAAGTCGGGAAGCTCGAAGTCCGGACGGATGTCCACCTCCGCGGTGAACTCGATGCGGTCGCCGTCTTCCAGATTGGTCACCTCGAGGTCCGGCTGCGCGAGCGGAGACAGCTTGTTCTCCGTCACCGCGGCCGAGTAGAAGCGCTGCCACGAGTCGTTGAAGGCCTCCTGGATGACCGCACCGCGGCCGAACCGCTGGTCGATCACCATCGGAGGCACCTTGCCCCTGCGGAAGCCGGGAATGTTGATCGACTTGGCGATCTCGGCGTACGCCTTGTCCAGACTGGGCTTGAGGTCGGTGAAGGGCACCTCGACGGTGATCTTGACGCGGGTGGGGCTCAACTGCTCGACGGTGCTGGGCACGCTGGTGACTCCTGGCTGCTTCTCGGCATGGTTCTCGACAGATTTCCGGGCACGACTTCGCGGCCTGAACAGAGCCGATGGCTCTGGACGGCTCGCGAAGAGCATCGGCCATCCTACGGGGGCGCCAGATGGCCGCCAAACGTCTCGCCTGGCGACATGCCGATCAGGGTCGCACCGCGCCTGGCCGCGCTGATCCATGGGCAGCCGGCCCGATCGGGCCGATTCGGTTGGGGACGGAGCCGCCGTGCCCTACACTCGTCGCGGACGTCCGGCCGACTGTGCACCAGGCTGGTCATGGGCGGCCGGGGCGTAGCGTAGTGGCTAGCGCGTCTGCTTTGGGAGCAGAAGATCGCAGGTTCGAGTCCTGTCGCCCCGACTCCGAGCGCGGTTGAGCAACCGATCTCGGAACCGCGGGTGTAGCTCAATGGTAGAGCCCCAGCCTTCCAAGCTGGCCATGCCGGTTCGATCCCGGTCACCCGCTCCAGCCCATCTACCGAGCGATCAATCCTCCCCCAGATCGCGTCATCCAGTCGGCCAAGTAGCGGCTGCTCCGGCACCTACCCGTCGCTCGACAGCACGTAGCGTCGCTCCGGCCTTCCGGGGCTTCCGTAGCGGAGGGAGACCTGAACCCGACCTGTGCGGACAAAGTGCTCGAGGTAGCGGCGAGCGCTGACGCGTGAGACCCCGATCGCGTCGGCGCACTCCTGGGCGGACAACTCACGCGACTGTTGCGAAAGGACGCGCAGGATCAACTCCGCGGTCTCGGGGCTCATCCCTTTCGGAAGTGCGGCATTCGGCCCGGCGCGTCCGAAGAGGCGATCGACGTCGGCTTGGCGATCGAGCGTCCGTTGCCGGCTGCTGCGGTGCTGTGCGTGGTACTCCTGGAGGCGGGCGGCGAGGTCGTCGCTGGTGAACGGTTTGAGCAGGTAGCTGGCGACACCGAGCTTCACCGCTCGCTCGACAGTCTGAGACTCGTTGGCCGCGCTGATCACGATGATGTCGCTGTCGGTGCCGGCCACCCTCAGCCGGTTGATCAGGTCCAGGCCGAAGATGTCGGGCAGATAGAGGTCGAGCAGGATCAGATCCGGGGCGAGGTTGTGCGCAGCATGCAGTGCTTCGGCGCCGTTGTGGGCCACGCCGATCGTCTGAAAGCCTTCGACCCGGTCGACGAACGCGGAGTGGATTCGGGCCACCCGGAAGTCGTCGTCGACGACCAACACCGTGATCATGGATCCCCGGTCCGGTTGGTCAGGGTTGCGGGCGTCGGCCTGGGCTCGGCTGGTGTCACCGTCATCCGGGCCACGGCCTCGGCCCCGTCTTCGGTGTTGCGGATCTCGACCTCGCCGCCTCGGCGCCGGCAGATGAGCCGGGTCAAGGCCAGCCCGATCCCGCGCTCGCCGTCCTGGGCAGCCTTGGTGGTGAAGCCGTGCACGAAGACCTCGGTGGCGATGGTCGAGTCCACGCCCGGACCGGAGTCGCGGACGGCGATCTCCACGACACTGCCCTTCTGCCGGATCTCGACCCGCACCCACGGGGCGGCGCGCTCTTCTGCCGCGGGTGAACTGGCCGCGGCATCGATCCCGTTCTGGATGAGATTGCCCAGCACCGTGGACACCTCGAACGACGACTGCGGCTCGAGCGGGCCCAGGTGGGTGCGGTCGGTGATCCGGAGAGCGACTTTCCGCTCAGCGGCCACCGCCGACTTGCCGACCAGAGTAGCGGCGACCGAGTGATCCAGCACCCGTCGAGACACCGTGAGGTCGATCGCCGCACGGCCTTCGGTGAGTGCGCTCACATACCTCACCACTTCTTCGTGGTCGCCGATCTGGATCAGGCCGGAGATCGTGTGCAACTGGTTGGCGAACTCGTGGGTCTGGGCCCGGAGCAGGTCGGTCGTGCCCCGGAAGGCCCCGATCTCACTCTCCAACTCGGCGAGTTGCGTGCGGTCGCGCAGCGTCGTCACCGACCCGAGCTCGCGCCCGGCGTGACGCACCGGCATGCGGTTCAGCACCAGCACCCGGCCGGACCGGATGACCACAGCATCGCGTTGGCCCCCGTCCAGTCCGGTGAGCACCTCCCGCAACCTACCGCCCACGTGGAGGTCCTCCAGGCTCAGACCCGCCGCATCGGACGGCAGGGACAGCAGGCGGAAGGCAACCGGGTTGATCAGGGTCACCCGGTCCCGGGTGTCCAGGGCGATCACGCCCTCGGCGATTCCGGCGAAGATTGCCTCCCGCTGTTCGGCGAGGGCCGCGATCTCGGCAGGCTCCATGCCGAAGGTCTGCCGCTTGATCCACCGCGCCAGGAGCAGCGAACCGATGATCCCCAGCACCATCGCTGCCCCGAGGTAGGTCAGCAGTGAAGGTCCGGCGTCGATGAACGAATCCACCCGGCTCGGGCTGGGCTGGGCAACCATCGCGATCCCGAGCTGGCCGACGGGTCGCCCCGCGCTCGCAGGGTTGGACAGGATCGGCGCCGCGGCGATCAGGTAGCTCGTCCCCCGCAGTTCGACCGTGGTCGAGCTGGACCGGCCCGGGGCTGCCTGGAGCTCTGGCCAGAGGATGGTTTCACCGGTCAGCAGGGTGTCCGTGCTCGCGACGACGTACCCGCCCACATCGGCGATCATCACCAGATCCACACCCGTGGTGGACTGCAGCTGCGCGGCGGCAGCCGCCAGCGCTGAGCCGGCAGTGCGCGCTGGGAGCTCTCGTACGACGGGATTGGCGGCCAGATTCTCCGCCAGCGCGAGAACACGGCGGCCCTCGTCACGCTGGAAGCTGGCCCGCGTCTGCTCGACCGAGACCGCGGAGACGGCGACCAGTACGGCCGCGATCAAGATCAGCTGCACGATCACCAGCTGGGAGGCCAGCGTGGGGTGCCGGAGCCTGCGCACCGTCCCTCCTCTCTGGTGTGACAAGACCTCATTGTGGCTCAGCGCGGGCCGCTCGCGCGTGCGACCACAATGATCAAAACGTCCTTCATGGCCACAAGCAGACGGGGAGGCAACGTCTGCGGCAGGGTCGAGTTCACGGTCACTTCGACCCGTACCCCTCTGGAAGGATCGACGATGGTGTTGAGAAGGCTCAGGTTGGGCGCCGCGCTAGCGGCCGCAGCGGCGCTCCTGGTGACCGGTTGCGGCGCCACCGCCGATAAGGCCGAACCCGGCACCTCTGCAGGCCCGGGCTCGAGCGAGCCCCTGTCCGGCCTCCGTTTCATGGTCCCGAACACCGCCGGCAGTGGCTACGACACCACAGCCCGGGCAGCCGCCAAGGTGATGGACGACATCAAGGTCACCAAGAGTGTCGAGGTCTTCAACCTGGCCGGCGCCGGCGGTACGGTCGGATTGTCCCGAACCGTCTCGGAGAAGGGCAACGGCAAACTGTTGATGCAGATGGGCCTTGGCGTGGTCGGGGCTCAGTACACCAACAAGTCCGACGCCAAGCTGGAGCAAACCACTCCGATCGCCAAGCTGATCGAAGAGTCCGGCGCCATCGTGGTGGCCAAAGAGTCTCCCTACAAGACCATCACCGACCTGGTGACGGCGTGGAAGGCCAACCCGAAGGCCCTGGCCGTCGGCGGCGGCTCCTCACCCGGCGGACCCGACCACCTGCTGCCGATGCAACTGGCGCAGAGCGTCGGCATCGACCCCAAGCAGGTGAACTACGTCGCCTACGACGGCGGTGGCGACCTGTTGCCCGCCATCCTGGGCGGCAAGATCGCCTTCGCCGCCTCTGGGTTCGGCGAGTTCCTGGACCAGGTCGAGGCCGGCGAGGTTCGGATCCTGGCGATCAGCGGGGCCGAGCGCGTCGCGGCGGTCGACACCCCGACCCTCAAAGAATCCGGGATCGACCTCGTGTTCACCAACTGGCGCGGCGTCGTGGCCCCGCCGGGGATCTCCGAATCCGACAAGAAGGCGTTGGCCGACGCCATCGCGAAGATGCACCAGAGCCAGGAGTGGAAGGACGTTCTGACCAAGAACGGGTGGACGGACGCCTACCTGACCGAGGCCGAATTCGCTGCCTACCTGAGCGAGCAGACCACTGCTGTCGAGGACGTGCTCACGAAGCTGGGCCTGGCATGAGTCAGCGCGGCGGCGGCCGCAGGTACCTACCCTGCGGTCCCGCGGCGGCGCAACCTGGCCGAGTACGGGGTCTGCGCCTTCCTGGTCCTGGCGGGCGCCGTGGTCCTGGCCAACGCCCTGCAGCTCAGCGACAACCGCACGGGGGTGGATCCGCTGGGCCCGAAACCCGTTCCTCTGTTCATCGGCAGCCTGTTGATCCTGTTGGGGCTGCTGCTGGCGATCGCCGTCGCGCGCGGGAGTCAGGGCGAGGCGGAGGCCGGAGAGGACATCGATCTCCAGTCGCGCGTCGATGTCAAGACAGTGCTCCTGCTGCTGGCGGCGTTCGTCGCCAACATCGTGCTGATCGACTTCCTCGGTTGGGTGATCAGCGGCGGCTTGCTGTTCTTCGGTTCGGCCGTCGCCTTGGGCAGCCGGCACCTCATCCGGGACCTGTTCATCAGCGCAGCGCTGTCTTTGGGCACGTTCTACGGCTTCGCGATCGGGCTCGGAGTCGGACTGCCCGCAGGCATTCTGCAAGGGATCCTGTGATGGAGAACTTCTCGTTCCTCCTCGACGGGTTCGCCACCGCCGCGACTCCCATCAACCTGCTTCTGGCCCTGATCGGCGTCATCGTCGGCACGGCCGTCGGCGTGCTGCCCGGCATCGGTCCGGCGATGACTGTCGCCCTGTTGCTGCCCGTCACCAGTGGCCTGGAGCCGACGGGAGCGATCATCATGCTCGCCGGCATCTTCTACGGCGGCATGTACGGCGGCTCCACCACCTCGATCCTGTTGAACACACCCGGGGAGTCCTCGTCGGTGGTGACCGCGATCGAGGGCAACCTGATGGCCAAGTCCGGCAAGGCCGCCCAGGCCCTGGCGACCGCGGCGCTGGGTTCCTGGGTGGCCGGCACCATCGGCACTCTGCTGCTGGCCTTCTTCGCCCCGATCGTCACCGGCTTCGCCATCTCGCTCGGAGCCCCGGAGTACCTGGCGGTGATGTTGCTGTCCTTCATCGCGGTGACCGCCGTGCTGGGCGCGTCCCGGCTGCGCGGTTTCATCTCACTGACCCTCGGCCTGACCATCGGTCTGGTTGGACTGGATTCGGTCAGCGGCCAGCCCAGGCTCACATTCGGCATCCCGCAACTGGGCGACGGCATCGACGTGGTGGTCGTCGCCGTGGGCATCTTCGCCCTCGGCGAGGCACTCTGGGTCGCGGCCCATCTGCGCCGCAAGGCGGCTGAGGTCATCCCGGTAGGCCGTGCGTGGATGGGCCGGCAGGACTTCGCCCGGTCCTGGAAACCCTGGTTGCGGGGCACCGCGCTGGGTTTCCCGTTCGGTGCCGTGCCGGCCGGCGGGGCAGAGATCCCGACCTTCCTGTCCTACATCGCCGAAAAGCGGCTGTCCAAGCATCCCGATGAGTTCGGCAAGGGCGCTATCGAAGGTGTTGCCGGACCCGGAGGCGGCCAACAACGCCAGCGCGGCCGGCACGATGGTGCCGATGCTGTCGCTGGGCCTGCCCACCAACGCCACGGCCGCGGTGATGCTGGCGGCCCTCACCACGTACGGGATCCAGCCCGGACCGTTGTTGCTGCAGCGTGAGAGTGACCTGGTGTGGGGCTTGATCGCCAGCCTGTTCATCGGAAACACCCTGCTGCTGATCCTGAACCTGCCGCTCGCACCCGTGTGGGCGAAGCTCCTGCGCATCCCCCGTCCCTACCTCTACGCCGGCATCTTGTTCTTCGCCTCGATGGGCGCGTACGCGGTGAACGGGTCATCGTTCGACCTGATCCTGCTGCTGATCTTCGGATTGATCGGGTTCGGGATGCGGCGCTTCGGGCTGCCAGTGCTTCCGTTGATCGTCGCGGTCATTCTCGGCCCGCGGGTCGAGGCGCAGGGTCGGCGAGCCCTTCAGCTGTCCTCCGGCGATGCGAAGGGTCTGATCGGTGGCGTCGACATCGGCACGGGACAGTTCCAGTTCTCGGCCCTGGCCATCGTGGTCTACGTGATCATCCTGGTGATCCTGCTCTGGCCGCTGATCTTCCGGCTGCTGCGCACGGTGCTGCCGCCTCGTGCCGCCGAGGTCGTCGATCAGGTCACCGTCGAAGCAGAGCCGCCAACACACGATCCCCAGGCCGCGAACCGAACGGGAGACTCCGTGACCATCGTCGTCGGCTACACACCCACCCCCGGCGGCCGGGCCGCCCTGATGGCCGCAGTGCACATCGCCGAGGAGCGGAAGCGACCGCTCGTCGTGGTGAACTCCTCCCGTGGGGACGCCCTGGCCGACCCCGGATTCGCGCAGCCGGCCGACCTCGACTGGGCCAGCACGACCTTGGAGGAGGCCGGCATCGAGTTCAGCATTCGCCAGTTCGTCCGGGGGCGCGAGGCCTCCGAGGAGGTGTTGGACGTGGTCGAGGAGGTCGATGCGGAGCTGTGTGTCATCGGTATCCGGCGCCGGACCGCGGTCAGCAAGATGATTCTGGGCAGCAACGCCCACCGGATCCTGATGGATGCGCCCTGCCCGGTTCTCGCCGTGAAGGCGGTCGGGAGCCGATCTGCGGGTGGAACGGCGGCGCCGTGACGGTCGTGCGCCCCCGTCAGCGCCACCTCGCCACCTCGGTGCCCGACCGGCCTGCGCAAGCGTTTCCGGGATCAGCGATTCGACGCCACGATGGCGTCCCCTCACGGCACGACCGAGTAAAGGGAGTCCCATGTCAACACCAATGTCGTTTGGTTCTCCGAGCTGGGTCTGGCCGACCTCGAGCAGGTCGGTGGAAAGAACTCCTCCCTGGGCGAGATGGTGCGCAACCTGTCCAATCTCGGAATCCGGGTTCCGGACGGGTTCGCCACCACCGCCGACGCGTACCGCAGGTTTCTCGGCGACACCGGGCTGGCTGAGTGGATCGAGACTCGACTTGGCGGGCTGGACACCGACGACGTGCAGGAGCTTGCCCACGTGGGCCGAGAAATCCGCGACGCCGTCCTCGCCCAGCCGTTCCCGCCGGACCTGGAGGCCGACATCAGGGCCGCCTACGACCATCTCGCCGGTCCGGGACTGGCAATGTCGTTCGCGGTGCGGTCCAGTGCGACGGCCGAGGACCTGCCCGACGCGTCGTTCGCGGGACAGCAGGAGACGTTCCTGAATATCCGGGGGATCGAAGCCATCCTGTTGGCGATCCGGGAGGTTTTCGCTTCGCTCTACAACGATCGGGCGATCGCGTACCGGGTGCATCACCAGTTCGCGCACGAGGCGGTGGCCTTGTCCGCCGGTGTGCAGCGGATGGTGCGTTCGGATCGAGGCGCTTCCGGGGTGATGTTCACCGTCGACACCGAGTCCGGCTTCACCGACGCGGTGTTCATCACCTCCTCCTACGGGCTCGGCGAGGCCGTCGTCCAGGGTGCGGTCAACCCGGATGAGTTCTACGTCTACAAGCCGGCCTTGCGCGCCGGCCGTCCGGCGATCCTGAAGCGCGGCATCGGCAGCAAGGCGACCAAGATGGTGTACACCGCCGATCCGACGGTGGGCAGGACGACCGAGTTCGTCGACGTGCCCGAATCTGAGGGCAGCCTGCTGTCGCTGACCGACGTCGAGGTGGAGGAACTGGCCCGGCAGGCGTTGATCATCGAGGAGCACTATGGCCGGCCGATGGACATCGAATGGGGCAAGGACGGCGTCGACGGCCAGCTCTACATCCTGCAGGCCCGCCCAGAAACGGTGCAGTCGCGCGTAGCGGCCGGATCGGTGCAGCGTTACCGGATGGCTGGTCGCGGTCCGCTGCTGATCGAAGGCCGGGCCATCGGCAGCAAGATCGGTGCTGGTCGGGTGCGGGTCCTCACCTCGGTGGATCAGATGCACCAGTTCGTACCGGGTGAGGTTCTGGTCGCCGACATGACCGACCCTGACTGGGAGCCGATCATGAAGCGCGCAGCCGCGATCGTCACCAACCGTGGCGGCCGGACCTGCCACGCCGCGATCATCGCCCGCGAGCTGGGCATCCCCGCCGTCGTCGGTACCGGAGCCGCCTCCCGCGAGCTGGCCGACGGCCGACCGGTCACCGTGTCCTGCGCCGAGGGTGACACCGGGTTCGTCTACGACGGAATCGTGGACTTCACCGTCGAGTCCACCGAACTGGAGACGATGCCCGACCTTCCGGTGAAGATCATGATGAACGTCGGAACCCCGGACCAGGCCTTCGCGTTCTCCCGGCTGCCCAATGCCGGCATCGGCCTCGCCCGGCTGGAGTTCATCATCAACCGGCAGATCGGTATCCACCCCAGGGCACTGCTCGAACTGGAGTCGCTGCAGGGACCACTGCACGACCAGATCGCCCGACAGGTCGCCGCGTACGATTCGCCCCGGGCCTACTTCGTCTCCCGCGTCGCCGAAGGGGTCGCCATGCTGGCCGCGGCGTTCGCGCCGAACCCGGTCATCGTGCGCATGTCGGACTTCAAGTCCAACGAGTACGCCAATCTCATCGGCGGAGATCTGTACGAGCCGCACGAGGAGAATCCGATGATCGGGTACCGCGGCGCCTCACGGTACCTGTCTGCGGACTTCGCGGACTGCTTCGCCATGGAGTGCGAGGCCCTGTCCTACGTCCGCGACACCATGGGGCTGTCCAACGTCAAGATCATGATTCCTTTCGTGCGGACCCTCGCCGAAGCCGACGGGGTCATCCGGATGCTCGGCCGGAACGGACTCGAACGCGGCCAGAACGATCTCGAGGTGATCATGATGTGCGAGTTGCCGTCGAACGCCGTCATCGCCGATCAGTTCCTGGACTACTTCGACGGATTCTCCATCGGCTCCAACGACATGACCCAGCTCACTCTTGGCCTGGACCGGGACTCCGCTCTGGTCGCCGCCGGCTTCGACGAACGCGACCCGGCGGTGAAATTCATGCTCAGTGCCGCCATCAAAGCCTGTAAAGCCCGGGGCAAGTACGTGGGCATCTGCGGCCAAGGGCCGAGCGACCACCCGGACCTGGCCGAATGGCTGCTGGCGGAGGGCATCGAGTCCATGTCGCTCAACCCTGACACGGTGGTCGAGACCTGGCTCCGCCTGGGACGGCTGGTCGCCGGCCACCCCGCCGACCCTCCCGTCGACCCTTCTGGCGGCCCTCCCGCCGACCGGACGATGCCGGTGCCGTCATGACGGCGGTGCCGTCCGCCTCGTACTCGATCACGGTGCGGCTCGACATTCCGGCCGGCAGCAGTTCGGTCAGCATCCTGACCGCGGTCGAATCCGCCGGCGGGTCGGTGACGGCACTCGATGTCACCGCGTCCTCGCATGATCGGCTGAGCGTCGACGTAACCATCGCCGCGCGCGACACCGAACACGCAGAGAGACTGGTGGAGCTGATGGGGCGCGTGCCTGGGCGTCCGCATCGGCAAGGTCAGCGACCGTACCTTCCTGATGCATCTCGGCGGCAAGATCGAGATGCAGTCGAAGCACCCCATCCGCCATCGTGACGATCTCTCGATGATCTACACGCCGGGGGTGGCCCGGGTCTGCCTGGCCATCGCCAACAACCGGGACGACGTGCGCCGGCTGACCAGCAAGCGCAACAGCATCGCCGTCATCACCGACGGCTCAGCCGTCCTGGGTCTGGGCAACATCGGCCCAGAGGCGGCCCTGCCCGTGATGGAGGGCAAGGCCGCGCTGTTCAAGCGATTCGCCGGCCTCGACGCCTGGCCGCTGTGTCTGGACACCCAGGACGTGGAGGAGATCATCGCCGTAGCTCGGGCCGTCGCGCCCGGCTTCGCAGGCATCAACCTCGAGGACATCTCCGCCCCGCGCTGTTTCGAGGTGGAAGCCCGGCTCCGCGAGCAACTCGACATCCCGGTCTTCCACGACGATCAGCACGGCACAGCCATCGTCGTCCTCGCGGCGCTGTACAACGCTCTGCGAGTAGTGGGCAAAGAGCTGGGAAAGGTCCACATCGTCGTCTCGGGTGCCGGCGCGGCCGGCACCGCCATCGTCAAGCTGCTCCTGGCCGCCGGCGCCCGTCACATCGTGGTCGCAGACATCGAGGGGGTCGTCCACCGCACCCGCAAGGGACTTCACGGGCAGTTGCGCTGGCTGGCCGAGAACACCAACGCCGCCGGGTTCTCCGGAACACTGAAGGAGGCTCTCGTCGGCGCTGACGTCTTCATCGGTGTCTCCGCGCCAGGCGTCATCGACGCCGACGATGTCGCCGCCATGGCCGCAGGCTCGGTGGTGTTCGCCCTGGCCAACCCCGTGCCCGAGATCGACCCGGCCAACGCTGCCCGCTACGCCCCGTGGTGGCAACTGGGCGGTCTGACTTCCCGAACCAGATCAACAACGTCCTCGCCTTCCCCGGGGTCTTCCGTGGGTTGGTGGATGCCCACGCTACACGACATCACCGCGGCCATGCTGCTCGCGGCGGCGCGCGCGCTGGCCTCGGTGGTCACTGAGGAGGAACTCAACTCCTCCTACATCACTCCGAGCGTTTTCCATGCCGACGTGCACCAGGTCGTGGCCGCAGCGGTGCGACAGGTCCGCAGGGAGCTCATGCACGCGGCCGGAGCATAGGAGAGTTGCCGCGCAGCCCGCCGGCCACGGCCAGTCTTGCGCAGAAGTAGCGCGGTCCAGTGAAAGATCAAGGAGCCAGATGCCGATCGCAGATCGTCACATCACGTTGCGCTTCCTCGCTGCGCCCACCGACGCCGGATACTCCGGCAATGTCAGCGGTGGCCGCGTGCTGGAGTGGATCGACAAGGCGGGGTACGCCTGTGCCGTCGGGTGGGCCAGCACCTACAGCGTGACCGCGTACGCGGGGAACGTGCAATTCTCGCGGCCCGTCAGGGTGGGCGACCTGGTGGAGGCCGCAGCCACACTCGTCTACACCGGTCGCAGCAGTATGCACATCATGGTGACCGTGCGATCCGGCAGCGTGCAGGACCGCATCCTGACGGTGGCCACCGAGTGTCTGATGGTCTTCGTCGCCATGGGCGCTGACGGCCGTCCGGTTCCCGTCGCACCGTGGCAACCGGTCACTGACGGGGACCGCGCCCACGAGGCCAGCGCCCGAGGCCGGGTCGGTTTGCGCGCGGACATCGAAGCAGCCATGGCCGGCCAGCGGTACACCGACGAAGGAACTGCCCCTGCGGTCGTCCTGCGCTTCCTGGCGGCCCCGACCGATGTGAACTGGGGCGGGAAGGTCCACGGCGGGATCGTCATGCGGTGGATCGACGAGGCAGCGCACGTGCTCGCCAGCCGGTGGTTCTCCAGCCCGGCCAACGCCGCGGTCTACGCCGGCGGCGTCCGCTTCTACCGGCCGCTCCTGATCGGGGACGTGGTCGAGGTGGAGGCCCGCCTGCTGTTGACCAGAGCAGCGTCAGATGCACATCAGCGTGCACGTTCGCTCCAGCGCCGCCAGCACCAGCCAGCTGGAACTGACCACGCACAGCCTCATCGTCTTCGCTCCTGTCGAGGCAGGCACCGGCGTCCCCACCGCCCCACGGTGGCATCCGGTATCGGCCGAGGACCGGGACCTGGAGGAGCACGCCCTCCATCTCATCCGCCTGCGGTCACGAGCAGCGCTGGCGGGAGGGTCCTGAGCGGGTCACGTCTCGGTGATGAGGAGCACCCCGTCGACGAGCCGGACGCATGGGGTGACCTTGCTTCGTGGCGGCGAGAGGCGCGTCACGTCTGACTCGTGGTCAGGCCGAGCGACGACCGAGCGCAAGGTACGCGATCGGTCCGACCGGCTGGACGACGCAGCCCAGTACCCACAACGGCTTGGGCCCGCGCACCTGAGCAGCCGGACGCCGGGCCAGGTCCGCCAGTGCGAGGCTCGTGAGCACCGCCTCGATCACCGCGCCGACGACAACCGCCGCTCGTTGGCCTCCGCTGAAGTCGCCCCACCGTTTACTGGTCGCCATGATGGCGACGCTACTCCGAGGCGGCAGGTTCGCGTGGCCACCGTCGCAGCAAGGCGACCGGTCAGAAGCCGGCCGGCTCGTGCGGCTCGTACGCCGACCCCAGCCGGCGCATCTCATCGTCGCTGAGGGTGAGCTCGAGCGCGGCCACCGCGTCCGCCAGGTGCTCGGGTTTGGTCGCTCCGATGATCGGTGCGGTCACCGCAGGATGGCTCGCCACCCAGGCCAGGGCCACCTGCGCGCGCGGCACGCCGCGTTCGCCGGCGATCTCGGCAACCTGCTCGGCGATCGAGCGGTCACCGGGCCGGTACAGGGTGCGTCCGAACTCATCGCTCTGACTGCGGGCGGTCTGCTCCTCCCAGTCGCGGGTCAGTCGGCCCCGCGCGAGCGGACTCCAGGGGATGACGCCGACGCCGAGGTCGGTGCAGAGTGGCAGCATCTCCCGCTCCTCCTCGCGGTTCAGCAGGTTGTAGTGATTCTGCATCGACACGAAGGGCGTGAGGCCCGCCATCCGCGCCACGTAGTGCGCCTTGGAGAACTGCCACGCACTCATCGAGGACGCTCCGATGTAGCGGACCTTTCCCGATCGCACCACATCGTGCAGGGCCTCCAGTGTCTCCTCGATCGGGGTCTGCGGATCCCACCGGTGGGTCTGGTACAGGTCGATGTAGTCCGTGCCCAGCCGTCGCAGGCTTGCGTCCACCTGGGTCATGATCGCCTTGCGCGACAGGCCGGCCCCGTTGGGACCCTCGTGCATCCGCCCGTGGACCTTGGTGGCGATGACCAGCTCGTCGCGCCGGCCGAAGTCCCGCACCGCGCGGCCGACGATCTCCTCGCTGCTGCCGGCCGAGTAGACGTTGGCGGTGTCGAGGAAGGTGATGCCGGCTTCGAGCGCCTGCCGGATCAGCGGTCGGCTCTGCTCCTCGTCGAGTGTCCAGGGGTGCGGGCCCCGCCCGGGATCGCCGAAACTCATGCAACCGAGCACCAGGCGCGAGACTTCGAGTCCAGTGTTTCCCAGACGGACGTACTCCATGCCATTCCTCCCTCGCTCGAGCGGTCCCGATCCGGAGCCGTCGACCGATTATCCCGGCTGGCCGGCGCCGGGCACGCCCATCCTCAGGGCGTACCTTCTCAGGCGTGCCTCCTCAGGCGTACCCCTCAGGGCGGGGCGACCAGTCCGGCCTGGGCACCCCGGACTGCGGCAAGTCGCGCGCCGGCAAGAGGAGCCGCGTCCCCCAGCAGCGCGAGGCGGACCTCGGTGGGCACCACCGAAAGCTCATGGACCCGCGCGGCCAGGCGGTCGGCGAACCCTGCGACCGCACCCCACGGGCCGCCGACGATCACCGCAGCAGGGTTGAGGAGCGCGGTCATCGAGCTCACTGCTCCGGCGACGGCGTCGACCACGGCGTCACGTATCCGCCGGTCAGCGGCCGACCCTCCGCCGAGCGCCGCGCTGAGCCGCGGTACGTCGATCGCCGCCGAGCCGGGCTGGAGAAGGTCGAGGGCGGCGAAGCATTCGACCAGGCGCAGCGTGCGCCCCTGGGGGCCTCGGGTGAGCAGGTGGGCGATCTCTCCGGCGAGCCCGGCACTCCCCCGGGCGGGTTGACCGCCGCGTACGACGGCGCCGCCCAGACCATGGCCGAGGTGGCAGTAGCAGAAGTCGTCCAGATCAGCGGCGTTGCCCTCGGCGTGTTCGGCCAGCGCGGCCCAGTTGACGTCGTTGTCGATCTGCAGGTCGGGGCCCAACAGGCCGCCGAGCAGGTTGCGCGGATCGAGTTCGTCCACCAGGAAGGGGGAATCCGGCAGATGGACCAGCCGACCCGACTCCCGGTCCACGGGACCGGCCACGCTCAGCGCGCTGGCCAGGACGGTGCCCGAGCCTGCCCGCAGCGCGTCGGTGACCAGGCTGCTCAGCAGCGGATTGAGCTGGGCCGCCGTGACCGGAGTGGGGGTGTCACGCTCCAGCCGCCGGATGAGCGTGCCCCGTACGTCCCGGATCTCCGCGACCAGACCGTCGGGGCTCGCACTGAGCGCCAGGGCAAATCCGAGATCGTCGGTCAGCGCGTAGTACGTGCCGGCGCGGCCGCGCCGGCCCTGCTGCTGACCGGCCTCGGCGACCCGGCCGGACTCCTCGAGCCGGCGAATGCTTTCAGAGATGGTCGGTTTGGAGATTCCGGTACGGGCCGCGATCTCCGCCCGCGTCAGCGCTCGGCACGGCCAGCAACTGGCCGATCACGTGCCGATCGGTGATCTGGCGGAGCAGGTCGAGCGACGCCAGCGGCGTGCCGGGCGGGGTCATCATGGTCAGCCTCACCTCGTCGCGCCCTACTTGTTAGGAGTCCTTGCATAATAGCGCTCCATCACCTACAGTTCTGGCCAGGGGACAAATTAGGAGTCCTTACCAAACTGTCACGGAGGACCGCATGACGATCACCAGCACCGAGATCAGCGCCCTGACCGGGCTTCCCCACTGGGAGTCCATCCCGGCCGACATCCCGGCCGCGATCACGCAGATCAAGGCTGCCCTGCGCTCGCGCATCGCCGCCTCCGGACGCACGGTGGAGGAGGTCGTCGCCGAGATCGAGGAGTACCTGGAGGGCGAGATCGCCGACATCCAGGCGGCCAAGGACCGCGGCGAGCAGGTGTGGCCGATCATCGACTACGCAGACATCGCGGCCGGCACGGTGAGCCAGGAGGTGCTGGCCTTGCTCAAGCGCCGCGGCTGCGCGGTCGTCCGCGGCCACTTCGACCGCCCCCAGGCCGAGCAGTGGGATCGCGACGTCGTCGACTACGTCGAGTCGAACCACTTCTTCGAGTCCTACACCGGCCCGGCCGACGACTTCTTCGGCACGCTGTCGGCGGAGTCCTCCAAGCCGGAGATCTACCCCGTCTACTGGTCCAGCGCCCAGATGGAGGCGCGGCAGCACCCGCGGATGGCCACCGTTCAGGCCTTTCTCAACACGCAGTGGACCTCAGAGACCGACGGGCACCGCTGGTTCGACCCGGCGGTGGACACGCTCTATCCCGACCGCATCCGCCGCCGCCCGCCCGGCGCCGATTCAGGGGGCCTGGGCACCCATCTCGACCCTGGAACCCTCGACCTGTGGATGACCGAGGGTTACCAGCAACACTTCAGGCACCTGTTCGCCGGCGACTTCGCCGCGTACGACCCGTGGGACGCGTCCTACCGGACCGAAGCTGCGCAATACCCCGGCTCCACGATGTGCTCGGCGTTCCGCACCTTCCAGGGCTGGACCGCACTCAGCGACATGCCCAACGACCAGGGCGTCCTGCACACCGTGCCGATTCCGAAGGCCATGGCCTACCTGATGCTGCGGCCGCTGCTGTCCGACGTGGCCGAGGACGACATGTGCTCCGTCCAGCCGAACCGCACCTTCCCCGCCAACGACACCTTCCATGCGATCCTGCTTCGCGCCGTCTCCGCGATCCCGAGCGTGCAGCCCGGCGACTCGGTCTGGTGGCACTGCGACATGATCCACTCCGTCGCACCGGTCACCGATCAGCAGGGCTGGGGCAACGTCATCTACATCCCCGCCGCACCGAGGTGTCCCAAGAACGAGGCGTACTCCGCCCTCGTCCGCGAAGCCTTCCTCGCCGGCGCCAGCCCGGCCGACTTCCCCGCCGAGAACTACGAGGAATCATGGCCGAACCGCTTCCAGCCCGCGGAGCTCAACGACATCGGCCGACGCGGCCTCGGGCTGCACTGATCCTCGGGCTGCACTGATTCTTGGGCTGCACTGATTCTTGGGCTGCACTGATCCACGGGCTGCACTGATCCTCGGGCTGGGCTCGCCTGCGGGCGCGGGGGGTACTACGAGGGTCTCCCAGCGCGCCGGCCCGGCCGACTAGCGTCAGGTGGTAGCGGCGACGAGAGGAGCACCAACGTGGACACGGCTGCCTTGAGCAAGAGACACCTGGGGACCAGCGGACTGGAGGTCTCGGCCATCGGCCTGGGCTGCATGAGCATGACCGGCGGCTACAGCGACCAGCCCGACCGGCAGGAGATGATCGCGCTGGTCCGGACCGCGGTGGAACGCGGGGTCACCTTCTTCGACACCGCCGAGATCTACGGTCCCTACGTCAACGAGGAACTGCTCGGCGAAGCGCTCGCTCCGCACCGGGACCGGGTGGTCATCGCCACCAAGTTCGGCTGGGACATCGACGAGCAGACGCGCACCCCGAGCGGGCGCGTCACCAGCCGACCCGAGGTGATCAAGCGCGTGGTCGAGGGCTCCCTGCGCCGGCTCGGCGTGGAGGTCATCGACCTCTACTACCAGCACCGGGTCGACCCGGACGTGCCCATCGAGGACGTCGCAGGCGCCGTCAAGGAACTCATCGAGGCCGGGAAGGTGAAGCACTTCGGGCTGTCGGAGGCGGCGGCCGCGACGATCCGCCGGGCTCATGCCGTCCAGCCCGTCACCGCCGTCCAGAGCGAATACTCGCTGTGGTGGCGACGTCCCGAGGAGGAGGTGCTGGACGCCTGCGAGGACCTGGGCATCGGGTTCGTGCCGTACAGCCCGCTCGGCAAGGGCTTCCTGACCGGCACCATCACCGCCGCGACCAGTTTCGAGGCGGGCAACGACATCCGCGGCACCATCCCGCGGTTCACTCCCGAGGCGATCGCCCACAACCAGGCCGTGGTGGACCTGCTGGCCGGCATCGCCGAACGCAAGGGCGCCACACCCGGTCAGATCGCTCTGGCCTGGCTGCTGGCCCAGAAGCCGTGGATCGTTCCCATTCCGGGCACCCGCAAACCGCACCGCCTGGAGGAGAACATCGGCGCCGCTCAGGTCACGCTCTCGGCCGAGGAACTGGCCGAGATCGCAGCTGCGGCAGCCACCATCGACGTGCAGGGTGGACGCTACAACGAGGCCGCCGAGCAGATGACCAACCTGTAGCGCGGCCCGAGCACGGTGATTGCTAGACGGCGAGAGCGCTCGGGAAACGGGTCTGAAAGTCGAGAACGTTGACCCATTCCGGTACGA
>CAVSDA010000015.1:0-459822 GCA_963726625.1 uncultured Actinomycetota bacterium
TGCTGCCCTACGGGCGTCTGGTGAGTACAGCCCGGCGTACCGCGTGCGGACCGAACTTCCCGACGGCCGCGTCCACCGCGCGATCCGCCTCCGGCCATCCGAACTCCGGATCGGTCAGCTGCGGCTGGCGGTGAGCGCTGGTCGCCCGGACGAGTTGCTCGACCCGGACCCCGATCCGGCGGATCCGGGCGCGGTCCAGGCCGAGCCGGTCGTACAGCGCTGCGGCCTCGACATAGATCTCCTCGGTCACGTCGGTGTGGCTGCGCAGGGTGGCCGATCGGGTCAGTTCGGCGAAGTCGGCGAAACGCACCGACAGGGTGACGACGCGCCCGACCATGCCTTGCTGGCGCATCCGGCTGGCCGTCCGGTCCGCCATCCGCAGCAACTCCCGCCGGACCAGTCCGGGGTCGTCGGTGTCGCGGCCGAGCGTCTCCTGGGATCCGACGCTGCGCTCGGCCGTCATCGGGGTGACGCGGCGCCCGTCGCGGCCCCAGGCCAACTCGACCAGGGTGGCTCCGGCGTGCGGTCCGAAGGCCCGCCGAAGGACGTCGCGAGGCGTGTCCGCGAGGTCCCCGATGGTCTCGATGCCCAGGTGGTGCAACTTCTCGGCCGTCGGCCTGCCCACGCCCCACATCGCCAGCACCGGTTGCGGGTGGAGGAACGCCGCCACGCCGTCGGCGCAGACCTCCACCAACCCGTCCGGCTTGGCCGCACGGGAAGCGACCTTGGCGACGAACTTCGTCGGGCCGATGCCCACCGAGCAGGTGATGTGCTGCTCGTCGGCGACCACGGCCCGGACGTACTCACCGATCTCGGCCGGCGGGCCGAACATGCGGGTCGAACCGGTCAGGTCCAGGAATGCCTCGTCGATCGAGGCGGACTCGACCACGGCACTGACCGAGCGGAACACCTCGCCGATGGCTTTGGACACGGCGGCGTAGCTGTCGAAGTCGGGCGCCAGGAAGGTGGCCCGCGGTGCCAGCCGGCGCGCCTGGGCCGACGGCATGCCCGACCGGACCCCACAGGCCCGGGCTTCGTAGGTCGCCGAGAGGACCACGCCGCGGGGGAAACCGCCCACGATGACCGGTTTGCCGCGCAGCTCAGGCCGTCGGATCAACTCGACCGAGGCGTAGAACGCGTCCATGTCGACGTGCATCACCACTCGCACCGACATCGCGCCCCTCCCAAGCCGTTCTCGCCCCGACACACCTGGGTCCGGGATCACCATAATATCGATCACCTGTTCGATATCAGGGTAACGGAGCCCGAACCGTCAGCGCGAGCGGGTGACCTGGGCGAACACGTGCACCTGCGGAGCCATGGCACGAAAGACCGGATCGCGGCTGATCTCGGCCTCCAGGGCGGCGAGTTCGGCGTATCCGCCGCTGGCGGCATCGAGCAACGCCTCCGGCACATGGTCGGCGACCGCTCCGATGCCGTGGGTGAACACCGGGGTGAAGCCGGCGGCGGTCACCAACTCAGTGACCCGGTGGTAGTCGAGGCGGGACTGGTCGGCGAAGGTGCGCCGGGCCAGCCCGATGTGACCGGCCAGCGCCTGACTCAGGACCTGGGCGTGGCGCTGGGCGACGAGCAGGCTGAGCACCCCCCCGGGGCGCAGCACCCGCCGCATGGCCCGGAGTGCCTCGGACGGGTTGTCGACCACCTCGAGCACCCGGTGGCAGACCACCACGTCGGCGACATGCTCTCCGACCAACTCCGGGAGTCCGGCGGCGTCTCCCTGCAACCCCCGCAGCCGCCCGCTCAGGCCGGCCTCGGCCGTACGCCGCTCGAGCGAGGCGAGCGCGTCCGGACTGGGGTCCACCACGACCACCACATGGCCGTCGGTCGCCAGCGGAAGCGCCAGCCCGCCCGTACCTCCGCCCACATCGACCACGTCCAGAGGACGCCACTCCCCCGGCACCAGGTCGGCCAGTTGGCTGCGCAGCAGATCGAGCAGGAAGGCGTGCGTCACCGATCGCCTCGTCACGCTGGCAGCCTAGTAGCCGCTCCCTCCCCACCCCCGGCCCCCACTCGCGGGAACCTACGTATACGTGGGTTCCTGGTGCATTGCGCGGGTTGCAACCTGTGCAATCCACCAGGAACCTGTGCAACGCAGAGCCCAGCGCGTCTCGCCAACGGCGCGAGGCTCGGTCGGCACAGGTGCACCGTGCTCGGAGCAAGCCTCAGCCAGGCGTCGAGCGCAGCCGTTCCGGTGTGCCATCGATCCGCTCCACCGACCGCTCGACCACCGCCAGGAACGCCAGCGCATCGCGCACCAGGTCGTCGGCCTCCCGAGGACTCACGATCGAGGTGGCACCGGCGCGTACGGCGTCCCGCTTGCCCTCGGTGGCGGCGAAGAAGGCAGCCCACTCGGCGAACTCCGGCGCGACGGTGGTGACCAGTCGCCACGCGTTCTTCGGCCGGTCCCGGTGCGCGGCGGTGGCGGGATGGGTGCGGACGGCCAGCACGATCGCGGCGATCCGCAGCGCGGCGAGATGTGCGGCCAGATACTTCTCACTGGGCCGCGTGAGCAGTTCAGCTTCGAACACGGCGGCTCGAGCGCGCAGCAGGTCGTCGCGCAGGCGCGTATTGGGCAGCATATTGGGCATGGCTCGGGCCTTCCGGAGATCGGGGCAGAGGAACCCGACCCGGTTAGGCGCCCCGGTACGGGCGGGGGTCGAGATCCGCCCGCACCGGAGCAAGCCTGGAGTGCGTGCCGCGAACACGCACCGGACGTCCGCGCACGGCGTGTCCCAAGGACCGGTACGGGGTGAGCCGCGGCCAGGTGATTTAGAACGCCTGTTCGAACATGGATCAACCTACACCCAGCCACCGACACCTCGTCAAGGGTCGGCGTGTCGCGACCGTGCCAGACCGCGACCGTGCCAGACCGCGGCCTCGCTAGCCTGAACCGGTGCCCCAGCCGCATCAGCCTCTCCTGCACGACCTGGTGACCGTCTGTTCCGCCCCGACCCAGGTGCTGTCGGGCCGTGACGGCAGCGTCGAGGCTCACGGGGAGGCACCGAGCGCACAGGGGGTCATCCACGCCGACGTGCGGGTGGTCAGCGCCCTCCGCGTACGCGTCGACGGCCGGCAGGGCGAACACATCGCCACCCGCATCGACGGCTCCCGGGCCACCTTCACCTCGCTGCTCCGGCACGTCGGGGCCGGGCTGGGCGCCAGCGCGGACCCCCAGGTCCGGCTGGACCACGACCGCGAGGTGAAGGCCGGCAGCGTGCACGAGGCCCTGCGGATCTCCTCCGTGCTGGCCGAGCCGGTCCGGGTCCGGGTGGTGGTCGAGCTGAGCTCGGACCTCGCGCCCATGGAGGTGCTGAAGGTCGGGGCGGCCAGCGAGCCGCTCCCCCTCCCTGATCCGGTCGACGAGACGCTCAGCTGGGGCGACGGCGCAGGCCGAGGACCCTGGCCACGGCGGACGTCACTGCGACCGTACGAGCTCCCGGCGCTGAGCTCACCGTCGCCGGGTCGGTGCTGAGTCTGACCTGGGCGGCGGTCACCGTGCCCGCGCACGGCGCGTTGGTCCTCGGCTGGGAGCTGACGGTCGCCGACACCGGCGGCGCGGTGGTGGCTGCGCGTACGCCGCCGCTGGCGGTGCCCGCACTCAAACCGGGCGCGGACCATCGGCTGGCTCCGTGGCTGGCCCGCTCCGTCGAGGACCTCAACGGCCTGCGGATGGCCACCCCGGACGCCCCCGACGACACGCTTCTTCGCGGCCGGTGCGCCGTGGTACCTCACCTTGTTCGGGCGCGACAGCCTGTGGGCCGCCCGGATGGTGCTGCCGCTGGATCTCGCTCCGGCGCTGGGCACGCTGCGGACCCTCGCCCGGCGTCAGGGCACCCGGATCGACGCGGCGGCCGCGGAGGAACCCGGCAAGATCCTGCACGAGGTACGCCGCGGCGAGTACAGCTTCGGCGACACCACGCTGCCACCGGTCTACTACGGCACCATCGACGCCACCCCGCTGTGGATCTGCCTGCTGCATGACGCGTGGCGTGCGGGCCTGCCCGACCATGACGTACGGGCGTTGCTGCCGGCCCTGGAAGCGGCGCTCGGCTGGCTGCTCGACTCCGGCGACGCGGACGGCGACGGCTTCCTGGAGTACCTCGACCGCACCGGCCACGGCCTGGCCAACCAGGGTTGGAAGGACTCGGCCGATGCGGTCCGCTTCCGCGACGGGCGGATCGCGGAGGGAGCGGTCGCCCTGTGTGAGGTTCAGGGCTACGCGTACGAGGCCGCGATGTCCGGCGCCACCCTGCTGGAGGCGTTCGACCGGCCAGGGGCCGGACGGCTGCGGGATTGGGCGGGCGAGTTGGCCGAGCGGTTCCGAGCAACCTTCTGGTGCGGCCGTGGCGAGGACCGCTACCCCGCCCTGGCACTGGACGGGGAGAAGCGGCAGGCCGACGCGCTCAGCAGCAACATCGGCCACCTGCTCGGGACCGGCATCCTGAACGCCGAGGAAGAGGCGATCGTGGCGCGGCAGGTCTGCGGACCGGCGCTCGACTCCGGACTCGGGTTGCGCACGATGGCCGACACCGACGCCGCGTACGCCCCGCTCAGCTATCACTGCGGTTCGGTCTGGCCGCACGACACGGCGATCGTCATCGCCGGCCTGGTCCGGGCGGGGCTGGCCGAGCGGGCAGGAGGGCTCATCGAGGGCCTGCTGCGCGCCTCGGTCGCCTTCGACCAGCGGCTGCCCGAGTTGTGGAGCGGCGAGGGCCGGCCGGTCCCGTACCCGATGTCCTGCCGGCCGCAGGCGTGGTCAGCCGCTGCCGCGGTGGTGGTGGCCCAGGCGCTGGGTGCGCTGGAGACGCGGCCTGCCGCAGACGAGGAACGCGCTGACCGGCACGAGACGCCGGGCGCGAGATGACCAGCACGCAGCGGGTCGCCCTGCTCACGGGAGCGTCGTCGGGCAACAGGCCCGCGCAACGCGGGCGGAGTTCGCACTACTCGCCCCAGCCCATGCCGAACACCTCGAAGGGGACGGCCATCGGCACGCCGAGGCGGGTGCCGGCCTGGCGCGCGCCGCCCTCCAGGAACTCCTCGGGGTCGAACGACTCCCACCCGAGCCCGTCGATATAGGCCTGGTGGGCAGCAAGGGACGCGACCGCGCGCGGGAACGTGTCGGTCACCTCCACGGCGTGGCGCGAGTCAGGCGACGAGGCGGCCCAGACCTGCCTCACTCCGCCCCAGGGCTGCAGCCCGTCCACCTCGATCTGCTCCCGGAACACCCACCGGTTGCCGGCGTCGCGGACCGCGTCGAGGGTCGCCCGGCCGGTGGCGATGTGGTCGGCCTGGTTCAGCGTGCTGCCACCCCAGGTGTCCCGGAAGTTGTTGGTGATCACGATGTCCGGCCGGTGCGCGCGGACGACCGCGCAGATGGCCCGGCGCAGCGGCACGCCGTACTCCAGCACGCCGTCGGCCAGGCGCAGGAACTCCACCGTGTCCACCCCGACGATGCGGCCGGACTCGACCTGTTCCGCCTCCCGCACCCGGCGGGCCTCTCGGGGTCCATCCCGTCGATGCCGGCCTCCCCGCTGGTGACCATCGCGTACGTCACGGTCTTACCCGCGTCGGTCCAGCGGGCGACCGCGGCCGACGCCCCGAACTCGAGGTCGTCGGGGTGAGCGACTACACACAGCGCGGCGTTCCAGCTCTCGTCCACATGCTCCAGGTCAGGCACCCCCACAGCGTAGGGCGCCTCAGCCGGTCGGATCAGCGGGGCCGGTCGGGTCAGCGGGGCCGGTCGGGTCAGCGGGGCCGGTCGGGTCGGCAGCGACCCGGTCGGTGTGTCCCAGATCGCGGCCGGGAGCAACCCGATCCCGCACCAATCGCTTCAGTGGCCGAGATCGGGGAAGCCTCCGTCAGCCTTGCGGTCCCACACCAGTTCGCCGTCCACGTGGACGGTGAACACCCCACCCGTGCCGGGCCGCAGGCACACCTCGCCCAGGTCGGTCGTGAAGGAGGTCAGCAATTCACCGGCGAGCCAGGTAGCGCGCAGCAGCCAGCGACATTGGGTGCAGTACGTGATCGCGACCTGGGGGCCGGCGTCGGTCTCGCTCATGCCGCCCAGCGTCGCAGGTGTCGCCTACGCTGCCTCACATGAGCCGGACCGCGCCCGATGAGTGATCCGGTCGTGGTCATCGGCGGCGGTCTGGCGGGGTTGGCCGCCGCCGCACGGCTGGCCAAGCTGGGTCACCGGGTCGAGCTGTACGAGCAGTCCGACGCGCTGGGCGGCACCTGGGCCCCGCGGCCGCTGGCCGCCGCTGGCCGGGTGGCTCACCTCGCGCTGGGTGACCCCTCGCCGGTGGATCGGCCGGCGGACGGCCCTCTGGTGGACGGGGCACCCTCGGCGATCAGCTTCCCGGCGCCGTGGCGTGACCTGTTCCGCAAGAGCGGTCGGCCGCTGGAGGCGGAGCTGGCCCGGATGGGCTATGCCCTGGAGCCGGCCCCGCCGGCCGCGATCACCTTCGCCGACGGCACCGAACTCGCGCTGCCGACCGACCGGGGCGAGCAGTACGGCGTGCTCACCGCGGCGTACGGGCGGGCTGTCGCCGACCGCTGGCGCGACCTGCTCGACCGCCTGGTCGACGTGTGGCAGGCTCTGCGCCCCCTCGGGCTCGAGGCGGAACTGCCGGCCCGGCGCCCGCTGACCCGGACCGTACGCGCGCGTCTGCTCGGCCGGCTCACCGTCGCCGACCTCGCCACGCAGCTCCAGCACCCACAGCTCGGCGCGCTCCTGCGCAGTCTGGCCTACCGCGCCGGATCCGTGCCGGAGCGCACCCCCGCCCTGGCCGCGGTCGAACTCGCGGTCCATCGCACCTTCGGCCGCTGGCAGATCGTGCCCACGGCCGAACGCCACGCTGCGGACACCCGCCGGTCCTCGGTTCTCGTCGACGCGCTGGCGGCCCGGCTGCAGCTGCGCAAGGTCAGCGTGCGCACCGGTGTCGCCGTCCGCCTGATCGAGGTCCGTGACGGGCGGGCCGCCGCCGTCCACACCGACTCCGGGGCCGTCGCGGCGGCGGCGGTGGTGTGCACCATCGACCCGTGGCGCGTCGTCGGCGAGCTGGTTCCGCGTACGGCACTGCGCCGCACCCGCCGCGACCTGCGCCGCCTGGCCCCGGCGCTCGCCCCCGTCATCACCCATCGGGTGACCGCGGCCACCGTCCCACCGCACCCCGCCGCTGGACCGGCCGAGCACGTCGTCCTCGACCCCGCCGGGGTGCCGACCGTGCGCTACGTCCGAGCGGCGACGACCAGCACCCACGACTTCGCCGCCGGCCGGCCCGACCCGGCGTACGGGGTGGCTTGGCACGGCCTGGGCAGTTGGCTGCGCCGGCCGCGGGTGAGCACCGAACTGGACGGCCTGTTCCTGGCGGGACCCTGCTCACCGGGCGGACCGGGCCCCTCGGCGGTGGTGCTGTCCGGCGCGCTCGCCAGCTACGCCTGCGACGGCTACCTCCGGCCGGCCTGAGGGACCGACACCGGCCGGCATCACCCGGGCTCGGGCAGGCTTTCCCGCCCGACCCATACCTCACCTATACTCAGATGTTCGTTTCCTCTGGAAGGAATCACCCTTCTTGTCCGACGCGCAGAGCGCCATGAGTTCCCACCAGGCGAGTTCCGACGGTGCGACCTCCGACCGTGCCAGTTCCGACCGGGCCAGTTCCGACCGGGCCAGTTCCGACCGGGCCAGTTCGACGGGCCAGCTCCGACGCCGCGAACGGGTCGAAAGCCGGCACGCTGGAGCTGGAGTTGGCCGTGGAGCAGGCGCACGTCGATCTGGTCTACGGCCGCCTTGCCGAAGCGACCAGGTCGGCACAACAGGTAGCGCGCGCCGGCCGCTCCCTCTACCAGTCCGACCGGGGCTCCTTCGTCCGCGAGGAGGACGGGACCGGTCTGTACGAGCGCGACGTCTTCGCGTTCCAGGCGGCCAAGCGGCTCGCGATCCTCGACGCCGAGCACGAGGGCCTGGTCTTCGGCCGTCTCGACCGCACCGACAGCGAGGTGCGCTACGTCGGGCGGATCGGCGTACGCGACGACGACTACGAGCCGCTGGTCATCGACTGGCGGGCACCGGCCGCCGAGCCCTTCTACCGCGCGACGCCCACCAACCCGATGATGGTGATCCGGCGTCGGGTGCTCCGCTGCCGCGGCGACCAGGTCGTCGGTATCGAGGACGACCTGCTGGACTCCGACCACGGTTCGGACCTCGTCGTCATCGGTGAGGGCGCCCTGATGGCCGCGCTGACCAGGGCCCGCGGCCACACCATGCGCGACATCGTCGCCACCATCCAGGTCGAGCAGGATGTGGCGATCCGGGCGCCGCATCAGGGCTTCACCATGATCTCCGGCGGTCCCGGCACCGGCAAGACGGTGGTGGCGCTGCACCGCGCCGCGTACCTGCTCTACTCCAACCGGCGTCGCTTCGAGTCCGGCGGGGTGCTGGTGGTCGGGCCGAGCCGGGTGTTCATGAACTACATCGAGCGGGTGTTGCCCTCCCTCGGCGAGGAAGCGGTCACCCTGCGCTCCATCGGGGCGGTGGCCTCCGACGTGGTCCGCATCAAGGGCGACCGCACCGACGACGCCGCCACGGCCGCGGCCAAGGGCAGCCTGCGCATGGTCAGGGTCCTCCGCCGTCTCACCCACGAGCCGCCCCAATCGGTGCCGCTGGAGCTGCGGGTGACCGTACGCGGGCAGGTCCTCGTGCTACCCGCCCGCATCCTGGCGACCATTCGCGCCGAGGTCCTCGGCCACCACCCGTTGAACACCGGGCGGGCGGCCGCCGAGAAGGCGTTGCTGAACGCGCTCTGGCGGGTCGCCCGGAGCGGCGACGACTTCGAGGGCAGCCCCGAGCCCGACCGCGACAGCTTCGACGACACCGTCGCTGACCTGGCGGCCTTCCGCATGTTCTGCAACGCCTGGTGGCCGACCATGAGCGCGCCGGTCGCCCTGGCCCGGCTCGCCGACGCCGACCTGCTCAAGAGGCTGTCCGGCTCGGTGTTGTCCAACGCCGAGTGTGAAGTGGTCAGCGCCAGCTACCGGGTGCCGCCGGGAGCGACGCCGGAGTGGACCGCAGCCGACGGCGCGCTGCTCGACGAACTGGTGCACGTGCTGGGTCCGGTGCCGCCGGACGAGGACACCTCGATCCCGCTGTTCATCGAGTTGGACGAGGAGTTCAGCGAGGTCGTCACCACCGCGGACCGGTTGTCGCCCCCCCGAGAGGTCGACCCCTTCGACGAGCCGCACGACACGTACGCGCACGTCCTGGTCGACGAGGCCCAAGACATCACCCCCATGCAGTGGCGGATGCTGCGGCGCCGCGGCGCGGGCGCCAGCTGGACCATCGTCGGCGACCCCGCGCAGAGCTCCTGGCACGATCCGGACGAGGCCAACCGGGCCATCAACGACATCGTCGGAACCGCGCCGGTACGCCGGTTCCGGATGAGCACCAACTACCGCAGCCCTTCGGAAGTCTTCGAGCTGGCCGCGCGGGTCGTCGTCGGCAGCTTCCCGGACGCGGACCTTCCGGCCGCCGTCCGCTCCACCGGGGTCGAGCCCCGGCTCCTCGTCGCGGCACCCGACCGGCTCCAGGCGGACGTGGCGACCCTGGTCCGCGAGCTGCTCGACGAGGTCGTCGGCACGGTCGGGGTGATCTGCCCGCCGTCGAGCCGGGACGACGTCGCGGCGACACTGGACGGCGCCGCGTCTGTCCGGCGCCAGCCGGGTGGCCGTGGTGACATCGCTGCAGTCCAAGGGTCTGGAGTACGACGCGGTGCTCGTGGTCACCCCCGACCGGATCGTCGAGGAGTCGCCCGGCGGAATCCGCTCGCTCTACGTGGCGTTGACCCGGCCGACCCAGCGGCTGGTCACCCTCGACGCCGCGCCTGATGCAGGTTGGCGTAGATCTCTCGAGTAGCCCGCGAGCGGTTCTGGGTGAAGAAGTGCAGGCCCGGCGCTCCGCCGGAGAGCAGATCCTCCGCCAGTTCCGTGGCGATCTCGATCCCGACCCGGCGTACCCGGTCGTCGTCGTCGGCCACCGCCTGCACCCGTTCGACCACGTCGCCCGGGAGGGCGGCTCCGGAGAGGTCGGCGAACCGAGCCACCTGGCGCAGGTTGGTGATGGGCATGATCCCGGGGAGGATCGGCAGCTCGCAGCCGAGCGCCCGGACCCGGGCGACCAGGGCGAAGTAGTCGGCGGCGCGGAAGAACAGCTGCGTGATCGCGAAACTCGCGCCGGCCCGGGCCTTGTCCACCAGCAGCCGGGCGTCCAGATCGGGGTCACTCTGCTCCGGATGAGGGTCGGGGAAGGCCGCGACACCGACACAGAAGTCGCCCAGCTCGCGAACCAGAGCGACCAGTTCGGTGGCGTTCCGCAGGCCGTCGGGATGCGGCTCCCAGGGCACCCGCGGACCGCCGGGCATGTCGCCTCGGATGGCCAGCACGTGCCGCACGCCCGCGGCCGCGTACGAGCCGATCACCCGCCGCAGTTGGTCGCGACTCTGGCTCGCACAGGTGAGGTGGGCCATCGAGCGCATCGTCGTGTGCTGGGCGATCGCCTCCGTGGCGCGGATGGTGCGGTCCCTCGTCGACCCGCTGGCCCCGTAGGTGACCGAGATGAAGTCCGGGCCGAGCGACTCCAGCTCCCGCACCGTCTGCCACAGCTGGCGCTGCTGCGACCTCGTCCTTGGGCGGGAAGAACTCGAAGGAGAACAGCGGCCGGCCACCGTCGGCCAGCAACTGCGCGATCGTGGGGTCGGGCCGGCGGCTGAGGTAGGTCTGACTCGTCGAGCCTCGCGACACGCCTGGGCCACTCGGCATACGAATACCCTAGGTCAGCTCCCTTCAGCGGCTCCGTAGGCTCACCATGTGGTCACCTACCAGCCCGCGGCGGACGCCAACGCCGTTCTGGATCCGGCAAGCCCGCTGAGTCAGCCGTTCCGCGAGGCCATCTCGGCCGAGATCAACGTCTTTCTCGGCGAGCAGTCCTCGGTCCTGGACTCGATGGGTTCGGAGCTGGTGCCGGTGCACCTGATGGCCTCCCAACTGCTGAGTGGCGGCAAGCGGATCCGCCCCGCCTTCTGCATGTGGGGGTACGTGGCCGCAGCCGGCCTGCCGTCGTCGGCGGAGCTGAAGCCGCTGCTGAAGGCCGCCGCCAGCCTCGACGTGCTGCACGTGAGCGCACTGGTGCACGACGACGTGATGGACTCCTCCGACCTCCGCCGGGGGCGACCCGCCGCCCACCGGCAGTTCGAGGCGCTGCACGCGAACGCCGGCTGGCTCGGCGAGTCGCTCGCCTTCGGCAAGGCCGGCGCCATCCTGCTCGGAGACCTGTTGGTCATGTGGTCGGTGCAGATGCTGCAGGGTTCGGGCGTCGACCCGTCGGCGCTGGAACGCGCCCTGCCGATCGTGGAGGCGATGCGGACCGAGGTGACCTGCGGTCAGTACCTCGACATGGTCGCCCAGGCGCACCCGCTGCGCCAGCGGGCGCCCGCCATCGGGTCCCTGCGTCCGGCGATCGAGCTGTCCCTGGACGACGCCAGCCGCGTGGTGGAGTACAAGTCGGCCCGCTACACGGTCCAGCGACCGAGTCAGATGGGGGCCTCCCTCGGCCGGGCCGACGACCAGGTCTATTTCGCCCTCGGCGCGTACGGGTCACCGCTGGGCCGGGCCTTCCAGTTCCGCGACGACCTGCTCGGGGTGTTCGGCGACCCCCAGCTGACCGGCAAGCCGACCGGCGATGACCTGCGGGAGGGCAAACGGACGGTGCTGGTCGCCCACGCGTACGCCCACGCCGGGGAAGCCGAGCGCAAGCTGCTGGTCAGCCGACTCGGCGACGCGTCGCTGGACGCCGACGGGGTCGCTCAACTCCAGGAGGTGATCACCTCCACCGGCGCCCGCGACGCCGTGGAGTCGATGATCAGCGAGGGGTACGACCGCGCCATGCGGGCGCTCCGCGACGCCGACATCACCGACGAGGGCCGCGCCGGACTGACCGCCCTGGCCGACGCCGCCGTACGCCGCGACTTCTGACCCCGCGCCCGCACCCCCTTCCCCCGCACCCCCTCCCCCACCGGCCCGCACCCCCTTCCCCCGCGCAACCCGGCCCGCACCCCCTTCCCCGAAACTGTCGGCGAACGACGAACAATCTGTCGATTCAGTGTCGTCTGGCGACAGTTTCGGGAGGGGAAGCGGGAGGGGAAGGGGGAGGGGAAGGGGAGAGGGCGGGTCAGGTCAGGTCAGGATGACCGCGAAGGCCGGCTCTCCGTCACAGCGGTCCTCCAGCACGCGCAGCACCCGGCGCCAGTCGCGGGGACAGCGAGCCGCGAAGCGGGTCCATTCCGTCATCACGACTGCGGTCGGCCGGGTGAGGTCGCCGAGACTGTCCCAGAGCGCGTCGAGGTTGCGGCCGAAGTAGGGCGGGAACTGCAGCGCGACGCTCAGCTGGTCGTAGAACGCGTCGAGGCTCTCCGGCGCGACCACCGACACCGCCCGCCAACCGACCGCCGCCAGGGTCTCCATGATCGGCGCCGGCTCGCCGAGGATCCGGTAGACGCCGGGAGTGAGCGTCCCGTCGGTGAGGGGACTGGTCGGCCTCATCGGCGCACCCGGACGAAGCTGGCGTAGTGGTCGGCGGTGTAGAACAGCTGCCGGTCGCCGTCGCCGGTCACGATCCGCCGCGCTCCGCGGTCGCCCTCGCCTGGCGTCGGCACGGTGTACTCCCGGTAGAAACCCTGTGCCCGGGCCGGCAGCAGCTCCTCCCGGTTGCCGAAGACCGCGCCGTCCTTGGCGTACGGGAACGGCCCGCCCGCATCGATCAGCGCCACCGTCTGCCGCGCCTGCACCGGCAGCGACGCGAGCGCGACGTAGGCCAGGCCGGTCTCGGGATCGCGCTGCTCGGGCTCCGCCGGGGCCGGCCGGTCGGCGACCAGCCAGACCAGGCCGACGATGAGGGCGAGGAGCACGCTGCCGACCACCGCCCAGGCCGAGCGGCCCCTCGACCTGAGCGGCCCCTCATCCGGCCGGCCGCTCACTCGAGCACCCCTCGCTCGAGCACCCTCACCCGCGCACCCTCATCCGAGCGAGAGGGCCCGGAACGTGTAGCGCTCCATCTCCGGATCGGCCTGCCACGCCTCGCGCAGCCGCCCCCGGAGCCGGTGGGCCGCCGCCTGCGGATCGTCGGCCAGGGTGATCGCGCGGACCACGCAGACCCGCCGTGCGCCGGCCTCGATGACCTGGTCGAGGTTGTCCTCGTCGATGCCGCCGATGGCGAACCAGGGTTTGGACTCGACCGCCGCGACGGGCGCCCGTTCGGCGGCGTAGCGCACCAGGTCCAGGCCGACCGGTGGGTAGTCGGGCTTGGTGGAGGTCGAGTAGACCGGGCCGACGCAGAAGTAGTCGACGTCAGGGTCCGCGATGGCCTGGTCGACCTGCTCAGGCGAGTGGGTCGAGCGGCCGAGGATGGCCCACTGGTGCAGCTTGCGGCGAGCCGGGCGCGCCGGCCCGTCGGTCTGCCCCAGGTGCAGCATGTCGGAGGAGAAGCGCTCGGCCAGCTCCGCGGAGTCGTTGACGCAGACGATGCCCTGGTACGGGCGGGCCGCTGCCCGTGCGGCTCCCAGTGCGGCCAGCTCGTCCTCGGCCGGCAGCTGCTTCTGCCGGATCTGCAGGATGTCCACTCCGCCGGCGAACGCCGCCTCCAGGAACCGCGGCAGGTCGCCCTGCTGTTCGCGCGCGTCGGTGCACAGGTAGAGCCGGGCCAGCCGCAGTCGCGAGGCGAGGCCCATCAGCGCAGTCACCGACACCCCATCAGAGCAGTCACGGACCCATTGTGCCGCCTCGGCCGGGACCAGCTGCGGGCGCGATCTAGACGGATCTAGACGCCGTCCACCGGGGGGCCACCGACGGCCTGCCGGACCAGGGGCGCGACCTGGCTGCCGAACAGCTCGATCGAGCGCATCGTCCGCGCGTGGTCCACGTGCGAGACGTGCAATTCGAAGCGGTCGATGCCGAGCAGCTCACGCGTCAGCAGGATCTTCTCCGCCACGGCCTCCGGGCGCCCGAAGAACAGCGCGCCGTCGGGGGAGATCAGCGCTTCGACGGCCGCGTCCGACATCGGCGGCCAGCCGCGCTCCCGGCCGATCTTGGCGAAGGTGGCCCGGTACGCGGGCAGGAACTCCTCGCGCGCGGTCCGCTCGTCGTCGAAGACGTAGCCGTGCGCGTGGACCGCGAGCGGGGTCGCCGGGTCCTGCTCCGCGTACGCCAGCGCGCGCCGGTACAGATCGGCGTGTGGGCGCGAACGCCGCGGGCTGGCCACCGATGATGGCCAGCGCCATCGGCAGGCCGAGGGTGCCGGCGCGTACGACGGAGTTGGGCGTCCCGCCGACCGCGATCCAGACCGACAGCGGCCGTTCCTGCTGCGGATGCACCGTGACGCCCTCCAGGGGCGCCCGGAAGCGGCCCTGCCAGGTCACCGGACCGCCGGCCCGCAGGGCCAGCAGCAGGTCCAGCTTCTCGGCGAACAGGTCGTCATAGTCCGACAGCGAGTAGCCGAACAGCGGGAAGGACTCGGTGAAGGACCCCCGTCCGGCCATCAGCTCCGCCCGGCCGCCGGAGACCAGGTCGAGGGTGACGAAGTTCTGGAACGCGCGCACCGGATCGGCCGAGCTGAGCACGGTGACCGCACTGGACAGCCTGATCCGCCGCGTCGCGCCGGCGATCGCGGCCAGCACGATCTCCGGCGCCGACGCTGCCATGTCCGCGCGGTGGTGCTCGCCGATGCCGTAGACGTCCAGACCGAGTTCGTCGGCCAGCACGGCCTCGGCCACCACCTGCCGCAGCCGATCCCCGGCCGAAACCGCTGGGTCGGTGATCTCAGCGAAGGTCGTCAGGCCCAGTTCCAGCACACCTCATCCTCACACCGGGCGCCGCTACGCCGATAGACCGCTCCACCGTGCGCGCCTTCCGGCTTCCGGGCCTCCGGGCGTCGGGGCTTACCGGCGTCGGAGCGGACGGGGGCTGATCGGCTCCAGGCTTCAACCTGCTGGCCGAGCGGATCGGCCTGCCTAGACTGACCCGGTGAGTTCTGGGGCCGCGGACGTCGTGGTGATCGGTGGCGGACTGATCGGCAGCGCGACCGCCTGGCGGTTGGCCCAGGCCGGCTGCGACGTGGCTCTGGTGACCGGTGAGCGCGCCGCCGCCGCCTCCCGGGTGGCCGCCGGGATGCTGGCGCCGATCACCGAAGCCGCGTTCACCGAGCAGGCGCTGCTCGCCCTCAATCTCGCCTCGATGGAGCGCTACCCGGGCTTCGTCGCCGAGCTGGAGCAGGCCAGCGGACTGCCCGCGGGCCTGCGGGCCACGCCGACCCTGTCCGTCGCCTGCGACGCCGACGACACCGCCCAGCTGGCCGGCTACGCCGACTTCTTCGCCCGCTTGGGCCTGCCCGCCGAGCGGTTGACCGGACGCGAATGTCGGCGCTTCGAGCCGCAGCTCGCGCCGGCCGTGCGCTCGGGGCTGCTGGTCGAGGGCGACTGGAGCATCGACAACCGGCTGCTCTGGCGGGCGCTGATCGAAGCCGGACGGCGCGCCGGCGTACGCGAGGTCGAGGGTTTCGCGCACGGCGTGCTGAGCCAGGACCACCGGGTCACCGGGGTACAACTGGCCGACGGTCGCTCGATCGCAGCACCGCACGCGGTACTCGCCAACGGCGCCTGGGCGCGGCAGCTGAGCGGCGTACCGGACCTCCCGGTACGGCCCGTCAAGGGCCAGATCCTTCGCCTCGACCCCGGTCGGATGCCCCCGCCGAGCCTGACCGTACGGGCCTACGTCCACGGTGCGGAGATCTACCTGGTCCCGCGCGACAGCGGCCGCGAGGTCGTGGTCGGCGCCACGGTGGAGGAACAGGGCTTCGACGGCCGGGTCACCGCGGGCGGGGTGTACGAGCTCCTCCGCGACGCGCGGGCGGTGCTGCCCATCACGGCGGAGTACGCGCTGGCCGAGACCTCGGTCGGCTGGCGCCCGGGGACTCCCGACAACGCCCCCATCCTGGGCGGCTGCGACCTGGCCGGGCTGGTGCTGGCGACCGGCCACCACCGCAACGGGGTGCTGCTCACCCCGGTGACGGCCGAGCTGACCAGCGAACTGGTGCTGACCGGCGTGCTGGACCCGGTGGCCGCACCGTTCGGGCTCGACCGGTTCGCTCCCGTGCCGGTGGGTGCCCGATGATCGTGCAGGTGAACGGACAGCCGCGTGAGGTGGCATCGGCGACCCGACTGGCCGAGGTGCTCGACCTGCCCGTCGGCTCGGCCGCTGCCCCGCGGCATCGCGGTGGCCCTGGACGGTGAGGTAGTGCCGCGCAGCCGCCTGGCCGAGGTGGAGCTGACCGAGGGAGCCCGGGTGGAGATCGTGACGGCGGTGCAGGGTGGCTGACTTCATCGGGGATCCGCTGGTGATCGCCGGTCGCACCTTCGGGTCGCGGCTCATCATGGGCACCGGCGGCGCGCCGAGCCTCGGTGTGCTGGAGGCCGCCCTGATCGCGTCCGGCACCGAGCTGACCACGGTGGCGATGCGGCGGATCTCCCCCGACGCTCCGGGCTCGGTTCTCGACGTGCTCGACCGGCTCGGCATCGCCGTGCTGCCCAATACCGCGGGCTGCTACACCGCCGCCGAGGCGGTGCTGACCGCCCGGCTCGCCCGCGAGGCGCTGGAGACGTCCTGGGTGAAGCTGGAGGTGATCGCCGACGAGCACACCCTGCTGCCCGATCCGATCGAGACCCTGGAGGCGGCCGAGATCCTGGTCGCGGACGGCTTCGTGGTCCTGCCCTACACCAACGACGACCCGGTGCTGGCCCGCAAGCTCGCCGACGCCGGGTGTGCGGCGGTGATGCCGCTGGGCGCCCCGATCGGCTCCGGTCTGGGCATCCGCAACCCGCACAACATCGAGCTCATCGTGGAGCGCGCCACCGTACCGGTCGTGCTGGACGCCGGCATCGGCACCGCGTCCGATGCCGCGCTGGCTCTCGAACTGGGCTGCGACGCCGTACTGCTGGCTTCCGCGGTGACCCGGGCCGAGGACCCCGTACGGATGGCTGAGGCGATGCGGCACGCGGTCGCGGCGGGTCGGCTGGCCCGGCGCGCCGGACGGATTCCGGTTCGACACCACGCTGAGGCATCCTCGTCTCGTGCGGGAAGAATCGGGCGGGGCTAGCGCAGCGGGGAGGACGCCTCGGGCGCCGTTTCCGCTCGACCCCGGCGCGGATGCGACCTGGCCGGTGCCGGTCTGGCCCGGTCGTGATCAAACCGCAACCCACGGCGCGCCGAGGACCGACCCGTACGAGATCACTTCTATAGTCGATCCGACGGCCAGCACGGCCACCTTCCCCACCGTGTTTGGAGCTAGCTTGACGACGACAGCAGTTGGCGACCCCCTGGTGGGTCGGCTGCTGGACGGTCGCTATCAGATCGCCGAGCGACTTGCCCGCGGCGGCATGGCCACGGTCTACCGTGCCGTGGACACCCGGCTGACCCGTACGGTCGCGGTGAAGGTGATGCACGTCGGTCTCGGCGACGACGCGGAGTTCGCACGCAGGTTCGACCGCGAGGCCCGCGCGGCGGCGCGGCTCTCCCACCCCAACGTGGTCTCGGTCTTCGACCAGGGCGCCGACGTCATCGACAGCCACGGCAGCCGGCCCTACATCGTGATGGAGTACGTGGAGGGCAAGACGCTGCGGGACGTGATCAGCGCCGAGGCGCCGCTGCACCCGGCCCGCGCGCTGGCGCTGATCGAGCCGGTCCTGGCCGCGCTCGCCTCGGCGCACGACGCCGGACTGGTGCACCGCGACGTCAAGCCGGAGAACGTCCTGATCAGCCGGCGCGGCCAGATCAAGGTCGCCGACTTCGGCCTGGCCAAGGCGATCTCCTCCCAGACCTCGACCGCGACCCAGGGGTTGTTGATCGGGACCGTGTCCTACCTGCCCCCGGAGCTGGTGGTGTCGGGGCGCTCGGACGCGCGCTCCGACGTCTACAGCGCCGGGGTGGTGCTGTTCGAGCTGCTCACCGGGATGAAGCCGCACACCGGGGAAACGCCGATCCAGGTGGCGTACGCGCACGTGCACACCGACGTACCCCCGCCGTCGACCTTCCCCAACGCCGGCCCGGTCCCCCGCTACCTCGACGCGTTGGTCGCACGGGCCACCTCCCGGGAGCCCAGCGCGCGGCCGCGGGACGCGAAGGCGCTGCTCGCCGACGTACGCCGGGTGCGGGCGGCGCTGGAAGGTGGGGCGCGCGACGACATCGAGCTGACCGAGGATCTCAGCGGCCGGAACGCCGACGCCGAACTGACCCAGCCCGTACGCGCGGTCCTGGGCGGGTCGGCGGCCTCGGCCGGTCCCGTACGGCAGTCCACACCGCCCACGGTGCTGGACGCCCCGCCGCCGATCCCCTACCGGCCCGGCGGCTCTTACGCACCACCCCCGGTCGGTCGGGCGGATCAGCACGTGGCGGTACGTCGGGCGCCCAGGTCGTAGGCGGCCATTCGTCGGCGGCGGGGGCTCGGCAGCGGGGGTCTCGGCAGAGCGGCTGGGGGCGGAGCGGGTGGCGGCGCAGCGCGTCCGCCAGTCCCGGAAGCGTCGTCGCGGCTGGCTCGCCTTCCTGCTCGTGCTCCTGCTCACCGCGGTCGCCGCCCTGGCCGGGTGGTACCTGCTCGAGGGCCGCTTCACCTCCACACCCGCCCTGGCCACGCTGAGCAAGGTCGAAGCCGAACAGGTCGCCTCCAAGTCAGGGCTGGAGATCCGGTTCGAGGAGACCTACCACGAGACGATCGCGCGCGGTCAGGTCGTCGCCACCGATCCGTCGGCGGGGGCGCGGGTGATGCGGGGCACGCGGATCGAGGCGGCGGTATCGCTCGGACCGGAGCGCTACGCGATGCCGAGTGTGGTCGGACTCTCCCAGGCCGCCGCGGAGGCGGCGATCCAGAAGGCGAACCTGGCGGTCGGCAAGGTGAGTGGCGGCTACAGCGAGACCGTGGCCACGGGGATCGTGCTGTCCGCGTCCAAGAGCGCCGGGGCCAGTCTCAAGCGCGACGCTGCGATCTCGCTGGTGATCTCGCAGGGCCCCAAGCCCATCAAGATCAAGAGCTACGTCGGCAAGCCGATCGAGGATGCCGCCGCGGCCCTGACCAAGGCCGGGTTCACTGTGCAGGTGAAGGAGGAGAACTCCGACAAGGTCGCCAAGGACAAGGTGATCAGCCAGGATCCCCGGTCTGGTACGGGCATGAAGGGTGACACCGTCACGCTGACCAAGTCGCTCGGCCCCGTACTCGTGACCGTGCCCAACGTGCGCTCGATGGGCGTACGCGCCGCCGAGAAGGTGATGCGCGACGCCGGCTTCAAGACCCGCGTCCAAGCCGTCACGATCAACTACATCGGCGTCGGCTTCGTCGTCTACACCAACCCGAGCGCCCGCTCCCAGGCCCCGAAGGGCTCCACGATCACCCTGTTCGTCGTGTGACCGACGCCTGTCCTCCGCCCCTTCCCCCCGCCCCCTACCCGACAAGGAAACGCCGAGAAACGACCCGGATCCGGCGAGAATCCGGGTCGTTTCTCGGCGTTTCCTTGTCGGGTGGGGGGGCGGGAGGGATCACGGCGGCGACGATGCGTCAAAGCGCCCTGCGCCAGCGGCGGAGAGCGGCGGCACGACCGGCGGGTCGCAGGAGCGACGACTCGAGCAACCCGTTCCAGGTCTGGAGGCGGCGGGGATCCCAGGCCCGCCCGAGCAGCCGGTCGAGCCCGGCGATCACCGAGCCTCCGTCGTAGATCAGTTGCGGCTTGCTGAAACCCACGCGCTGCCAGCCACATTCGACCAACCTGCCCTCCCGCAGGAGGTCGCGCCGGTGGGTGTCCCGCTCACGATGCCCGGCTCCGTCGTACTCGTGGACACGCCGCGTGCCGACCACCCAGAGGTCCGCGCGAGCCACAAAACGTCCGAATCCGTCGGCGATCTCCCGCTGCGGCTCCACTTCGACACCGGCCACGACATGCAGCACCCGGAGAACCGACTCCCACGCAGATTCGCTGCGCCCGTCGAGCAGAGGCACCACGGCACGCAGGCGCGGTGCTCCCCATCGGTACCTCTGTGCCACCCCGCTGATCTCCTCGAGCGTGCAGTCGCCGCGCTGGAGCGCCGAGTCGCCCAGGACGACGAGATCGAGTGGACTCAGATCACGCGCCGCGGCCAGCAGCGTCTCGGCGGGACTGACCACCCGGAGTCCGTCGACGACGTCCCAGCCGAAGGGTTGGGGGTGCCGGATCACGAACATGCCGCGCCGCGACGGATGCGGATCGGTCTCCGGCACCGACACGAATACCGGATGCGCGATCTCCTCGGGGACCCACCAACCACGGAGGGCCGCGGCGGTCAGGGAGGTGAACGCCGCCGTCGGCGGCAGCGCCAACTGCCAGCCCGCCAGGTCGCAGGCCAGGTCGGGCTGACCCTGCGCGGGACGTAGAGGCCATGCCCGACGCGCTGCCAACCCCCCGCCCGCATCCGGCCGCGGACGGGCCCCGGAGCGAAAGGCTGGGTAGCAAGAGGCGGGGCAGCAAAGGGCTGGGTCGAATTCGTCGAGCTCACCAACGGAGCATGCTGACGCCGAAGGCCGATCATCCGCCCGCCGCCGAATCTGTGGACGACGCTGCGCGCCACCTCCTGACCTGTGGACGACGCTGCGTGCCACCTCCTGACCTGTGGACGACGCTGCGGCCACCTCCTGACCTGTGGACGACGCTGCGCGCCACCTCCTGACCTGTGGACGAGCCCTCACCCCTGCCCCCATCTACCCCCGGCCGCCACCCCCGTACGAGGAAACGCCGAGAGACGACAGCAGATCGGGCGAAATCCGAGTCGGCTCTCGGCGTTTCTCGGGTATGCGGGGTCCCGGGGTCCCGGGGTCCCGGGGTCCCGGGGGATGCGTGGTGAGAGGGGATGCCCGCACCTCGACGGGCCGTAGGCTTGGGCGGGTGCCTGTGACCCGGTCCCGTACGGAGTTGCTCGCGCTGGGTGCGCTGCTGGCGATGACCGCGGCCTGGGGCTCGACCTTCTTCATGATCAAGGACATCGTCACCAGGATTGCGGTCCCGGATCTGCTCGCAGTCCGGTTCACCATCGCTGCGGTGGCTCTGGCGCTGCTCGCGCACCGGCGTATCCAGCTCAGCCGCAACACCCTGCGACGGGGTGCCCTGCTCGGCCTGCTGTACGGCGTCGCCCAGATCCTGCAGACGGCGGGCCTGGCGCACACCTCGGCCAGCGTGTCCGGCTTCATCACCGGCCTGTACGTGGTGATGACTCCGCTGCTCGGCGCGCTGATCCTGCGCACCCGGATCCGTCCGCTCACCTGGCTCGCGGTCGGGCTCGCCACGGCCGGGCTCGGCGTCCTGTCCCTGAACGGCTTCGCGGTCGGCTACGGCGAACTGCTCACCCTCATCTCGGCCGCGGTCTACGCGGGACACATCGTGGCTCTGGGCCGGCTGAGCGAGCCGGGCCAGGCGCTCAGTCTCAGCGTGGTCCAGCTCGCGGTGATCGCCCTCCTCTGCACCGGCGCGGCCCTGTGGCCCGACGCGAGCACCGGCGCCGTCGGGATCCAGTTGCCGAGCGGCAGTGCCGACTGGGCCGTCGTGATCTACCTCGCGCTGGTCGCCGGGGCGCTCACCATGGTGCTGCAGGTGTGGGCCCAGGCCCGCGTCGAACCCACCCGGGCGGCGGTGATCATGGCCATGGAGCCGGTCTGGGCGGCGGGGTTCGCCGTGGCCCTCGGGGGTGAGAGCATCACCTTACGCATGATCATCGGAGGGCTCGCGATCCTGGGCGCGATGTATCTGGTCGAGCTCGCGCCCCGCCTCCGATCCCGAGCGGAGGAGTACGTCGGATGAGCAACACCGGCACGGTCATCGTCGTCGCGGTCGTCATCGTGGTCGTGGCCTTGATCGCGTTCCTGATCGTGCGCCGGCAGCGCTACATCCGCGCCCTGCGAGGCCGCGGCTGGACCTTCGAGTCCAGCCCGGTCCTCGCGTGGGTGCTGGACCATCACGCCCCGCCCTTCGGCCTGGGCTTCGTGCGCGACGTGGACGAGGCGATCTCGGGTACGACGACTACCGGCGTGCCGTTCCGCGTCTTCGAGTACAACTGCGCCGAGGCGGGCCCCAAGTTCGACCAGCGGCTGGCCAGCTTGGGTCTCCGCACCGCGCTGCCGGACCTGTTCGTGTCCGCCGGTCCGGCCCGGGCGGGCGTACGCGGCGGCGCGGGTCGACCTCGACCCCAACCTGACCGTCATCGCGGCCGATCCGACCTACGCGCGGGCCGCGCTGTCCCCCGCCCTCGGGGCCATCGCCGCCTTCGGGCAGGCGGGCCACCGCATCGACCTGAGCGTCGACGGCAGTCAACTGGTCGCCGTCGGTGCGCCCAAGGACCCCGACGCACTCCAGGCCTACCTCGACGCACTCGCGCCGGTCGCGCTGGCCCTCGATTCCGGCGGCCTGGCCCCGTACGCGATCCAGCCGCGGCCTCCCGGGTTCGGCTTCTACGGCCATCCCGACTGGCAACTGGTCGGCCGCGACGACAGCCTGATCCGCGCCTACGGCCTGACCACGGCCGGCTTCGGGCACGAGACCGAGAAGGTCGTCCGCGGCTACAACGACGCCCTGCCGGTCGAGGCGTTCATCCACCGCTGGAAGACCCAGCGCACCGAGACCTACACCGACTCCGAGGGCCGCACCCAGACGCGCACGGTCACCGAGCAGCACTCCGAGATCGTCACGGCGGTCTGGATGCCCTTCGCCTGGCCGCTGCTGTCGGTCGGCGGCGGCTGGGGCGGGGAGAAGGTGCGGTTCGAGAGCGAGGAGTTCAACGAGCCGTTCAAGGTCCGTAGGCCGACGCCCGAAGTTCGCCTACGACGTGATCCACCCCCGAACGATGGAGTTCCTGATGGCGTCCCGGCCGCCGGGATTCCGCATCGAGGGCGACATGATGCGGTTCTCGGTCGACGACCACGACACCTTGACTGATCGGCTTCTGCGCCGACTTCGCGCACGAGTTCTTCGGCCGGGTGCCCTCGTTCGTCTGGAAGAACCTGCAGGTCGTCCCGCCGACCTTCCGTCGATCGGAGTGAGCGGGGAGCCCTCGAAGCTTCAGGGCCGCAGGGCCACGGTGCTGGCGATCGGAACCCCCGGGCGGTAGGCGAGGTGCAGGTACGAGGGTGCTTCGAGCACGGCAAGGTCGGCCCGGGCGCCGACCACGAGGCGGCCGACGTCGTCCCGGCGCAGCGAGCGCGCCGCGCCGGCCGTCGCCGCGAACAGCGCCTGGGCCGGGGTGAGCCCGAGCTCACGCACCGCGAGGGCGATCACGAAGGGCATCGAACTGGAGTAGCAGGTGCCCGGGTTGCAGTCCGTCGCCAGGGCGATCGGCACCCCGGCGGCGAGCAGCCGCGCGGCGTCCGGATAGGGCGAGCGGGTGCAGAACTCGACCCCGGGCAGCAGCGTGGCCACCGTGTCCCCGGCCGCGAGCGCGTCGACGTCGGCGGCGGTCGAGGTGGGTGCAATGGTCGACGCTGGCGGCGCCCAGCTCGACGGCCAGCCGTACGCCCGGGCCCGGGCCGAGCTGGTTGCCGTGCACCCGCAGCCCCAGGCCCGCCGCGGCTCCGGCGCGCAGAATCTGCCGGGCCTCGTCGGCGTCGAAGGCGTGCGGCGACCCCGGTTCGCAGAACACGTCGATCCAGCGCGCGTACGGGGCGGCGGCGTCCAGCATCGGACCGCAGACCAGGTCGACGTAGCTCGTCGCGATCGAGTCCGGGAGGGACGACGTGCGCGCCCAGGAAGGTCGTCTCCGTCGGTGAACCGCGCCGCGCCATCTGCAGCGACCGCACTTCGTCGGCCACGGTCAACCCGTAGCCGCTCTTGATCTCCACAGTGCGTGGTGCCCTGGGCGCGCATCTCGGCGACTCGGACGCCGACCAGCCGCGCCAGTTCCGCGTCGTCGACGGCTCGGGTGGCGGCGACGGTCGACGCGATGCCGCCGCCGTCGTAGCGCGACCCCGGCCATCCGGGCCGCGAACTCGGCCCCGCGGTCGCCGGCGAACACGAGGTGGCTGTGCGCGTCGACGAAGCCGGGGACCACGGCCCGTCCGGCGACGTCGATCCGGTGGTCGGCGGCCGGGGCCCGTTCGGCCGAGCCGATCCAGGCGATGCGTCCGTCCTCGGCCACGAGCGCGGCACCGTGCCGGATGCCCAGCCGGTCCGGGCCGGTGCCGTCGCAGGTGACCAGTTCGCCGATGCCGGTCACCAGGGTGCTGGTCACGAGGCTGCTGGTCACGAGCGGGCTCCGACGCCAGGGCATGCGCGCCGTCGCGCACCACAGTCCGGCCGTCGACGACGACGGTCGTGACATCGGCGGACGTGGCGGCGTAGACGACCTGGTCCGGCTCGGCATCCGCAGGTCCGCACGGTATCGGTGCCGACCACGACGAAGTCGGCCAGAGCACCGGCGGCGATCCGGCCGCCCTCGGGCCATCCCAGGCTCGCGTAGCCGGCCGGCGCCTGCGGCCGCGACCAGTTCCGCCGGGCTGAAGCGGCCCCGCTGCCCGGTGGCCAGCCGCTCGTGCATCTCCAGCCCGCGCAGCTCCTCGAACGGGTCGATCACCGCGTGCTGGTCCGAGCCGAGGGTCAGCGGGCTGCCCGCGTCGGCGAGCCTCGGGCCGGCCCGATGCCGTCGGCCAGGTCGCGCTCGGTGGTCGGGCAGAAGCACACCGACGGTCCGGCTCCGGCCGAGCGCGCGCGATGTCGGCGTCGTTCAGGTGGGTGGCGTGCACCGCGGTGGTGCCGGCTCCGAGCAGCCCGTGGTCGGCGAGCAGCCGGGTCGGGGGTGCAGCCCGTAGAAGGCCTGGGCGGCCTCGTTCTCGGCGGGCTGCTCGCACAGGTGCACGTGCAGCGGGCGGTCGCCGGCGGCCCCGCGGACGACGCGCAGCTGAGTCGGCGCGGCACCGCGCGGACCGAGTGCACGGCGGCGCCCGACCCGGACCCGAGCGCCGTCGCGGAGGCGCGCCGAGCCGCTCGGCCCAAGCCGTCCGCGTCCCCGTCGCCGAACCGGCGCTGCACCCCGTCCAGCGGCAGGTGGCCGGTGGCGCTCAGCCCGCCGGCGAGATAGCAGGTGTCGAGCAGGGTGAGCCGGATCCCGGCCTCCGCGGCGGCCTCGATGAGCGCGTGGCCCATCGCGTTGGGGTCGGCGTACGGGCGGCCGCGCGGGGCGTGGTGCAGGTAGTGGAACTCCCCCACGCAGGTGTAGCCGGCCAGCGGCCATCTCGGCGAACACCGCCCGGGCCAGGTCGCAGTAGGAGTCCGGGATCGAGCCGGGCGGCGACGGCGTACATCTGCTCGCGCCAGGTCCAGAACGTGCCGCCGCCCGCCTGGGTGCGGCCGCGCAGCGCCCGGTGGAACGCGTGGCTGTGGCCGTTGGCCAGCCCGGGCAGCACCAGGCCCGGCAGCACCTGCGTCGCCCGCGCTCGGGCCGGCGCCTGCCGGACGCGGTGAACCGGCCGTCGCTCGACCTCGAAGCGCACGCCGGCCCGACAGCCGTCGGGCAGCCAGGCGTGCTCGGCCCAGTAGGCGGTCACGACGGCGGCCCGGCCAGGTCGGCGAGCACGTCGGTCAGGGCGGCACGCCGGCCAGGCAGTCGTCGCGCTCGGCGTGCTCGGCCGGGGAGTGGGAGACGCCGGTCGGGTTGCGGACGAAGATCATCGCCGCCGGCAACGCCGGCGTTGGCCAGGATCCCGGCGTCGTGTCCGGCGCCGGTGTCCGAGCACCGGCGCGCCGGCCGAGCAGCGCGCCCAGCCGCCCGAGCCAGCGCGCGGATCGAAGGCGGTCCGCGGCGTCCACGACTCCTCGCTCACGCTGACCCGCGGCGACGCGCCGACCTCGCTCACCACGGCCCGCACGCCGCTCCTCGTCGGGCCCGCGCGCGTCGAGCCAGGCGGTGACGCCGCGACGGGATGGCGTTCACCCCGCTCGGGCGTCGACGTCGACCTTGCCGACCGTGGCCAGGCAGCCGTGCCGCTCGGCCGCGCGTCGCGGGCGGCCAGCACGGTCCGGGCGCAGGGCGAGCATCGGCGTCCTGCCGGTCCTCCAGCCGCGGTGGTGCCGGCGTGGTTGGCCTCGCCGGCGAGCTCGATCCGCCAGCGGCCGTGCGGCCAGATGTCGCTGGCCGACGCCGACGGCCGCGCCACGGTCGACCAGCGCGCGGCCCTGCTCGACGTGCAGCTCGACGAACGCGCCGACCCGGCGCAGCGTCTCCGGGTCGGGCCCGAGTCGCCCGGGTCGCGGCCCGGCCGCGGGCAGCGCCTCGGCCATGCGTGACGCCGTCGGCGTCGGTCAGCGCGCAGCGCCCGGTCGGCGGTCAGCGCGCCGGTGATCACCCGGGAGCCGGCGCAGGCGACGCCGAACCGGGCGCCCTCCTCGTCGACGAAGTTCGACGACGCCGAGCGGCCGCCGGGGCGCGAAGCCGCGTCTCGCGCAGGGCGTCGACGGCGGCGAACGCGCTGACCACGCCCAGCGGGCCGTCGAACGCGCCGCCGTCGGGCACCGAGTCCAGGTGGATCCGGTGACGACGCCCGGGCCGTCGCGGTCCGGGTCGCCCCACCAGGCCCACTGGTTGCCCACCGGTCCTCGACCAGGTCGAGCCCGCGGCGCGGCGGCCTCGCCGGCGAACCACTCGCGCAGCTCGGCGTCCTCGCCGGTCCAGGCGAACCGCCGGTAGCCGCCGGTGCGGGGTCCCGGCCGATCGGCGCGATCGCCGACCACAGCGCGGCGAACGATCGCCGCGGTCACGCGCCCTCCCGCATCGGGACCCGGACGCCGCGCTCGGCGGCGACCTCGTCGGCCCGGTCGTAGCCGGCGTCGACGTGCCGGATGACGCCCATGCCCGGGTCGTTGGTGAGCACCCGCTCCAGCTTCTGCCGCGGCCAGCGCGGTGCCGTCGGCCACGCAGACCTGCCCGGCGTGGATCGAGCGGCCGATGCCGACCCCGCCGCCGTGGTGGATCGACACCCAGGTGGCCCCGGACGCGGTGTTGACCAGGGCGTTCAGCAGCGGCCAGTCGGCGATCGCGTCCGAGCCGTCGAGCCATCGCCTCGGTCTCCCGGTAGGGGCTGGCCACCGAGCCGCAGTCCAGGTGGTCGCGGCCGATCACGATCGGGGCGCTGACCTCGCCGGAGGCGACCAGGTCGTTGAACGCGCAGCCCGGCCCGGTCCCGCTCGCCGTAGCCGAGCCAGCAGATCCGGGCCGGCAGCCCCTGGAACGCGATCTTCTCCCGGGCCCCGCGGATCCACTTCTGCAGCCGGTCGTTGTCGGGGAACAGGTCCAGCACGGCCCGGTCGGTGACGGCGATGTCGCGCGGGTCGCCGGACAGCGCCACCCAGCGGAACGGGCCCTTGCCCTCGCAGAACAGCGGCCGGATGTAGGCCGGCACGAAGCCGGGGAAGTCGAAGGCCCGCTCGTAGCCGCCCAGCCGGGCCTCGTCGCGGATCGAGTTGCCGTAGTCGAACACCTCGGCGCCGGCGTCCGGGAACCCGACCATCGCCTCGACGTGCCGGGCCATCGAGGCCCGCGCCCGGTCGGTGAACTCCTCCGGCTTGCTGCTCGGCGTAGTCGGCCCAGTCCTCCAGCGCGACGCCCTCGGGCAGGTAGGACAGCGGGTCGTGCGCGCTGGTCTGGTCGGTGACGATGTCGATCGCGCACGCCGCGGCGCAGCAGCTCGGGGAACACCTCGGCGCAGTTGCCGACCACGCCGACCGACCAGGCGCGCCGCTCGGCCTTGGCCGCGAGCGCCGCGCGACCGCGGCGTCCAGGTCGTCGGCCACCTCGTCCAGGTAGCGGTGCTCGACCCGGCGCTCGCAGCCGGGCCGGGTCGACGTCGACGATCAGGCAGACGCCGTCGTTCAGGGTGACCGCGAGCGGCTGGGCGCCGCCCATGCCGCCGCAGCCGCCGGTCAGGGTCAGGGTGCCGGCCAGGGTGCCGCCGAAGCGCTTCTCGGCCACGGCGGCGAACGTCTCGTAGGTGCCCTGCAGGATGCCCTGGGTGCCGATGTAGATCCACGAGCCGGCGGTCATCTGCCCGTACATGGTCAGCCCGAGCTGCTCCAGCCGGCGGAACTCCGGCCAGGTGGCCCAGTCGCCGACCAGGTTGGAGTTGGCCAGGATGCACCCGCGGCGCCCACTCGTGGGTGCGCATCACCCCGACCGGGCGGCCGGACTGGACCAGCATCGTCTCGTCCGCCGCCAGCGTGGTCAGCGTGCGCACCATCGCGTCGAAGGACGCGCCAGTCGCGGGCCGCCCGGCCGGTGCCGCCGTAGACGACGAGGTCGTCGGGCCGCTCGGCGACCTCGGGGTCGAGGTTGTTCATCAGCATCCGCAGCGGGGCCTCGGTCGGTCCAGGACCGCGCGCGGTCAGCGTGGTGCCGCGCGGGGCGCGGACGGGTCGTGCGCCTTCCATGGTCGTCCTCCTGTCACGTGCCGAGCGTGCCCTGAGCATGTCGAGGGTCGAGCTGGACGCATCAGCAGCGGTCCGGTGACGGCCTCGGCGGCGGCGACCAGCGCCGCCGGCCGCGACCAGCTCGACCGCGGCCTCGATCTCGGGGGCGAGCCAGCGGTCGGGTCCGGGGCCGGGGACGCCGGCCGCGCGCAGGGCGCGCGACGACCGCCGCGGTCGCCGGGCCGGGCGGAGCGGGCGCGCAGGTCGAGCCCGCGGGCGGCGGTCAGCAGCTCGATCGCCAGCACGCGGGTCAGCCCGTCGATCGCCCGGCGCAGCTTGCGGGCCGCCGACCAGCCCATCGAGACGTGGTCCTCCTGCATCGCCGAGCTCGGGATCGAGTCGACCGAGGCCGGCACGGCGAGCCGCTTGAGCTCGGAGACGATCGCCGCCTGGGTGTACTGGGCGATCATGTGGCCGGAGTCGACGCCGGGGTCGTCGGCCAGGAAGGGCGGCAGGCCGGCGCTGCGGGCCTGGTCCAGGAACCGGTCGGTACGCCGCTCGCTGATGCTGGCCAGGTCGGCGACCACGATGGCCAGGAAGTCCAGCACGTACGCGATCGGCGCGCCGTGGAAGTTGCCGTTGGACTCCACCCGCCCGTCGAGGGTGACCACCGGGTTGTCGATGGCGGAGCCGAGCTCGACGCGCGGCCACCCGCTCGGCGTGGTCGACGGTGTCGCGGGCGGCGCCGGCCACCTGGGGCGAGCAGCGCAGCGAGTAGGCGTCCTGGACGCGGGTGCAGGCCTCGGTGCGGTGGCTCTCCCGGATCTCGCTGCCGGCCATCAGCCGGCGCAGGTTGGCCGCCGAGGCGGCCTGGCCCGGGATGCGGCCGCAGCGCGTGCAGGTCGTCGGCGAACACGTCGTCGGTGCCGAGCAGCCCCTCGACGCTCATCGCCGCGGCGATGTCGGCGGTGGTCAGCAGCCGGCGCAGGTCGGTGATCGCCAGCACCAGCATGCCGAGCATCCCGTCGGTGCCGTTGATCAGCGCCAGACCCTCCTTCTCGGCCAGCGCGACCGGCGCGAGCCCGGCGGCGGCCAGCGCCTCGGCCGGCGGGCAGCGGCGACCCGTCGGCGTCGCGCACCACACCCTCGCCCATCAGGGCCAGCGCACAGTGCGCCAGCGGAGCCAGGTCGCCGGAGCAGCCGAGGCTGCCGTACTCGTGCACGACCGGGGTGATGCCGGCGTTCAGCAGCGCGACGTAGGCCCGCAGCGTCTCCTCGCGGACGCCGGTCCGGCCGGTGGCGAGGGTGGAGATGCGCAGCAGCATCAGCGCCCGCACGACCTCCCGCTCGACCTCGGCCCCGGAGCCCGCGGCGTGGGAGCGGATCAGGCTGCGCTGCAACTGGGCTCGCCGCTCGACCGGGATGTGCCGGGTGGCCAGCGCCCCGAAGCCGGTGGAGATGCCGTAGTGCGGCTCGGGGTCCTCGGCCAGCCCCTCGATCATCGCCCGGGTCGCGCGGACCTCGGCCAGGCCTGGTCCGCTGACCTCGACCCGGCTGCCGTGGCGGGCCACGTCGACCACCTCGGCGAGGCCCAGCGGGCCGGCGCCGACGGTGACGCCGTGACGCGACGTTCCATGTCTCCATTCGACTCCTGCGCCGGGCCGTGCGGACAGGGCCGTCGCCGAGCGATGTGTCTCAGATCTGAGACATTGGCGGGAGACAACGCGGGCCTCGAAGGGCCCGGGTCTGAGGGGCCCGGGTCTCGATGGGCCCGGGTCTCGATGGGCCGGGTCTCGATGGGCCCGGGTCCGATGGGAAGGTGGCCATGACGTCTGCGGCGCCGGCGGCGGACCAGGTGCTCGCGGTGCTGGCGGTGCTGGCCCGCCAGCCCGAGCCGGTGCCGGCCGGTGTGGTGGCAGGCGCGCTCGGGCTGCCCCGCTCCACCACGTACCGGCTGCTCGGCGGTGCTCGTCGAGCACGGCCTGGTCAGCTACCTGCCCGAGGAGCGGCGCTACGGGCTGGGGGTCGGCGCCTACGAGCTCGGCTCGGCGTACGAGCGCCAGGCTCCGCTGCAGCGGATCGCCCGGCCGGTCGTGCGCCACCTGGTGGACCAGGTGCAGCAGAACGCGCATCTGGCGGTGCTGCACGGCCGGGACGTGCTCTACCTGATCGAGGAGCGAGCGCCCCGCCGGCCGGTCCTGGTCACCGACGTCGGCGTGCGGCTGCCGGCCCCGCACACCGCGAGCGGTCTGGCCATGCTCGCCGCCCTTCCCGCCGTCCAGGTACGGGCGCTCTTTCCCGATGCCGCCGCGTTCGTGGCCGATCCGGCCGCAGCCCAGCGACCCCGACCGCGCTCGGCGTGCTGCTGTCCGACGTCCGCACCCGCGGCTACGCGGCGGAGGTCGGCTCGGTCACCCCCGGGCTCGCGTCGGTGGCGCAGGCCGTCGCCGACCACACCGGCCACCCGGTAGCCGCCATCGCGGTGACCTACCTGGCGAGCGAGGTGGGCCGCGGCCGCGGAGCGCGCCCTGGTCCGGGCCGTGGCCGACGCCGCCGGCCAGCTGTCCCGCCGGCTCGGCGGGGTCAGAACGCGTGCGTGACGCCGCCGCGCAGATCGGCGATCCGGGTGCTCGGTCAGGTCGCTCAGCCGACCGAGGATCAGAGCGCGGCCGCGATCGCTGAGCAGTTCGTCGTGGATCGGGAAGCCTTCCAGCGCGCCCACGGCACGGACGAAGTCGACGGTCTCCTTCATCGCCCCCCACGGCCCGTACGCGGGCACGGCCAGGATGTCGACGCCCGCCGGCGCCGTCTCGTAGGAGTCGCCCGGGTGGAACAGCGTCGGCTGGCCCTCGGAGCGCAGCAGGAAGCCGACGTTGCCGATCCGCGGGATGTCGCGGTGGATGACCGCGTGCTGGCCGCCCACCGCCGTCACGGTCACCCCGGCGAGCGTGGCTTCGTGCCGGGTCCGAACGCCGTAGCGGCACCCAGTCGCTCGGGAAGCTTCCCGGCCCGCGCCAGGTCCACGATCGACGGCTCGACGAGCACCTCGACGCCGGGTTGGCGGCCAGCAGCGCGTCGATCTGCTCCGGGTCGAGGTGGTCGGGATGCTGGTGGGTGACCAGGATCGCGTCGAGGTCGGTCAGGCCGTGCCAGCCGTCGCTGAAGTTGCCGGGGTCGATCAGGATCCGGGCGCCGTCGGTCTCGGCGAGCACGGCGGCATGTCCGAGGTGGGTGATCCGCATGGGCTAAACCGTAGGGCAAGGCCGCGGCGTGGCGGCGACGGCCGACTCCATGGCTCAGCGTGCGGCGAGCAGGTCCCCGACCAGCGCGCCGGCCCTGCCGGCACTCCTCGGCGTCACGTCGAGGTGGGTGACCGCGCGGATCATGACGGGCCCGAGCGCCGACATGCGCACGCCCTGCTCGGCCGCCGCGGCGGCGATCGGAGCGGCCGGCCGGCTCCCGGTGTAGAGCACGACGATGTTGGTCTCCACGGTCGCCGGGTCGACCGCCGCCGGCGCCCGCTCGGCGACGGCCTCGGCGAACGCCCGGGCCGCGGCATGATCATCGGCCAGCCGGGCGACATGGTGGTCGAGCGCGTACGCGCGCCGGCCGCGAGCATCCCGGCCTGCCGCCAGCCGCCGCCGAGCCGCTTGCGCAGCACCCGGGCCCGGGCGATCTTCTCCGCGCTGCGACCAGCACCGAGCCGACCGGGGCGCCCAGCCCCTTGGAGAAGCAGACGCTCACCGTGTCGAACAGCCGCCGTAGTCGTCCAGCGGGACCCCGGTGGCGACGTGGGCGTTCCACAGCCGGGCGCCGTCGAGGTGGTAGCCGAGCCCATGCTCACGGCACAGGTCGCGACCGCGCCGAGCTGCTCAGCGGCTGGACCGTCCCGCCGCCGAAGTTGTGGGTGTTCTCCACCGCCACCGCCGCGGTCGACACCAGGTGCGGGCCCGGCGTCCGGGGCGATCGATCTTCGCCACCCGCTCCGCGTCGAGCCGGCCGCGCTCGGAGGGGAACGTCCGCATGGTCAGGCCGTGCACGGCGGCGTGGGCACCCAGCTCGGCGCGGGCGATGTGCGCCTGGACGTCGCAGAGCACCTCCTGGCCGGGCTCGACCAGCAGCCGCACGCCGAGCAGGTTGGCCAGCGAGCCCGCTGACGCAGAACAGCCCCGCCTCGTGCCCGAGCAGCGCGGCCACCCGCTGCTCGAGCGCTCGACGGTCGGGTCCTCGCCGTACACGTCGTCGCCGACCGGCGCCGCCAGCCATCGCCGCCCGCATGCCCTCGGTCGGGCGGGTGACGGTGTCGGAGCGGAGATCGATCACAGGTCATGTTCTACCCGCGCGTCGGCGGCCCGATCAGAACGTGAGCGGGACGTACGCCTGCACCGGGTTGGCCCGCTTGATCCGGCCGGTGGTCAGCCGCTCGGCGACCAGGAAGGCCAGCTCCAGGGACTGGTTGCGGTTCAGCCGCGGGTCGCAGAGGGTCTCGTAGCGGTTCACCAGATCGGCCTCGACCAGGTCGTCGCTGCCGCCGACGCACTCGGTCACGTCGTCGCCGGTGAGCTCGACGTGCACGCCGCCCGGCCAGGTGCCGAGCTCCTCGTGCACGTCGAAGAAGCCGTTCAGCTCCTCGATCACGTCGGAGAAGGCCCGGGTCTTGTAGCCGTTGCGGGCCTCGAAGGTGTTGCCGTGCATCGGGTCGCAGATCCAGGCCACCTGGCGACCGCTGGCGGTCACCTTGGCCACGACCTCGGGCAGCACGTCGCGGACCTTGCCCGCGCCCATCCGGGTGATGAAGGTGATCCGGCCCGGCTCGTGGTCGGGGTCGAGCCGGTCGGCCAGCTCCAGCGCGGTGTCGGCGGTGGTCGAGGGCCCGAGCTTGACCCCGAGCGGGTTGCGCACGTGCCGCAGCAGCTCGACGTGGGCGCCGTCGAGCTGGCGGGTGCGCTCCCCGATCCACAGGAAGTGTCCCGAGGTGCCGTACGGCTGTCGGGTGCGCGAGTCGATCCGGGTGAGCGCGTGCTCGTACTCCAGGATCAACGCCTCGTGGCTGGAGTAGAAGTCGACCGTGCGGAACACGTCGTCGTCGATGCCGCAGGCCACCATGAACGCCAGCGCGCGGTCGATCTCGTTCGCCAGGTTCTGGTACTGCACGCCGGCGGCGGAGTTCTTCACGAAGTCGGCGTTCCAGCTGTGCACGCTGCGCAGGTGGGCGAAGCCGCCGGTGACGAAGGCCCGGGTCAGGTTCAGCGTCGCCGCGGAGGCGTTGTAGACCCCGAGCAGCCGTTGCGGGTCGGGCGCCCGGGCCTCGGCGGTGAAGTCGAAGCCGTTGACCGCGTCGCCCCGGTACGCCGGCAGCGTGACGCCTCGCGGGTCTCGGTGGCCGAACTGCGCGGCTTGGCGAACTGGCCGGCCATCCGGCCGATCTTGACGATCGGCACCTGGGCGGCGTAGGTCAGCACCACCGCCATCGACAGCAGCGTGCGGAGCTTGCCCTGGATGTTGGCCGCGGTCACCCCGTCGAACGTCTCGGCGCAGTCGCCGCCCTGCAGGATGAACGCCTCGCCGGCGGCGACGCTGGCCATCTTGGTGCGCAACTTGTCGCACTCGGCGGCGAAGACCAGCGGCGGGAGCGTCCGCAGCCTGGCGATCACGCGTCCAGCGCGTCGGTCGCGGCGTAGGTCGGCTGCTGCAGCGGATTCAGCGCATGCAGCGCCTCCAGCGTCGGGACCGGCGTCTCGGACACGCGGCCACTGTAGATGAGCCCTCGGACCGGCCAGTGGCCAGGCACCGGGCCGGACGTCGACCCCGGATCTGTATGTCCTCCGGTGCCGACGGCGGGTGGCACATGCCGGCGCCTAGCGACCCCTCCCTCATCCCGGCGCCCGCCGCGGGGGCGCCCGGCCACTCGCGACGTCCGCGGACGCGGGCGGCTGATGGCGCGCGAACCGTTTCAGGCGTTCATCTCCTACTCGCGCGGCGCGTCCCAGCCGCTGGCCGTCGACCTGCAGGAGGGGATCGAGCGCTTCGCCAAGCCCTGGTACCGGCTGCGCAGCATGCGGGTGTTCCGCGACGACTCGTCGATGTCGGCCAACACCGCGCTCTGGTCGACGATCGAGACCGGGCTCCCGAGGCCCACTGGTTCATCCTGCTCGCCACCCCCGCCTCGGCCGCCTCGGAGTGGGTGGCCCAGGAGATCGACTGGTGGCTGCGCCACAAGGGTCCCGAACAGTTGCTGATCGTCCAGGCGAGGGCGAACTCTACTGGGATCGCCAGCAGCACTGCTTCCATCCGGCGTCGACTGCCATCCCGCCGTTGCTGCGCACCGCCTACCGCGAGGAGCCGCGCTGGATCGACCTGCGCTGGTACGCCGGCCGGCTCCATCGACGCCGTCGTGCGGAAAGGTCGGATCCGCGGTTCGCCGAGCGGGTCGCCGACCTGGCGGCGGCGGTCCGGGGCGTTGAGCGCGACACCCTGGTCGGGGAGAACGTCCGGCAGCACCAGCGGGCGCTCCGGCTGGCCCGTGGCGGGGTCGCCGCGCTGGCCGTACTGCTGGTGCTGAGCATCGTGGCCGGAGTCGTCGCCGTCGCCCAGCGCGGGGAGGCGGTCGAGCAGCGCGAACGCGGCCGAGCAGCGGCGCGGTCTCCCAGGCCCGGCAGCTGGCGGCGACGGCCCGGGCTCTCGGTGCCACCGACATCGGCAGGGCCCGGCTGCTGGCCGTACAGGCCTACCGGCTCGTGCCGGAGGTGCAGACCGAAGCAGCCCTGCTGGCCACCTGACGGCCAGCCCGCAACTGCTCCGCGAGTTCGACGCCGGAAGCAGGGTGTTGGGCACCGCGGCCACCGCCGACGGCCGCGGCCTTGGCCAGCACGCCGACGGCCAGGTGCTGCAGTGGGACCTGCCAGCGGCGCACGGTCCTGGGCCGCCTGGCCGGGCTGCCGGGTGATCTGAAGGTCTCCGCCGACGGCAGGGTGGTCGCGACCCGCCAGCGGACAGGTCGCGGTCTGGATCGACGGTGAACCTCGCTGCCCACCTGCCGGAGCCCGCGGCGCTGGCCCTGGCGCCGTCGGGCGAACGGTCGTGGTGGCGTACGGGGACCAGACCCGGCGTACGTGCTGCGCCGGGCAGGCGCGGGCTACCGGCTCGCGCCTACTCGTATCGGGTTCAGCTCCGGCGCCTTCGAGCTGGCGCTGCCCGACGACGAGACGGTCGCCGCTTGGTTTTTCCGCGCGGCGACGGCCACGTCGAGCACCGCTCCGTCGACGGGCGTCTCGTCGCCGAGGGCCGGGCCGGCGGGGGCCGACCGAGCTGGGCGGCGCACTCTCGCCTGACGGCCGCTACGTCACCGCGCTGGAGTACGACAACACCGGCACGATCGCGGTCTGCGGACCGACCGGGACGCCGGCGGCGGCGACGGCCCTGGCACGAGCGACCTGATCGGCTACGCGGCCGGCAAGAACGACCCCCAGGTGGCGCTCAGCGCGGACGCCGGACTCTCGGCGTACGCGGAGAACCAGGTCATCCACGTGGCGGCGACGCAGCAGCCGGGTCCGGAGCCGTTCGGGGTGCGAGAACTGCGCGGCCTGGCGCGGACCGGGGTCAACACCCTCACCTTCGCCGGCCAGCGGTACCTGCTGTCGGGCTCAGAGGACCGGCTGCTGGTCTGGGACCTCGACCAGAACACCCCGCTGACCAGCGACGTCGGTGCCGACGTACCGGGGGTGCCGACGTCTGCGGTCGGTCCGCGGCTGGTGCCCAACCAGACCGGATCGCGTGCGGTGCTCGTCGCGGACGCCGGCTTCACGGTCTTCCACAGCACCACCGGGGACGCCGTGTCGGGCTCGGAGACCAGCGCGTTCCTGGACTGGCGCAGCGACGACCAGCTCTTTTACGCCGACTCCGCCGACCGGCGGGTGCACCTGTTCGACCTCGAGGCTCGCCGTGAGTTGTCGAGCTGGGGACTGGACTGGCCGACGCGAACCGGCAGCACCACGCTGGACATCTGGTCGGCCCGCTACGTCACCGGCGGCGACCGGCTCCTGATCGCCGGCACCCGGCAGGCCGCGGACTTCCGGGCCGCGGACGGGACGCCGGGCGGCGGCGGCGCAGCGACCTGAGCTATCCCACGTTCTCCGCCGACGGACGCTTCGTCTTCGGTGTCCCCGACCCGTTGGCGCCCACCGGGGTGGTGGACGCCATGGAGGGCGGGCAGCGCGTGGAGGTGGCGGCCGGCTCGCTGGAGCTCGATCCGGCGACGGTGGAGCAGGCCGGTTGGGCGCCTCAGGATTTTCGGGCAACACCCTCCTCACCCAGGCGAGGGGTGCTCTGGAACGGGTCCTCTGGAGCACAGACGGCCGCACCCGGCTCGGCAGCGCCCCGGCCGGCACGGACTTCGCCAGCTTCGCGCTGGTGGTCGATCACACCGGCGAGCAGTACGCGCTGCACCGCTCCGACGGCAGCGTGGAGATCTCCGACCTGCGCTCCGGTTCGGCGATCGGCGCCATTCCGGTTGCCGTCGACGACGTGAAGCTCAGCTACGGTTACGCGGGCGACGGCTCACGGCTGGTGCTGGCGCTGCCCGAGGGCGTCGACCCCCGCTACCCGAAGGGCCTGCTCACCTCGATCGACCTTCGCCCCGAGACCTGGGTCGCCCTGGCCTGCCGAAGTGTCGACCGCGACCTCACCCCCGACGAGTGGCGCCGCCTGACCGGCGCCGAGCCGCCCCACGACCTCCGCTGCCGCTGAGAGACCCCGACCGCAACTCCGCGGGCACCTTCACCCTCACGTACACCTCCCCCCGCGTAGGCACCGCACCAAAAAAAATGCACCTTCACCAAATCAGCGAAAACCTCCCCCCGCTGGAACCTACGTATACGTGGTTTCCTCTCGCATTGCACAGGTTGCAAGCTGTGCAACCCACAAGGAACCCACGTATACGTAGGTTTCCGATGCGGATGCCGGGCGGGGGTGGCCGATGCGGATGCCGCGCGGGGGTGAGGCCGATGCGGATGCCGGGGGTGAGGCCGCAGCGGATGGGGCGGCGGTCAGAGGCGATCGAGGATCTGGTTCATCGTGGTGATCTCGGCGCGTTGGGCATCGACGATGCTGCGGGCGAGGGCGAGGGCATCCCGGTTGCGGCCTTCGGCGATCTCGATCTCCGCCATGGCGATCGCGCCGTCGTGGTGGGCGATCATGCCGTCGAGGTAGAGCCGCTGGCCGTTTGGGCCGTCCGCCTGGTCGAGTTCGCGCATCTGCTTCTCGTCGAGCATGCCGCCACCCATGTCGTGATGGTTGCGGCCTGCCGGCATGGAGGGACGGCCCCACTCGTCGAGCCAGCCGTTCATGGTGTCGATCTCGGGCTGCTGGGCGGCCTTGACCTGCTCAGCCAGCGTCGTCACCGCCGGATCGACACCAGATTTGGCCAGGATCATCTCGCTCATGCTGATGGCCTGCTCGTGGTGCGGCACCATCATCTCGGCGAACATCGCGTCGGCCTCGTTGGCCTCCGCCGTGGAGCCTGCCGTGTCGTGGCCGCCGCCCGGCAGAGCGGAAGGGGCCGCGCAGCCACTCAGGAACAAGCCCAAGGCCAGCAGTGCGGCCGCGAGGGCGGTACGAACGGTTGGCCGGTCGACGTCGGTCATCACACCCCCATGGTACCCCTTGGGGGTATGGGCGGGCTTCGTTCAAGACCTCGGGTTCCGGTCGCGCTGAAGCCGCTCGTAGTTGGCCGCGAAGTGTGCGGCCGAGGTAACCCACTGCTCACCCTTCGACCCCTCGATCACCCAGTCCCCCGCCTTGGCCGTCTGGGAGCCCTCCAGGGATTCGACCGATTCCCCGGGCACCGCGGGGCGTGCCTTGGCCTGCCCCGTACGCCGCCAACGGTCCCCGCCGACGTGCTCGTACGTCGCGGCAAAGATGTCCGGCGCCACCGACCAGGACTTGCCGTCGCTGTTGGTGATCCGCCAGTCGCCGGCCCCGGCCCGCATGGTCTCGTCCGCGTCGTTCACCCAGGTCCACTCCACTCCCGGGCGTACGGCAGTGATCTCCCCACGGCGCCGGACCGGCACCCATTCCGACTGCTCGTCCGCATGCCCCGACCCCGCGGCGGGCTGCGCCCGCAGCACCGTGGAGCGATAGCCGAGGCTGGTCAGGGTGGTGAGCGCACTGGTCACACCGTCCCGCGTCTTCTCCCGGTCGGACTCGGGCAACTCCTCCCACGGGAGCAGTGACGGATGGGTCCGTCGGCGCTTGTCCCGCACCGCGCCGTAGCGCCAGTGGTTGTCCTGGAGGTGCTTCATCCAGGAGGCGTGCTCCATCTGGGCCATCTGGTCCAGCTCGTCCGACGTCACCTCCGCCGACGTGACCCGTCCGTCGGCCGTCACCCCTTCCACCACCGGCCCCCACGACCGCCCGACAGCCTCGGCGGCGGCGAGGGCCGTCGTCACCTGCCGCACGTTGGTTTCCTTGAGGAACGGGTCGAGTCGCTCCCACTCCCGATGGGAGGGCTGGTCGATGTCGAGGAGGCTGTTCTGCCGCATCACCGTGCGGTACTGCTCGTGCACCACCCGGGCCGCGCGCTCCCAGCTGTCCACCGGAAGGAAGCTGGGCGCCTCGGTGGTGAGTCCGAAGGGATAGAGGCGTTCCATGATCGGCTCGTCGGCGACGCCCCGGGCCGCCGGACTCCAGTCAAAGATGCTCCAGGTCGGGTTCAGCGCGGCCAGGTAGGTGGCGAGCTGCGGGTTGCTGACCGCGGGATCGTCGGCGAGGATCAGCGCCGGGTTCCTCCGTGGGCGTACGGCGCGGCGCAGGTTCTCCGAGGTCGGCTCGGCCAGCTCCACCGCCATCCGCGCACCCCCGCTGTTGCCGAAGCGTTCCTGCCGCAGGCGGTGCTGCTCGCTCAGCGTGTCCGCGTCCGGTCCGAAGAGCAGAACGTCGTGGAAGTCGAGACCGATCGGCCGGCCCAGCGCCTCAGCTTCCCGCTCGCGCTGGGCCAGCTCGGCGCAGACGGCCAGCGCCAGCGCGGAGTTCCCGACGACGATCAGCTGATCGAAAGCGGGCGCACCCTGCGGCTCCAGGATGCGGTCGAGCAGCAGGGCGGCAGTCACCTCGTACACGCTGAGCGCGTCGCTCATCCAGCGGACCGAACGGCCGCTGCCGGAGGTCCGATAGGCGTTCGTACGGCGCCAGTACTCGGCCTGCCACGGATCGTCGATCCGGACCACCAGGCGCGGCGCCATGTCGGCGCGGGTCGGCTTGGTCGAGTCCGCGACCGCGCGCAGCTGAGCGGCCCAACGCAGGTTCACCGTCACGTCGGCCGACACCGCGTAGAAGGCTCGGACCTTGAACGTACGCCGCGAGGTGAGCAGAGAGGTGAGCGCGGCTGCGTCCTCGGCGTCGCAGACCACCACCCGGGCATCGAGGTCGCGCGCGGCCTTGATCAACGGGTTGCCCGCATCCGAGACCAGCACCGCCAGGGTGGTGTCGGACTCCCGGTCGGTGCTCAGGCGGCGGAGCAGCGGCATCGCGTCGTCGGTAAGGCCGACCATCACCACGGCGGACCGGGAGAAGCGCAGGCGCCACCGATCGCTCTGGGCGCGGAACACGGAGGTGACGATGCCGAGCGCCGCGATGACCAGGAGCAGGGGTCCGAACAGGCGCACGAGCTGGATCGCCGGCGGGTAGGTCTGTACCTCGACCATGACCTGGCATTCCTGCACGTTGCCGACGATCAGGTTCAGCGCAAAGGTGAGCGGGGTCCAGAACGGGCTCTCGGTGAACGTCGAAGGACAGTTCCAGTAGGCGATCATGCCGACCGCGATCGTCGTCCCGGCCAGCACGCCGGTGACCGGAACCGAGAAGTTGCGCGCCTCTCGACGGCGCGGGCGGTAGTAGGCGTAGAACGCCGCTATGCCCAACGCGACCTGCGCCGCGATCGGGCCGAAGGCGCGCGGATTGCCGTACGCGCCCAAGCCGATCGCGCTCACCAGCCCCCTGTCGATCGACCCCGCCGCGAAGGCCGCCAGGCTGAGGAGGTAGAGGCCGAACAGGACGAACGCGACAACGTTCCAGCGCCGCCGCGAGCGGGGATAGGTCGGCGTGGCCACCACGACACGAGACTAGAGCCAGGCGGGCCGACCGGACTGCGCGGATCGCCCGGTCGTCGCGAGTTTCCCCCGCCCGGGGCTGCGACCGCGGCCGGAGCGAGGTCAGGTCTGGGGCGAGACCTCGTCGGCTTCCTGAGCCTTGGCCTCGCGGGCAGCAGCCTCCTTGGCCGAGGGCGCGTAGAGGTCCACGTACTCCTGGCCGGACAGTTCCATGATCGCGTACATGATCTCGTCGGTGATCGAGCGCAGGATGAAGCGGTCCTCGCTCATCCCGGCGTAGCGGGAGAAGTCCAGCGGGGCGCCGAACCTGACGGTCGGGCTGACCACCTTGGTGACGATCTTGCCGGGCGGGGCGATGACGTCGGTGCCGATGATCGCCGAGGGCACCACGGGCGCCCCGGACAGCAGGGCGAGCCGGGCCACCCCGGTCCGGCCCTTGTAGAGCCGCCCGTCGTGGCTTCGCGTCCCCTCGGGATAGATGCCGAACAGTTCGCCCCGCTGCAACACCTTGAGTCCGGCACGCATCGCGCCCTCGCTGGCCCGACCACCGGTACGGTCGATCGGCACCTGGCCGGTGCCCGCGAAGAACCGCTTCTGCGCCCACCCCTTCAGTCCGGCGCCGGTGAAGTAGTCCGACTTGGCTACGAAGGTCACCCGGCGGTCCAGGGCGAGCGGCATGAACAGCCAGTCGGCGAAGGACAGGTGGTTGCTGGCGATGATGGCCGCACCGGTCCGCGGCACGTTGCCCGCCCCCTCCTCGACCGGCCGGAACACCTTGTCGACCGCAGGACCCAGGACGACGTTCTTGAGCACCCAGTAGATGCCCCGGCCGCGATGCGGACCGCCGGAGGAAGCGCCTCCGCGCTCAGGCTCGTGCGAGGCGCGCCCGCGACGCCGCGCCAGTCCCCCCGCGGGCCGGGTACGCTTGCGACGGCCGGAGCCGGGCTCGACCTCCACGACACCCTCCCCGTCGACCGACACCAGATCGTCGGTCATCGTGGCCGCGCCTGGGGCGTCGAGGCACTCCCGCCCGCGGCACCGTCGGAGCGTGCCGGCACAGGCGGGATCGGCCGACCCTCACCAGGTCGGGCCAGCACGGTGCCGGGCGGCGTCTCGCCCTTCTCCAACGCAGCCTTGACCCCCAGCGCGTACGCGTCGACGTAGGTCTGCCCGGACAGCCCCATCACGGCGTTCATGATCTCGTCGGTGATCCAGCGGAGCACGTCACGGTCGTTGCCCGCGCCGGCGTACGCGCCGAAGTCCAGTGGCCGGCCGATATGGATCTCGGGCCGGCGGATGGTGGGCACCCCCGGGATTCCCGACGGCACGTACTGGGTGTTGATCACCCCGACCGGGATCACGGGGACGTTGGCCTGCAGCACCAGCCGGGCCACCCCGGTCTTGCCCTTGTACAGGCGCCCGTCCGGCGAGCGGGTGCCTTCGGGGTAGATGCCCAGCAACTGTCCGGCGCGCAGCACGCCGATCACCCCGTCCATGCTGGTGGCGCTGGCGCGACCGCCTGAGCGATCCATCGGAATCTGCCCGATGCTCTTCAGGAACAGCGTCATCACCCGACCCCAGAACCCCTTGCCCTGGAACAGCTCCATCTTCGCGGGAAAGGTGAGTCGGCGCTTGATCATCGCCGGCAGCAGGAAGGTGTCACCGGCGGAGATGTGATTGCTGACCACGATGGCCGGGCCCGACGCCGGGATGTGCTCCCGACCGGTCACGGTCGGGCGGAAGAGCAGCCGGCACAACGGTGCGAACACGACCCACTTGAACACCCAGTACAGCAACGCGACCTCCGCTCCTCACCGATCCTACGAGCACGGGGGCCGGACCCCCGAGGCACACACACCCTAGCGACGCGGGTCGCGTGGGAGGATGCGCTGGTGAGCACCGTGCGGCCGGAGGCCGAGGCGTACGAGGGCGGCGACGGTCCGGCCGGCGTCCTGGCCATCCACGGCTTCACCGGCTCGACGGCCAGCATGCGACCGTGGGCGCACCACCTCGAGGGGGCCGGCTTCGCGGTGTCGGTGCCCCGGCTGCCCGGACACGGAACCACCTGGCAGGACCTGAACCGCCACGACTGGACCGAGTGGTACGCCGAGGCCGACCGTGCGTTCCGCGCCTTGCGGCAGCGGTGCGCGACGGTCTTCCTCGGCGGCCTGTCGATGGGCGGCGCCCTCGCCCTGCGGCTGGCGCAACAGCACGGCACCGAGGTCGCGGGGCTGGTCCTGGTCAATCCGGTGATCAACATCACCGACCCCCGGATGCGCGCGCTTCCGCTGCTGCGACTGCTGGTGCCGTCGTTCCCAGGGATCACCAACGACATCGCCCAGCCGGGGCGAGACGAGGCCGGCTACGACCGGCTGCCGCTGCGCGCGCTCTGGTCGCAGACCTTCCTGTGGCGCGATGTACAGGCGCATCTGGGCTGGGTGGACCAACCCCTGCTGGTGTACCGCTCGCGCAACGACCACGTCGGCGACGCCTCGTCGGTCGCGATGATCGCCGAACGAATTCGCTCGACCGATCAGACCTACGTGGAGCTGACGCGCAGCTACCATGTAGCCACCCTCGATTACGAGGCGGACGCGATCTTCTCGGGCAGCGTCGAGTTCTATCAACGGCTGGCGGGACAGCGATGAGGGACGGACATGGCACGGCCGAGTGAGGACGACCGGGCGGCGATCGATCGGGCGTTCGCCGAACTGGTCGCCGGCTACCACCTGACGGCCGACCGGCCGGACCCGCTGCCACCGGCATCGCGCGAGGAGGATCCGGCTGTCGAGGAGGCCCGGGTGATCTCCGAGCAGCAGACCTTCCGCTTCGTCGAGGCCCCACCCGAGCCCGCGCCGGCCGAGGAACCCCCCGAGCGCTACGTGCCCGACCCGCTGCCGCCGCTCCGCCCGGCGCTGCCCACCGTGGTGGGCTGGGCCGGGATCGGGTTCGCCCTCGTGGTCGTGCTCACCACGATCATCGGACTGAACCTGCCGGCATGGACGGGTTGGCTGGCGGTGGGCGCTTTCATCGGCGGCTTCGGCCTCCTGGTCAGCCGGCTCCCGCGCCACCGTCCTCCCGACGCCGGCAGCGGCGCCGTCGTCTGAGCCGTTCGCCCGGGTGTCAGGGGCGGGTGGTCCAGCGGCTCTGCTGGCGAGTGCGCCGCCGGCGGAGGCGGGGCCAGAACCCGAAGCGGGCGGACTCGGGCGGCTCGATCATCGCGTGCCGCGCCAGGTCGGCGGCACCGATCAGCCCCGCGTCGTTGCGGAAGCGGGCCAGCACCAGCCGGGCCTCCTCCCGGAAGCCCCGCCCGGTCAGGGTCCGGCTGAAGGCCCGTTGCGCCGGCAGCAGCAGCAGGTCACCGGCAGCACTGACCCCACCGCCGATCACCACCACCTCCGGATCCAGAGCTGCGGCGAGGTCGGCGATGCCCCGGCCGAGCCAGGTGCCGACGTCGGCCAGCAACTCCACCGACAGCGGCTCGCCGGCAATGGCCGCGGCGGTCACGTCGGGTCCGGTGATCTGTTCCGGGTCGCCGCCGACCGACTCCACCAGCCCGTACGCGCGGGGGGAGTGGGTGCGGGCCAGTTCCCGGGCCTCGCGGACCAGGGCGTTGCCCGAGGCGTACTGCTCCCAGCAGCCGCGGTTGCCGCACTCGCACCAGTGCCCTCCGGGCACGGTGTTCATGTGGCCCCACTCGCCCGCCATCCCGTAGGTGCCGCGGAACAGCCGCCCGCCGATCACCAGCCCGCCGCCGATGCCGGTGCCGAGGGTGATGCACACCATGACCGACGACCCGCGGCCGGATCCGAACCGATATTCCGCCCAGGCCGCGGCGTTGGCGTCGTTGTCCACGATCAGCGGCAGGTCGATCCGCTCCTCCAGACGCGCCTTGAGCGGCTCCGAGCGCCAGGCCAGGTGCGGCGAGAAGCGCACCACCGCCTGTTCGTTGTCCACCCAGCCGGCCGCCCCGATGCCGACCGAGGCCACGCGGTGACGGGAACGCAGTTGGCCGACCACCCGCAGAATCGCTTCTTCGACGGCTTTCGGGCTGTGCGACGGGGTCGGTTCCTTGAGCCGGTCCAGGATCGTGCCGTGCTCGTCGACGACACCGGCTGCCACCTTCGTGCCACCGATGTCGACGCCGATGCTGAGCAGCGGAGCTGCAGCAGTGCGGATGGTGCGGCGCGGCGTCGGCGCCAGCGAACTGGTCAGTCTTCGACCCGCTTCTTGAGCCCCTTCAGCGCCCCGTCGATGATCGTCTTCTCCGCCTTGCGCTTGAACATCCCGATCATCGGCATGTTCACGTCCACGGCGAGGGTGTAGGTCACCGTCGTGCCGCCACCGTTGGGCGCCAAGCCGTACGAGCCGTCCATCGCCTTCAGTAGCGTGCCCTGGACCAGGTGCCAGCGGACGTCACTGTCGCTCCACGCGTAGGCCAGCACGTAATCGTCCTTGACCAGCGCGTGGTCCAGCACCATCCGTACCGTCTTCGGCCTGCCGTCGGCCGAGGTCAGCACCTCGGCGCTCTTCAACGAGTCGACCCACGCAGGGTAATGCTCGAAATCGGCAATCACCGCCATCACCTCGGCGGGCGAAGCCGCGATGTCAATGCTGGCACTGGTCCGGTCGGCCACGGTCGCCCCTTTCGTTGTCCGACGACATCCTAGTGACGCGCCGCCGTCGACGCCGACCGTCGGCTACGGGTCGCTGGGAAGGTGCAGGGCCTGGCGCAGTGTGGTGCGCGCGCGCTCGATCCCGAAGCGGTCGACGACCAGGGACCGGCCACGGGCTCCCATCGCGGCTGCGTGCGCAGGATCGGCCAGCAGCAGCCTGATCCGTCGGGCCAGGGCGCGATGGTCCGAGCCCGGTACGACGTAGCCGGTCTCCCCGTGCCGAACCGTCTCCGGCGCGCCCCCCGACTCACCGACCACCACCGGCAGCCCGCACGCCGCCGCCTCCAACGCGGCCAGCCCGAGCCCCTCCGGCTCGAAACCGGCCAGCCGGGTGCGCACCGGCATCGCGAACACCCGCGCGTGTTGCAGTTCTGCGATGACCCCCGCCCGGTCGAGCGGCCCGGCGAGCCGCACCGACCGGGCCAGACCCAGGTCAGCGATCAGCTGCTCGAGCTGCGGCCGCTGCGGCCCGTCGCCCACCAGAACCAGCTCCGGATCACCGCCCGGGAACGGGGCGCCGGAGCCCTCCCGGATCACCTGCCGCCACGCCAGCAGCAGCGGGACGAATCCCTTTCGGGGGACGAAGCGTCCGACAGCGATGCACCGCGGCAGTTCGCCGCTGGACCCGGTCGGGCGGAAGAGGGACGTGTCGACGGGCGGGGCCAACCGCAGCATGCGCCTGCGGGCCGCGGCGCTGAGCGCTCCGCCGATGCGGATCTGGGTGAAATCAGAGATCGCGGTGAGATGGTCGCACTCCTCGCCGATCGCCCGCAGAGCCTGCCGCGCCGCCGGCACCCGGGCCCACCAGATCTCATGCCCGTGGGTGATGCCGACGATGCGCTCGGCGCCGTCTCGGCGCAGCGTCGGCGCCAGCAGCCCGAGCGGAGCCGCGGCCCCGAAGACCACCCGGCTCGCGCGGTGGGCGCGCAGCAGCGACAGCGCCCGCGCCGCCACTCCCGGCGTGGGTAGCAGCAGCGTTCCTTCGCGGACGACGGGGAAGCCGCGCGCCGCGTCGGTGGCCTCGGCTCCGGGCGGGCCGGAGGTGTAGACCACGACGTCTCCGCCGAGCATTGCGCAGACGTCGGCCCCGAACGACTCGATGCCGCCGATCCGCGGTGGGAAGTCGTTGGTCACCAGCAACGTGGTCGCCACTAGCGCCGTCCCGCCAGTCGGTCGAGGTAGTCGCGCCACCGCCGAACCAGGTCGTCCTCGCCGATCCCGAGGACACCGCGGCTCGCCTGATCGAGGGTCCGGCCCCGGTCCAGCTCGGCGTACAACCGGCCCAGGTCGGCCGGCGTGAACTGCTCGGCGACGTAGCGACAGACCAACCAGGCCAGCACGTAGCTGCGCGGCAACTCGGGGGACCCGATGCCGAAATCGGCGTCGGCCGGGAACCCGTCGGGAGCGCCCTCGCGCCGGATGCGCTCGAACACGGCGTCGCTCGCCGGCTCAGCCGAGGTCGCGCGACCGCTCAGCGCGACCCACTCCGCCAGGCCCTCCGTCGCCCAGCCTGGTGCCGCGGAGCCCGGCGAGCGGGTGATCACATGCACCATTTCGTGGGTCAGCAACACCTCGAGGTCCTCGCCCGCGCTGACCCGGGCGGCGTACGGGTTGACGACGATCCGCGTGGCGGGGTGGGCTGAACTTCCTTCCTGGTGCGCGACCGCGCCGATGCCGGCGTAGCTGTCCGCGGGCTCGCCGAGCACGGCCTGGAAGTCCGAGGCCGAGGCCGGAACCTGGACCACTGCTCGTCCGGAGAAGGCGCCCACCGCCGTACGCGGAAGCACCCGCTCGACTCGGGCCAGCGCCTGCGCCGGACGCGTCGGCCCATCGCTGGGGCGACTGACCGGACCCCGCCACCACGGTCACCCCGCCGCGCACCTCGGCTCGGACCGGTCCCAGCCACCAGCTCGGCTGCTGATGCGGCGGCGCAGGCGGGGGGCCGTCGAACGTCCCGGCCAGCCGGGCCTGGCCCTGCTCGGGCACCAAGGTCAGCCAGACGGAGTGGTCCGCCGCGCCGTCGTCATTGGCGAGCTGCCAGGTGATCGTGACGCGCTGGACCCAGGCCTGCGGACCGAGCAGGGACCGCCGGGACTCGCTCAGCGGACGCTCGTCGGCCTCGACCCGCAGCTGGAAGCCGGTCAGCGGCAACGCAGTCAGATTGTCGTAGAGCAGCCGGAGCCGACTCGCGAACGACGGGTCGCGGGCCGTGGTCCAGGCGAGGAAGGCGGCACGGTCCTCGGCCCGGATCGCGGCTGCCAGAGCGTTCAGGCTCTGTCGGGCGAGGTCGAGGTGGGAGCTGCGGGCCGTCCCGGCCGGGCTCGGTTCCGTACCGGGCCCTGGTGCCGCCGGCGGAGTGCACGCAAGCAGGACCGACAGCGGCAGCAGCACGGCGGCCATCGCGATCTTCCTCACGCGGAGGGACCTGAGCGCCTGTCCGAACGCCCGGATCTTCCTCAGCGCGGGTCCCCGCCCCAGCGAGGGCCGGACGCCAGGGTCAGCCAGGTCGACGAGCGCCGACGTAAGGCATGTAGGACATCTTGATGTACTGCACGGACTTGCCCGGTCGAGGCGAGTGGATCATCATGCCGTTGCCCGCGTAGAGGCCGACGTGACTCAGACCGCTGTAGAAGAACACCAGGTCGCCGGGTTCGAGGTCGGCTTTGGCGACGGCGCGGCCGGCGCTGTACTGCGTCTGCGAGGTCCGCGGAAGGGTGATGCCCACGGACTTCCACGCGGCGCTGGTGAGTCCTGAGCAGTCGTAGGCGTCGGGCCCAGCTGCCGCGAAACGGTACGGCTTGCCGATCTGGGCCTTGGCGAAAGCGAGGGCCCGAGCGCCCCGGCCGGTGCCGGTCGCCGCGGGCTCGGACTCGGACTTGGTGCTCGTCGACGCCTTTGCCGCCTCGCGGCCCTCGGCGTTGGCTGCCTGGGTGGCGCGCTTCTCCTCATCGGCGATGCTCTGCCGCTCCTGCGCGCTGAGGCGGGCCAGCACGGCCTTCGACTCGGCGATCTTGGCCTCGGAGCTGGTGCGCAGCGCCTTCAGCTGCTTCTCCTGTTGACCGAGCAGGGCGAGGTCGGTCTCGGCGGAGTGCTCCAGCTCGGCCAGGCTCGCCTGCTCCTGCTGGAAGTCCTGCAGCACCGAATTCTGATTCTCGGTGACCTTCTCGACCGTGGAGATCTGGCTGAGGAACTGCTCGGTGTCGGGGGTGACGAACAGCTGGGCAGCGGTGTCGAGGCTGCGGTTCTGGAACTGCGCCAGTGCGACCTGTCCTACCTGGTGCTTCATCCGCTCGACCCTGGACGTCTGGGCCTCCACGTCGGACTGCTTCTGGGCCAGCTTCGACTTGGCCTGGTCCAGCTGCTCCTTGACCCCGACGTACTCCTGGTCGATCGCCTCGGCGTCGGTCTCCAACTGCTCGATCTGCGCCTTGGCCTCGGCCACCGTCAGCGGCGGGTCAGCGGCTGCGGTCATCCCGGTCGGAGCGGCCACCGCGGCAGCGAGCACGAAGCTGCCTGCGGCGAGACAGACCGTGCGGAGGAGCCGAGAGCGCCGGAGAGCGCGAGCAGGTACCTGCGCCGGCGTCGTGGCGTGGATGGCCTCGCGAGTACGAGAGGTCACGTTGGGTAATCCCCTTACATCGTGCTTCCCCGAGAACGGGTTTCTCATGGATGGACCGAGATCCCCGAAGACCCAGGCGCGGCAACTCCCACTGAACGCAACACGGGTCCTCAACAGGGTAGGTCACGAATTGCCGTCATCGCAAAAGCGCCGTCGGCGCCAGATCACGGAACGGCAACGAGTCAGGCGTAGTCCTGCCAGTCGAGGGGGGATTGGATCCCGCGTGCGGGCCGGGCGCCGGGAATCAGCCGCAGCGGCGGCACGAGCCCGGAATCAGCCAGCGCCGCCAGGGCTGACTGCTCGTCGCCGTCCAGCTCGAGCCGCCCTCCGGGCGCGCCGAGCAGTACCGTGACCACGCAATCTGCACACGTCGGGCCTCGCGCCACGCATCGGTCACAATCCACCTGCAACACGTCCATTTCCACGACTCCCGTCGGTCGACAGTCCATCCATCTCCGGGCAACCCCGGAGATGGTCAGCGAGCCGGGTCCTGCGTCTCGCCCCCCCTGCGCAGACAGCCTCGCCGCCAGCACTGACACTTCTGTGATGCCGACTCCGCGCGACACCTATTCCCACGGCCACCACGACTCGGTGCTGCGCTCGCACCGGTGGCGCACCGCGGCCAACTCCGCCGGCTTTCTCCTTCCCCACCTGCGCCCGACCGATCGACTGCTCGACGTCGGCACCGGGCCAGGCACCATCACCGTCGACCTCGCCCAGCGCCTCGGGCGCGGCGAGGTGACCGGCATCGACAACGCACCCGCGGCGATCGCCGCGACGCGCGCACTCGCCGCAGAGCGGGGGGTGACCAATCTCACCGCGACGACAGGGGACGCCTACGGCCTGGACTTTCCCGACGACTCCTTCGACGTCGTGTACGCGCACCAGGTCGTGCAGCACCTCAGTGACCCCGTGGCCGCACTGACCGAGATGGGCCGGGTCTGCCGCCCGGCGGGACGGGTGGCCGTACGCGACGCGGACTACGCCGCTATGACCTGGTTCCCGGCGTCCGCGGCGTTGAAGGCCTGGCGCGCGTTGTATCGCCGGCTGGCCCGTCTCAACGGCGGCGAGCCGGACGCCGGGCGCCGGTTGCGCACCTGGGGTCTGGCCGCCGGCTTCGCCTCCGTCGAGGCCTCCGCGTCGACTTGGTGCTTCGCCTCGCCCGACGACCTGGCCTGGTGGGGTCAGACCTGGGCGGACAGGCTGCGCGACTCCGACTTCGCCCACCAGGCCGTGGCCCACGGCCTGGCTGATCGAGACGAGTTGTCCCGGCTGGCGGCCGGATGGCGCGCCTGGGCCGAGATGCCTGGAGCCTGGTTCACCGTGCTCCACGGTGAAATCCTCTGTCGGCCCCATCGTGGCGTCATCGACGCGAATTGACTCCTCATCCGCCGCGCTCGAACGAAGCTGCCGGTTCCCATACTCGCGCTTCGCGAAACCTCAAGTAACGTAGGCAAAACCAAACGATTCCTCGGGGGGAAGCGTGGCTAGAGCTCGACGCGCCAAACTGCGGCCCACGCGGGTGGCCATTCCACTCGCGGTCGCCGCTGTACTACTGCTGGGCGGCATTTTCACCGCCTGGCGTCTCTGGCCAGACCCGACCACGGCCGGGCCTGACCCGGTGTCGAGTGTGGGCGCCACCGAATCGACCGCTGCCGCGCCCACCACCGAGCCGATCTCCCCACCCGCGTCGACCACCCGCCCCGCCAGCAGCCCCAGCGCCAGCGCCGCTGACCCGGCCGCGGCGCAGGCCCTGCAACAGTGCCGAGCCCGCGTCGCCGCGGCCGACGCGGTGATCAAGGAAGCCAAGGTCGGCGTCGGGCATTGGATGGCCCACGTCCAAGCCGAATCGGACGCCCAGCAGAAGAAGATCTCTCCCGCGACCAAGGCCGATCGGTTCAAGCAGACGCGGCTGCTGGGACCCGACGATCAGACGCGTTACAGAAACCGGGTGCTGGCGTACGAGAAACTGGATGGGTCCTGCGGCAAGGTGAAGGGTGCCGATCAGAAGGTAGCCGCCGCGCTGGCCTCCTGCAACACCCGCGCCAAGGCCCAGCAACCGGTGTTAAAGGCGTCGGCGGGCGCGATGGGCGACTGGAAGAGCCACCTCGCCGATATGCAGCGCTCCCGGGAGTACCACGTCGACAACGCACAGGAGATCTGGCTCCGCACCTACCGCGCGGCGCCACGCAACATCAATACGTACAAGAAGGCCGTCCAGGACTTCGACGCACCCGCCTGCTGAGCTCGCCTTCGAAGCCGGCCCAACGCCGCCGTGGCGGCCGCACCGGCCCGCCCGGCAGTCCGGTCGTACCTCGGTTGTCAGTGCGCCTCCCTAGTCTGCCGACATGGCCGCGACCGCGCCTGCGCAGGCAGCATTCGACGATCTCGGCACCCATCTGTCCGAGGTGACCTTCTGCATCGTCGACCTGGAGACGACCGGAGGGGCCGAGACCGACCGGATCACCGAGTTCGGTGCAGTCAAGGTACGCGGCGGCGAGGTGCTCGGTGAGTTCCAGGCCCTGGTCAACCCGCAGACGCACATCCCCCCGCTGATCGCGGTGCTGACCGGAATCACCAACCAGATGGTCGCCGCTGCGCCCGGCCTCCCCGCCGTGCTGCCCGCCTTCTTGTCCTTCGCCGACAGCACCGTGCTCGTGGCGCACAACGCACCGTTCGATGTCGGCTTCCTCCGCCGAGCCTGCGACAGTCTCGGCTATCCGCCGCCGCGCTGGCCGGTGGTCGACACCGCAGCACTGGCCCGCCAGATCCTGCTGCGCGACGAGGTGCCGAACTGCAAGCTGGGGACGCTGGCCCACCACTTCCGCGCGGCTGTCACCCCGAATCACCGGGCGTTGACCGACGCACAGGCGACCGTGGAGGTCCTGCACGGCCTCCTGGAGCGGGTGGGCAACCTGGGCGTGCACACCATCGAGGACCTCGCGGAGTTCAGCCGCCGGGTGTCGCCGCAGCGGCGCGCGAAGCGGACCTGGGCCGCCGACCTGCCGACCACTCCCGGGGTCTACCTGTTCGTCGCCGAGCACCCCGATCAGCGTCACGTCCTCTATGTGGGCAAGTCGGCGAACCTGCGAAACCGGGTGCGCAGCTACTTCACAGCCGCCGAGAAGCGCTCCCGGATGGAGGAGATGGTGCGCGTCGCGACCGGCGTCGAGGTCGTGCCCTGCCTGACCCGCCTGCAGGCTGATGTCACCGAGCTCCGCCTGATCGAGCGCCATGCGCCGCGCTACAACCGGCGGTCGAAGTTCCCCGACCGGACCCAGTGGATCAAGATCACCGAGGAAGCCTTCCCCCGGCTTTCCGTGGTGCGGGCGGTCCGCGATGACGGCGCGACCTACTTCGGCCCCTTCCGCCGCCGGAAGGCAGCCGAGGACGTCGTTCTCGCCCTGTACGACGGCTTCCCCATCCGGCAGTGCACACCCAGGCTGAGCCCCGTCAAACTGATCGGGGCCTGCGCTCTGGCCGGCATGGGCCGCTGCTGCGCCCCGTGCGACGGTTCGATCGGTGCCGAGGACTACCGGGTGGTGGTCGAGGGGCTCCGGTCCGCGCTGGCCGAGGACGCCCGACCAGCGCTCACCGGCGTCCAGCTGAGGCTGTCCCGGCTGGTCCGCGAACAGCGGTACGAGGAGGCCGAGACGATCCGTCGACGGCTGGACACGCTGTTGCAGACGGCCCGCCGGTTCCACCGGGTACGGAGCTTGGCCGCCTGCCCGGAGATCGTGGCGGCATACCGGGCAGGCAGCGACTGGGAGATCCACGTCATCCGGTACGGGCGGCTCGCCGCGGCCGGCCTGGCCACCCCACGCGACGTCCCCCAGGAGGTCGCCCGTGACGTGCGCGCCACGGCTGAGACGGTGCTCCCCCCGCCTGGCCCGCTGCCGGCCGGCGGGATCGAGGAGGCCGAGCGCATCGCCGACTGGCTGGAGCGTCCTGGCGTCCGGCTCATCGAGGTGACCGGTGACTGGGTGTGGCCGCTGCACGCCGTCGTCGACCACGTAGGCCTGGTCAGCCACGCGCTGTCCCCGCCGGCCGTGCCGTCACCCGGCACCGGAACGGCGCGGTCATAGGATGACGGCCATGGTGACCGCGATCGTGTTCGTCAAGGCCGAGGTCGCTCGGATTCCGGAGGTGGCCGAAGCCATCGCCGCGCTGGTCGGGGTGAGCGAGGTGTACTCGGTGACGGGAACGATCGATCTCATCGTCCTGGTACGCGTGGCCGGTCACGACCAGGTGGCCGAGGTCGTGGCCGATCGGTTGAACAAGGTGCCCGGAATCCTCAGCACCGAGACCCACATCGCCTTCCGCGCCTACTCGGCCCACGACCTCGAGGCGGCCTTCTCCTTGGGTGGGTGAGCGCCCGGTTCCGAACGACGAGCGGCGGGCCGACCGGCAGAGCCGGCGACTCAGCCCAGCCGGATCGACTCAGCTCAGCACGATCTTGGCGGTCGCCCCAGCGAGGCAGAGCAACAGGACCCCGAGCAGGCCGACCACCTGGACCGTGCTGCGGTTCTGGCGCGGCGCGTAGGCGAGGATCGCCCCGGCGAGCGCGCCGGTGGCGATGCCACCGATCAGCATCACCCAACCGAAGCCCCGATACCCGACCAGGACGCTGTAGAGGATCAGGAGGAGGAAGAGGCCGAGGTCGGCTCTAACGTCCTCCCTGGTCTTGTGCTTGAAGATGGCGTTGGCGCCGAGGAGGCCGAGGACGGCCGCCGTAGCCCCGTAGCCACCGCTGGCGGCGGGCGCCACCGCGAACAGCAACGTCGCGCCGCCCAGACCTGCGACCAGGTAGAGCATGACGAAACGCCAGCCGCCCAGCTCCGACTCGATGGCCCGGCCGGCGAGCCACAGCACCAGCAGATTCATCAACACCCCGACGATCGAGCCGGAGGTGAAGGCCGCGGTCACCAGGCGCCAGAACTGTCCGGCGTAGACAGCCTGGCTGCTCATGACCAGCCAACCCACGAGCGAGCCGCGGGCGACCAGATCGAGCACCCAGACCGACGCCAGCAGGCCCATGAGGACCTTGGTCGCGCTCCCCCCGCCCGGCCTGAGAGCTGCCCCGAAGGCCGTTCGAGGCTGGCGCGTGGCGGAGCGCCCCGATGCGACACACTTCGGACACTGGAAGCCCACCGAAGCCGGATTCATGCACTCGCCGCAGATCGGCTTGCCACAGCGGCGGCAGGAGATGCCCGTGGGCCGCTCGGGATGCCGATAGCAGGGCTCGAACCCGGGCGGGGAGAAGTCCGGACCGGCCCCGGGGGGCTGGTTCACGCCGCGTCGGCCCCTATCGTCACCGACGTGATGACCACCGGCTCGGCCGGCCGGTCGCCTCGGCCGGTACGGACCTGAGCAATGGCATCGACGACGTCTCGTCCGGCTTGGTCGGCGACCTCGCCGAAGATGGTGTGCCGCCGATTCAGGTGCGGGGTCGGACCGACGGTGATGAAGAACTGGGAGCCGTTGGTGCCTGGGCCGGAGTTCGCCATGGCCAGCAGGTAGGGCTTGTTGAAGACCAACTCGGGGTGAAACTCGTCACCGAAGTTGTAGCCGGGTCCACCCGTCCCGGTGCCCAGCGGGCAGCCGCCCTGGATCATGAAGCCGTCGATGACCCGGTGGAAGACGAGCCCGTCGTAGAACTGCCCGGTGGTCTGGGCGCCGGTCTTCGGATCGGCATACGGCTTGCTGCCCGAGGCCAGGCCGACGAAGTTGGCCACCGTCTTCGGTGCGTGGTCGGGGAACAGATTCAGCGTGATGTCGCCGTGATTGGTGTGCAGGGTGGCGGTCTGTGGTGCCATCGGTGGCATCTCCTTGTGCTTCTTGTGCTGCTGGGCTTTCGACAGGTCAGTGGTCACCGGAGGTCACGCTCAGCGAGCTGGCCGCCGGTCCGGCAGCAATCCTGTCAGACCACGCAAGACCTGCCGGCTGCCGCGGCTGCTCGGCCGGCGGTGGCGGCGCCGTGCGGGAGCAGCCGGCAGAGGGCGGGACGATACGGTGGGAAAGTGCTCCGTCCGGAGCGTGAGGTTTCTCAGTACGGAGGAAACGTGTCCAAGAGTTCCCGCCGCGAAGCCGCCCGAAAGCAGGTCGTCCCCGCCGCCCAGGACCTGGTCCATTCGGCCGCGGATCGCGTCGGACCCCTGGTCCACACCGCGGCCGACCGAGTAGGGCCGCTCGCGCAGTCCGCCGCCGACCGGGTGCTGCCGCTCGCTGGAGCAGCTGCCGACCGGATCGGATCGGCCGCGGACAAGGTCTCCCCACTGGCCCACTCCGCCGCCGAACGGCTCGGCCCGATGGCGCACAGCGCCGCCGACCGGGTCGGTCCGCTGGCCCACAGCGCCGCGGAGAAGGTGGGGCCGCTGGCCGTGGCCGCCGCTGACCGGATCGGCCCGCTCACCCATCAGGCGGTGGAGCAGGGTGTCGCCCTACGCCCACCAGGCCGTGGACATGGTCACGCCGTACGCGCAGCAGGCCGTCGACAAGGTGACGCCGTACGCCCAGCAGGCCGTCGACAAGATGTCCCCGTACGCCCACCAGGCCGTGGACAAGGTGACGCCGTACGCCCAGCAGGCCGTCGACAAGGTGTCCCCGTACGCCCACCAGGCCGCCGACCGCATCGCACCGTTGGCCGCCACCGCGCGACAGCGTGGCGCTCGCGCGGCTCATGATGCGGTCGAGAGGCTCACCCCGGTCATCGACGATGCGATGGATCGCGTCGGCCCGGCTGTGGAGGCGGCCCGCGAGAAGGTCTCCGACGACCTGCTCCCCAAGCTGAGTGAGGCGTTGAGCGCTGCGGCCGGAGCGCCGGTCGTGGTGGAGGCCGCCCAGCGCAGTCAGGCGGCCCTCGCCGCAGTCAAGGGGGAGTTGGCGCTTCCCGAGAAGAAGCCGAAGCGGCGCTGGCTGAAGCGCCTGGCCGTCATTGCGGCCGTCGCCGGGGTGGCGGTGGTCGTGGCGCGCAAGTTCTTCGGCCACCAGGATGCCGACTGGCAGGCGGCCCGGCCGACGGCGCCCTACGCCCCGCCGAAACCGGCAGCCTCGACACCGGCCACGACCGAACCTGCCGATACCGGGTCGGCCACCGCCGAGCCGGCTGCGTCGTCGGCCGAGCCCGGCGACGACCCCCAGGCGGGAGTCACGGCGCACGCCGAGAGCCTGGAGGCCAACGGCGAAGCGGTGCCGGATCAGCCCGTCGAGGGCGGCGACGACTCGGCTGAGCCGTCCGTCGAGGAGTCGTCGGCCGAGGAACCGTCCGTCGAAGAGCCGTCGGCCGAGGAACCCTCCGATGAGGAGTCGTCCACCGACGAAGCCTCCGATGAGAGCCGTCCGCCGAGGAGCCTCCGATGAGCAGCCGTCCGACGACGAGGCTGCCGACGAGTCCGCCTCCGCCGACGGGACGCTGCCCGAGGGCGAACGACCCAAGTTCAGCGGCGAGGGCGTCTACGTCGGCGACGAGCCCCCGGAGGGCTACGTCATCAAGGGCAACGAGCGCTCGATGAAGTACCACATGCCCGAGGCGGCCGGCTACGGGCGGACCATCGCCGAGGTGTGGTTCAACAGCGAAGAGGCGGCGCAGCAGGCCGGGTTCGTGCGGGCCCAGCGCTGACGGTCGCCTGCCGCGACTCCGGACGGTTGCGGTGAACGACGTGGCGCTCGCGGCCGTGGCCGCGGGCGCGGCGGCGTTGCTCGTGGTGGTGGCCGCCCGCCCCATCCTGCGGCGGCTGCCCGAGCCACCCGAGGGCGAGGACAAGCCGCTCTACCGGGACCTGGGCACGCCCGCCTTCCTCGTCGCCTGCGGGACGTGTGCGGCGGCCGGTGCGGCTCTCACGTGGTTGCTGCTCCCGCTCGCGCTGCAGCCGCTCTGGGCGGTGCTGTCGGTGCTCGGCGTCCTGCTCACGGTCATCGACGCGCGGACCACCTGGCTTCCGCTGCTCCTCACGCGAGTGGCCTGGGCGGCGATGGCGCTCGCCATCCTGGCCGGCGCGCTGCTGGCGACGGACTGGTGGCTGTTGGCGCGGGCGGCCGCCGGTGCCGCGATCGCCGGCGTCCTCTACTTCATCATCTGGTATCTCGCCCGCGGCGGGTTCGGCTTCGGTGACGTCCGGTTCGCTCCGCTGATCGGCGCGGCGACCGCGGCCGGTTCCTGGCGACTGCTCGTGTGGAGCCTGCTGCTCGGCAGCGTGATCGGGGCCGCGCTCGGAGTGATCCGGCTCGCCCTGCGACGCCGGGAGGTGTTCCCTTACGCCCCCCCGATGCTGGCCGGCGCGTACGCGGCGTGCCTGCTCACCGCGGTGCTGCCCTGAGGCCGCGCTGACCCGATCCCGCCTCAGCTGCTCAAGACGTACATCACCGCACGGGCGTAGGCATCGGCCGCGTCCGCCTCTGCCTCGGTGTGGTGAGCCCGCCCGGGACCGCTCACGCGTCACCACATAGGCACCGCCCGAGCTGTCCAGGGACAGGAAGTACTCCCCCAGCAGCCGGCGGAGCTGGTCCTCGCGCGGCAGCCAGACCACGCCGTCGGACTCCACGGAGTCCAGGGCCCACTCGACCGTGCCGTTGAAGTGGAACCGCGACTCGCCGTTGGTCACGATCAGCTCGACCACCATGTCGCTGATGGTGAAGACCGACTCCGCGATCTCCGGCTTGGGGATGTAGAACGTGTCGCCGTTGGCCGGGGTCCAGCTCAGCAGGGGCGCCAGCTGGGTGGCGAGCTCGCGGGAGATCACGCCCTGAAGTATGGCTTGTGCGTTGAAACCGCCGACATAGGCTCGAACGCGTGACCGACGCGCCGCGCCCGGGCTGGTACCCGGACCCCGCCGGCACCGAGCTCTTCCGATGGTGGGACGGCCGTACGTGGGCCGACAGCACCAGCCTGACCGCGCAGGCGCCGCCGCCCCTCGAGGCGGTCTGGGCCGATGTCTCGGCCACCGTCGCCTCCCGCCAGAACTCGCCGGTACGGACCGCGGTGGCCCTGACCGTCGGCCTCGCGGTGTTCCTGACCGCGGCGGCCGGCTTCGGACTGATCCTGTGGCGGGATCCGCCCGGATACTCCGCAGCCCGCGCCGGAGGCCCCACGGGACGGCCCGTGGGTCATCTCGACGAGGTGACCCGCACCGCCACCATCGGGTCGGCGTCCATGACCCTGCCAGGCGATCCGTACCTGCTCGAACCGGGACCCCGGTCGCTCGACGGCGTCTTCGATCTGATGTTCGCCGCGGACGCCGTGGTCCATCCGGCCTACGACGGCGTGCACCACTGGTCGGCTACTGCGCTGCTCGGCCGGGTGCCGCCCGACTCCCTCGCGTGACCTCGCCGCCCAGGGCCAACGCACCCTCGGGCACCTGAGGTCGGTCTTCTTCGCCCGGCACGAGACGTCGCTGGTTCAGCTCGACAGCAGCGACCGCTCGGTCGACGGTCAGCCCGGCCTGTTGTTGTCCGCGACGGTCCACTACGAGGTGGCGGACCTGCCCAGTCGCCACGATGTGGTCACGCTGCTCATCGTCGGACTCGATGACGGGTCCTCCGTCGTCGCTGCCACGTCGGTGCCCGACGACGCCGATCCCGAGGTCGCCCGGCAGGCGGCGGCGGCGCTGGACAGCCTCACCATCCGGTGAATCCAGGCCGTGGAGCGGGCGGCCTTCCTCTCAGCGACCAACCGCCTGCGTCGCCTTCACCCAGCGGTCCAGCGTGACGGCTGCGGCACCGGAGTCGATCGCCTCGCCGGCCCGGCTGAGCTGGGCGGCGAAGTCCTCGAGCAGACGATCGGCCCGGGGACCGTCGTAGGCCACCAGGGCCGCGGCGGCATTGAGCGCGACGATGTCGCGGACCGGGCCCGGCCGCCCGACGAGCAGATCTCGTACCACCTGGGCGTTGACCGCGGCGTCCCCACCGGTCAGGGCGCCGGGATCGGCCCGCGGCACGCCCAGCTCGGCCGGATCCAGCTCTGTGCGAGTGATGGTGCCGTCGGCGTAGGCCCATACCGTCGAGGAGGTGGTCGTGGTCAGCTCGTCCAGCCCGTCGCCGCCGTGCACCACCAGGCCCTGGTTGCCCCGGGCGGCGAACACGCCGGCCATCAGCTCGGCCATGCGCGCGTCCGCCACGCCGACGGCCTGGGCGATCGGCTGAGCCGGGTTGGCCAGCGGGCCGAGATAGTTGAACGTGGTCGGGATGCCCAGTTCACTCCGCACCCCGGCCGCGTGTCGCAGGGCCGGGTGATACTGGCGCGCGAACAAGAAGCCGATCCCGACCTCCTCGATCACCTGCCGCTGAGCAGTCGGGCTGAGATCGAGCACGACACCGAGCTCCTCGAGGACGTCAGCGGCTCCGCACGCCGATGAAGCGGCCCGATTGCCGTGCTTGACCACCCGGGCGCCGGCGGCCGCCGCCACGATCGCGGCCATGGTCGAGATGTTGACCGTGTTCGCGCGGTCCCCGCCGGACCCGACGACGTCGACCGCCGGGCCCAGCCACCTCGATCGGCGTGGCGAAATCCAGCATCACGTCGGCCAGGCCGGTGAGCTCGGCGACGGTCTCACCCTTGCTGCGCAGGCCGACGGCGAAGGCGGCCAGTTGCGCCGGCGTCGCCTCCCCGCCGAGGATCTGTTCCATCGCCCAGGCGGCCGCCTCAGCGCTCAGGTCCTCGCCGCGGACCAGACCGCCGAGCACCTCCGGCCAGTTCACGGCCGGGCGGCCAGGGCAGTCTCGGTGGAGGCCGGCGGGCGGAGGAGCGCGGCGACGGCGGCCGGCAGCCGCAACGGGTCGACCGGGTGCGGCACCACGCCGTCGGCTCGCGACCAGGTAGCCAGCCAGGCGTCGTCGGGACGTCCGATCAGCACCAGGATCGGCGGACAGCGCACGATCTCGTCCTTCAACTGGCGACACAGGCCCATGCCACCGGGCACCGCCTCGCCGTCCAGGATGGCCAGATCGACCCCGCCGGCCTCCAGGGCGGTGATCAGAGCGGGCGGAGTGGCCACCTCCAGGACCCGAACCGCCGGGAGATCGGCGGCCACCCGGCGACCCAGGGTGAGCCGCACGTCCTCCCGCGTGGTGCGGTTGGACGCGTACAACACGATGGTCAGCCCACCTTCGGCTGCGGCGTCGGTCATGACTGTTCTCCAGGTTGTCCGCCGGTCCGCGCGGTCCGCGCCGGGTCAGGGACCAGCCCTGCACGCGCCTGATCGTAGCTGTCTCCCCGCTGGTCGGGGGCGTCCAGGGGGGTTCGGGCCACACGGGTCGCGGCGGCCTCCGCCCGGTCCAGTCGGCGATCCTCGCGGCGGGCCTCGCGCTGGCTGTGGCGTGTACCACTGCACCAACAGCACGATCACCATGGCCAGCGCCACGACATCGCCGGAGCCCCACATGATCGCGCCGCCGAGGTACTGGTCGTCGAGCGGGCTGGGCGGCCAGTCGCGGTCGAAGGCGAGGTACCAGTCCTCGGCGATCAGCTCGCCCGCACTCATCAGCGAGATCCCGAGGAAGGCGTGGAACGGCAGCATCAGAAACATGATCAGCAGCCGGAACGGGTGGCTGATCCGGCCGGGAACCGGATCCACCCCGACCAGCGGCCACATCAGCATCGAGCCGACGAGCACGAAGTGCAGGTGCAGGAACCCGTGCCAGAAGGCCGAGCCCAGGGTGAGCTCGTAGAAGGAGGAGTAGTAGAGCGCGAACGGGGTGGCGATGAACAGGGCCAGGGCCAGCGGTGGAAAGCTGAGCACGCGCGCGATGCGCGAGTGCAGCACGGCCAGCAGCGCCGAACGCACCCCCAGCGGCACCGTGCGCAGCGCGAGCGTCACCGGTGCTCCCAGGGCCAGCATCAGCGGAGTTCCCATGGTCAGGATCATGTGCTGCACCACGTGCATGCTGAACAGCACCGTGTCGTAGGTGCCGATCGCTGACATCGTGGCGATCACCGCGGAGCCAAGTCCGAAGACGCAGAACGCCAGCGTCCGGCCGACGGGCCACCGATCGCCCCGCCGCCGCAGCGCGACGACCCCGGCCAGATAGAGACCGGCCGCCACCGCCACACCGACGGCGATCCACCACTCGAAGCTCCACCCGGTGAGCAGCCTCGCCGGAGTGAGCGGCGGTGGCTGGTCGCCCGGTGTCGCATGCAGCGGAATCAGCAGCGCCGCGTACGAGAGGGGCATGTTCCCACTCTAATGATTCGCCCGAGCGGCCCCGAAGGCTTCCCGCGGCCCAGGCCCCACCCACCACCGGTGCGGCTCCTTCTCTTGCAGACAATCTTTGCAGACGACTGAGAAAACACTGAGGGCCTCCCCGACACACGGGCCTGAAACGACTCCGGGAGCAAACTCGTGCCCTGGGGTGAACCAGTCCGACGATGCGGCAATAATGACCTCGTGGCCCTACACACACACGCCGTCTCCGGCTCGATGACCAAGCCGGAAAGCGCCCTGCACCCGATACCCCAGTCGCGGCTCCGCGGCCGCGACGGGCGTCCCGACATGGTGGCGGTGGGGACCATCATCTGGCTCGCATCGGAGCTGATGTTCTTCGCGGCCCTGTTCGCTGCGTACTTCACGATCCGCAACGTGACCGGCGCCCAGGCGGCCCAGTCCGGGGTGGAGTCACTGTGGGAGAGCCAGACGGCGCTGCTGAACATCCCGTTCGCCATCCTCAACACGAGCATCCTGGTGGCCAGTTCCTTCACCTGCCAGATGGGCGTGTTCGCGGCCGAGCGCGGGCAGGTCACGCGTTCGGGCTCGCTGCTGGCCATCAAGCGATGGGGCCTGCGCGAGTGGTACGTACTCACCTACGTGATGGGTTCGTTCTTCATCGGCGGTCAGGTCTTCGAGTACGCCGCGCTGTTCAGCGAGAACCTGACCATCTCCCAGAACGTGTACGGATCGGTATTCTTCCTGGCCACCGGCTTCCACGGCCTGCACGTGACCGGCGGCCTGATCGCCTTCATGCTGGTGATGGGCCGGACGTTCCTGGCCCGCACCTTCACCCACGAGCAAGCGGTGAGCGCGGTCGTGGTGTCGTACTACTGGCACTTCGTCGACGTCGTCTGGATCGCACTGTTCGGTGTGATCTACATCCTGAAGTAGGCACCAAATCCGGCCGGAGCGCATCCGCACCGGTCGGCACAACTGAATACCGGTTGGCCTGATTCACCAGCACCACACCGTTGTTCCGTACGGCCCCGCTGCTGTAAGGAACCCTGAGAAGGGACCCGCGTGCGACTCCTGTCCGCAAGACGACGACACCCAGCAGCCAAGGCCATGCTGCTCGTGCTCGGCCTCTTCCTCATGGGTGCGCTGTACTCCGTACTCGCCCCGCCGGCACAGGTGTCGGCCGACACCGGCACGAGTCAGCAGGTCGCGGAGGGCAAAGCGCTGTTCGTGGTCGGCTGCGCGTCGTGCCACGGGTTGAACGGCGAGGGCCAGACGACGGGCACGATCCAGGGACCGCCGCTCGCCGGCGTCGGTGCCGCGGCGGTCGACTTCCAGGTGTCCACGGGCCGGATGCCGATGGCGCGGCCGGAGGCGCAGGCACCGGTCAAGCCGAACGTCTACTCCACCGAAGAGGTCGCGGCGCTGGCCGCGTACGTGGCCTCGTTGGGCCCCGGCCCGGGCATCCCCGACCCGAGCGAGTACGACCCGTCCTCGGTGAGCGAGGAGGACCTCGCCCGCGGTGGTGAGTTGTTCCGCACCAACTGCTCGGCCTGCCACAACTTCGAAGGGGCCGGCGGTGCCCTGCCGAACGGCAAGTACGCGCCTTCCCTGTTCGACATCAGCAACGAGCGCCTCTACCTCGCGATGCTGACCGGCCCCCAGCAGATGCCGGTGTTCTCCGACGAGGTGATGCGGCCCGAGGACAAGCGGGCCATCATCGGCTACCTCAACAACCTGCACGAGCAGCCGGCCCAAGGCGGCCTGACCCTCGGCGGGCTCGGCCCGGTCAGCGAAGGGCTGTGGGCCTGGATTCTCGGCCTGGGCACGCTGATGTTCTTCGCCGTCTGGATCGCAGCCAAGGGAGTGAAAGCCAAGTGAGCGACGAATCCACCCAGGGTCACCACGGCACCGAGGTCGCGACCGTGGACGATGCGGCGCGCTTCCCCGTGCCGGATCCCGGACACGAGGAGCACCTGCCCCGGCTGACCGACGTCGACGAGGCGGCCGCCGACCGGGCCACCCGGCAGGTGGCTACCTTGTTCGGCCTCGCTCCCGTCCTGGCGGTTGGTTTCGTCGTGGTCTACTTCGCCGTCCCGACGACGTGGTACGTCGACTTCGCGCTGTTGCGCACCAACACCAAGAACCTGCTCCTGGGGCTGACCTCCGGCCTCGCCCTGCTGTTCATCGGCATCGGCGCCGTCCAGTGGGCCCGGCAACTGATGGACGACCACGAGATGGTCGACTACCGGCACGGCGCCGGCTCCAGCGAGGACGACAAGGCCTACATGGTGGCCGAGATGGAGAAGGTGGTCGACGAATCGAAGATCACCCGGCGCAAGGTCATCGGCCGCAGCCTGATCGGGGCTATGGCGGCTCTGGGCCTCCCGCTGATCGTCAGCTTCGCCGACCTCGGCCCGTGGCCGACACGCAAGCGGATCGAGCAGACCATCGGGACCACGATCTGGGCCGAAGGCATACGGCTGGTGCACGACATCACCTACGCGCCGATCAAGCCTGCCGACATCGAGATCGGTCAGTTGATCAACGCCGAGCCGGAGAACCTCAAGGAGCTGCACGGCAAGGAGTTCCAGGTGGAGAAGGCCAAGGCCGCCATCATCATCGTGCGGATGAACCCGAACACCATTCAGATCCCCGATTCCCGCCAGGACTGGCAGATCGGCGGAATCCTCTGCTACTCCAAGATCTGCACCCACGTCGGCTGCCCGATCAGCCTGTGGGAGCAACAGACCCACCACCTCCTCTGCCCTTGCCATCAGTCGACCTTCGACCTCGGCAACTCAGGACTCGTGGTGTTCGGCCCGGCAAAGCGGGCTCTGCCGCAGCTGCCCATCACCACCGACGCCGAGGGCTACCTCATCGCCCGGAGTGGTTTCAACGTCCCGACCGGCCCGAGCTACTTCGAGCGGGACTCGCGCAATGATTACCAGCGAGGCGATAACTGATGGCCAAACCAGCCACCACGGTGTCCGACGACCGTTCCGTCGCCGCCAGCACCCCCACCAAGGAGCTCGGACCCGTCTTCAAGGCGGCAGCCGGGCCGGCGAAGTGGGCCGACGACCGGATCGGCATTGCCGGTCTCGGCCGGCCGTTCCTGCGCAAGGTCTTCCCCGACCACTGGTCGTTCCTGCTCGGCGAGGTGGCGCTCTACTCCTTCATCATCCTGCTGCTGACCGGGGTGTTCCTCACCATCTGGTTCAAGCCGTCCATGGGCGAGGTCGAGTACGAGGGCACCTATCAACTGCTCCGCGGCCTCCCCATTTCCGAGGCGTACGCGTCCACCCTCGACATCTCCTTCGATGTCCGGGGCGGGTTGCTCGCCCGGCAGATGCACCACTGGGCGGCGATGCTGTTCGTCGCCGCCATGCTGACCCACAGCCTTCGCATCTTCTTCACCGGCGCGTTCCGCAAGCCGCGTGAGATCAACTGGACCATCGGCGTCGCCCTGCTGGCTCTGGGCCTGATCGAGGGATTCGCCGGCTACTCGCTGCCCGACGACCTGCTGTCCGGCACCGGCCTCCGCTTCGTGGACGGGCTCATCCGCTCGATTCCGCTGATCGGCACCTGGGCGGAATTCTTCATGTTCGCCGGGGAGTTCCCCGGCGACCTGATCGTGCCCCGCCTCTACATGGCGCACATCCTGCTCGTGCCGGCCATCATCCTCGGTCTGATCGCGGCGCACCTGGCCTTGGTCGTCTACCACAAGCACACCCAGTTCCCCGGCCCGGGCCGGACCGAGGGCAACGTGGTCGGCTACCCCATCTTCCCGGTCTACGCGGCCAAGGCCGGCGGGTTCTTCTTCATCGTCTTCGGCGTCGTCACCCTGATGGGTGGGTTGATGCAAATCAACCCGGTCTGGGTGGTCGGGCCGTACAACCCGGCCGAGGTCTCTGCGGGCTCTCAGCCGGACTGGTACATGGGCTTCGTCGAGGGCGGCATCCGCCTGATGCCGAACTGGGAGTGGCACATCGGCTCGACCACCTGGTCGTGGAACGTGGCGCTGCCCGGACTGGGGCTGATGACGCTGATGTTCGGCCTGATGGCGGCCTACCCGTGGATCGAAGCCTGGGTTACCGGCGACAAGCGCGAACACCACATCCTCGACCGCCCTCGGAACAACCCGACCAGGACCGGTTTCGGCGTCGCCGCGATGACCTGCTACGCGATGCTGTGGATCGGCGGCGGCAACGACCTGGTGGCCACCCAGTTCAGCGTGTCGTTGAATGCGGTGACCTACTTCCTCCGCGTCGCCGTCTTCGTCGCTCCGGTGCTCGCCTTCATCCTCACCAAGCGCATCTGCATCGGGCTTCAGCGCGCCGATGCGGACCGCCTGCTGCACGGGGCCGAGACGGGCATCATCGAGCGGGATCCGTCCGGCAAGTACGCCGAGCGGCACCGCCCGATCAGTGTCGGAGAGGCCTACACGCTCACCCAGCACGAAGAGCATCTGGCCCTGCACCCCGCCACCGATCTCGACGGGATGTCGGAGAAGGAGATCAAGGCCGAGCAGCGGCGTCGCCGGGCAAGCCGGTTCTACTTCGTCGACACCCTGCGCAAGCCGACCCGCGCCGAACTCGAGGAGGCGGCCCACCACCACGACAGCATCGGTGACGGGCACGGCGGGGACGGGCACGGGAACGGGCACGCGGTGGAGGGGAACGGTCACGGCAACGGGCATCACGCCATCACCGGCTCGAGCACCCAGCAGAATGTGGTCGATCAGTCCTGAGCCTGCCCACCTCTGTCGTTCGAGCGCCCCCGGCCCCACGGCCGGGGGCGCTCGGCGTTCGGGGGTGCTCGGCGTCGGGGTGCTGGGGCGTTCGGGGCGTTCGCGGACGGCTCCGGCCCAGGGCCTCCGCTCCGCCGAACCCGGGCTGTGCGCTTGCTCACTCTTGCCTCCCAGCGGCAACAAATCCCGGTCACGCAGCGTTCACCCATGTGGACGAGATCACCCAGCTGTGGTCAAGCACGCCCGAGCGAACCGACTGAGGACATGAGCACCCACCAGGATCTGACGACCCGTACGATCGACGCCCCGACCAGTCCGCAGGCCGCGAACCCGCGGAAGGTCAGCAGACTCGACCTCTCGTTCACCAAGATCATGGCCGGTGCCCTCGCCGCCATGACGGCGGCGGCCCTGGGGTCGCGGCTCAGTGTGGCCGGCACCCTGATCGGCGCCGCGATGGCCAGCGTCGTCGCCGCCGTAGCGAGCGCTCTGTACACGGCATCACTGAGCCACACCACCGATAAGGTCCGGACGGTCTGGAAGGGCCGCGACGCCGGCGACGGGCCTGCCGACCACGGTCGAGGTGGTGAGCGGGAGCGCCCTGCCTTCGGCCTCCGTCCCGGCGGCGCGAGTCTCCGATCCACGCTGGGCGTGCCGCCGCGTCGCCGGCTCAGCGGGAAGAGCGTCGCGGTGGGGGCGCTGGCCGCGTTCGCCATCGCCGCCGTCGCGCTGACCGGCTTCGAGTTGGCGACCGGCCAGGCGCTGTCCGGAGGGGACGGAACCACGGTCAGCCAGGTCGCCCAACCCCAGCCCAAGACCGACCCGGAGCCGGCTCCGGCATCCTCCACGGCCAGCCCGAGCGCCGAGCCGACCGAGCCGACCGCGAGCAGCACCCCCACCAGCACCTCACCGGAGGCCTCCCCCGCCCCGAGCGGCGAGCCGTCGGCGACGCAGCCGGCCACGCCTGCCCCGACCGCGTCCGCGACGCCGGAGCCGACCGAGCCATCCGGCACTGTGGCGCCGACCAGCGATCCCACCGGCTGACCCCACCGGCTGACCCCACCGGCTGACCCCACCGGCTGACCCCACCGGCTGGCCCATGCCGCCGTCGGCGAGACAGGTGTCGACCGCGCGCCGCCGTTACACAGCGGAAACTCAGAGCCTCGCTGGCCGAAACATGGCATCACTAGGTTCAACTCGCCCGGCCGCTGCGGCTCAGTGAGGAGACGACTGCCGGTCGGAGCGCTCGATTGCGCTCTCGGCTCTTGTTCTCTGCCCGATGAAGGGACAGCTGTGAAGATGGCACGTCACTCGTTCAAGGTGCGCCTGCTCAGCGGCGCGTGCCTCGCCCTCGTACCGGTGCTCGCGCTGAGCGCCTGCGGCGGCAGCAAAGTAGGTTCAGCCACCAGCGGCGGAGGCGGCAGCAGCTGCGTCAAGACCGACGGTGACAGCATCAAGATCGGCTTCCTCAACTCGCGGTCGGGCACCATGGCCATCAGCGAGAACACGGTCTACGACTCCCTCACCATGGCCAAGGACGAGATCAACGCCGCCGGCGGCGTGAACGGCAAGCAGCTCGAGGTCGTGGCGGAGGACGGAGCGTCCGAGCCCACCACGTTCGCCGAGAAGGCTCAGAAGCTGATCAGCAGCGATTGCGTGGCGGCGGTGTTCGGCGGCTGGACCTCGGCCAGCCGCAAGGCGATGCTGCCCGTCTTCGAGGGCAACAACTCCCTGCTCTTCTACCCGGTCCAGTACGAGGGCCTCGAGGCGTCGAAGAACATCTTCTACACCGGCGCCACGACCAATCAGCAGATCATCCCCGGGCTGGACTACCTGAAGGAAGAGGGCGCGAAGTCGGTCTTCCTGGTCGGTTCGGACTACGTCTTCCCGCGTACCGCCAACAAGGAGATCAAGGCCTACGCCGCCGCCAACGGCATGGAGGTCAAAGGGGAGGAGTACACCCCGCTCGGCTCGACCGACTTCGCCACCATCGTGAACAAGGCCAAGGCAGCCGGCGCCGACGCGGTGTTCAACACCCTCAACGGCGACTCCAACGTGGCGTTCTTCAAGGAGTACACCAACGCCGGCCTGACCGCGGCCACGATGCCGGTGGTCAGTGTGTCGATCGCGGAGGAAGAGGTCAAGGGCATCGGTGCCGCCAACCTGAAGGACCAGTTGACGGCCTGGAACTACTACCAGACGATCGACTCGCCGGAGAACAAGAAGTTCGTCGCCGCCTTCAAGTCCAAGTACGGCGCAGACCGGGTGACCTCCGACCCGATGGAAGCGGCGTACACCTCGCTGTACCTGTGGAAGGGCATGGTGGAGAAGGCCAACTCCTTCGCCGTGGCCGACATCCAGGCCGCCGCCGGCGGGGTGAGCTACGACGCACCCGAGGGCAAGGTCACCGTCAACGGCGAGAACCACCACATCGCCAAGACCGCGCTGATCGGGCAGATCCAGCCTGACGGCCTGATCAAGACCATCTGGTCCTCCGACGAGCCGATCGAGCCCGATCCGTTCCTGAAGACCTACGACTGGGCCAAGGGCCTCGGCACCTGATCTGAGCTGTGCTCGTTCGTCAGCGTCCTCGCCCACACGCCCGCGTGGAAACGCTGAGAGACGGCACCCGTACTGCGGTTCGGGTTGTCCTCTCTCAGCGTTTCCCCGGGCCACCGTGGGCGCGAGCGCACAACAAGAGAGGTTCGGCATGGACGTCGTCATCGGACAGCTGTTCGCCGGGGTCTCGCAGGGGTCCATCCTGCTGCTGATCGCCCTCGGTCTGGCCCTGACCTTCGGCCAGATGGGCGTCATCAACATGGCGCACGGCGAGTTCATCATGGCCGGGGCCTACACCGCCTACGTCATGCAGCAGGTGCTCGGCGACGCCGGCATCTCACTGCTGATCGCCATCCCGATCGGCTTCGCGGTCGGCGGACTCCTCGGGGTGATCCTCGAGGCCACCCTCATCAGGCGGATGTACCACCGCCCGTTGGACACTCTGCTGGTCACCTTCGGGGTGTCGCTGATCCTGCAACAACTGGCCCGCGACATCTTCGGGGCGCCGAACGTCGACGTCGGTTCCCCGGCCTGGCTGCAGGGCAGTGTCGACGTCTTCGGCGTTCAACTCGGTGCGGCGCGGCTGTTCATCATCGCGCTGTCCCTGACCTGCGTCGGCGTCCTCTCCGCCCTCGTCAGGTTCACCTCACTGGGCCGTCGGATCAGGGCCGTGGTGCAGAACCGGGACCTGGCCGAGACCGTGGGCATCTCCACCCGGGCCACCGACCGGCTCACCTTCTTCATCGGCTCGGGCCTGGCGGGGGTGGCCGGCGTGGCGCTCACGCTGCTCGGCTCCACCGGCCCGACACTCGGCACCAACTACATCGTCGACGCCTTCCTGGTCGTGGTCGTCGGTGGCATCGGCCAGATCCGGGGCGCGGTCATCGCCGCCTTCGTCCTCGGCCTGATGCAGTCGATCTTCCAGTACACGACGGACGCGAGCATGGCCAAGGTGCTGCTGTTCATCGCCATCGTCGTCTTCCTGCAACTGCGGCCGCAGGGCATCGTCAGCGTCCGTACCCGAAGCTTGGTCTGAGGAGGGCTCGATGAAGGTACTCAGCTATCTCAAGGGTGACGGAAAGATCTGGATCGCCCTCGCCCTGGCCGCGGTGGTGCTCTACCTCCTTGCTCCGGCCCTGCTCAGCCCGTTCCGGCTGTCGCTGCTCGGCAAGTACCTCTGCTGGGCCATGGTCGCGGTCGGCATCGGCCTGGCGTGGGGCAAGGGCGGCATGCTCGTCCTCGGCCAGGGCGTGTTCTTCGGCCTGGGCGCCTACATCATGGCGATGCACCTCAAGCTGACCGACGCCGGCCCGGACAAGGCTCCGGACTTCATGATCCTGTACGGGAACGGCGTCGTGCCGGCCTGGTGGGAGCCGTTCCGCTCTCCGGTGGTCACCCTGATCGGGATCCTGGTGGTGCCGGCTGCGGTCGCGGCGGTGCTGGGCGTCGCGATCTTCCGGCGCCGGGTCAAGGGCGCCTACTTCGCCATCTTGTCCCAGGCGCTGGCGGCGGCGTTCGCGATCTTCCTGATCGGCCAGCAGACCACCACCGGCGGCACCAACGGGCTGAACGGCTTCCGCGGCTTCTTCGGCTACAACCTCTACGACCCGATGAACAAGCGACTGTTGTTCTTCATCGCGGTCACCGCCCTGCTCGCCATGGTGGTGATCGTCTGGCACCTCTACCGCAGCCGGTTCGGTGAACTTCTGGTCGCCGTGCGCGACCAGGAGGAGCGCGTCCGCTTCCTCGGCTACAACCCGGCCAACATCAAGCTGGTGGCGTACGTGATCGCCGCGGCCATGGCCGGGGTCGCCGGCGCACTGTTCGTGCCGATCGTGGGCATCGTCTCACCGGCCGACGTCGGAGTGCTGCCGTCCATCGCGTTCATCATCGGCGTGGCGGTCGGCGGCCGCAACACCCTGCTCGGCCCGGTGCTCGGCGCCGTCATCGTCGCGTACGCGCAAACCACCCTGTCCGAGCAGTTCCCGGCCTTCTGGACCTACTTCCAGGGCGCGCTCTTCATGCTGGTCGTCGCCTTCCTGCCCGGTGGTGTCGCCTCGGTGGGAGCGGTGATCCGGCGGGTCCGGGCCGGTCGGGCGGGCGGCCGGCCGAAGCCGCCCGGTCATGGCCCGTCCCCCAGCCCCGTACAGCCCGCGGGCAGCCCCGCCGACCTGGAGAAAGTGGCGATCTGATGCAACCCGACTATCTCGAGGTGCGCGGCCTGACCGTCTCCTTCGACGGCTTCAAGGCGGTGGACGGGGTCGACCTCACCGTCTTCCAGTCCGACCTCCGCTTCCTGATCGGACCCAACGGCGCCGGCAAGACGACCATCATCGACGCGCTGACCGGGCTGGTCCCGGCCACCGGCTCGATCCACTACGGGGCGGTGCAACTGGTCGGGCGCAAGTCGCACCAGATCGCCCGACTCGGCCTGGGACGCACCTTTCAGACGGCCAGCGTGTTCACCGAACTGACGGTGCTGCAGAACCTCGACATCGCCGCGGGAGCGAAGCGGTCCGTGCGCACCATGCTCGGCGTACGCCGCGGCGTACCGGCCGGCGTCCTGCGGGCCCTGGAGACCGTGGGCCTGGCAGCGGAGATCGACAAGCCCGCCGGGGTGCTCTCCCACGGACAGAAGCAGTGGCTGGAGATCGGCATGCTGCTGGTGCAGGACTCGAAGGTGATGCTGCTCGACGAGCCCGTCGCCGGAATGAGCGCCGACGAGCGCGACGCCACCGGGGAACTGCTCAAGCGGATCGGCGCCGACCGGACGGTCATCGTGGTCGAGCACGACATGGACTTCATGCGGAAGTGGGCCGACTCGGTGACCGTGCTGCACCAGGGCAAGGTCTTGAGTGAAGGTTCGGTAGCGCAGGTCCAGGCCGATCCCAAGGTGCAGGAGGTCTACCTGGGCCGAGCGCACGGCTCCGGCGAGGAGGCCGAGGCCGATGCCGAGGTGCTGCATGCGATCGCCCCCGAGGCGGTCCCGGTCGGGGAGGTGTCGTGATGCTCCAGATCAGCGAACTGCACGCGGGCTACGGTCCGACCGACGTGGTGCACGGCGTCTCGTTCGAGGTGCCGGATCACTCGGTGTTCGCGGTGATGGGCCACAACGGCGCCGGCAAGACGACCCTGCTCAAGACGGTGCTGGGGCTGCTGCCCGCCCGCAGCGGGACCATCACCTTCGACGGTGAGGACGTGACCAGGGCCAAGACCCATCAGCGGGTGGCCCGCGGCATGGCCTACGTGCCGCAGGGCCAGCTGTCCTTCCCGCAGCTGTCGACCTTCGAGAACCTGCAGCTGGTGGCCGATGGCCGCAAGGGCGGTGCGGGCAAGATCGAGGAGATGTTCGACCTGTTTCCGGCGCTGAAGAAGTTCGAGACCCGCAAGGCCGGACTGCTGTCCGGCGGCCAGCGCCAGCAGCTCTCGATCGCGCGGGCACTGATCACCGAGCCGAAGCTGATCATCCTCGACGAACCGACCGAGGGCATCCAGCCCAACATCGTGGCCGAGATCGAAGAGCTGGTGATCTCCCTGGCCGAGGGCGGCCTCTCGGTGTTGCTGGTCGAGCAGCACGTGAGCTTCGCGCTCACCGCGGCCGCCGGCTACGCCGTGATGGCGTCGGGCTACCTGACCGCCAGCGGTACCGGTGGCGGTGAGGCCGTTGGCTCGGTGATGGCCGCCATGACCATCTGACCGAACCGCTTCGCCATGCATGCCCTCGGTTGAACGCGACAGCGCTAGGCTGCGCTGAGCGCAGGGCAGGATCGACCTGAGCACAGGGCACGGTCGATCAGGGAGGGGGTCCGGTGAGCGCGCCTCAAGACCTCATCGCCGGGCGCTACCGGCTGCTGAGCCTGGTGGGCCGCGGTGGCATGGGCTCGGTGTGGGAGGCCCTCGACGAGCGTCTGAACCGTCCGGTGGCGGTCAAGCAACTCCACCGGCAGCATGGCCTCGGCCAGGCCGAAGCCGACCTGGCCAACCAGCGCGCCATGCGCGAGGCGAGGATCACCGCCCGGCTGCACCACCGGCACGCGGTCCCGGTGTTCGACGTGGTCGAGCACGAGGGCCGGCCGTGCCTGATCATGCAGTTCCTGCCGTCGACGCCCATGTCGAGCCTGCTCAAGGACAGGGGCCCGATGCCTCCTGAGGAGACCGCCAGGATCGGAGCCCAGGTCTCCTCGGCACTCGACGCCGCCCACGCGGTCGGCATCGTGCACCGCGACGTCAAGCCCGGCAACATCTTGATCACCGCCGACGGCACCGCCATGATCAGCGACTTCGGCATCTCGCACGCCCTCGGCGACGCCACGCTCACCGCAACCGGACTCGTGCACGGCACGCCGTCGTTCCTGGCCCCGGAGGTCGCGCGGGGTGGCAACTCCACCTTCGCGTCGGACGTGTTCTCCCTCGGATCCACCCTGTACGCCGCGGTCGAGGGCACTCCCCCGTTCGGGACCGACACGAACGCGATGGCCGTGCTGTACCGCGTCGCCTCCGGCGAGTTCACCCCGCCGCAGCGTGCCGGAGCCATGACCGAGGTCATCATGGCCATGCTCGCCCCCGATGCAGCGGCCCGGCCGACGATGAAGGCGGTCGCGGCGACCCTGGGTGGACTCGCCGAGCACCCCCTCCCGCCCGCGTTCGGGCCGGCACCGGGCGCAACATTGCCGCTACCGATCGCGTTTCCGACGACGACGTCGCAGCTCGAGCCCCGGGTTGGACCTCCCGACCGCAGCCTCGCGCCCGCTGTACCGGCCACTGCGCCACTCGACCCCGGACCCGAGCCGAGATCTGCCGATCAGGTGACACCGAAGCGACCGGTGTCACCACCACCGCCGGCGTCACCGCCGCACGGAACCACCGCACAGCCACCGCCGCACGGAAACACCCCCCGGCCCCCGTCCCGGTCGTCCAGCCCGCGCCGCCGAGGAACGGCCGTCGTGCCGATCGGCATCGTCGCCGCGGTGACCGTGGTGCTGGTCGCGGCCGCCGTCTGGTGGATCTCCCAGCGTCCCGGGGAGGTCGGCGCCGATCCATCCCCTCGCACCTCGGCCACGGCGCACCGGGGAGTCCGGCTCGCCTGCGTCGGCCAGCCCCACCTCGGCCGGCCCCACCTCGGCCAGCCCCACCTCGGCCAGCCCCACCTCGGCCAGTCCCACCTCGGCCAGCCCCACCTCCGCCAGCCCCACGGGCACGGAAGAGCCGGCCACCGCCGCCCAACTCGCCGAGGCGATCACCAGCTACTACGCACTGATGCCCGGTGGCACCGACCAGGCGTGGGAGCGGCTGACCCCGTCGTACCAGGTCAATCCGGGCGGCGGGCGCCAAGGGTACGAGCGCTTCTGGAACACCGTGGAACGTGTGTCGACCAGCGCCGCTACCGGCCTTCCGCCGAACAAGGCGCAGGCGACGATCACCTACGTCTACAAGAGCGGCCGCACCGTCCGCGAACGGACCGAGTTCGGTCTGGTCAACGACGCCGGCGTGCTGAAGATCAACACCACCCGCGTCGTCGGTGGTGGCTAGGCCCCCGGACGGGCGGCAGCCTGCCAGCGGCGAGGAGGCCAGATCCGTACCCAGATAGCGGGTGAGGGTGCCGATCCCGCCGGGCAGGGAGAACCGGACGGCTGACGGCGGCGCGGCGCCAGTCGCCCCGACTCCCAGAGCCAGCACCGTGTCCAGGATGCGGCAGTCGCCGAGCATGCCGGGCAGCCCCCGGGTGCCGGTCGGGTCGAGCCATTGCTCCTCCACCAGAACCGGCCGTCCCGCCACGGCGGCCCGCGTGCGGCTGTGCAGACGACCACCCCGCTCTCCCGTACGCCCCAGGATGAGGGTCTCGCGGATCCAGGCCCTCGAGGTCGGGTCGAGGTCCAGGTCCAGGCTCCTGTCGACGTCCGCACCGTCGGCCACCACGAAGGGCTCACCCGCCCAACTGAACTCCGCACCCGCGGCCAGGGTGATGCGGGTACGCCAGCGAGGCGGCGGCACCCCGACCGTTGTAGGCGACGGTGCCCCCGACGTCGAACAGGTGCAGTTTCGTCCGGGGCCCGAGGCGGATGTCGAGTTCCACCTCGTCCCCGCCCAGCAGCAGCGCGGTGGTCGCGATCAGCCCGATCCGGGTCCAGCCGGCAGGAGCGGCGACGGGTTGGGCCCGCAGCAACCCCGGTACCAGCCGGACGCGGTCGTGCTCGAGCGCGATCGTGGTGATCGTCAACCGGGGCGCTCAGTGGGCATGGACCGTGCCGTCCGCGTGCGCGTGGGGCGCCATCGGACCCGGGTCGATCGGGATGTGGCCTCCGGCCCGGAAGCGTGCGAGCGCATCGAGTACCCACTGCCGCAGGCGCGCGACCGAGTCGGGGTCGGTGCGGGACAGCGCGATCACGGTGCCGCCGTCACGGGCGTGTTCGGCGTCGTGCACCATCGCCGCCACATCGACGCCCACGTACGGGGCGAGGTCGGTCTTGTTCACCACCAGCACGTCGGCACGGGCGATCCCCGGGCCGCCCTTGCGGGCCACGTCGCCCCCGCCGGCCACGTCGAGCACGAAGAACTGGGCGTCCACCAGGGCCGGGGAAAAGGTGGCGGTGAGGTTGTCCCCGCCGGACTCGACCAGCACGACGTCCACCGGGGCGAAGTCGCGTTCCAGGTCCTCCACGGCGAGCAGGTTCTGGGAGATGTCGTCGCGGATGGCGGTGTGCGGGCAGGCACCGGTCTCCACGGCACGGATCCGCGCCGGGTCGAGGACGCCGGCGGAGCGCAGGAAGCGCGCGTCCTCGTCGGTGTAGATGTCATTGGTGATCACCCCGAGGCTCAACTCGGTGCCCAGTTCCCGGCAGATGAGCGCGATCAGCGAACTCTTGCCGGTACCGACCGGCCCGGCCACGCCGAGCCGCAGTGTGTGGCGGACCTCAGGCACGGAACAGCCTCCGATCGGCCGTACGGTGGCGCTGGGCCCACTCCTCGATCTGCGGCGCCGACCAGGCGGGGATCTCCGCCGGCGCGGACAGGTCCGACACGCGCAGCACCATGGCCTCGACCTCCTTCTCAGCTTCTGCAGCCCACCGCACGCCGAGGGGCGGATCGAACGGGCTGAGCTTCAGGGCCGCGGCGATCACGGTCTGGACGTCTTCGAAACCGACCACCCGGGCCACCTGCTCGGCACTCAACCCGGCCGCGGCGCCCGTCACCCCCAGGACCACGGCGCGACACCAGGTCCGCGGCGGATCCAGGGCGAGCGAGGTCCCAGACCGTCGCAGCCGTCCGCAGGTAGCTCCGGCCCAGCAGGTCGGAGGCGTCACGCAGCGCGTCGGACGGCGTCCGTACGCGCCAGGCATCGTCCACCTCGATCATCGCCGCGCGGCGATCGGCGGCTCCCAGCCAGCCGGTCCGAGCCACCACGGCCGCAGCTGCCTCGACCTCCACCACGGTGCGCAGCCGCACTCTGAGGTAGTCCGGGATCTGGTCGAGCCGCATCCCGTACGCGAGTGCGGGCTCCACCCCCGCCGACTGGGTGTGCGCGCCGGTCGGCAGCCGCCCGTCGGCGAGCAGCAGCGCGAGGTAGGGAGAACCCACCGTCAGAACAGCTGGTAGAGCTGGGCGAGGGGCAGGCTGGACGCCGGCGCCGGAACGATGGCGTCTCCGTCCACCCGGATCGCGAAGGTCTCGGCGTCGATCTCGATGGAGGGCAGCGCGTCGTTGTTGACCATGTCGGCCTTCCCGATCCCGCGGGTGGGCCGGACCGCCACCAACTGGTGCCGGAGGCCGAGCTCATCGGCCAGCCCGGCCTCGAGTGCCGCGGGCGCCACGTAGGACTGGGAACGCGACGGCCCACTCCCGTAGTACAGGGTGGGTCGCATCAGGATCGGCTGCGGGGTAGGAATGGAGGCGTTCGGGTCACCGAGCGCGCCCACCACGATGCCGCCACCCTTGACCACGATGCTCGGCCGGACACCGAAGAAGCGGGGGTCCCAGAGCACGAGGTCGGCCAGCTTGCCGACCTCGACCGATCCGATCTCGTGATCGACCCCGTGGCTGATCGCCGGATTGATCGTGTACTTGGCCACGTAGCGCCGGGCCCGGAAGTTGTCTGCCGGCAGTCCGCCGGACAGCGCGCCGCGGACCTGCTTCATCACGTGCGCGACCTGCCAGGTGCGCGTGACCACCTCGCCGATCCGGCCCATGGCCTGGGCGTCGGAGGAGGTGATCGAGATCGCTCCGAGGTCGTGCAGGTGGTCCTCGGCGGCGATCGTGGTGGCTCGGATGCGCGACTCGGCGAAGGCCAGGTCCTCGGGCACCGAGGGGTTCAGGTGGTGGCAGACCATGAGCATGTCCAGGTGCTCCGCCACGGTGTTCACCGTGTGCGGCAGGGTCGGGTTGGTGGACCCGGGCAACACGTACGGCAGTCCGGCGATGGTGAGGATGTCGGGCGCGTGCCCGCCGCCGGCCCCTTCCACGTGGAAGGCCGAGATGCTGCGTCCGGCGATCGCGGCGACGGTGGACGCGACGAAACCCGCCTCGTTGAGCGAGTCGGAGTGCAGGGCGACCTGCAAGCCCCACTCCTCCGCCCCCCGCAGGGCGGCGTCGACAGCCGCCGGGGTGGATCCCCAGTCCTCGTGCACCTTGTACCCGCCTGCCCCGGCCAGCGCCTGCTCTTCGAACGCGGCAGCCGAGACGGTGTTGCCCTTGCCCAGGAAGAGAAGGTTCACCGGGAACTCATCCAGGGCCCGATGGGCCTGCTTGAGGTGCCAGGCGCCGGGCGTCACGGTGGTGGCCTTCGAGCCCTCGGACGGGCCCGTACCACCGCCGCCGAGAGTGGTCAGACCGGCCGCCAACGCCTCGTGGATCTGCGACGGCGACAGGAAGTGGACATGCGAGTCGAACCCGCCGGCGGTCAGGATCTTCCCCTCGCCGGAGATCACGTCGGTGCCGGGGCCGATGATCAGTGCCGGGTCCACACCGTCGGCGATGTCGGGGTTGCCGCTGCGCCCGATGCCGACGATCCGTCCGTCGCGGATGCCGACATCGGCCCGTACGATCCCCCAGTGGTCCAGGATCACCGCATTGGTGATCACCGTGTCCAGCGCCCCCTCCGCCGACGTGGTCAGCGACTGGTTCATCGACTCGCGGATCGACTTGCCGCCGCCGAACACCGATTCCTCGCCGCCGAAGGTGAGATCCTGTTCCACCTCGATCCACAGGTCGGTGTCGCCGAGGCGGATCTGGTCGCCTTGGGTCGGGCCGAAGATCGCCGCATAGGCGGAGCGGTCGATTCGCGTCATCGGACCTGTCCTCCGCCGCGGACCATCCGGGCCGCCCCCGCGTCTTTGGCCACGGCTCAGGCCTCGCGGATCTGCAGGCCGGGCACCGACCGGCGGCCGCGCAGCGACACGACGGCGACCGTACGCGAGGCGCCCGGTTCGAAGCGGACGCAGGTCCCGGCGGCGATGTCGAGGCGGAACCCCTGCGCGGCGGCGCGGTCGAACTCCAGCCCCGCGTTGACGTCAGGCAGGTGGAAGTGCGATCCGATCTGGATCGGCCGGTCCGCCGTGTTGGTGAAGGTCAGCTCACCGCGCTCCTCCGGCCCGCGGTCGGCGTTGATCTCCACGACACCTGGCCGGACCCGGATCGCGCCCGGCCCTGACGTCGACACTCCAACCATTGAGCCCCCCTGGTAGATCGGCACTGCGGAATCGGTAGATCCGGACTTGCGGAATCGCTGTTTGCGGAAATCGCCGCTTGCGCTGTTCGCGGACTCGTTACTGGCGGACCCGGCTCACTGGATCGGAGCGTGCAAGGTCACCAGCTTGCGCCCGTCCGGAAAGGTGGCCTCCACCTGGACGTCGGTCACCATCTCCGCGACGCCGTTCATCACTTCGTCGCGGCCGAGCACCTCCCGTCCACTGACCATCAGCTCCTCCACGCCCGAGCCCTCGCGCGCGCGCTCGATCACCCACGTACTGAGCAGAGCGATGGACTCCGGATAGTTGAGCTTGACACCTCGGGAGAGCCGGTCGCGGGCCACCATCCCGGCCACGGCCATGAGCAGCTTCTCGGTCTCCGACGGAGCGAGATTCATCCGACGCCTCTCGATATCGACGGGGTGGACAGGACCGAGCGCCACGCTACCTGGTCGATGTTTCGCATCTGTTGCACGACCCACTGGGACAGACCTGTGCCTCCGGTCGAAGCCGCGTCCCCACCCCGTCCTGACCCCTCCCCCGATTCCCGACCCCCTCCCCCGATTCCCGACCCCCTCCCCAATTCCCGACCCCCTCGCCGGATTCCTGAGCTCCTCCCCGATTCCTGAGCTCCTTTCCTTCACACCCATCAGGAAACGCCGACAGACGACCCGCGACACGCCGTCTCCGCATGGCGTATCCCAGCGTTTCCTTGAGGAGGGTGGGGCCGGCGCGTGGAAGCCGCCGGCCGGAGCCACCGCCGACCGCCATCTGAGCTCCTCCCCGCACACCCATCAGGAAACGCCGACAGACGACCCGCGACACGCCGTCTCCGCATGGCGTATCCCAGCGTTTCCTTCGAGGGGGGAGGTCGAGGAAGGGGGAGGTCGAGCAGCAGGAGGAGGTCGAGCAGCAGGAGGAGGTGGAGCAGCAGAGGGGCGTGAGCAGCAGGAGCAGAAGGTGGGGGTGGTGCGGCAAGCTCAGGCGAGCGGGCCATGGGCGGCTGGCACGGTCTCCCGGGGGCGCGGCGGGGGCGGCGGGGAGCCGGCGCCGAAGGGCCGTCCGCCCAGGGTCTCGCGGCCGTGCGCAGTGAGCCAGCCGGTCAGGTCAGGTCCGGCCGGCACGATCTCGGTGGGGTTGATGTCGGTGTGCACCACGTAGTAGTGCTGCTTGATCTGCACGAAATCCACGGTGTCGCCGAAACCAGGGGTCTGGAACAGGTCGCGCGCGTAGGCCCACAACACGGGCAGTTCGGTGAGCTTGCGCTGGTTGCACTTGAAGTGCCCGTGGTAGACGGCGTCGAAGCGCACCAGGGTGGTGAACAGGCGCACGTCGGCCTCGGTGATGGTGTCCCCGACGAGGTAGCGCTGCCCCGCCAGCCGCTCGCTGAGCCAGTCCAGCCGAGCAAAGAGCCGTTCGTACGCGGCGTCGTACGCCTTCTGCGAGCCGGCGAATCCGCACCGGTAGACGCCGTTGTTGACGTCGGCGTAGACCGCCGCCGCCACTTCGTCGATCTCGGCTCGTAGCGGCACCGGGTACAGGTCAGGGGCGCCGGCGCGGTGGAAGTCGGTCCACTCGGTCGACAGGTCCAGGGTCAGCTGGGCGTAGTCGTTGCTCACCAACGCACCGCCGGCGACCTCGACCAGAGCCGGGACGGTGATCCCGCGCGCGTAACCGGGGTCGCGGGCGAAATAGGCCTGCTGGAGCCGCTCGTAGCCGAGCACCGGGTCGACACCACCCGGATCGAGATCGAAGGTCCAGCTCCGCGCGTCGTGGGTCGGCCCGCACAACCCCATCGAGAGCGCGTCCTCCAGCCCGAGCAGCCGGCGCACGATGATGGCCCGGTTGGCCCAGGGACAGGCCCTGGCCGCGATCAACCGGTAGCGCCCGGCCTGGACCGGATAGCCGTCCCGGCCGTCCCGGGTGACCCTGGTCGCGACGTAACGGGTGTCGCGCTCGAAGGTCTGGCCCCGGGTGACGTACTCGCCGCGGGTGGGATGGTCGTCGGTCCGGCCGGGCTGTTCGGCCGGATCCTGGCGAGGAGCTCATGCCCCCCACGCTACGTGGAGCCGCCCGGCACGCTCAGGAGCGACCCAGGCTGACGTGGGCCGAGATCCGGGACGCAGTGAGCGCCTCCGGATACACCGCCACCTCGTCCAGGTCGCCGGCGAACGCGACGCCCGCGGAGTTCACCAGGTCGGCCGGCGTGGCTCCACCGACCCACCACCGGCCGGGATCGCCGGCAGGGATGGTGGCGTCCGTGCTCGCCACCAGATCGCCGTCGACGTAGAGCAGCAGTTGGTCGGGAGTGTCGACGGCCGCGGCGTGGTGCCACTTCCCGTCAGTGACCGGGTCGGCGCTCGCGGCGAAGGTCGCTGCTGACCCGACCGCACCACTGGGTCGGACCGCGAAGGCCAGTCGCCCGCTCGGGGTGAGGTAGAGCTCACGCGAGCGGGTCGTCGGCTGGCTGCCGTCCCCCGCACCGAAGGCCAACAGAGTGCCCCCGGGAGTGGCGGTCTTGAACCACAGCTCCAGCGTCGCATTCGCGGTGGCCGGTTCGTTGGTCGACGTCGATCCGCCGACCGGTCTCGCCCCGCTGAAGGATGCCGCCGTCGAGGTCTCTGCCGGCAAGGCGCCGGGGGCGCCGAGGGTGACCGCAGTGCTGAGGCTCAGGGCGCGTTGACCGGCCTGGTCAGGCTCGGTCCGCGCCGGCGCCCGGCCGTCCATCCGCCATTGGTGGGCCGGCAGATCCGATGCGCACCGAGGGCGCGTACGCCGAGGTCTGGTACGGATTGACCGCGCTGGTCCAGGTGTTGCCGTCCGGATCGGACACCCTGACCTGGTAGCGGTAGCGCGTTCCTGAGACGAGATTCGCGTCGGCGAAGGTCAGGGTCGGCCGGTCCCAGAACGGGGACCTCGCCTTCTGGGTGTTGATCACCACGCTGTCGCGGAGCAGGTCGTAGGACAGGGTCCGGTCGTCACGGTCCCAGTTGGCGGGCCAGGTCACGGTTGCGGTGGTCCCGTCGCCGGTCGCGGTGACCCACGGAGCCGACGTCGGTCGCCTGTCCATCGGTCCCTGCGTACGCGGCGCGTTGCTGTGCACGGTGAAGCGCACCAGGCCCTGCTGCGGCGCCCCGTTCACCTCGGTGAACTCGCCCCCCAACGCGACGTAGGTGCTGTTCCCGACCACACTCCACGGCCCCTGGGCCAGCCCGGTGTAGGTGCCCTCGTTCAGATCGGGGAACCAGTTGTACACCGACGGCGCCGGATGGCCCACGAACTGGCCGTAGTGCGCTCCCGGCTGGGTGTTCGACGCGACGGTTCCGGCGGCCTGTTTGGTCACGGCCATCGCGCGGTGAAAGGTCCGCGGGGTCGTTTCGGGGAAGGCACCGATGTTGCTGCAGAAGTGGGCGTGGCTCACGCTGTAGACCACGTCGCCGATCGGGGCCACCGCGTACGTGTCACCGTGGCAGTCCTGCAGCCACTTGATCGTGCCGTCCGCCGGGCTGACCGCGAAGGCGCCCTCGAAGTTCCCGCCCTTGTAGGCGTACCCACTGCCGTAGACGGTGTCCTTGTCCGCCGTGAGGCTGAGGGTCGCCGACCGGTCGCCCCAGTTGCGGACGACCGAGTTGACCTTCCAGCGCTTGCGCGCTCCGGTCTTGGCGTCCAACGCCGCCATCCCCCGGGCGGTGATGCCGTTGACGTAGTAGAAGTGGCCACCCGCGATGATCTTCTTCTGGTCGGGAGTCGCCGTGAGCGCCTGGACCGTGGGGCTGGTCTCCGGCTGGCCTGCCGCCACCACGCCGGCGGCCACCGGCGCCCAGCCGGTGAGCTTCCCGGTGCTCGCGCTCACCGCGGCCAGTCGCGATCGGTTCACCCCGTTCACCTTGGTGAAGGCGCCGCCGAGGTAGACCGTCGTCGTGGTCACGGCCAGGGCGTTGACCGTCTTGTTGGCCATCGGCGCCATCGACTTGAGCGCCTTGGTCTTGAGGTCGAAGGCGGCGAAGTAGCCACGGGCCGCCGGCGCCGACGTCAACGCCTTGCCCACCGCGGTGAAGTTGCCGGCGACGAACAGGGTGGTGGCGTCCTTCGACACCGCCAGTGCCTTGACCGTGCCGTTGACCAGCGGAGCGAAGGTGGCGAGCTTGCCGGTGGTGAGGCTGTAGGCCATCAGGTTGGAGCGCGCGTACTGACGGCCGTCCAGGTCCGTGGCGGTCGTGAACTCTCCGCCGGCGTACACCGTGCTGCCGACCACGACCTGGGTGTACACGACCCCGTTGATCTGCGCGGTGGGCAGGGCGTCGGCCGTCGCGGACTTGGAGGTGCGCTGCTTGATCGGCGGCACGTCGTCCACAGCCGCGGCCGGGCTCAGACCGACCGTGCCCAGCAGAACCGGCGCGACCAACGCCCACACCAGCCACCGCCGGACACCACGTCCACGCATCACTCTTGCCGTCTCCCCGCACTCGCAGGGCCTGCTGCCCAGCGCCCCAAGAGCCCAACTTACCGCCGCACAGCCCGCCGTGGCCGATTTTGCTGCCATCCAGCGATACCAGGTTGTAACAGTCCGGTGGATCAATGGACCAGTCCTCCGACCACCGCCGTGGCGCGGCGACCCGTGCGCGGCACAGAATGAGGGGTGCGATTCCTCCAGACCCCGCCCCCGTACGACCTGACCTACTCCGACGTGTTCATGGTGCCGGGCCGGTCCAGCATCGCCTCGCGGCTCGACGTCGACCTGCGCAGCACCGACGGGATCGGGACCACGCTCCCCCTGGTCGTCGCGAACATGACCGCAGTCTCCGGGCGTCGGATGGCCGAGACGGTGGCCCGCCGCGGCGGAATCGCCATCATTCCGCAGGACATTCCCCCTGACGTGGTCGGAGCAGTCGTGGCCAAGGTGAAGCGGTCCCACCCGGTCTACGACACTCCGATCTCGGTGGCCCCGCACAGCACGGTCGGCGAGGCCCTGTCCCTGTTGCCGAAGCGCGCCCACGGTCTGGCCGTCGTGGTGGAGGACGGACGGGCGCTGGGCACGGTGAGCGAGGCTGACGCGGCCGGGGTCGACCGCTTCGCGCAAGTGCACCAGGTGATGTCGTCGCAGGCCTACGCCACGACGACCACGGCGACGCCGACGGAGATCTTCGAGGAGTTGAGCCGGCGGCACCTGGAGGCGGCGCTGGTGCTGGACGGCGAGGTCCTGGTCGGAGTGATGACGCGCAAACACGCCCTCCGTTCGACCCTGTACCGGCCGGCACTCGACGCCGACGGCCGGCTGATGATCGGCGCTGCGGTCGGCATCAACGGCAACGTGGCCGGTCGAGCCGAGGCCCTGCTCGACGCGGGTATCGACGTGCTGGTCGTGGACACCGCACACGGCCACCAGGAGCGGATGCTGTCGTCGCTGAAGTCGGTGCGCGAGGTACGCGACCGGCGGGCGGAGAACGGTGGCCGCCGGGTGCCGCTGGTGGCCGGGAACGTGGTCTCCGCCGACGGGGTGAAGGACCTCGCCGACGCCGGGGCGGACGTGGTGAAGGTGGGTGTGGGGCCGGGCGCGATGTGCACCACCCGAATGATGACCGGAGTGGGCCGGCCCCAGTTCAGCGCGGTGTTGGAGTGTGCCGAAGCCGCGCGTGCGGCCGGCCGCTCGATCTGGGCCGACGGGGGTGTGCGCTACCCGCGCGACGTGGCCCTCGCCCTGGCCGCGGGCGCCGGCAGCGTGATGATCGGCTCGTGGTTCGCCGGCACGTACGAGAGCACCGGGAACCTGATGACCGACGCCCAGGGACGGATGTACAAGGAGTCGTACGGGATGGCCTCGGCTCGCGCAGTGGGGATGCGCACCAAGGACGCCAGCGGCTTCGACCGAGCGCGCGCGGCCCTGTTCGAGGAGGGCATCTCGACCGGACGGATGTACCTGGATCCGGACCGCCCCAGCGTGGAGGACCTGATCGACTCGATCGTCGCCGGGTTGCGCAGCAGTTGCACCTACGCCGGCGCCTCCAACCTGGACGAGTTCGCCCAGTTCGCGGTGGTCGGCGTGCAGTCCCCCTCCGGCTACGAGGAGGGCCGGCCGGTCCACGCCAGCTGGTGACGGTCCTGGGCTAGCTCTCGATGAGCGCAGCCGCGCCGCCCGACCCGTACGCCGGGTTCGCCGGCGATCACACTGACCGTGATCTCGCTGGGTCGGCCGATCTCCCGACCCTGGCTGATGGTGAAGGTGGCGTTCTCCCCGATCTTGCCCAGCGCGCGAAGGTAGCCGCCGAAAGCCGCCGCAGCCGCTCCGGTGGCCGGGTCCTCGACCACCCCACCGGGCGGGAAGGGGTTGCGGGAGCGGTACCGGCGCCGCCCTGCGCGCCAGATCAACTGGAGCGTGACGAGATCGTGGCGGGCCATGATCGCGGCGAGCGCGTCGAAGTCGTACGCGAGGTCGACCAGCCGCTGTTCGGTGCGCGCGACCAGCACCAGGTGGCGGGCGCCCGCGAAGGCGATCTGCGGCGGGTAGCGCGGCATCCAGCTCGTCGGCCGACCAGCCCAGCGCCGCGAGCGCACCCGGCACGAGATCGGGAGGCGGGTCGGAGATCGACGGCGCGACACTGGTCAGTTGCGCCGTCAGCCGGCCCTCCTCGGCGCGGGTGTCGATGCTCACGAACCCGGCCCGGGTGTGGAAGATGAGGTCGTTCGCGGGTGAGCGCTCGACGATCGCGACGGCAGCGGCGATGGTCGCGTGGCCGCAGAAGGGCACTTCCGCCTTGGGCGAGAAGTACCTGACGTCGTAGGAGTTGACCTCACCGTCCCGCGCGATCAGGAACGCGGTCTCGGAGTACCCCACCTCCTCGGCGACCTGCTGCATCTCAAGGTCGGTCAACCCCTGGGCGTCGAGCACGACGCCGGCCGGGTTGCCGCCCGACCCGTCGACGGTGAAGGCGGCATAGCGCAGGATCTCGGCGGGCACGGCCTGACTCACGCGCGGGCGAACCGCTGATCCGACCGGGCCCGGGCCTTGGCCGCCTCCTCCTCCCGGTTCTTGGGCGGACTCGCCGAGACCAGGTGCTCGAGCAGGTGCTGGGTCGCGTGTGCGACCTCGTGGACTGCGCGCTCGAAGGCCTCTTCGTTCGCCTTCGACGGCTTGCTCACACCGGCGATCTTGCGTACGTACTGCAGAGCGGCATCATGCACCTCGGTGTTGGTGGCTGGCGGCTCGAAGTTGTTCAGCGGTCGGATGTTGCGGCACATCTAGATATTGTGCATGGCGACCGAGCGCCGGCTCAGTGCGCGTGGTCTCCGCGGTAGAACTCATAGATCAGACCGGTCAACGTGACGACGCCGAACCCGAAGCCGAGGAACATCAGCCACCAGCCGAAGACCGGGGCCAGCACCACCGGAACGAAGGTCAGCGCGCAGAACAGCGGCCACTTGCTCTGAGGCGGGAAGAAGCCGAGCTCACCGGCACCCTCGGCGATCTCACCGGTCTTCTTGTCCTCCGGACGCGGTTCGATCCGCCGGGCCACGATCGCCAGGTAGGCGAAGATCATCAGCACCAGGAAGAAGGTGAGGATCAGCGCAGCGGTGCCGGTGGGCTCGACCGCTCCGTCGAGCCACTTGGTCATCACCGCGTAGACCGGGGTCACCACGGCGAGGAAGATCGTCAGCGAGCCGAAGATCCAGGCTTCAACCTTCACTTCTGACCCTCCTCGGGCTCCGGCGAATGTCCATGGTGCCCGGCTTCCCACTGGGCAGCCAGATCGTCGGTGTCCCCGGCGACCCGATGCTTCAGTTCAGCGAACCGGCCGGTGTCCTCCCCGGCATCCACCGAGGTGTGGTCGAACTCGTCCTCGACCTCGTCGTACTCCGACAGCGCCACCTCCGGATGGTGCAGGTCGAAGGCCGGGGATTCTGATCGGATCCGCGGGATGGCGGTGAAGTTGTGCCGCGGCGGCGGGCAGGAGGTGGCCCACTCCAGCGAGCGTCCCCACCCCCACGGGTCGTCGCTGTCCACCTTCGGGGCGTTGCGCGTCTTCCACAGGTTCCAGAAGAAGACCAGGGTCGAGGCGCCGAGCAGGAACGCGCCGGCCGATGAGACCTGGTTCAAGATCGTGAAGCCCTCGTTGGGCAGGTAGTCCGCGTAGCGTCGCGCCATGCCCTCGACCCCGAGCCAGTGCTGGACGAGGAACGTGGTGTGGAAGCCGATGAACAACAGCCAGAAGTGCACCTTGCCGAGGGTCTCGTCCAGCATCCTCCCGGTGAACTTGGGCCACCAGAAGTAGAAGCCCGCGAACATCGCGAACACCACGGTGCCGAACACCACGTAGTGGAAGTGCGCCACCACGAAGTAGGAGTCCGACAGCGCGAAGTCCAGCGGCGGGCTGGCCAGGACGACGCCGGTGAGGCCGCCGAACAGGAAGGTGGTGAGGAAGCCCACGGCCCAGATCATGGGTGTCCTCATGGCGATGTTGCCGCCCCACATCGTGCCCACCCAGTTGAAGAACTTGACTCCGGTGGGGATGGCGATGAGGAAGGTCATGAAGGAGAAGAAGGGGAGGTTGACCGCACCGGTGACGTACATGTGGTGGGCCCACACCGCGACCGAGAGCGCTCCGATCAGCATGGTCGCGGCCACCAGGCCGACGTAGCCGAAGATCGGCTTGCGACTGAAGACCGGCAGGATCTCGGTGATGATGCCGAAGAACGGCAACGCGATGATGTAGACCTCCGGATGCCCGAAGAACCAGAACAGGTGCTGCCACAGGATCGGGCCACCGTTCGCCGCGGCGAACACCTGGGATCCGAGGGTGCGGTCGGCTTCGAGTACCAGCAGCGCGGCGGCCAGGATCGGGAAGGCGATCAGCACCAGGATGGAGGTGACCAGGATGTTCCAGGTGAAGATCGGCATCCGGAACATGGTCAGCCCGGGCGCACGCATGCACAAGATGGTGGTGGTGAAGTTCACCGCGCCCAGGATCGTTCCCAGGCCGGCCATGTAGAGGCCCATGATCCACAGGTCTCCGCCGACGCCCGGGGAGTTCACGGCGTCGCTGAGCGGGGCATAGGCGAACCAGCCGAAGCTGGCCGCCCCGGACGGCGACAGGAAGCCGGAGACCGTGATCAGGCCGCCGAACAGGTACAGCCAGTACGAGATCATGTTCAATCGCGGGAAGGCCACGTCGGGCGAGCCGATCTGCAGCGGCATGATCGCGTTCGCGAAACCCGCGAACAGCGGGTGTCGCGAACAACAGCAGCATGATCGTGCCGTGCATGGTGAAGAACTGGTTGTACGCCTCGTACGACAGGTACTGCATCCCCGGGAACGCCAACTCGGCGCGGATGCCGAGCGCGAGGATGCCGCCGAAGAGGAAGAAGATGAACGAGGTGATGAAGTAGAGGTTGCCGATCACCTTGTGGTCGGTGGTGACCATCCACTTCCACGAGATGGTCCCCATCGCGCGTCGCGGGGTGGCGATCTCGGTGGCGGTAATCGAACGCTGCAGCGTCGTCATCGCGTGCCCTCCTCGGAGCCTTCCGGACCGGACTTGGCGTTGGAATTGGCGTTGGCCGGGCCCTTGACCTCGCCGGTCTGCCCCTTGGCCGCCAGGGACTTCAGGTAGGTGGTGTACTCGTCCTCGCTGACCACGTGCACGTTGAACAGCATGGCCGAGTGGTAGGTGCCGCACAGCTCGGTGCACTTGCCGCGAAAGACGCCCTCGACCGTCGGGAGTGATCTGGAAGTTGTTCTTCCGCCCCGGGATGACGTCCATCTTCTGGTAGAAGGCAGGCACCCAGAAGGAGTGGATGACGTCGGGTGAGGACAAGTTGAACTGGACCGACTTGCCGACCGGGAGGAAGAGGTCGGGCGTCTTGTTGATCGTGCCCGCCTCCCAGACGTCGGAGCCGACCGCTGGGTTGTCGGCCTCCTTGTAGTTGAAGCTCCACGACCACTTCTGCCCGACCACGTCCAGGACGACGTCGGGATCGGCGACCTTCCGCTGCACGGCGGTCTGGGCGATCACCGTGTAGTAGAACAGCACGCCGATGACCACGAACGGAGCCAGCGTGTAGAAGATCTCCATCGGCAGGTTGTAGCGACTCTGCCGAGGGGTCTGGTTGTGGTTGGACTTGTAGCGCAGCGCGGCCCACAAGATCAGGCCCCACATGCCGACGCCGATGACGCCCGCGGCGATCCAGGTGCCGATCCAGAGGTCGAAGATGTACGGCGCACGATCGCTCGCGGCCTCGGGCAGGCCGAGCCGCTTCAGCTCACCGACCGTCTCGGCCGAGCAGCCGGCCAGCAATGCCGTGGCCACCCCACCGAGGCCCACCAGAATCCGGCGAGCCGGGTTCGAAAGGGTCCTGCCGCCCATCGCTGGCCGGTTGCTACTGCCACCCACGTCGCGCCTTTCGTAGATCGGTCCAGCGTAGATCGGTCGAGCGTAGATCGGTCCAGTGACACATCTCAGCTGCGCACCCGACCTCCCAGCGCGCTGCGGAGGTCGGCCACTGGTGCTCACCCTAACCTAGGGAGAAGCTCCGACGCCCGGTGGAGCCGGGGGTAGGTTTTGGTCGTGGCGGAGTCGGTTCCTCAGGTCTTTCTCGACTCTTCTTCAGGTGAGCCGATGACCGCGGATGCACGTCGGACGTGGCTCGAGGCCCAGGAGGCCGGCTGGGGGGATCCGCTCCGCCTGCACCGCCGCGGACGGCTCGCCGCCCAGGCGCTGGACCAGGCCCGCGAGGTGGTCGCGGCGGCCGTGGGGGCCCGTCCGGACGAGGTCGTGTTCACCGCCTCCGGGGCTCACTCCGCGTACGCCGCGGTCGGCGGCCTGGCGCTCGGCCGGCGGCGGGTCGGCACCCGGATCCTCACCACCGCCGTCGACCATTCGGCGGTCCTGGCCGCCGCGGCGGCCGGTGGCGATCACGCAGTGATCCCGGTCGATCGGCTCGGCCGCCTGGACACCGATCGGTGGACCGCCGCCGTCGCACAGTCCGGCACCGCCCTCGCCTGCCTGCAGGTGGCCAATCACGAGGTCGGCACCCTCCAGCCCTACGCCGAGGCCGTCGAGGCGGGCGCCCGGCGCCGGTGTGCCCGTGGTGCTGGATGCGACCGCAGCCCTCGGACGCACGGATCTGAGCACCGGGCCCCGGTGGGCGGTGCTGACCGGCTGGGCCGGTGCGTACGGCGGGCCGGCGTCGGTGGGCATCCTGGTGATCCGCAAGTCCGCCCGCTGGCGTCCCCCGTACCTGTGCGACGACTACCAGGGCGGCCGCTGGCCGGGCGTGCCCGACGTGCCCGCGATCTACGCGGCGGCCGTGGCGCTGGACCAGGCCGTCCGGCACGGCCCTCCGGTCGGCGAACGGCAGCGCTCGTGGGTGGACCGGCTCCGCGCCGGCATCGCCGCGTCGGTACCCGACGTCGACCTCGCCGGGGACCCGGACCATCGCGTCCCGCACCTGCTGACCTTCTCCGCGCTGTACGTCGACGGCGAGGCTCTGACGCTGGAACTGGACCGGGCCGGCTTCGCCGTGGCCAGCGGATCCGCCTGCAGTGCGAGCAGCGAGCACCCGTCCCACGTGCTGGCCGCGATGGGCGCGCTCACCCACGGCAACGTACGGATCGGTCTGGCCTGGTCGACCACCGAGTCCGAGGTCGAGCGCTTTCTGGCTGCTCTGCCGCCGATCGTGGCCGAACTGCGATCCCGGGTGGGCATGTCGTGAGCAGCGACCAGGCCCTCACGCTGGACTGCCTCGGGATGCGCTGTCCGCGCCCGATCATCGAGTTGGCCCGGCGGTGGGCCGAGGTCCCCGTGGGCGGCACCGTGGAGGTGCTCGCCGACGACCCCGCGGCCGCACCCGACCTTGCGGCGTGGTGCCGGATGCGCGGCCAGACGTTGGTGGACTCGACGGCGCCGCGCTTCGTGGTCCGCCGCGACAACTGATCCGGCCCCGCCATGACCCCAGTCCGGGTGTGCGGCTGGGTCGGGAAAGCACGACTCCCCGGCCCGAGGTCCGGGGCGGGGAGTCAGCGGCAGGGAGTCAGCGGTGAAGGGAACAGCGGTGAGGGAACAGCGGGCGGTCCAGCAGGATCAGTGGAAGCTGTCCCCGCAGGCGCAGGAGCCGGTGGCGTTCGGGTTGTCGATGGTGAAGCCCTGCTTCTCGATGGTGTCGACGAAGTCGATCGTCGCCCCCATCAGGTAGGGAGCGCTCATCCGGTCGGTCACCACGCTGACGCCACCGAAGTCCTTGACGACGTCGCCGTCGAGGCTGCGCTCGTCGAAGAAGAGTTGGTAGCGCAGGCCGGAGCAGCCACCGGGCTGAACCGCGACCCGCAGGGCAAGGTCCTCGCGACCCTCTCCCTCCAGCAGCGCCTTCACCTTGCCGGACGCCACAGTGGTGAGGATGATGCCGTCGGGCACGCTGGGGGCCTCGACGAAGGTCTGCTCGGTTGCCGTCATGGGCCAAGTCTAAGTGCCGTCGGGCAGGTCTCCAAAGCCCGGCGCCGTGGCGCGGATCACGTGCGCCGCCGGTCGGCTACCGGCGCGCCCGGATGTCACCACCGCCAGGACCGGGCCACGCGGGTGGCGGTAGCCGCCAGTTCGTGCTCCTGCACTCCGCCTGCAGGGGCGTCCAGGTCGGACTCCCGGACGGCGTAGGCCGCCTCGATGCCCATCGTCCGCATCTCCCGCGACCCGATCAGCACCTCTCCGGCGATCACGATGCAGGGCGCGAGGCCGACTCGCCGCCGCCGCTGCGAGCGCCGCGACGACGCCGCCGCCGCGGCGGGCGAAGTCGAAGACCGAGCAACCGGTGACGACCAGATCAGCCCCGCGCACACCGGCCCGTCCCGCCGGGGAGTCCAGAGCCAGGGCAGGGCCGGAGGTCAGCGCCCCACCCAGGGCGAGGATCGCGAACCCGAGCCCGCCCGCGGCCCCGGCGCCGGGCGCGGACACCTGGCCGGGCGAGACCAGCCGCGCGTAGGACTCCAGCGTCGCATCGGTGTGCAGCAGGTCGGCCGGGTCCGCGCTGGCGTCGCGGCCACGACGCGAGGTGATGCCGCGCAGCCCGAGCAACGGCTGGCTCAGATCCGCCGCAGGCACCACGCCCACCAGGTCGATCCCGTGCAGCAGGGTCCGCGCCGGACTCAGATCGATCCGGGACAGGCCACCGAGCCCGCGGACTCCGCGGTCCAGCGGGCGGTCGGCCTTCGCGCCGAGGGCGGCGAGCAGACCGGCACCCGCGTCGTGGGTGGAGATTCCGGCGAGATCGACCACGATCCGCTTCGTCGGGCCCTGGTCCAGCAGGGCGAGCAGCGCCGCCCCGAGCGGAGCGGAGGACGCCTCGTACGGGATGCCCTGCTCGGCGGCCGGCCCGCCGTCGCCCAGCGGGCCGGCCCCGAACTCGACTGGCCCCGAACTGACTGGCCCCGAGCACGCTGACGGCGGGTCCGTGCCCCGCGCTCACCACGACCTCGTCCGCGGCCCAGGTCTGCGTGACCAGCCCGGACAGGTCCGCGTACGCCTCCACGAAACCGCCGCCCGCCTCCCCCACCGCCAGCACCCTCGCTGTGCCGACCGGCCAGGCCGACGACACGGCGTCGCCGGCCCGGACGGAGGAGAGGACCCCGACCGAATCCATCGCGACCAGCACCTTCATCCAACCCTCCTCGGCTCGATGTGCGGGGCCGACCGACCACCGACGCCCTGCCCAGCCGGTCGCCCAACCGCGCCACTCATCATCGCCGACCGCAGCGACCACCGACGTCGAGTCCGTCCGGTCCGCGCAGACGGATCAGTAGGCTTGGGCTTCGTGACCACCACCCCACTCCCCTCGACGCCGCTGTCGCTGTACGTGCTCGGCCGTGAGTCCGACCCGCAGTCCGAGCGCGGCGTCGAGTGTCCCGGCGATCTGCCGCCGGCGTCGGATCCGACTCTGGTCGAGCGGGCCCGGCGAGCCAAGGCGGCGCTGGGCGATCGGCTGTTCGTGCTGGGCCACCACTACCAGCGCGACGAGGTGATCCAGTTCGCCGACGTGACGGGCGACTCGTTCAAGCTGGCGCGCGAGGCGGCGGCCCGGCCCGAAGCCGAGTTCATCGTGTTCTGCGGCGTGCACTTCATGGCCGAGTCGGCCGACATCCTCACCTCACCGGAGCAGAAGGTCATCCTGCCCGATCTCGCCGCCGGCTGTTCGATGGCCGACATGGCCCGCCTGGCCCAGGTCGAGGACGCCTGGGACGTGCTCGCCGACGCCGGGGTGGCGCAGGTGACCATCCCCGTCACGTACATGAACTCCTCGGCCGACATCAAGGCCTTCTGCGGCCGGCACAACGGCGTGGTGTGCACCTCCTCCAACGCCAAGTCGGTGCTCGACTGGGCCTACCGCGCCGGGGAGAAGGTCATCTTCCTGCCCGATCAGCACCTCGGCCGCAACACCGCCGTCCTGCAGTTGGGGATGAGCCTGGACGACTGCGTCGTCTATGACCCGCAGGCAACCCGGTGGTGGGCTGACCGTCGAGCAGCTGCGGGCGGCGCGGATCATCTTGTGGAAAGGCCATTGCTCGGTGCACGGGCGGTTCACCGCCCAGGCCGTCGACGACGTGCGCGCCCGCGTCCCGGGCGTGCGGGTGCTCGTCCATCCCGAGTGCCAGCACGATGTGGTGTTGAAGGCCGACCTCACCGGATCGACCGAGTTCATCATCAAGGCCGTCGAGCAGGCGCCGCCCGGCACCTCGTGGGCCATCGGCACCGAACTCAACCTGGTCAAGCGACTCGCGGCCGCCCACCCCGAGCAGCAGGTCACGTTCCTCGAGCAGCACGTCTGCTACTGCGCCACCATGAACCGGATCGATCTGCCGCACCTGGTGTGGGCGTTGGAGAACCTGGCTCAGGGGAATGTGGTCAACCAGATCACCGTCGACGCCGAGACCGCGACCTTCGCCAAGCTCGCACTCCAGCGGATGCTCGACCTCCCGGGCGAGACGGGCAAGGACTGACCGTCCGCGGATCGCGGCCAGAGCCGCACCAGCACCGATCGAGCCGGCGAGCCCGCCGGTGAGATCGCCGAGCGTGTCCAGGTAGGCGCCACGCGACTCGACGCCGTAGCGCATGAACGCCGCGTACTCCCCCCACTCCCAGGCCAGGCCGGACAGCGCGCCGAACGCCGCGGCCACCCACACCGTCGTACCCGGACTGGCGTGCCCGAAGAACTGCACCATCACCCCCGCTGTCAGCAAGGCGTGCATGGTCAGGTGCATCGCGTCGTCCCACCACCACACCGAGTCGAACAGGCCGGCGCGGTTCCCGGCCAGGTCCACCAGGATCGGCACGGCGCAAAGCAGGTCGGCTGCAGGAAGGACCCTCAGCTCGCTTCGCCGACGGCGGAGCAGCCGGCTCAGCCGGCACAGCAGCGGAAGGGCGAAAAGTCCCAGTGGGTAGACGACAGCGCGCACGCCCAGGCCCTTGCTCTTCAGGCCCCCGAGGTCGGGATGCAGGCAGGCGACGGCCAGCAGGAGCAAGGCCACGATCTTGACCGACCAGGCGATACGGCGCAGGCAGATGTCCACCGGTCCAGCCTGCGATGGCCGGGCGTCCGGCACGTCCGCCCGCAGGTGGAACTCGGGTCATCCCCCAGCTTGAGAAGCTCGCGTACGGGCAGGGCAACGGCCGCCCCTCAGTTGGGGATGAGGCCTTCGGCCGACTCGTCGAGGAGTTGACGCACCTCGGCCAGCGTCGCGTCAGCCGCGGGGAGGATGAGGTCGGAGTCAGCCAGTTCCTCGTCCGGGACGACCGTACCGGCCGTACGCACCTGCTCGAGCAGCGTGTGCAGCGCGGTGGCCAGCTTCGCCTCGTCACCCTCGGCGACCGCCTGCTCCACGGCGTCGTCCAGCGGATTGAGCGCACGGACCGCGTCGTCGGTGATCCGCCACTGGCCCTCGTTGAGGATTCGGACGATCATCGGAGCTCTCCCTGGCCGGGCTGGTCCACCACTGGCTGGCCGGAGGCGGGCGGGGCGGAGGCGGGCTGGGTCGGGGCTGGGGGCTGCTGGAAGGACTGGCCATCAGGCGCCCGGTAGGACTGCCCCGGCGGTGCCTGGTAGGACTGGCCCGTCGGCTGGGATTCGATTGCCTGCGGCGCGGCCGACGGGCCGGCACCGATGGAGGCCTTCATCTGGGCCAGTTCGCTCTCCACGTCCGAGGTCGAGGCCAGTCGCTCCAGTTCCAAGGTGATGTCGTCCTTGGCGGTCCCGGTGGGATCGTCCAGCGCCCCGCTGGCCAGCAGTTCGTCGATCGCCCCCGCCCGGGCCTGCATCTGCGCGGTCTTGTCCTCCGCCCGTTGGATCGCCATGCCGACGTCGCCCATCTCCTCGCTGATGCCGGAGAACGCCTCGTTGATCCGCGTCTGCGCCTCGGCGGCGGAGTAGGTGGCCTTCAGCGTCTCCTTGCGCGTACGGAAGGCGTCCACCTTGGCCTGCAGCCGCTGGCTGGCCCGGGTCAGCTTCTCCTCCTCGCCCTGCAACTGAGCATGCTGGGTCTGCAGGTCGGCGATCTGCTGCTGCAGACCGGAGCGGCGGGTGAGCGCCTCGCGTGCCAGATCCTCCCGGCCCACCTCGAGCGCCTTCTGCGCCTGCTGGGTCAGCTTGTCGGCCTGGGTGTTCAGCTGCGTGGCCTGGAGCTCGACCCGCTTCCGGCTCGTCGCGACATCAGCCACCCCGCGACGGACCTTCTGCAGCAGTTCCAGCTGACGCTGGTAGGAGTAGTCGAGGGTCTGGCGGGGGTCCTCCAGCTTGTCCAGGGCCTTGTCGGTCTTGGCTCGGAAGATCAGCGAGATGCGCTGAAAAATGCCGCTCATAAGATGTCAGCCGGTCCTTCCAGGGTCCGCCTGTCGGCGGGCGCGGTGAGTGCACAGGCATCTACCGTATCCCCGCCGAGAAACCCGCCGACATGCCCAGGGGCACGGTATTTTCATGTTTGGGGTGTTCCCCTGACACAATCCAGGGCCACGCCCGCCTGCCCCTGAGCCGGTGAGCGCCCAGATGAGCGCGCGCCGGGCAGTCGAGCAGGCCCGCAGCATCCACCCAGCGTCGAGAGAGGCACCTCGTGGCACTCATCCGCCGCAAGCCGCAGGCCGTAGAGCCGGAGCCCGAACCGGCCCTTCCGCCGCCGCCCGGCACGCGCAAGACCCGTCGGACCCCGACCCGCAGAGAGGCCGAGGCGGCCCGCCGCCAGCGGGTCAGCCGGGTCATGACGCGGAAGGAGGCGCGACGGTACTCGAGCCAGCAGGCGCGAACCGACCGGATGAAGGCCATCTCCGCGCGCGAGGCCTCACCCGAGAAGGCGCTCATGCGGGACTACATCGATGCGCGGCTCAACCTCGGCGAATTCCTGCTGCCCGCCGTCGTGGTGATCCTCGCCGTGACCGTGCTCGGCTCCTACTGGCCGGCGGTGACCGCGATCAGCACGATCACCATGTACGTGTTCATTCTTGCGGTCTTCATGGACAGCTTCTTGATGTGGCGTGGCTTCAAAGGAGTGCTCGCTACGCGGATGCCTTCGGTATCGCCGAAGGGGCTGCTGATGTACGGAGTGACCCGCAGCACGCAGATCCGGCGCTTCCGGATGCCCGCGCCGCGGTTGAAGCGCGGCCAGGCGTACTGAGGACCCATCGGTCGGCGGTCACGCCGGTCGCGTCGGTCACGCCGGTCGCGTCGGTGACGCCGGTGCGGGGCTGTCGGTAGCCTCCGGTAAGAAAGGGGCATGGCGCTCCGATACCGCGGCAGCACCGGCCTGACGGTCCGTGGACCCGACGACACCGGCCTGCCCCGCACGCCCGTCCTGCCGTCCGCTCACGAGGGTTCGCCCCTGACGACTGATCCGATCGGGAGGCGACCATGACCTGGCACTGGGTGCCGGACCGCCCGCCGGCGGACGAGCAGACCCTGGAGCGGTCATTCCACACCCAGGGCGAAGCCGAGTCGTGGTTGGGCGAGATCTATCCCGACCTGGTGGTGGCGGGGGTGCGCGCGGTCAGCCTGTACGAGGCCGACCGGCTCGTGTACGGCCCGATGCGTCTGGAGCCGGAGTCGTGAAGCGGGCGGGCGACAGCCCGCCGCGTGATCGCGGCCCGGTCATCGCGGGGCGGCTGACTTCCTGATGCCGACGCCCGACTACATCGTCCAGTTGCGGCGCACCTACGGGCAGGGCCTGCTGCTGCTTCCCGGCGTGTCAGGTGTGGTGCTGCGCGAGGACCTCGGCGCCGGACAGCCACACCTGCTATTGACCAAACGCACGGACAACGGGCGATGGAGCCTGCCCGCGGGCATCGTCGAGCCGTCCGAGCAGCCCGCGGCGACATTGCTCCGCGAGCTGCTCGAGGAGACCCGCGTGCTGGCCACGATCGACCGGCTGGCCCTGGTCGTCGCCGACCCGGAGCTGGTCTATCCCAACGGCGACCGCTGCCAGTACATCTCGCTGTGCTTTCGTTGCCGCTACGTCTCCGGGGTCGCCGAAGTGGGTGACGACGAGTCGACTGCGGTCGGCTGGTTCGCCGCCGACGCCCTCCCCGACGTGGGGGAGATGGCGCTGCGTCGGATCGCGTGCGCACTGGACCCACGCGGGGAGTGCGTCTTCGACCTCTGACCGCCGATCAGCAGGGCCGCGCCGAAGGCAGTGACGAACAGGCCCAGGCCTGCGATCACCGGCCGGGCGGAGGTGCGGGCCGCCAACCGCTGCTCGTAGGTCTGCACGGCCGAACCGTCCGCCTTGGCGCACACGTCGCCGGGTCGCATGACCACCGAGCGGCAGGTGAGCTCGGCCTGCGCGCCGAGGGTGAAGGGAAATACGGTGGCGAGTACCCCGGCCAGGATCAGCACAATCTGTGCGGCGGCCGCGATCCGGGTCCTGCTCACCGCGTACGCCTCACGGTTCGCGCACGCCTCACGGTCGCGCACGCCTCACGGTTCGCGCACGCCGGGAGTCACGAACGGCGGGCGGGTGACCACGAAGGTCTCCGACCGGCTGCGGATGTCGACGCTGACGATCTCCTGTTCGTCCACCGATGCCTCCAGCAGAGCCAGCGCGATCCCGGTCTTGAGCGTGGGCGAGAAGGTGCCCGAGGTGACCGCGCCGATCTCGTGTCCGTCGCCGGCGCGGACGACCATTCCGGGCCGAGGGATGCCGCGGCCGGTGGCCTGCAGACCGCGCAACGTGCGCGTCGGCCCCGCCAACTTCTCCGCCCGCAGCGCGCTGTCGCCGAAGAAGGTGTCTTTCCGCCAGCCCACGGCCCAGCCGAGCCGGGCCTGCACGGGGGTGATGGTCGGCGAGATGTCCTGCCCGTGAAGGGCGTAGCCCATCTCGGTCCGCAGGGTGTCGCGCGCGCCGAGCCCGGCCGGCTGGATCCCGTACGGCTCGCCCGCCGCCAGCAGCGCGTCCCAGACCTCCACCGCCCCGGCTACCGGTACCACCAGCTCGTAGCCCCGCTCACCGGTGTAGCCGGTCCGGCACACGATCAGTCCGGCCCCGCCCTGTTCCACCCCGGCACGGTCCACCTCCACGAAAGACATGTAGTCGTGGCCGGAAGGGAGCCCGGCGGCAACGAGCACCTCGTCGGAGTAGGGACCCTGGACCGCCAGGACGGCGTAGTCACGATGCTGGTCGGCGACCGTGACCGATTCGGGCGCGGCCGCGGTCAGCAGTTCCACCACCCGGGCGCAGTTGGCGGCGTTGGGGACGAGGAAGACCTCTTCGGGCGATCTGAGGTAGGCGATGAGGTCGTCGACGACGCCGCCGTGCTCGTCACACAGCAGCGTGTACTGCGCCTGGCCGGTACCGATCTTGCCGAGGTCGGCGGTCAGGCACCGGTTGAGGAATCCGGCGGCACCGGGACCGGAAACCAGGGCCTTGCCGAGGTGGCTCACGTCGAAGACGCCGACCGCATTGCGCACCGCCATGTGCTCGGCGAGGACACCGGCTCCCGCGTACTCCAGCGGCATCGACCAGCCGCCGAAGCCCGCGAATTTGGCCCCCGCGGCGACCTCGCGGTCGCGCAGCGGCGACACGATCAGGCCGGGCCGTTCATCCGCGCCGCTCACCGATTCCCCCTCCGCTCGCCTGAGGACGAACCTACCGTCTCGCTATGCCCGCGCACCCGCCTCAGCGGCCGGCTCCGACCGGCTAGCCTGTTCAACGCCGCGCGCCGGGAGGCGCAGGCGACCATGGCGCTCATTCACCATGCCCTTCCCCCAACCGCCCGTCAGCATGACTTCCACTCTGCAAGGTTAGGAATATTGATCGTGTCGACACCTCCCCTCCCCGCGCTCACCGCTGCGAAGGATGTCCCGCGCGGTGCTGACGTGATCGTGGTCGGCCTCACCGACGCGGGCCTCCGCGGCGTTCCGGAGTCGACCGAGCGCGCCTTTGCGAAGCGATACCAGACCTCGGTGGCCGACATGGCAGTCGCCCTCGGGGCCAAGGCGGCGGAGGGCACGCGGCGTACGCTGCCCGCGGCCGGGGACGGGCCCCGCATCGTCGTCGTCGGGCTCGGCGCCGTCGATCCGGGACCGGAGGCCCTGCGCCGGGCGGCGGGCGTCGGAGTCCGCTACGCCGGCTCTCTGGCCGACGGAGGCGCCTTGTCGGTGGCAGTGTCCCTGGGCACGACGACGCAACAGGACGCGCTGGCGGTAGCCGAGGGCGCGCTGCTCGGCAGCTACCGCTACGTCGCGCCGAGCGGGCGGGAGGCTGCTGCGGGTGGTGTCGAGGCCGTCACGGTGGTGCACCGGGACGCCGTGACGCGGTCGGCGCTGGACGCGGCCGTGACCGTCGCCGCCGCCGTCCTCACCGCGCGGGAATGGATCAACCTGCCGGCCAACTACCTCTACCCCGAGACGATGGCCGAGGCAGCCCGCACCCTCGTGGCGGACAGCAAGGTGGCGATCGAGGTCCTGGACGAGAAGGCGCTGGCCCGTGGCGGGTACGGCGGGCTGACGGCCGTCGGGGGCGGCTCTGTCCGGCCACCCCGCCTGGTGCGGCTGAGCTACAGCCCGCGCGGCGCGAAGAGCCACCTGGCTCTGGTGGGGAAGGGCATCACCTTCGACAGCGGCGGCCTCAACCTGAAGCCGGGCGACGGCATGTACACGATGAAGAGCGACATGTCCGGCGCTGCGGTGGTGCTGGCGGCGACGCACGCGATCGCCCAGCTCGGGCTCAAGGTGAAAGTCACCGCGTACGGGGCGTTGGCTGAGAACATGCCGTCGGGTACGGCCTACCGTCCCTCCGACGTCTTGACCATGTACGGCGGTACCACCGTCGAGAACGGCAACTCCGACGCCGAGGGGAGGATCGTCATGGCTGACGCGCTGGTCCGCGCCGGGGAGGACGAGCCGGACTTCATGGTCGACGTCGCCACCCTTACCGGGGCCTGCGTCGTGGCCCTGGGGGAGCGCACGGGCGGAGTGATGACCAACGAGCAGGCCGCCGCCGACCGCGTCCTCGCCGCCGCCGAGACCGCCGGTGAGGCCTTCTGGCAACTGCCGATGCCCCCGGAGATCCGACCCAGGCTGGAGTCGAAGGTGGCCGACCTGCGCTCCACCGCGACTGACCGCTGGGCGGGCGCCTTGGTGGCGGCCACGTTCCTGCGCGAGTTCGTCCCCCAAGCCACCCCGTGGGTGCATCTGGACATCGCCGGCCCCGCCTTCCACGAGGGCAAGCCGTACGGGTACGTCAGCCCGGGCGGCACGGGAATCGGGGTCCGCACCCTCATCGCCCTTGCGCGGTCCCTCGCCTCCTGACGAAACCGCCAGCACACCGCGTCGCTCAGCCATGGCGGGCGGACACGGCCGCGGAAGACGCGCTGGGAGTAGGGGCCGTGCTGGCAGTGCCCCGACCGCGTGTCATCCATCCCACCGACACGTTGCCGCTGCCAGCACGGCGGTGCGCGCAAGACGCCGCCCCCCAAGGGGTCCCTGGGACCAGTCAGGTAGCCCCAGTTCCACCGACGTTTCACACCATCGGGGTTCGGAGCGCCCGCGCAGAAAGATTGGGGGCAGCCCGGCCACGATCTGGCTCCGGCACACCGGTCAACGCAGATGCGGGTGCTTCTTGTTACGCGTGTTGTAGTCGCGCATCCGCTGCGGGTAACCGACCACCGCCGCGTCGTAGCCCGGGACTTTCAGGTGCTCGGCGAAGGAATGGGCCCACTCGGGCGAGGGGACGACGCGCCGGGTCCACTCCCCGTCGAAGGCGACCAGCAGCAACGTCGTCTGGGTGACTGCGGTGCGCGGTTCGACGAAGGCCTCGACGCCGCGCCGGCTCTGCGCGAACTGCGTCAGGTGTGCGGTCACCGCATCGTCGACGGCGCGGCTCTGCGAGGCGTAGCTGCCGCTCCTCTTCATTCGGCCCGCTGCCTTCTTGAACCACCCCATGGGCCAATTATGGCCGTCGCACCGAAGAACCGGCGCCAGCACGCTGAGAGGATGGCGCCATGCCTACATCTGCGGACGTGCCTGGCGCTCAGGAAGGGGCACGGGTCCACGACAAGCCCGGTGCCCACGACCAGCCCGGTGCCCACGACCAGCCCGGTGCCGAGGATGGGCCGGGTGCCCACGACGTCGTGGTGCTCGGGGCCGGCAGCGGCGGGTACGCCTGCGCGCTGCGAGCCGCGCAACTGGGCCTGCGGGTGGTGCTGATCGAGCAGGACAAGGTGGGCGGCACCTGCCTGCACCGGGGATGCATCCCGACCAAGGCGATGCTGCACGCCGCGGAGGTGGCGGACGCGGCGCGCGAGGGGGCCCAGTTCGGGGTCCACGCCAGCATCGACAAGATCGACCCGGTAGGTGTGCTGGCCTACGCGGACGGTGTCGTCGCCCGCCTCTACAAGGGCCTGACCGGCCTGGTCGCATCGCGGGGGATCACCGTCGTCGCCGGCGAGGGACGACTGGTGACCGAAGCCGGACGGGCGGTCGTCGCCGTCGGCGATACGACCTACCCAGCCCCCTACGTCGTGCTGGCCAGCGGCTCCTACCCGCGCACCCTGCCCGGCCTGGAGCCCGACGGCGAACGGGTGCTGACCAGCGAGCACGCGCTGCGCCTCGACCGGCTCCCTGCCTCGGCGATCGTGCTGGGCGGGGGGGTGATCGGCGTGGAGTTCGCCTCGGTCTGGCGTTCCTTCGGAGTCGAGGTGACGGTGGTGGAGGCCCTGCCGCGACTCGTTCCCGCCGAGGAGCCCGCCATCTCCGCCGCGCTCGAGCGGGCCTTCCGCAAGCGCAAGATCGCCGTGGCGACCGGCGCGCCCATGAGCGCGTACGCCGCGACCGAGACCGGCGTACGGCTGACGCTCGCCGATGACCGCATCCTGGAGGCCGAGGTGATGCTGGTGGCGGTCGGTCGGGGCCCGCGCAGCGACGGCCTCGGGTACGCCGAGGCCGGGGTCGCACTCGAGGGTGGCTTCGTCGCCGTCGACGAGCAACCTGACGACCTCGCTTCCGGGGGTGTACGCCGTCGGCGACCTCGTCGCCGGGCTGCAACTCGCCCACCGCGGTTTCTCCCACGGCATCACCGTCGCGGAGGACATCGCCTACCGCAGCGGGCGGCTGGACCGAGCTCCGGTTCGGGTGCCCGACACCGAGATCCCGCGAGTCACCTACTGCGACCCCGAGATCGCCTCCGTCGGCTGGGGCGAGGACGCCGCGCGGGAGCACTTCGGTGAGATCGAGACGCTCACCTACGACCTGGCTGGCAACGGGAAATCGCAGATCCTGAAGACCCAGGGTTTCGTCAAGCTCATCCGTCGCAGCGACGGGCCCGTGGTCGGCGTGCACATGGTCGGGGCCCGGGTCAGCGAGCTGGTCGGCGAAGCCCAGCTGATCACCAGCTGGGACGCCCACCCCGCCGACGTCGCCGGACTGCCGCACGCCCACCCCACGCAGGACGAGGCGCTCGGCGAGGCCCATCTGGCCCTCGCCGGAAAAGCCTTGCACGCCCACGGGTGATCCGAGCGGGTCGTCCGTCCTGCCTGGACGGGCTGGAAGATCGCTGCCGGGCGGCTGGTCGAGGACATCGCGACGTCGAATCGGGCGTCGGTCGAGGCGGTGCTCACGCCGAGACAACGGCGCCGACTGTGCCGCAAGTCACGACGGCTAGGCTGCTGACAGCCGGCGCTGCCAGGCCATGACGCAAGCGCGATAAAGGAGTCCCAGCGAGCCATGTCGACGTCCGTAACTCTCCCCGCTCTCGGCGAAAGCGTCACTGAAGGCACCGTCAGCCGCTGGCTCAAGCAGGTCGGCGACACGGTCGAGGCGGACGAGCCGTTGCTGGAGGTCTCCACCGACAAGGTGGACACCGAGATCCCGTCACCCGCGTCGGGGGTGTTGCTGGAGATCAGGGCCCAGGAGGACGAGACCGTCGAGGTCGGCGCGGTGCTCGCGGTGATCGGTGATGCCGACGAAGGCGAGAGCGGTGGCGGATCGGGCGAGGCATCCGAGCCGGCCGCCGAGCCCAGCGGCGGCGACGCTCCAGAGGCGCCGAGCGAGTCCGAGGAGTCCGCGGCCGAAGCTGAGCCGAGCGCCGAGCCCAGCACGGAGCCCGCCCGCTCCGCCGGGTCCGACGCGGGCGGCGCGCCGGGCGGCAGCAGCACCGAGGTCACGCTGCCGGCTTTGGGTGAGAGCGTCACCGAGGGCACCGTCAGCCGCTGGCTGAAGCAGGTCGGCGACTCGGTGGCGGCCGACGAACCGTTGCTCGAGGTCTCCACCGACAAGGTCGACACCGAGATTCCCTCCCCCACCTCCGGCACCCTGCTGGAGATCCGCGTGCAGGAGGACGAGACCGTCGAGGTCGGCGCCGTGCTGGCCGTGGTCGGCGAGGCCGCCGGCGGACAGGAGGCGGAGGCGAAGGCGCCGGACGCCGGGGAGCCAGAGACCGTCCAGCCGGCCGCGGCCGACGAGGGCAGCCAGGCCGCAGCACCGGCCGCGCAATCGGAGGCCCAGCCCGCGCCGCAGGACGCCCAGCCGGCGCCACAGGTTGCCCCGCCGGCACAGGGCGGGTCCACGTCCGCGGCCACCCCTGCCGCGGCGTCGGAGTCCGACACGGGCTACGTCACTCCGCTGGTCCGCAAGCTGGCCAAGGAACACTCCGTCGACCTCGCCACGGTGAGCGGCACCGGTGTGGGCGGGCGGGTCCGCAAGCAGGACGTGCTGGCTGCGGCCGAGGCGGCCAAGCAGGCTGCCGCTGCGGAGAAGGCGGCTGCGGCCCGCCCGGCCGAACCTGCACGTCCGGCTGCGGCAGCGAGCACGTCGGCTCCCCAGGCGCAGCCGAGCGCGCTGCGAGGCACCACCGAGAAGATGTCTCGGCTGCGCCAGACCATCGCCAGGCGGATGGTGGAGTCCCTGCAGGTCTCGGCTCAGCTGACCGCGACCGTCGAGGTCGATCTCACCGAGATCAGCCGGATCCGGGCCAAGGCGAAGGACGACTTCAAGAAGCGCGAGGGTGCGAGCCTGTCCTACCTGCCCTTCATCGCCAAGGCGGCGATCGAGGGACTGAAGGTCTACCCGAAGGTCAACGCCACCATCGACACCGTGGCCAACACGGTCACCTTCCCCGACGCCGAGCATGTCGGCATCGCGGTCGACACCGAGAAGGGGCTGCTGGTGCCGGTGATCAAGGACGCGGGCGACCTGAGCGTGGCCGGACTGGCCAAGCGGATCGCCGACCTTGCGGCACGGACCCGCCAGAACAAGGTCACTCCGGACGAGTTGACCGGCGGCACCTTCACCATCACCAACTACGGCTCTGCGGGCACCCTGCTCGACACCCCGATCATCAATCAGCCCCAGGTGGCCATCCTCGGCACGGGTGCGCTGGTCAAGCGGCCGGTGGTCATCAGCGATCCGCGGCTGGGCCAGGTCATCGCCATCCGGGACATGATGTACCTCTCGATGTCCTACGACCACCGTCTGGTCGACGGCGCCGAGGCGGCCCGCTTCCTGAGCACGCTCAAGGCGCGGCTCGAAGAGGGCGATTTCGGCTCCGAGTTCGGCGTCTGAGCCGCGGGTGAGATGGCTGCTCGCGGGCGCATCCGGGTTCCTGGGCGCGGCTCTGCGGGAGCGGCTGGCCGCCGAGGGACACCAGGTACGGCGGCTCGTCCGGCGGGAGCCGGCGAGCGCGGCGGAGTTCGGCTGGAAACCCGCGAGCGGTGACCTCGACGAGGCGGCACTGGACGGCGTCGACGCCGTGGTCAGTCTCGGTGGGGTGAACGTCTTCACCGGATTGTGGACCGCCTCGCGCCGGGAGGCGATCCTGGCCTCCCGGATGCAGGCGACCGGGACCATCGCCCAGGCGCTCGCACGCCGGGCTGCGCAAGGTCATAAGCCCTGCCTCATCTCGGCCAGCGGGGTAGCGCGTTACGGCACCGGGCGCACTGCCCGTGCGCACACCGAGGACTCGCCCGCCGCCGCCGACTTCCTCGCGCAGGTGACGGTCCAGTGGGAGGCTGCCACCCAGCCGGCCGTCGACGCCGGTATCCGCGTGGTGCTGCTGCGGACCAGCCCCGTGTTGAGTCGGCAGGGCAACGTCGGCGGCCCGATGCGGCTCGCCTGGTCAGCCGGTCTGGGTGCGGTGCTCGGCGACGGAGCGCAGCGCATGCCCATGATCGGGCTCGAGGACTACCTGGGAGTGGTGTTGTGGGCGGCCGGCAACCCCGCGGCCTCCGGGCCGTACAACCTGACCATTCCCGAGCCGATGACCAATCGCGAGTTCAGCGACACCCTGGCCCGCGTGCTGCACCGGCCCCGCCTCCTCCGCGTACCAGCGCCCGTCCTGCGCGCCGCGCTCGGCGAGATGGCCGAGCAGCTTGTCGGTGACATGCCCGTCGTCCCGCGGCGACTGCTCGCCGACGGTTACTCCTTCGCCGCCCCCGACGTCGAAGCGCTCGTCGGTTCGCAGATGCGCCCGGGCTGAGCCTCGCCCTAGACTCTTACGCATGGCGTTGGAGTTCCTCTCTCCCGGGCTCGGCCACGAGCTGTTGGACTACCGCCGGACCTGGGATCGCCAGCGCGAGCTCCACGGTGAGGTTGCCGCAGGCACCCGGCCCGACACGGTCCTGCTGCTGGAGCACGCCAGCGTCTACACGGCGGGCAAGCGGACCGAGCCGCAGGAGCGTCCCACCGACGGCACCCCGGTGGTCGACGTCGACCGTGGTGGAAAGATCACCTGGCACGGCCCCGGGCAGCTCGTCGGCTATCCGCTCGTGCGACTGCCCGACTCGGTCGGCGTAGTGGATTACGTACGCCGCCTGGAGGAGTCGCTGATCTTGCTGTTGGCCGAGTACGGGCTGGCCACCGGGCGGGTCCGCGGGCGTTCCGGGGTCTGGATGCCCGCCGACGCCGGCCGACCGGAGCGGAAGATCGCCGCCATCGGCGTCCGCGTCGCGGCCGGCACCACGATGCACGGCTTCGCGCTGAACGTCGCGCCGGACCTGTCCTTCTTCGACCGGATCATCCCCTGCGGCCTGACCGACGTCGGCGTCACCTCGATGCAGGCCGAGTGCGGACATCCCTACGACCTGACCGAGGTCGCGCAGCGCCTGATCCCCCAGCTGCAGCGCCTGCTCGCCTTCCAGCCGTACGAGCAGTCGCCGGACCTCGTCCACGTCCCAGCCGCTGCCGTGACGTACGGACTCACGGTCGGCGCGGCCTAGGAGTGTGGTGTTCAACGGTGGCCGTAGCGAGCAGGTGCCCGGGTGCGTGCCGGGCGTGTTGGCGCGGAGCGCCGCCTCCGGCGGACAGACGGAGGAGGAGTCGGATAGCGGTGTTCTCTCCGCGACGACGGCAACGCAGCCCGGTGCGTGCTCGGGTGCCGCGCAGTAGGTCATCGTTCGACACCGCTCTCCCCGTGCTCGCACGCACGGCCTGGCGAACCGGGACAGGGTGTCGGGGGCTGCGGTGAGTCTGCCCGGGAGTTCGCGCATCGTCCGTGGCCAGCCGCTCGTCGAATACGCCATCGAGGCGTACAGCCTGCGCAAGGTGTACCGCACCCGCAAGGGGCAGCGGGCTGCCGTCGACAGCCTCGACCTCAAGGTGCCGCTTGGCGGCGTGCACGGCTTCCTGGGCCCCAACGGTTCCGGCAAGACCACCACCATCCGGATGCTGCTCGGCCTGATCACCGCCGACGCGGGCTACATCCGCGTGTTCGACGAGGAGGTGCCGCTGCACCTGCCGCGGGTGATCAGCCGGATCGGCGCGATCGTCGAGCAGCCCAAATTCTTCCCCGCCTTCTCCGGCCGCAAGAACCTGACCCTGCTCGCGACCGGCATCGGTGCGCCCCGGTCCCGGGTGAACGACGTCTTGGACGAGGTGGGTCTCGGCGAACGCGCGCGGGACAGGTTCGCCACGTACTCCCTCGGCATGAAGCAGCGGCTGGCCATCGCCGCCACCCTGCTCAAGGACCCCGACCTGCTCATCTTCGACGAGCCGACCAACGGACTCGATCCCGCCGGGATCCGTGAGATCCGGGCCACCATGCGCGGCCTGGCGGACCGGGGCAAGACGGTGCTCGTGTCGAGCCACATCCTGAACGAGGTGCAGCAGATCGCCGACACGGTCTCGATCATCGGTCGTGGCCGACTGCTGGCCGAGGGCGATGTGACCGACATCCTGGCGGGCGGCGGGGGCGTGACCGCACGCGTGCGGGTCGCCGATCCCCTGCGCGCCGCCGAGATCCTCGCCGGCGCCGGGCTCAGCGTGGAATCCCAACCCGGGCGGACGCTGAGCGTCAGTTCTGGCCGGCACGAACTCGACCTGTCCGTGATCACCCGGCTGCTCGCGGATCAGGGTCTCTACGTCTCCGAGCTGACCCCGGTACGGGCCGACCTCGAGTCGGTGTTCCTGGAGCTGACCGCCGAGGAACACCTGGGCGCCACCGGTGGTAACGGTTCGACCGCCCCGACCGCCCCGACCGACGCGACTTCGCGGCCACGTCGGGCCGCCTCGTCGTCGAGGGCGCGGCGCGGATGATCCGGCTGCTGCGGGCGGAACTGTCCCGGCTGATGAGCCGGAGATTCACCATCATCGCGCTGATCGGCGTGCTGCTCGCGCTCGCCGCGTTCCAGTTGGTGGTCAACGACGAGGTCACCCCACCGACCGGCGAGGAGCTGACCCAGGCCCGCTCGACGTACGAGGCCAACCGTCAGGACTGGGAGCAGAACCACGTACGGGTCGAGCAGGAATGCCGCGCGGCGGGCCAGCCGTCCGAACAGTGCCGCTGGGAGGAGCCCAAGCTGGCGGACTACACCGGCACGGTGCCCTTCGCCGAGACGGTCACCATCTCGGTCCAGATCGCGGTCTACCTCGCCGCTCTGGTGGCCTTCATGATCGCCGGCAGCTACATCGGGGCGGAGTACAGCTCGGGGTCGATCGCGAACTGGCTCACCTTCATCCCGCGCCGCGGCCGCGTCTTCGCCTCCAAGTTGTTGACCATCGCCGCCTTCGCCGCAGCCCTCAGCACCCTCAGCAGCACGCTGGCGATCGGCGCCGCCGTCGCGCTGGCGCGGTTCCACGGCACGCCGGTCGACTCCTTGCCGTCCCTGGCCGCGATGGGCGGTCGCGGGGTGATCGCCGGGGTGGCCCTGACCACGGTCGGCTTCTGCGTCGGGCTTCTCGCCCGGCATACGGCGGCCGCCATCGGAGTGCTGCTCGGCTACCTGTTCGTCTGGTTCGTGCGCAGCGTGCTCGGCGGAATCGGGTGGGTGCAGAGGCTGGTGCCGTGGACCCCGGAGGGCACGCTGGCCGCGATCGTGGAGAAGGGCCACTCCTACTCCGTCGAGATCGAGCGGCAGACCCCCGACGGTCTGGCCTACGACTACGTCGAGCGGCACGTGAGCCTGGCCCACGGGCTGGTCTACTGGCTGGTCCTGCTCGTGGTCGCGGTGGTCGGAAGCTGGCTCGTCTTCCGTCGCCGCGACGTCAGCTGAGCGACCCTCCGCGCGATCGCGGTGGACCCGGGAAGGTCGATCGGGGCCGGGTCGCCCCGAGTAGGCTGAGCGCGTGACGATCGCCCCCGAGGGCCGCAAGCTCCTCCGACTCGAAGTGCGCAACGCGAGTGTGCCGATCGAGAAGAAGCCGTCCTGGATCAAGACCACCGCGCGGATGGGCCCGCAGTTCCGGGAGCTGCAGCAGTTGGTGAAGGCCGAAGGTCTGCACACGGTCTGCCAGGAGGCCGGCTGCCCCAACATCTTCGAGTGCTGGGAGGACCGCGAGGCGACCTTCCTCATCGGTGGCGACCAGTGCACCCGCCGCTGCGACTTCTGCCAGATCGACACCGGCAAGCCGGCCGACTTCGACGCCGGCGAGCCCCTGCGGGTCGCTGAATCGGTGCGGACGATGGGCCTGCGCTACGCCACGGTCACCGGCGTGTGCCGCGACGACCTGCCCGACGAGGGGGCGTGGCTCTACGCCGAGACGATCCGGCAGATCCACGCGCTCAATCCCGACACCGGCGTGGAGATGCTGGCCCCCGACTTCTCGGGCAATGCGGGCTACCTGGGTCAGCTCTTCGACGCCCGGCCCGAGGTGTTCGCGCACAACGTGGAGACCGTGCCCCGCATCTTCAAGCGGATCCGACCCGGCTTCCGCTACGACCGCTCGCTCGGGGTGCTGAGCGCGTCCCGGGCGGCCGGCCTGGTGACCAAATCCAACCTGATCCTCGGCATGGGCGAGACCCGCGACGAGGTCAGCCAAGCCCTGCGCGACCTGTACGACGCCGGCACCGAGATCATCACCATCACCCAGTACCTGCGGCCGAGCCCGCGGCATCACCCGGTGGAGCGCTGGGTCAAGCCCGAGGAGTTCGTCGAGCTCGCAGCGGAGGCGACGGCGATCGGTTTCGCTGGCGTGATGAGCGGACCTCTCGTACGCTCCTCCTACCGCGCGGGCCGGCTCTACCAGCAGGCCCTCGATTCGCGCAGGCTCGTCGACGCCGAGAGGACGTGATCGGCCACCATGGCTGACACTGCAGGCAGCGGGAGAGGCGCCCAGAAGCGCCCCGCCAGGAAAGCAACCCCGCCGAGCAGCACCGCGGCGGGCAAGAACGCCCGACCGGCCCCCAGGCCGTCGAGAGGCCAGGGTCCGTCCACGACCCAGGACCTGTCCAAGGCCCCGAGCCTGTCCAAAGCCCAGAGCCGCGCGGTCGCGCGTGACGCCAAGGCCGGCGTCAAGGCCGCCAAGGCGGCGGAGAAGGCCCGGCGCAAGGCGAGCAACGACCCGGCGGACATGGGCCGGATCCGCCAGGTGGTCCGCGCCTACCAGCTCACCCACGAGTACGACAAGGCGCTGCCCTTCCTGCTGCTCGGCGGCTTCCTGCTCCCCATCGCGGTCGGCGTCGTCCTCGGCCTCACGGTCGGTTACGCCTTCAACTTCATCTTCGGCGGGGTGATGCTCGGAGCCCTCGTGGCCATGTTCACCCTGGTCCGCCGGGCCAAAGCAGCGACGTACCGGCGCTACGCGGGACAGGCCGGGTCGGCCGAGGTCGCGCTCCAGATGCTGCCGAAGCAATGGGTGCCGTCGGCGGTCATCGCGGCCAACCGCAACCGTGACGTCGTGCACCGCACGCTCGGTCCGGGCGGCCTGGTGCTGATCGGCGAAGGGGAGCCCGGCCGGGTCCGCCAGTTGCTGGCCAGCGAGGTCAAGAAGCACGAACGGGTGGCCTACGGCGTGAGCGTGACCACGATCATCATGGGCGACAAGCAGGGTCAGGTGCCGCTCGTCCGGCTGGCCGACCACATCCGCAAGCTGCCCAAGACCCTGGCGCCCAACCAGATCACCGACATCAAGCAGCGGCTGAGGGCGCTGGACGCCGTCCGCCCACCCGTGCCGATTCCCAAGGGACCGATGCCCACCAGCGCCCGGCAGGTGAAGGGCGCCCGGCAGGCGATGCGAGGCCGCTGACCGGCCCGCGCGGCCGGTCCGGCTCTGCGATGACTCGGCAGGAACCGTCATGGCTCAGGTGACCAACGCCAACCTGATCAACGCCGAGCGGATCTCGGTGACTTTCGGCACGCGCACCCTGCTCGACCAGGTGAGTCTGGGGCTGCGGCGCGGAGACGTCATCGGCGTGGTCGGGCGGAACGGCGACGGCAAGACCACCCTGCTCCGTCTGCTGACCGGTGCGCTCGAGCCTGACTCCGGCCGGGTCACCCGCACCGGCCGCGTGTCGGTCGGCTACCTGCACCAGGCCGACGACTTCTCGGCCGAGGCGTCGGTCCGCGACGTGATCGTCGACGGGCAGGCCGACCACGTCTGGGCTGCGGACGCGGCGACCCGCGCAGTGGTCGAGCACCTGCTCGCCGATGTCCCGCTTGATGGGGCGGTCGGAGCGCTGAGCGGCGGCGAGCGGCGGCGGGTGGCGTTGGTGTCGCTGCTGCTGGGTGACCATGACCTGCTGGTGCTGGACGAGCCGACCAACCACCTCGACGTGGAGGCGGTGGGCTGGCTGGCCGAGCAACTCCGGGGGTTGCAGGAACGGCGCGTCGCGATGCTCGTCGTCAGCCACGACCGCTGGTTCCTGGACGCCGTCTGCACCCGGATCTGGGAGGTGCACGACAGCGTCGTCGACGCCTACGACGGCGGATACGCGGCGTACGTGCTGGCCCGGGCCGAGCGGGTCCGGCAGGCCGCGGGCATGGCGGGGCGGCGGCGGAACCTGCTGCGCAAGGAACTCGCCTGGTTGCGGCGCGGACCGCCGGCGCGCACCTCCAAACCCCGCTTCCGGATCGACGCCGCGAACGCCCTCATCGCCGACGAGCCACCCGCCCGCGACCGGCTCGAGCTGCAGCGCTTCGCCACCGCCCGGCTCGGCAAGGACGTGTTCGACCTGCACCGGGTCCACTTGACCCTCGGCCGTCGTGTCCTGCTGGACGACCTGAGCTGGTCGATCGGACCCGGCGACCGGATCGGCCTGGTCGGGGTGAACGGTTCGGGCAAGACCTCCCTGCTGCGCCTGCTGACCGGTGACCTGACCCCTGACGCCGGCGCGGTCAAGGCCGGACGCACGTTGCGGCTCGGCCACCTGAGTCAGTCGGTGTCAGAGTTGAGCGGTCGCGGCGACGGGCCCCCGCCCGGCGGTTTCCCGGACGCCCGTCCCCCGGAGGCCCGTCCCCCGGACGCTCGTCCCCCGGACGCCCGACCCCCGGACGCCCGACCCCAGGCCGACGGGCCCTCCGTCGACGGAACCGAGCGGGTGCTCGAGTCGGTGGAACGGCTCCGCCGCCAGACCCGGCTGCTGTCCGGTGCCGAGGCCAGCGCCAGCTCACTGCTGGAGGACTTCGGCTTCACCGGGCAACAAGCTGACCAGTCGCATCGACGACCTGTCCGGCGGCGAGCGTCGCCGACTCCAGTTCCTCCGCCTGCTGCTCACCGAGCCGAACGTGCTGCTGCTGGACGAGCCCACCAACGACCTCGACATCGACACGCTGACGGTGATCGAGGACTACCTCGACTCCTGGCCCGGCACCTTGATCGTGGTCAGCCACGACCGCTACTTCCTCGAGCGGGTCTGCGACGTCACGTACGCCCTGATGGGCGACGGGTCGTGTGTGCTGCTGCCCGGTGGGGTCGAGCAGTATCTGGAGCACCGGCTCGCGCGGCCGGCCCGGCCCGCGTCCCCAGACCGTCGAAACGGCCCCGCCCGCCGGGACCGCACCCGGCCCGGCCGCAACCCGTCAGGCCCGCAAGGACCTCGGTCGGCTGGAGCAGCACATGGCCCGACTGGACCGCCGCATCGTGGCGTTGCATGCCCAGATGGCTGAGAGTGCCGCCGACTACCAGCGGCTCGAGAGCCTGCAGCGCGAACTGGACGCGGTCGCGGTCGAGAAGGAGGCCGCGGAGACGGCCTGGCTGGAGGCAGCCGAGCTCGCCGGTTGAGGACCTGCCCGCCAACAGAGCGGTGACTGCACGGCGGGTCTGCCTCAGCTCGCCCGTCTGCCGCAGGTCCGAACGGGCGGTGGCAGAGTGGCGGCATGGACGAGGCGACGAGCTTGGGGCGGGCATGACCGCGCTGGCGCAACTGGTGGCCGAATTGGGTGACGCGGTTCGCACCGATCCCGTCAGCCTGGAGAACTACCGCTACGACTGGTCCCGCGATCCGACCGCCGGGATGCCGCTGGCCGTCGTCCGACCCTGCGACGCGAGCGAGGTCCAGGCCGTCGTGCGCTGGGCGAGTACACACGGGGTTCCGGTGGTGCCCCGGGGAGCAGGCAGCGGCTTGTCCGGCGGGTCGAGTGCGGTCGACGGGTGCGTCGTGGTCAGCCTGGAGCGGATGCGGGCGATCGAGGTGGACCCCGCCTGCCGGGTCGCCGTAGTCGAACCGGGCGCGTTCAACGCCGAGGTCAAAGCCGCCGCAGCCGAGCACGGCCTGTGGTACCCCCCGGATCCGTCCTCCTACGACATCTGCTCGATCGGCGGCAACGTCGCCACCAATGCGGGCGGGCTGTGCTGCGTGAAGTACGGCGTGACCACCGACTACGTGCTCGGGCTCGACGTGGTGCTGGCCGACGGAACGCTCGTCCGGCTGGGCGGCAAGCGGATCAAGGACGTGGCAGGCCTGTCCCTGCTCAAGCTCTTCGTCGGCAGTGAGGGAACGCTGGGCATCGTGACCCGCGCCATCCTGCGACTCATCCCGGCCCAGGGTGCGCGCTCGACGTTGGTGGCCTCCTTTCCGACGTGCGCGCGGCCGCCGAGACCGTGGTTGCGGTCGGCCGCACGCTGCGCCCCTCGATGCTGGAGTTGATGGACCAGACCTCGATCAACGCGGTCGAGGACTACCGCTCGATGGGGCTGGACCGTTCGGCCGGAGCGCTGCTGATCGCGCAGTCCGATGCGCCCGGAGCCGCCTGCACCGCCGAGATCGAGGTGATGGAGAAGGCCTGCGCGGCGGCCGGGGCGCTGGAGGTGTTCCTCACCGACGACGCCGCCGAGGGCGAGCTCTTCGTGGCCGCCCGGCGCGCCGCTTTCCCCGCGATCGAGGCTCGGGGCGCGATCCTGCTGGAGGACGTGGGGGCACCGGTCCCGGTGCTGCCCGACCTGCTGGCCGCGATCGCCGCCATCGCGGAGCGGCACGCCGTGGAGATCCCCGTGGTCGCCCATGCCGGCGACGGCAACACCCACCCGATCATCGTGTTCGATCGGGGGGATCCCGCCGCCGAGCTGCGGGCCCGCCGCGCGTTCGAGGAGATCATGGCGGCGGCGATCGCCCTCGGCGGCACGATCACCGGCGAACACGGCGTCGGCCGAGCCAAGAAGGCCGCGCTCCCCGCCCAGCTCGGTCCCGAGGTGATGGCCCTGACCCGGACCGTGAAGCAGGCGCTCGACCCGCAGGGCATCCTGAATCCCGGCGCCATCCTCTGAGCCTCAGCGCCGTCAGGTATCACCGAGCCCGGGGACCGCCTCCTCATGGTGAGCGCGGCCCTACCGGAGGAACCGATGACCACCAGTCCCACCGCCAGCGACTGGGAGCTCGCGGAGCGGTACCTGGACCGACACCCCACCCGTTGGGGGAGCCTTTCCTGGGTCGCCGCCCGACCCCTCATCTCCTCTCTCAACCACCTGCTTGCCAGCCATGCCGGTCCTCTGGTCAACGACCTGCGCCAGGGATACCTCGCGGCTGCTCCCGATCCGTGGCTGACCATCGACGCCGCCCAGGTGAACTCCTTCGTCGTCATCGGCGACACCGGTGAGGCCGATGCCTCCCAGTACGTGGTGGCGCCGGCCCTGAGTCGCGTCGTGCGGGAGCACCAGGCCGGGTTCGTGGTGATCATGAGCGACGTGATCTATCCCTCCGGGGACGTGAACGACTACGTCGACGCGGTGTACTCGCCCTATCGGAGCACCGACAGCGATCAGTTCCGGGTGGACGCGCCGCTGCTCGGCCAGCCCGGCAACCATGACTGGTACGACGGGCTCTACGGCTTCATGTACCACTTCTGTGGTCGGGATGCGAAGCCGGGACCGGAGGTGTACGCCCCCACCACCGGCTCGTTCGTGCAGCGGCTCGCCCGAATCCTGTGGCGCCGGCCATCGACGGCGAACGCGCGGACCCGGGCGAGCCGCGCGCCGGGTCCGGCCGCTCCACTGACCCAACCGGGCCCGTACTACGCCGTCCGCGCCCGCGACGTGCGCGTGGTGTGCATCGACACCGGCATCGCCGGCACCGTCGACCCGGTCCAGATGGCCTGGCTGGAGCAGGTGTCGGCGGATCCGGGACCGAAGGTCCTGGTGACCGGCTCGCCGCTACTGGTCAACGCCAACCTGGCCGAGTGCAAGGTCGACCCGCCCGACCCCCAGCGCGCTCCTTCGGTCTGGGAGATCGTGAACAACCCGGCCCACCACTACGTCGCCACGGTCGGCGGCGACGTGCACAACTTCCAGCGCTACCCGGGCACGGGCGTGCCCGGGACGCCGCAGGTGCATCTGGTGGCCGGCGGTGGCGGTGCCTTCCTGCACGCCCTGCACCCGATGGAGCTCGGTGCCACCGATCCGCGGATCGACCCGGGCGTACCCCACCCGCGGCCGGATCTGACCTTCCCGACCACCCATGAGTCGTTCGCCTTCTTCGCCCGCGAACTGGTGCCGAGCGTGTGGCGGATCCTGCGGATGCTGGGGTTGTTCGTTCTCGGCACGGGCGTGGCGACGGGGATGTCGGTCCTGGCGGAGCAGGTGGCGGCCGTCCGGCCGTACGCCGGCCTGCTCGGCTGGTCGGCCGCAGCCGCCCTGCTGGGCCTGGTCGTGATCCGCCTGACCCTGCGCCGCACCCCGCGCTCCGACGCGTCCAAGCGGGCGATCGTCGCGGCCGCCGCCTTCCTGCTCGGCATCCTCGCGGCCGTGCTCGCCAGCGGCCTCGACCCGGCGCGCACCACCGCGTACGTGCTGCTGTGGTGGCTCGCCACGGCCTGGCACGTGCTGTTCGGCTGGGCGATCAGCCGGAGCGGATGGTGGTTGCCGCGCGCCGATCACCCGGTCGAGCGCGACCTCGGCGCGCCGGCGTTCTTCCTCGGCGCCGGGGCCCTCTGCGGGGTGGCCTTCGGCCTGCAACTGCTCTTCTTCCGCGGCACCGGCCAGATCCTGCTGGCGGCAGGGGCGACGCTGCTGCTGTTCGGGCTCGCCGTCGCGGGCTGGTTCCTGCGGCGCAACGGCGGGGCCCGGTGGCGTCGGTACGGCGGGCCGCTGGCGGTCGCGGCGCAGATCGTCTACTTCGGCACCGTCGTCCTGCAACTGGCGATCAGCGAGAGCCTTGTTCCCCGCTACGTCGGCGGCCTGCTCGGGGTCCTGGTCCTGATCGGCCTGGTGCTGGCCACCGGCGCCTTGCTCGTCGGGATCACCGAGCTGGGCGCGCTGCCGGCGCGGCTGAGCGGAGGCAACGTGAAGCGGGCCTGGAGTCGGGCGGCCGGGGTCACCCACCAGCTTCCCCTGGTGCTGCTCGGCGGCGTGATCGGTGTCTGGTGCCTCCTGGCCGACGGCGACCTCGCGCGTGCGGCGATCGGGCTGTCGATCGCGGTCACGGTGCCGGTTTCCCTGCTGTTCTTCACCGACCTGATGCGCCGAGTGCTCGGCCGCGCCTACTCCTCCGTCGTGCTGGCCGTGATTGTCGTCGCCGCGGCGGGCGCGTACGCGTGGTCCGGCTGGCCGGTCCGGGTCGGCCTGGCCGGAGCGCTGATCGTGCTCGCCGTGGTGGTCAGCGTGGTGCTGGCCCACCTGGTGTTCCTGGGCGGGCACACGTTGGTCTTCGACGGTCCGGCGCACCGCGGCAGGATCGAGTTCACCGAAGCCGAACTGGTCGAGATCTTCGCGGCCAAGACGGCCGTGCCCAGGCCGAGGGTGCCGCAGGTGCCGCGCCAGGTGCGCCGCTACGCCCAGCTCACCTACCCCGGCGTCGGGGAGCCGGGCGGTCCGCTGCAGCGCGAGGTGGCGGAGATCTACTCACGAGACATTCCGCCCTTCCACAAGGGCTTCCTGCACCTGGTGACCGACGGTCAGCGGATGCGGATCGTGCTGCACACCGTGTACGGCCACCAGCCGTCGCAGGCCCTGCTGGTGGCCGACGTGGCGCTGCGCTAACGCCGGTTCGTGACCACCGTCGCGGCGGCCATGTCGTGCAGTCCGCGGCGATTGGCCCCGACGACCAGCGGCGGGAGAGCCAGACTGACCAGGAACTGGCGCAGGATCGCCCGGGGGAAGCCGAGCGGGCGGCCGTCGAGCCGGACCACGGCGATGCGGCAGATCAGCTGGCCGAAACTCCCCGCGGCGACGGCGCTGAGCACCGTCGACTCGACGAAGAACACCGCCAGGATCATCCAGGCCCGCCACCCGCCGCCGGTGAGCACGCCCGTACCGAAGAATCCGACCGCGATGGCCATGCAGGCCGCCCAGTCCAGCAGCAGCGCCCCGGCGCGCGCGTTCCAGGAGGCCAGCGATCCGCGACCCGTCCGGGCCAGGCCGAGGTCCGCGCCCGGATAGGACTCGTCCCCCGCTCCGGCCGCCTCCGCTCCGGCCGCACCCGTCCGGTCAGCCACCCGATATCACCGCCACAGGCTACCTGGAGCTCCGCCGGCCCGATCCGCGACGGAAACGCGATCGAGACCGCGCCGAAACGCTGCCCGGCAACAATCGTCCTCGACTCCTGCACCGCAGCCACCGAGGGGAACTCCATGCCTTACCAAGCCGAGTACATCTGGATCGACGGGACCAAGCCTTCGCCGATCATGCGCAGCAAGACCCGCATCGTCGCCGACGGCAAGGAGCCCGACATCTGGGGCTTCGACGGGTCGAGCACGAACCAGGCGCCTGGCGCGAACTCCGACTGTGTGCTTCGCCCGGTCTACACCGTGCCGGACCCGATCCGCGGCCGGGACAACATCCTCGTGCTCTGCGAGGTCGAGCTGACCGACTTCACGCCGCACCCCACCAACACCCGCGCCTTCTGCGTCGACGCGGCGGAGAGCTACGCCGACCAGGCGCCGATGTTCGGCATCGAGCAGGAGTACACCTTCCTGCAGAACGGTCGCCCGCTGGGCTGGCCCGAGAACGGCTACCCCGCTCCGCAGGGGCCGTACTACTGCGGCGTCGGCGGGGAGAAGATGGTCGGCCGCGACATCATCGAGCGACACACCCAGGCCTGCCTCGACGCCGGACTCTCCATCGAGGGCACCAACGCCGAGGTCATGATGGCGCAGTGGGAGTTCCAGATCGGCGTCCTCCCCGCGCCGCTGATCGGTGACCAGATGTGGGTGGCCCGCTGGCTGCTGCACCGCATCGCCGAGGACTTCGACGTCACCGTGAGCTTCGACGCCAAGCCGATGAAGGGTGACTGGAACGGCGCCGGCGCGCACACCAACTTCTCCACCAAGGCCACGATGGAGAGCTACGACGCCATCGTCATCGCCTGCGAGGCCCTCGGCACGAAGGCCGCCGAACACGTCGCCGCCTACGGTGCAGGCATCGAGGACCGCCTCACAGGTGCTCACGAAACCGCCAGCTACAAGTCCTTCAGCTGGGGCGCCTCGGACCGTGGAGCGTCGATCCGCATCCCGTGGGCCGTGGAGAAGGCCAAGAAGGGATGGCTGGAGGACCGCCGTCCCAACGCCAACATGGACCCGTACGTGGTCGCCGGCATGATCATCAACACCTGCTGCGAGGCTCTGGTCGACTTCGTCTGAGGCGCTCGGCAGCGTGCAGAAGGCCACCCGGTCCACGACCGGGTGGCCTTCTCGCTGTGCCAGCGCACTCGATGACTCCTCAGTAGCGGGCCGCGGTGAGGGGATCCGGCTCGTCCATCTCGTGCAGCGCGAACAAGACGATGTCAGCCAGCGTCATGTCCATCCGCGCGTCTCCGTTGAGGTCGGTCTCGATGAACGGCCCCGCCATCCCCTTCGCCCGCCAGGCGCGCTCGATCGAGGAGTGGGTGCCGCCGATGGCCTTGGCCGAACCGACAATCCCGACCAGTTCGTCGTACGCGGCGCGCTCGGGCGAGGCCTTCGCCACCGCGCGGATGTACTCGATCCGGTTGTGACCGTAGCCGCGGAGCAGGGCGATCACCTTCTGATGGATCACTTCCGGATCGCTGGGCGTGGTACTCGCGGGCTGGCTGCCGAACTGGTCGACGATCGAGCGGGCGCGGGCGACATCAGTCGCGTTATCAGGGTCGAATGTTACAGTGATGTTAACCATGTGCCCAGTAAAGCACTTGGTCTACTTTCGACGCAAGTGCTATCTACAGTAGATAGCACTTTGCGGCACCTACCCACGGCGGGAGCCGCGACGATGGTGGCCGTGGTGGCCCCGGTGGGCGCGCGTCACCGCGGTGAAACATGGGCGAAACCCAACCGCAACGCCGACTTCGATACATTCCCGGGTGAGAGTCGCGCGCGGCTGTGTCGCGCCCGTCCAGTCCACTGCGTGCCGAACGCACCACCAAGCCCACCGGAGGTTTCATGTTCCAAGGCGCCGACGATCTGTTGGCCTACGTCAAGGACGAAGGTGTCGAGATCATCGATATCCGGTTCTGCGATCTGCCCGGCATCATGCAGCACTTCACCGTCCCGGCCGGATCGTTCGGTCCGGAGGTCTTCGAGGACGGCCTGGCCTTCGACGGCAGCTCGATCCGCGGCTTCCAGAAGATCCACGAGTCCGACATGGCGCTGCTGCCCGATCCGACCACCGCGTACCTCGACCCGTTCCGGATCGCCAAGACGCTGTGCATCAACTTCTTCGTGCACGATCCGCTGACCAAGGAGCCCTACTCCCGCGACCCGCGCAACATCGCGCGGAAGGCGGAGAACTACCTGGCCTCCACCGGTATCGCGGACACGGCGTTCTTCGCTCCTGAGGCGGAGTTCTACGTCTTCGACGACGTGCGCTTCGAGACCAAGCAGAACACCGGCTACTACGCCATCGACTCCGTGGCCGGCGCCTGGAACACCGGCCGGGTCGAGGACGGCGGCAACCGCGGCTACAAGGTCCGCTACAAGGGTGGGTACTTCCCCGTGCCGCCGGTCGACCACTTCTCCGAACTGCGCGACGACATGACCAAGCACCTCGAGGCCTCCGGCCTCATCGTCGAGCGCGCCCACCACGAGGTCGGCACCGCAGGGCAGGCGGAGATCAACTACCGCTTCAACACCATGCTCAGCGCCGGCGACGACGCGCAGAAGTTCAAGTACATCATCAAGAACACCGCCTGGGCGGCCGGCAAGACCGCGACCTTCATGCCGAAGCCGATCTTCGGCGACAACGGGTCCGGGATGCACGTGCACTCCTCGCTGTGGAAGGACGGCACCCCGCTGTTCTACGACGAGGCCGGCTACGGCGGCCTGTCGGACCTGGCGCGCTGGTACATCGGCGGCATCCTGGCGCACGCGCCGGCGATCCTGGCCTTCACCAACCCGAGCGTGAACTCCTACCACCGCCTGGTGCCGGGCTTCGAAGCCCCGGTCAACCTGGTCTACAGCTCGCGGAACCGTTCCGCGGCGATGCGGATCCCGATCACCGGCTCCAACCCCAAGGCCAAGCGGGTCGAGTTCCGCTGCCCGGACCCGTCGTCCAACCCGTACCTGGCCTTCGCCGCGATCCTGCTCGCCGGCATCGACGGGATCCAGAAGAAGACCGAGCCGATGGCGCCGATCGACAAGGACCTGTACGAGTTGCCGCCCGAGGAGCACGCCTCCGTGCCGACGGTCCCGGACAGCCTCGGCGGTGTGTTGGACGCCCTGGAGGCCGACCACGAGTTCCTGCTCGCCGGCGACGTCTTCACCCCTGACCTGATCGAGACGTGGGCCGAGTTGAAGCGGGCCGACATCGACGGGGTACGGCTGCGCCCGCACCCCCACGAGTTCGAGCTCTACTACGACTGCTAGCCAGGAGCGAGCACGCCAGCGCCTTCGAGCCGCGATCAGCCTGCTGATCGCGGCTCGAGCGCTTCTGGTGCATCCCATGCGTCCCGTCCGCTCGACGCCAAGATTCCCAATCCGCCCCTCCGAGCCCGCGGGCCAGCGACGATGGGCACATGAGACGCCACGCCTTGGTGGGTGCGTGCCTGAGCGTGCTGCTGGCAGGCTGCCAGTCCCAGCCCGTTTCGGTAGCAGTCGCCACACCAGCACCGACGGTGTCAGGGCCGAAATCCGGCCCGCCACCTTTGCCCGACCTTCGGCTGCCGAGCGCCCAGCGTCCTGCCGGCGATGGATCCGACGGCCTGCTGTTCGACAGCACTGACGGTTCGCTGCACACCGATTCTGGTTCGACCGCCCTCGCGTCGACGACCTGCAACGTCGGCGGCTACGGGCACTTGACGATCCACTTCGGCGCGATTCAGCCTCACTACTACTCGTGGCGTGTGTGGGACTACACGACCGGCCGGTTCGTGGGCGACTGGGCGCCGATCCAGCAGGTTCCGGGCGCAAACGTGTTTCCTGGAAACGTCATCGCCACCCCAGGGCGCTGGCTTGTGGCGGTCGCCATCCTGCATCAGGCCAATGGCTACTGGTACCTCGACGCCGAGGTTTCGGTCGTGCACAACCGGTACGCGCCTCATCAGCGCTATTGCGAGGTCTGAACAGCGGGCCGACCTGCGGTGCGCGCGCGTCGGCCGGCAACGTCGAAGCCCACGGTTTGCCTGCTCGGGGGTTCAGGTAAGCCGTGGGCTTCATGGGCTACATCGCCGCCCGCACGCCGCGCATTACCACCACCTGGCTCTGCGGACGGCATGCACCCCGGCGGGTACGCTGGCCCGGCGGTTGCTCCCCCGGCGACTGCGACCGGGATGGAGGTGCGTCCGTTGGCGGTCGAGTACCCGCACCGGGTCGCGATGATCAGCCTGCACACCTCCCCGCTGGCGACTCCTGGGGTTGGCGACGCCGGCGGCCTCAACGTGTACGTCTCCGAGGTCGCCCGACGGCTGGGCGAGCGTGGTCTCGAGGTGGACGTGTTCACCCGGCGCGACTCCGCCGACCAGCCGGCCGTGGTGGAGATCAACGAGCACACGAGGGTAGTGCAGGTGTCGGCCGGACCTGCCGCCCCAGTGGTCAAAGAGGCGTTGCCTGGACTGGTCGCCGAGTTCGCCGACGGGATGGCCCAGCACATGGGCCGCTACGACCTGCTGCACTCGCACTACTGGCTCTCGGGACTGGTCGGCCGCAACCTCAAGGAGCGCTACGGCCTCCCGCTGGTGCACACGATGCACACCATGGCCCGGGTGAAGAACGCCGCCCTCGGCAACGGCCAGTCCAGCGAGCCGGACGTGCGCGAGCGCGGCGAGGCAGCCGTCGTGGCCGCGGCGGACGTGCTCACCGCGAACACCAGCGACGAGGCCGCGGAGTTGCGGCGGCACTACAGCGCACGGAGCAAGCAGATCCTGATCGTGCACCCGGGCGTGGACCTGCACACCTTCCATCCGTGCGACCAGCCGAAGTCACGCGCACAGTTGGGGGTCCCGCAGGACGCGAGCGTGATCTTGTTCGTCGGCCGGATCCAGCCGTTGAAGGCCCCTGACGTGCTGATCCGGGCGCTCGCAGAGCTGACGCGGCGTCGGCCGGCCGAGCGGGAACGCAGACGGCTGATCGTCATCGGCAGCCCGAGCGGGCCGGAGGCGGACTGGGCCCACACCCTGCCGGCGCTCGCCCGCGACCTCGGCGTGGACGATCTCGTGGACATCCGCGCGCACTCCCCCCGGGCGGACCTGTTCCGTTGGTACTGCGCCGCCGACGTGATCGGCGTGCCCTCCTACAACGAGTCCTTCGGGTTGGTGGCGCTGGAGGCGCAGGCGTGCGGGCGGCCTGTGGTGGCCACCGACGTCGGCGGCCTGCGCCACGCGATCCACGACGGGACCACCGGGCTGCTGGTCGGCGGGCACGAACCTGCACCCTGGGCCGACGCGCTCGGCGACATCCTGGACGACGCCGATCGGCGACTGTCGATGGGCGCCCGAGCGGCCGCCCGCGCCTCCAAATTCAGCTGGGACAACACCGCCGCCACCACCCTGAAGATCTACGGGAAGGCAATCCGGGCCCAGCGCGACCGATGACCGGCGAAGGCGCCGTCGCGAAACGCGGTCGGAAACGGGCGTGCAACGCCGAGGCCCCCGAAAGCGTTGTATGAGGGTGAGGCGCAGTGCCACGCTCGGCCGCCGCAGCAGCCACGGTTTCTCCTCCGCAGGGGTGGGCCTGGTCATGCTGGCCACGGCCTGTACGCCGGCGGTCTCCCGCGGGTGCACCATGATCGGTGCGCTGCCCGGTGTGGCCGTGACCGTGACGGCACCCCTTGCCGCGCGGGTGAGTGCCCTGTCGCTGACGGTCTGCTGGGGTGGCGCGTGTCAGGCCTACCCCGTCCAGCTGTCCCCCGGCTCGGACAGCATCGACCAGGGTTGCGACGGTCCCGACCCAGAGGATGTCTGCTCGGCCACGGTCGTCCCCAACGACACGCAGGTGGGTTTCGCCGAGGTGTACAACCTGCCGGCCGGACAGGTCGAGATCGGCGCGACGTTCACCGTCGGCGGGCGGAAGTCCACCCTGGCCCGCGTTCCGGTCCAGGCCTCAACCACCTACCCGAACGGCCCGGACTGCGATCCCGCAGCCAACCAGGCCTCGGTCACCGTCAGCGAGGCCGGCCTCCGCTGATACGTGGTCACCCGGCGCCCCAGAACACCCGGTCCACAACCGCCCGGGCCAGCCGGGTGACCCTGCGGTAGTCGGCCAACAGGTGGGAGGACTCCGCCGGCCCGTAGCCGAGGAGCTCGGCCAGCGAGGCGAGCTCCCGGTTGTCACCCGGCAGCGAATCCGAGCCACGGCCGCGCATCAGCATGATCTGATTGCGGATCCGGCTCGCCAGCATCCAGGCCGCTTCCAGATGTCCCGCGTCCATGCCGTCGATGATTTCCGCGTCCCGGGCCGCCCGCAGCGCGACGATGGTCTGCGGGGTGCGCAGTGCAGGCACCCGGTACGCGTACTGCAGCTGCAGCAGTTGCACCGTCCACTCCACGTCGGCGATGCCGCCCGGTCCCAACTTGGTGTGCTTGGCCGGGTTCGCGCCGCGCGGCAGCCGCTCCGCCTCAACCCGGGCCTTGAGCTTGCGGATCTCGCTCAGCTGGCCCGGGGTCAGCCCGCCGTCGGGCCATCGGCGGGTGTCGATCTCGGCCATCAGCGCGGCGCCGAGCTCGGGATCGCCGGCCAGGGAGTCGGCCCGCAACAGGGCCTGCAGCTCCCAGGTCGAGGACCAGCGGGCGTAGTAGTTCCGGTACGCGGTGAGCGAGCGGATCAGCGCGCCGCCCTTGCCTTCGGGCCGCAGGTCCGCGTCGACGGTCAGCGGCGCATCGGCACCGGGCCGGGCGAGCAGCGTCCGCAACTGGGTGATCACCGCCCCCGCCGCCTTGGTGGGATCGGACCCGCCCTCGCCGACGTCCTCCATCACGAACATGCCGTCCGCGTCGGACGCGTAGGACATTTCGCGGCCGCCCCAACGACCCATGGCGATGACACCGATCCGCGGTACGTCGCCGGCCTCGGAGCCGGCGCGGACCACGGCCAGAGCCGCGTCGACCGTCGCCGAGGCGAGGTCGCTGAGCGCCTGGCCTACCCCGAGCACGTCGCTCTCCCCGAGCACATCACCGGCCGCCACCCGGAAGAGCTCCCGGCGCCGGATGGCGCGGATCGCCTCGATCGCGGGCTCGGTGCCGGACTGGCGTCCCGCTGCGGCGTGCATCTCGGAGGTCAGCTCCTCCAGCGAGCGCGGCCGCAACTCGTCCGCGTCGGCGAGCATCTGGACCGTCTGCGGCGCGCGAGTCAGCAACTGCACCGCGTACCGGCTCGAGGCAAGGATCCGCGCCAGCCGCTCGGCCATCGCCCCCTCGTCACGCAGTGCCCGCAGGTACCAGGGAGTGTTGCCGAGCGCCTCCGACACCTGGCGGAACGCGAGCAGGCCGTGATCGGGGTTCGGCGCCCCGGCGAACCAGCCCAGCATCGCCGGCAGCAGCTGCCGCTGGATCTCGGCCTGGCGCGTCATTCCCTGGCTGAGCGCGGCGATGTGCCTCAGGGCCGCCGTGGGATCGGCGTACCCGAGCGCCTTGAGGCGGTCCAGCGCTGCGTCCGCGGTGAGTCGCAACTCGGTGGACGGGATCCGGGCCACGGCGTCCAGCAGCGGGGAGTAGAAGAGCCGTTCGTGCAGCCGGCGGACCCGCTGCGCGGTGCGACGCCAGATGGTCAGCAGGTCCTTGACCGGGTCGTGGTAGCCGAGCGAGCGGCCCAGCCGGCGGAGGTCGTGGTCGTTGTCGGGCACCAGATGGGTGCGGCGCAGATTGAACAGCTGGATGCGGTGCTCGAGCGCGCGCAGGAAGCGGTACGCCAACGCGAAGCCCTTGCCGTCCTCGCGCCCGACGTAGCCGTTGTCGATCAGGGCCTTCAGGGTCGGCAGGGTGGCCCGGGTCCGCAGTCGCTCGTCGGCCCGGCCGTGGACCAGTTGCAGGAGCTGGACGGAGAACTCCACATCCCGCAGGCCGCCTTCGCCGAGCTTCAGCTCGCGGCCCTGCTCGCGCCGCGGGATGTGGGCGACCACCCGCTTGCGCATCGCCTGGGTGTCGGCGACGAAGTTCTCCCGCTCCGCGGCGCGCCACACCATCGGCGCCACCATCTCCACGAAAGCCTGGCCGAGCTCCAGATCACCCGCGCTGGGTCGGGCCTTCAGCATCGCCTGGAACTCCCAGGTCTTGGCCCACTTCTCGTAGTAGATCCGATGGCTCGCCAGGGTGCGGACCAGCTGACCGGCTTGCCCTCCGGGCGCAGCGCCGCGTCGACCTCCCAGATGGTGCCGGCGGCGGTGTGGGCGGAGCAGATCCTGGTCATCTCCGCAGCCAGCCGGGTGGCGATCTGCACCGCCTTGTCGTTGCTGACCAGAGCCGCGCCATCAGCGTCGAGCTCCGGCTCGGCGACGAACAAGACGTCGACGTCGCTCACGTAGTTCAACTCCTGGGCGCCGCACTTGCCCAGCCCGATGACGGCCAGCCGCGCCTGCTGCGCCTGCTCGCCGAGCTTGGCCCGGGCGATCGCCAGGGCCGCCTCCAGAGTGGCATCGGCCAGGTCGGAGAGCTCGTCGGCGATGTCGTCGACGACTTCGATCGGCTCAGGTGCGCAGAGGTCGCGAGCGGCGATGCGCAGCAGCGCGCCCCGGTAGGCGAGCCGCAACCGGTCGCCGGTCAGCTCCGATGCGACCGGGAACGGCGCATCGGGATCGGCCCCGGTTGACTCCAGCAGTTCCCGGCGCAACTCAGCGGCCGGGGTTCGGAAGAGTTCGGGCTCCAGCAGCGCGATCTGACCGGGGTGCGCCACCAGGTGCTGGGTGAGTTGCGTGCTGGCGCCGAGGACCATCACCACCTGCTCAGCCAGGACCGGGGCGGCGACCAGGCGGTCCAACAGGGCGGGCACCTGTTCGCCGAGCCGGTCGAGCCCGATCAGGGCGAGATCGGGGTCCGCTGCCCGGACCAGGATGTCCAGCAGCGGCTCGCAGGCGCCGTCCCACTCCGCGACGATGCGCCCAGCCACCTCGGGATGAGCGAAACCGCGCCGCGCCAGGCTGCCCTGCGTCGTCTGGATCCGCACAGCGACGATGCTACGGGCCTGGTCCGACAGGACGCCGTGATGGCCGAAGGCCCGAAGGCCCGGAACAATTACCGGACCAGGCCGAGGTAGCTGCATCCACGGCAACCGCAGCGTCAGAAGTTGGGTCGGAACTCAGATCACCGTCCGGTAACGACGCCCGGTACCAGCGTCCGGTAGCGAAACGGGAGTTCCGTCCGATCGCCGGCCTCGCCTCGTCCCTCGCGTACGGGCACGGCCGGTCCACCTGCCCCTGGCGGGCCGCGCAGCTCACCGGCTGCCCGTCCCCCGCCATCGAAAGTGAGGAACCATCATGCTCGCTCCACGGAACGTACGGCTGGGTGTCGTACGGCTGGGCATCGCACGGCTGGGCATCGTGCTCGCCGTCGCGCTCGCCACAGCTGTGAGCACGGCTCTGCCGGCCAGTGCCCACACCACCAAGGCGCCGACCGGTCAGACCAGCCTCGCTGCCCTGCTGGCCAAGGACGGCGCAACCTTCGACCGGAACTGGAATGACTTCGACATTCTCGAGAAGGCCGTGCTGACGGTCCTCTCCGCGAAGCCGACCAGCCCGGTGGCCGTGCTCACCGACGGGACGGTGCCGGTGACCGCCTTCCTGCCCACGGACCGAGCCTTCCGTACGCTCGCTGGGGACCTGACCAAGACCAAGTACGCCAGCGAGTCGTCGGTCTTCGACGCTGTGGCCTCGCTGGGCGTCGACACGGTGGAGGCCGTGCTCCTCTATCACGTGCACCTGGGCGGGCCGATCACCTACCGGCAGGCGCTCAAGGCCAACAACGTGGATCTGCCGACCGCGTTCGGCCCCACCGTGCGGATCAAGGTCACGCACCGCTATGCGATCTTCCTGATCGACCGTGACCCGAATTCGGCGAATCCCTACGTGGTACGCCCGAATCTGAACAAGGGCAACCTCCAGATCGGGCACGGCATCAACCGTGTGCTCCGCCCGCTCGACCTGCCCCCGATCACCGCTCCCTGAGCTCACACCGCCCTGGGGGCGCCCTTGCAGCAGGGCGCTCCGGGGGTGGCGCGGCGAACATACGCCGGTCAGCGAATTGCGGCCCGTCGCGGCAGCACGGGGACGTCACAGGGCGCGCTGCCCGCTCCCGAGGCCCGGCGACCGCGGAGCGCGACCTCCGAGCCGGCTGAGGCCGTCCAGGCCGGAGGCCCCGCCTCCAGTTCCCGCCGCCACGCCTGTGCCCGACTGCTGGGCGGCGCGCCGGTGCGGCCGAGGTCGACGGTCAGACCGGCGAACGCGACCCGCGCCGACGTCAGACCCTGCCGACGGGCGGCGGCGAGCGTACGTTCCGCGCTCTCGCCCGGCCAGAGGTGGGTGAGGATCGTGCCCCGGACGTCAGCCTCCCGGGCCAGCCGGGCGATCTGCCCGGCGCTGGATAGATGACCCCGCTCGCCGGGCGGAACCTCGTCGGCGTACGTCGCTTCGGCTAGGAGCAGATCGGCGTCCTTAGCCAGGGTGACCCGCTCACGGCACTCCCCGCTGTCCCCGGTGTAGGCGAGCAGCTCATCGCCCGCAGCGATCCGCATCCCGAGGTTGGGCACGTGGTGCGGCAGCAGCGCGAAGTCCATCACCAGCGGGCCCAGCCGGACCCGTTCCCCGTCACCGACCACGATGACGTCAGCGCCGCGGCGGACCGAACCGAGGCCTTCGGCGGCGAGCAACCGGGCCAGCGAGGCCCTGGGGGCAAACACCGGAACCGGCGGACATGACCGCCCGCCCAGCACCCGAGCGCGCAGCAGGGCGGTCAGGTCCGCGCAGTGGTCGAGATGTCCGTGGCTGACGAGCACCGCGTCGATGTCGGCCACATCGCGCCGGGCCAGCAGTTGCGGAAGCACTCCGAAGCCGGGGTCGATCAGCACGGTGGTGTCGTCATCCTCGAGCAGGTAGCCGCCGCACGCCTGGCGGGCACCCGGCCAGACGCCAGAGCCACCCAAGATCGTCAGCTTCACGCCGCCCCCACCGCTGCCCGGACCCCGAGTCCGGCGCCAGCATATCCAGGCGACCTGCGCCGCCGATAGATATTCCTGTTCGCCGAACCAATCCGGCACGACCAACCCGCCCGGCCTGCCGAGCCGGCCTGGCTTGATAGCGTCGCCGTCCATGGCACGCGCACGTCAGGATGCCGCTTCGGCCCTGCTCGAACAGTCCTCCCACCTGGTCGAGTGGCTGCAGACGCTACCGATGGCGGGGTTCGCGCGTCCGACCACGCTCGGTGAGTGGGATGTGCGTGAACTGATCGGGCACCTGGCTCTGGTCCACGAGGGTTTGACCCGTCTGCTCGACCAGCCGAGCCGGGACCCCGCGCTGCCCGTCCACCAGTTCGTCCGCGGCTACCGGCGCGACGTGGCCGCCATCATGGCGTCCACCCTCGACGCGTCGGCCGGCCTGGACGGGCCGCAGACCCTCGACCGGCTCGCCCGAGCGAGCGAGGGCCTCGCCGCACGCCTGGCTGCGGGAGTCAGCGAGCCGCAGGTGATCATGACTCCGCGCGGCCCCAGTACCATCGGGGATTTCCTTGCTACCCGGATCGTGGAAGTGGTGGTCCACGCCGATGACCTGAGCCGGTCCCTGCCCGAGTTGGAACCGGTGCCGCTGACTCAGGGGGCCCTGGCCCGCTGCACCCGCACGCTGGCCGCGATCCTCGCCGGCCAGCACCCGGGCCGCTCGATCGAGGTGCGGATCCCCCCGTACGCGGCGGTGCAGTGCGCGGTCACCGTGGGCGGCGTACCCGATCCCGGCCCACGACACACGCGCGGGACGCCGCCGAACGTGGTGGAGACCGACCCGTCGACCTTCCTGCGGCTCGCCACCGGCCGGATCGGCTGGCACGACGCACTCGCCGCGGGGTCGGTCAGCGCGTCGGGGTTGCGCGCGGACCTCAGTGAGGCGCTGCCGTTGCTGTCGTGATTCGGCCCGGACTCAGAGCACGGGCAGCAGCCGGGTCAGCTCCATGGGCGTGACCTGGCGGCCGTACTCCTCGAACTCCTTGCGCTTGTTGCGCAGGAAGAAGTCGAAGACGTGCTCGCCGAGGGTCTCGGCCACCAGTTCCGACTTCTCCATGGTCCGGATCGCCTCGTCCAGGTTCCGCGGCAGCGGGGAGATGCCCAGCGCCTGCCGTTCGCGCTCGGTGAGCGACCAGACGTCGTCCTCGGCCCCCTCGGGCAACTCGTACTCGCCCTCGATCCCGGCCAGTCCGGCGGCGAGGATCAGGGCGAAGGCCAGGTAGGGGTTGGCGGCCGAATCGATCGAGCGCAGTTCGACCCGGGCCGAGGAGCCCTTGTTGGGCTTGTACATCGGCACCCGGACCAGCGCGGAGCGATTGTTGCGGCCCCAGCAGATGTAGCTCGGCGCCTCGCCGCCGCCGGCCAGCCGCTTGTAGGAATTGACCCACTGGTTGGTCACGGCGGTGATCTCGGCCGCGTGCCGCAGCAGTCCGGCGATGAAGTAGCGGCCGACCTTGGACAGGTGGTGCTCGGCGCTGGCGTCGTAGAAGGCGTTGTTGTCGCCCTCGAACAGCGACATGTGGGTGTGCATGCCGGAGCCGGGGTGCTCGGTGAACGGCTTGGGCATGAAGGAGGCGTGGATGCCCTGGGACAGCGCCACCTCCTTGACCACCACGCGGAAGGTCATCAGGTTGTCGGCGGTGGACAGCGCGTCGGCGTAGCGCAGGTCGATCTCCTGCTGGCCGGGTGCGCCCTCGTGGTGGGAGAACTCGACCGAGATGCCCATCTGCTCCAGCATCGTGATCGCGCTGCGGCGGAAGTCGCTGCCCAGGCTCTGCGGCGTGTGGTCGAAGTAGCCGGACTGGTCGACCGGCGTCGGCGGAACGCCGGGCAGGATCGGGTCCTTGAACAGGAAGAACTCGACCTCGGGGTGGGTGTAGAAGGTGAAGCCGAGGTCGGCGGCCTTCTTCAGCGCCCGCTTCAGCACGTAGCGCGGGTCGGCGTAGGACGGGGAGCCGTCCGGCATGGTGATGTCGCAGAACATCCGCGCGGTCGCCGGGCTGGTGTCGCGCCACGGCAGGACCTGGAACGTGGACGGGTCAGGGTGGGCGACCATGTCGGACTCGTACACGCGGGCGAAGCCCTCGATGGCGGAGCCGTCGAAGCCCATGCCCTCGGCGAACGCGCCCTCGACCTCGGCGGGTGCGACGGCCACCGACTTCAAGAAGCCGAGGACGTCGGTGAACCACATCCGGACGAAGCGGACGTCTCGCTCTTCGATGGCCCGGAGCACGAACTCGGTCTGCTTGTCCACGCGGCTCAGTCTGCCGCCCAGCCCGTAACAGACGGTGTTACGACACGGGCGGCCGCCGCGTACGGGTTCGCCCGGTCGTCGGAAACCCACCTTGCCCGCCTGTACCGCTGGACGTGCCTGGCCCCGCTGGATAGCCCCTGCTGGAGAGCATGGAACCTACGTATACGTGGTTTCCTGGTGGATTGCATAGGTTGCAACCTGTGTAATGCCTCAGGAAACTACGTATACGTAGGTTCCTTCACCGGTGGCGGCGGGTGTACGGAGGCTTACTTGACCGGTGGCGGCGGGTGTACGAGGCTCCCTGACCGGTGGCGGGTGCGAAGCTGAGCCGGCAGGAGTGACCGAGGAGGTAGCGGGTGATTATCAGCGGGCGGATCAGAAGAGTCTGGACCTGGTCCAGCGATGGGTGCTGTCGGTGATCGCGATCGTGGTCGGCGGCGCGCCGACCGCAGCACTGGCAGTGACGCCCCACTTCGGCGGAGGGGCCTCCGGGGCGGCCGCACTCGGTCTGTGCGTCATGTCCGGGGTGATCGGAATGCTGACCGCGCTGGCTGTCCTGCTCATCCACCGGGTACGGGGTCGAGGCCTGGTCCTGCTCGTGGTCGGGCTGATACCGGCCGGCATTTCCGCCGTCCTCCTGTTCGCGTGACCTGCCGTACAGGCTTTGGCGCCGCAGCGCTGCGGCGACGGCACAACTAGGCTCGGGCCGTGCCCCAGTTGCGGATCGCCCTGGCCCAGGTCAACGCGACCGTCGGCGACATCTCGGCCAACGCCGACCTGGTCCTGGACTGGTCGCGTCGGGCCTCCGACGCCGGCGCCCACCTGGTGCTGTTCCCCGAGATGGTGCTGACCGGCTATCCGGTGGAGGATCTGGCGCTGCGGCAGAGCTTCGTCGAGGCGTCGCGGACCTCGATCGAGCGGCTGGCCCGACGGCTGGACGACGAGGGGCTCGGCGAGCTGGTCGCGGTGGTCGGCTACCTGGACCGCACCGAGGAGCCGGCGCACCCCAAGGGCGGCCATCCGCAGAACGTCGCCGCCGTGCTGCACCGTGGCCGGGTGGTCACCTCCTACGCCAAGCACCACCTGCCCAACTACGGCGTGTTCGACGAGTACCGCTACTTCCAGCCCGGCAACGAGCTGCACGTCGTGCGGATCCGCGGCGTCGACGTCGCGGTGGCCATCTGCGAGGACCTCTGGCAGGACGGCGGTCCGGTGGCGGCCGCCGCCGAGGCCGGCGCCGGGCTGCTCGCGGTGATCAACGCCAGCCCGTACGAGCGGGACAAGGACGACGTCCGCGGCTCGCTGGTCAGCCGGCGCGCGGTCGAGGCCGGGTGCCCGCTGGCCTACGTCAACCTGGTCGGCGGCCAGGACGAGCTGGTCTTCGACGGCGACACCATGATCGCCGCCGCCGACGGCACCATCGTCGTCCGCGCCCGACAGTTCGTCGAGGAGCTGGTGGTCGCCGACCTCGACCTCCCCCCGGCCGACGGTCCGCTGCGGACCGAGGTGGCACCGGGCACCGTGCCCACCGAGCCGGGCCGGGCCGGCATGGCCATCACCCGGCACCACCTCACCGACGCCGGGAACGACCCGGCGGAGGCGATCGAGCACGTCGTCGCCCGTCCGCTCGAGCCCATGGCCGAGGTCTACCTGGCGCTGGAACTGGGACTGCGCGACTACTGCGGCAAGAACGGCATCGAGCGGGTCTACCTCGGGCTGTCCGGCGGCATCGACTCCACCCTGGTCGCGGCGATCGCCTGCGACGCGATCGGCGCCGAGCACGTCTACGGGATCTCCAACCCGAGCGCCTACTCCTCCGAGCACTCCAAGACCGACGCCGCCGACCTGGCGGCGCGCACCGGGCTGAACTTCATCACCGTGCCCATCGCCCCGGCCGTGGACGCCTTCCACACCATGGTCGACATCGACGGGGTCGCCGCGGAGAACCTGCAGGCCCGGATCCGCGGCGTGATCTGGATGGCGGAGTCCAACCAGCACGGCCCCTCGATCGTGCTGGCCTGCGGCAACAAGAGCGAGCTGGCCGTCGGCTACAGCACCATCTACGGCGACGCGGTCGGCGGGTACGCGCCGATCAAGGACGTTCCGAAGACCTGGGTGTGGAAGCTCGCCCGGTGGCGCAACGAGCAGGCGGTCGCCCGCGGCGAGACGCCGCCGATCCCGGAGAACTCGATCGCCAAGGAGCCCAGCGCGGAGCTGCGGCCCGGGCAGAAGGACACCGACTCGCTGCCGCCGTACGAGGTGCTCGACGACATCCTGGACGACTACGTCGAGGGCGACCGCGGCCACGCGGAGATCATCGCCATGGGGTTCGACGCCGAGCTGGTCGACAAGATCATCCGGCTGGTCGACCGGGCCGAGTACAAGCGGCGGCAGTATCCGCCGGGCACCAAGATCAGCTTCAAGGCCTTCGGGCGGGACCGCACGGCTGCCGATCACCAACGGTTGGCGCGAGGGCCGCTGAGATGGCGTACGCGCTCCTCGGCTGTGCCCTGGCTGCGGGGCTGACCGGCTGACCGGTGCCCGCTCCCCAGGCAGGCTGGTACCCCGATCCCGGCGGTGCGCCGGACCGCTACCGCTACTGGGACGGCTCGGGCTGGTCCTCCGGAACGACCGGCGACCCCCGACTGCCGCCCCCGGTACGGGGCGGGCCGGAGTCGCAGCCGCCACGCCGTCGCTGGAGTGTGCTGGTCGGCGTGCTCACGCTGGTCGTGATCGGCGGGGTGATCGCTGCTCTGATCCTGTTCGGAGCTCGCGACCCCGTCGCCCCCAACCCGCCGACCAGCACCCTCGCCGGCGGTGACGACGCGTCCCCCACCAGCGACCCCGCCTCACCCAGCGACCTCTCCTCACCCAGCGACCCGACCGGTACTGCGCTCGTCGACTGCCCGGACGGTGATCCGAACCTGCGCGCCGTGCACCCGATCGACGACCGGGTCTACGGCGGCAACCTCTCCTTCCCCGAACAGGTCAGCTTCGACCGCGCCACGGTCGAACCGCGCTTCTCCTTCGCCTACGACGTGGTCCAACAGACGCGGCGGAGCAATCAGACGCCTCCCTGGATCGCCCAACTGGCGGTGGGCAGACTGCGCGGTGGGCCCGGATTCGGCGGCACCGCACGCCAGGCGGTGGAGATGCTCGTCCAGTGCTCCCTCACCGGGGGGATCTACAACGCCTACCGACCGACCCGGCGCGACCTGCGGAGCGAGGCGGTCACCATCGACGGGCGTTCGGGCTGGCTGCTGGAGACCGACGTACTCGTCGCGGAGCCAGGCCTGCCCTTCCCCGGCGACCACGCCGTGTTCCTGGTCGTTGAAGACGGCCCCCACTGGGGCTTCTTCTTCGGCGGTGTGCCGATCGGCAACCAGGACCTGGACATCGTGCTCGCCGACACGGTGCGCAACCTCCGCGCCAGCTGAGCGCGTCGGGCGTGGCGCCGTACGGACCAGGCGGATGAAGCGGGCGACCGGCTCGCAGCGGCTCGCACCGGCCGACTAATCGCCGATCTCCTCCGCGACCACGGTCATCGACTCCAGCCACGGCGCTCCGAACGTCGTCGCCATCGCCACGTCACCGGCGTCGCGACCCCGCCCGATCAGCACCCGTCCCTTGCGGCGCTCGTGATTGCGCGGATCGAAGGTCCACCAGCGGTCGCCGAGGTAGACCTCCATCCAGGCGGCGAAGTCCATCGGCGCGTCACGGACCGGAACATCCATCGCAGGCAGGTACCCGAAGACGTAGCGCGCCGGGATGTTGAGCGCCCGGCAGAAGGACACCGCCAGGTGCGTGTAGTCCCGGCACACCCCGTAGCCCGACGCGTGCACGTCGGCCGCCGTGGTCCACGCGTTGCTGGTGCCGTAGGAGAACTGCAGGTGGTGGTGGACGTAATCGCAGATCGCCTGCACCCGGCGGTACCCGGGCGGGAGGGAGCCGAACTGCCGCCAGGCCTCCGCACCCAGCACGTCCGGCAGGCAGAACCGGCTCGGCAAGGTGAACATCAGCACGTCGTCGGGCAGGTGGGCGGGCGGCACCTCCGGAGCGTCCTCGTCGGCGTCCTCGACCTCGTCGGGCACGACCACGGTCGCCTCGTAGGCGATCCGCGACCGACCGGCGGGCACGGTGAGCCGCCGGCACGGGTTGCCGTAGAGATCGTCGTAACCGCTGGTCTGGCCCTGCGGGTCGAGGGTCCAGCGGGACTCGACCAGCTCCGCCTTCTGGTCGGTCAGCGGCTCGACCAGGAACACGGCCGCGACGTCGGACTGCGACTGGTGCACGAACTCACAGCCGATCTTCATCCGGCGGGTCATCGGCGGGGGCGCGAACTCATGTGATCTCCTCGACGGAGGGTGTGGGGCCTGAGTTTACGACGTAAGAGCGGAGGAAACCGAAGTGGCGATTCGCCAACTGGACGCCGTCGGCCCGGCCGCCCCAGAACTCGCCTGGCGCCGCTACGCCAGCCTAGCGGAATGGCCCACCTGGTCGCCCCAGATCCGTGAGGTGCGGGCCGACGGCGAGCACCTGGCCATGGGCCTGCACGGCAGGGTGCGCCTGGTCGGGGGGCTCACAGTGCCGTTCGTGGTGACGTCCTGCCGGCCCGAGGCGATGACCTGGAGCTGGACCGTCCGCCTCGGCCCGGTGAACCTGCAGCTGGATCACGCGGTCGAGCCCCACGCCAAGGGAGCGCGAACGACGTTGGCCGTACGCGGCCCCGTTCTGGTCGTGGCCGCGTACGCCCCGTTGGCGCAGCTGGCGCTGCACCGTCTTGTCGGTCGAGGGTCGGTGCCGATCAGCCCCGGTTGACCGCGGTGTCCGGGTCGTCGTTCGCCGGCGCAGGTCCGTGCGGTTCGGCAGCCGGTGAGCCGACCAGCTCCGCCACGGCGTCGCCGGTCGCCTTGTCGACGTTGCGCCAGTAGTCGTAGACCCGCTCGCGGATGTCGTCGCGCACCGTACCGAGGGTCGAAGCGATCGTCTCCACCAGTCGATGCCGCTGCGCGTCGTCCATCACCTGGTTGACCAGCGTGTTCGGCTGGCTGAAGTCGTCGTCCTCAGGCCGCAGCGTGTACGACGTACGCACCATCTCCCCGTCGAATTCCCAGCTCGCGCCGGAGTAGAGATCGGCCTTGACCTCGGGTCCATTCGCGCTGTTGGGGAAGTAGACCGGCTGTCCCGGGTTGTATTGGAAGCGCATCGGCCCGTCGAACTCGTAGCTGTTGACCTCGACCCTCGGCTGATTCACCGGCAGCTGCAGATAGTTGGGACCGATCCGGTACCGGTGGGTGTCGGAGTAGGCGAAGACCCGACCGAGCAGCATCTTGTCCGGCGAGAAGCCGATACCCGGAACGACCGCGCTGGGCTCGAAGGCGGCTTGCTCGATCTGGGCGAAGAAGTTCTCCGGGTTGCGGTTCAGGGTCATGGTGCCGACCTTGACCAGCGGGTAGTCGCCGTGCGGCCAGACCTTGGTCAGGTCGAACGGGTTGATCCGGTAGGTCTTGGCGTCCTCGTACGGCATCACCTGGACGAAGAGCGTCCAACTCGGGAATTCGCCCGCCTTGATGGCGTTGAACAGGTCCCGCCGGTGTGCGTCAGGATCGGTCGCTGCCGTCGCGGCCGCGTCGTCGTTGCCGAGGTTCTCCACGCCCTGGTCGCTGTGGAAGTGGTACTTCACCCAGTGCCGCTCGCCTGCCTCGTTCACCCACATGTAGGTGTGCGAGCCGTAGCCGTTCATGTGCCGCCACGTCTTCGGAATGCCGCGATCGCCCATCAGGTAGGTCACCTGGTGCGCCGACTCCGGCTGGAGCGTCCAGAAGTCCCAGCGCATGTCCCAGTCCTGCAGGCCGGAGTCCGGCAGCCGCTTCTGCGAGCGGATGAAGTGCGGGAACTTCATCGTGTCGCGCACGAAGAAGACGGGGGTGTTGTTGCCGACCAGGTCGTAGTTGCCCTCGGAGGTGTAGAACTTCAGGGCGAAGCCGCGCGGGTCACGGACGGTGTCGGCCGAGCCCTGCTCTCCGGCGACGGTGGAGAACCGGGCCAACATCTCGGTCTGCGCACCCGGCTGGAACAGCGCAGCCTTGGTGTAGGCGCTCACGTCCTCGGTGGTCTCGAAGGTGCCGAACGCGCCACCGCCCTTGGCGTGCACGTTGCGCTCGGGGACGCGCTCCCGGTTGAAGTGAGCCATCTGGTTCACGAAGTGGAAGTCGTGCAGCAGGATCGGACCGTCGGAGCCGACCGTCAGGGAGAACTGATCGCTCGGCGCCGGCGCGCCGGTGTCGGTGGTCGACATCTTGGCGTTCGGGCCGGTGGGCGGAGCCTGGAGCTCGGTGGTCATGGCATGTCCTTTCGCGCGTTCGGGGATTGGAAGGGTGGTTCGGTCCTCGGGTGACGGTTCAGGGCTGGCCTGCCGACAGTCCTGGCAGAGGCCCCAGTAGGTGACTTCGGCCTCATCGACGACGAAGCCGTGCGTGTCGGGCGGAACCGCGCACGGGATGGAGGCGACGGCGCAGTCGACGTCGGTGACCCGCCCGCAGTTGCGGCAGACGAGGTGGTGATGGTTGTCGCCGCTGGCCAGCTCGAAGCGCATCGAGGATCCCGCCGGCTCGAAGCGGCGCAGGATGCGGTGCTCGGTCAGGGTGTTCAGCGTGTCGTACACCGCTTGCGTGGACACGGCACCAATCTCGCCGCGGACCCGTTCCACGACTTCGTCGGCGGCGAGGTGCGGCTGGCGTCGCACTGCGTGCAGCACCGCGATGCGCTGCTGCGTGACGCGCAGTCCGGCGGCGCGTAGATCGTCGGCCCAGGAGGCGGCTTCGACGACGTCATTCACGACCCCAGCAAAGCACCTTTTCTGGAATCATTCAAGATAAGCGTGCTGATCGGCAGTACTCGCGCCGAGCGTCTCCACGCCCGCTGCCTGGCCTAGTCGTCGTTCCAGCGCGGGTCGCTGTCGTAGGCCTCGTTGCGCTCCTCGACCTTGTCCAGCGCGCGTTCGGCCTCCTCGCGGGATCCGTACGGACCGAGCCGGTCGGTGACCTTGGTGTCGTTGTCGTCCGCCACCACGGAGTTGGTCTTGAGGTCGTACCACCACTGCCCGTCAGCCACCGGTTCCTCCTCGTACGCGTCGGCCCTGTTCGGCTGACGCTACTCCTGGGTTGAGCGCGCCTCCGTAGGATCGGGTGGTGAGTCCCGTGGTGCAGGCGGCGCTGAGTCCGATGCGGAAGGTGCCGGCCCGGATTCCGCGCCCGTCGTACGTCGGCAGACCCGGCCCTGACCCCTACCTCGGACCCGACGTGCAGACCCCCGACACGATCGAGCGGATGCGGCTGGCGGGGCGGATCGCCGCCCAGGCTCTGCAGGCCGCCGGCGCCGCGGTGGCCCCCGGGGTGACCACGGACCAACTGGACGCGGTCGCGCACGACTTCCTGGTCGCCCAGGGCGCGTACCCGTCCACGCTCGGCTATCGGGGCTTCCCGAAGTCCTGCTGCACCTCGGTGAACGAGGTGATCTGCCACGGCATCCCCGACGCACGACCGCTGGAGGACGGCGACCTGGTGAAGATCGACATCACCGCGTACGTCGACGGCGTGCACGGTGACAACTGCGCAACCTTCTTCTGCGGCGAGGTCGACCAGGAGTCGAGGCTGCTCACCGAGCGGACCGCGGAGGCGCTGGCCCGCGCGGTCAAGGCGGTGAAGCCGGGCCGGCAGGTCAACGTGATCGGCCGGGTGATCGAGAGCTACGCGAAGCGCTTCGGCTACGGGGTGGTCAAGGACTACACCGGACACGGCGTGCACACCGCGTTCCACTCCGGACTGATCATCCCGCACTACGACGAACCCGCCTACGACACCGTGATCCGACCGGGCATGACCTTCACCATCGAGCCGATGATCGCGCTGGGCCGGGCCGAGTCCTTCATGTGGGACGACGACTGGACCGTGCTGACCGTCGACGGCAGCCGGGTCGCCCAGTTCGAGCACACGATGGTGGTCACCGACAGCGGCGCCGAGATCCTGACCCTGCCGTCCTGACCCCGCCGCCACCCGCCGTCCTCCCTCGCACACCCACCGCACCCGGCCCACTCGCACACCCACCACCGGAAACGCCGGGAAACGACTGGCGAGACGCCGGGGACCACTGTCGCCTTCGGCGTTTCTTGACAGAACTTGAGGCGGCGCGGAAACTGGCGCGGCACGGGCGCAGGCAGTACGGGCGGCAGACGGGCGGCGCACGCGCAGCACCTGCGGGCCGGCGCGCTCGTCTAGAGTGGGCCTCGGACGAGTCGGTCAGGCGATCGCGGCGGCGCAAGCCGTCGAGGAAAGTCCGGACTCCACAGAGCAGGGTGGTGGGTAACGCCCACCCGGGGCGACCCGCGGGACAGTGCCACAGAGAACAGACCGCCTGCACCGCTTCGGCGAGGCAGGTAAGGGTGAAACGGCGGTGTAAGAGACCACCGCACCCCAGGTGACTGGGGTGGCTCGGTAAACCCCACCCGGAGCAAGATCACAAGGGCGCGCGAGCGCCTGCGGAGGCGCCTGAGGGCTGCTCGCCCGAGCCTTCGGGTAGATCGCACCAGGCCGCTGGCGACAGCGGTCGCAGATGGATGATCGCCCCCGGCTTCGCAGCCGGGACAGAATCCGGCTTATCGACCGACTCGTCCGCCAAACCCCGCCACCAGGTAGACCCGCGCCGACTCAGCTGGGAACGGTCGGGCTGTCAGCGGTGCTCGTCGTACCCGGCATCGACATCGGAGGCGTGTGAACTCGTGGCCGCCCCGTCGACCTCGCCACCCTCCGGGACGAGTTCTGCATCCTCGTCCCCGTCGTAGCCGGCGTCGACGTCGGCGGCGTGCGACGACTGGGCGTCGGTGCCGGCGGCGCTGTTCCCGTCCTCGTCCTCGGAGCTCATCGGATCGATGCCTACGACTGGTTCACTCACGTCGCCCTCCTCCGCTCGGGGAGCCGCGACAGGTCGCCGGCGACTCCGTACGTCGATCACTACCCGCGCGATCTCGGCCCCAAACGGGACGTCCCGCCCCACCCCACCCCGCGCGAGGCGAGCCGACGCGATCCTGACCTCACGTACCCACCGCGCCTTGCCGACCGGCGCCCTACTCTGGGCGGCGTGCCTGAGCTGCCCGAGGTCGAGAGCGCCCGGTTGGTGATCGAGAGCGCGGGGCTGGGCCGGCGGATCGAGGACGTGGACGACACCGACTCCTGGGTGTGCCGTCCGCATTCGCCCGGCGAGATCCGTACGGCGCTGGTCGGGCGCTCGCTCACCGGGGCTTTCCGGCGCGGCAAGTCGATGTGGTGCGAGACGTCCGGGACCGCGGGCTCGACGACTCCGGGCCCGGTGCTGGGCATCCACCTGGGCATGAGCGGTCGGATCCTGATCACCGGTCGGGACGGCGACCTGACCGAGGGCGGGGACTGGCAGGGCGGGCAGTACGGCCGCGGCGCCGAGGGCAACGGCCGCAAACCGGTCTGGGACCGGTTCACCCTGACCTTCGCCGACGGCGGGCACCTGCGGCTGTTCGACAAGCGGCGCCTGGGCCGGGTCCGCCTCGACCCGGATCTGGGCTCCCTGGGACCCGACGCCACGCAGGTACGCGCCGCCGAGTTCGGCGAGCGGATCGGCCGGGGACGCGCGCCGGTGAAGGCGCGGCTGCTCGACCAGTCGGTGATCGCCGGGGTCGGCAACCTGCTCGCCGACGAGACGCTGTGGCAGGCCCGGATCGATCCCGCCCGACCGTCCGAGGAGCTTTCCGCGGGCGACCTCAGCACGCTGCATCGAGCCCTGCGCAAGGCCACGAAAGCCGCCATCCGCGACGGTGGCGTGCATACCGGGGTGATCATCGCCTTCCGCCGGGCCGGGCGGCACTGCCCCCGGTGCGGGACGGAGATGCGCCGTGCCACCATCGGCGGGCGAACCACCTGGTGGTGCCCGCAGGAGCAGATCTGAGCGCGACCGGGCCGACCGGGCGCGCGTGGAGGGGTGGCCATGCACGCGAAGGTGTGGGTACGATCCCTGGCAACCATGGCCGAGGCCACGCCCGAGCGGATCGCCACAGGTCTGAGCGCGACGGGCGCGACCTTCGGCCGACCGATCGGGGCTGAGAGCGGGGAGCACCACGATGCCGACACGCCCGGGCAGTAGACGAGCCCTCGTACGACTGGCGGCGACTTTGAGCCTGACCGTGCTGGCGGTCGCCGGCGCGCTGCCCGCCACCGCGGACTCGCCCAGCCCCCAGCCGACGACCCAGCCGACGACCCAGCCGCCGTCCACCACGACCGCCACTCCACCTCCGGGTGAGCAGGCCGCCGAGCCGAGCGTGAGCGCATCCGAGCCTGGCGCCGGCGCCACTTCCGCGACCCCCGACGCTTCCGACCCCAGCGCGGGCACCCCGACCCCAGGCACCCCGACCCCCGGCACCCCGACCCCGGGCGAGCCCACCGCCGTACGGCGCGGACTCGATGCAGCCCCGGAACGGACGCTCAGCCTGAGCGTCGCCGCTGCGGGGTCCCCGGTACCGGGGCGGTTCTTCCAGGACATCGGCAGCTACGCCTTCTCGGGTCTCGCCTCCGGGTTGCCGGACGGGACCGCGCTGGAGATCTACCGCCACACTCCCGAAACCGGATGGCAGCGCTTCGCCGGCGCCGGTGTGGTCCGGTCCGGCGCGTACGCGGTGAGCGTTCCGGTCACCGCGCTCGGCACCTTCACCTTCGCCAGCACCACCGGCGGCGCACCCGGCAGCGGCGACGAGGTGGCCAGCAACCAGGTGAAGGTCCTGGTCGCCGACTCCGCGATCGTGCTGGACGCCCCGGCCGCCACCATCGACTCCTTGAAGAACCCGACGCTCCGCGGGTCGGTCGTGCCCGCCCGTGCCGGGGTCAAGGTGCACCTCGACGTGGTGCGATCCGGGCGCTTCCGCTTCGTCGCCAGCACCACCACCGACTCGGCCGGCCGCTTCGCCAAGTCGCTGAGCTACGGCGCCGGCAATCTGGCGACCTACACCGTGCGGGCGACCTACCAGGCCGCCAACCGCGACCGGTGGGAGTCGAGCAGCAGCCGCAAGTTCGCCCGGATCGGGGTGATCAACGCCGTCGTGACCGCCACCACCGACGCCGAGATCGAGAAGACCTACCACCGGGGCTGCCCTGTCGGTAAGTCCAAGCTGCGTACCGTCACCATGAACTTCTACGGCCGTGACAAGAAGATGCACCGCGGGGTGCTGATCGTGAGGTCCGACCTGACCGCTGAGGTGATCCGCGGCTTCAACTCGGCCATGACGCACCGCTTCCCCGTGCAGAAGATGCGCAACCCCAACGTCTACGACGGCAACGACCCGCGGCAGATGAAGGCCAACAACAGCAGCGGCTTCAACTGCCGCACGGTGGTCGGCAACCCGTACCGGCAGTCGCCGCACTCCTACGGGATCGCCATCGACGTGAACCCGGTCCAGAACCCCTACCGCGACGTGAACGGCCGCTGGTGGCCGTCGAACGGCACGTCCTACATCGACCGTACGCCGCGGCGGTTCGGCATGCTCACCCGCGATTCCTACCTGACCCGGTCGCTGCGCTCGGACGACTACTTCTGGGGGGGCTTACTGGTCACCGGGGCGGGACTACCAGCACTTCGAGTACCGGGGATGAGGTCGGGCGTACGGGCGGGTGCCTGCCTGCTCGGCGCGGGCCTGGCGCTCACCGTCGCGCTGAGCGGCTGCAGTCCCGGCGCGCAGCCCCCGGAGCCGCCCGGACCCAGCCCAGCACCGGGCAGCCCCGCACCGGCCAGCCCAGCACCGGGCAGCCCAGCACCGGCCAGCGGGACCGCCGCGCCCGCCGAGCCGACGACGACCAACACCCTGCCTCCCCCGCCGCCGCCCACCGCACCCGCGCCGTCGACCGCCGGACGGCTCGATCAGCGCTCGCTGCCCGTCCCCGCGGGCTGGCGAACGGTGGCCCTGAAGGGCGGCGAGGAGGAGGGCTTCGAGGGGAACGGCACCTGGGTGCACGCCCGCGACCCGCGCTACGCCGCCCTCGACGTCATCGCCGTGGGCTGCGCCGACGTCACCCGGGACGACTACCGCGACCCGACCGCGGCGCTGGAAGGCAACTACGAGAACCGGTCGGGCGCACCGGGAGTCGGGCTGGTGCTGCAGTTCGGCGCCGAGGCGGACGCGACGTCCTACTTCGCGCTCTACGGACGGCAGGTGCAGGCGTGCACAACCGTCGACCGGCCGGTACGGACTCGCATCGTGACGACGGACGGCGGGTTGATCGATCGTCGGACCTACCCGGACAGCGAATGGACCGAGATCGGCAAGCAGGTCGGCGATCGCGTCACCTTGGTCATCCTGAGCGATGCAGGCCACCGGATCTCCCCGCAGGCGGCCCGGAAAGTCCTCGCCCAGATCACCTGAGCGCCGCGGGCGAGCCGACCAGTTCGAAGCGGACCGCACCGTCGTCGTAATCGGCCGAGGTGAGTCGTACGTCGACCTCGTGGCCCAGCGGCAGATCCGCCCCGATCAGCCGAGCCTCCACCGCAGGATCGGCGATCATCACCTCACCCCGCCCCTTGCCCTGGTCCACGTCGATCACGGTTCCGGTGAAGACCTCACCCATCCTGGGCCGCAGCAGGCAGACCTCGACCAGGTCGATGATCGCCCGCTCGTACTTCTTGGCCCGCCGCTCGGCGGCCGACATCTCCTCCGGCAGCTTGTCCAGCGCAGTCAGCACCCAGGTCGGCACGGGCTGGTCGGCGCACAGGGCGACGCAGACCTCGCCGGCGTAGCGATCCACCAGGCGACGCAGGGGCGCGGTCACGTGGGCGTAGTCGATGGCGAGCGCGGAGTGCTCGGCGTTCTCGGGTACGCCCCCGCTGAAGGCCTGATAGCCCGCGCCCCGGAAGAGCGACGTGCAGGCGTTGAGCATGGCCGCGTGGCTGGGCTCGGCCGGATCCAGGCTGCGGACGAACTCCGGGTAGTCCAACTCGGCGGGCCACGCGATGTGCAGCGCCCGCGCCGTCTGGTGCAGCCGTCGCAGGGCCGCGTGATCCGCAGGTGGCAGCGTCCGCAGGATCCCGACCTGGCCGTACAGCATGAGATGGGCAGCAGCCATTCCGGTCAGCAACGAGATCTGGGCGTTCCAGCCCTCCACCGGAAGCGGCGCACGGAACTCCAACCGCCAGCCCTCCCCGTCCCGCACCACCTCCTGCTCCGGAATCTGCAGGCTGACACCGCCCCGGTCACGCTCGCGCTGTTCGCGCCACGGCCCGACCTCGCTGAGCAGAGCGAGCGTCTGCCGTGGCGAGCCGGCGTCGATCTCGGCCTGCGCCTGCTCGTAGCTCAGCTGTGCTCGGCTGCGGACCTGCGCGCGCACCACATCCGCATCAGTCATCCGGCCGTGCTCGTTGAGGGTCAGCGTCCACAGCAGCGCCGGGACGCACCTGCTCGGGAAGCAGGCTCGCCGCTCCTTCGCTGAGCACACTCGGGTGCAGGGGTGTCCGCCGACCCGGGGCGTACAGAGTGAGGCCGCGCCGGTGCGCCTCCAGGTCCACCGGGTCGCCCGCTCGGACGAACGCCGCCACGTCCGCGATCGCGTAGGAGACCACGAACCCGTGGCCGCTGCGCGCGATGTGCAACGCCTGGTCCAGGTCGCGCGATCCGGGGGGATCGATGGTGATCAGCTCCAGGTCGGTGCGGTCCAGTTCCGGCAGCCGCGGACTCGCCACCGCCTGCTGCGCGGCATCTTCGACCTCCGCGGGGAACTCGTCCGGGATCTCCATCGCCGCGCGCACACGTGCCATCGCGGTCCGGCTGTCTGAGAGGGCGTCATCGACCAGTCCGACCTTGCGTGCGGGCATGGGCTGAGCCTACAAACTCACCGATCGGTCGCGCGGCCGCGGGCGAGGATCACCGAGAGCGCCGTGGCAAGAGCCACTGCGCAGACAGGTCCGACGCCGGATGGATACCCTCACTGGTGTGACGGAGAATGCCATCGCTCGCCGAGCGGGCGGCATCGGTAGGGGCGTCGCTGCTGCAGCAGGTTGCCGCATCCGCGAACCAGGGAGGCGTTTCGCTATCTCGAGGGCGAGCGTTGGGTTTCCCTGACCTGGCTGCAGACCAAGGACCAGGCATTCCGGCTGGCCGCCGGCTTGCTTGCGCTGGGCGTGGAGAGGGAAACCCGCGTCGCCATTGTCTCTGGTACCCGAATGGAATGGATTTTGGCCGACCTCGCGATCACGTGCGCGGCCGGGGCCACCACCACGGTCTATCCGACGACCGCCCACGAAGACGTCGCCTACATCCTGGCCGACTCCGAATCCTCGATCGTGTTCGCGGAGGACGAGGTGCAGGTGGCCAAGGTGTTGGACCACCTGGGCGAGTTGCCGGCGGTGACGACCGTCGTGCAGATGATCGGCCGGGTCGAGCATGAACTGGTGATCAGCTGGGCCGATCTGCAACAGCGGGGCAAGGATTACCTGGCCATCGATCCGACCGCGGTCGAGAACGTGATAGCCGGCATTGAACCTCAGGACCTGGCCACGTTGATCTACACCTCCGGAACGACGGGCCGGCCCAAGGGCGTGCGCCTGCTCAACGACAACTGGACCTACGTGGGAGTGGCGATCGAGGCCTATGATCTCCTTCGCTCCGACGACCTCCAGTACTTGTGGCTGCCACTCAGTCACGCGTTCGGGAAGGTCATGATCGCCGCCCAACTGCGGATCGGGTTCGCCACTGCGGTCGATGGCCGGATGGACAAGATCGTGGAGAATCTCGGCGTCGTCCGGCCCACCTTCATGGCCGGCCCCCCGCGGATCTTCGAGAAGGTCCGCGCCCGCGTGATGACCAATGCTGCGCACGGCGTCAAGGCCAAGATCTTCGGCTGGGCGTTCGGGGTGGGGCGGAAGGTGTCACGCCTACGGCTGGCCGGCCAGGAGCCGACCGGGCGCGCTCAAGGCCCAGCACGGGCTCGCCGACAAGCTGGTATTCAGCAAGATCAAGGCGCGCATGGGCGGCAACATCCGGTTCTTCGTCTCCGGCTCGGCCTCGCTGAACCGCGAGGTCCAGGAGTGGTTCCATGCCGCCGGGCTGCTGGTGCTGGAGGGCTACGGTCTCACCGAGACCAGCGCGTTCACCTGCCTGAACAACCCCCGCGCCACCCGTTTCGGAACGGTCGGCCCGCCGCTGCCCGGCTCGGAGATCAAGATCGCCGCCGATGGCGAGATCATGGTCAAGGGTCCGAGCGTGATGCAGGGATACCACAAGGAGCCGGAGGGAGTCAGGTCCGTCCTGGACGGATGGTTCGCCACCGGTGACATCGGAGAGATCGATGATCACGGCTACCTGCGGATCACCGATCGCAAGAAGGACCTGATCAAGACCTCCGGTGGGAAGTACATCGCCCCGCAGAAGGTCGAAGGGGTGCTCAAGGCGGCCTGCCCGTACGTCAGCCAGGTGGTGGTGCACGGCGAGGGCCGCAGGTACGCGAGTGCGCTGATCACTCTTGATCCGGAGGCCATCGAGGGCTGGGCGACAGGCCAGGGCAAGACCGGGTGTCTCGGCCGCCGAACTGGCTGCCTCCAGCGAGGTGCGCGAGATGATCGAGGGTTACGTCACCGCGGCCAACCAGACGTTGGAGCGCTGGGAGACGATCAAGCGGTTCGAGATCCTGCCGGTGGAGTTCAGCCTCGACGAGGGCGAGGTCACCCCGAACCAGAAGATCAGGCGCCGCGCGATCGAGCAGAAGTACGCCGATCGGCTCGAAGCGATGTACGACCAGGACTGAAGCGGCAACCTCCTTCTCACCGCTCTGAGGTTCACGGGGCCGAGCGGGCCACCGGCGTGCCGTCCAGCGCGAGGTTGGCCAGGGCGTCGGCGCGCTTGTTCTGCTCCCGGGGCACCCAGGTCCACGTGACGCGGGCCGGTCGCAGCCCGTTGGCCTCGGTGGCCAGCGGCCGCATACTCGGATGCTTGATCTTCCAGCGGCCCGCCATCTGTTCGACCACGAGCCGGGAGTCCATCCGCACCTCCACCGCGGCGCCCGGGTCGATCGCGCGCACCATCGCCAGGCCGGCGATCAGTCCCCGGTATTCGGCCACGTTGTTGGTCGCCACCCCGATGGGCAGGCCCTCCTGCAGCAGGATCTCACCGGTGTCGGCGTCGAAGACCAGTGCGCCGTACGCCGCCGGTCCGGGATTGCCGCGCGAGCCCCCGTCGGCCTCCACGACCAGCCGGCGACCGGACTCGGCGGCGACCTCAGCGACCGGGCCGTCGTCGTCGAAGAAGCCGGGTCCGCCCTGATGGTCGGAGGGACGTCGCGCCATCAGAGCCCGGACGCGGGCGTACGGACCAGGATCCGTCCGCATTCCTCGCAGCGCAGGACCTGGTCCTCCGCCGCGGCGGCGAACTCGCGCAGGTCGGCCGCGTTGACCTCGAGTTGGCAGCCGGTGCATCGGCGAGCACGCAGTTCGGCCGCCCCGACGCCGCCATGCCCGGCCCGGATCTTGTCGTAGAGCCCTGTCAGGTCAGCGGGCAGCAGCGGGAGGATCTCCGCCCGCTCGGTCTTTCGCTCCTGCCATTCCGAGGCCAGCACCGCCAGCTGTTCGTCCCGCCGTGCAGCGACCGAGCGCATCCCCTCGTCCAGCTCGGCGGCGTGCGCGCGCAGGCGCTCGCGCGCAGCCACCGCACCTTCGAGCTGCTCCATCACCTCCAGCTCGGCATCCTCCAGATCGCCGATGCGCTTCCTCAGGTGTCCGATCTCGTCGACCATCGAGGCCAGGGCCTTGGGGTCGGGCACCGAGCCGTCGGCCACGCGTCGCTGGTTGCGTACCAACCTCTCGCGGACCGGCTCGAGATCCTGCTCGGCCCTGGCCTGCTCGAGTTCGAGGTCGGACACCGCCGTGTCGGCGGCCACGAGGTCATCGCTCACCCGCTCCCGTTCGCTGCGCAGGCGCGTGAATTCGGCGTGCTCGGGCAGCCCACGGCGCCGGTGGTCGAGCCGAGCCAGCGCGGCATCCACGGCCTGGAGGTCGAGCAGACGCAACTGCGCGTCCTTAGTGGCCCGCACGGACCCCTCCTGTCCCGCGAGCGTGATCGCGCCGTGCCCGGCCCGACGCCACGAGATCGGCCTGCAGGAACGTCCGCCTTGATGGTCTCCCCCTCCGTCGCGACGCGCACACGTCCGCGGCACATCGCCCCCACCTTAGCGACGCAGAGCGGGAATGAACCGTGCGCCTGCGCGGTTGCGCCCTACAGAGCCACACCGCCGTGTCCTTCCCAACCCGCACCTCCTGGTCAGGATCTCCTCCCGCATGACCTCTGTGGCCGAACCCACCCTCCGCACGTCGCCCGCTCCGCGACGACCGTTCCCGCCCTCGGCGACAGCTTCGTCGGCCGCCGCTACGTGTCGCTGGTCCTGGTCCTCGGCGCCCTCAGCGCCATCGGCCCGCTCACGGTGGACACGTACCTGCCGGCTTTGCCCGCGCTGAGCGTCGATCTCGGCGCCACCGACTCGCAGGCCCAGCTCACCATCACCGGACTGTTGATCGGCCTCGGCTTCGGCCAGCTGATCATCGGCCCGCTGTCGGACGCTGTGGGCCGGCGCAAGCCGCTGCTGGTGGGGCTGGTCGCGCACGGCGTGATGTCGATCCTGTGCGCCCTGGCACCCTCGATCGAACTGTTGACTGCGACCCGCGTCCTGCAAGGCCTGTCCGGAGCGGCGGTCGCGGTGGTGGCGATGGCCATCGTGCGCGACCTGTTCAGCGGGATCAAGGCGGCCCAGCTGCTCTCCCGGCTGATCCTGGTGCTGGGCATCGCCCCGATCCTCGCCCCGTCGATGGGCAGCGCACTGCTGCAGTTCACCTCCTGGCGCGGCATCTTCGTGGTCCTGGCCGGAGCGGCGGTGCTGCTGTTCGTGCTGGCGCTGGTCGCGCTGCCCGAGACCCTGCCCGCTGCGCGCCGTCAGGCGGGCACCGTACGCGGGTCCCTCCGCTCGTACGCGGGCCTGTTCTCCGACCGGCTGTTCGTGGCGATGGTGCTGGTCGCGGGCCTGATGTTCGCCACCCTGTTCGCCTACATCTCCGGAGCACCCTTCGTGCTGCAGGGGCTCTACGCCCTCAGCCCGCAGCAGTTCGGGCTGGCCTTCAGCGCGAACGCCGTCGGCCTGATCCTGATGACCCAGGTGAACCCCATTCTGGTCAGGCGTTTCGGGCCGGTACGGGTGCTGTCGGTCGCGGTCCTGCTGGGGCTGACCAGCGCCGTCGCCCTGCTGTTCACCACGGCCACCGGTCTCGGCGGACTCGTCGGCTTCATGGTGCCGATGTTCTTCGTCGTCTCCAGTGCCGGCCTGTCCTTCCCGAACGCGCCGGCGATCGCCCTGAACCGGCACGGCGAGGCTGCCGGTACCGCGGCCGCCCTGCTCGGCGCGGCCCAGTTCACCGTCGGCGGTGCGGTGGCGCCGTTGGTCGGCGTGCTGGAGAACGGCACCCCGGTGCCGATGGCGGCGATCATGGTCGGCACCACCGGACTGGCCGCGGCCCTGTTCTGGTCGGTCAAGCGCCGCCTCGAAGCCGACTCCTACGCCTGAGCCTCGCCCCGACGGCGCAGCCCGGTCCGCTCTGCGCCTACGGCCGGTTGACCAGCACCAGCGACTCGCTCGGCCCGACGGTCGCGGACCTGGACGTACGCCGCACCGGACGGCGTGCGCAACACGGGCAGCCGGCTGCCGACCGGATGGCTCAGGCCACCGGCACCGGCGGCCTCGGCCGAGTTCAGCACCACGGTGAGTTCCGATCCCGCAGGGTTGAGCGCCGCGTCGACGAGCAGATCCGCGCCGCGCACCGCCGCGCCGTGCGGGTTCAGCACGCAGAGCGCCTCCTCGTCGGACAGGATGCGGGACCAGCCGAACAACTCCCCCGCTGCCGCGGGGTGGAAGTCCTCGCCGAACACCGACACCGGCCGCAGGTACTGCCGGCCGGCCCGCAGCACCGGGAAGGCGGCGCGGGTGGCGGCCAGCGCGGACACCCGCCGATAGAGCGGATGGGTCGGGTCGAAGCAGTGCGCCCCGGCGGTACCGAACGGACCGAAGCCCGGCAGGTCCGGGTCGCTGGCACCGCCGCCGGGCAGCCCGGGCACTCCGGCGCGACCGGCTGCGCGCGGGGTCAGCGGGCCGAACATCGCCTCCCGGAGATAGCGGTCGTGACCGCCCCACTCCGGCAGCCAGCGCTGCTGGGACGGCCTCGGGACCGGCCAGGCCCTGCTCGGTGCCGTAGTACAGGCACGGGATGCCGAGGGTGAACAACTGGAGCGCGACCGCAGCGGCGGCCTGGTGATCGTTGGGGGCTCCGGTGGCGAAGCGCAACTTCTCCCCGTACACGTGGTCGTGGTCGTCGAGAACCGACATCAGCTTGTCGCCGAGGTTGCGGTGCGAGCCGAGCGGTGCCCCCGCCGCGTCGAAGCCGGCGAAGTACGGCTCCGGCCCGGAGATCCCCCGCGCCAGATCACGGAGGGCGAGCCGGCCCGCCGGAGATGTCCAGCGCGGCGTTCAGGTTGCGCCCCACCGCGCTCAGGTAGCGGGTCGCGAAGTCGTCGCCGGGAATCTCCCCCACCAGGAAGAAGTCCCGCTTGCCCAGGTTCAGCGCGAACTCCTTGATCGCGCCGCAGAAGTTCCGCGCGGCGGCGTAGGAGACGTGCTTGACGGTGTCGATGCGGAAGCCGTCGCAGTCGGTGAGCGCGATCCAGTACGCGTACGCCTGGGCCAGGCTGGCCAGCGTGGAGCCGGAGTCGAGGGTGAAGTCGCGCAGATCCTCGAAGTCGGTACGCCGGAACTCGGCGTCGTCGGCGTCGGGGAAGCGGCTGGCGTCGAGGCTGCCGAACCCGGCGCGGGTGTAGTCGTCCGCATCCTGCAGTTCGCGCGGCCACACCCCGTCCTGTGCGCCGGCCAGAGCGGCGACCGGCTGGCCCTGGTCGCCGCGCCAGCTGCCGAAGGGGTACCGGGAGGAGGTGTAGGCCGGCATCAGGGCACCCCCCGGCGTCTCCGGCGGGTAGAGCCAGTTCGGTCCGGAGTGGTTGAAGATCACGTCCAGCAGCACCCGCAGCCCGCGGCGGTGCGCCTCGGCGACCAGATCGACCAGATCCTCGCGGCTGCCGAACCGCGGATCGACCTCGAGGAAGTCCTGGATGCCGTAGCCGTGGTAGGTGTCCAGGTGCGTGCGCTGGCCGAACACGGGACTGAGCCAGACCGTCGTCGCGCCGAGGTTGCGGAGGTAGTCGAGCTTGCTGGTCACCCCGCGCAAGCGTGCCACCCTGGTAGCGCTCGCGCCCCGAGGCGGCCCACCGGTCCCAACGCCACGCCTGCCCGTCCGGGGCGCTGGGCCGCGCGCCGGCCGGGTTGCCCCGGTCGAGCAGCGGCCGCGTGGCCTCCGCGCCGTCGCTGAAGCGATCGACCAGCAGGAAGTACACGACCTCGTCCTGCCACGAGTGCGGCGACTCGAAGTAGCGCTGCCGCCGCGGCAGGTCCAGCTCGGCCAAGGTGTCCGGCCGCGGCGCGGCCAGCGTGTCCTCGACGAATCCCATCGTGCTCTCCTCCGTCCGAGTCGTCCGCATCGACCACGCTGTCGCATCCGGACAGAGTCCCCGACGGCTCCTCAGATACCTCGGGTCTCCCCGCGTCGGCGTCGGTGGCGACCCCTGGTCGGGTGGACTCGCGGCGTCAGGGGCCCGCGTTCCACCGCACGAGGGCCGGCTGACCCTTCTCCCAGCCCAGCACCGACACCGTCGAGGTGTCCAGCGGGAAGTGCAGGCCCAGGGCGAGGTCCAGGCCCAGCCAGCGCATGGTGAGAGCCCGGAGCGCGTGGCCGTGCCCGAAGCAGATCGCCCGGTCCACCCCCGACTCCTGCACGCGGGAGATGGCCCGATCCAGCCGGGCGGCTACCTGGTCGGCGGTCTCGCCGTCGGGCACGGCACCGGTCCATACCGTCCAGCCGGGATCACTCTGGTGGATCTCCTCGGAGGTCTTGCCCTCGTACGCCCCGTAGGACCACTCCACCAGGTCGTCGTCGACCACGGGCGCGTGCCGGCCGGTGAAGCCCGCCAGCTCGGCGGTGTCGCGGGCCCGTCGCCGCGGGCTGGACAGGACCAGTCCGAACCGGGCGGGATCCAGCTCTCCCAGCAGGGCTCGTGCCTGGCCCTGCCCGACCTCGGTCAGCGGCAGGTCGGTCACCGAGGTGTGCCGGCCGTCGCGGCTCCACTCGGTCTCGCCGTGGCGTACGAGCCAGAGATCGGTCACCCGCCCATCCTCGCACCGGAGTGCGTCCCCCCGGTTCACCCCAGGTGAGCGTTGAACCCCGGGTGGGAGAATTCACGGGTGAGTGATCGTCAGCCCGACCTGCCCAACCGCCAGAGCCGTTTCTCCGAGGCCTTCAAGCAGTTCATCGTCCAGAACTGGGCGCCCTACCCGACCGGCCTGCCGACGCAACTGCCGGCGGCCGCGTGGGCACGGGCCCGGCGCGAACGGATCAGCGCCCAGTTCCCCGGCGAGCGACTGGTGATCGGCGCCGGCGGGCTCAAGACCCGGTCCAACGACACCGACTACCGGTTCCGCCCGCATTCGGCCTTCGCCCACCTGACCGGTCTCGGCACGGACCGGGAGCCGGACGCGGTGCTGGTCCTGGAGCCGTCCGACTCCGGACACGAGGCCACGCTCTACTTCACCCCCCGCGCGCCGCGCGACTCCGAGGAGTTCTACGCGAGCACCCGGTTCGGCGAGCTCTGGGTGGGTCGGCGGGTGTCGTTGGAGGAGATGAGCGCGCTCTGCGGCCTGCCCTGCGCGCCGGTGGCCGACCTGCCCGACCAGCTCCGCAAGGACGCCGACACCGTACCGCTGCGGGTCGCGCCCGGCGAGCTGGCCGAGGAGGTCCGGGCAGATCGTCGACCAGCTCCGGGCCTCGGCGGACGCGACCACGATCGAGTCGAAGGCCCAGACACCCGACGAGCAGTTCGCGGTCGCCCTGAGCGAGCTGCGGTTGACCAAGGATGCGTTCGAGGTCGACCAGATGCGCGAGGCGTGCGCGCGGACGGCGGAGGCGTTCGCGGCCGTGGTCGCGGACCTACCCGAAGCGGTCCACCGCGGACGCGGCGAGCGCTGGGTGGAGGGCATCTTCGGCCTGCACGCGCGGCACGCCGGCAACGCGGTCGGCTACGACACCATCGCGGCCTCCGGTGCCCACGCCTGCACCCTGCACTGGATCCGCAACGACGGTGACCTGCGCCCCGGCGACCTGCTGCTGCTCGACGCCGGGGTCGAACTCGACTCGCTGTACACCGCCGACGTGACCCGGACGCTGCCGATCGACGGCACGTTCACCGACACCCAGCGGGAGGTGTACGAGGCCGTCCTGGAGGCCCAGGAAGCCGGGATCGCGGCGGCCCGGCCGGGCGCGGCCTTCTCCGACGTGCACCAGGCCGCCATCGCGGTGATCGCGCGGCACCTCCAGGAGTGGGGAATGCTGCCGGTGAGCGCGGAGGAGTCGGTCACCGACGAAGGTGGACAGCACCGCCGGTGGATGGTGCACGGCACCTCCCACCACCTCGGCATCGACGTCCACGACTGTGCGCAGGCGCGGCAGGAGCACTACCGCGAGGGCACGCTGGCGCCCGGAATGATCATCACCGTGGAGCCCGGGCTCTACTTCTCCGCCGACGACGAACTGGTGCCGGACCGGTTCCGCGGCATCGGCGTGCGGATCGAGGACGACATTGTGATTACCGCCGACGGGAGTGAGAATCTGTCGGGGGCACTGCCTCGCAGTCCCGCCGACGTCGAGGCCTGGATGGCAGACACCTGGAGTGCGCCCGCGCCGAAGCGGACCGTGTCGTCGTAGACGGCAACGAGCGGCCACGTGCCGACCTGGAGTAGGACCGAGGTAGGAGGGACGCGTGACCACGACCCCGCACCGGCGCTACCTGCCCGGCATCAAACCGCTGGCCAAGCGGGTGCAGACCCCTGTGGTCGGGGTCCCGAGTCCGCCGCCGAGTTCGGTGATCGCCTGGGCCTGGTACGTGAACGGGGTCCGCAAGCCCGTGGAGAACCTGACCGTCGCCGCGCGCCTGGCCTGCGCCGGCGAGGGCTTCGTCTGGCTCGGGCTGAAGGACCCCAAGGACGCCGACCTGCTCGCGCTGTCCTCCCAGTTCGACCTGCACCCGCTGGCGATCGAGGACGCCGTGCACGGGCACACCCGGTCCAAGCTGGAGATGTTCGGCGACGACCTGTTCATGGTCATGTCCACCGTCGCCTACGTCGAGCACGAGGAACTGACCGACACCTCCGAGATCGTGGCGACCGGCCAGGTGATGGCCTTCCTCGGCGACCACTTCGTCATCACGGTACGCCGGGGCGAGCACGCCCAGCTCAGTTCGCTGCGCCGGTCCCTGGAGGCCGATCCGCAACGCCTCGCGCGCGGCCCGTCCGAAGTGCTGTACGCCATCGCGGACAAGATCATCGACGACTACCTGGACGTGGTGTCCAGCTTCGAGGCCGACATCGACGAGATCGAGACCCGGGTGTTCGCCCGGGGCGGCCGGCACGAGGTGGACCGGGTCTACCAGCTCAAACGCGAACTGATCGAGTTCAAGCGGTGCGTCATGCCCCTCGGTGCTCCGCTGCTGCGGCTCGCCACCCGGGAACTGCCGGTGGTGCCACCTGAGGCCAAGGCCTACTTCCGTGAACTGGCCGACCATCACACGGAGGCCCGGGAGGCGGTCGCCTCGTTCGACGAGGTGCTCAGCTCCATCCTGCAGGCCGGCCTCGCCCGCGCCTCGGTGGCCGACAACGAGGACATGCGCAAGATCTCCGGCTGGGTAGCCATCGTCGCGGTGCCCACGATGATCGCCGGAATCTACGGCATGAACTTCGACAACATGCCCGAGTTGCACACCCGCTACGGCTACTTCGTGGTGCTCGCCATCATCGTGGCGATCATGATCGGGCTGTACGCCGGCTTCAAGCGCAACAAGTGGTTGTAGCTGCGGTCCCGCCGGCTGGGGATCACTCGAAGGCCGAGGCGCGCGCTCCCGGCATCTGCTGCAGCATCTCCCGTGCCTGAACTGCCACCTTGTGCTCGCAGAGCACCTCGTACTTGGTCGCCACCGTCTGGGTGACCGAGGTGAAGTCCCGTCGGCCCCGGCTCATCGCGTAGCCCGCGGCGGCGAAGCCGATGCCGAGGGAGATGCCGATCGCGAGCGAGACCAGGAGCAGAGCCAGCACGCTGCTCGGCTTGGTGAAGATGAACATGACCAACCCGACCAGCAGGCCCGTGGACACGCCCGACTGAAGACCCTGGGTGACCACGGTCCCCCAGTTGCGCCGCCCGAGCACCCGCTCGACCGACTTCAGGTCGGTGCCGACGATGGCCAGGTTCTGCACCTCGAACTTTTCGTCGGCGAGGTAGTCCACCGCCTTCTGGGCGTCGGCGTAGGTGTTGTAGATCCCCACCGACTGGGGGAACTGGAGCTCGAACAACGAGCTCGGCTGCTGCTGCGCAAAGGCCATGGCGTCCTCCTGATCTCAGGAGCGAATCTACTCCGTGAGCCTGTGCGTCCGCTGTGCGCAGCGCCAGCCGATCCCGACTCAGCCTGTCCAGGCGGCGAGGGCGACCACCACCTTGTCCTCCACCGGTCGCGGGGTCGAACCGCGGTAGTTGCTGACCAGGGAGAAGGCGTAGGCACGTCCGTCCCGTCCGGTCACGTAGCCGCTGAGCGCGGTGACGCCGGTGAGCGTGCCCGTCTTGGCCCGTGCGTTGCCGGCGGCGGCGGTGCCGCTCATCCGCCAGCGCAGGGTGCCGCCGACCATCCGCTCGCTGACCCCGGCCACCGGCAGCGAGCGCTGGAAGGAGCCGTACCAGGGCTCGGTCCGGGCCTTGACCAGCAAGGTGGCGAAAGCGCGCGGCGTCACCCGGTTCTGCCGGGTCAGGCCGGACCCGTCGGTCAGTGACACGCCGGTCATCGGCACCCCCACGCTGCGCAGGTAGCCGGTGGTCACCGCCAACCCGTCCCGCCACGTGCCGGGCCGGCCGCCGACGCGGCCCATCGTCTTGGTCAGGGCCTCGGCATGCATGTTGTTGGACAGCTTCATGTACGGCACCATCAGGCTGCTCAGTCTCATCGAGTGGTCCCGGGCCACCAGGTGGTGGAACTTCGCGGGCATGGCGCTGGCGATGGTCGAGCCCTCGACGGTGATGCCCACCTTGGCCAGTTCGGCCCGGAAGACCGCCCCGGCGTACAGATCCGGGCGGTGCACCGTGATGAGCCGGTGTCCGGTCGAGCGACCCTGCGGCACCCGGCCACGCAGGGTGATCGTGTTGCTGCCGTGGTTGCGTTGGGCGGAGAAGGTGGTCGAGGTGCCCCGGGCCGACGTCGTGGTGAGGTTGACGATCTTGATGTACCGGGCCGCGGCGGCCGGGGTGGTGGTGATCTTGGCCTTCTTGCCGCGGCTGCCCGGCGCGTAGTTGATGATCGTGGTCCCGGAGTCGTAGTCGGCGTTCGGCGCCACCGTGAGGGCCGAGACCGGTGCGGCGTAGTAGTCGTCGGCATAGCCGGTGGACCAGCCGGAGTTGTACTGACGCGCGTCGAAGAAGGTGGCGTCGACGACCAGCTTGCCGGTCACCCGCGTGATCCCGTACGCCTTGGCCTGGGCCGCGAGCCTGCCGTAGTCGGCCTGGCGGGTGGTCGGGTCGCCGTATCCCTTCAGGTACAGCCGACCCTGGACGACCCCGTCGACCATCCGCGCGCGCCTGATCACCTCGGTCTTGAACCGGTAGTCCTCCCCCAGGGTCTCCAGCGCACTCGCCGCGGTCAAGATCTTGGTGTTCGAGGCGGGCATGCCCGCCCGGCTGCCGCTGCGGCTGTAGACCTGCTCGCCGGTGTTGGCGTCGAGCACGATCACCGCGGTCTCCGAGGTGCTGCTGCGCGGGTCGGACAGGACCGAGGAGAGCTTGCGCTGCAGCGCCGGATCGGCGGCCGCCTGGGCAGGCCCTGCGCTCCACAGCAGTGGCAGCGCGAGGGCGAGGGCGAAGGTGAGGGCCCCGTACGGGGCGCGGGCGAGCAGGCGGGGTCGGCGCGAGCGGCGGGAAGGCATCGGGGGCAGGCTCCAATCGTCGGGCCCCCCGAGCGGGATCAGGGTAGCGGAGGCGGCTGTGATAATCGAACCGTGGCGTCGGCAACTGCGAACTCGGTGTTCATCTCCCGGATCCGGGGGCTGCCGGTTCTCGACGACGCGGGCGACCAGGTGGGCAAGGTGCGCGACGCCGTCCTGCAACTGCGGACGGCGGGTCGGGCGCCGAGGGTCAAGGGCCTGGTGGTCGAGCTGTTCGCCCGGCACCGCATCTTCGTGCCGATGGTCCGCGTGCGCAGCATCGGGGCGGTCCAGGTGGTGATCAGCGGCATCGTGAACACGCGCCGGTTCGAGCGGCGGGAGTCGGAGACCCTGATCATCGACGACCTGTTCGACCTCACCGTCGAGCGACGGGACCATCCCGGCCGGGCCGTGATCTTCGACGTGGCGATGCAGCCGATGCGGATGCACGACTGGGAGCTCACGCAGGTGGCGCTGCGCGACGCCGGCAACCGGAAACGATTCGGTCGCCGGGGACACGTGACCATCGTCGACTGGTCGGCGATCGCCATGCTCGGCGCCGACCGCGGGCAGGGCACCGAGCAGCTGCTGGCGCTGATGGAGGACATGAAGCCCGCCGACATCGCCCGGGAGCTGCACGAGATGTCTCCGGAGCGTCGGGCCGAGGTGGCCTCGGCGCTGGACGACCAGAAGCTCGCCGACGCGTTGGAGGAGCTGCCCGAGGACGAGCAGGTCCAACTGATCTCCGAACTGGACACCGAGCGGGCGGCCGACATCTTGGAGGAGATGGATCCCGACGACGCCGCCGACCTGATCGCCGAACTCGCCCCCGAGCTGGCCGAGGTGCTGCTCGGCCGGATGGAGCCCGACGAGGCCAAGGACGTACGCCGTCTGCTCAACTACGCCGAGTTCACCGCGGGCGGCATGATGACCCCGGAGCCGGTCATCCTCCCCCCGAACGCGACCGTTTCGGAGGCCTTGGCCCGGATCCGGGACGCCGAGCTGACCCCCGCACTGGCCTGCATGATCTACGTCTGTCGCTCGCCCTTGGAGACCCCGACCGGCCGCTTCATCGGCGCGGTGCACTTTCAGCGTCTGCTCCGGGAACCTCCGTCCACGCTCGTCTCCGCGCTGGTCGACGTCGAGCTGGCCACCCTGGCCGACGACGCCGACCTGCACGCGGTGAGCCGCTACTTCGCGACCTACAACCTGGTCAACGCTCCGGTGGTGGACAGCGATCACCGCCTGATCGGCGCGATCACCGTGGACGACGTGCTGGATCACGTGCTGCCCGAGGACTGGCGGGGGACGGAACTGGATGCGAAGTCGGGCGAGTCGGCCGTCACCGACGCCGCGGTGATGACCCGTGGCTAGGGCCGCACGCGAGCCCGATCGGCTGAACACGCCCGGCCGCCGCCGCCGCTCCACCCTGCCCACCATCAAGCTGGACCGGGACTCCTTCGGGAAGTTCGCCGAAGGCTTCGCCCGCTTCATGGGCACCGCCCGCTTCTTGATGGGCATGACGGTGGTCATCATCTGCTGGGTGCTCTGGAACATCCCGCTCGGACCGGCCCGCCCCCAGTTCGACGGCTATCCGTTCATCTTCTTGACCCTGGTGCTGTCGCTGCAGGCCTCGTACGCGGCTCCGCTGATCCTGCTGGCCCAGAATCGCCAGGAGGGCCGGGACCGGGTCGGTCTGGAGCAGGATCGCGCCCAGGCGGCGCAGAGTCGCGCCGACACCGACTTCCTGGCGCGCGAGATCGCGAGCGTGCGGATGTCGGTGGGCGAGCTCGCGACCCGCGACTACCTCCGCTCGGAACTGCGCAACGAACTGCGGGCCATCCTGGCCGAGTTGGACGAGGACGGCGACGCGTGAGCGGGTTCTCCGCAGAGCTGTGGAACTCCGCCGCCAGCCACCTACCGGGCGATCCTGGACCACGCGTTCCTCGAAGGGCTGACCGAGGGAACCCTCTCGATCTGCGCCACGGGTCCTGGGGTGACTTGAGTCCGGCCTAGGCTGGGCGCATGCTCGACCAGGCCACCACCGAACACCCGCTCGCCCCCAGGATCCGCGTCGCCCTGCACGCGAGTCAACGACCCGGAGATCCGCCGGCCGATCACCGATCTCGGCATGGTGGACTCCGTCGCGGTCGATGCCGAGGGACACGTGGTCGTCGAGGTGCTGCTCACCGTCTCGGGCTGCCCGATGCGCGACACGCTCCGACGTGAGGTGACCGCCGCCGTCCGCTCCGTGCCGGGCGTGGCCGACGTCGAGGTGCGGCTCGGCGTGATGAGCGACGAGCAGCGCGCCGCCCTGCGGAATCTGCTGAAGGGCGGCCAGGCCGAGCGCGAGATCCCCTTCGCCCGGCCGGACTCGCTCACCACGGTGATCGCCGTGGCGTCGGGCAAGGGTGGCGTCGGCAAGTCCTCGGTGACGGTCAACCTCGCCATGGCGCTCGCGGCGGCCGGTCGACGGGTCGGCGTGCTCGACGCCGACATCTACGGACACTCGGTGCCCGCCATGCTGGGCATTGCCGACTCCCGCCCGACGGCCGTCGAGGACATGATCATGCCGGTCCCGGCCGGGCCGCTGAAGGTGATCTCGATCGGCATGCTCAAGCCGCGCCGCGACCAGGTCGTCGCCTGGCGCGGCCCCATCCTCGACCGGGCGCTGACCCAGATGTTGGCCGACGTCTACTGGGGTGACCTCGATTTCCTGCTGCTCGACCTGCCGCCGGGGACCGGCGACGTCGCGATCTCGCTCGGCCAGAAGCTGCCCAACGCCCAGGTGCTGGTGGTCACCACGCCCCAGGCGGCCGCGGCGGAGGTGGCCGAGCGCGCCGGCACCATGGCCTCGATGATGAACCAGCGCGTGATCGGCGTGGTGGAGAACATGTCCTACCTGCTCACCCGGTGCTCGCACTGCGGGGAGGAGCAGCGCCACGAGATCTTCGGCCGCGGCGGGGGTGAGGACGTGGCCCGCACGCTGAGCACCCGGCTCGGCTACGAGGTGGCCGTGCTCGCCGAGATCCCGCTCGACCCGCAGCTGCGGGCCGCCGGCGACGACGGCGCCCCGTTGGTGTCGGACCAGCCCGACGCACCCGCGGCCCGGGCACTGCGCGAACTCGCCGATCTGGTGGGCGGGCGCGGCCGCGGGCTGGTCGGGCGCCAGCTCGGGCTCTCTCCGACGGGCACCTGAGACCGGCCGGCGGACACGGGCAGCCGTGATCGGGCCGGGTCAGGTCGCTTCGAGATCGTACGGGGTGGCCACCCGCGACGGGGTCGCGGCCGCCATCACGTCCTGGGGTCCCCCGGCACTGACGGTGCTGCCGTTGATCGCGTCGGTCATGGCCCGCGACGAACTGGACATCGTGCCCTTCAGGTCCCCGATCTCGGCTTTGACGTCGGCGATGATCGGGTCGACGTCGTCCAGCAGGTGCTTCTGTACGAACGCCTTCGGGTTCAGGTCGCGGAAGTCCAGGTCCTCGAAACCAGGCCCGAGCTCCTTGCTGAGCTGCTCCTGGGCGGAGCCGGCCATCGTGCGGACGTAGCGGAGCACCCGCGCAGCCTTGCGGGCCAGCTCCGGCAGCTTCTCCGGCCCGAACAAGATGATGGCGAGCACCAGGAGCAGCACGAACTCCGGCGCGTTGATGTCCAGCAGCAGCGGCGCCATCGGCTCAGCCTTCCTTGCTGCCCAGGGTGACCCGGGCCTGGTCGCGCGCCGATCCACGCCGGTAGTCCAGCACCACGACGTCACCGGGGCGCCGGGTTCTGATGTCGACGATCAACTCCTCCATCCCCGCGACCGTTCGCCCGTCCACCTTGGTGATCAGGTCCCCCTCACGCAGGCCGGCCTTCCGCGCCGGACCGCCGCTGTCCACCGAGGTGAGCTCCACCCCGCCGGACGCCGTCGCCACACTCGCGCCGATCACCGGGTAGGTCGCCCGCCCGTCGGAGATCAGCTGCCGGCTGATCGTGACGGCCTGGTTGATCGGGATGGCGAAGCCGAGGCCGATGCTGCCCGCCTGGCCCCGCCCCGAACCGAGGGTGAGGATGGCGGAGTTGATGCCGATGACCCGCGCGCCCGCATCGATCAGCGGGCCACCGGAGTTGCCCGGATTGATCGGGGCGTCGGTCTGGATGGCGTCGATGTAGGCGGTCGGCGCATCGGCGTCGGACGCTCCGGTGACGACCACCGGACGACGTTGCGCTGAGACGATGCCCTGAGTGACCGTGCCCGGAAGGCCGAGGGGTGACCCGACCGCGATGACCGGCTGACCCACCTCGCTCGCGTCGGAGTCGCCGATCTCGATCGGCTGCAGCGAAGCCGCCGCCTTGACCTTGATCACCGCCAGGTCGTAGGAGGGGCTGCGGCCGACCAGGGTGGCCGTCTGCCGGCGGCCGTCGGAGAACTGGACGCGGATCCGGTCCCCGTCCGCAGCGCCCGCGACGACGTGGTTGTTGGTCATGATCCGACCCTGCTGGTCCATGACGAAGCCCGAACCCGTGGAGCTGCCGACCTGGATCATCACCGTTCCGGGCAGCACCTTCCTGGCCACTGCGACGGTGTCCAGGCTCGGCGGAGCGGGCGACGGGGAGCCCTGCGGCGCACCGGGCGTCGAAGCGGGCGTGCTGGCCTTCGACGGCGTGGCCGAAGCGGCCGCCGCCGGCTCTGCGCGCTGGGCGAGCCGGGCCCCGGCGTAGCCGGCGCCGCCGCCGATCACCAGGGCGACGACCGCAGCGGTGGCGATCACCGCAGCCGTACGCGGTCCACGACGTCCCGGACGGGGCGGAACCGCGGCCGAGGCGAACGCTTCGCGGTCCGGCGCGCCGCTCGGTGCCGGCCAGAGCGGCTGCGTCTGCCCCTCGAAGTCGGCACGTGCGGACCCGGGAGCGGCGCTGAGCCGATAGTCGTCGGGTGCGGGCCAGTCGCCGTAGGCGACCGTGGCCTCGGGCTGCGGTCCGAACGGCCCGTAGTAGCGGTCTTCGCCGGACAGCGCCGTCCCCAGCATGGTCGGTGCCGATGGGGCCCGCAGCCGAAGGCTGCGTGTCGGGTGGGCCGACGCCGAGGGACGGGTCCGGTGCCTGTCGGCCGTCCCCGGCGTCCGCGCCTGGACGGTCTCCGCTCACCACTAGCCCTTCACATCGTCGAGGATCCTCGACCACCCCGCCTTGATGTCGCCCATCGTAGTCGGCTCGCCGGCGGGCTCGTGGGGCAACGAGCCGATCACGTCCGCGAGCAGCTTGTCCGGACCTGCGGTGACCACGGTGAACACGTGCTCGCCCGACTGCCACGTCGCAACCGCGGACGCGCCGGAGCGGACGTAGGCGCCCAGCACCGGATCCCAGGTCGACCTCGCGGGCGGGCGGGCCAGCCGTCCCCGCTGCTCGAACACACTCACCGTGGCCAGCCCGTCGCTGAACACCAGGTGCAGCACCTGCGGGTCCTCCGTCCGGTCGCTGCGAAGCCGGACCAGCGACAGACCCGCCACCTGGTCGTCACAGAACCAGCCGGACGCTCTGAGCCGGAACCCGTTGGACACACTCATCGCCGTGGTCGTGGTGGGCACGGCGAGCCGCGGCGGCAGGTGGTCCATGATCTGGTCGGTGGTGCCCACGGCGACCGAGACGAACCCGTACGCGACCTCGAGCGTCCCGTGCTCGTCGTAGGTCTGCTGCCAGAGCTGGATGCCGGTGAGGTCGTCCAGCCACCAGCGAGCCACCACGACCGAACCGCGGGTGGCGGTGATCATCGTTGCGGAGCGGCCGGCCACGGTGGCGCCGCGCATGCCGTTCAGGGTGTAGTTGCGCTCCAACAGCTCCATCAACTCGCTGTCGACCACCCGTGAGGAGACCGCAGCAGGCCGGAAACTGGCGTGCAGCTCACGTCCGCTCTGACTCAGGACCGTGACCCGACTGCCCTGACCGGCCCGACGGTCGACCTCGATCTCGGCCGCCATCATTTCCCGGCCGCGAACGGCGAGGAAGGACTGCAGCCCGGAGTAGCTCACCGATCCCGACGCATCGGCCGCCCGTTGCATCGCCGCCCGGGCCTCGCTGGATCGAAGGGTCGGGCCGGGCGGCGTCCACGGGCCGGAGGTCACCAGGGACGGGCTCGAGCGCAGCAGCTCGGCCTCGGTCATCAGCACCGCACCGAGCTCACCGCTCGCGAGCGGGAACTGGCCGAGACTGGCGCTGAACGCCGCCTGCGCTTCGCCGATCGGATCCCCGACCAGGGTCAGGCTGTGCTTCGGCGCGGCCGCGTAGCCGACGATCCCGGCCGCGCACACCGCCGTACCGACGGCGAAGACCGCCACCGTCATCTGGGCGCGGGCCCGCCGGCGGCGGCTGGGCAGAGCGGGCGACGGACTGCCGACCTGCGGTCCGGAGCGGCGGAACGGCCGGGTCCACAGCGGGATCGTTGACTGTTCGGCCGCGATGGAGACCAGCCGGCCCGACAGGTCGGCCGGGGTGTGCGGATCGGCGGCGCCGAGACTGAGCAGCGCACGCACGCTGCGGAGGTCGGCGATGTCGGCGCGGCAGACCGCGCAGTCCACCAGATGCCGCAGCAGCCGATCGCGGTCGCCATCGCTGAGCGCACCGTCGACGAAGGCGGAGCGGAACTCAGCCAGATCCTCGCATCCGGACTCCGTCACGACACCCTCGCCGGCTCCAGACCCGACGAGTGCCCGGCAGCGGCCGGCACGTTCGAGAAGCTCGCCATGCCTGGTCTGGAGTGCGGATCGGCCCCGCGCTCGACGCCGACGCCGAGGTAGCGCATGCGGTCCCCGTGCGGGCGGCGATGGGCCAATGCCGCGCGCAAGCTGAGCGCGGCCGCGATGGATCCGGCTGCGTACGGTGCCGATCTTGATGTCGAGGACGCCGCTGATCTCCTCGTACGTGAGCCCCTCGATGTCGCAGAGCACCACCGCGGCCCGGAACTCCGGGGACAGCGCCGACAGTGCGGCAGCCACATCGTGGTCGAGGCTGGCGTCGGCGAGCTGTTCCGAAGGAGTCGGCCATGCGCTGGGCAGCCGTTCCGCGGATCCGTCGGCCAGGCCGTCGAAGCGGATCTTCTGCCGGCGCCGGGCGCCGTCGAGGAACAGGTTGGTGGTGATCCGGTGCAGCCAACCCTCGAACGTGCCCGGCTGGAAGCGATGAAGCGAGCGGAAGACACGGACGAACACGTCCTGGGTGAGGTCCTCGGCGTCGTGCGGGTTGCCGGTCAGCCGGTAGGAGAGGCGGTAGACCCGGGCCCCGTGGTCGCGGACCAGTTCCTCCCACGTCGGAGGGATCCACTCCACCGGAGCAGGGTCAGGGCCTGAACTCCCAGCGGCAGCCTCACCATGAGTCGCGCGGGCAGGACTCTCCGCGGCGCGAGCAGGTTGCTGCCAGGCCTGAGGATCAGGGGCCGGCCACGAGGGCATCGGTGAAACCTCCAGACGGTGGACCGGAGTCCACGCCGACGGAATACGTTACCTTCATTGTGTCCTGCGAACCTGGCAATGCGCTGAACGCGAACTGACAGCCGCCTGTGCGCACGGCCAAGCCCGCCCACCCCCACACCCGAAACTGTCGGCAGACGGCACCGAATCGACAGTTACTGTGTCATTCGACGACAGTTTCGCGGAAGGGTACGGGCCCGCGGCACAGCTCCCACCCGGGCACGTGTGGGTGGGACAGCTCAGTCGGCGCAGCGCGCCTTGGCCCGCATCGAGCCCGGCGGCGATCAGAGAGCGACGAAGCCCGGCGATCTCGGCCTCGGTCGCGGCGACGAGCGGCAGCCGCACACCCCCGACCCCGCGACCCTGCAACTCCAGACCGGCCTTGACCAGGATGCAGCCCTGGGTCGCGAAGATGCCGGTGTAGATGGGCAACAACTGCTGGTGCAGACCCAGCGCCGTGGCGGGGTCGCCGCCCACGTAGCACTCGATCAGCCGCTTGGTGCCGATGGCGCTGAAGTGGGTGGACGTACCGACGACCCCGACGCCGCCTACCGCGAGCAGGGGCAGCGTCATCGCGTCGTCGCCGGAGTAGTAGGCCAGGCCGGTCTCGGCGATCACCCGGGCCGAGGCGGCGAGATCACCCTTGGCGTCCTTGACGGCGACCACGTTCGGGTGCTCCGCCAGTCGCAGCATGGTGTCGGTGGCGATCGCGGTCGCCGCCCGGCCGGGGATGTCGTAGAGCATGACCGGAAGGTCGGTCGAGTCGGCGACCCGGGTGAAGTGTTCGAACAATCCGGCCTGCGGCGGCTTGGAGTAGTAGGGCGTGACCACCAGCAGCCCGTCCGCACCGAGTTTGGCCGCGCTGGCGGCGAGCTCGAGGGTGTGCTCGGTGTTGAACGTGCCCACCCCGGTCAGCACGGTGGCCCGGTCCCCCACCGCGTCGAGCACCACCCGGAGCAGATCGGCCTTCTCGGCGTCGGAGGTGGTCGGCGACTCTCCGGTCGTTCCGCTGATCACCAATCCGTCGTGGGCCAGGTGGTCGACCAGATAGGTCGCGAGCCGCGCCGCGCCGTCGAGATCGAGGGAGCCGTCCGCCCGGAACGGCGTGACCATGGCCGTCAGCAGACGGCCGAAGGGAGGGGCAGCCGACATGGCCTCATCCTAGTGTCGGGCCGAGCGGACCTCAGCGAGCGCTGGGTTCGATCACCACCAGTGGGTCGCCGTCGTTGACCACGTCCCCCGCGCTCACCACGATCTCGGCGACCACCCCCGCCACCTCGGCGAGCACAGGGATCTCCATCTTCATCGACTCGAGAATGACCACCTCATCCTCGGCGCGCACCCGCTGCCCGAGTTCGACCTCGACCTTCATCACAGCCGCGACGAGCTCGGCGACGACGGTATGGGCCATGCCGACCATCGTAGGGTTTCGCGAGATGCGGGTTTCGCTAGGCTGCTCCCTGTGAACTCCCCCGTGGCCAAGACCTCACCCAAAGCAGCTCCCAAGGCGGCGTCCTGGGCCTTTGCCGAGGACTTCGTCTCCGAATCCGACCTCGCCGCACGCACCCGCGAGCTCGGCGCCCAGTTCGGCGCCACCCCGCTGGGTCGGGGCACCGCGAGCGCCCTGAGCCTGCTGGCTCGCGTGGCCCAGGCCAAGGCCGTGGTGGAGATCGGCACGGGGTCCGGGGTGTCCGGTCTGGCGCTGTTCGCCGGCATGCAGCCCGACGGGATCTTGACCAGCGTGGACATCGAGCCCGAACACCAGCAGGCCGCGCGCCGGGCCTTCCTGGCCGCGGGCATCCCCACGCAGCGCTTCCGGCTGATCGCCGGGGCCGCGCTGAGCGTGCTTCCCAAGCTCAGCGACGGCGCGTACGACCTGGTCTTCGTCGACGCCGACAAGGTGGAGTACGCGGAGTACGTCGAGCAGGCCCTCCGGCTGCTCCGCCACGGCGGGGTGCTCGCGGTGGACAACGCGCTCTGGCACGATCGCACCGCCGACGCCGGGCAGACCGACGACGAGACCGAGGCCATCCGTGCGGCGCTCACTGCGGTCCAGGAGAACGAGGACCTGATTCCGGCCCTGCTGCCGGTCGGCGACGGCCTGCTGGTGGCCGTCAAGCGCTAGCGGAGTCCCGCGGGCTCTGTCCAAGGCGTGATCGGATCGGGCGCCTTGAGCGCGGTGACGGCGCGCGTGGTGATCCACGGCCCGCCCCACCAGCCGCGTACGCCGAAGTCCCGCAGTTCGACATTCTGCATGCCGGCCTCGGCCAGCCACGCTGCGTAGTCGTCGGTGTGGCTGATGTCGGCGAAGATCAGCTTGCCGCCCGGTTCGAGCACCCGTACCGCCTCCCGGACGGCCTGGCGGCGCGCGGACCTCGGCTTCACCGTGTGCAGGACGAGGCTGGACACGACGAGGTCGAACTGCCGGTCGTCGTAGGGCAGGGCGGTGATGTCGCCGGTGTTCAACTCGACGCGGTCCTCCACCCCGCAGGCCCGCGCATTCCGCTTGGTGGCCTCGATGTCGTTGCCCGACTGGTGCCGACTACGCCACAGGTCGATGCCCGACACCCGCCCGGTGGTCATCCGTTTGGCCAGGTTGATCAGCACCGCGCCCCGGCCGCAGCCGAGGTCCACCGCATGCTCGTCGCCGAGGAGGCGAGCGTCGTCGAGCAGATCGGCCCACCAGGCGAACTTGCCGTGCAGGGTCGTGTAGAGGTAGCTGATCGTGGACACGCCGAGCGCCGCCGCGACCACCCAGGCCACGACCCCAGAGGCCGGCCCCCGAGTCACGCTGAACACCAGCGCGAGTCCCGCCAGCACCAACGCCGAGGCGCCGAGTGTGACCGGCACGTACGGGGCATCGACCCCGAACGTTCCACCCGCTGGTTTGCCTGCCCCCTGGCCTCCCGATTCCTCAGGCAGGCGCGAGGTCACGTCTTGGCGACCGTTACACCCTTGCCGACCACCGTGACCCCGCTGTCGGACACGGTGAACCCGCGCGCACGGTCCTGCTCGTGGTCCACGCCGACCTGGGCGCCCTCGGGCACCACGACGTTCTTGTCCAGGATCGCCCGGCGGACGATGGCATTGCGGCCCACGCTGGCGTTGGACAAGATCACCGAGTGGTCGACCTTGGCGTTCTCGTACACCCGCACGTTCGGTGACAGCACCGAGCTCTCGATCGAGCCGCCGGAGACGATGCAGCCGGGGCTGACGATGGAGTCCAGGGACAGACCGCGCAGGGTGAACTTCGCGCCCGGCTGCTGCACCGGGTAGGTCCAGATCGGCCATTCGTTGTTGTAGAGGTTGAACACCGGGTCCACCGAGACGAGGTCCATGTGCGCCTCGTGGTAGGCGTCGATGGTGCCCACGTCACGCCAGTAGGCCCGGTCCCGGTCGGTGGAGCCGGGAACCGCGTTGGCGGTGAAGTCGTACACCTGGGCCTCGCCGCGGCTGACGAAGCTCGGAATGATGTTGCCGCCCATGTCGTGCCGGGAGTCGTCGTCGGCCGCGTCGCTGCTGAGCGAGTCGATCATCGCGTCGGTGCTGAAGATGTAGTTCCCCATGGACGCGAACGAGGAGTCCGGGTCGTCGGGCAGGCCAGGCGGATCGGCCGGCTTCTCCAGGAAGGCGTTGATCTTGTGGTCCGCGGCGGCGTCGATCACCCCGAACTCGCTCGCCTGCCTGCGCGGCACCCGGATGCCGGCGACGGTGCAGCCCATCCCCCCGTCGATGTGCGCCTCCAACATCTGCGAGACGTCCATCCGGTAGATGTTGTCGGCGCCGAAGACCACCACGTAGTCGGGCTTCTCGTCCACGACCAGGTTCATCGACTGGAAGATCGCGTCAGCGCTGCCCTGGTACCACCGCGGTCCGAGTCGCTGCTGCGCGGGCACCGGGGTCACGTAGTTGCCCAGCAGGGTCGACATCCGCCAGGTGAGGGAGATGTGCCGGTCCAGCGAGTGCGACTTGTACTGGGTCAACACCGCGATCTGGCGCATTCCGGCGTTGGCCAGGTTCGACAGGACGAAGTCGATCAACCGGTAGGTGCCCCCGAACGGGACGGCGGGCTTGGCGCGATCCGCGGTGAGCGGCATCAGCCGCTTCCCCTCGCCGCCAGCCAGGACGATCGCCAGAACCTTCGTACGCGCTGCTGCCATGACCAGAAACCTAGGGCGTGGCCATTGCGCACGACAAGAGGGGGCCCGATCCGGCCCGTCACAGCGGGCGCGCGCCCGCGTACGCGCTGTGCAAGCCCGGAGCCCTTGTGCAACGATGCGGGACATGACGCCCGCCGCCGCCGATGGGTCCGACCGCCTGTCCATCTCCCTGCTCACCCGCGAGTACCCGCCGTCGATCTACGGGGGTGCCGGGGTACACGTGGCGCAACTCGTGCCGCAGTTGCGCAAGCTGATCGACGTCGACGTGCAGTGCATGGGCGATCCTCGCGAGGGCGCCACCGCGCACGCCGAGACCTACCCGGAAGGGGCCAACGCCGCTCTGCGGGTGTTCGGAGCCGACCTGTCGATGGCCGCCGCCGTCCCCGACGTCGACCTGGTGCACTCCCACACCTGGTACGCCAATCTGGCCGGGCATCTGTCCGGGTTGCTGCGCGATATCCCCCACGTCGTCACCGGGCACTCCCTGGAACCGCACCGGCCGTGGAAGGCCGAGCAACTCGGCGGCGGCTACGCGCTGTCGTCCTGGTCGGAGAAGACCGCCTTCGAGGGAGCCGACGCGGTGATCGCGGTCAGCGCCGGCATGCGCACCGACATCCTCGACTCCTACGGCAATCTCGACCCCGGCAAGGTGCACGTGGTGAAGAACGGCATCGACACCGACGAGTTCGCCCCGGACACCGGGACCGACATCGTCACCTCCCTCGGCATGGACCCCGATCGACCGTCGGTGGTCTTCGTCGGCCGGATCACCCGTCAGAAGGGGCTGATCCACCTCGTCCGGGCCGCCGAGATGTTCGACCCCGACACCCAGATGATCCTGCTGGCCGGTGCTCCCGACACCCCCGAGATCGCCCAGCAGGTCGGCGACGCCTTCGCTCACCTGCAGGCCACCCGGGGCAGCGTGCGCTGGATCGAGGAGATGCTGCCGCGGGCCCAGGTGCGCCAGGTGCTGTCCCACGCCACGGTCTTCGCCTGCCCGTCGGTCTACGAGCCGCTGGGCATCGTGAACCTCGAGGCGATGGCCTGCGAGACCGCGGTGGTGGCCAGCGCGGTGGGCGGCATCCCCGAAGTGGTGGTGGACGGCGAAACCGGATATCTGGTCCCCTACGACCCCGCACAGGCCGACGACCCGGCCGCGATCGCCGCCTTCGAGCAGGGCATCGCGGACAAGGTCAACGCGCTCACCGCCGACCCCGAGAAGGCGCGCTCCTTCGGGCTCGCCGGGCGCCAGCGCTGCATCGACGAGTTCAGCTGGGCCAAGATCGCCGCCGAGACCGTCGAGGTGTACCGGAGGGCGATCGAGGTGCACGGCTGAGTCCGCGCCGCTGGCCCGATGCGCTACCCGGACCGCCGCGCCGCCGGACACCGGCTGGTCGCTGACCTCCTCACCGCACCGCTCGCGGGGAGGCCGGTCGTGCTGGCCCTGCCACGGGGCGGCGTGCCTGTCGCCGTCGAGGTGGCCGCACAGCTGGGTACGCGAGTCCACCTGCTGCTGGTCCGCAAGATCGGCGCACCCGGGCGACCCGAGCTGGCGATGGGCGCTGTGGCGATGGTGGGAGGCCGGGTCGTCACGCATCGCAACACCGAGATCCTCGCGGACCTGGACGTGGACGAGGACTCCTTCACCCGGGCCCGGGTGGCCGCTGAGGGCGAACTGCTCCGCCGAGCGGCCCGTTTCGGAGTGCCTTCCCGCCTTCGATCTCGCCGACGCGACCGTCATCCTGGTCGACGACGGCCTGGCTACCGGATCGACCATGCTCGCGGCCGTAGCCGCGGTCCGGACCGGTCGACCCTCTCAGGTCGTGGTGGCGGTGCCGGCCGGCGCCCTCCTGGCTGTTCGCGCCCTGCGTCAGGCCGCGGACCTCGTCGTCTGCCCGCACACCCCGGAACCCTTCGTCGCCGTCGGTCTGGCCTACCGCGACTTCCATCAGCTCAGCGACGCCGAGGTGATTGGACCTGTTGGGTGCTTGACCTGGCCCGATCGAGGGCCGGTCGGGTGCCGTGCCCAGGCCGAACCTCGGCGGTCGCTGGAGTGCGCTGGAGTGCGCTGGGTCGGCGGCCTCAGCTCACCACCGGTGCGCGACGTCGATCACCACCCGCTGACCGGCGCCGGGCCCGGCGAGCCGGGTGACCCGCATCGGCAGCCGGGCTCGCACGCCCAGGCCGATGGTGGTCTGGCCCTCGAAGTCCCCGGCGAAAGCGACCTGCCGGAAGGTCGAGAAGCGCTGAGACGTCGACCAACTCATTCCGCTTTGCCGGATGGTAGCCGGAGCCGCCGGCGCCGTGCGCCGGAGCTTTCACCACGATCTGCAGCCTCGCCCCTCCGCGCAGCGGGACCGGGTCGCCGGACCCGTCCTGCACCACTTGGGCCACGTAGCGCACGTCGTAACCGGTGGTGCCGGGAGCCGCGCCGTCAAGGTCGACCACGAGGCGGTCGTAACATGCGTGACGACCCGCTCGAACGTCGGTGAGGACGCGCTGGGTCATCGGCGAGGAGGTCTTGGCCAGGGACCCCCAGGAGAGCGAGCAGGACGCTGCCTGGGCGGCGGGTGCGGCCACCAGCACGCTGGTGACGGTCGCCGCGGCGACGGCGAGAGCGAGCGCTGATCGGTGCAGCGTTCGGGTGAGGGACATCGATGTTCCTTCCGCTGGATTCACCCGGAGTTTCCGAGTGCACCTAGGCAGAGGTGGGGCCTGCAGCCGCCGTACGCCGTGCCCGGCACGATCCCATTTCAATGCCCCCCGTGTCAGCCGACGTCGGCCTCCTGGCCGCCCGTCAGCGCAACCAGATCGTGATAGACGATCGGAAAGACGGCGTGCGGAATGCCTCCGGCGGCCCACAGTTCGGCGTGCGCGGCGAGGTCGCGATCGACCAACGTCCGGATCGGCCGTGGATGGGCCACCGGCGCCACGCCTCCGATCGGCTGCCTGGTGTGCTCGCGGACGAAGTCGGCCGAGGCCCGGCGGATCGGGCTGCCGAGGAGAGCCGCGACCCGCGCCACGTCGACCCGGTGGGCGCCACTGGTCAGCACCAGCAGCGGTTCCCCGTCACCGGTGGAGAAGATGAGGGAGTTGGCGATAGCGCCGACCGGGCAGCCGAGCTGATCCGCGGCGGCCCGGGCGGTCGGGGCGGCTTCGGCCAGCAATCGGACCCGGCCCGCGAGTCCGGCCCCGGCGAGGACCGCGTCGACCGCCACACAGTTCGGGTGCATGGCCGTCACACTCGGCAAGTCTGGCAGTCGGGCCGCCGGCGGGCCAGGGCTGGCGGCGGGCAACAAAAAAGACCCGGTCGCTCGTGCGACCAGGCCCTCGTTGTCGTATCAGGCCGTGTCCGGATGCGGATCCGGCTCCTGCCCTCCTCCGGACTATCCGACGACGCCCTTCAGTGCCCCGGCGAGTTCGGCCGCCTCCCCCGCGTTGAGTTCCACGACGAGCCGACCACCACCCTCCAGAGGAACTCGCATGACGATCCCGCGTCCCTCTTTGGTGACCTCCATCGGGCCGTCACCTGTCCGCGGTTTCATGGCAGCCATAGCGCATCCTCATCTGTTGAGATCCAGCAACTTCCGGGACGATTATTCCGCATCGACTCCCCTCCCACCGATGTGGGTCGCGGCTGCTCGGCGGCCCTGGTCAGCGGTCTTAATCTCGCCGGAGGAGCTAATTGGGCGGATTCCGCGAGGCAACCGGTACGAAACACCCTGCCAGGTGGTCGTCCACCAGCCCGACCGCCTGCATCAGGGCGTACGCGGTGGTCGGCCCGACGAATCGGAAACCCAGCCGTTTCAACTCCTTGGCCAGCGCGATCGACTCGGGCGAGGTGGCACGCTCCTGTCCCGGTCGGGGCCGCGGCCGGCCGCTCACTCCGTAGCCCAGGATCACCTGCGCGTACGCCTGGCCGAGGTCGGCGACCAGCGCTGCGTTGTGGATGGTCGCCTCGATCTTGGCCCGGTTGCGGACGATCCCGCGCTCGGCCAGCAACCTGGTCACATCACTCTCGTCGAACTCGGCCACCCGCGCCGGCTCGAATCCGGCGAAGGCCACCCGGAAGGCCTCGCGCTTGCGCAGGATGGTGATCCAGGACAACCCGGACTGGAAGGCCTCCAGACTCATCCGCTCGAACAGGCCCGCAACACTGGTGACCGGTCGGCCCCACTCGTGGTCGTGGTAGGCGAGGTACTCCGGCGCGGACAGCGCCCAGGGGCAGCGCAGCCGGCCGTCGGGGCCGGGCGCCGGCGGCTCGGAGGTCATGCCTGCGCGAGTGACGCCAGCTGGCGCAGGCTGGCCCGGAAACCGACCCGCATCAGCGGTAGCACGAGGCGGATCAGCGCCTCGACCGGGCGGCCGCCGGGCAGGTCGAACAGTTCGGTCGCGGTGACCGTGGTGGAGCCTGCCCCGAGCGCCCCGTGGGCGGTCAACCGGAACACACCCGGGCCGGTGAAGTAGGGGCCGAGGTGCAGCACCTCCAGCTCCGCCCAGGCCGCTTCCGGCGGCGACCAGCCGGTGACGACGAAGCGGTCCAGCAGACCGAGCGGAATCCTGCCGAGCCGGAAGCCCGAGAGGGCGGCAGCGCGCACCCCCAGGCCCTCCCGGTGCGGGGTGGTGACCTCGACCGTGGTCAGCGGGATCCAGCGCCGCTGCCCCTCCCAGTCGACCAGGATCGCCCAGACCTGCTCGATCGGCGCCGCGACCTCGTAGGAGACCTCGAGTCGGACGCTCACGAGTGGTGTGCCCGTCGGGGCCTCGCCCGACGCGGTCGCTGGAGCCGGCGCGTACGCGGGCTCGGGCGTGGCGGGGTCGGGCGCTGCGGGGTCGTCGGGCAAGCGAGACGGGCACAGCGGGGTCGCCGGCGGCCGGACCGGCGGCCGGACCGGCGGCCGGACCGGTCAGCTCGGCGATCAGGGCGTCCCGGGCGGCGATCTCGCGACCCAGGCGGTCGAGCACGTCGTCGACCTGGCCCATCGCGTACCCGCGCAGGGTGACCCCGAACCGCAGCGTCGAGAGGTCGGTTGCGGTGAGCGGGGTCTGCGGCAGGTCCTGCTGGAAGGTGTCGCGTACCGGGTCCCTGCTCATCTCACCCATGCCTCCCGCCGCCGCCATCGACGCGACGCCGAGGGCGAGAACGGCGATCACCGCGATGAACCACTCCATGGGTGCATCGTGCCACGCCGAGCCGTGCCTGTGGCCGGGCCAGCAGCGCGTCACTCGGCGCGGCGCGCGGCCGCATCGCCCGGGTGGCGCGCCAGCATGGCCGCAACCGCCTCCTCGGGGTCGTCGGTGATCGTGACCAACTCGAGGTCCGCCGGGGAGATGGTCCCGCGCTCGAGCGCTGTCCCCGCCAGCCACGCCACCAGACCGGACCAGTACCCGCGGTCGAACAGCACCACCGGGAAGCTGGTCACCTTCCGCGTCTGCACCAGGGTCAGCGCCTCGAACAACTCATCCAGCGTGCCGAATCCGCCCGGCATCACCACGAACCCCTGGGAGTACTTGACGAACATCGTCTTGCGCGCGAAGAAGTAGCGGAAGTTGATGCCGAGGTTGACGTACGGATTGAGCCCGGATTCGAAGGGGAGCTCGATGCCGAGACCCACCGAGACGCCGCCGGCCTGCGCCGCGCCCTTGTTCGCGGCCTCCATGATGCCCGGGCCACCGCCGGTGATCACGGTCAGGCCGGCCCGGCTCAGCCGCCCGGCCAACGCCTCGGCCTGGGCGTAGAGCGGATGGTCACGCGGCGTACGCGCGGAACCGAAGACACTCACCGCCGGACCGAGCTCGGCCAGCGTGCCGAAGCCCTCCACGAACTCGGACTGGATCCGCAGCACGCGCCACGGGTCGGTGTGGACCCAGTCGGTGGGGCCCCGGCTCTCCAGCAGCCGCTGGTCGGTGGTGGAGGCCTGCATGGTCCGGTCCCCGCGCACCACCGGCCCCTGCACCTGCCGGTTGTCCGCTTCGGTCATGTCCGACCCCGAGCCACCGCGTGCCCACCGAGCCAGCGGACCAGGGCGTCGCGGCAGGCGATGACCTCATCGGCGGGGCAGAACTCGTCGTCGGCGTGGGCCTTGCTCGGATCGCCGGGGCCGAAGTTGACCGCCGGAATGCCCATCGCGGAGAAGCGCGCCACGTCGGTCCAGCCGAACTTGGCGCTCGCCCGGCCCCCGACCGCGGCGAGGAACTCCGCGGCTGCCGGACGGTCCAGACCCGGTCGGGCTCCAGCCGCGGCGTCGGTGATGCGGACCGGGTAGCCGGCCAGCACCTCGCGGACGTGCGCCTCCGCCTCGGCCGGGGACTTGTCCGGCGCGAACCGGTAGTTCACTTCGATCTCGCACCGGTCGGGGATCACGTTGCCGGCGATACCGCCGCTGATCCTGACCGCGTTCAGACCCTCCCGGTAGGTCAGGCCGTCGACGTCGACCTGCTGGGGCACGTACGCCGCCAGCCGGGTCAACACCGCGCCGGCGTCATGGATGGCGTTGTGTCCCATCCAGGCCCGGGCCGAGTGCGCCGCCACGCCGGCCAGGTCGACCATGGCCCGGAGCGTGCCCTGGCAGCCTCCCTCGATCCCGGCGTTGGACGGCTCGCAGAGCACGGCGAAATCCGCGGCCAGCCAGTCGGGGCGTTCGCGGCCGATCCGGCCGAGGCCGTTGCGGGACTCCTCGACCTCCTCGCCGTCGTAGAAGATCCAGGTCACGTCGCGGATCGGCGCGTCGAGCGCCGCCGCGGCAGCGAGCTGCACCGCCACGCCGCCCTTCATGTCGCAGGTTCCGCGTCCCCAGACGATCTCCCGCCCGGCCGCGTCGGTACTCGTCCACGACGGCAGGTTGGCCGCGACCGGCACGGTATCGAGGTGTCCGGCGACGACCACGCGCTCGGCGCGGTCGAGTTCGGTCCGGGCCAGCACGACGTTGCCGTCGCGGATCACCCGCAAGTGGGCGTACGGCGCCAGCGCCTGCTCGACCAGATCGGCGATCGGCGCCTCGTTGCCGCTGACCGACTCCACGTCGACCAGAGCGCGCAGCAAGGCCACCAGATCACCCTCGAGGTCCAGCGCGGCAGGCACGAGCGGCACCCTAACAGCGCCGTCCCTGCCGCTGCCGGCGCCGTACGGCACTCGCTAGGCTCTCCCCCATGACTGCCGCTGCCGACCCTGCCGGCCGACCCGCCTGGGGCTGGGGCCTGGCGACGGTCCACGACACCGCCGGGGTGTTGGACACCTACTACCCCGCCCCGGCTCTCGGACCAGCGACTGACGCCGAGCCGCCGCCCGATCTCGCGGCCGCGCAGCGAACCGACCAGACGCGCAACGTGGCGATCGAGCTGGTCCGCACCGTGATCGATCTCGACGCACCGCCCACCACCACCGCCGACGCGTACCTGCGACTGCACCTGCTCAGCCACCGACTGGTCGCCCCCCGGTCGATCAACCTGACCGGCATCTTCGCCGTCCTGCCCAATGTCGTGTGGACCACCCTCGGGCCCTGCGCCGTCGAGGGATTCGAACTCGTGCGCTCCCGGTTGCGGGCCGCGTACGGGCAGGTGAGCGTCTTCGGGGTGGACAAGTTCCCCCGGATGGTGGACTACGTGCTGCCGCCGGGGGTCCGGATCGCCGACGCCGACCGGGTCCGCCTGGGCGCGCACCTGGCGGCGGGCACGACGGTGATGCACGAGGGTTTCGTCAACTTCAACGCCGGCACGCTCGGCACCTCGATGGTCGAAGGACGCATCTCCGCCGGTGTCGTGGTCGGCCGCGACTCCGACGTCGGCGGCGGTGCCTCGATCATGGGCACGCTCTCCGGCGGGGGCACCGAAGTCATCTCGATCGGTGAGCGCTGCCTGCTCGGCGCGAACGCCGGCGTGGGTATCGCCCTCGGCGACGACTGCGTGGTGGAGGCCGGGCTCTACGTCACGGCGGCGACCAAGGTCACCCTGCCGGGCGGCGACGTGGTCAAGGCGCGCACGCTGTCCGGCCAACCCGGTCTGCTCTTCATCCGCAATTCGGTGAGTGGTGCCGTCGAGGTCCGGCGCCGGGTCGGCGTCGGGGTCGAGCTGAACGCCGACCTGCACGCCAACTGACCAGCGGCGCGCGACCGGGATGATCCGGGCGTGGTGATCGTTTGACCAACATGTCGCCGGCACCCGCTCCGCATGCTGGGGCCCGGCAGTGCCGGCCGTACCGCGCGGCCCGCGTAGCGGCGGCCCGCGTACGGCAGCCCGGACCATGGGTTGTCTGGGCCTGGCTCTCGCACTCCTGTTCGCGGTCGGTGTCGCCGGCTTCTGGTGGTTGCGCAGCCGCGGCCTCACCGAACCGGTGCCAGGTCAGCAGCGCTGCGTGGCCACGGCCGGCGGGCATTCGGTCGCCGTCGATCCGGACCAGGCCCACTTCGCCTCCATCATCGCCGGGATGTCGGTGCGGCGGAAGCTCGTCCCTCGGGCGGCGTCGATCGCACTGGCCACGGTCTACCAGGAGTCCGGGATCCGGAACCTGAGCTACGGCGACCGGGACTCCCTCGGGCTGTTCCAGCAGCGCCCGTCGCAGGGGTGGGGTACGAAGAAGCAGGTGATGGACCCCTATTACGCCACGGGCAAGTTCTACGACGCACTGGTCAAGGTGAAGAACTGGGAGACCGGGGACATCAACGACGTCGCCCAGGCGGTGCAGCGCAGCGGCTACCCCGAGGCCTACCGCGCTCACGAGGCCAACGCACGCACTCTGGCCAGCGTCCTCACCGGCCAGACGCCGGGTGGATTCAGCTGCCTGGACCGGTCCGGCACGCGGGGCAACCCGAAGGCGATGCTGAAGGCCATGGAGAAGACGTTCGGCCCGCTCAACGACCGCACCGAGGACAAACTGGTCACCGTGGAGGCCGGCAGCGACACACTCGCCTGGGCGTACGGCCATTTCGCCGTGGCCAACGCCAAGGACTACGGCGTGGTGAGCGTGACGGTCGGCGACCAGCGCTGGCAGACCGACGACTTCACCCTGCCCACCTGGAACGGCGCCACCCCCGCCCTGACCGCCGAGCGCCTCGAGATCACCCTCCGCTGACCCCACCCCGTGCCGGCCGGCTCTCCTCGCCACGCTCTCCCCGCCGCACTCCCCCGCCGTACTCGCGATGGTGCGTGCTGAAGGTGCGGATGCAGGAGCCACAGCACAAGACCGAGCCCCACGACGCCCGATCCGCCCTCACTCCCACCGCGCCATGCCCCCACTCGTCGAGAAACCTACGTATACGTGGATTCCTTGCGCATTGCACGCGTTGCAACCTGTGCAATCCATCAGGAACCTACGTATACGTGGGTTCCATGCGGAGGGGCGGAGGGCGGGGGTACGTCCGAGAGCGTTGCAACCTGGGGTCCGTCAGGAACCTGGGTACGAGGTTCCATGCGAGCGGAGGAGCCGGAGGGCGGGGTACGCGGGAGTCGGAGCGGCGCGAGGTCTCAGCGACGGGCGGACGCCTGGGTGCTGTGACGGGCGTGGTCCAGGAGGCGGGTGGCGGCGGCCGCGACCCGCTCGTCGGTCGCGGTGAAGGCGAGGCGTACGTGGTGGGCGGCGGCCGGGCCGTAGAAGTCGCCGGGCGCGGCCAGGATGCCCAGGCCGGCGAGGAAGTCGACCGAGGCGCGGCCGTCCTCGTCCCGGGTGGCCCACAGGTAGATCGAGCCCTCGGAGTGCTCGATGCGGAACCCTGCCGCCTGCAGGGCAGGGCGCAGCAGGGCCCGTCGAGCCAGGTACCGCTTCCGCTGGACGGCGACGTGGTCCTGGTCGCCGAGCAGGGCCACCATCGCCTCCTGCACCGGGCGCGGGACGATCATCCCCGCGTGTTTGCGCACCGCCAGCAGATCCGCCACCACGCCGGGGTCGCCGGCCACGAAGCCCGCCCGGTAGCCCGCCAGGTTGGAGCGCTTGGACAGTGAGTGCACGGCGAGCAGGCCGCGGTGATCGGCGCCGCACACGCTCGGATGCAGCACCGAGACCGGTTCGGCCTCCCAGCCGAACTCGCCGTAGCACTCGTCGGAGGCCAGCAGCGCACCGCGCGCCCGCGCCCAGGCGACCCGCTCGGCGAGGGCCTCGGACGGCAGGATCGCCCCGGTCGGGTTGCCCGGTGAGTTGAGCCAGACCAGCGCCGGACGCTCGTCTCCGAGCTCGGTCAGGTCGTCGCAGCCCACCGACCGGCAGCCGGCCAGCCGCGCCCCGACCAGGTAGGTCGGGTAGGCCATCGCCGGGTACACCACCAGATCGTCCGGGCCGAGTCCGAGCAGGGTCGGCAGCCAGGCCACCAGTTCCTTGGTCCCGATCACGGGAAGGGTCGCGTCGGCCCGCAGGCCTTCGGCCCCCCACCGGCGGGCGAGGTAGGCCGCGATCGCCGCGCGGAGTTCGTCGGTGCCGGAGGTCAGCGGGTAGCCCGGACTGTCCACGGCCCGCGCCAGTGCCTCACGCCCCAGCGCGGGGGTGGGGTCCACGGGCGTGCCGACGGACAGGTCGACGAGGCCGTCCGGATGAGCGGCGGCCCGGGCCTTGGCGGCGGCCAGCGTGTCCCAGGGAAAGTCCGGGAGGCTGGCGGCCAACCTCACTCGTCGTGCTCTTGCGGCGGCAAGGCAGCGATCAGCGGGTGATCCTTGTCGATCACACCCAGCTTCGCCGCGCCACCCGGCGAGCCCAGATCGGTGAAGAAGTCCACGTTGGCGTTGTAGTACTCCTTCCACTCCTCGGGGGTGTCGTCCTCGTAGAAGATGGCCTCCACCGGGCAGACGGGCTCACACGCGCCACAGTCGACGCATTCGTCGGGGTGGATGTACAGCATCCGCTTGCCCTCGTAGATGCAGTCGACAGGGCACTCTTCGACGCAGGCGCGGTCCTTGAGGTCCACACAGGGTTGGGCAATGACGTACGTCACGGATGACACTCCTTGTTCGGGTACTCCTTCGACCAAGTATCACGCCTCCCGCAGCCACCGCCCCACTAAGGTCGGCCTTCGGAAGGGAGAGCGATGAACCGGCCCGCGAGCGGACCGCTCGACAGCGCCGAGCCGGGCGGGCGCTGGGTCGTACGCGCCCGGCTCGCGGACGGCTCGGCCACCGACACCATCGGCTGGCTGGAGGCGGTGACCCCCGAGGAGGTCCGGCTGATCACCGCCGACGGGCGGGCCGAGAGCGTCTCCCGGGCCACCATCGTGGCTGCCCGTCGGGTTCCGGCGGCGACCGGCGGCCGCGACCCGCGGCGGGTGCCCGCGGCCGAACTCCAGCGGCACGCGCTGCCCGGGTGGCTGGCGCTGAGCGAGCCGCTGGGCGAATGGACCCTCCGCTCGGGCGGCGGCTTCACCGGGCGGGCCAACTCCTGCCACGCGCTCGGCGACCCGGGCGTGCCGGTGCCCGACGCTGCCGCGCGCATCGTGGCGTACGCGGCCGCGCACGACATCGCCCCGATGGCCCAGGTGGTGACCCGATCGGCGGAGGACGCAGCGCTGCGCGACCTCGGCTGGGTGGACACCTACGTGGCCACCGAGGTGCTCGCTTCACGGCTGACCGACCTGCTCGGCCGCACCCTCCCCCACCCCGCAGTGGTGGTGACGCAGACCCTCGAGCCGTCGTGGTGGGCGGGCTACCAGCAGAGCCGGCCCAACCAGGCCGACCCGGCCCTGCTGCGGATGATCCTGGACGGGCATCCCCCTCGCGCCTTCGCCGGCGTTTCCGACGCGGCCTCCGGCAGCCACCCGGCGAGCTGGCCGGGATCGCCCGCGGCCACGTGAGCGGCGACTGGCTCGGCCTCGCCTCCGTCTGGACCCGCGACGACCACCGCCGGCGCGGGTGGGCAACGGCCATGGTGCGCGCTCTCGGCCATTGGGCGGCCCGCCGGGGTGCGCGCTACGCCTACCTCCAGGTGGCGGCGGCCAACGCCTCCGCCCTCGACGCGTACGCGCGGCTCGGGTTCGTCCGCCACCACCGCTACCACTACCTGGCACCGCCTCCGACCAAGGATTGAGGGCCCGCGCGTGATGATCGAGTTCGAGGCCGAGCTCTGGCTGTGGGACGCCCGGCAGGGCGACAGCTGGATCTTCGTCTCGGTTCCGAAAAGGAGTCGGCCGACATCGAGGATGCCCAGGCGCCGCTGCCCCGGCGCGGGTTCGGTTCGGTCCGGGTGGAGGCCACCACCGGCGGTTCGCGCTGGCGCACGTCGATCTTTCCCGACCGTACGCGGGGCTGCTATGTGCTGCCCGTCAAACGGGCGGTCCGCCGCGCCGAGGGCCTGGACGTCGGCGAGGTGGCCCTGATCAGGCTCGAGATCCTCCAGCCTTGACCGGCCCGGCCAGGATCAGACGCACTTCACCCGGTCGGTCGGGGCGTAGCGCCAGAAGAAGTTCTCCCGCTTGACCACCGCGCCGCCGCGGTAGAACAGTCGCTGGTAGTTCACGTCGAAGCCCCGCACCGGGGTCATCGGCACGCAGTCCGACGAGTCGTCCTCGAGGTCGCGGCCCGTGGTGAAGTTGGACTTCCTCGGGGTGGTCGACTCCACCTTGTCGTAGGTCTTGGTCGACCACATCCGTACCGTGATCGAGCCGCGGCCGCTTCCGGCCCCCGAGACGCGGAAGGCCTGGACCAGCACCCCGTACTTGGTGTCGTTGGTGAACTTCAGGTCCAGCGTGGGCCAGGCGACCGTCGCCTCCCGCCCCGGCGGGTACCGGTCGATGTAGAGGGTGTGTGGCTGGTGTTCCACGTCCTTGAGGCCGGCGAAGAACATCGCGTTGTACGTCGTGGTCGCGCTCTGGGAGACGCCGCCGCCCAACTCCTCCTTGAACTTGCCCCCCTTGATGATGAAGCCCTTGACGAAGCCGTTGGACGCGGTCCGCTCGCCGACGATCTTGTTGAGCGAGAACGTCTCCCCGGGCTTCAACACGGTCCCGTTGATCAGTTCCGCCGCTCGTCCGAGGTTCACGTCGCGGTAGCGCAGGTAGGGGTAGTACGTGGTGAACTGTCCGGTCACCTGCTTGATGCCGAGCTTCTTCGCGTCCTCGGTGGAGAACGTGGCCTTGGCTCCGGTCAGTTTGACGTCGGCCTTGCGTGCCGATCCGGTGGCCGTCAGCACGGGCTCGACCGCCTTCTTCAGATCCTCGGCGGCGACGTTGGTGCCGTCGATGGCCGGCACGACGGTGGGCTTGCCGCCCACCAGCTTCACCGTGGCGTTGCGCGGCCGGGTCAGTTCCACCTTCTTCACCGCAGGCTCGGCGCCGGCGCGAAGTGCGGCTGCGTCCAGGTCGGCGGCGAGCGTGCCGTTGCGGGGGACGAAGGTCAAGGCCTTGGCGATCATGGCCGGGGTGACGTCGAAGGTGCCCGCAGCCCCGGCCTTGACGCGCACCGGACCGGCCACAGCCGGCCGGGCGAGGTTGGTCGCCACCTGGCCTGCCTCGTCGTCGGTGATGTCCGGCTCCGCCACGTCGGCCGGAAGCTCGACCGGCGTGGTCGCGGTGAGGAAGCTGTCGACGAGCACGGTGGCCGCGGCCTGCCGCTGGAGCGTCACCCCCGGCTGCGCCTTGGTGAGCTTGACCTTGGTGCCGTCGTAGACGATGGCGGCGTCCCGGGGTTGGCGATCGCTGGTGCCGGCCAGCGCAGCGACCGCGGCGTCCAGTTCTGTCCTGGTCGACCGCGACCACGGCGCGACTCGCCGAGCCGCCGGTCAGCACCTTGACGATGTGCCGCGGGTCCGCACTGCGACCACCGCCGGCGGCATCGACACTCGCCTCGTAGTCGACCACCAGACCGGCGTCGGCGGGCAGCACCTGCGCCGGCTGCCCGTTCACGGTCACCTCGATCGGTTCGGTGGCCCGGGGTCGGAGTTCGGCCGTGAGCTTCTCGATCGCGGCGGCCCGGTCCAGGCCGCCGACCGACACTCCGGAGACCTCGGCGTTCTTGGGCAGGTGGTCGCCGGCCATGAAGTAGCCGACGGCGTAGAGCCCGACGGCGAGCACGAGCAGCGTGCCGAGCACGGCGGCGACGACCCGGCCCCGTCCGGAGCGGGCCTGCTTCCCCGGCAGGCGGGGTCGCGCTCAGCGCCGGACGTCCCCGGATCACGGTGTCATCGGATCTGGGGTCGTCGGATCTGGGCGTCGTCCGGTGCCTGCGTCGTTCCGGGGGGCGTCAAAGCTCACGAACGGTCCACATCTCCTCGGCCGGCAGTGCTGAATAGGCGCCCCGATAGTACGTCAGCGGCGCGGCCGGAGCCTGATCGTCGAGGCCGCCGGCCGCGCTGGCGCGCATCACCTGGCCCACCAGGATGGTGTGGTCACCGCCGTCGTGCTGGGCGTAGGTGCTGCACTCCATCCAGGCCAGCGCGTCGTCGATGACCGGCGTACCGGCCGGTTCGAGCACGGTGTGCGGCACCTGGTCGAACTGGGTCGACAGGTTGCGTCCGCGGTGGGCGAAGTGGCGCGCGAGGTGCTCCTGATCAGCCCGGAGCAGGGAGATGCCCCACGACCCGGCGTCCATCACGGCCCGGTGGAAGCGACTGGTCCGGCTGACGCAGACCAGCACCAGTGGCGGATCGAGCGACACCGACGACACCGCGGTCGCCGTCATGGCGTGCCGTACGCCGTCACGTACCGCGGTGACGATCGTCACGCCGGAGGCGAAATGCCCCATCACCTCACGGAGCGCGTCGGCGGAGCCGGGGACGGCCGAGATGTCAGTCACCTAGGTGCTGGTCCAGACCGGCGAACAGGTCGTCGGCCCATCCGTCGCCGGGGAACGGCACGCCCACGGCGAGCTGATAGCACTCCTGCGACCAGCGGCCGTCGCCGAGCACGTCCGAGCCGGCGAAGAACGGGCCGTCGGCGAGGATCTGGGTCGCGTGCGCGTGCATCGCGGCGATCTTCTGCCCGATCCAGGGCGTCCCGTCGATCGCGGCGGCGATGTCGGAATCGTCGGAGAGCATCGGTATGGTCCGGTCCTCCGGGTCGAAGCCGAACTCCTCGGTCACCCCCGCCTCGCGCATCAGCTTCATCCCGGCGATCGCCCGGCTGCGGCTGATCGTGGTCCACAACACCCGCGACACCTGCCAGGGCTCGCCCAGGTCGGGGCGGTAGCAGGTCGCCCCCGCCAGCTGGACGGCGTACATCGCCACCCGGTGGGCCTGAACGTGGTCGGGATGGCCGTAGTTGCCTACTTCGTTGTAGGTGACGACCACCTGCGGTCGCCGGTCCCGGATGAGCGGCACCAACTCGTTCGCCGCCTCGAGGAGATCGGTGGTCCAGAAGATCCCCGGCCGGAGCACGTCACGCGCGATCACGCGTCCGCGATCGTCGTAGGACATCCCGGAGTCCCGGAACCGGCCGTCCCCGCCGAGCCGGACGTAGTCGCTGACCCCGAGGATGCGCATCGCCGCCGTGAGTTCCTCCAGCCGGTGCGCCCCCAGCTCGTCACCCTGATCTGCGGCGAGGTGCACCAGGTCGGCGACCAACACCTCACCTTCCTCACCGAGGGTGCACGTCACCAACGTCACGGCCGCACCCTCGGCCACGTACCGCGCCATGGTCGCGCCGTTGTTGATCGTCTCGTCATCGGGGTGCGCATGCACCAGCATCAGGCGCCGGTCCGCCGTACCATCAGTCACGGCCCATACCCTATGCGCCCCGCTACACCACCTGGCGCGCCTCGGCGAAGTGGCAGGCCGACTCGTGGGCGGTGACCGAGTCGGGCCGCAGGATCAGCAGGGGCTCCTCCACGGCGCACTTGTCCTGCGCCTTCCAGCAGCGGGTGTGGAAGCGGCAGCCCGACGGCGGGTTGGCGGGGCTGGGGACGTCCCCGGTCAGCACGATCTGCTCGCGGGCGTGGCGCAGCGTGGGATCGGGCACCGGTACCGCCGACAGCAGGGCTTGGGTGTACGGGTGGGTCGGCCGGGTGTAGATCTGCTCCTCGTCGCCGATCTCGACCAGCTTGCCGAGGTACATCACGCCGACCCGGTCGGAGATGTGCCGCACCACCGACAGGTCGTGCGCGATGAAGATGTACGCCAGCCCGAGCTCGTCCTGCAGCCGCTCCATCAGGTTGACCACCTGCGCCTGCACCGAGACGTCGAGGGCCGAGACCGGCTCGTCGCAGATGATCACCTTCGGGATTGAGCGCGACGCCGCGGGCGATGCCGATCCGCTGCCGCTGGCCGCCGGAGAACTGGTGCGGATAGCGGTTGATGTGCTCGGGACTGAGGCCGACCAGCTCCAGGAGTTCTTGCACCCGGCGTCGGCGACCACCGCGCGGCACCGCATCCGGGTGGATCTCGAAGGGCTCGCCGACGATGTCGCCGACGGTCTTGCGCGGGTTGAGCGAGGTGTACGGATCCTGGAAGACGATCTGGATGTCGCGCCGGAGCCGCCGCATCGCGGCGCCCTTCTGGGCGTAGACGTCCACGCCGTCGAACGTGAGTTTGCCGCCGGTCGGCTCCTCCAGCCGCATCAGCATCCGGCCCAGTGTCGACTTCCCGCAGCCCGACTCCCCGACGATGCCCAGCGTCTCGCCCTTGAAGAGTTCGAAGGAGACGCCGTCGACGGCCTGCACGTGACCGACCGTGCGGCGCAGGACTCCCGCCCTGATGGGATAGTGCTTGACCAGGTCCTCGGCCTTGAGGATGACCTCGCCGCTCATGGGGTGGTTCCCCCGGCCAGCACAGTCTCGGCGAAGTGGCAGGCGGCGAGCCGGTGACGGCCGACCTCCCGCAGCGCAGGCGGCGGATCCGAGCGACAGACGTCTTCGGAGTAGTCGCACCGTGGATGGAAGGGGCAGCCCGGCGGAATGCGCATCAGATTGGGCGGCAGGCCACCGATGGCGGCCAGGCCCTGGCCCTTCTGGTCGATGCGCGGGATCGACTTCAGCAGCCCCTCGGTGTAGGGGTGGGCGGGCCGGGCGTAGAGGTCGAACACATCGGACTGCTCGACGATCCGCCCCGCGTACATCACCGCGATCCGGTCGGCGACGTCGGCGACCACGCCGAGGTCGTGGGTGATCAGGATGAGACCCATCCGGCGCTCCTCCTGCAGTTCCTTCAGCAGCTTCATGATCTGGGCCTGGACGGTGACGTCCAGAGCCGTGGTGGGTTCGTCGGCGATCAGCACCGCGGGGTCGAGGGCGATGGCCATCGCGATCATGATCCGCTGCCGCATGCCCCCGGAGAACTGATGCGGGTACGCCTTCACCCGGCTCCTGGCCCCCGGAATCTGCACCCGCTCCATCAGCCGGACCGCTTCGGCCATGCGCGTCGGTCTTGTTCGCGCCGCGGTGCTTGCGGAACATCTCCGCGATCTGCCAGCCGACCGGGAAGACCGGGTTGAGCGCGCTCAGGGCGTCCTGGAAGACCATGGAGATCTCCGGTCCGCGGATCTCGCGGTGGGCCACCTCGGACAGGGTCAGCAGGTTGGTACCGCAGTAGCGGATCTGCCCACCGGTGACGTAGCCGGGCGGGGTGTCGAGGATGCCCATCACGGCCTGCGCGGTGACCGACTTGCCGGAGCCGGACTCCCCGAGGATGGCCAGCGTCTCACCCTCGTCGAGTTCGAACGACACTCCGTTGATCGCCTTGGCCACCCCTTGCCGGGTGCGGAACTCGACCCGTAGGTCGTCGACCTCCAACAGCCGTCCGTTGCGGGTCCGCCACTTGCTGGTCCCGCCCAGTTCCTCCACCGTGCGTGTCGACTCGCTCACTGGTGCAGCTCCTAGCGCAGCTTGGGATCGAGGGCGTCCCGGACGGCGTCACCGAGCATGATGAACGCGAGCACGGTCAACGACAAGAAGATGCTCGGGAAGATCAGCATGTGCGGCACCGAGCGGATGAACCCGATGCCGGAGGCCTCGGAGATGGCGATCCCCCAGGAGATGGCCGGCGGCTGCAGGCCGATCCCGAGGAAGGACAGCGTCGCCTCGATGGCGATGTAGACACCGAGGTTGATGGTGGAGACCACGATCACCGGAGCGAGGGAGTTCGGCAGGATGTGCGACAGCACGATCCGGGCCGGCGAGGCCCCGAGCGCTCGCGCGGCCTGGACGTAGTCCTGGGGCTTGACCTGGAGCACCGACGACCGCATCAGCCGGGCGATGCTCGGCCACCCGAGCAGCCCGATCACCAGCGCCACCTTGCCGACCTGGACGATGAACGGCGTGGTCAGCGGATTGCTGGGGAAGACGAACAGGAACAAGATGCCGCCGAGCAGCAGCGGGATGCCGAGGAAGATCTCCCCGATCCGGCTCATCAGCGCGTCCAGCCACCCGCCGACGTAGCCGGAGATGATGCCGACGAACGAGCCGACCACCAGCGTGAACGCCGTGGTCATCACTCCGACCAGGATGGAGGCCCGCGCCCCGTAGACGGTCCGCGCGTAGATGTCGTAGCCCTGGTTGTCCCGGCCGAACCACGCCGCGGACGACGGCGTCTCCCGCGACCTCCGCAGATCGGCGGTGTCGGGGTCGGTGCTGGTGAACAACTGGGGAGCGATGGCCATCAGGGCGAAGACGACGATCAGTCCCAGCGACATCCAGAACAGCGGCTTGTGCCTCAACTCCCGCCAGGCGTCGGACCACAGCGAGCGGGCCTGCTCGGCCGCCTCGCCTTCGGGGCCGAAGGCGCCCTTCGCCTCGGCCTTCACTTCCACCCCGCGGGAACCAGTGGTGTCAGTCATGGGAGATCCTCGGGTCCAACACGCCGTACAGGATGTCGACGAGCAGGTTGAACAACAGGTAGATCAGCACCAGGCAGACGATGGTGCCCACGACCGAGGTGCCGTCCTTCTGCGAGATGCTGCGGAACAAGAAGTTGCCGACGCCGTTGACGTTGAAGATGCGCTCGGTGACCACGGCACCGCCCATCAGCGCGCCGACGTCGATACCGATGTAGGTGACGACCGGGATCAAGGAGTTCCGCAGCGTGTGCACCCCGACGGTTCTGCTCCGGGTCAGCCCCTTGGCCTTGGCGGTGCGGACGTAGTCCGAGCTCAGGTTCTCCACCAGGTTCGTCCGGGTCAGCCGGGCGACGTAGGCGATCGACACCGAGCCCAGGACGAGCGCGGGCATGATCAACTGGTAGATCGTGCCCTGGGTGGAGGTCACCGGGAACAGCCCGAGCCGGATGCCGAGAACCAGTTGCAGCACGCCGCCGATCACGAACACCGGCACCGAGATCACGAACAGGGTGCTCACCGTGACCAGGTTGTCGACGAAACGGCCGCGCCGGATGCCGGCGAGCACGCCGGCCGTGATGCCGATCACCGTCTCGACCAGCAGCGCCATCAGGCCCAGCTTGATCGTGGTGGGCCAGCGGACCAGCAACTCCTCCGACACCTCGTTGCCGAAGAAGTTCGTCCCGAGGTCACCCCGTACGACGTCGCCCATGTAGAGCGCGTACTGCACCAGCAGGGGCTTGTCGAGGTTGTACTCGGCGCGGAACGCGGCGATGTAGCCGGGCGGGCAGGCCCGCTCACCACAGCGCCCGACGGTCGGGTCGCCGAGTGCGAACACCGCGGCGTAGATGATGAAGGTCGTCCCGATGATCACCGGGATCATCTGAAGCAGTCGCCGGATGATGTATTTGCCCACGTCACACCCCTCCTGCTGGAGACGCCACCGGCGGAGCGGTCGCCGCGACGATGGAGACTGAGACTGCGTTCACCCTAGCGACGGCCCGCCGAAGACGACGGCGGGCCGCCACCAGGGTTGTCCTAGCTCCTCAGCGAACCGGTCACTTCTTCTTGATCGACGACAGGTCGAGCGTGCCGAACGCCGAAACCTTCACGTCGGTCACCTTGTCGGAGAAGCCGTAGACCGTGGCGCGCGCCCACAGCGGAGCGGTCGGGAAGTCCTGCCCGAGCAGGGCCTCCGCCTGCTGATAGAGCGCGTTGGCCTCGTCCACCGAGGGTGCCGCCGCCGCCTGGGTGAGCAACTGCTGGAACTCCGGGTTGTCGTACTTCGACCAGTTCGAGTCCGCACCCTTGGCGTAGATCGGGGTGAGGAAGTTCTCGATCGAGGGGTAGTCCATCTGCCAGCCGCTGCGGAACATGCCCTTCAGGTCGCCACCGTCGATCTGCTTGTTGAACGTGGCGAAGTCCACCGTTCCCACCGCCTGGCAATCCAGGCCGAGGGTGTTCTTGACCGAATTGCAGACCGCCTCGGCGTAGGCCTTGTTGCCTGCCCCGTCGTTGTTGTAGGTCATGGTCAACGTGCCCTTGTAGCCGCCGGCCGCGTCGTAGGCGCTCTTGGCCGCCTGCGCGTCGAAGGTGCACGAATCACCGCACGCCCCCGCCTTGTAGCCGTCGACCACCGGAGACACCCAGCCGTCGCTCGGGGTCACCGTGCCGTCGAAGATCTGCTTGGCGATCAGGTCACGGTCGATGGCCCGGGAGATGGCCTTGCGCAGCGCGACGTTGTCCTTGAGCTGGCTGTCCACCGGCGAGAAGGTGATCCAGGCCAGGATGCCGGTCTCCTGGATGCCGTTGCGGTCGGGCAGGTCCGACTGGTACGCCGCGGCGACCAGCTGGTCCGGAGGGATCTGCGCGGTGAAGTCGAGGTTGTTGGCCACCACGTCGGCGTACGCGGCCGAGATCTCGGCGTAGATCCGGAACGTCACCTTGTCCACGTTCGGCTTGAACTCACCGGAATAGTCGGCGAACTTGGTCAGCACCATCTCGGTGGTCGACTTGCTGTCGAGCTTGAACGGCCCGGCGCCGACCGGCTTGTCCTCGAAGGCCTTCGGGTCGGCGAAGAACGAGTCAGGCAGCGGCGCGAAGGCCGAGTAGCCCAGCCGCACCGGCAGGTTCGACACCTTCTCGGTGGTCTTGATGGTGAAGGTGTGGTCGTCCACCACCGCCAGGCCGCTCAACTTCTCGGTCTTGGCCGGCTTGGCGGCACAATCGCTCTTGCCCGCGGCGTCGGACCCGCACTGGGTGTCGCCGTAACCCTCGACGGGCGCGTAGAAGTAGCTCCCGGCCAGGCCGTTCTTCGCGGCCGCCGTGTAGTTCCAGGCGTCGACGAAGTTCTTGGCCTTCACCTCGGTGCCGTCGTGGAACTTGTAGCCCTGCTTGAGCTTCACCGTGAAGGTCTGGTTGTCCGCACTCTCGATGGACTCCGCGATGTCGTTGGTCGGAGCGGCCGTCTCGGCGTCGTAGTGCACGAGCTTGGCCGTCATCGCGTCGATCACGTCGCCGCCGCAGACCTCACTGGTCGCACCGGGGATCAACGGATTCTCCGGCGTGCAGCCCCTGATGCTGATCTCCCCGCCGGTCCCCCCTCCCTGACTCGTGCCGGGTTCCGACGTCGTACCGCCGCCACCGCACGCGCTCGCCAGCAAGGCGATCGAGCTCAGTGCGGCAACGGCCATTCCGCGAGTTCTTGCTCGCATCCGTGGTCCTCCTCCAAGGGGTCGCGTCCAGAGCGGACGCATTCGTCAGGTGTGCGCAGCATCTACGAGGCATCGCGCATCGAATGGAACAGTTGTAGGCCACCAAACTAACAACCACAATACTTGTCGGCGCAGGGCGACCTCGGCGCAACATGATTGTGATGTGCGGGCCCGATCGTACGGGCCCCACCTTAACGGCGACAGGGTCGAGCTGCCCGATCAAGCCGCTCGAGTGGTTCGAGACGGGCAGGATTCTCCGTCGCGACCACCTCTCTGGCCGAGTCGGGCCGAGATCTGCGACGATCGAACTCATGTCCGTTGCAGCCAACGCCGCGGAGCACCTGTGGATGCACTTCACCCGCATGTCCGCGTACCAGAACCGCCCCGTTCCCACCATCGAGCGCGGCGAGGGCGCCTACATCTACGACACCGAGGGCCGACGCTACCTGGACGCCCTGTCCGGCCTGTTCGTGGTCCAGGTGGGGCACGGCCGTGCCGAGTTGGCCGAGGCCGCGGCCGCTCAGGCCCGCAAGCTCGCGTACTTCCCGATCTGGTCCTACGCCCACCCGACCGCGATCGAGTTGGCTGATCGCCTGGCGGCGCAGGCTCCGGGCGACCTGAACAAGGTCTTCTTCTCCTCCGGCGGCGGCGAGTCGGTCGAGACGGCGTGGAAGGTGGCCAAGCAGTTCTTCAAGCTGACCGGTAAACCCGGCAAGACCAAGGTCATCTCCCGGGCCATCGCCTATCACGGCACCACCCAGGGGGCGCTGTCGATCACCGGCGTTCCCGGCTTCAAACACCCGTTCGAGCCGCTGGTGCCGGGCAGCTTCCGGGTGCCCAACACCAACTTCTACCGGGCGCCCGACCTGCTGGCGGCCGACGAGAAGCAGTTCGGTCTCTGGGCGGCCAACCGGGTCGAGGAGGCGATCCTGCAGGAGGGGCCGGACAGCGTCGCGGCCGTGTTCGTGGAGCCGGTGCAGAACGCCGGCGGGTGCATCCCACCACCGCCGGGCTACTTCGAGCGGCTGCGGGAGATCTGCGACGCCTACGACGTGTTGCTGGTCTCCGACGAAGTGATCTGCGCGTACGGGCGCCTGGGCACCATGTTCGGTTCCCAGAAGTACGGCTACGTGCCCGACATCATCACCAGCGCCAAGGGGCTCACCTCCGGCTACTCACCGCTCGGCGCCGCGATCATCTCCGACCGGATCTTCGAACCCTTCGCCCACGGCAACACCACCTTCCCGCACGGTTACACCTTCGGCGGGCACCCGGTGTCCTGCGCGGTGGCGCTGGCCAACCTGGACATCTTCGAGCGCGAGGACCTCTTCGGCAACGTGCTGCGGCAGGAGAACGCCCTCCGGCAGACGCTGGAGCGGCTCTACGACCTGCCGATCGTCGGCGACGTACGCGGTGACGGCTACTTCTACGCTGTCGAACTGGTCAAGGACCAGGCCACCAAGCAGACGTTCGACGCAGCCGACACCGAGCGGATCCTGCGCGGCTACGTCGCGGGCGCCCTGTTCGAGAACGGGCTCTACTGCCGGACCGACGACCGCGGCGATCCGGTGGTGCAGGTGGCGCCGCCGCTGATCTGCGGCCAGACCGAGTTCGACGAGATGGAGCGGGTGCTCAGGCACGTGCTGAGCGAGGCCTGGAAGCTGGTCTAGCGCTCCTCTAGCCACCGGCGCGGTTCGCACCACGTACCGGCACCGTCGATCCGGCGGCTCCGCTTCCGGACTCAGGCGCCGGCAAGTCCGACCAGGTCGGTGACCACCTCGGCCGGCGGCCGCATCGCAGCGATCTCGGCTGCGCGCCCAGCACGGTTCCCGTGCCCCCGTGGTGCACGACCAGGTCGACCAGATCCAGCACGGCCGACTGGGCCACGAAACGCTCGACGTGGACCCGCTCGCCCAGGTCGGCCAGCTCACCCAGGGCCGCCGGGTCCCCGTCCGGACCGACCGTGACCAGCACGTCCACGTCCAGCGAACTGAGGTCGATCAGGGCCCGTCGCAGCACCTCCACCGCGCCGAAGGACACCGTGCCGAGGGTCACGTAGACGCGCGGGCGCTGCCGGGGAGCCGACAGCCAGCCCGCGGTGGTAGCGGATGGTCTGCGGATGCACCAGACCGTAGACGAAAGGACGAGCCCGATGGCGTACGCGGCTGCGGGCACCCCGAGCACGTGAGCGGCCACGCCGGCCCCGGAATTCTGCCTGGTCGTAGACGATCAGCCCGGGCGTTCGACCTCACACAGCGCGATCATGGTGGCGGCAACCGGTCCGCGGTCACGTCGGCGCCCGTCGCCACCACCACGTCATGTCCGGCGTCTCGGCAGGCCAGGGCGAGCGGCATCATCGGGTAGAGGTGTCCGTAGGCGCCGAGCGAGGCGAAGACGATTTTCAACGGGCCGGGCTGCACCTCATCCATGCTGTCAGTTCAGCGGCGCTGCTGCTCGGGAATGCGTGGAGAGCGGTGACCGCACGGCGCAGCTTGTCCGTGCCGTCCACCATCGCCCGCCGTACGGGCCCCGCCAGGTCTCCGGACAGGGCAGCGTCGGCGCGCGCCAGCACCTCCGCGTGTGGTCACCGACCACGGATACGCCTTTGCGGCCACCTCGCCCAGCGACCAGCCGTTCCGGAACGACGCGCTGGCGCGGATCTCGTCGAAGTAGCGTTCCGCGTACGGGAGGGTCAGTTCGGTCTGCTCCGGCTCGAAGAACCCCTCGCACAACGCGTAGATCTCGTACGCGCTGTAGCTCGAGGGCTGCATCACCGCCCGCCACGCGGCGGCCTTCGCGTCGGGGTCCGGCCGCGCGGCGCGCGCCCGGGTGGCGTGCACCACCGCCGACGCACTGCTGTCCCGCGCCAGCGCCTCGGAGATGCAGCGCGGATCCGCCCCGACGGCGGCGCGCCGGTGGACGATCCGCCACCCCAGCTCGGGGTCCAGGCTGATGCCCGGCGGCAGCTGTTCGCCGGCGGACCAGCGGCGCAACAGCCAGTCGTCGGTGGCACTGCGCACGGTCACCCGGAACGCGGTGAGCTGGCGATCGGACCCGGACGGACTGCCGGCGAGCAGGTCGCGCGCCAGGGCGTGCACGACCGCGGTCCGGGCCGACCTCCCCTCCGCCGGGCAGTAGGCCCCGGCGAGCTGATCGAGGGCGAACTGCAGCACCGACGTCATGATCGCGACGGATCCGAGCCGGGGCAGGCCCGCACAACAGAGGTCCAGCGCCACCTCGGGCGCCAGCTCGGCGTTGCGGACACTGTCCCGGATGGTGTTGTAGAGGACCACCAGCGCCAGTTCGTCGGTGACCAGCGGGAGCACCGCGGACAGGCCGGACCAGTCCCCCTGGCTGAACCTGATCTTGGCCCAGGTCTGATCGGTCGCGTCCGGGAGGACCAGGACGGCGCCGTTGGGCACCCGCACCGGCACGGGCTCGTGGCCGAGGGTCACGGTGGAGACCGGACGGACGGCGCCGTGCCGGTCGATCGCGGCCACCGTGATGGCGTGCCGGCGGCGGCTCGGACCGTCGGGTCCGCGGCTGGCCAGGCTGACGTCGGGGAGCTCGCCGCGCACCTCGATCGTGTCCAGGCCGGACGTGCGCAGCCAGCTCTCGGCCCAGCGGTCGAGATCGCGCCCGCCCGCCTGCGTCCAACAGGCGATGAGGTCGGCGAAGCTGGCGTTGCCGAACGCGTACCGAGCCGAAGTAGGTCCGCAGCCCGGCGCGGAACACCTCCTCACCCAGGTAGCTCGCCAGCTGCCTCAACACGGCGGCGCCCTTGGCGTAGGAGATTCCGTCGAACGACTGCAGCGCCGCCTCGGCGTTTTCGGCCCCGTTGCCGGCCACGGGATGGGTGGATGGTGACTGGTCGGCCACCGCGCCCCAGTCCTTGCGCACGATGCCGAAGTCCACCCACTGCGGATAGCGGGTCGCCTCGGTGCAGCACTGGTGCGCCTGGTACTCGGCGAAGGACTCGTTCAGCCACAGGTCGTCCCACCACCGCATGGTGACCAGGTCGCCGAACCACATGTGGGCCATCTCGTGGGCCACGACACCGGCCCTGCGGCCGCGCTCGGTGGCCGTCGCCCGGCCGCGGAAGATCATGCTGTCCCGCAGCGTCACGCAGCCGGGGTTCTCCATCGCCCCGGCGTTGAAGTCGGGCACGAACGCCTGGTGGTACTCCCCGAACGGATAGCGGGTGCCGAAGCTGGCGTGGAAGTAGTCGAACGACTGCCGGGTGACCTCGAGCAGGTCCTCCGCCTCGATCCTCAGCTGCCGGCGAAGCGATTCCCGCGCGTGCAGGCCGAGTCGGATGCCGTCGTGCTCGGCGTAGACCGAGGCGTACGGGCCGGCGACCAGAGTCACGAAGTAGGTCGCCAACCGCTGCGTGGCGGCGATCGTCCATTCGCCCTCACCGGTGCGGGTGGCGGGTCCGTTGCCGATGACCGTCCAGTCCGCGGGCGCCCGCACCCGCAGCTCGTAGGCACTCTTCAGGTCGGGCTGGTCGAAGCAGGCGAACCATAGCGGCGCCGCGTCCAGGAACGACATCGCGTACAGGTAGCTGCGCCCGTCCTCGGGGTCGACGTGGCGGTGCATCCCCTCGCCGTGGCTGGTGTAGGGCATCCGCCCTTCGACGACCACGACATTGTCCGGGTCGAGATCGTGCAGCCAGAGTCGCCCGTCCCGCCAGTCGGCGAGGTCGAGCGGGGCACCGTTCAGGGTCGCCGCGGTCAACGCGATCCCCCGGAAGTCGAGCCAGGTCTGCCCCCCGGTGCCGGCGAACTCGATGGTGGTCCTGGAGCCGAAGGAATCCTCTCCGGCCCCTCGCAGGTCCAGCTCGATCAGGGTGCGGTCGATCCTGAGCTGCGCGCCGCGGCGCTGCGCCTCCCCGTGGCGCAAACTGGTGTGGTCCCCCGGCATCGGTGTCTCGGCTCAGGCGTCGAGGAGATAGCGGTCGTAGGCGTAGCTGGTGAAGAAGTCCGGCCAGGTCGGCCGCAGGCACGCGACCTCGAGCACGTCGCGGGCGGCGGCGAGCCGCTCCCGGCCCCCTTCGTCGGCGGCCGCCGCGAGCCGCGCGACCTCCTGGTCCAGCAGGCCCGCCACCAGGTCGGGAGTGACCGGTGTGCCATCGCTGGTGCGGGCCCCGTGCCGCAGCCAGTGCCAGATCTGCATCCGGGAGATCTCCACCGTGGCCGCATCCTCCATCAGGTGGTCGATGGCCACGGCGCCGGCACCGCCCAGCCAGGCCGTGAGGTACTCCAGGCTGACCCGCAGGTTGGTCGCGACACCCGCGACGCTGATGGTGCCCGGGGTCGAACTCACGTCGACCAGCTGCGCACCGGTCACCGTGACGTCGTCGCGCTGGCGGGCGAGCTGGTTCGGCGCCTCTCCCAGCACCGCGGTGAAGGCGTCGGCGCAACTCTGGACGAGCGCGGGGTGCGCCACCCAGGAGCCGTCAAAACCGGCCGCGGCCTCCCGGGTCTTGTCGGCGGTGGTCTTGTCCAGGGCGGCGGCTGTGGCCGCGGGGTCGGCCTTGCTGGGCACGAAGGCGGCCATCCCGCCGATCGCGTGGGCGCCCCGCCGGTGACAGGTCTTGACCAGCAGCTGCGCGTACGCGGCCATGAACGGCGAGGTCATGGTCACCTGGCTGCGGTCGGGCAGCAGGTGGTCCGCCGACTCGGCGAAGTTCTTGATCATGGAAAAGATGTAGTCCCAGCGTCCGGCGTTCAGCCCGGCCGAGTGGTCGCGCAACTCGTAGAGGATCTCCTCCATCTCGAAGGCCGCCGGGGTGGTCTCGATCAGACAGGTGGCACGGATGGTGCCGTAGGGGATCGCCAGCCGTTCCTGAGCGAGGACGAACACGTCGTTCCACAGCCGGGCCTCGAGGTGGGACTCCAGCTTGGGCAGGTAGAAGTACGGCCCCGCGCCGCGGGTGATCAAGGTCTGGGCGTTGTGGAAGAAGTAGAGGCCGAAGTCGACGAGCGCGCCCGGCACGGGCGCGCCGCCCAGGGTGAGGTGCCGCTCGTCCAGGTGCCAGCCGCGGGGCCGGACCAGGATCGTCGGGGTCGACTCCCCGACCTCGTACCGCTTGCCGCGCTCGTCGGTGAAGTCGATCTGGCGGCGGATGGCGTCGTAGAGGTTGAGTTGGCCGTCCACCACGTTGAACCACGTCGGCGAGGTGGCGTCCTCGAAGTCCGCCATCCACGCCCGCGCGCCGGAGTTGAGGGCGTTGATCACCATCTTGCGAGTGGTCGGCCCGGTCATCTCGCTGCGCCGGTCGGCCAGGCCGGGGGCGGGCGCGGCCACCCGCCAGGCCGGGTCGTCACGTACGGCCGCGGTGTCGTCGCGGAATCGAAGGGTCGCGCCGGGTGAACCCGCCGCGTATCGATCGGCGCGGGCCTGCAGCAGCGCGTCGCGACGCGGCCCGAAGCGACGGGCGAGCTCGGCCACGAAGTCCAGGGCGTCCGCGGTGAGGATCTCATCGAAGCGTGGCTGCAGTCGGGCCTCGACGGTGATCGCGGGCGGGCGGGCGGCGGCATCGGTCATGAGGCGTCAGGTTCCTTATCTCGGTGCAGATCGTCTCGGGTGGTTGGTCGTGGTGGGGTCGGTCCGGCGGGCGGGGCTCCGCGCGACCGGCCCCGGCACGGTTTGGTCCCATCCTTACCCACCCGTACGCCGCAGTAGCACGGCCACCTGTGCACTGGCCGCCTCGCCGCGGCCTTCCAGTCCGAGGCCGTCGTTCGAGCGGGCCTTCACCGACACCCGGTCGGGGTCGATCTCCAACGCGCCGGCGAGTCGGGTGCGCATGGCGTCCAGGTAGGGACGGAGCCGGACCGGCCCGAGGACGACGAAGCTGTCCAGCGAGGTGACCTCGAAGCCACGTGCGCGGATCCGCCGGCCGAATTCGATCACGAAGTCCAGACTGCACGCGTGCTCGGCCTCGGGATCGTCCTCGGGGAAGTGGGTGCCGAGGTCGCCGTCGGCGAGCGCGCCGGCGAGCGCATCGACCAGCGCATGCGCGAGCACGTCACCGTCGGAGTGGGTGTCGAAGCCCGCCGCAGCCTCGACCGACACCCCGCCGAGGACCAGCGGATGCCCGGGGACCAGCCGGTGGATGTCGTAGCCGATCCCGATCCGCAGGTCCCCGTCCCCGGCCCGGTCAGTGCTCAGACCCAAGGTGGCGGACCGTCGGGGATGAGGACGTGTACGTCGAGGAGGACGGCCGCCTCGACCCCCAGGGCTCGTCCGCTCGCCTCGGCCATCCAGGTCAAGGAACGGCGCCGGCGCGAAGCCGGCGGCGCCGAGACCGCTGGTGTACTGGGAGTGGGCCTCCAGGGAGGCGATGCCGCGCTGCAGCGGCTCGCCGGTGACGTCGACGCCGTGCGTCGGTGTCGAACTGCCGACCAGGGCGACGTAGCGAACCCCCGGCCAGGGTTGAACCCCTTCCTCGGTGAGCTCGGGATGGATCCAGCGGTTGCCCGCGTCCCTGGCCGCGTCGAGCGTGGCCAGGCCTACGGCTCGGTGGTCGGGCTGGTTGGTCATGCCGTTGACGAACCGGACCGCGAAGTCGCCGGTGAACACCACCTCCGGCCGCCGCTGCCGGATCACCCGGGCGATGTCGCGGCGCAGCGCCGTGGAGTACTCGACCACCCCGTCGCGGTGGTCGAGGAAGTCGACCTCGGCCACCCCGACGCGGGCCGCACCCGTGCGTTCCTCCTGCTCGCGCAGCGGCGCGGCCAGGTCGGGGTGGACACTGTCGATGCCGGCCTCGCCGCGGGTGGCGAGCAGGTAGCTGATGGTCTTGCCCTGGGCCGTCCACCGGGCGATGGCGGACGCCAGGCCGTATTCGATGTCGTCCGGGTGCGCGACGACCGCGAGGCCGCGCTGCCAATCTTCGGGGAACGCTGCGAGCTGCGTCACAGCTGCGACAGTATCGGCTCGCTCTGCTCCGGGCGAGGCGTGGGCGCGGATCGGGCTGAGCCAGGATGGGCGGATGGACGTGATCATGCGCCGGCTCGTGGCCGACGATGCCGAGGCAGCCCGTCGGCTCGGGGAGGAGGCGTTCGGGGTCCCGGTCAGCCGACCGCCCGTACCGGCCACCGTGGACCGGCCCGGGACGACCTGGTTCGGCGCCTTCCACCGGGGCGAGCTGGTCGCCCGGACGATCGACCGCGCCTACGAGGCCTGGTTCGGCGGGGTGGCGGTGCCGACCTGCGGCGTCGCCGGGGTGACCGTCGCGGCCGAGGCCCGCGGTCGCGGGCTGCTCACTCCGCTCATGGTGGAGACCCTGCAGTTCGCACGGTCGCGCGGAGCTGTGATCTCCACGCTGTTCCCGACGGCCCCGCGGATCTACCGCAGGTTCGGGTACGAGGTGATCGCCGACCTGCTCAGCGTCGAGGTGCCGACCGCCGCACTGGCGTCAGTGCTCGACGGCGGGGCGGGGGTCCGCACGGCGGCGCTCTCGACCCGACGGGCCACAGCGGCCGACTTCGACGCGATCCGTACCGTCTACGACACCTGGGCGATGGCCCAGAACGGACCGCTGACCAGGCGCGGCGCCTCCTTCACCGCGTCCGCGGAGGACTTCCTGGACAGCTTCACCGGCGTCACCGTGGTCGTGGACGCCGCCGGGACGGTCTGCGGCTACGTTTCCTGGGAGCGCGGCCAGGGCTACGGCGAACACGCCACGATCGAGGTGTCGGATCTGCTGGCGACCACCAGCGAGGGTTACCGCGCGCTGATCGCGGTGATCGGCAGCTTCTCCAGTGTCACCGCGCGGACCCGGATCGAGACCTCCGGCGACGACCTGATCCGGCTGTTCCTCCCGGCGCTGGACTGGAAGGTGGTGCACGCCTCGCCGTACATGCTGGCGATCCTCGACGTGCCCGGGGCGCTGGAGCTCCGGCGCTACCCGCCGGGCCTGCAGGCCCGGATCAGCTTCTCGGTGCGCGGTCACGCGCTGCCCGACGTCGACGGGTCCTACGTTGCGGAGGTCAGCGGCGGGCGGGCCGAGTGCCGACGCGGGCCTGCGGACGACCGGGTGCTGACCCCGCAGGGCCTTGCGCTGCTCTACGCCGGCGCCCAGTCATGCGCCAACCTGCGCGCCGCCGGGCATCTGACGGGCGGATCGGTGACCCACGATCAGGACCTGGATGCCATGTTCGGTGGCCGCCAGCGCCACATCCGCGACTACTTCTGAGGGGTCCGGGCAGGCGACCCGCCGGGGGTTCAGCGGTCAGCACCACCATCCCGCGGATGGCGCGCTCACGTCTCGATCACGGCCGGGCCGGCTTTGACCGATCCTGACGTCGATCTTGAGCCGGACCACGCCCAAACCGACAAGCTGTGGCGAGGTGCGGCTCGCATGCTTTCTCCTGTCCAGCTCGGGGACGATATCGGAGAAAGAGCGAGACCAATGATCAACTTTGAGAGCCCCACGTGGACCCTTCAGGCCAAGTGCGTCGGGATGGGCGACGCCCTGTTCCCCGAGGCGCCGGCGCAGAAACGGGTGAAGCTCATCTGCAGCGACTGCCCGGTACGCGCCGAGTGCCTCGCCGAGGCGCTGGACAACGAGATCGAGTGGGGTGTCTGGGGCGGCATGACCGAACGCGAGCGTCGCGCGCTGCTGCGTCGCCGGCCGGAAATCTCCTCCTGGTACTCGCTGCTGGTCGGCGACACCGAGGCTGCGGCCTGAGGTCGCGCTGGGGCCTACGATCCACCGCCTACAAGCGGGTGCCCGCCCCGCCCCCAGCGGCACCCGGTTGCGACGACCGCCGATAGGAGCCGAGCACGCTGCCAACCACCACGATCAGGCCGGCGGCAAACAGGACGGTGAAGGGCCGGTTGCCGCGGTCACCGGTGACGAAGTCGAGCCCGCAGAGCGCCAGGCCCAGCACCCCGAGCGGAATGAGGAGCGCGAACTCCCCGGTGAGGAGACGTCCGCCGCGACCTCGGGCCCGGACCGCAGCCCACTGGCTCACCGCCGCGGCCATCAGCACGGAAGCGCTGGAGGGAACCACCCAGTCGCCCGAACCCAAGGCCCGGATCACTCCGACGGCGACCACCACGGACAGTAATGCCGCCACCCCCAGAGCGACGGCCCCGATCACGCGCTGCTTCCGCTCCATGCGGGCCATTGTCCCAGAGGCGACGAGCCGCGCCGGCCGGATCGGCCGTACGCATGCGGCACACCAGTGCAGCACCATCTGCCTGTCACGCCTCTGCCTCACCTGGTGGGAGTGATCGCGGCAGATGCCGTGGCTCGCCTCACTCCGTCGCCGCCGCCGCCGGAGATATCATCTGATATCAAGGGAGGTGGTTCGTCGTGGCTGACGTGTTGATCAGAGACGTGCCTGAGACCGTGTTGGCCAGGGTCGATGCGCATGCGGCTCGGTTGGGGCTGTCGCGGGTGGAGTACATCCGTCGACGCCTGGCCGCTGACGCGGCCACGTCCAGCGAACAGGTCTCCCCTGACGACCTGCGTGCATTCGCGGACCGGTTCGCAGATTTGGCGGACCCAGACGTCATGGGCCCGGCGTGGCGCTGACCGAATGGCTGATCGACAAATCAGCCCTGGTCCGCCTGGCCGACAGCCTCGACACTGAGGAGTGGGCGGCCCGGATCGAACGGGGCCTGATCCGGATCACCACCGTGACCAGGCTCGAGATCGGCCACTCCGCGCGCACCGCGGGAGACGCCCACTCGGTGTTCAACAGCCCGCCACTCTCGGCGATGCCTGTCGAGTACCTCACCCCGGCCATCGAGGACCGGGCACTGCAGTTGCAACTGCTCTTGGCCGGCAAGGGCCAGCACCGTGCACCGTCGATCCCCGACCTGCTCATCGCTGCCACCGCCGAGTTGGCCGGGCTCACGGTTCTGCACCTGGACAAGGACTATGAACTGATCGCGAGCATCACCGGCCAGCCCCTCGAGCGACTGCGCACCGACTGAGCAACACCGCTCGCGATGAAACACGCGGCATGGGTCAGGCACCGTCGGCACAGCGCGCAGGGGCGCCCCTGCCGGGTTCCCACGTGGCGAACTCCCCACGCCGGGCCATCAACCCACGCATTCAGCGCGGCCAGTTCACGCCGGCAGGTCCGCGGCCACGCCGAGCCGGTCCGCCGCCACGCGGTGCCGACTGTCGCGGGTCCACAACTTGTCGGTTGAACTCAGTCGCGCCGCCGCCAGGAGGTGTCCGTCGACCAGACTCAGGCCGATGCCGTACAGGAGGTGTGACTCGACCAGGGAGAGCACCTCCGCATGGGTCGCCAGTTGAGTGATCGGGAGGTCCGACAGCAGACTGATGATGGCCTCGCGGTCTCCGATGGAACCGAGCGCCAACTCACCGATGACCATCGGGTGCGTACACACCAGTGCTTCATTCACGAGCAGGGTGAGCGCTGCATCTGCGCGGTGAAGCTGGTCGATCCATATCGAGGTGTCGACCAGGATCATGCCGTGCGTCGATGACGCTCAGCCGTTGAAGCCTGGGGGTCGCTGCCGCCCAGAGCAACAAGGCGGCGCGAACTCTCCTGGGCGATCAGCGCTTCCAGGTCAAGCCTTACCAGCGTCGCCTTCTCCGTTCGCCCCGCAGCTCAGCGGCACGTCGAACGAGTTCGTCATCGAGATTCAACGTCGTTCGCATGCATCGATTTAGCATCAGATGATGGCGCTTCAGACGCTTCAGGTCGCTGGTTCGAGGCCTCAAGCAGATGCACTCGGCTTACCCGCGCCTTCGGCTCACTCCTCGATAGCACCACCGATGGCGCGCAGAAACTGGCGGAACGTGATGCCGTCGCGGTCGCGCATGTCCAGGTAGTCGGAGAACCGAACTTGATCACGGAAGCTGACACCGAGGTTCATCTTGGCGGCCTGCTGCCGTTCAGTGTCCCGGACGGCGCTCGCGGCCCGAGCAATGTCCGCGGCGCGGGCGAGGGGGAGGAACAGCACCCCGTCGCTGTCGGCGAGCACGAAGTCGGCGCCGGTCACCCGATGCGCACCGACGTGCGCCGAGGCCAGCGCGTCGGACTCCTGAGCGTCGAGACGCTGCGGGCCGGCAGGCAGCGTTCCTTGGCTGAACACGGGCAGCCGGATGGTGCGCAGTTCTGGCGTGTCGCGGTGCAGGCCCCAGATCACGATGCCGGAGAGTCCGGCGTTGCGCGCCTCGAGAGTGATGAGGTCGCCGACGCACGCCTCGTCGTCTCGTCCGGCGTTGTCGACGACGAGCACGTCCCCGGGCGCCGCGCGTTCGAGGGCTTCGAGGAAGACGTCGACGCTGCCGTAATGGCGTGCGGGTTGGGCCCGGCCGACGATGTGGGCGCCTCCCCAGATGGGTCGCACGTTGGACGGTGCGCACCGAACGTCGATGCCCAAACGCATGACTGCGTCCACGACATGGGGAGTCGTCAGGTCCAGGTACGTGCGCTGGAGTTCAAGCGGGTTCACGGGATGGATCCTCCTCCGGGGTTCGTCGCGACGAGCAGGGTGTCGCTTGTCGGCAGCCCACCAACCCCTTCCGGAGCAGCACCAGCACAGACCCCACGGTTGGGATCAGCGGTAGAGCAGACTGCACCAAAACGCCTTTGCGGGACCGTCGCGAACTGCTGGGTCAGGGCGAGATCCCTCTGGCGAGGGCGGCGTCGAACAGCGCCCGGGCGACCTGCTCGGCCTTCTCGGTCGCCGCTGCACCCACCGGCTTCGCCTCGTAGCGGTCCTGATTGCGAGCGCGTCGGAGGCGGTCGAACTCCCGCGCCGCCCTTTCCGCAGGCGGCTTGTCGAAGATCGGCGCGGAGGTAGCGCCCGAGCGCCTCGTGTTGGCCTGGCCCGTTGGTCGCCCGGAAGCCGTACGCCGCCAGCAGCGCCTCTCCCGTGTCGTGACAGGCGTCGTAGGCGATGCCGTACCTGACGACGACACTGGTGAGCAGCGGCAACTGGTTCAGGCGCTCCTCGGCCTGGCGCAGGAACGAAGTCGCACGCGCCGGTTGCCGGCACGACACAAGACGTCGTGCTGACCAGGGCGAGGACCGTCGCGTGCTGGACGCGGGTGAGCGGGGTCAGCGCCACGGCAACTCCCCGATCACGGCGACCGCCGGTCCGCTGCGCACGTTGTCCAGGAAGGCAGAGGGCTGCGCGAACTCCTCAGAGGTGAGGATCGTCGGGTTCACGGGACGGTGCACCGCTGCCTCGATTCCGGCGCACGCCTCGTAGACCGCGTCTACGTCGGGCGCTCCGAGCACCATGAGGTCGATGTCGCGCGGTGCCGGACCGGCATCCCCGAGCATCCGCGCGGCAAAGGAGCCGTAGAGGAACGCCGACTCGATCCCGTCGATGCGGGCAAGCTCCTCGGCCAGGAGCACCACCGGGCCGGTAGCGACCGTAAGGATCTCGCGCAAGGGGCTGACCAGCGGGCTCTCGCCGTTGGCGCGGATCAGCCTCGTACGGCCTACCGATCGCTCGCTCAGGATGCCGGCGTCCACCAGGCGCGCGACCTCGCGGTGCGCGGTCGGGTAGGCCAGGCCGGCCCGTTTGGCCAGATCGGTGACGCTCAGTTCGTCGCCGGTGAGCAACAACGTGGAGAGCAGGCGCGCTTGACCGTCCGACCGGAAGATCGGAGCGAGGAGCGGCGCCTCAGTTCTCATATAACTGAGATTATCCTCCACTATATCGACAGTCAACGTGTAGGTCCGCTTGGCGCCGGCTGGGGCCTCACACCCTGCCGTTCGTCCTCAGGGCATCCGCACCGCGGCCGAGGAACTACCTGGAATCGCCGATCCACTTCCCGCAGTTCTGGCCCGCACGTACGCTCAGATCGCCGAGAAGCACGGAGCTCCCCAGGCTGCCGAGTTCCTCCTCATGCTCGTCACGAACCTGGGCGAGGAGGACAGGGTCACGGCAGACCGGATCATCCTCGCGAGCAAGGACTGACTGTGGTATCGCAGGACGTTGCTGACCAGGCAGAGTGCTGGCACGGGATCGGCCAGCCGAGGGCGGTACCGCAAGTCATCAATTGCAGCCGCAGTGTCCTTGTCCATGCGCCGTCGGGAACCGACAGGCGAGCGGTACCCCCGGACGCCACTTCGCGGAGCGTGCGCCGGGGTGTTGATAGCTGCCGTCCCTGGCGATCTTCAGTTCCTTGACGATGCAGTGCGGACACCATCCGGTCTCATCGCTGAACGGCCACTCCGTCGCGAGCGTCTCGGTCGTGGTGTTCTCGTCGACCGCTCGGACCCACGCCTCGTCGACCTCAGCATCGGTGAGCGGAACCAGTGCAGCCCAGTCCGCCGGGTACTTCTTCAGGGTGCGGCACGTGACGAGGTGGAGCTCACGGGCGGCACCGATCTTGGATTCGACGTTCGCGATGACCGGCTCGCCGGTTACGCGGTAGACGCGCCCTTGAAAGAGGGCCTCGGAATCGATGGACATGCGCTCAACCCCTTGCTCGTTGACGGTGCTCCGAAGCGGAACTCCACGACATTCCGGCACGGATCAACAATTCCCGGCGGCAGACCCTCACCCCGGCAGGTCCCTGTGCCCGGCTTCTCGCAGCAGACCGAAGCGACGGTCGCGCGTTCGTCCTTCACGCGACGGCGCGCACGTTCTGCGCTCAGATCTCAACGATGGTCAGAAGTCGTTCAAGCCCGACGAAGTCTCCGGCATTGCGAGTGACCAAGGGCAATTGCGTCGCGAGGGCGGTCGAGGCAATCAGCAGATCGGCGAATCGACGCCGCGGCTTTCTGCCCTGCTCCAACACCGCGGCATAGACACGTCCATAGGCTCGCGCAGCTTCGACATCGAAGGGGAGCGGATCGAAAACGGCCTCTGTGCGTTGCAGTCGATCCTGCCGTCGGGCACGTTCGGAAGCATCATTCGTGGCCGACGGGCCGGCGCAGAGCTCAGCGAGCGTGATCACTGAGATCGCGACTTCCGTGGGAAGTTGATCGGGGTCCAACAGATCCAGGTCGACGATCACTGATGTATCGAGCAACCCTTGGTCGAGGCGATCAGACACGATCGGGAAGATCCTGGTCGACCACGTCGTCGATGTCGTGCCTGAACGTCGTGGCGTCCACGCGAGGTGCACCACGAAACATCTCTACGGCCGCATGAGCTGACACCAAACGATGGCGTCGAAGAGGACGCAGCTCACCGACCGGGGTGCCGTTGCGATTGACGATGTACGTCTGACCCTCATCGAGTCCCCGCATGATCCGTCCGCTGTCATTGCGTAGCTCGCGCTGGGAAATCTGCTCCACCATGGGCCTAGCGTAGCACTGCGTGCTACAGGACGCTACACATTGAACCTGAACTCCACCACGTCGCCGTCGGCCATCACGTAGTCCTTGCCCTCCAACCGCACCTTGCCTTTGGCCTTGGCGGCCGGCACCGAACCAGCATCGATCAGGTCGGCGTAGGAGACGATCTCGGCCTTGATGAAGCCCTTCTGGAAGTCGGTATGGATCACCCCCGCCGCCTCGGGAGCGGTCGCTCCCTTGGGGATGGTCCAGGCGCGCGACTCCTTCGGGCCTGCGGTCAGGTAGGTCTGCAGCCCGAGGGTGTCGAAGCCGACACGGGCGAGATTGTCCAGGCCGGGTTCCTCGATGCCCATCTCGGCCAGGAACTCCCGCGCCTCGTCGGCGTCCATCTCGACCAGTTCCGACTCGATCTTGGCATCGAGGAAGATGGCCTCGGCCGGGGCCACCAGCACCTGCATCCGCGCCTTGAGCTCCTCGTCGGCCAACTCGTCGGAGTCGCAGTTGAAGACGTAGATGAACGGCTTCGCGGTGAGCAGGAAGAGCTCGCGCAGCGGTCCCGGTCGAGGCCGGCCGCGAACACGGTCCGGCCGCTCTCCAGAACCTGCTGCGCCTCGCGCACCGCCTCGTACGCGGCCACCTTGTCCTTGTTGATCCGCGCCTCCTTCTCCAGCCGCGGCAGGGCCTTCTCGACGGTCTGCAGGTCGGCCAGCATCAGCTCGGTGGCGATCGTGTCGATGTCGCCGGCCGGGTTCACCTCCCCGTCCACGTGGGTGACGTCAGGATCGCGGAACACCCGGGTGACCTGACAGATCGCATCGGCCTCGCGGATGTGGGACAGGAACGCGTTGCCCATCCCCTCCCCCTTGCTCGCGCCGCGGACGATCCCCGCGATGTCCACGAAGCTCACCGTGGCCGGGACCACGCGCTCGGAGGCGTACAGCTCACCCAGCACCGCCAGTCGTGGATCCGGCACGCCCACCACCCCGACGTTGGGCTCGATGGTCGCGAAGGGATAGTTCGCCGCGAGCACGTCGTTGCGGGTCAGCGCGTTGAAGAGGGTCGACTTGCCCGCGTTGGGGAGACCGACGATGCCGATGGTGAGAGCCACGGGCGCAAAGCCTAGACGTCGGCGGCCAGGAACGCCCCCATGGCCAGGGCCAGCGCCATCGGGTCGCCGGTTCCGGCCAGCTCGCGCGCGGAGTGCATCGACAGCAACGGGATGCCGACGTCGACGGTGCGGATGCCCAGCCGCGTCGCGGTCAACGGGCCGATCGTCGACCCGCACGGTACGGCGTTGTGCGAGACGAACTCCTGCGTGAGGATCCCTGCGGCTCGGCAGGCGCGCCGCCAGACGGCGGCGCCAACGGCATCGGTGGCGTAGCGCTGGTTGGCATTGAGTTTGAGCAACGGACCACCGTTGAGCACCGGGCGATTGGCCGGATCATGCCGCTGCGGGTAGTTCGGATGGACCGCGTGCCCGGCGTCGGCCGACAGGCAGAGTGACCGGGACAGAGCCTGGTGCCGCTGGTCGGGACCCGCCCCGAGCCCGAGCGAGATGAGGTCGAGCACCTCACCGAGCAGTGGCCCCGAGGCCCCGGTGCGCGATGCGCTGCCCAACTCCTCGTGGTCGAAGGCGGCCAGTACGGCGACGGCGCCCCCGTCCGGCGCCTCGATCAGCGCCGTCAGGCTCGAGTGCACGCTGACCAGGTTGTCCAGTCGCCCGGAGGCAAGAAACTCCTGCTCGACCCCGAAGACCGAAGCCGGCGCCGTGTCGTAGGCCACCACGTCGTAACCGTCCACCTCCGCACCGGTCCGACCGATCAGACCCGCCAGATGGTCCAGAATCCGGCGTCGCGGATGGCCGATCCCCCACACCGGCGAGGTATGCACCTGCTTGTCCAGCTTGAGTCCCTCCTCGTTCACCGCGCGGTCTAGGTGGACGGCAAGCTGAGGGATGCGCATGATTGCTCCGGTACGGACCAGGTGCGAGGTGCCGTCGGCCAGCACCAGACGACCCGCCAGGCCGGCCTCACGGTCCAGCCAGGAGTTGAGGAGCGGACCGCCGTACACCTCCATGCCCAGTTGCTGCCAGCCCGAGCCCCCGACGTCGGGCCGCGGTTTGAGCATGAAGGTGGGCGAGTCCGTATGTGAGCCGAGCAGCCGGAACGGGGTGGTCGGGTGAGCCTGGACCGGAATCCGCCAGGCGATCAGGGCGCCGTCGCGGAGGAGGTAGTGGCCTCCGGGCTCCACGCTCCAGTCCGCCCCTTCGGACTGCTCGACGAATCCGGCCGCAGCCAGCCGGCGCGCACCTTCGGCGGCGGCATGGAAGGACGACGGCGAGGCGTCCAGGTACGCGGCCAGGTCCCCGGCATGGCGTTGTGCGAGGTGCCTCGGGTCGGGCTGGTCCCGGGCAGGCGGGTCAGAGGAGGTGGTGGGTGGGGCTGGTCGAGGTCGGGCAGCACCCGACCACGGTAGCGACCGCCCCCGAAATCCGGCCGCGCCCGGCGGCCTCCCGCGAATTGTCAGTCGGGCCGGGCAAGATGCCGCGCATGGACTACTCCACGGCGATCGCCCTGCTCTGCGGCTTGCTCGCGGGACTGCTCGGCGGCGCGCTCGCGGGCTGGGCGATCGCCCGGTCCCGGCAGCAATCGGAGCTGACCCGGATACATGCCCAGGCCAGAGCCGATCTGGCTGAGGCTCGGGCCGACCTGGCGGACGAGCGGGCGGCGGTGGCGGCAGCGCGGGCCGAGGTGGGCGTGGCGCGGGCCGAGGTAGCACAAGCGCGCCAGGACGCAGCCGAGGCCGGTGCCGCGACTGCAGGAGCGCAAGCCCAGCGCGACGCCGCGGTGGCGCGAGCCCACGAGATCGCTGCGGACCGGGAGACGATGACCCACCAGTTCACGGTCTTGTCCGCGCAGACGCTCGACAAGCACAGCCAGGCGGCGGACGCCCAGGCGGCAACGCGCCTGCGGGCCACTGAACAGCTGATGGTGCCGGTCCGCGAGAGCCTGGACCGTTTCAGCGCCCGGTTGACCGAGGTGGAGAAGGAGCGAGCGCAGATGTCGGCCGAGCTGCGCGTCCAGGTGAGCGCGGTACAGCAGACCGGCGAGACGCTGCGGCGCGAGACCACCGCCCTGGTCACCGCGTTGCGCAAGCCGCAGATCCGGGGCGCCTGGGGGGAGACCCAGCTGCGTCGGGTGGCCGAGCTGGCCGGAATGGTGGAGCGCTGCGATTTCGACCTGCAACGCACGACCCGGGCGGACGACCGCGTGATGCGACCCGACATGCGGGTGAACCTGGCGGAAGGCAAACACGTCTTCGTCGACTCGAAGGTGCCGCTGAACGGCTTCCTCGACGCGGCCGAGGCCGCCGCGGCCGAGGACGACAGGACCCAGACCGAGGCTCTGGCGCGGTACGCGCGCAACGTGCGGACCCATATCGACCAGCTGTCCTCCAAGCAGTACTGGAAGGCCGCCGACACGCCTGAATTCGTGGTCCTGTTCCTGCCGAGCGAGGCCTTCTTCGCCACGGCGATGGAGCAGATGCCCGACCTCTACGACTACGCCGCCGCCCGCGACGTGGTGATCGCGACACCGACCACGATGATCGGCCTGCTCCGGGCCATCGCCTACGGCTGGAAGCAGGCGGCGCTCGCCGAGAGCGCGGCCGAGGTGTTCCGGCTCGGGCGCGACCTGCACGAGAAGCTCGGGCTGATGGGCAACCGGCTGGACAAGCTGGGCCGGGCGCTGCGCACGTCGGTGAATGCCTACAACGAGACCATTGCCACGGTCGAGGGCACCGTGCTCGTACGAGCGCGCAAGTTTCGCGACCTGAAGGTGAGCGACCACGAGCTCGCAGGCGTCACGCCGGTCGAGGAACCGGTACGCCAGATCCAGGCTCCGGAACTGGTGGACGACGCCCTCAGGGTCGCCGCGCTGGCGGGCGACGGGCGCAGCCGTCGTCGTCTCACGGCCTCGATGCCGGAGGCGGGCGAACTGCAACGCCCCGATCCGGACCTGACCGAGCTGATCGAGCAGACGGCTGGCCTGCCGATCGACATCGAGGAAGAAATGGCCTCAGGCTAGGAGGGGGTTTACCGGGCGGACCGGCGACGGGCCAGCCCGATCAGGCTCAGTCCGCCGAGCATGAGGAGCGCGCCGGCCGCTGCCACCCACGGGGCGGCACCACCGGTGGCGGGGAGCGGGTCGGGCCGCTCGCCCTCGCCGCCGCTGGGCGCCGGGGCGGTCGCGCCGCTCACGCGAAGCCGTATCGCCGTACGGGCCCGGACGTCGTCGGAGCTGACCGCGGTGTCTCCGTACGGCGCCTCCGCCCGGACGGTGCCCGTTCCGCTCACTGCGCCGCGCCGGGCGTCGGCGTCGGTCACCCGGTAGCTGCCGCGACAGGTGAGCTCGTCGCCCGGCGCGAGGGCGGCCGTCGCGGCCGTGTCGCACTTCAGGGTCAGGCCGGCCAGGCTGGTGCTGAGCTTCGCGGCGGTCAAGGTGAGGTTTCCGCTGTTGCGAGCGACGAGGGTGATGGTGACCCGACTCCCGCCGCGTGCCGAGGCCACACTGGTCGAGGCCTTGAGGCTGAGCCCGGTCCGGCGGGCGACGTCGACGTCGACGCTGCCGACAGCGGTCACGTCGTCGGTATCGTCCTCGGGGTCACCGTCGGGAGCTTCGCCGCTCACCTCGGCCACTGCGCTGATCAACCCGAAGTCCAGATCGTCCTGGGTCGTGGTTCGGGTGGCGCGGCAACTCAGCGACTGCCCGACGGCCAGTTCGGCCGGCTGCACGGGCAGGCAGTCCAGGGGGCCGAGGCCCGCCAACTCGCTGCTGATCCGCACCGCGGTCAACGCGACCTCACCTGTGTTGGTGGCCACGAAGCCAAACGTCACCGGCTGGCCGGGGCGGCTGACCCGCCCGGGTTCAGCCGTCGTGGTCAGGCTCAACTCCGTCCGCGGAGGGTTTGCCGGTTCGACGAAGGCGATGGGATAGTCCTCGATCTCGCCATCGTCACTGGCCCCGACCGGTTCCGCCGCCTGCTCGGCGTCCGAGGCGATGCGCAAACGGACGTAGCCGGCGCCCGGCGTCAGCGGCCGACCCAGCCATTCCAGTCCTACGGTCGTCGCACCCGCTGCAACGTCGACGCAGGCCCGTTCCACGAGGTCGAACTGGCCCGAGGAGTCGAAATCGACCCACCCGCACAGCCGCGACGGGGCGGCAGCGCCCGACACGGCAACGTCGGTGGCGACCGTCATCAGCCGACCGGTCGGCAGCGGATCGAACTCTGCGACACCGTCGTCTCCGGAATCACCCAGCGCGGAGTCGGAGGCGTGCTCGGAGACGCCGGTCTCCGGGTCGACCGTGTCCGCGGTCACCTCGGCCCCGAGTCGAGGACCACCGATGGTCGCCCGTCCGGGACCGTCGACTCCGAAGTCGAACCCGGCCGGTGCGTCGCCGAGATCTTCACCCGGAAGCGCCGCCGCGGGCAGCGTGGGTCCCAGCACCAGCACCAGGAGCGACGCCAGCAAAGCGCCGAGCGCCGGTCGAAGGGCGGCGCGCCGACGCGGTCGGTTGGCAAGGCTTTGCATGAGATCGCTCCGGTCGGGTCCCCCGCCCACGTACTGGGCCGACTGAGGGCCTGACGGTAGCAGCCGGCGCCCCGGACCCGCGAATTCCGCGGGCGCGGCCTTCAGTCGGCGATCGCGCTCGCGCGCAGGTCCTTACGCAGTTCGGGAGGCAGCGCGAAGACCAGGGATTCCTCGGTCAGCCGCTCCTCCCGGGCCGCCGGGAAGCCGCGAGCGACCAGGTAATCGAGCACGCCCTGCACCAGGTCCTCCGGCACCGACGCGCCACTGGTCACCCCGACCGAGGACACGCCCTCCAGCCAGGCCGGGTCGATCTCGGTGGCGTTGTCGACCCGGTAGGAGGCCTTCGATCCGGCTTCCAGCGCCACCTCGACCAGTCGCACCGAGTTGGAGGAGTTCGCCGAGCCGACCACGATCATCAGGTCGCTGCCGGCGGCGATCTGCTTCACCGCGAGTTGCCGGTTCTGCGTGGCATAGCAGATGTCGTCGCTCGGAGGATCCATCAGCAGCGGGAAGCGTTCGCGCAGCCGACCGACCGTTTCCAGGGTCTCGTCCACGCTGAGCGTGGTCTGGCTCAACCAGGCCAGCTTGGTGGGGTCGCGGACCTGCAGATCGTCGACCTCGGCGGGCGACTGGACCAGGGTGATGTGCTCGGGAGCCTCCCCGGTGGTGCCCTCGACCTCCTCGTGGCCGGCGTGGCCGATCAGCAGGATCTGCAGGTCGTCGCGGGCGAACCGCTTCGCCTCCTGATGGACCTTGGTGACCAGCGGGCAGGTGGCGTCGATCGCCTTCAGACCGCGGGTCCGGGCCTCGGCCTGGACCGCGGGCGACACGCCGTGGGCGGAGAACACCACGGTCGAGCCGACCGGAACCTCAGCCAACTCGTCCACGAAGACCGCGCCACGCGCCTCGAGATTCTCCACCACGTGCCGGTTGTGCACGATCTGCTTGCGGACGTAGACCGGCGCGCCGTACGCCTCCAATGCCTTCTCCACCGTGATGACGGCACGGTCCACGCCGGCGCAATAGCCCCGCGGCGCGGCCAGCACCACCTGCTTCTCGCTCGATCCGGGCCGGCCTGGACCCGCTCCGGGATCGTGGCGATCAGAAACCTCAGCCGGCTCACTCACCCGGTCAGTGTAGGTCGCCGGATCGGTCGCCGCTTCTGCTCGAGGGGTGATGTCGGTCTCCGCCACTAGGCTGCCAGCGTGCCGCTGGAGTCCTCGCCGGAGCATCCGCAACCGCTGCGGACCGTCTCCCACCTCGTCCGCGGCTGGGTCGAGCGACTCGGCGCGGTCTGGGTCGAGGCCCAGCTGATCGAGATCAACCGACGCTCGGGCAGCCGCACCGTCTTCCTCACCCTCCGCGACAAGCTCGCCGAGGTGTCGGCGTCGGTGACGATCTCACCGGCCACCCTGGACACGGCCGGACCGCTGACCGAAGGCGCGACGGTGGTCGCCCGGCTCAAACCCGGGTTCTACGAGGCGAGCGGCCGGTTCAGCTTCGCCTGCGACGCCATCACGGTGGTCGGCGAGGGGCGCCTGCTCGCCCGGCTCGAGCAGACCAAGCGACTGCTCCAGGCGGAAGGGCTGTTCGATCCTGCGCTGAAGAAGTCGCTGCCGTTCCTGCCGGGAGTGGTCGGCCTGGTCACCGGCGCCGGCAGTGCCGCCGAACGCGACGTCGTGGAGAACGCGCGCCGGCGCTGGCCCGCCGTACGATTCGCGGTCCGGCATGCCCTGGTCCAGGGCCCGCAGGCCGCCGCTGAGGTGATGGCCGCGATCACCGGGCTGGACCAGCAGAGTGAGGTCGACGTCATCGTCGTCGCCCGTGGCGGTGGCTCCTTGGAGGACCTGCTGCCCTTTTCCGACGAAGGTCTGATCCGGGTCGCGTACCGCTGCCGGACACCGCTGGTGAGCGCCATCGGGCACGACTCCGACACCCCCATCCTCGATCTGGTTGCCGACGTCCGCGCGTCGACCCCGACCGATGCCGCGAAAAGAGTGGTGCCTGACGCGGCCGAGGAGGCGGCGCGGGTGGCGCAGGCACGGGGCCGGATCCGGCCAGGCGCTCCTGCGCCGGGTCGAGCGCGAGCAGGAGAGGCTGAGCGAGATCCTGGCCCGACCGGTGCTGGCGGCGCCGGGAGCCAGCTTCGGACCACGCTACGACCAGTTGGCGAGCCTGCGGCACCGCTGCGAGCGGGCGGTGACGGCGAGCATCGAGCGCGAGCGGGTCGCGGTACAGCATCACCTGGCGAGGGTGCGGGCGATGTCCCCGCAGGCCACGCTGGAACGTGGCTACGCCATCCTGCTCGGGCCGGAGGGTCACGCCTTGACTCGGGTCGGCGACATCGATCAGGGCGACGACTTGCTGGCCCGACTCGCCGACGGTCAGCTGGTGGTGGAGGTGCGCGAGGTGCAGCCGTACGAGAGCGGGAATCCGGCGACGAGACGGCAAACGCCGGCGCGACGAACGACGGCAGAACGAGGCGAGGAGCGACATGAGCGAGCGACCGGAAGAGGCGGGGCTGTCCTACGAGGCGGCGCGGGACGAGCTGGTCCAGGTGGTACAGCGACTGGAGTCCGGCGGGGCCCCGTTGGAGGAGTCCCTCGCGCTGTGGGAGCGCGGCGAGCGCCTGGCGACGGTCTGCCAGACCTGGCTCGACGGAGCCAAGGCGAAAATCGATGCCGCCCGGGGCATGGACGGGGCCGAGTCCGGCTGAGGCCTCAGGCGGTGAGTTCCAGACCGGCGTCCTCGCCCGATTCCGCCACCGGGCCGACGAACCCGCGGCGGTAGTCGACCGGCGCCAGCCCGATCTCGCGCCGGAAGTGTCTGGCATGACGACAGCAGAGTTGAAGCCGACCCGCGTAGCGAACTGCTCGACCCCGAGTCCACTTCCTCCAGCAGCGCCCGCGCGGCGGATCGCTGCCGGGTGAGCCACTTGTGCGGCGTGGTCCCGGTCTCGGCAGCGAAACGGCGCGCGAAGGTCGGTCGCTCATCAGCGCGCGCCGGCCATCGACGAGCACTGTGCGGCTCGGCGAGGTGCTCCACCACCCAGGTCAGCAGGGGGGCCAGGCTGTCGGCGGTGCACTCGGGGATGGGCATCTCGACGAACTGCTGCTGGCCGCCGTCCCGCTGCGGCGGCACCACCATCCGCCTGGCGATCTTGGTGGCGACGGCGGTGCCCAACTCGCGGCGTACCAGATGCAGGCAGGCATCGATCCCTGCCGCAGTTCCGGCGCTGGTGATCAGGTCGCCGTCGTCGACGTACAACGCCCGCGGATCGATGTGCGCCTCCGGATGGAGGCGGCGCAGGTCGTCGGCGTACATCCAGTGCGTGGTGCACGGCCGACCGTCCAAAAGACCGGCTGCACCGAGGACGAAAGAACCCGAGCACAGGCTGAGCATGGTCGCCCCGCCCGCGTAGGCTTCCCGGATCACCTGGAGCACTTCGGGCGGGTATCCGCCGTCCGGCCTGATCTGGGTGGCCGCCACGATGACCAGGTCGGAGCCCACGACGGCATCCAGTCCGTGGGTGGGGGTGATGGTGAAGCCGGCGACGCCCTTGGTGGCCATCGGCACTCCGCCTCGACCGCGCGGACGCGGAAGTCGAAGCGCGGTACGACATCATCGGACCATCGAGGCCAAAAACCTCGACCACGACACAAACTAGAAGACGGCCACAGGATCGATCAGGATGGCGCTGACGTGCTAAGGACCGTGCCGGCCAGCATACTGGCAAAATCTCTCCCTCCCCACGCAGCTATGCTACCAACGGCACAGCGCAGCTATGCTGCCAAACGGTGCAGCGCAGCTATGCTGCCAAACGGCGCAGCGCAGTGTTTCGCCGAAGTCGGTCCGCTCGGCCGGCCTGCAGGTGGAGACGTAAGCCTCCAGGCCCTCGTACAGCAGATCACCCATGACCACCGTGACCGCTCCGGACGCCGCCGGACCAGCGACGGGTCCAGCCATCGGGGCTCACCAGACGCTGCCACGCCTGCCCGGCCACCTCGCTCTCGCCGTCGGCGACGCCCTTGCGGGACTGCCCGTCGACCAGGTCCTCGGGCTCGGCGTCACCCTGATTCAACCCGATGTAGACGTCCCCGGGCGTCAGGAAGCCCAGCTCCCACAGGTTGCGCGGTGAGGCCTCACCGTTCAGGGAGGGCGCGCCCTGCCTCGCCCAGGCCACCCGGATCGGTCGCCACCCGGGCGGCAGGTTCTCCGGCGCGAGCACAGGAAAGGCTGCCTCCGCCCGGGCGGTCGTCAGCACCGGGCGCCAGTCCACCTCCTTGACCGAAGCGGTCAGGGATGCGGGTGAAGAAGATCGTGATCACGACCAGCGGGATGATGATCACGGCCAGGGACCGGATCATGTCACCGACCGTTGCCGGCTTCTTCGGGCGCGCCACGGCTCCATCTTCACAGACCCGATCAAGGACCGGAGCTTGCGAGCGGAGCCAGCGGGGCGGTGCGGCCCCTCGACCCGGTTGGAGGGCCGAGGGGCCTGACGGCAGCGACTTCAGCCCGCATCATGGGCGTCCTGGTTGACGGAGTGACACGTCGCCTTGTGTCGAAGCGGCCTCCCGCCGCCCCGGTCGGCGCGCGGTCACCCGGCAGAATCCTGCATTCCACGCTGGCCAGGGCGGCCGTCGCCGGGTTGGTTCTCAACCTGGAGCGGCGAGTCGTTGCCGAATTGTTGCCCACCATCGGCCACCCCCTCGCCCGGTGGCCCGGGCAGCCCAGGCAAGAATGGCGCCCATGACCCACACCCCTGACCGCAGTGCGGCCATCGCGGCTGTCGACGCCACCGATGCCGGCGACTACCGCATCGAGCGCGACACGATGGGCGAGGTGCCGGTTCCGGCCCGGGCCCTCTGGCAGGCGCAGACCCAGCGCGCGGTGGAGAACTTCCCGATATCCGGGTGCAGATCCAGCCGGCCCTGATCGCCGCGCTCGGGCTGATCAAGCACGGCGCGCCAGTGCGAACGCCGAGCTCGAGGTGATCAGCAGCGAGCAGGCCGAGGCGATCGAGACCGCGGCGGACAAGGTCGCGCCAACCTGCACGACGACGAATTCCCGATCGATGTGTTCCAGACCGGATCGGGTACGTCGAGCAACATGAACGCCAACGAGGTGATCGCCTCGCTGGCCAGCGCTCGCCTCGGCGAGAGCGTGCATCCCAACGACCACGTCAACGCCTCGCAGTCCAGCAACGACGTCTTCCCGAGCGCCATCCACATCGCGGCCACCCATAGCCTGGTCGTACTCCCTCTTCCCGGCCCTGCGGCATCTCGAGGAGGCGCTCAGCACCAAGGCGGCCGAGTTCTCCGAGGTGGTCAAGAGCGGCCGGACCCACCTCATGGACGCGACTCCGGTCACGCTGGGCCAGGAATTCGGCGGGTATGCGGCCCAGATCCGCTACGGCGTCGAACGGGTGGAGGCAACACTGCCGCGGGTGGCCGAACTCCCGCTGGGCGGCACCGCGGTCGGCACCGGCATCAACATGCCGGAGCGGCATCGCGGCCGCGGTCATCGGCCACGTCGCGGCGAAGGCGGGCCTGCCCCTCACCGAGGCGCGGGACCACTTCGAGGCCCAGGGTGCGCGCGACGGGCTGGTGGAGGCCTCCGGCGCGCTCCGGACCATCGCCGTCAGCCTGACCAAGATCGCCAACGACCTGCGCTGGATGGGTTCGGGACCTCGCGCCGGCCTGGGCGAGATCGCCCTGCCCGACCTGCAGCCCGGCTCCTCGATCATGCCCGGCAAGGTCAATCCGGTGCTCTGCGAGGCGACCCTGATGGTCTGCGCACAGGTCATAGGCAACGACGCGGCGGTCACGTTCGCGGGTGCCTCCGGCAACTTCGAGCTCAACGTGATGCTGCCGGTGATGGCTCGCAACGTGCTGGAGTCGATCCGTCTGCTCGCCAACGTGAGCCGCCTGCTCGCCGATCGCTGCGTCACCGGGATCGTGGCCAACGTCGAGCACTGCCGCACCCTGGCCGAGTCGTCGCCGTCGATCGTGACCCCGCTGAACCGGCACATCGGCTACGAGAACGCCGCCGCTGTGGCCAAGCAGGCCCTGAAGGAGGGCCGGACCATCCGTGAGGTCGTGATCGAGAAGGGCTTCGTCGCCGACGGCAGGCTTACCGAGGATCAGCTCGATTCAGCGTTGGACGTGCTCTCGATGACCAAAGCACCCGCCTGAGAACGGAGCCGGAATCGACCGCTTCGGGCGGTCAGTACCACCCGTGCGACCGCTTGAAGCTCCACGCCGAGCAGGGGCTGCCGTAGCGCTTCTTCATGTACTCGACCCCCAGATGATCTGGGTAGCCGGGTTGGTCCGCCAGTCGCTGGCGACCGTGGCCATCTTCGAGCCGGGCAGCGCCTGAGGGATGCCGTACGCGCCCGAGCTCGGGTTGGTCGCGGTCACCTTCCACATGCTTTCGCGGATGATGATGTTGTTGAAGCAGCTGAACTGGTCCGCGCCGTAGCCGTACTTGTTCTTCAGGATCTGGCGGGCCATCTCCTTGGGATCGCTCACCCCGGCCTCGTATCCCCGCGCCGCCCGTGCGCGTGCCGCAGCGGCTTGTGTCGCGGCGGCCCTTTTCGCCGCCTCCCTCTTCGCTGCGGCCGCCGCTCGGGCTGTTGCGACAGCGCGCGCCTTCAGCTTCTTCTGCTCCGACGAGATCGCTTGACCCTGCTGTCCCAGCGCCGCCGCGCGCTGCGTGGCCTGGGTCTTCGCCGCGATCCGCGCACGCTCGGCGCTGCGGGCCGTTCGCTCCTGGCGGGCAGCCCGCTCCGCCGCAAGGGCCACGGATGCGTCGGGACGACATCGGGGGCCGTGTCGCTCGTCGGCGACGAAACGCTGACCACGGGGGCGGGAACCGCGACCGCACTGCCACCGCTGGCCGGGCTCCGAGGCCGGCGACCGCCGCAGAAACCACGAGCGCGGCAAAGCCGATCCCGGCCACGGAATGTTGAGCGAGACGGCGCACGGCGCCAACCATGCCATACGGCGTTACCGATCTGAAACCTCGCGAACCAGATCGCGGGACGGCGGATCACGGACGTGTCCCTCCTGCCCCAACCGCACCACAGGTACCGAGGCGGGGTCGAACCGCCCCTCAGATCGCGGTGTCCTCCAGCATCTCGGTGACCAGGGCGGCGATCGGCGAGCGCTCCGAGCGGTGCAGCGTGACGTGGGCGAACAGCGGGTGGCCCTTCAGCTTTTCGACCACGGCGACCACGCCGTCGTGCCGTCCGACGCGGAGGTTGTCCCGCTGGGCGACGTCGTGGGTGAGCACGACCCGTGAGTCCTGGCCGATCCGGCTGAGCACGGTCAGGAGCACGTTGCGTTCCAGCGATTGGGCCTCGTCCACGATCACGAACGCGTCGTGCGGCGACCGGCCGCGGATGTGGGTCAGCGGCAGGACCTCGAGCAGCCCCCGCGCCAGGATCTCGTCGATGACGACCTTGGAGGTCACGGCGCCGAGGGTGTCGAACACGGCCTGGGCCCAGGGCGCCATCTTCTCCCCCTCGGTGCCGGGCAGGTAACCGAGCTCCTGCCCTCCCACCGCGTACAGCGGCCGGAAGACCACCACCTTGGAATGCTGTCGCCGCTCGAGCACGGCCTCCAGTCCGGCGCACAAGGCGAGCGCCGACTTGCCCGTACCGGCCCGACCGCCCAGGGACACGATGCCCACAGTCGGGTCGAGGAGCAGGTCCAGAGCGACCCGCTGCTCGGCCGAGCGTCCATGGATGCCGAACGCGTCGCGGTCGGCCTTGATCAGCCGGACGTCCTTGCTGGGCGTGACCCGGCCGAGGGCGGAACCGCTGCCGCTGAGCAGCACGACGCCGGTGTGACAGGGCAGGTCGCGGGCGGCATCGAGCTCGAGCCCACCCTGCTCATACAGCAGATCGAGTTCGGGCGGGCTGATCTCGAGCTCGGCCATCCCCGTCCATCCGGTCTCGACGGCCAATTCGGCGCGGTACTCCTCGGCCTGGAGCCCGACGGAAGAGGCCTTGACCCGCATCGGCAGGTCCTTGGAGACCAGACGCACGTCGCGACCCTCGGCGGCGAAGTTGAGGGCGACGGCGAGGATGCGTGAGTCGTTGTCGCCGAGGCGGAAGCCGTCCGGGAGCGAGGACGGATCGCAGTGGTTGAGCTCGACATGGACGGTGCCGCCGAGGTCGTTGACCGGGACCGGCGCGTCCAGTCGGCCGTGCAGGATGCGCAGGTCGTCCAGGTGCCGCAGCGCCGTGCGCGCGAAATACCCCAGCTCACTGTGGTGGCGCTTGGCCTCGAGCTCGGTGACCACCACGAGGGGGAGCACGACGTCGTGTTCGGCGAAGCGGCGCAGGGCGTGAGGATCGCTCAGCAGGACTGAGGTGTCGATGACGTAGGTGTGACGTGAAGCAGGCACTGGACTGCCCTTCTTGGGAGCCGTTCGCCACCGCGCGCCCGGCCCCGCGATCACCTGTGCGGCCGGAATGGATGACAGGCGCCATACGGCGCCCCGGTGGTGCCCGTCGAGTGACGGTGCATGCATCGCCTCCCAGGCGGATCGCAACGCCTGCGACCCGCACCTTGACGGTACGTCCGGCCCAGGTCCACCTGCACGCGCCACGCCGGGATGTTCATCTGATCGATAAGGGCCGGTAACCGCGCCGTCAGGATCTGCGGCGATTCCTGTTTCAGCTCCGACCCTTGACAGCGATCTACACCCCTTACGTACGCATCGCCGCGTCAGGAGTGTGAGACACAAGCAGCAAGATATCGCCCACACAGTCGCCGGCCCGAGGCGTCGTCGACTTCAGCCCGTGTCGGGCGCGCGGCTCAGGTAGTGGTGCCCGGTCGGCGTCGTCGTCACCGTGGTGTGCCGAGCAGAAGGCGCAGCCACATCGTCAGCGTCCACCTGCGTCACTCGCCAACCTGGCATCTCGCGGACGTAGTTGTGGCGTTCGCAGACGCCGCGGCCGTTGTCATAAGTCGTGGGCCCGCCTTCCCGCATCTGGACGATGTGGTCGATGTGGCGGATCGGCGCGGCGCAGAACGGCTCGCGGCACCACCGGTCCCGCAGCCGGATCAGCGTCGCCAGCCAGCCGGGGAAGCGACGCGCAGCCGCGTCCCCGCCAATCAGCACGCTCCCGGCCTCCTTCGGTGGATCCGTTGCGGCTCCGGAGGCGCCCTGCAAGCCGAAGGTCCCATGGGTAGGCGCGGTGAACAGCCGCCGCCACCACCGCTGGGCCCCTGCGCGCCCGATGATCTCGTCCGCGAGTCCGGCAGGGATGGGTCCGAAACCAGCCACATCAGCCGGCGCCGGGTCGTCCGGATCGATAAGGCGGTCGACCGGGATCGTGATGTGCACCTGCACCGGAACGTCCTCGGCGGCGCGCTGGCCCGTGAGCCTCTCGGTGACGGTGTCCGCCATGATCTGCCCGCGTGTCCGTGGGTCGCCGGCAGCCCTCAGCTGATCGGCGTGCCGCACCAGAGCGGCATAACAGGCCACTCCCTGCTCGACCGGCAGGAAGGCGTGCAGGCCGGCCATCGTCTCGGGTAGCGGCCGCAGGGACACCCTGCGATCAGCGCGCGCCGTACGGGCACGCCGAAGACTCCCCGTAGGGTCCGCGGCATAGGCGAGCCGTCGTGCGGTGGCGGCAGCTTCCTTCGGCGCCATCCGGTCGATGCCGGCCGCTACCACCTGCTGGTCGACGAGGCGGCGGACCTCGGGCGCCAGATGCGATGTTTCCGTCACTACCAGCAGGCCGACGTACTCCGAGATGACCCCGTCGACGAGCAGGCCGAAGACGCCGGGCAACTCGAACCACAGATCTCGCGCCATGGTGAGCTTGCGTGAACCATGCCACGGCCCGGCCTTGGTCGCCATGCCGATCTGATCGCCGATACCGCGGCCGAGGCGCCGGTAGTCCACTCCGGCCGCGCGCTGCTCCTCCACCTGGGATTGCGCGAACTTGACTGTCTCGGCCACCTGCACCGCGCCCACCGCCGCCTTGACCCGTTCCAGGAGCGCGATCCGCTCGATCCTTGTCGCTGCCTCCACGCCACCCCCTCCGACGACAAGCTCACCCAGCGCTGCCAAGGTCTCCGATAGCCAGTTGAGTACGGCGTCCCCGCCTGGCTCGCCGAGTGCAGCCGGGTCGGTGGAGTTCACGGTGTCGTGCGAGCTCACGGTGACGGTCACGACACCCACGCTACGAGAGCGCACTGACAAAAACGATCACATGTTCTATTCGGAGTCGCTCTCCCGAGCGACCACGACTGTGATCTGCATCACTTGCGCCAAGTGTTCAACACCAGCCGCACCGGTTGACCCGGTACGGCCTGCGCGGCACGATCGGCCGCCGTCGAGGTCAGCACCGCGACCACCGGGTATCCGCCGGTCGTGGGATGGTCGGACAGGAACAGCAGCGGCTGTCCTCCCGGCGGCACCTGCACCGCACCGCGGACCACGCCCTCGCTCGGCAACTCCGTGCCCCGGCGGGCCGGGTGCCAGGTGAGGGGTTCGCCCTCCAGCCGCACCCCGACGCGGTCGCTGCGCGGAGACACGGTCCACCGGCCGGCCACCAGGTCCGCCGGATCCGAAAGCCAGTCGGCCCGAGGTCCGGAGAGCGCCGGTAGCACAAGGAGCCCGCCAGGGGGCGGATCGAGCGGCGCCTGATCGAGGACGGGGAAGGCCTGGGGCGTCGAGCCCAGCGGCAGCAGGTCGCCACGGCGCAAGGCGTGCGGGCCGAGTCCGGACAAGGTGTCGGTGGAGCGAGATCCCAGCACGGGCGACACGTCGATGCCCCCGCGCACGGAGAAGTAGGTGCGCAGCCCCGTACGCGGCCTGCCGAGCCGGAGCACCTGGCCGTCGCGGAGTCCGACCGGACCCAGGTAGCCGACGCCATGGCCGTCCACGGTCGCCGGCGCCTCGGCCCCGGTGAGAGCAACGGTGAGCTGCCCGTGGGCCCGCACCTCCAGCCCGCCAAAGATGACTTCGAGTGCTGCCCGCTCGTAGCCCTGCGCGAGCAGCCGGGCTCCGAGCCGGAAAGCGCCACGGTCGGCCGCGCCCGACTGCCCCACGCCGAGGTGGGCCCAGCCGGGCCGGCCGAGGTCCTGCACCAGGGCCAGCGGGCCGGTAGCGAGCACCTCCAGCGCGGCCGTCACCTCAGCCCGCCACGAATCGGACGGAGCGCCCGGGGGCCAGCAGGGCAGGTGGGTCCTGGCGCACGTCGAACAGCACCGCCTCGGTCCGTCCGATCAGCTGCCAGCCGCCCGGGGAGGACCGGGGATAGACCGCACTGAACTCCCCCGCCAGCGCGACGGCACCGGCCGGCACCGACGTACGCGGTTCGCGCCGTCGCGGCACCCGCAGTCGCGGATCGCCGCCCACCAGGTAGGCGAACCCGGGCACGAACCCGCAGAAACTGACCCGCCAGTCCGACCCGGTGTGCGCCCGGACCACCTCGCCGCGGCTCAGCCCGGTGAGGGTCGCCACCTCATCCAGGTCCGGTCCGTCGTAGTGCACCTCGATCTGCACGGCCGGTTCCGACCCCTGCGCGGGGAGCCCGTGGTCGGACACGACGAGGGCGGCGAGCCCGCCGCGTAGCGCTGCGACGCCGGCCTCCTCGGCCGTCACCACGAGCACCGTACGGGCGCCCGGCACCACGTCGACGACGTCGGCGAACGCCGGATCACCGACAGCCGCCGCGGCGCGGACGGCAGCGGCCAGCGGCAGTACCTCACCCGGGCCGTCGACCTCGACCAGCACCGCGTGTTCACCACAGGGCAACAGCCGACGCGCCGTCACCGGGCGAATGCCCGCAAGTCGACCCCCGCCGCCAGCAGGGCCGAGCGCACGGCTACCGCCATCGCCACCGCGTCCGGCGAGTCGCCGTGCACGCAGATCGAGCGGGCGCTGACCGCCACGTCGGCGCCGTCGATCGAGGCGACCTGACCGGTGGTCACCATCCGGACCATCCGTGCGGCCACCAGGTCCGGGTCGTGCAGCAGGGCACCGGCCCGGCCGCGCGGCACCAGCGTCGCCGCCGCCGTATAGGCGCGGTCGGCGAAGGCCTCGTGCACCCCGATCAGGCCTGCCTCGCCCGCCAGTCGCAACAGGGCCGAAGCGGGCAGCCCGAGCAGCGGCAACGTCGGGTCGTACGCCGTCACGGCCTCGACCACGGCCGCGGCCTGCTCCTCGTCGTGCACCACCCGGTTGTACAACGCGCCGTGCGGCTTCACGTAGCTCACCCGGGTCCCCGCTACGCGCGCGAAACCCTCCAGCGCCGCGATCTGGTAGATCACGTCGTTGCTCAGGCTGGCTGCCGGAACGTCGATCGAGCGGCGGCCGAATCCGGCCAGATCCCGGTAGCTGACCTGCGCACCGATCGTCACGTCGCGTTCTGCGGCGGTTGCGCAGACCCGCCGCAGGATGTCGGGATCCCCGGCGTGAAAGCCGCAGGCCACGTTCGCACTCGTCACCACCCCGAGCAGGGCGTCGTCGTCGCCCAGCCTCCAGATGCCGAAGCCCTCCCCCAGGTCGCAGTTCAGATCCACGACCAGCGGCATCGCCGGCGGGTCGACCGCGCCGGCCGCCATCATTGGCCGAACCGGCGCTCCCGCTGCCCGTAGGAGCGCAGCGCACGGATGAAGTCGACCTTGCGGAAGTCCGGCCACAGGGCCTCGCAGAAGTAGAACTCGCTGTGCGCCGACTGCCACATCAAGAAGCCGGACAGGCGCTGCTCGCCGGAGGTGCGGATGATCAGATCCGGGTCCGGCTGACCGGCCGTGTAGAGGTGCTCGGCAATGTGCTCGATGTCCAGCGTCTGGGCGAGGTCGTCGATCGAGGTGCCGGCCCGGGCGTGCTCGGCCAGCAGCGACCGTACGGCGTCGCGCAGTTCGTGCCGTCCGCCGTAGGAGACGGCCACGTTGACCAGCATGGCGTCGAGGCCCTCGGTATCGCGGGCCGCCTGTTTGAGCGCTTTCGCCGACTCGGCCGGAAGCATGTCGAGGGCGCCGACCGGGTGCACCCGCCAACGCCCCGTTGCGGCCAGTTCGCTCACCATCTGCTCGATGACGTGGAGCAGTGGCCCGATCTCCTCCGCGCTGCTCCGGGAGAAGTTGTCGGTGGACAGCACCCACAAGGTGACGACGGGGATGCCGATCTCGTCACACCACTCGACGAACTCCTTCAGCTTGTCCGCGCCGGCCTGATAGCCGGCCACCAGGGGTTGGCCCGGCGCGTTGGTCCGGGCCCAGCGCCTGTTGCCGTCGGCCAGGACGGCGACGTGGCGGGGCAGGCGACTGTGGTCCAGTTCGGCGATCAGCCGGTGTTCATAGGTGGCGTACAGCAGTCCGGAGGGATGCAGCCGGTCCCAGAACTCGCGGATGCGCTCGCCTCGTACCACGCGGGCAGCGTATCCCCGGCTCCGCTGTGGCCGGATTCACAACGCCGCTTCCGACAAACCTACGCAACCGTAACTTACGGCGCGTAAAGTAGGGCTCGCCCCATCGACCAGAGGACATGCGCATGCCGAGTCAGACCCTCGACCAGGCCGCGGCCGTGGTCAAGCCGCGGCTGCGCGGCTGGCTGCACGCGGGCATGGCCCCGCTCGCCCTCGCCGCCGGCATCGTGCTCGTCGCGCTGGCCCCGACTTCGACCGGCAAGATCGGAGGCGCGGTGTTCCTGGCCGCGTCGGTGCTGCTTTTCGGTACCAGCGGGGTCTACCACCGCGGCGCCTGGGGGGCTCGGGGGGAAGCGGTGCTGCGCCGGCTCGACCACTCCAACATCTACATCTTCATCGCGGCGAGTTACACCCCGCTCGCCCTGCTGTTGCTGGAGGGGACGTCACGCGTCGTCCTGCTGGTCGTCATCTGGTCCGCAGCCCTGGGCGGGACGCTCTTCCGGCTGTTCTGGCTGAGCGCACCGCGACGGCTCTACACCGCGCTCTACATCCTGATGGGCTGGGCCGCACTCGGCTGGCTCTGGGCGTTCTACACCTCCGGTGGCGCCGCGGTGCTCACCCTGATCCTGGCCGGCGGACTCTGCTACACCCTCGGGGCCGTGGTCTACGCCCGCAAGAAGCCCGATCCCTGGCCGACCTGGTTCGGTTTCCACGAGATCTTCCACGCCGGCACGGTGGCCGGCTTCGTCTGCCACTACATCGCGATCTCACTGATCACCTACGCAGGTTGACCTCGGCCAACTGATCGGCGAGCGCCCCGGCGCTGGTCACGGGCAGGCGGCAGACGAACTGGCGACAGACGTACGCGGTCGCCGCGCCGCCGAGGAGGGGTCGGCCTGCCAGCAGAGCGAGGTCGGAGTGCTCCGGCGGGCCGGCGACGACGACCGATCCGGCAGGGGCCAGCCGGTGGGCGGTGTGGACCAGCGCCGCCCGCGCCTCGCCGTCCTCGCCCACGACCGCCACCTGGACGGGCCGTCGGCCCGGGGTCGCACTCAGCGCATCGGCCAGCAGCCACCCCGCGAACCGGGGCGCGGCGGTGACCAGTCCCCCGGCCGTCGCGGCCGCCCGGTCGGCGCGCTCGGCCCAACGGTGCTCGCCGGTCAGCTCAGCCACCAGCCTGAGCGCGTGGATCGTCGCGCTCAGACCCGACGGGGTGGCGTTGTCGGTCGGGTCCTGCGGCCTGGTGTACAGCTGCTCCGCATCGGCTGCGGTGTCGAACAAGCCGCCCCGCCCGTCGTCGAACCGGCTCAGTACGACCTCGAGCAAAGCCTTCGCACGGTCCAGGCGAACGGGGTCGGCGTACGACGCCGCCAGTCGTGCGAATGCCTGCGCCAGCGCTGCGTAGTCCTCCAGGATGCCGGGAGCCTCGCCTGCCACGCCGTCGCGGGACACCCGGCGCAGCTGCCCGTCACGCCAGTGCACCCGCCATACCGCATCGGCCGCCTCTGCGGCCAGGGCCAACCAGTCGGGCCGGTCGAACACCGCAGCGGCCTGGGCAAGGGAGTCGGCGAGCCATCCGTTCCAGGCGGCGACCACCTTGTCGTCGCGGTCCGGGCGCGGCCGGCGGGACCGGGCAGCGCGCAGGTGGTCGCGCACCTCCGCCAGCTGGGCCGCGTCGGGGTCGAGGAGCAACTGCAGCGTCGAAGCCCCCTCCTCGAAGGTGCCTGCCGCGCTCACCCCGAAGGCCTGCGCGGCCCACGCGCCGTCCTGCCCGCCCAGCGCCGCTCGGAGCTCGATCGGCGTCCAGACGTAGTACGCGCCTTCGCGGTGCCGTCCCTGGGCGTCGGCGGAATCGGCGTCCAGGCTCGCCGCGAACCCGCCCTCGGCGGTCCGCATCTCCGCCGTCAGCCACTCGACAGTCTCAGCCACCACCCTGGCCGCAAGCGCGTTCTGCGATCGTCGCCACCAGTGCGTGTACACCCCGAGCAGCAGCGCGTTGTCGTAGAGCATCTTCTCGAAGTGCGGCACCACCCAGCCGGCGTCCACGCTGTAGCGGGCGAACCCGCCGGCAAGCTGGTCGTAGACGCCGCCGCGGGCCATCGCCTCGAGCGTCTTATCGGCCATGGCCAGCGCGGAGTCACCGCCGTCCCGCAGCAGCGCCTCCAGCACCATCGACGGCGGGAACTTGGGCGCTTTCCCGAAGCCGCCGTGCGTCGGGTCGAATTCTCGGCCGAGCAGCGTCACCGCCGCGGCGCAGTCGCGCTCGGTCAGCTCACCCGGGACGGCGGCCACCCGCCGCTCGGCGAGCTGGGCCGTGATCTGGGTCGCGCTGCCCAGCACCTCGTCCCGCCGGTCCCGCCATGCCTCGCCGATCGCCTCCAGCAGCTGGCCGAAGGAGGGCAGTCCGTGCCGCGGGGCGGGCGGGAAGTAGGTGCCGGCGTAGAACGGGCGCCGGTCGGGGGTGAGGAAGACGCTCATCGGCCAGCCGCCCTGCCCGGTGAGGGCCTGGGTGGCCTGCATGTACACCGCGTCGACGTCCGGACGCTCCTCGCGGTCCACCTTGATGGCCACGAAGCCCGCGTTGAGCACCGCGGCGGTCGCGCCGTCCTCGAACGACTCGTGCGCCATCACGTGGCACCAGTGGCAGGCCGCGTAACCGACCGAGAGAAAGATTGGTGTATCACGGCGCTTCGCCTCGGCGAATGCCTCCGGGCCCCACTCCCACCAGTCCACTGGATTCTTCGCGTGCTGGAGCAGATAAGGGCTGGTGGCGTTGGCGAGACGGTGGGCCATTTCCCATGACTCCTAACGAGCGGCACGTTCTCGGGAGCCTGACGCGACTCCCACCCGTCCAGCCTAGGAGGGACGCCGGTGGCCCTTGAGAAGAAGCCCACGCTGCTCGCGCAGGGCAAGCCGTGCACGCTGGGCCGCAGCGGGCGACCGTGGCCGGTCCGGCTCTACGCGGCGGAGAACGGCAGCACGAAGGACCCGGTCATGTTCCGGGCACCGGCTGGTGAGGCGAGCCGTGGAGATGAGTAGTACGCCGAGCGAACTCGGAGGACGAGGCGCGCAAGATCCTCGCCCAGGCCGAGGCCGCGCTCGACACCGAGCAGGCGACGCCCGCCGGCGCTGACGTTCGCACCGCCCGCACGATCCGGATGCTCGGTGAGGAGTACTTCAACGATGCGATCGAGCGCGGCAAGCAACCGCGGACGATGGAGCAGCGCGAGTCCCGGTTTACGCCCACATCCAGCCGGCGATCGGCGACGTGCCGGTGACGAAGTGGCGGTCGAGCACAGTCGCATGGTGATGGGGAAGGGTCGAAGACGCATTTCTCCACCCGCGGCCGCGACGACCTGCGCGGCCGCTCGCCGCGATGCGCAACCTCGCTGGAAGGCCCCGTCACACCAGGGCACCAGTGCATGGGGTTGTCCGCGTGTTGCTGCAGGTAAGGGTTGGTGGCCGCGCCGAGCCTGTTGTGTCCGACTATCCGCTCATCCGCTCATCCGCCTACCGCCCATCCGCTCAGCCCCGACGGGTGGCGCGGTCGAGCGCAGCCACCTCGTCGGCGGTGAGGGCCCAGCCCGTGCCTCCGGCGTTGCTCGCCGCCTGGGCTGCGTTCTTGGCTCCGGGAATGGGCAGCGCGTCCTTGCCGATCAACCAGTTCAGCGCCACCTGGGCCGGAGTACGGCCCCCGTGGGCGGTGCCGATCTCAGCCAGCAGGGCCACCACGCCCGCCACGCCGGCCAGCCGGTGGCGGTAGCGCAGGCCGCGTACGCCGGGAGGGGGGTTCGCCACGGTGTACTTGCCGGTCAGCCGGCCCTGGGCCAGCGGACTGTAGGCGATGATCGTCACGCCGAGCTCGCGGCAGGTCTCGACCAGACCGCTGCGCTCCGGTTTGCGGGTCAGCAGGCTGTATTCCACCTGGTTGGTGGCCAGTCCGACCCCATGGTCGGCCAGGATCGCGTGCGCCGCGCGCAGCGCCCGCGGGCCGTAGTTGGAGACCCCGACCGCGCCGACCAGGCCCTGCGCGGATGCCTGGGCCAGGTCCAACAGCCAGGGCCGGACGGGCAGCAGGGGCAGCCGCCAGTGGATCTGGTAGAGCGCGACCCGGGGCAGCGTCAGCCGAAGCAGCGACGCCTCCAGAGCGGCGAGCAGTGACCCGCGCCGTCCGATCCGCCAGAGCAGCGGCCCGAACTTGGTCGCCACCACGGCCCGTTCGCGGTCGCCACCGTCGCGGATCAGCTGGCCGAGCAACCACTCCGACGTGCCGTTCCCGTACACCTCGGCCGTGTCGAACAGGGTCAGCCCGGCGGCACGGGCGGCCCCGTACGCGGCGGCGATGTCGTCACTGGTGTAGGAGTGGCCGTAGCCCCAGTAACCGCGGTCACCCCACTGCCAGGTGCCGACGCCGAGCGGCAGTCCGGTCGGGCCTCCTGGCCACAGCGTGCGCATGGACGAGCCCTCGGCCTGCTCGCGCTGCAGATCGTCGGGCGGGTGCACGTCGATGGGGAAGCTAGAGCGATGCCGGCATGCGGCTCAGCTCGGCGACCGCGGCGCGGCGCCGGCCGTCGAATCGGCACCGAAGCTCCGGTCAGGACGTGAGTCCTCAGATGCTGGGGGGCCGGAGGCGGGGTCGTCAGAGGCAGGGTCGTCAGAGGCAGGGCCGTCAGAGGCAGGGTCGTCGGATGCAGGATCGCCAGGTGCAGAGCCATCGGATGCAGGATCGTCCGTTGCGCGTTCGGAATCTCGGGTCGGATCGGAGCCGGGGGTCGCCCGGGAGGACGTCTCGCCAGCATGAGGCAGGTCGATCTTGCGGAACTGCTTGCGCATGCTGAAGAAGAGCAACACCATCACCAGACCGAGTCCGAGCAGGATGACCAGCGGCGCCCAACCCGGCTTCACCACATTCGGGTCCAACTCCAGCAGGATCATCATGGCCGCACTCTACTCGGCGGCGCCGGGACCACCCGTCCCTGCGCGGGTCAGTCGCCGTCGACCCGACCCAGGTCGATGCCCGCGAAAAGGTCGTCCTCGGGCAGGCTCGCCGGCACGGTGCTGCGCGCCAACTCCCAGTCCTCGGTGGGCCAGGCGCTCTTGTGCAGGTCCAGCGGCACGGAGAACCACGGCCCCTCCGGATCGACCTGGGTCGCGTGGGCCAGAAGCGCCTGATCGCGCAGGTGGAACCAATCCGCGCAATCGACGCGGGTGGTCAACCGGGCCGCGTGCGCCGGGTCCTCGGGCCAGTCCCGGAGTCGCTCGAGGTAAGGCGACTCGAGACCGCGGGCGCGCATCCCGTCGTCGAGAGCGGCGATGCGTTCACGGTGGAACGCGAAGGAGTAGTAGAGCTTGAACGCCTGCCAGGGCGTGCCGAGATCGGGATAGGCCTGTGGGTCGGAGGCGGCTTCGAACGCCGCCACGCTGATCCGGTGGCACATGATGTGGTCGGGATGCGGGTAGCCGCCGTTCTCGTCGTACGTGGTGACCACGTGCGGCCGGAAGGTCCGGATCAGCTTCACCAGCGGAGCGGCCGCGACCGCGATCTCGAGGGTCGCGAAGGAGCCTTCCGGCAACGGCGGCAACGGATCACCCTCGGGCAGCCCGGAATCCACGAAACCCAGCCAGACCTGCCGTACGCCGAGGATCTCCCGGGCCCGGTCCATCTCCTGTCGGCGGATCTCGGCGATGTTGGCCAGGATGTCGGGCCGGTCCATGGCGGGGTTCAGGATGGAACCGCGCTCGCCACCGGTACAGGTGGCGACCACCACGTCGACCCCCTCGGCGACGTAGCGCGCCGTGGTCGCGGCACCCTTGCTCGACTCGTCGTCAGGGTGTGCGTGCACGTGGAGCAGCCGGAGCCGCTCGCCGTGCACGTCCACGCGGAGCGGGCGCTGAAGCATGCCGGTCACAATATCGGGATGACCGGGATCAGCGACGCCGCCGCCGAACGCCTCCGTCGCCGCTACCCGCGCCCGCGAATGCCCCGGCCGCTGCTCATCTCACTGATCGTGGCCGGCGCGCTGATCGCGATCGGCTGGCTGGTGTGGGCCGGCCTGGACTATTCCCGTCCCCCGGTCGCCGGTCGGGTGCTCGCCTACCGGGTGACCTCCGACACCGCGATCACGGTGACCCTCACCGTGGAACGCCGCGACCCGTCCCGGCCGGCGCGATGCCGGTTGGTGGCCCAGGCGACCGACTTCCAACCGGTGGCCGAGCAGCAGGTGCTGGTGGAGCCGAGCAGCGCCCGGGTGGTGGACACCGAAGTCGTCCTGACCACGTTGCGACGGGCGACCTCGGTCTCGGTCAAGGGCTGCGAGCTCGCCTAGGTGGCGGGACCGCTCAACCTTGATAGCCTTGCGGGATGTCCGAAAACGCCACCCAAGCCGTCTGGCTGACGCAAGAGGCGTACGACAAACTCCAGAGCGAGCTGGACCACCTCTCGGGGCAGGGTCGTGCCGAGGTGTCGGCGAAGATCGCCGACGCACGCGAGGAGGGCGACCTCCGCGAGAACGGCGGTTACCACGCCGCGCGTGAGGAGCAGGGTCAGCAGGAAGCCCGCATCCGTCAGCTGGCCGACATGCTGCGCCGCGCTCAGGTCGGCGAGCCGCCGACCGACGTCGACGAGGTCGCTCCGGGCACTCAGGTGACCATTGCCTTCGACGGCGACGAGTCCGACACCGACACCTTCGTGCTCGGCTCGCGCGAGTTGCTCGGACTCGACGACAGCGTGGACACCAACGTCTACAGTCCGCAGTCCCCGTTGGGCGCGGCCATCCTGGGTAAGCGACCCGGCGAGGCCGTCTCCTACGCCGCGCCCAACGGGCACTCCATCAACGTCACCGTCGTCACCGTGGAGCCCTTCAAAGGCTGATCGGCGCCGCCGGGGCCGTCAGAGCCGGCCGAGCAGGTCCTGCGCCTCCGCCGGACTCAGCGCACCGGAGGCCACCTCCGAGAGGATCTGGTCGCGGGTCGGGGCCCGCTCCGGCTCCGGTTCTTCGCCCAGCCCGAGCTTGGCCAGCAGATCGGCGAAACGCGCCCGCGCCGTCGGGTAGGAGACGCCGAGGTGCTTCTCCACCTCGCGCAGGTTGCCGCGGGAGGTGAGGAACACCCGCAGCGTCTCCAACTCCCCCGAGCTCAGCGCGCAGAACTCGCAGGATCCGAAGATCCCCGCCAGCTCGCTGCCGCACGAGGCGCAGCCGAGCCGGGTCACGGCCAACTGGTCACCGCAGACCGGGCAGCTGCTGGGCGCGCGGTGGTCGTGCCGCCCCGCGGGGCGGCGAGGCCGCTCGGTCACGAGACGCCGGCCTCCGCCGGACGGTCGGAGCCGACCCGGACCTGGGCGTGTCCCATCACGACCTCGATGTCGAGCTTGGCGCTGCCGTTACCCATCACCACCTCGTCGCCCGCACCGCTGTGGCCGCCCGCCCAGCTGACCTTGCCGAGCTGGGCCTCACCCGTGACGGTGACGTTGGAGTCGTCGCCGAGGGTGATGGACAGCGAACCCGATTCCGCCCGGATGCGGTTGCGTCCGGTCTTGATCGCGCCCTTGATCGTGGCTTGGCCGGCCTGGATCAGGGCGTCGTTGATCTCGGTCACGTCGAGCAGCTTGGCGCCGCCGGCGGTGACCCGGACCTTTCCGAGGTGCGGCACCCGCTCGGTGTTCAGGCTGCCGGCCGTCACCTCCACATCGACGATGATGCTGGGGTTGACCTTCAGCAGCAGCTCCTTGCCCAGGCCGAGGGAACGGAGGTCGTCCAGGCTGCGCGGCGCCCGCAGGATGGAGAAGCCGTCCAGGGAGGCACCCAGTTCGCCGTCGCTGGAGACCTCGAGCACGGGGCCGTTGCGACGCAGGACGTGGGGCCCGTCGGCGGACAGGGTCGCCACGGACGTCTCTCCGAGGATCCGGACCCGGCGTCCGACGGCACGCACGGAGATCCGCTCGACACCGCTGGTGTTGACCGGCTTGACCCGACGCGGCTCGCTGGGCCCACCGGCCGCCGTCGGCCCGGTCCTAGCCGCTCGGTATCGGCTCGTGTCGGCTCGGGTTTCGGTATCGGCCGGTTCGGTCTCGTGCGGTTCGGTCCGTGTGTTCGGTCGGGGGCGGGGCCGGGAAGCTCTCGGTGGGATGACTCGGGTACTGCGGCCGGTCCGTCGCGCGGCCCATGGATCGGCGTCGCGCGCGCTCCGCCGCAGTGCCGTCCGCGCGCTCCGCCGCAGTGCCGTCCGCGCGCTCCGCCGCAGTGAGATCGGCGTTCGTGGGCTCCGTGCCGGTCGCAGCGGTGCCGGGCGAGGGCCTCGCCCACCGACCCGGTCTCCCCGGCCGGCGCAGCCTTGAGGGCATCGATCCGGCGAGCGGCTTCGGCGGCGTCGATGCGTCCCGAGGCGAGTTCCTCCAGGATGGCGGTCATGTCAGGTGTCGTCATGACTCGAATGTAAAGCCGAACTTGTCAGAAGTGAAGGTTTGGCTTTCGCTTCTCGGGGTCTACTCAGGGTCACCGCCGTTTCGAGTCGGGCGCCACCGCAACGGCCGGCCCTCACGGGGAGGCGCGCGGCACCTCGCGCCTCCCCTGTCCTCGGAGGGCGGCTCAGCGCTGCTTGAGCTTGATCGCCAGATCGGTCACCGGGTACGGGAACCGGCCGCGGTCGTCCACCTCGCCGGTCAGCAGGTTGACGGCGTACAGGCGGTAGGCGCCGCCCACCGACAGGCTCGCGAAGCCCTTGGCTCCGACGGCCCGCCCGCGACGTACCGTGCTGTAGATGTCGAAGCCCGCGTCGGCTCCGGCGTCGACGGTGAGCTTGCCGGTCGCGGCCAGCGAGCCGGTGTTGGCCGGCGACTGGAGCACCACCTGGTCCAGCGCGGTGTCGATGTCGAACAGCGAAGTGGCGGTGTTCGGGTCGAGGTCGTTGTTGGTGTACGCCGCGCCGGCGATGCCGGTGGCCGTGACGCCGAGGTAGGCCAGCGTCCCGTCGGTCACCGTGGCGCCCATCGGCTCGGCTCCGGTGCCGAACGGCTGACGCAGGTTCTGGCCGGTGTCACTGATCACCCGCAGTGCGTTCGCGGCCGGGTTGAAGTCGACCCCGAAGCGGGCGCCCTCCAGCGCCACGCTCAGCTGACCGACCTTGGTCGCGGTGGACTTGCCGGTGAACAGATAGATGCCCCCCGAGTTGCCGACCCCGTACAGCTTGCCGTTCTGCACGCGGTAGTCGATGCCGACCAGCGAGGTGTCACCGTCCAGCCCCGAGATGCGGTACGACTTGGTCGCGCCGGGCCGTCCCGTGTCGAAGGCCACCAGCCTGGTTCCGTCGGCGCCGAGCCCGGTCGCGCTCAGCTCACGCCATCCCTGGGTTGCCGTCGCGTTCAAGGGCAGTGCGACCAGACCCCCCACCGAGCGCCATTCCCGCGGCCAGCCCGATCGCCCGCCGGCTGGTGATCCTGTTGTTCTTGCTGCTCATCGATCAGCCCTTTCCTTCTCCGGAAACCTGGGTGTCGCCGGACTGCATGCCGGTGTCTACGCCGCGCTGCCCGCGCCCGTTCAGCACCGGGCCGGGAAGTTTGTCCGCGACGGACCGAACCTTGTGCCCGGTCGTGACGAAGGCGAGGTGGAGCGCCCGTCTGCAGACGCGGCGTACGCATCGGACACGGAGGTCGGATGGCATGGTTGGCCGATCGCAACTCGGGGACCCACAGACCCGGTTCGGGCTTGGTGACGAGACGGCGCTGGCCGCGGCGTACGCGGCTCATGGATCGGAGCTGTACCGCTTCGCCCTGCGCAGCCTGCACGATGTCGGCCTCGCCCAGGACGCGGTGCAAGAGACGTTCCTGCGCGCCTGGCGGGCGGCGGCGCGCTTCGATCCCGACCTGTCGAGCCTGCGGGTCTGGCTGTTCGCCATTGCGCGCAACGTCGTGGTCGACTCGATCCGGCGCCACGGTCGTGGGTCGTGGGCCATCGTGCCGAGCGACGGGACGCTGATCGAGGCCGGCATGGCTCCGGTCGAGGACGAGACCGAGCAGGTGATGTCGACCTGGCTCGTCGAGGAAGCGGTCAACCGGCTCAGCCAGAACCACCGCCATGTGATCGTGGAGACCTACCTGCGCGGCCGCAGCTACGACGAGGTGGCGACCGAGTGCGGATGCCCGTGGGCACACTGCGCAGCAGAACCTTCTACGCGCTGAAGGCCCTGCGGATCGCGATGGAGGAGATGGGGGTGATGCCGTGAACACCGAGGAACACCGCTGGCTCCGGGAGCAGTTGGGCGCCTACGTGCTGGGCCAGTTGCGCGGCGCCGAACTGGCCGAGTTGGAGATGCACCTGGCCGGATGCCCGGCCTGCCGAGCAGAGGCAGCCGAACTGGCCCCCGTCGCCCGCTCCCTCCGCCACATCGATCCGGAGGACCTGGGTGCGGCGCCGGCGCCGCCCGCTGAGCTCGAAATCGCGATCATGACCCAGATCCGGCGCGACCGCAGCGCCGCCCGCCGCGCCCGGTGGGTGCGCCGCTCCGTGGGCGGGCTGCTGGTGGCCGCGTCGTTGACGGGAGCCTTCCTGTTCGGAGCGCAGCTCGACCCGTTCGACCAGGCGCCCCCGGTGCGAGCGCTCGCACTGCACAGCGTCGACGGAGTCCGAGCCGACGGCGGCGTCGTGCGACACACCTGGGGCACCGAGTTGCAGCTCCGGGCCACCGGCCTGGCCGAGGGTTCGGCGTACGGCGTGACGTTCGTCTCGCGAAACGGATCGACGGTCTCGGCCGGCACGCTGCTCGGGACCGGAGACCGGCCGGTCCGCTGCAGCGTGAACGCGGCCGTCCGGCTGGATGATGCCGTGCGGGTTCAGGTCCGCGATACCGACGGCGCGGTGGTGATCGAGGGAAGAATCGACTGAGCGACTGCTTGCTTGCGACATGCAACCACATGTATGGTTGCAGAATGCAACCAACGGCAGCGACGACGGCCGCCTCACGGGAGGCCTCGGTGCGGTCGGTGATGAATGCCCTGATGAGCATCGGCCGGCTGGTGCGCCAGCGCGGACAGGGCGAGACGATGGAGATCGGGACTTTCTGGCTGCTGAAGATCATCGGTCAACACGGCTCGATGCGGGCCACCGATCTGGCCGCCTGTGCGTCCCTGGACATCTCGACCGTTTCGCGCCACGTCACGCAGTTGCACCGCAACGGCCTGATCGACCGCGGCCCCGACCCCGACGACGGGCGCGCGCAGCGGGTCGAGCTCAGCCCGGAGGGCCGAAGCCAACTCGACGCCGCGCTGCAGGCGCGGATCGCGTTGCTCGCCCGCACCCTCGACGGGTGGGGCCCCGACGATCTCGACCAACTCGACCACCTGCTGACGCGCTTCGTCGGCGACCTCGACACCCTGACCCACGATCTGGAGACCGCATGACCACGTACGTTCCTCGGCGCAGAGCGCCGGAGGAGGCACCGCACGAGCAGGTGCCGACCGAGGAGGCGCCGCTGGCCGGGACGACCGCGGGCTACCTCAGCCATCGCCAGATCCTGGTGGTGATGGGCGGGCTGATGGCCGGAATGTTCCTGGCCGCGCTCGACCAGAGCATCGTCGGCGTCGCCCTCCCCAAGATCACCTCCGAGCTCGGTGGGCTGGACAAGCTGTCCTGGGTCGTCACCGCCTACCTGTTGACCTCCACCGCCGCCACTCCACTGTGGGGCAAGATCTCCGACCTGTACGGCCGCCGCCCGATCTTCCAGGCGGCGATCGTGGTCTTTCTTGCGGGTTCGGTCATCGCCGGCTTCTCCCCCGAGATCGCCGACCTGTTGAACGTGTCCGGCATCAATGTGATGATCGCCGGCCGGGCCGTCCAGGGACTCGGTGGCGGCGGGCTGATGTCCCTCGCGCTCGCCGTGATCGGCGACGTGATCCCGCCTCGTGAGCGAGGCAAGTACCAGGGGCTGTTCGGCGCGGTGTTCGGCGTGTCCTCGGTCGCCGGGCCGTTGTTGGGCGGGCTGTTCGCCGACCACCTCGGCTGGGAGTGGATCTTCTTCATCAACGTGCCCATCGGCATCGCGGCGCTGGTGGTCACCTCGATGGCCCTCAAACTGCACCACGTACCCCGGCAGGCGTCGGTGGACTACCTGGGAGCTGCGACCATCGTCGGCTCGGTGACCAGCCTGGTGCTGTACCTCAGCTGGGCCGGCCCGGACCGCGGCTGGACCTCCCCGATCGGCCTGGGCCTGCTCGCCGCCGTCGTGCTGCTCGGCGCACTCTTCGTGCTGGTGGAGTCCAGGGCGAAGGAGCCGATCCTGCCGCTCGACCTGTTCAAGCACTGGACCTTCGACTCCAACATCATCTTCGCCATGATCATGGGCGTCGGCATGTTCGGCGGGCTGATCTACCTGCCGATCTACCTCCAGGCCGTCAAGGGCATGAGTGCGACCGAGTCGGGCCTGGCCATGCTTCCCCTCGTGGTCGGGATCTTCACCACCTCCATCAGCGGCGGCCAGATCATGTCGCGGACCGGACGCTACAAGTGGATGCCGATCTCCGGCGCGATCCTGGTGGGTTCGGCACTCTTCGCGTTCTCCCGACTCCAGGTGGACACGTCGTACTGGACCATCGCGCTCATCATGTTCGTCTTCGGCACCGGTCTGGGGATGACGATGCAGGTGGTGGTGACGGCGGTCCAGAACAGCGTCGACCGGCGGAACATGGGCGTCGCCACCGCTGCGGTGACGTTCTTCCGCTCGATGGGCGGCGCCATCGGCACCGCCCTGTTCGGAGCCATCCTGAACACCCGGCTGACCACGCACCTCCAAGACGTCGTCCCCGCCGCCATGCAGAGACCGGGTCAGCGCAGGCAGCGGCGCGGTGAACGACGTCACCGCGATCCAGGCTCTCCCGGAGCCGGTGAAGGGTTGGGTGCTGGAGGCGTTCACCCGCTCGATGGACGACGTCTTCCTGGTGGCCGTGCCCTTCATGGGTGTCGCTCTCATCGTGGCGTTGACCATGCGGGAGAAGCCGCTCGGCGGGCGTACGCCGCAGGGCGAAAGCTCGCCGGTCAGCGCGTCGGATGACGCCGGGCTCGTCGCTGCGGCCCGGGTGGAGGTGCCGGTCGGCGGCGGTCCGAAGGACCGATAGATCCGGCTCGTCGGATTAGGAGAACCGGCCCGGCGGATGGCAGATTAGAGCTACGGGGGCGCAGGATAGCCGGGCTGAGTCATGCGGATGCAACCAGGGTCGGTCATCACGCGTATGCACATCTGGCGGGGTCGGTTGGCACCGATCCCGTCCGCGAGCTGTCGCCAGATCGAAAGACCACCTGAAGGATGACCATGTCGAATCCCCTCTCGGTCCGCATGTGGAACGCGATCGGCGCTTGCGCCCTGGCCGCCGTTCTCGCCGGCTGCGGCGCGGTCCCCGCTACGCAGGCGAACGGTGCGAGTTCGCGCGAGCCGGCCGAACGGGCCTCGACGTCGCCGGCCACGACCCCCACGCCGACGGCCGTGCCGGTCACCGTGAAGAGCAACGTCAAGGACGGCGCCGACCGAGTCGGGGTCGACACGCTGGTCAAAGTGAGCGCGGCCAACGGCACGGTGACCAAGGTGACGCTCGCGTACACGGGCACCGACACCCGCGGACGCGCGGTCAAAGGCACCGTCCCGGGTCGGCTGAGCAAGGACAAGACGACCTGGACGGCCACCGATCGGCTGGAGCCGGGCGCGGCCTACGTGCTCGCGGCGACAGCTTCGAGCACCACGCGTGCGAGCACCACGGCTTCGAGCACCACGAGCCGGGTGCGGTTCCGCACCGAGAATCTCACGCTGGCCCAGCAGACCTTCCCCGAGATCTACCCGCTCCCGGCCAGCACCGTCGGGGTCGGGATGCCGGTGATGATCAACTTCGATGTGCCCGTCAAGAACAAGGCGGAGTTCGAGAAGAACCTGCGGGTTACCGCGGTCCCGGCCCAGGCGGGCAGCTGGCGCTGGTTCTCCGACACCCAGGTGCGGTACCGGCCGAAGCAGTACTGGAAGCCCGGCACCAAAGTGACCGTGAACGCTGATCTGAACGGCGTTAACGCCGGTGGCGGCATCTATGGCCAGAAGTCGGCCAAGACCTCGTTCACGGTGGCGCGTTCGCTGATCGTGAAGGTGAATCTGGCTACCGATGTGGCGAAGGTCTACCGCGGGAACAAACTGGTGCGCACGATCTACGTCAGCGGCGGCAAGCCTGGGTGGCAGACCCGCAGCGGGGTCAAGCTCATCATGGGCAAGGAATGGAACAAGAAGATGACCAACGAGATGATCGGGGCGAAGGAGGACTACAGCCTCACGGCGGCGTACGCGCTGCGCATCACCAATTCCGGGGAGTTCCTGCATTCGGCGCCGTGGAACTCCGCCCACTTCGGGCGACGCAACGCCAGCCATGGCTGCACCGGGATGAGCAACGCCGACGCCGGCTGGCTCATCAACCAGACCCTGATCGGTGACCCCGTGATCACCACCGGATCCAGCCGTCGGATGGAACTCGGCAACGGCTTCGGCGACTGGAACGTCTCCTACGGCAAGTACAAGCAGGGATCCGCCCTCTAGGAGGATCGCAGACCCTGCCTGGTGTCAACTGCGTCGATGGGGTGAGGGCCAGCGCACCTTCGCCGGAGATGGCTCCGCCGCACCGGCCAGGTACTGGATGAACGACTTGGTGAAGGCGAGCAGCGGCACGGCCATCAGAGCGCCGACAATCCCGCCGGCGATGATGCCGGTGGCGATGGCCAGGAGGACCGCCAGCGGGTGCAGCTTGACCGCCCGGCCGAGGAGGAACGGCTGCAGCACGTGCCCTTCGATCTGCATGACGAGGATGATGCCGCCGAGCATGAACAGCGCCTGCACCCAGCCCAGCGCGACCAGGGCCACGATGACGGCCACGAAGCCGGAGACCAGCGCCCCGACAAGGGGGATGAAGGCTCCGATGAACACCAGGGCGGCCAGGGCGGGCGCGACCGGTACGCCGATGATGAGCGCCACGATCAGGACCCCGACACCGTCGACCAGCGCTACCAAGATGGTGGCCCGCACATAGGACGACAGCGACCGCCAGCCCTTCAGCGCGGCCTCGTCCACTCGGTCGCGACTGCTGCGCGGCACGAAATTGAGCAGGAACCTGAAGATGCCCCGGCCGTCGTAGAGGAAGTAGAACAACGAGAACAGCGCGATGGCGAAGCCGGCGAAGAAGCGGCCGACGCCCGACCCGATCTCTGCCGCGTACGTGGCGACGGTGGTCTGGCTGTCGGCCAGGAACCGTGAGACGCGACTCCCCCATTCACTGGCCTTGAACCAGGTGGCGCTCACGTGCAAGGGCCCGTTCTGCAGCCAGGCGACGACCTGGTTGAAGCCCGCCACCACGCTGGTGGACAACTCCCCGGCCTGGTCGGCGATCTGGGTCCCGATCAGCGTCAGGGCGCCCGCGATCAGGGCCAGGCCGCCGAACACCGAGATGGCCGTCGCGGCGGCCCGGGGGAGGCCCCAGCTGCGGAGCCGGTTGGTCACCGGATTGAGCAGGGCGGCCAGTAGCACCGCCACGGCGAGCGGGACCATCACCTCCGACAGGTAGCGCGCCAGCCAGAAGATGCCCCACACGACGATGACGACCGCGATCGCCCGCCAGGACCACGCCGCGGCGACCTGGAGCCCACGCGGTACGGCCTGGTCGAACTCGCGCAGTTGGGCAGCAGGCAGAGCGGCAGCAGGCAGATCAGCAGCAGGCAGAGCGGCAGCAGGCAGAGCGGCAGCAGGCAGATCAGCAGCAGGCAGAGCGGCAGCCGGCAGAGCGGCAGCCGGCACAGCGGCAGCAGGCAGTTCAGCAGCAGGCAGTGCGACGGCCCGCGACCCGTGGGGGGCAGCGTGGCTGGCTACGCGCTGGTCGCGCAGCGCCAGCATCATCTCGCGCAGCCTGCTGCCCAGTCCCACGCTCCGCCTCCCGCTCCGGTTCACGCTCGCGCCCGATCGGCCTCAACGGTAACCGAACTACCCACACCGTCGGGATGTGCACGGCCCGGGCAGACTGTGCCGGTGTTCGAGCGGGTGCGGGTGAGGCGACGGCGATCCAGCCGCAGCGGCCGGGCCGGATCGCGGCTGCCTCGGGAGGTGTACGTCCTCGGGCTGATCGCCTTCTGCGTCGCGGTGGGCTTCGGCGTGCTGGTGCCCGTACTCCCGGTGTTCGCCCGCAGCTTCGGGGTCGGAAACTTCGAGGTCGGTGCGGTGATCTCTGCCTTCGCCCTGATGCGGCTGGTGTCCAGCCCGTTCTGCGGCAGGCTCATCGGCGCCTTCGGCGAACGCATCGTGCTGGCAGCCGGCATCTTCATCGTGGCCATCTCCAGTGCGCTGGCCGGCGCCGCGCACAGCTACGCCCAACTGCTGCTGCTTCGCGGGGTCGGCGGCATCGGCTCGGCGATGTTCACCGTCTCGGCGTTCACCCTGCTGCTCACCTCAGTGGAAGCCGGCCTGCGCGGACGCGCATCCGGCTTCTTCCAGGGCGGCTTCCTGATCGGCGGCATGACCGGCCCGGCGGTCGGCGGAATCCTGGCGGCCATCTCGCTGACGGCTCCGTTCTTCTTCTACGCCGGCACGCTGGCGGTGGCCGGTACGGTTGGCCTGGTGCTGCTGCGCAGCCGCGGCGGGCGTCCGAGCGACGGCGGCGCGCCGACCCTGCCCTTCCGCGACATCGTGCGCGACCGGCGCTACCAGGCCGCCTGCTTCACCAACTTCGCCCAGGGGTGGACGTCTTTCGGCGTACGCTCCGCCCTCGTACCCGTGCTGGTCGTCGAGGTGCTGGACCGGCCCCCGTCCTGGACCGGTGTCGCCTTCGCCGTCGCGGCGGTCGCCCAGACCATTGCGGTGGGACCGGCCGGGCGGTTCGTCGACCTGGTCGGCCGCCGCCCGGCGATGATCGTCGGCACCTCGGTGGCCGGGGTCTCGATCATGGCGGTGCCGTTCGCGCCGAACATCGGACTGCTCATCGCCGTGCTGTGCATCTACGGCCTGGCCTCGGCCTTTCTCGGCACCGCGCCGGCTGCGGCGGTCGGCGACGCCGCCGGCGCCCGCGGCGGGACGGCGGTCGCGGTCTTCTCGATGTGTTCCGACATCGGGGCGATCGCCGGACCGCTGGTGGCCGGGGTGCTGGCCGACCACGTGTCCTACCCGGCCGCCTTCGCCGTCGGCGGGGTCTTGATGATCGCGGCGTCAGCGTTGTCGGTGCGCATGCCGCGCCGCTCGGCGCCTCAGGAAGGAGAACGGCGTGGGCCCGCGACCGCTGAGTGAGCTGATCGCTCCCGACTGGGCGCGGGCCCTGGCGCCTGTCGCCGACACGGTGGCGACGATGGGGGAGTTCCTGCGGGCCGAGGTCGCCGCGGGCCGCGGCTACCTACCCGCCGGCGACCAGGTTCTGCGGGCCTTCAGCCGCCCGCTCGCCGACGTCCGGGTGCTCATCGTGGGGCAGGACCCCTACCCGACGCCGGGGCACCCGGTGGGGCTGTCCTTCTCGGTGGCGCCCGGCGTGCGCCCACTCCCGCGCTCGCTGCAGAACATCTACGCCGAGCTGAACACCGACCTGGGCCTTGCGCCGCCCGCCTCCGGCGACCTCACGCCGTGGTTCGAACAGGGGGTGTTGCTGCTCAACCGGGTGCTCACCGTCGCTCCGGGTCGTTCGGGCTCACACCGGGGAAAGGGCTGGGAGCAGGTGAGCGAGCAGGCGATCCGCTCGCTGGTCGCGCGGGGCGGCCCGCTGGTCGCCATCTTGTGGGGTCGCGACGCCCAGACCCTGGTGCCGATGCTCGGGTCGGTGCCCTACATCGCCTCGGCCCACCCGTCGCCGCTGTCGGCGCGCGTCGGGCTTCTTCGGGTCGCGGCCCTTCAGCCGGGCCAACGACCTGCTCGTCCGAGCCGGTGGGGTTGCGGTCGACTGGTCCCTCGCGAAGGCGTCCGGCTGAGTCGACGGCCAGACCCCGGGCCGGCGTCAGGCGAGTGCGTAGTCGAGATCGGCGATGAGGTCGGCGAGGTCCTCGATCCCGACACTGAGCCGGATCAGGTCCCCCGGCACCTCCAGCTGGGTGCCGGCCACGGAGGCGTGGGTCATCTTGTGCGGGTGTTCGATCAGCGATTCGACTCCGCCGAGCGACTCCCCCAGGGTGATCACCGAGGTGCGTGCGCAGACCGCGAGAGCCGCCTCCTCGCCACCGTGCACGCGGAAGCTCACCATGCCGCCGAAGCGTCGCATCTGCCGCTTCGCCAGGTCGTGGCCGCGACTCGACGGGAGCCCGGGGAAATAGACCTCGGCCACCTTGGGGTGCCCGGCCAGGAAGTCCGCCACCGCCTCGGCGTTGTCGCAGTGCCGTTCCATCCGGACGGCCAGGGTGCGCAGCCCGCGGAGCACCAGCCAGGCGTCGAACGGGCCGGCGATGCCCGCCGATCGCGTTCTGGTGGAACCGCAGCTGCTCGGCCAGCGCGTCGTCGTTCACCACCAGGGCGCCGCCGACCACGTCGGAGTGGCCACCGCAGTACTTGGTGGTGGAGTGCACCACCACGTCCGCCCCGAGGGCCAGCGGTTGCTGCAGGTAGGGCGTGGCGAAGGTGTTGTCCACGATCACCAGGGCGTCGGCCGCGTGGGCGAGCTCGACGATCGCGGCGATATCGGCGATGTTGAGCAGCGGGTTGGTCGGCGTCTCGATCCACACCGCCCGGGTCTGACCCGGCACGATGGCCCCGGCCACCGACTCGAGATCGGTCAGGTGGGCCGGATCGGCCGCCACACCCCACCGCTGATGCACCCGCGCGAAGAGCCGGAACGTGCCGCCGTACGCGTCGTCGGGAACCACGAAATGGCTCCCCGGCGACGCGATGGTGCGCAGCAGCGTGTCCTCGGCGGCGAGCCCGCTGGCGAAGGCGAATCCGTGTTTCCCGCCCTCCAGCGCCGCCATGCACTCCTCGAGCGCGGTGCGCGTCGGGTTCGCCGAGCGCGAGTACTCGTACCCGCCGCGCGGCACGCCGACTCCGTCCTGGATGAAGGTCGAGGTCGCGTAGATCGGAGGGACCACGGAGCCGGTCGCGGCATCGGGTTCCTGCCCGGCGTGGATGGCGCGGGTGGAGAAGCCGTGGGAGTCGGTCACAACACCCGAGCCTAACGGGCACCTCCTGGACCAGAACCGCCCGACGCGAGGGAACAGGCGGCCGGGTGGCCGGTGTTGTGCAGGGGCACGACCGTTCGGTACGACCGTTCGGTACGACGGTGCAGAGAGGCAGACTGACACCATGTTCTTCTCGCGGACGAAGTCCACCCTGATCGAGCCCGACCAGGCCCTCCGCGGCAGCGACCGCTCGGTCCTGGTCAACCCGACCTTCCACGAGATCTTCGGCATCCCGGTACAGCAGGTGCCCGAGGGATCGGAGGTCGGCTACTTCGCCCTGGGCTGCTTCTGGGGTGCGGAGAAGCTCTTCTGGCAGACCCCGGGAGTCACCAACACCGCGGCCGGCTACGCCGGCGGTTACACCCCCAACCCCACCTACGACCAGGTGTGCAGCGCGCGTACCGGGCACACCGAGATCGTCAAGGTCAGCTACGACCCCGCCAGGACCAGCTACGAGCACCTGCTGAAGGTCTTCTTCGAGAATCACGACCCGACGCAGGGGATGCGGCAGGGCAACGACGTGGGCACCCAGTACCGCTCGGCGATCTACACCACCACCGCCGATCAGCTCGCCGCGGCGGAGCGGGTCCGCGACCAGTTCCAGACCGAGTTCGCCCGATCGGGTTTCGGCCGGGTCACCACCGAGATCAGGCAGGCCACGGACTTCTACTACGCCGAGGACTACCACCAGCAGTACCTCGACAAGAACCCGCGCGGCTACTGCCCGGTGCACGCGACCGGCGTGACCTGCAATCCGGGCTGAGCGTCTCCCGAGGAACCCTGGTGCCGGCTGCGGCCGGCTACTGGGTCTTCACCCGGCTGGGCGCGGCGTCGTTGTCCAGCCGGGCCTGGGTGCGCTGGTCGCCGGTCGTGCAGACGTCGTCACCGCTGAACGCCTCGCGCCAGACGAATCCGTTGAGGCAGGTGTGCGGACCGTACGGCCCGCTGACCCAGCGGCTCTCCCGTACGGCGTTGTCCGCCTCCACCCGGGCCCGCGTGGCGGGAGTGACGCACACGTGGTCGGTGTCGCGGGCCAGCCGCCAGGTGAACCCGTCGATGCAGGCATCCGCCGGTTCGGCGACGGGACCGATCGGGTTCGACGCGGCCGAGCCCGTTGCGCCGGACCGGGTGACCGACACCACCACCCGTACGGTCCGGCCGAGGTCGTCGGAGGTCGTCGTGTACGACTCGCCGGTGGCGCCCTCGATGTCGGTGCAGGCGCTGCCGGAGCAGCGCTGCCACCGCTGGCCGTAGGCCAGGTCTGCCTCGGACCAGGAGCCCTGGTCGGCCACCGCCAGCGCGCTGCCCACCACGCTGTCCCCGGTGATCCGGGGCGGCCGGTTGTTGCCGATGCTTCCCGGTGCCTCCGGAGCCGACGGCTTGCGGAGCACGAGGAACACCGCCACGCCGGCCACCGCCAGCACGAGCAGGGCCACGATCAGGATCAGCGGCCACCGGCTGCTGGGCCGGGTCGTCGACGCGGCCACGGTGAACGCCACCGCCTGGCCGCTGACGGCCTCGGTATCGTCCTCGGCCACGACCTCGATGAGCATCGTCCGATCCCCGGCCGGCGACCCGGGCGGTACGGCTATGGCCACGTCGACGGTGGCGGTGGCGCCGACCGCCATACCGATCTCGGCAGCGCCGAGCACGGTGAACCAGGAGTCCTCGGCCCCCTGGCCGCCGCGCGGCCGGATGCGGGCACGGACCGGGCGTCCGGCCAGGTTCGTCACGGTGAAACTGGTTCGGCCGCTGTTGCGGCCGTCCAGGTCGAAGCGCGGGGCTGCGGTCACCGCGAAGGGCATGGCCGAGCCCGCCCCGGAGTCCGTCAGCGGCATCGGAGTCGTCATACCCGTTCAAGAGGGTGGAACCGACGCCGCGAATACCTCGGCGTCGCCGCCCGTTCGAGCGCTATCCCCGGCGGTTCACGGATCAGGCGCAGTCAGCCGGCCCCGACGATCCGGTACAGCAGCCGGAACGGCAGCAGCCGCACCAGCGCCGCCACCACGGCTGCGTCACGGCCGACGACCTGGCGCGGCTTCGGATGGCGGCTGGTCAGACATTGGAGGATCACCGCCGCGGGGACCGACGGATCCAGGCCTGACCTGGCGCCGCGCTCGGCCATCCGGTCGGCGCCGGCCAACTGCTTGGCGTACCGGGCGAAGCGTCGGGCGGGACTCTGCTGGCGGATCTCGGCGCCCGCAGCAGTGCCCCGCTCCCAGATGGGGGTGGCGATGGCCCCGGGCTCGATCAGCAGCACGCGGATGCCGGACGGCGCCAGCTCGGCGCGCAGCGATCCCGGACAGACCCACCAGGCCGTGCTTGGACGTCGCGTACGCACCCAGGATCGGGCCGGCGATCCGTCCGGAGACGGATCCGATCATCACGATCCGCGCGTCGCCGTCGACGTCCGCGGTAGCCCGCAGCGCCGGCAGCATCACCTGGGTCACCAGCAACTGCGCCGTCAGGTTCAGCTCGATCTGGCGGCGGAAGACCTCGATCGGCAGGAGCTCGAGGGGGCCCGGGAAGGCGGCGCCGGCATTGTTCACCAGGCCGAAGAGCGGACCGGCGGCTCGCACGACCTCCGCGGCCGCGCGCACCGAGGACTCGTCGAGCAGGTCCACCAGCAACGGCGCGACGGATGCGCCGAACTCGGCCTCCAGGCTGTCGACGTCCTCCTGCCGGCGGACCGTGGCGTACACCCGGAATCCCGCGCCGGTCAGGGCACGCACCGCAGCGCGTCCGATGCCGGTCGACGCGCCGGTGACCACCACCGCGCCGGCCCCGGCCGCCCGTCGCAGTCTCGCCCATCGTCGCCACCGCGGTCCCCTGCCCCTCAGTTGAGCGCGTTCGCGGCGAAGGTGTCGCATCGGGCGGGATCGCCGCCGTTGAAGCCCTGCAGCAGCCACTTCTGCCGCTGCGCAGCCGAGCCGTGGGTCCACGCCTCGGGCGACACCTGCCCTTGGGTCTTCTGCTGGATCCGGTCGTCCCCCACCGCGGCGGCGGCGTCCACCGCACGGCTCAGGTCGTCTTCGCTGACCTCGGTGATCGGGCTGCCCGAGGCGGCGGTGGCGTGGTGGAACCAGACCCCCGCGTAGCAGTCGGCCTGCAGTTCGAGGCGGACCTGCGGGGAGGTCGGCCCGGTGCCCCGCTCGCCGCCCTGCACCCGTGCCATCACCCCGAGCAGGTTCTGCAGGTGGTGGCCGAACTCGTGGGCCAGCACGTACGCCTCGGCGGCGTCACCGCCTTGGGCGCCGAGCTGGCTGGTGAGCTGATCGAAGAAGCCGAGGTCCAGGTACACCGAGGTGTCGCCAGGGCAGTAGAAGGGTCCGACGGCGGAGGTCGCGTTGCCGCAGGCTGTGTTCACGCTGTCCACGAAGGTCTCCACGGTGATGGCCTGGTAGCCGTCCACCGCGTCCTTCCAGTAGTCCTGGATCGAGTTGGTGTAGGCGACGAAGCGGCAGTCGCGGTCCGTGCGGATGTCGGATCCCCGGGTGCACTGGGCGAAGGCCGACGAGCTGGACGTCGGAGCGGAACCGGCCGGATCGGAGCCGAGCAGGTCACCGGGATTGAGACCGAAGAGCAGGGCGAGCACCAGCACCACCAGGCCGGCGCCGCCGCCCAGGGCGATCCGGCCGCCCCCGCGGCGCCCACCCCCCATCTGGGACGGGTCGAGCTGGGCCTGGTCGTTGTACTTCACCGTGCTCCGTTCGTCGGCTGCGCGCTGCGCTCTCGGCCGCGAGCATACTCAGCGCAGCCCGAGACCCTGGAATAGGCGGCCGCTGCGCCGAGTTGTAGCCAATGTAGTTGAAAGTTCAATCTAATGGCCCAGAGCTCTGAGGAGCGCACATGCAGTTCGGGATCTTCACCGTCGGCGACGTGACCACCGACCCGACGACCGGCCGCACGCCGACCGAAGGCGAGCGGATCAAGGCGACGGTCGCCATCGCTCGCAAGGCCGAGGAAGTCGGCCTCGACGTGTTCGCCACCGGCGAGCACCACAACCCTCCGTTCGTGCCGTCCTCGCCGACCACCCTGCTCGGCTACGTCGCGGCACAGACCAGCCGGATCATCCTCTCCACCTCCACGACGCTGATCACCACCAACGACCCGGTGAAGATCGCCGAGGACTACGCGATGCTGCAGCACCTGGCCGACGGCCGGGTCGACCTGATGATGGGCCGGGGCAACACCGGGCCGGTGTATCCGTGGTTCGGCAAGGACATCCGGGACGGGATCGCGCTGGCGATCGAGAACTATGCCTTGCTGCGCCGCCTGTGGCGGGAGGACGTGGTGGACTGGGAGGGCCAGTTCCGCACGCCTCTGCAGGGCTTCACCGCCACCCCGCGACCGCTCGACGGCGTGCCGCCCTTCGTCTGGCACGGCTCCATCCGCAGCCCGGAGATCGCCGAGCAAGCGGCCTTCTACGGTGACGGCTTCTTCGCCAACCACATCTTCTGGCCGACGCACCACTTCCAGCAGCTCGTCGCGCTCTACCGGCGGCGCTTCGAGCACTACGGCCACGGCAGCGCAGACCAGGCCGTGGTCGGCCTCGGCGGCCAGGTCTTCGTCCGAGCGAACTCCCAGGACGCGATCGCGGAGTTCCGGCCCTATTTCGACCGGGCGCCCGTCTACGGACACGGGCCTTCGCTGGAGGAGTTCACCCGCGATACCCCGCTGACCGTGGGCAGCCCGCAACAGGTGATCGAGCGGACGTTGACCTTCCGCGAGCACTTCGGCGACTATCAGCGCCAGCTCTTCCTGGCCGACCACGCCGGCCTGCCGCTGAAAACCGTCCTCGAGCAGCTGGACATCCTGGGCGAGGAGGTCGTTCCGGTGCTGCGCCGCGAATTCGACCGGCTCCGGCCCGCGCACGTGCCGGACGGACCGACCCACGCCGAGCGGGTGGCCGCCAGCCGTTCGACGAGCACCGACCGCAGCCTCGAGGCCGTGCGATGAGTCCGCGGATCGTGGTGGTCAGCGCCGGACTCGGTCAGCCTTCGGCCAGCCGCCTGCTGGGCGAGCGCCTCGCCGACGCCGCCGTACGCCGGCTCGCCACTCGGGCGGAGCCGAAGCGAGGTCGGGGTCGAGATGGTCGAGCTCCGCGAACACGCCCGCGATCTGACCAACAACCTGCTGACCGGATTCCCGGGCGCCGGCCTCGCCGCGATGCTGGAACGGGTGATCACCGCCGATGCACTGATCGCGGTGACACCCATCTTCAGCGCGTCGTACAGCGGCCTGTTCAAGGTCTTCATGGACGTGATCCAGCCTGAGTCGCTCGCCGGGAAACCGGTGCTGATCGCGGCGACGGCCGGCACCGCCCGGCACTCGCTGGCGCTGGAGCACGCCATGCGCCCGCTGTTCGCCTACCTCCGCGCCGTGGTGGTTCCCACCGCGGTCTTCGCCGCGACCGAGGACTGGGCGTCGGAGGGAGCCCTCACGGAACGGATCGAGCGGGCAGCGAGTGAGCTGGCTGCACTGATCCGCTCCGTCCGCGGAGGCGCCAAGAAATTCCACCGTTCCGGACGAAGTGACCCCGTTCGCCGATCTGCTCAGTGGTCGGACCACCTTGTCGGTTTCCTCGCGCCGCCCCTGACGCCACTGATGTTCGGCGTCGCTGCCGGTGCGGAGCGGGGTGGTCCGATCGGCGGTTTCAGTCGCCGCTCAGCGCCGGGATCATCCGGCGTCAGGGCTTATCGGGTACTGGCGCGCGACCGCCGGAACGCGTCCGCCAGAGCCAGAGCAGGCCGAGGACGGGCAGCAGCAGCGGGACGAAGCCGTACCCGATGCCGTACACCGACCAGACCGTGGCGCGCGGGAACGCGGCCGGGTCCAGCACGCTCAGGGTGCCGATCGTGAGCACGCCGAGGAGTTCGACCACGATGGCCGCCAGCGCGAGCCGGCGGGACGTACGGGTGCCCAGTCCCAGGGTCACCGTGGCCACGATGTAGACCAGCCCGGCGAAGGCCGACAGCAGGTAGGCCACCGGCGCCTCGGCGAAACGGGTGCTCAACTGGACCCCTGCCCGCGCGGTGGCGGCGAGAGCGAAGACGCCGTAGACCGCGATCAGCACCCGTCCCGCGCCGGTGTTGGTCCGTGCGGGACGATCCGCGCAGGCCGGCCGCGCCCGGATCGCTCACGCCGGCGCCCACAGCACCAGCAGCCGCAGCGTCATGGCCAGCACCGAGAAGGCGGCGACCGCCAACACCACCCCGGAGAAGCGGGTGCGCTCACTGTTGGCCCAGAACCACGCGACCGGAATGAGCACCAGCACGCCGAGCAGGTAGCCGATCGTGGTGGCGAACTCCTCGGGCCGGAAGCCGCCGGCCAAACGCACGAAGGCGATCACCGATTGGGCCAGCGTCACCACCTCGACCCCCGCCGCGTAGATCAGCTGGGCGGGACCGGGCGGCTTGTTCGCCGCAGCGGTGATCAACCCCCAGACCACCGAGACACCCGCCAGCCCGATCAGGGCGTACGCCAGGACCGGGATCACCGCTCGACCTTCATCGTCCGCACGCGGCCCAACGCTACCGTCCGCGAGCCCCGGTTCCTGTCAGACTTGGCCTCACGAACGGGTACGGCGAGTGTGGCGGGAGGTGAGTGCGTGTGGTCGTGCAGCGAAGACCCGGTGCCGGCCGCCGCCCCGGGAATCGAGACACGCGGGGGGAGATCCTGAGCGCGGCCCGGGACGCCTTCGCGGCCAGGGGTTTCGCGGGGGCGTCGATGCGCGCCATCGCCGCGGAGGCGGGGGTCGACGCGTCGTTGATCCACCACTACTTCGACACCAAGGACCAGCTGTTCCTGGCCACCAGCGCCCTGCCGCAGGATCTTCCCCGGATGCTCGAAGAGGTGACCGCGCCGGGGACGGCCGGGCTGGGCACGCGTCTGGTGGCCATGCTCCTGCGCGTCTGGGACTCCGACCAGCAGCCGGCGCTGGTGGCGGCGGTCCGGACCCAGCTGACCGACCCGGCGCTCACGCGCACGATGGCGGAGTTCCTCAGCCTGGAAGTGATCAGCCGAGTGCTCGATGCGCTGGAGCTGCCCGAGGACGAGGCGAGCAGACGGGCCGGCCTGGTGGCATCGCAGATGCTCGGGCTGATCATGGGGCGCTACGTCCTGAGGCTGCCGGTGCTGGCCGACCGGGCGCCTGAGGAGCTCGTGGCCGAGATCGGTCCCACGGTCCAGCGCTACCTCGACGGCTCGTCGGGCGAGCAGCCCCGTGGTTGAGCCGGCGATGCGTGTCGTCGGCGTGCTGGACGGCGGCCATCGGGCTTTCGAGGACCGGCTCGGCCACGGCGCCGACCCGGACGAACTGGCGTACGAGCGGGGCTTCGTCATCACCGCACCGCTGACCGCGGACAGGTCGGCTGACGGGGCGCTCACGCTCACCGTGGGCGTACGCCGGCGGGCCGACGAACCGAAGCCCCAGGTACGCAGCCGCGGGATGGATCGCGGGCTCGTGCTCACCGACGACATCGCCCCGCAGGTGCGGCAGCGCTTCGCCGCGTACGCCGTGGTCACCTCCAGCCGTGGGCTGCTCGCCACCGAGTACTCCGGGCGGACCGCGGTGGTGGGCCGCTGGGGCATGCCCGGAGGCGGCCTCGACGCGCACGAGCAGCCGATCGACGCGGTGCTGCGCGAGGTGGCGGAGGAGACCGCCCAGCAGATCGAGCTGGGTGCTCTGGTGCGGGTGCAGACCTCCCACTGGATCGGCCGCAGCCCCCGGGCCACGATCGAGGACTTCCACGCCGTCCGGCTCATCTACCGCGCCACGTGCGCCCGTCCCAGCGACCCCGTGGTGCTCGACCACGACGGGACGACCGCGTCGGCGACCTGGGTGCCACTGAACGCGTGGCGCTCGGTGGCCTGGACGGCCAACTGGGGCCTGATCCTCGGCGATCTGCTGGCCTCGACCGACCGCACGCTGAAGGCGCCGCCAGGACAGGGCTTTCAGTCGATGTCGCCCAGCAGGTCCTGCCGGGTGAGCACCCCGACCGGCAGTCCGTCGTCGAGTACCAGCAGTGCGTCGCCGTCGACGAGGATCGCCACCGCCTTGGCCACCGGCTCGGTCGCACCGAGCATCGGCAGGGGCGGCTCCATCGCGCTTCCGACGGCGTCGGCGGGGCGCACATGGCGACTGAACAATGCCTCCAGCAGGCCCCGCTCGCTGACCGAACCGACCACCTCGGCCGCCTTCACCGGCGGCTCGGCGCGCACCACCGGCATCTGGCTCACCCCGTACTCGCGCAGGATCGCCACCGCCTCGGCGATCGTCTCGTTGGGATGGGTGTGCACCAGGGTGGGCAGTTCGCCGGACTTCTCCCGCAACACGTCACCCACCACGCGCACGGACTGGGCGGGCCGCGGCGCGAAGCCATAGCGGGTCAGCCACTCGTCGTTGAACACCTTGGTCAGGTAGCCGCGCCCGGAGTCCGGCAACAGCACCACCACGACCGCGTCCGGGTCGTTGAGTTCCTGGGCCAGCCGGATCGCCGCCACGGCCGCCATCCCGCACGACCCCCCGACCAGCAGTGCCTCCTCGCGGGCCAGTCGTCGGGTCATCGCGAAGGAGTCGGCATCGCTCACCTCGATCACCCGGTCGCAGATGGTCTGGTCGAAGGTCGTCGGCCAGAAGTCCTCGCCCACACCCTCCACCAGGTAGGGCCGACCGGACCCGCCCGAGTAGACCGATCCGGACGGGTCCGCGCCGACCACCTGGACCCGTCCGTCGGAGACGTCCTTGAGGTAGCGGCCCGCCCCGCTGATGGTGCCGCCGGTGCCGATGCCGGCGACGAAGTGGGTGATACGACCCTCGGTCTGGCGCCAGAGCTCAGGGCCGGTGGTCTCGTAGTGGCTCAGCGGATTGTTCGGGTTGCTGTACTGGTCCGGCTTCCACGCACCCTCGATCTCGCGGACCAGCCGGTCGGAGGTGGAGTAGTAGGAGTCCGGATGCTCCGGCTCGACCGCGGTGGGACACACCACGACCCGTGCCCCGTACGCCGCAAGCACGTTGCGCTTGTCCTCACTGACCTTGTCGGGACAGACGAACACACACTGGTACCCCTTGGCCTGCGCCACCATGGCCAGCCCGACCCCGGTGTTGCCGCTGGTCGGCTCGACGATGGTCCCGCCCGGCCGCAACGCACCCTCGCGCTCGGCCGCCTCGATCATCCGCACCGCGATCCGGTCCTTCACCGACCCGCCGGGGTTCAGATACTCGATCTTGGCCAGCACCAGCGGGCGGGCGCCGTCGGTGACCCGGGAAAGCTTGAGCAACGGGGTGTTCCCCACCAGCTCGATCAGCGACTCGACGTACTCCATCTGCCCGACTCTAACGGGCCGCACCGCCCACCGCCCGGGACTCAACGCCCAGGCGGCGAGCGTCAGCAATCGCGCGCCGACCCCAGCGGCGAGCGTCAGCAATCGCGCGCCGACCCAGCGGCGAGCGTCAGCAATCGCGCGCCGACGCCGAGAGCGGCGAGCGTCAGACAGATGCAGCGCAGCCGACCCAAGCGGCGAGCGTCAGCAAGCGCGCGCCGACCCAAGCGGCGAGCGTCAGCAATCGCGCGCCGACGCACGGAGGAACGATGAGCGAACACGCCTCACCGTTCGCGAAGAGCGACGACGGCGTCGGATCAGAGCGCGATGCGCGAGCCGCAGGCCCAAAAAAGAATAGTGAGGACCGCTCCCTCCCCCGAAGGTGCGGCCCTCACGTCTAGGTGTGGCGATCTGCTCGCCGGGTGGTGACTCATGGCCAGGAGGGTGGCTCCTGGCCAGGAGCCTTACCTGCGCAGGTAGGACAGCAGGCGCAGGATCTCGATGTAGAGCCAGACCATGGTCACGGTCAGGCCGAAGGCGCCGCGCCAGGACTCGCGCGCCGGCGCGCCCATGGCGACGCCCTTCTCGATGTAGTCGAAGTCGAGGACCAGGTTCAGTACCGCGAGGACGGCACCGAGCAGAGCCACTCCGACGGCGAGCAGGCTCACCGGGCCGGTCCCGCCGTCACGCAGGCCGAGGTTGATGCCGGCCAGGGAGAGCAGGAAGTTCGCCAGCATCGCGATCGCGAAGGCGATCGTCGCGATGACGACGATCTTGGTGAACTTGGGGGTGACCCGGATGTTGAAGAACTTGTACGCCGCCAGGGTGACCCCCGCTGCGGCGAAGGTACCGAGCACCGCCTGGGCGACGATGCCGTCGTACAGGCCCTCGAACCACTTGCTGATCATGCCGATGAAGACGCCCTCGATCGCGGCGTAGAACAGCACCAGGCCGGGGTTGACCGCGCGGCGGAACGCGACGATCAGGACCACGACGAAGCCGACCAGCCCGGACAGCACCAGTGCCGGGAACATCAGCGTCGCGGGGATCAGGAACCACGCCGCCGCGGCACTGAGGATCAGCACGGCCATGGTGACCGCGGTCTTGGTGACCACGTCGTCGAAGGTCATCCGATCCGTCGGACGTCTGGGTCGGCGCGGACTGCGGGGGCTGGTTGTATCCGTACGTGGTCTGGCCGTACGGGCTCTGATCGTAGGGTGCCCGGCCGTAGGCCTGGTTGCCCTGCGGAGCTGCGGGTGTGAACGCGTCTCTCTTGGAGAGGATCGGGTTCGAACTGCGCAACATGGACTAATCCTCCTGAGGTGTGCACCGGAATGGTGCGCTGGACTCATTCTACTGAACGCGGGACCGGGCCCGCCTTGTTCCCGCGCCGAATCCTCAGCCTGTGCGGTGAGCTGAGTGAGCCCGCGGCGGCGCAGTGGTCGCGTGCCCCCGATGGGACTCGAACCCATACCTGGGGCGGGTTTAAGCCGCCTGCCTCTGCCGTTGGGCTACGGGGGCTCCGGCGCAGCGATCCTAGTGGCTGGTCCGGACTGCCGGCCGGGCCGGGCCAAGGTGTCGACGTCCTCAGCGCGGGGCGGGGGACGGCGCGGCCGGCGTCGGCGCGAGCCCGCCCAGTTTGAGCCGGGTGTCGGGCGGCAACAGGTCGAGGTCGCCGGTGGCGATGCGATCACCGATGACGACCTCGGCGCTCGGCAGGAAGTGCACCGCCTGGACCGCGGTGATCAGCCTCGTCGTGTCGTCGCGGAAGTAGAAGTAGACGTCAGCGCTGATCAACGGTGGGGAGAACGGGGTGCTGAACGAGGTGAAGGTTGGCTGCCGGACCCCACCGGCGGTCCCCTGCTGCATCCCGACGGTCCACGATCCGTCGGCGTGGGTGATCACCGTCGGGCCGAGTTCGGCGTGATAGTGCCCCCACACGACGAGCCGCGCGGGCGGATCCGGGGTGGCCATGATCACCTTCGAGGCCGCGGGCTGGTGCACCGCGATGACGTCGGTACGCCGGCTCCGCGCGACGTCGACCAGCCGCTGGCCGAGTTGCTCCACGGATTCGGCGCGGTCCTTGGTCCGCTCCACGCTGAACGGGATGTTGTGTTCGGGATCGTCGTCGCCGAGCACGCTGAACCCGGCTGCGTCCACCACGGACCCGTCCAGCACGGTGGCCCCGTCGGACTTCAGTTGCGCCTCGGTGACATCGGAGTCGTGGTTGCCGGGCGCCACCACGAAGGGGCCGGCCGCCGGCCATCCGGACCTCGCGCCGGATGCAGCCGCGCTCGACGGCGGTGCCGTTGACGGTGTCGTCCCCGGCGCTGACCAGCAGCGCCGGGTCGGTCAGGCTGACCACGATGCGCAGCAACTCAGCGGTGGCCTGGTTGCAGTGCAGGTCGCTGAAGCCGAGAATCATCGATTCGCCCGGGAGTGGCTGCGGGCATCCGGTCCAGTTGCTCGCCCAGGCTCACCGACGCCGTGTCGATGTAGCTCTGGACGGCCCGCTGCTGACGGCCGCTGAGCAGTCGGATGCCCTTGATCCCGCGGTCCAGCACGTCGGCCAGCACGACGCTGTCCACGCTGAGCGAGGCGAACTCGGTGCCCGCGGCCAGGGCGACCGGGTAGCGGGTCTCGCGTACCGGGTCGGGGGCGACGATCGAACCCACCACCAGGGCCACCACGGTCACGTACGCCGCGGCGACCCGTCGCCGGGTGACATGCCGGATCACCCACGGGGCGAGCAGTTGCCCGCGGAGCCGCCAACCGGCGAATCCCAGCAGCAGCAGCGCCTCCACCTGCAGCGCTTCGACGACCGCATCGCGAACGAGCCGCTCGGTGATACCGGCGATGGTGGCCTCGGGCTCGGCGTACAGGCTGGTGTACGCCGCCAGCGTCTGCTCGGAGAACAGGGTGGTGAAGGTCGCCGCAGCCGCGCCGACCCCGCCCACCGTCATCGTGACCCCGATCGGGGCCACGGGACTGTCCAGGTAGGCCTTGCCGATGGGACCGAGATCGAGGGTGACCTCGCCGTCGAAATTGGTGGCGAAGTGCACCCGGTGGGGCCCGAGGTAGTCGTCGACCCGTGCATGCCCGATGCCCCACGCGGCCGCGAACGGGCGCAGCGGCGAGGGCCGCGAGGACGGTCGCGAACAGCGCTCGCAGAGAGGCTGCGGGCGAGCACGGCGCCCGGCCGCACCCGCGCGGCATGGCGGGCGAGCACAGTGGGCAGGGTTCGGCGCCGGCCGCCCTCGGCTGGGTCACGGCGTTGGTGCCTGTCGGCTCTGGGACGGAACGGGCTCCGACCCGAAGTCGGTCCGTTCATCGCTGGCTGAGACTACCCGCCCGGCCCGGACTCCGGGTGGCGGTTGCGGCTCACCTGTGCTCCGATCGAGATACACCTTGCGCGCGAAGACGGCGTGCGCCCCGGCCACCCGGTCCAGGAAGAGCAGACCCTGGCAGTGGTCGATCTCGTGCTGCAGGGCGCGCGCCTCGAAGGCGTCGGTGGTCAGCACGACACGCTCGCCGGTCACCGGCAGCTGGCCCGCGACCGTGAGCCGGGTGGCCCGCTTCACCTCCCCCGTCAGGTCGGGCACCGACATGCAACCCTCGCGGCCCTTCTCCTGACGGGTCGCCTCGACCACCTCGGCGTTGACCAGCACGATCAGGCCGTGACTGCGCCGGATCTTGGGATGGTGGGTGACGTCGACGCAGAAGGCTTGAAGCGCCACCCCGACCTGGGGGGCCGCCAGCCCGACGCAGCCCGGCGAGGCCCGCATCGTCGCCACGAGATCGGAGCACAACTGCACCGTTGCCGGGTCGGCCGGGTCGGCCGCCGGCCCGAGCGCCGACAACACCGGCGCGGGTGCGGCGACGACGTCGAGCACCCGCCCGACCGGCAACGCGGGCAGCGTGAAGGTCACAGGTCGTCGTTCTCCACCGCACGCATACCCACGTCCACCCCGAGCTCGGCGGCAACCTCGGCCAACCGGGCGCGGAGTCGATCGCTGTCGGCGTCGCCGGGCAGGTCCACCTCGGCCAGCAGCACGTACAGTTCACCGGCCAACCGCGTCGTCAGGTCGGTGATGTTGCCGCGTTCCTCGGCGACGACCCCGGCCAGCCGGGCGACGATGCCCAGCCGGTCCGCGCCGTGCACCGTGATCAGGTGGCTCGATCCGCCGGCCGGATGATCAGGTTCGTCGGGCACCTCGCGGACGGTCACCGTCAGCGAGCCGTCCAGGGCCGCGGTCAGGCTCGCCGCCACCTCACCGGGGTCGGTCTGACCCGCGCAGATCAGCGTCATGGCGAAGTGGCCGCGGAGCAGAGTCATCGAGGAGTCCTCGAGGTTCATCCCGCTGCGGGCCAGGGCCTCGGCGGCACGGGCGATGATGCCGGGCCGGTCGTGCCCGACGACGGTGATGGCCAGGGAAGTCACGGTGTGAGTATCTCCAGGGCGATGCCGTCGAGGATGTCCGACTCGCTGACGACCAGGTCCGCAACGAGAAGTCGAGCGGCGATGCGGCCTGCGATCAGGGCGCCGCCGGTGATCACGTCCGCCCGCTGCGGGTGCATCGACGGCAGGGCACGGATCTGCTCGAGGTCCAGTCCGGTGAGCCGGTCCAGCAGTACGGCGAGGTCGGGCAGCGGAATCCGTGCCCCGTGCACCCGGTCGCGGTCGTAGCGCTCCAGCCGCAGGTGGACCCCGGCCAGGGTGGTCAGGGTGCCGGCTACGCCGACCCAGCAGCCGATCTCTGCGAAGGGCACACCGCAGGTGTCCAGCGCCCGGTCCACGTAGGCAGCGGCCTCCGCCAGTGCGGCGGCCGCGGGCGGGTGGGCGTGGAGGAAGCGTTCGGTGAGCCGCACCGAGCCGATGTCCAGCGAGATGGCCGACGCCATCTCCCCTGCTGCGGAGCCGACGATCAGTTCGGTCGAGCCGCCGCCGATGTCGATCACCAGCACCGGTTCACCGTCCGGCCGGATGCGGCTGAGTGCGCCCAGGAAGGACAGCCGCGCCTCCTCGCCGCCGCTGATCACGACGGGGGCTACGCCCAGCCGGGCCTGCACGCCGTCGAAGAAGTCGTCCCGGTTCGCGACGTCCCGCGAGGCGGAGGTCGCGACGAAACGGACCCGGCCCGATCGCACACCCGCGTCCTCGATCACCGACGCGTAGGCCTCCACCGCCGCGAAGGTCCGTCGCAGCGCGTCCGGATGGAACTCCCCCGTCGCATCGACCCCCTGTCCCAGTCGGACGATCTCGGTCCGCCGGTCCAGGTCCCGCAGGCCACCGCGCCCGTCCTGCTCGGCGATCAGCAGCCGGATGGAGTTGGTGCCGCAGTCCACAGCGGCGACCCGGCTCACGCGTCGGCCCGCCGACCGGCCTCGGCGGGGTCTGGCGCCCGGTCCGGTCGGACAGACAGGGTCGACTCCAGAACTCGCCCACTGCGGCCGAGGTCTCGTCGCCGAGCGGATTCACCCCGGGTCCGGCCGCGAGGGCGTGGGCCAGCAGCGCGTGCAGGCACTTGACACGATCCGGCATCCCACCGGCGCTGACTCCGGCGATCTCGGGCACCTCGCCGAACCGGCCTCGCTCCGCCAGGTAGTGCTCGTGGGCCCCGCGATAGGCCCGGGCCAGGTCCCGGTCCTGCGTCAGGCGGGCGGACATGGCGCTCATCAGACCGCGCGACTCCAGCGTCGAGCAGGCGGAGGCGGCACGCGGGCAGGTGAGGTAGTAGTGCGTGGGGAAGGGTGTGCCGTCGGCCAGTCGCGGTCGGGTGGCCAGCACCGCCGGCCGGCCGCACGGGCATCGGTACGCGACCGAGGCGACGTCGCGGGGCGGGCGTCCCAGCTGGGCGGTGACGACAGCTTCGTCAGCCGGGGTCAAGGCGTCGGGCACCCCGCCATCCTGGCAGAGGCACACCCAGGGAGCGAGGTCGTAGGCTCAGCACGTGCCAAGGTCCGGAGTCGCCGTGGTCGGCAGCATCAGCGCCGACCTGACCGTGTTCACCTCCCCGCTACCCCGACCGGGTGAGACCGTGATCGGCGAGCGATTCTCGATGCTGCTCGGCGGGAAGGGGGCCAATCAAGCGCTCGCCGCCGTCCGCTCGGGTACGCCGACCTTCATGGTGGGCGCGGTCGGCGACGACCTGTTCCGCGAGCTCACGCTGGGCACGCTGACCGCCGAAGGTGTCGACACCAGCGCCGTCCGGGTCGTGGCCGGCAGCACCGGGATCGCCCACATCCGGGTCGACACCGCAACGGCTCAGAACGACATCGCCATCGTTCCCAATGCCAATCACCAGCTCACCGCGGACGACGTCGCCGCCGCCCTGACGGCCATCGCGGACCGGGTATCGGTGGTGCTGATCCAGCTGGAGACCCCGCTGCCCCTGCTCGGACGGGTCGCGGAGGTCTGCCGCCGACTCGGTCTGACGCTGATCCTCGACCCGGCGCCTGCGCAGCCGCTGCCGGACGCACTCTGGGACGGCATCGGCCTGGTGACTCCGAACGAGCTCGAGGCGGAGGTGCTGACGGGTCGTCCGGTTGACGACGCGGAGAGCGCCGAGGCCGCAGGGCGCTGGTTCCGCGACCGGGGCGTCGAGACCGCGGTGATCACCCGGGCCCAACACGGCGCGACCGTGGTCACGGCCGAAGGCGTCCAGCATCTGCCGGCCTTCCCGGTGGAGGCCGTCGACACGACCGCGGCCGGCGACGCCTTCGCCGGTGCGCTTGGAGCCTCCCTCGCGGCCGGCGACCCGCTGCAGGCCGCGGTCCGCCGGGGGCTGGCCGCCGGCGCCCTCGCCGTCACCGTGCGCGGTGCCAGTCCCAGCCTGCCGACGGCGGCCGCCGTGGACGCGTTCCTCACCGCCCACAGCTGAGCCGAGCCGATCGGGGGCGAGGACACCGTGATCACCGTCGCTGCGCTGAACCCCTCGCTCGACCTGACGTACCTGCTCGACTCGGTGATGGTCGGCCGGATCCAGCGGACCGCTGACGTGTTGCGGGTGGCCGGCGGCAAGTCGCTCAACCTGGCCCGGGCCGCGACGACGATGGGCACCCGCTGCGCCGTCGTCGCCCTGCTCGGCGGCGAGACCGGACACCAGCTCGCCAGGATGGTTCGGGCGGAGGGGATGGAACTGACCGTGATCGAGGCGGAGACCGAGACCCGGATCTGCGTCTCGCTGGCCTGCGCGTCCACCGGCGAGCTGACCGAGGCCTACCAGGACGCCGCGGCGGTCCCGGCGTCCGTGCTGGCCGACTTCGTCGCCACCGCGGAGCGCGCTCTGCTGGTTCACCACGGCTGGCTGGCCTTGGCCGGACGGGCGCCGGCCGGCGCGCACGAGGTCGTGGGCGAACTGGTCCGGCTGGGGCATCTGTGCGGCCACCGGGTGGCGGTCGACACCCACGGCGAAGCCCTCGCGTACGCGGTGGAGCAGCAGCCCGACCTGGTCAAGATCAACCGGATCGAAGCGGCTCAGTTGCTGGACCGGCCGCCGGAGGACGACCTGCGCGTCATGGCCGCCGCGCTCGCTGCGCGTACCGGCGGCTGGGTCGTGCTCACCGACGGAATGCGTGGGGCGGTGTCGGTGAACGGAGCCGAGGTCCTGCGCGTGGACGGCCTGGCCGTCCGCGGACACTTCCCCGTCGGCAGCGGCGATTCGTTCCTGGGCGGATTGCTGGCCGCGCTGGACGCCCAGCCGGAGGACCAGCCTGACCTGGTGGCCGCCCTGCGGGCCGGCGCGGGATGCGCGGCGGCCAACGCCATGGTGCCGGGGCAGGGGCGCCTCGATCGCGGGTTGGCCGAGCGGATGGCTGCCCAGACGCGGGTCTTCAGCGAGGCGTTGGCCGAGCCGTAGGCGAATCCGCTGGCCTAGGCGTAGGCGCTGGCGCTCCCGCTGTTGGGGCGCGTCTTGACGGTGATCGGCTTGGGCGCCGGGGGCTTCGGTGCCGGCTTGTCGGCCGCCTCGACCGAGCCCCAGAGTTTGGACCACCAGGCATCCGTCACCGGCTCGGCCGGAGCAGCCTCCGCGGTGATCTCCGATCCGCCCCCGAGGGGCCTGCCGTCCGCCCCGACCACGGTGTAACCCGTCTCGCCCGGGACCACCCAGCCCAGCCGGTCACGGGCCTGGGTGCGGACGTACGCCAGGTCGCCCCACCGCCCGAGGTCGGATCGCAGGTCGGCGATGCGTTGCTCGCGGGTGCTGATCTCCGCGCGGGTCTCGGCGATCTCGTGGGCCTGGGCGAAGTAGATCCGCAGGCTTGATGCGTAGGAGATCGTCAGGACCAGCAGGACCACCGCGAGCGCGATCGCCCGCGCCGTCAGACTGGAGCGGAGTCGTGCCGGACGGGACTGAGCGGCCTGCTCGACCGGTTGGTCGGGTTCGGGTGTCCGTGGCACCGGCCGGCGCGGCTGCGACCGGGCGCGCGCTCTCCCCCGCCCGGGTCCGGCACCCGGGCGCGAGGTGGAGCGAGGACCGGTCGGCACGCCGCCGCTTACTTCCCGAACCGCGGGAAGGCCGCAGCGCCGGCGTACCGTGCCGCGTCGTCCAGGTCGTCCTCGATGCGCAGCAACTGGTTGTACTTGGCCACCCGGTCGGTTCGCGCCGGTGCGCCGGACTTGATCTGGCCGCAGTTGGTGGCCACCGCGAGGTCGGCGATCGTGGTGTCCTCGGTCTCCCCGGAACGGTGGCTCATCATGCAGCGGAAACCGGCCCGGTGGGCGAGGTCGACCGCGTCCAGCGTTTCGGTGAGCGAACCGATCTGGTTGACCTTGACCAGCAGCGCGCTGGCGGCACGTTCGTCGATGCCGCGCTGCAGCCGGGTCACGTTGGTCACGAAGAGGTCGTCGCCGACCACCTGGATCCGGTCCCCGATCCGGTTCATCAGCCCGCTCCAGCCGGCCCAGTCGTCCTCGGCCAGCGGGTCCTCGATGGACACGATCGGGAAGTCGTTGATCCAGCCCTCATAGATCGCGGTCATCTCGTCGCTGGAGAGCTTCTTGCCTTCGAAGGTGTAGGTGCCGCCCGATCCGTTCGCCGCATCGAAGAACTCGGTACTGGCCACGTCCAGCGCCAGCGCGATGTCGGTTCCGAGCGTGAGTCCGGTGGTGCCGACGGCGGTCGAGATCAGTTCGAGCGCGGCGACGTTGGCGGGCAGGTTGGGGGCGAAGCCGCCCTCGTCGCCCAGGCCGGTGGACAGCCCCTGCTTCTTCAGCACCGACTTGAGGGCGTGGTAGACCGCGGCCCCCATCTCCAGCGCCTCGCGGAAGGTGGCGGCACCGATCGGGGCGATCATGAACTCCTGCACGTCCACGTCGGAGTCGGCGTGCGCGCCGCCGTTCACGATGTTCATCATCGGCACGGGGAGCAGGTGGGCGTTCGGGCCGCCGACGTAGCGGTAGAGCGGCAGGTCCGCCGAGATGGCCGCAGCGTGCGCGACGGCGAGGGAGACGCCGAGGATGGCGTTCGCGCCGATCTTGGACTTGTTGTCGGTGCCGTCGAGGTCGAGCATGGTCTGGTCCACGATGCGCTGCTCGCTGGCCTCGAACCCGACCAGTTCGGGACCGAGTTGGTCGATGACGCCGAGCACGGCCTTGGTCACGCCTTTGCCGCCGTAGCGGGCCTCGCCGTCGCGTAGTTCGGCCGCCTCGAAGGCTCCGGTGGACGCTCCGGAAGGCACCGCCGCCCGGCCCTCGGAGCCGTCGTCCAGGATGACCTCGACCTCGACGGTCGGATTACCGCGGGAATCGAGAATCTCCCGTGCGCCGATGAACTCAATGCTCGCCACGAGTACTGCCCCTTCCGATGCTGCGCCGATCGCACCCGTACGGGCCCAGGCACAGGGATTCAGTGTCGGCTCAGCCTATCGGCGGCCCGGTGCCATGCTGCACAGGCAAGCGCGGCGGGTCGGCGAGTCTCGGCGGCCACCCCCTCGATCCTGGCTCGGGCGGCGGCCGTCAGGGGCGCTTGCGGATGCCCAATGCGTGGATCGCGTTGACCCCGACGATTCCGGTCCAGGCGATCGCCATCCCGATCAGCCCGGTCTGCTCGCCGGCGATACCCGTGATCGGGATGGCCATCACGATCGAGACGATGCCGAGGGCGAACTGGCGTCCCCGGTTGGAGTGCTCCTCCGACTTCGGCCTGTCCGGCCAGCTCCGCCTCCCGCCGCAGTTCGGCGGTGCGGAAGGCGGCAAGTTCCTCGACCCGTTCGGCGAGGCCGGCCGCGACGTGCTCCTCGTACTCCCGACCGAGTTCCATCCGGGCCGCGAGCGAGGCTTCGGCGTCTCGGTGCACCTCGTACCGCTGCTGGGGATTGAGCACCGCAAATTGGCGCGGCGGCGGGATAGCCGTAGGGCGGTGCCGGCGGATAGGGGGCCTGCTGGGGGAAGCCCTGCTGCGGGTAGCGCTGTTGCTGGGGGCCTGCTGCGGGGGTACCTGCTGCTGGGGGTGCGCTGCTGCGGAGGTCGCTGCTGGGGATCTGGCGGCTGTGGATGTGCGGGCTGCGGGCGCGGCGTATCCCGATGTGGCGGCATCGGCGGCTGCGACATGCCGTCAGCCTAGTCGGCCGGGGGGTCGGCGGGGGCGGCTTCGGCCGCCCGCACCTGTTCTTCGAGGCCGCGTACGGCGTCGCGTACGGCTTGCTCGGCGTCGATGCCGCAGCCCTGCGCCCGGGCGACCAGGGCCAGGATCTGCGCACCGAGCCGATCAGCCTCCAGCGGCTCGTCGGCCAGGTCCAGCTCGACCCGGTGCGACCGCGCCCGTGCGATGATCTTGCTCGCCCGGGACAGCGCGGAGAGCTGGTCCGGAATGCCGTCGAGTGCGGAGCGCCGTCCCTTCTCGACGGCCTTGCGCTGCTCCCAGCTGTCGAGCAGGTCCTCGGGTACGGCGGCGTCGGCGAACACGTACGGGTGGCGCGCCACCAGCTTGTCGGCGACTCCCCGGGCGACCTCCTCCAGACCGAAGCCATCGAGGGGTTCGCCGGCGATCTGGGTATGGAAGACGACCTGGAGCAGGAGGTCGCCCAGCTCCTCGCGCAGGTGGTGCGGCTCGCCGGACTCGATCGCCTCGACGGTCTCGCAGGTCTCCTCGACCAGGTAGGGCACCAGCGAGCGGTGGGTCTGCTTGGCGTCCCACGGGCAGTCCCGACGCAGCCGGGCCATCACCGCGACCAGGCGCTCGACCTCGTGGAGGGACATGCTCAGGTCTTCAGGTCAGCTCGCGTCGGGCAGGTCAGCCCTGGTCCGCGCACGCGACGCTCACTGCGGCTCGTCCGAGGGCTGCACCGGCTCGGCCAGGGAGCCGGACTGCCCGGTGACGATGAGCTTCTGGGTCGGGATCGAGCACGCCCGAACCGGGGGTTGAGCGTGACCGGCTGATCCTGGACGGCGGCGAAGTACCGTTCGGCGCCCAGCTTGGTCGAGACCAGCTGCTGGTCGGCGACGTCGTAGACGACCTCGCGCGCCTTGGGCACGGTGAGCAGGTTCCCCAGGTCGGTGGTCTTGAGGTACGCGTCGCGCTCGCCGTCGGTGAGCACGATGTCGTTCTCGGCGGCGATGCGCTCGGCGAGGGCGCCGTGGATCAAGGCGTTCACCACCGCCTCGTTGGAGACCTGTTGGCCCTCCTCCAGCGTGGTCGACACGCCTTCGACCGCGTCGTCCAGTTGCTGCTGGGTGATCCTGCTCTGGCCGACGTAGGCCACCACCCTCGGCTCGGCACCGGCGCAGCCGGACAGCGCCAGCAGGGCGGCCGCCGCCAGCGCCGTGGTGCACCGCACCGCTGTGAACCTCATCGACATCCCCTCCGTGCCACATCCGCTCCGGGCGAACCCGGCGATCCTATCCCCGCGCCGGACCAGCGCGGACGGTGAGCGGGCCGAGCGCGGCGATCCGATCACGGCGCCAGGATGTCGGTGATGACCTTGCCGGCCCAACCGAGCAGTTCCAGGTCCTTCACCGGCGGCCCGCCGACCGTCGCGCTCAACGGGCGGGGCACCAGGATGTGCCCGGCCGTCTCCTTGACCACGCTGCGTGGGTAGAGACGCTTCAACCGCATCGTCTTGGAGTCGAGCAGGCTGACCGGCCCGAATCGCAGGAAGGTGCCCTGGGTGACGATCTCGGTCAGCCCTGCCGTACGGGCCAGCAGTCGAAAACGCGCGACCGCGAGCAGGTTGGCGACTTCGGCGGGGGGCGTTCCGTAGCGGTCGTGCAACTCGGCCTCGACGCCCTTGACGTCGGCCTCGGTGCGAACCTCGGCGAGCCGCTTGTACATCTCCAGCCGCAGCCGCTCCGACTCGACGTAGTCGGTCGGCAGGTGCGCGTCGATCGGCAGCTCGATCCGAACCTCGGGCTCCGGCTCGGTGTCCTGGCCGCGGAACTCCGCCACCGCCTCCCCCACCAGGCGGATGTAGAGGTCGAAGCCGACGTCGGCGATGTGGCCGGACTGCTCGCCGCCGAGCATGTTGCCGGCCCCCCGGATCTCCAGGTCCTTCATGGCCACGGCCATGCCCGAACCCAGATCGCTGTGCGCGGCGATGGTCGACAGCCGGTCGTGGGCCTGCTCGGTCAGCGGCTTCTCCGGCGGGTACAGGAAGTAGGCGTAGCCGCGCTCCCGGCCACGGCCGACCCGGCCGCGCAGCTGGTGCAGCTGGGAAAGCCCGAGCAGGTCGGAGCGCTCGATCAACAGGGTGTTCGCGGTGGAGATGTCCAGCCCCGCCTCGACGATCGTGGTGCAGACGAGCACGTCGGCCCGGCGCTCCCAGAAGTCGACCATGACCTGCTCCAGCCGCTGCTCGCTCATCTGGCCGTGAGCGGTGACCACCCGGGCCTCGGGCACCAGCTCGGCGATCCGCCGGGCCGTCTTGTCGATGCTCTGCACCCGGTTGTGCACGTAGAAGACCTGGCCCTCGCGCAGCAGTTCGCGGCGGATCGCCGCACTGACCTGCGCCTCGTCGTACGGACCGGCGAAGGTGAGCACCGGGTGCCGCTCCTCGGGCGGGGTGACGATCGTGCTCATCTCCCGGATCCCGGTGATGGCCATCTCCAACGTCCGCGGGATCGGTGTCGCGGACATGGCGAGCACGTCGACGTGGGTGCGCAGCCGCTTCAGCTGCTCCTTGTGCTCGACCCCGAAGCGCTGCTCCTCGTCGATGATCACCAGGCCCAGATCCTTGAAGGCGATCTCGCCCGACAGCAGCCGGTGAGTTCCGACCACCACGTCGACCTTGCCGTCGGCGATCCCCTCCAGCGTCGCCCGGGTCTCCGCCTCGGTCTGGAACCGGCTGAGCGGCGCGACGTTGATCGGGAAGCTGGCGTAGCGGTCGGCGAAGGTCGCGTGGTGCTGCTGCACCAGCAAGGTGGTGGGCACCAGGATCGCGACCTGCTTGCCGTCCTGCACGGCCTTGAACGCCGCCCGGACCGCGATCTCGGTCTTGCCGTAGCCGACGTCACCGCAGATCAGCCGGTCCATCGGGACCACCTGCTCCATGTCGCGCTTCACCTCCTCGACCGCGGCGAGCTGGTCCGGGGTCTCCACGAAACTGAACGCATCCTCCAGCTCGCGCTGCCAGGCGGTGTCGGCGGAGAAGGCGTGGCCGCGGGTGGCCTGCCGGGCGGCGTACAGCTTGATGAGTTCTGCCGCGATCTCCCGTACGGCCTTGCGGGCCCGGCCCTTGCGCTTGGCCCAGTCGGCCCCGCCCATCTTGTCCAGGGTCGGGTTCTCCCCGCCCACGTAGCGGGTGACCTGGTCCAGCGCATCCATCGGCACGTAGAGGCGGTCCCCCGGCTGGCCGCGCTTGGACGGGGCGTACTCGATCACCAGGTACTCCCGGGTCGCGCCGGCCACCGTGCGCTGCACCATCTCCACGTAGCGCCCCACGCCGTGCTGCCCGTGCACCACCGCGTCGCCCGCGGTGAGCTCGAGCGGGTCGATCTGGTTCTTGCGGCGCGCCGGCATCCGGCGACTGGCCTTGTCCGCGGAGCGCTGCCCCGACAGGTCCGCTGCGGTGAAGACGGCCAGCTTGATCCGGTCGGCCACGAACCCGTGGGCCAGTTCACCGGTCACCACACTGCCCACTCCCGGCGCCGGCGGCTCGTGCAGGTCCGACACCGACCGTACGGGCAGCTCGTGCTCGGTGAGCACCTCGGCGATCCGGGTGGTCATCCCGTGGCCCTCGGCCATCAGCACCACACGCCAGCCGTCGCGGATCCGGTCGCCGATGTCGCGGATCGCCGCCTCGGTGTCCCCGCGGTAGGTCTCACCCGCCCGGCCGGCGACCGTGCGTGACTCCACCCCGAGACCGCTCACCCGGGCGCTGAAGTCGACGAGTTCGCCGTCCTCGGTGCGCACCGGTCCGGACCCGCTCGACTGCCCGTCGCCGGCATCGCCCTCGGGCCCGGCACTGAACGGGGAGAGCGTCCACCAGGCGAGGCCGCGGGCCAGAGCCGCTGCGCGCACCTCGGCCAGCGGCTGGTAGCCCGACGCGCCGAGGTCGATGGGGGCCTGGCCGCCGCCGGCTGCGGCTGCCCAGGAGGCCCGCAGGAACTCCTCGCTGGTCTTGACCAGGTCGATGGCCCGGCCGCGGACCAGTTCCGGATCGCAGACCAGGACGTGGGTACCGGCCGGGACCAGGTCGACCAGCAGCTCCATCCCGTCGACCAGCACCGGCGACAACGCCTCCATCCCGTCCACCGCGTGTCCCTGGGCGATCTTGTCCAGCATCTCGATCAGTTCTGGATGCTGCTGGGACAGCTCGAACGCGCGACGCCGGACGTCGTCGGTGAGCAGCAGCTCCCGGCAGGGCGAGGCGGTCACCTCGGTCAGCACGAGGTCGCTCGAGCGCTGGTCGGCGACGGAGAAGTAGTGCATCTCCTCCACGGTGTCGCCGAAGAAGTCCACCCGTACGGGGTGCTCCTCGGTCGGGGGGAACACGTCGAGGATCCCGCCGCGGACGGCGAACTCCCCGCGCCGCTCGACCAGGTCCACCCGGGTGTAGGCGGCGTTGACCAGCGCCGCCGCGAGCTCGCTGAAGTCGAAGTCCTCCCCGACCGCGAGGCGGACCGGCGTCAGGTCGCCGAGACCTTTCACCTGGGGCTGCAGCACGCTGCGGACCGGAGCCACGATGATCTGCGGCGACGGCAGTTCGGCGCGACCGGTCAGGCGGCGGAGCACCGCGATGCGGCGGCCCACCGTGTCCGAGCGCGGGCTGAGCCGCTCGTGCGGCAGCGTCTCCCAGGCGGGGTAGTAGGCCACCGCGTGATCGGCCATGAGCGATTCCAGGGCGGCAGTGACCTCCTCCGCCTCCCGGAAGGTCGAGGTCACCATCAGCACCGGGCGCCCGGCGCCGCCACGTTGCTCCGCCGCCGCCAGCGCCGCCGCGATCAGGGGCCGCATCGCCGGCGGACAGGTCAGGTCCAGGGCAGGCAGCCGCGCCGCACGTGCGTCATCCACGGTCGCGGAGATGGTGGGTTCGGTGCAGAAGAGGTCGACGAGTCCGTCAGACGTCACGCGGAGAGGTTACAGGGCCGCGCGCGCCTCCGCGCCTGTCGCGAACCCCACGCGGACGTCCAGCTCCCTGGCGGAACCCCTCCCGCCCCTTTGCGGAAACCCGTCGCAACCTCCGTTGCGGAAACCGCGCAATCCGCCCTTGCGGAAACCCCTCCACGCCCTTGCGGAAACCTACGTATACGTGGATTCCTGGTTGATTGCACAGTTTGCAAGCTGTGCAACCCGTCAGGAAGCTGTGCAATCCTGCCCCGGCGCAACCACCGCCGCCGACGCGCGTACGGCGCCCACGTGGAGCGTGGGATTACCTGGAGCGTGGTTGCAAGCGGTGGCCGTGCGAGCGGTGCTCGGTGCCCGCCGGGCGAGTTGGCTGCGATCCCCGCCTCCGGCGCCCACGCGGACCGACGAAGTCGGATAGCGGTGTTCTATCCGCGACGACGGCAACGGAGCCCGGTGCTACCCAGGCCGCGCGTGCGGCAGATTCAGCAGATGCACTCCCCGGGAACTACAGAGAACTGCGGAGCGGCGCGTACGGCGGAGTGCAGCGGGGCGCTGCACAGAGCACTGCGTCACGAAGGCGCGGATACCGCGGCGGAGGCGTATCACGCAGGCCTGTTCCTCCTTCCGTTCAGGCGTACGGCACTCGCCGTACCCGACCATCCAGGAGCCCAGACACCATGCCGTTCGGACATGTAGACGCCTTTGCAGCGATCGCCGACGTACCCGATCTCGCGCTGCACGACCACGACGACTCGCTGACCCACGTGCAGCACTTCCTGCAACGGTTCGGCTACCTCGGTGAGGATGCGTACGACGACGGGACCCTCGACAGGGCGACCGCCACCGCCCTGCTGACCTACCAGACACGCAACGCCGTGGTCCCGACCGGGACGATGGACGCCGAGACCCGGGCCGCCATGACCACGGCACGCTGCGGCCTGCCGGACATGGCCGACGGAGTGGCGTTCAGCACCCGCTGCGCCTGGGACCGGACCACCCTCACGTTCGCGTTCGAGGACGGGACGGCCGACACGGCGGGGACCAGTGAGTTCGACGCCGTACGTCGTGCGTTCGGCACCTGGGCGGCAGCGGCTCCGGTGACCTTCAATGAGGTGACGACCGGCGACAGCCCCGACATCGTCATCGACTGGCGCGACGCGAACGATCCCGACCACTCGATGGTCGGCGGGGTGCTCGCTCACGCCGACTTCCCGCCCGCCTGCGACGTGGTCACCGACACGCTGCCCAAACCCGTCCACTTCGACGACTCGGAGCACACCTGGACCGTCGGGGCCGTCGCCGGCGGGTTCGACATCGAGACGGTGGCGCTGCACGAGATCGGTCACATCCTCGGCCTCCAGCACACCGACGTCAGCGGAGCGGTCATGTTCCCCTCGGTCAGTTCGAACTTCACGCTCCGCGTGCTGCAGAACGACGACCTGGCCGGGGTCCGTGCTCTGTACGGAGTTCCCCTGCCGACCGGCCCCCGCGCGTCCGGAAACGACATGCAACCGGGCGAGATCCTGCTGCCGGGTGATCGGATCTTCTCCGCCAACGCGCGGTACGAGTTCGTCTACCAGACCGATGGCAACCTCGTCCTCTACGACCAGGGCCGCGCTCTGTGGGCCAGCGGCACCGACGGCCGCCCGTTGGGCGTCACCATCGCGCAGAGCGACGGCAACCTCGTCATCTATGCCCCGACCGGGAGCGATCCGATCTGGTCCAGCGACACCTGGCAGCACCCCGGCAGCCACCTCGTCGTCCAGGACGACGGCAACGTCGTCATTTACCGGCCCGACGGAACGCCCGTCTGGGACACCAGCACCTGGATCCAGACCGGCCCCACCGCCACCGGTAACGGCATGCAACCGGGTGAAGTCCTCAATCCCGGCGACCGGATCTACTCCGCCAACACGCGGTACGAGTTCGTCTACCAGACCGACGGCAACCTCGTCCTCTACGACCAGGGTCGCGCGCTGTGGGCCAGCGGCACCGACGGACGGCCATTGGGCGTCACCATCGAGCAAAGCGACGGCAACCTCGTCATCTACGGCCGAGCCGGAGCCGTCATCTGGTCCAGTGACACCTGGCAGCACCCCGGCAGCCACCTCGTCGTCCAGGACGACGGCAACGTCGTCATCTACCGGCCCGACGGTACCGCGGTCTGGGACACCGGCACCTGGGCCCGTACGGCGGGAAGCACCCTCGACGCCACCGGAACGGGTGCACGCGGCAAGTCCGCGCTGGCCGAGTAGGAGCGACGACCCGGTCGCGGTACTCAGTTCACGAGTTCGCGCGTTACGCCAGGATTCGCCGGTTCGAGGCGAGGGGCCACGGCGGCCGACGCCCTCACCACAGGCGCAATCCCGTTCGCGACGAACACCCGGAGCGCGCTGCTCGGTCAGGAATTGAAGGCGCTCTGGGTCCGTTCGAGGCCGTCGCGCACCAGGGACTCGACCGCGTCGGCGGCACGCACCACTTCGACGGCCACGCTCTCGCGGGCACTCGGCCGGGGAAGTTGCTGAGCAGGAAGTCGGCGGGATCCTGGCGGCCCGGTGGCCGCCCCACGCCGATCCGGACCCGATAGAAGTCGCCCGCACCGAGGGAGCGACGGATGGATCTCAGGCCGTTGTGCCCGTTGTCCCCGCCACCGAACTTCACCCGCAGCTGACCCGGGTCGATGTCCAACTCGTCGTGGACGGCGATCATCGCGGCCGGCTCGAGCTTGTAGTAGGACAGCAGGCTCGCCACCGCCCCGCCGGTCTCGTTCATGTACGTCCGCGACTTGGCCAGGACCAGCCGCGGACCGTCCGATCCGGGCAGGCCCAGGCGTCCCTCGGCCACCGTCGCACGCACGCCCCGCAGAGCCGAGAACGAGGTTCCCAGGCGCCGCGCGAGCTCGTCGACCACCAGGTGGCCGACATTGTGCCGGTGGCCGGCGTACGACGGGCCGGGGTTGCCGAGGCCCACCACCAACCAGGGCGGCATCGCTCAGCGCCGCAGGATCAGCTCGCGCCGGACGTGACCGGCACCCCAGCCTGGGACTCGGCCTCGTCGGGCTCCGCCAGCGTCGGCTCCATGCCTGCGCCGGCCTCAGCCTCGGCCAGCTCGGCCTCGGCCGCCTCCGCCGTCTGCGCGTTGGTGACGTTGACGATCAGCGTGTCCGGCTCGACGCCGAGCGTCGAACCCTCGGGAAGGATGAGGTCACTCGCCAAGATCTGGGTCCCGGCCGGAAGGCCCTCGACCGACACCATGATCCGCTGCGGGATGCGGGTGGCCTCGGCCTCGATGGGCAGGGTGTTGTGGTCCAGGACGACCAGGGTGTCGGGACCGGCCTCGCCCTCGACCACGACCGGGATGTCCACGGTGACCTTCTCGCCCAGCCGGACGATGACCAGGTCGACGTGCTCGATGGTGTGCTTCAGCGGGTCCCGCTGCACCTGCTTGGGCAGGGCCAGTTGGCGGCGCTGCCGTCCACCTCGATGGACAGCAGGGCGTTGGCGGTGCGCAACGCGAGCAGGGTTTCGTGACCCGGCAGGGCGATGTGGATGGGATCGGTGCCGTGCCCGTACAGCACGGCGGGCACCATGTGTGCGCGACGGATCCGGCGGGCAGCGCCTTTACCGAACTCCGTACGCAATTCGGCAGTGAGCTTGACCTCGGGCACGTGCGAACTCCTCAAACTGGCTAGCAGATGGTGGTCGGGCTGGGGTGATGATCGATCTGTCAGGTGGTCTTCGACGTGGGGCTCGACGAGCGAAGGGCCGAGTCAACCAGGTCGGGCACACGGCTACGGGTGCTCGCCCTGTCGATCACGGTCGTGCGACCCTCGCCGAGGCAACCGCTCAACCCTAGCCGAGTCCGGGCCCATCGGCCAACCGGGGCGACGCGCGATGCGGCTCAGCTCACCCCGCCGAACAGGCTGGTCACCGATCCGTCCTCGAAGACCTCCCGGATGGCCCGGCTGATCAGCGGTGCGATCGACAGCACGGTCAGGGAGTCGAACCGGCGATCGTCGGGGATCGGCAGCGTGTTGGTGACGATCACCTCCGCGAAGGCCGTGGCCTTGAGCCGCTCGACGGCCGGACCCGACAGCACGGCATGGGTCGCGGCGGCGATCACCGACTTCGCACCGCGGGCCTTCAACGCCTCGGCGGCCTGGCAGATCGTGCCGGCCGTGTCGATCATGTCGTCGACGAGCAGGCACACCCGGCCCTCGACGTCGCCCACCACCTCGTGGATCGCGACCGTGTTGGCCACGTTCGGGTCACGCCGCTTGTGGATGATGGCCAGCGGGCAGTTGAGCCGGTCGGTCCACATGTCCGCCAGGCGCACCCGGCCGGCGTCGGGCGAGACCACGGTCATCTCCGAGGTGTCGTACTGGGTCATCACGTGGTCCGACAGCACCGGGAGGGCCCACAGGTGGTCCACCGGCCCGTCGAAGAACCCCTGGATCTGCGCTGCGTGCAGATCCACCGACATCAGCCGGTTGGCGCCGGCCACCCGGAACAGGTCAGCGACCAGGCGGGCCGAGATGGGCTCCCGGCCCCGGTGCTTCTTGTCCTGGCGGGCGTAGGGGTAGAACGGCGCGACCACGGTGATCCGCTTGGCCGAGGCGCGCTTGAGCGCGTCGACCATGATCAGCTGCTCCATGATCCACTCGTTCACCGGTGCCGCGTGGCTCTGGATCACGTACGCGTCGCAGCCGCGCACCGACTCCTCGAAGCGGACGTAGATCTCGGAGTTGGCGTAGCTGATCGCGCGGGTCGGCACGATCTCCACCCCCATCAGCCGGGCCACCTCGGCCGCCAGCTCGGGGTAGGCCCGCCCGGAGAAGAGCATCAGGTGCTTGACGTTGGGGCGCTTGAATCCGGTCATGGGGCATCCTTCTGCTCGGCCGTCGCGGCCAGTGCCGCGTCGGCGGCCTGCGCGGTCTTGGTACCCGCACGCTTGCGACCCACCCATCCGGCGACGTTGCGCTGTCGCCCGCGGCTCACCGCGAGCTCACCGGGTCCGACGTCGGAGGTGATGGTCGAACCGGCGGCGACGTACGCGCCGTCGCCCACGGTCAGCGGGTGCACCAGAACGCTGTCGCTGCCGATGAAGGAGTTCCGGCCGACGGTGCTGGAGGACTTGGTCACCCCGTCGTAGTTGGCGAAGATCGTGCCCGCCCCGATGTTGGCACCCTCGCCGATCCGGGTGTCACCGGCGTAGGTCAGGTGCGGCACCTTCGCGCCCGCGCCGATCTGGGCGTTCTTGGTCTCCACGAAGGTGCCGATCTTGCCGCCCGCGCCCAGCGTCGTGCCCGGCCGGAGGAAGGCGTACGGTCCGACGCTCGCCCCGGCGCCGATGACGCTGAGCGAGCCGTGGGTACGGACCACGGTCGCGTTCTCGCCCACCTCCACGTCCACCAGGGTCGTGTCGGGCCCGATGGTGGCGCCGGCGGCGACCGAGGTCGCCCCCTCCAGCGAGGTGCCCGGCAGCAGGGTCACATCGGGCGCCAGGTCCACCGAGGCGTGCACCCAGGTGGTGGCCGGGTCGATGACACTCACCCCCGCCGCCATCCACCGGTGGAGGATCCGCCGGTTCAGCTCGGCGTTCATCCGGCAGAGCTGGGCGCGGTCGTTGACCCCTTCGGTCTGCCAGAGGTCGTTCACCACCAGCGAGCCGACGGTGCGGCCCGCTCGGTGGGCGAGGGCGAGGACGTCGGTCAGGTACAGCTCGCCCTGGTCGTTGGCGGGGCTCAACTCGGTCAGCGCGCTACGGAGCAGGGCGCCTTCGAAGACGTAGATGCCGGAGTTGATCTCCTCGATCGCCCGCTGGACCTCGTCGGCGTCGCGATGCTCGACGATGCCGCTCACCTGTCCCGTGGCGTCTCGCAGGATGCGGCCGTAGCCGGACGGATCGGGCACCCGGGCGGTGAGCACCGTCGCCGCCGCGCCCCGGGATCGGTGCTCGACGAGCAGGGCGGCCAGCGTCTCCGGGGCGAGCAGCGGGACGTCGCCCATGGTCACCACGATCTCGCCCACGAGGTCGTCGAACCGCTCCAACGCCGCCCGTACGGCGTGGCCGGTGCCGAGCTGCTGCTCCTGGACGGCGGTCAACACGTGGGGGGCGATCTCGGCCAGGTGTGCTTCCACCTGGTCGCGGCGATGGCCCACCACGACCACGATGTGCTCGGGCTGCAGCGTCGTGGCCGCGTTCACCGCGTAGCTGAGCAGGGAGTGACCGGCGATCTCGTGCAGCAGCTTGGAGCGGGCCGACTTCATCCGCTTGCCTTCGCCGGCCGCGAGGATGACCACGGCGGCCGCAGGCGGCGACGAGAGGTCAGGACTGGGCGGCGGAGCAGGGGGCTGTGACAACAGCAGTCTCCTCGTGACTGGAGTGACGAGCCGATCGGACGTTCCGCTCCCCGGGTAGGAGTCGAACCTACGTCGCTAGTCCTGATTCAAAGTCAGGCGGGCCCTGCCGGCAGACCAACCGGGGATTTCCGGACCCGACCCATCCTTCCATCGAAGGTCGAGACGTTCCGTTCCCGGCCGATCCTGGCGGGATCGGCCGGGACCAGAGTACGGGCAGCCCGAACGGGGCGCACCCCGGATCGACCCATCCCGGCCGAGCGACCCGGAGTGTCCCGTTCGTGAACCGGCGCGTTTGCCCGCACACTGAGGCCATGGCCGCAGCACGCAGCCCGCAAGGGCGCGAGCCGGCGCGCGGACGGCGCCCCGGCCGGGTCCGGATGTCCGGAGCCGAACGGCGTGAGCAACTGATCGAGGTGGCCCGCGCACTGTTCGCCGATCGAGGCTTCGAGGGGACTTCGGTAGAGGAGATCGCGGCCACGGCGCAGGTCAGCAAGCCGGTCGTCTACGAGCACTTCGGCGGCAAGGAGGGCCTGTACGCCGTCGTGGTCGACCGCGAGGTGCGGACGCTGCTGGACGGCATTCGCGGGTCGCTGACCTCCGGAGGGCCGCGGGAACTCGCCGAGCAGGCCACGCTGGCCCTGCTGGACTACATCGAGCAGCACACCGATGGTTTCCGGATCCTGGCCCGCGACTCCTCGGTCGGCAGCAGCAGCGGCTCGTTCGCCACCATCCTCGGCGACATCGCCTCCCAGGTGGAAGGCATCCTCATGGCGGAGTTCAAGCAGCGCGGGCTGGACCCGAGGACGGCGCCGATGTACGCCCAGATGCTGGTCGGCATGGTCGCGATGACCGGCCAGTGGTGGCTGGGGGTGCGGCGGCCCAAGAAGCCGGAGGTCGCCGCCCACCTGGTCAACCTGGCCTGGAACGGGCTGCGACACCTCGAGGCGAAGCCGCACCTGCTGACCGAGCCCTGATCTGCGCGGGTGGCATCGGCGGCGCTGCCGGCGGGGGTGCCGGCGACGGGGTGCGGGGTTCGGCGGCGGGCTGCCGGGGCGGCGTTCGGGGTCCGGCCGGGTGCGGCGCGGGGTGCAGGGGTGCGGGCGGCGGGGTGCCGGCCGGGAGCTGCCGACCTGCGATTGGTTCCCTCGGCTTTGCGCGGACTCCGGCGGAGGCGTACAGTTTCACCTGTCTTCTAAATCGATTTAGAACCTCCACCCCTCCACCGAAAGCCCGCCCCGCCATGACTGCGCTCACCGCGACCTCCGCCACCCAGACCGATCCCCTCGCCCGCCGGGTGTCTGCGGGCGCGGTCACCCTGTTGTTCGCCATCAACGGAACCCTGCTCGGAGGTTGGGGCGGGTCGCTCCCCTCGCTGCGCGACAAGCTGGGCATCGACGCCACCCAGATCGCGATCCTGCTGTTCTGCGCCGGGGTGGCCGGCATCGTGTCGATGCAGATCGGGGGCCGGCTGGCCGACTCGTTGGGGGCGAGGCGGGTGACGCTGGCCGCCATGCCGCTCCTCATCGCGGCGGCCGTGACCATCGCGTTCGCCGGAAGCTACCCGCTGGCCCTGCTCGGTGCCGCACTGCTCGGGCTCGGCAACGGCGCCATGGACGTCGGCATGAACGCGATCGGGGTCCAGGTGGAGGCTGCTCGGCGCCGGCCGATCATGAGCTTCTTCCACGCCTTCTTCTCCATCGGCAACTTCGTCGGCGCCGGTGCGGTGCTGCTGATGGCCAAGGGCATCGGGCTGAGTGGTGGAGCGATCGTGACGCCGCTGATGCTGACCCTGGCGGTCGGTCGCGGTCGTCGTCTTGGTCGTGCTGTTGCGGATCACCCCTGAGGCTGCGGTCGTGGAGCACAAGGTCGGTGGCGTCCGGACCCGGATTCCCCGAGCCGCCTGGGTCCTCGGCATCATGGCGCTGGCCTTCGGCCTCTCCGAAGGCACCGCCGTGGACTGGTCCTCGCTGCACGTCACCGACGTCGCGCGCGTCGACTCGACCACCGGTTCCCTCGGCCTCATCGCGGTGAGCGCCTTCATGGTGGTGATCAGGCTCCTGGGCGACCGCCTCGTGGCGCGCTTCGGCCGGCGGGCGGTGGTCCGCTTCGGCGGGATCTGCGCCGCACTCGGCTACCTGACCGTGACCCTGGTCAGCGGGCTGCCGCAGCTGGTGGCCGGCTGGGCGCTGGTCGGATTCGGCGTCGGCATGATCGCCCCCCAGGTGTACGCGGTCGCCGGGCACCTCGGCGGTGGCCGGGTGCTGGCGGTGGTCGTCACCTTCGGCTACGCCGCCTTCCTGATGGGACCGGCCGTGGTCGGCTTCCTGGTCCAGCACCTGGGCATCCACCACGCGATGGCGGTCCCCGCCGTCCTGTGCGCCGGGATCATCGCCCTGGCCGCCACCCTGCCGCGCAGCGACGCCGACCTCGCGGCCGGCTGAGTCCCTACCGCTCGCTAGCCCTGCGGTACTCCGCGTACGCCCCCGCACGCCCCGTAGCCCGCGCCGCCCACCTCTCGGAAACTGTCGGGAGGCGGCAACTCATCTGTCGAAACTCCGCCGTTCGCCGACAGTTTCGGGTACGGAGGGGTCGGGCTACGGAGGGGTCGGGCTACGGGGCAGGCGCGTGGCTCTAGGGTTCGGAGAATGGCCGACACGCCCGAGGACAGCGACGAGGTGGATCGGCTGGTCGCCGCCTGGCGGCGCGAACGTCCGGACCTGGACGTGGAGCCGATGCAGGTGCTGTCGCGGATCAGCCGGCTGGACCGGCATCTCCACCGGCTGCGTCAGGAGTCCTTCGGCGCCCACGGGCTGGAGGGCTGGGAGTTCGACGTGCTCGCCGCGCTGCGCCGCTCCGGCCCTCCCTACCAGCTCTCCCCCGGACAGCTGCTGAAGCAGACGATGGTCACCTCGGGGACGATGACCAACCGGGTGGACCGGTTGGCCGAGCGCGGGCTGGTCGCTCGCGAGGAGCATCCCGACGACCGCCGGGGCGTCCTGGTCCGGTTGACCGAGCAGGGTCGCGACACCGTCGACGGAGCGGTCGCCGACCTGGTCACCGCCGAGCAGACCATCCTCGCCGGCCTGACCGCGGCCGAGCACGGCCAGCTCGTCCAGGCCCTGCGCACGCTGCTGCTGCGCTACGAGTAGCCCTCAGCCGACCACTCTGGCCCCGGGCACCGGTCCGGTGGCGCGGCGCACCGTACGGCACAGGCCCTCTGCGCTCAGCGCGACGCTCAGGTCGACGGCGGCCGACTCCCCGGCCACGAGGAAGGCGCAGGTCGGGCCCGAACCCGACACCAGCGCGCCGAGTGCCCCGTACTCCAGACCGGCGTCGAGGAGGGCCCGGAGCCGCGGCTGCAGGTCGAGCGCGGCGGGCTGGAGGTCGTTGCTCAGCGCGTCGCCGAGTTGGCGTGCATCGGCGCTGCGCAGCGCGTTCATCAGCGCCGCAGGCACTTCTGGCGCGACCGCGTCCGGTGTCAGCGTGTCGAAGCGCCGGTAGACCGCCGGGGTGGAGAGCCCGTGGTGACCGAAGGCCAGTACCCAGTGGTACGTCCCGCGGGCCAGCGCCGGGGCCACCTCCTCCCCGCGTCCGCTGCCGACCGCGGTCCCACCCATCAGCGCGAACGGCACGTCACTGCCGAGTTGGGCGGCCAGGGCGCGCAGGGCGTCCGGAGCGACGTCCAGGTCCCACAGCACCGCACAGGCGAGCAGGGCGGCAGCGGCGTCGGCGGACCCGCCGGCCAACCCGCCCGCCACCGGAATGGCCTTCTTGATCGACAGGGTGACCCCGAGCGAGTCGTACGGGCCGTGGGTGCGCGCGAGCAGCTGGGCGGCCCGGACAGCCAGATTCGAGGCATCGAGGGGGACCAGGTCCGCGCCCTCCCCCGACACCGTCACCTCGAACTCGTCCGGATTCGCCCAGGCGGCGTGCACCTCGTCGTAGAGCGACACCGCCTGGTACACGGTGGCCAGCGGGTGGTACCCGTCGGGCCGGGCCGGACCCACCTTGAGCGCGAGGTTGATCTTGGCGGGCACCCGCACGCGTACGTCGACCGGACTCGGCGGGAGGGGGGAGACCACGGCTCCGAGGGTATTCACCCGGCCGCGGCCGACCTCAGCCGGTGCGGAAGAGCTGCTCGGCGATCCGGGCGAAGTCGACCACGGCCAGGGTCTCGCCACGTGACTGCGGGTCGAGCCCGGCCGCGGTCACCGCTGCGGTCGCTGCGGCGGCGGAGCCGGCTATCCCGGCCAGCGCCGAGCGCAGCATCTTGCGCCGCTGGGCGAAGGCCGCGTCCACGACGGCGAACACCTGCTCGCGCGACGCGTCGGTCACCGGTGCGGGCCGGCGGCGGATCGCCACCAGTCCGGACTCGACGTTGGGCACCGGCCAGAACACGGTGGGCGGGACCGTTCCGACCCGGCTGACCTCGGCGTACCAGGCCATCTTCGCCGAGGGCACCCCGTAGGTCCGCGAGCCCGGTGGCGCGGCCAGCCGGTCGGCCACCTCGGCCTGCACCATGACCAGCCCGCGGCTCCAGCCGTCGAAGCTCGCCAGCAGGTGCAGCAGCACCGGGACCGAGACGTTGTAGGGCAGGTTCGCCACCACGGCGGTGGGCGCGGCCGGAAGCTCGGTGACCCGTAGCGCGTCGGCCTCGACCACCGACAGGCCGGCCGCCTGCTCCGGCATCCGGGCCTGCACCGTCCGGCTCAGTTCGGCCGCCAGCAGCGGGTCGATCTCGACCGCGATCACCCGGCGGGCCACTTCGAGCAGCCCCAGGGTCAACGACCCCAGACCGGGGCCGATCTCCAGCACCACGTCGTCCGCGCCGAGCCGGGCGGTGGCGACGATGCGGCGTACGGTGTTGGCGTCGGTGACGAAGTTCTGACCGCGCTGCTTGGTCGGCCGCAGACCGATCCGGCTGGCGATCGCCCGGATCCCGGAGGGATCGAGCAGGCCGGTCCTGCTGCTAACGGAGGCCCAGCTTGGCCGTGCAGGCCGGCCATGCGCCCCAGCCCTGCGCCGCCTGGACCTTCTTGGCGATCGCGATCTGCTGCGCCTTGCCGGCCTGGTGCGGCATGCCGCTGCCGCCGTACGCGCGCCAGGTGCTCAGGGAGAACTGCAACCCGCCGTAGTACCCGTTGCCGGTGTTGATGGACCAGTTGCCACCGGACTCGCACTGGGCGATCTTGTCCCACACCCCACCGGAGACCGAACCCGAACCCGAACCCGTACTCGGGCTCTTCGGCACCCGGGTGCCCACGGTGACCAGTTGGCTGACCGGCTTGCGGTTGACGCTCACGCCCACCTTGGTGCGGCTGACGACCTTGCCGTTGTGCTTGACCACGCGGTACGTCACGGTGCGCTGGCCCGCGACGCCGCGCCGGGTGATCGTGGACTTGCCCTTGTCCAGCTTGCTCGAGGTGGTGCGGACGACGTCGAAGCCGACCGCCTGCTTGCTGCGCGAGCTGCTCACGTCGACCCGGGTGTAGCTGAACCTCGACCCGTCGACCAGGCGAGTGGTCGGCGCGGCGCTCAGCTTGTCGTTGCCGTCCACGCTGATGTTCGCCTCGGCCAGGGCACCGGCGACGGTGGTCTCGGTGGTGTCCAAGCTCACCTTCTTGCCCGCGGCGAGAATCGTCACCCGCTTCTCGGTGGCGATGTCCACGTCCAGGCCCTGCCGGCCGATCGTGCTGCTGCGGCTGGTGGACAGGGCGGCCCCTGCGGTGTCCATACCGAGCGCGCTCACCGCCTGGTCGACGGTCGTGGCGGTCGTCCAGATGGTGTGCGGCTTGCCGTCCACGGTGAAGCGGACCTCGCGGGCGAAGCGGACCGCGATCCGCGTGCCCTCCTCGAGCCGGGTGTCCGGGGCGGGGGCAACGAGGTCGCGATCGGTGACGGCGAGGCCTTCGCGATCGAGCAGGTCCCCGACGGTGCCGGCCGTGGTGGCGACATCGCGAGCCTGCCCGTCCACGGAGAGGGTCACATCGGTGCTCGCGTTCGCGAAGCTGAGGGCTCCGCCCGCGAGGGCGAGGGTGGTCACGCCGGCGGCGACGACTGGGATGATCTTGCGCACAACACTCCCCAAGCTGGTCCGGTCGGTGATCCGGATCGTTTGGTGGTACGGGTGGACGGCAGCGTTGCGGCCCTAGCGGTCACGAAATCATAACGGCGGAAGGGACACGCGCCCAAATCCTTGACTGGAGCGGCAGGGTGCTGAGGCTGACGGGCTCGGGCTCAGGAAATGCTCACCACTGCTCGTGGTGGATGACCTCCTCAGCCGGTCGGCGCGGGCGGCGCGCCGGCGAACCGGCGGTGCCCCGCCCGGCCGGGTAGCCGAGGCTGATCACGCCGACGGCGAGCTGCTCGGCGGGCACCCCGAAAGCGCGCCGCACCTGGTCGACGCGGTCGGCGGGCACGCCGAAGAAGCAGGCCCCGAGGCCGTGGTCGACCGCGGTGAGCAGCGCCGCCATCGCGGCCATTCCGGCGTCGACGAACCAGTACGGCGCCGACCAGCGTTCCGGGTCGCGGTCGGTCCACCCCTTGTCCGGCTCCGCGTACCGGTCCAGATAGGCCTCGCGGGAGGTCCAGACCAGGACCAGCACCGGCGCGGTACGCATGCCGCGCAGCCACCGGCTCCCGTCTCCACCGGGCGTCGGCGACTCGGACGCGGTCGCCTGCCAGAAGCGCTCCCGACCGGCCGCCGTGCCGAGCACCAGGAAGGACACGCCCTGGGTGAAGCCGGCCGACGGGGCGCGGCGGGCGGCGTCGAGGGCAGCGCGCAGGGCGTCGTCCGGTACCGGCCGATCGGCGTCGTACGCGCGGACCATGCGGCGGCGCCGGACGGTCTCAGCGAACTCCATCGTGGCCTACCACGGACCGCCGAAGGCGGCGAAGGCGTTGGCGGTGAGGGCCTGGCAGAGGGTCTCCAGGTCGAGTCGGCAGGTCTGCGCCATGAACCGGACCGTGTGCGGTACCAGGTAGGAGGCGTTCGGGCGGCCGCGCAGCGGGGTCGGCGTGAGGTAGGGCGCGTCGGTCTCGACGAGCACGCGGTCGAGCGGGGTGTGGGCCAGGGCCTCGCGCAGGGCGTCGTTCTTGTTGAAGGTGACCGTGCCCGCGAAGGAGAGGTAGGCGCCGCGGTCCAGGCAGGACCGGGCGAAGGCCGCGTCGCCGGAGAAGCAGTGCATGACGATGCGCTCCGGAGCGCCCTCGGAGTCGAGGACGTCGAGGACGTCGTCGTGCGCGTCGCGGTCGTGGATGACCAGCGTTCGGCCATGCGCCTTGGCCATGGCGATGTGAGCCGCGAACGACTCCCGCTGCCGAGCGTGACCGGCCGGGTCGCGGGTGCGGAAGTAGTCCAGTCCGGTCTCCCCGACCGCCCGTACGGCGTCGTGCGCGGCGAGTCCGTCGATCACGGCCAGTGCGGTGTCGAGCCCGCCCGCCATCCGTGCCGCGTCGTTGGGATGCAGGGCGACCCCGGCCACGACCTCGGGCCAGCGTTCGGCGGCGGCCACCGCCCAGTGGGAGCCGGCGACGTCGCAGCCGATCTGGACGACGCGGGTGACGCCCACCGCGGCGGCCCGGCGGAGCGCCTCGGCGGGTTCCAGCCCTGACATTTCGTGGGTGGAGTCGAGATGGCAGTGGGAATCCACCACCGGGCGCGGCAACGGCTCTGGTTGGTCGGGCAGCTCCACGAGGTCACTCTGTCATCTGCGGGCAGGCCCGGACCGATCACGGGCCGGCCGGCTGAGGCGCCCTCAGCCGCCAGGACCTGTGCGTAGAGCGCGTTCTTGGCCAGTCCGCGCCGCCCGGCGACCTCGGTGACCGCTGGCTTGAGTTTCATCCCCTCCGCCACCAGGCCGCGGACCTCCGCGACCGCGCGGGCGGCGTCGAACGGTTGCGCCGGCGCCCCGGCGACGACCAGGGTGACCTCGCCGCGTACGCCGGCCTCGGCCCAGCGGACCAGCTCCGCCAGCGGACCGCGCTGAATCTGTTCGTAGGTCTTGGTGAGCTCCCGGCACACCGCCGCCCGCCGGTCCGGGCCGAACGCGTCGACCATGGCCGCCAGCGCCTCCGCCGTCCGGTGCGGCGCCTCGAAGAAGACCATGGTCCTGGGCTCGCCCGCGAGCTCGGCGAGCCGCCGGCTGCGCTCCCCCGCCTTGCGCGACAGGAAGCCCTCGAAGCAGAAGCGGTCGACGGGGAGGCCCGACACCGCGAGCGCGGTGAGCACGGCCGACGGCCCCGGCACCGCGGTCACCCGCACCCCGGCCTCCACCGCGGCCGCCACGAGCCGGAAACCGGGATCGGACACCGACGGCATGCCCGCGTCGGTGACCAGCAGGACCCGCTGACCGGCGGCCGCCGCGGCGAGCAGTTCCGGCGTACGCGCCGCCTCATTGCCCTCGAAGTAGGACACGATCCGCGCCTGCGTCGCCGCGCCCAACCGGTCCAGCAGCCGGCGCAGTCGCCGGGTGTCCTCGGCCGCGATCAGATCGGCCCCGCTCAGCTCGGCGACCAGTCGCGGCGAGGCGTCGGCGACGTCCCCGATGGGGGTCGCGGCCAGCACGATCACCCCGGGGGATCCATCCTCCGCGACCCTCCTGCCCGCCCGATTGCCCAGCTCCGGCCCGCCCTCGTCCAGCTCCGGCCCGCCCGATCGTCCAGCTCCGGCTCGCCCTCGTCCAGCTCCGGCTCGCCCCCGTCCAGCTCCGGCCCGCCCGAGTCCAGCTCCGTGTCCATTCCGGCCTCCGACCCCAGCCCCCACCGCCGGGAACCCACGTATACGTAGGTTCCTGCTGGATTGCACCGTTTGCAAACTGTGCAATCGGTCAGGAACCCACGTATACGTAGGTTCCATCGAGGAGGGCGGGGGTTCCATCGCGGAGGGCGGGGCTCCGCGGAGGTCCCATCAGGACGGCGGCGGTTCGTGGAGGTTTCCGGAAAGGGTGGGCTGTTCGAGGCGCAGCACGAAGGCGCCGGAGCACACCTAAGATGTCCGGGTGAGTCGCCAGGTCATCGAGGCGGAGCCTGCGCTGCCGTACGCGGCTGACCCGGAGCCAACCGACGCCGCGAGCCCGGTGAGGGCTCGCCCACCCATCGCGTACGAGCCGCGGACCACCCTCGAGCGGCTGCGCGTGCCGATGCCGACCGACCGGCTCACCGGCTGGCTGGTCACCCTCGCGATCTCCGCCATCGCCTTCGTGATGCGCCTGGTGAATCTGGGCTATCCCAACAAGCTGGTCTTCGACGAGACCTACTACGCCAAGGACGCCTACTCGCTGCTCAAGTTCGGCTACGAACGCAACTGGCCCAGCAACGCCAACGCCAGCGTGACCGGCGGCACGCCCGACGTGATGCAGGACAGCGGGAGCTTCATCGTTCACCCGCAGGTCGGCAAGTGGTTGATCGCTGCCGGCGAGCAGCTGTTCGGGATGAACTCCTTCGGCTGGCGGTTCGCGTCCCTGGTCTTCGGCACCCTGCTGATCCTGGTCACCATCCGCCTGGTCCGCCGCGTCTCCCGTTCGACCCTGCTGGGCGGGCTGGCCGGTCTGCTGCTCACCTTCGACGGGCTCGCGTTCGTGATGTCGCGTACGGCGCTGCTCGACATCTTCCTCGCCTTCTTCGTCGTCGCCGCGGTGGCCTGCCTGGCCGCGGACCGCGACTGGTTCCGCGACAGGCTCGCCGACCACCTGGAGCGCCACCGGCTTCCCGACCTGCAGGGTCGGTTCGGCCCGGCGCTGCTGCGTACGCCCCTGGCGGATCGGCGCCGGACTCTGCTTCGGCCTGGCGCTCGGCACCAAGTGGAACGCGCTCTATCTGCTCGCCGCCTTCGCCCTGCTCTCGCTGGCGTGGGACGTCGGTGCGCGCCGCCTGGCCGGAGCCGGCGTACGGGCCAACCTCGCGATCGTGCGCGACGGCATCCCCGCGTTCGTCTCCCTGGTCGTGCTGAGCGGATTCGTCTACCTCGCGAGCTGGGCCAGTTGGCTGGCCACGTCTGGCGGGCACAACCGGGACTGGGGCCTGAACCACCCCGACGCGCGCTCTGTCAAGCTGCTGGGTGCCACGCTGGCGTCCTGGCTGCGCTACCAGCGCGACATCTGGAACTTCCACACCGGCGACTTCATCAACAAGGCACAGCACTCCTACCGGGCTGACCCCGGCGGCTGGTTGATCGTCGCCCGCCCGATCGGCATCGACGCGGTCAACGGCATCACCCCGGGCACCGACGGGTGCCCCGGCCCGGACAACTGCATCCGGGTGATCAGCGGCATCGGTACGCCGGCGCTGTGGTGGGTGGCAGTGTTCGCGCTGATCGCGGCGGCCATCTTGTGGATCGGCGCCCGGGACTGGCGCTTCGGCGTGCCGGTGGTGGGAGTGCTCGCGGGCTGGCTGCCATGGTTCACCCATGACGCGCGCCCGCTGTTCTTCTTCTACGCCATCGTCATCATCCCGTTCTCGGTGATGGCGGTGGCCCTGTGCGCGGGGCGGCTGCTCGGCGGGGCCAGCTCGGGTGACCGGCAGGATGATCGGAGCGATCGTCACCGGAGCGTTCATCGCCCTGGTCGCCGCCAACTTCGCCTACCTCTACCCGATCCTGACCGACCGCCTGCTCGCCTATCCGCAGTGGCTGTCGCGGATGTGGTTCAAGAGCTGGATCTGACTCAGCCCTTCGAGATACCTCCGCCTGGGCACCGCCGGGCCGAGGCGCGGGGGCGCCGCGGTCGGCGCGGGTACCGGTGATCGGCGCGGTTGCGGACGCCCAGGGTTAGAGTCCGGATGAGGCCCGTCCTTCTCGGGCGGCGTCGGAAGGCTCAGGGAGGCAGGCTCGATGGGCAGGTACATCCTCCGCCGGGTGTTGAACTACATCGTCCTGCTCGTCATCGCCATCACCCTCACCTACTTCCTGGCCGCCACCCAGCTCAACCCGCGCTCGCTCTACCTCATCGTCAACCCGCCCATCGACCCGGTGTCGATCGAGAACAGCCTGCGGGAGAAGAACCTCAGCGACAACGTCCCGCTGCTGTCCCGCTACTGGACCTGGCTCCAGGGCATCGCCCTGCACTGGGACTGGGGCGAGGCGCCACGCGGCGGCAACGTGGGCGAGGAGGTGGGCCGGCGCATCTTCGTCAGCCTGCGCCTGATCACCATCGGCTCCCTGATCGGCACGGTCGTCGGCGTCGCCCTCGGTGCCTGGACGGCCACCCGGCAGTACAAGGTGGCCGACCGGCTCAGCACCTTCGGATCGCTGTTCATCCTCTCCGTGCCGTCCTTCGTCATCGCCAGCGTGCTGCAGGTGCTGGCCACCCGGACCAACAACGCGACCGGCCTGCGGCTGTTCGAGTTCGTCGGGGAGACCGGGGCCAGAGGCAGCTACTTCGGCGCCGGGCTGGTCGACCGGATGCAGCACCTCTTCCTGCCCACCGTCGCGTTGATCTTGATCAACGCCGCCTTCTTCAGCCGGATCCAGCGCAACCTGATGCTCGACGCCCTGGGCTCGGACTTCGTACGGACGGCGCGGGCCAAGGGCCTGCGGCAGTCCAAGGCGGTGATGCGGCACGCCCTGCGCACCTCACTCATCCCCACCGGCACCTACTTCGCCTTCAGCGTGGCCACCCTGTTCACCGGGACCACGTTCATGGAGATCATCTTCTCCTTCCACGGCATGGGTGAGTACGGCGTGTCGACCATCAACGGCCAGGACGTGCACGGCGCCGTCGCGGTCGCCGCGTTCGGCGGGGTCTGCGTGCTCGCCGGCGCCATCTTGTCCGACATCGCCGTAGCCATCCTCGACCCGCGCGTACGGCTGAGCTGAGGAGGGACGCCATGGCCGAGAACCTGATCGAGGTCGCGACGGAACGCCCGGTGGGCGAGCCGAGCCCGCGGCCCCAGGAATCGAAGCGGCTCAGCCGCGGCCGGCTGATCCTTCGCCGGTTCCTGCGGAACAAGACCGCGGTGGTCGGCTTGGTGCTCATCGTGGCGCTCGTGGTCGCAGCGATCATCGGGCCCTCGCTGGTGCCGTGGTCCTACGACCAGATCGACCGCCGCGCCTTCCTGAAGCCGCCGTCGGACCGGCACGTCCTGGGCACCACCCAGGGCGGTCGCGACATGCTCGCACTCACCCTGCGCGGCCTGCGCAAGTCGCTGCTGATCGGCTTCCTGGTGGCGCTGCTGTCCACCGGCACGGCCGCGATCATCGGGTCCTTCGCCGCGTACTTCGGCGGCTGGTTCGAGCGCGTCGCCCTGTGGGTCACCGACCTGCTGCTGGTCGTGCCGTCGTTCCTGATCATTGCGGTGCTGACCACCGGCAGCGCCAAGGGCGCGAGTGCCTGGATCCTGCTGGTCTTCCTCCTCGCGGCCTTCAGCTGGATGCTGTCGGCTCGCGTAGTACGCAGCCTGGCGCTGTCGGTGAAGGAGCGCGAGTACGTGCAGGCCGCCAAATTCATGGGTTTGTCAGCACCGCGGACGATCGTCCGGCACATCCTGCCCAACATCTCCTCGCTGCTCATCATCGACGCGACGCTCAATGTCGGTGGCGCGATCCTGGCCGAGACCGGACTGTCCTTCTTCGGGTTCGGCGTCCAGTCGCCCGACACCTCCCTGGGCACGCTGCTCGGCGACGGGGCCCGGCAGGTGAACAGCTTCCCGTGGCTGTTCACCGCGCCGGCCGTGGCAGTGGTGCTGCTCGTGCTCTGCGTCAACGCGGTGGGTGACGGGTTGCGCGATGCCCTCGATCCGAACTCCGCGTCGGGGGGTTCCGCCCGATGAGCGCGCTCACCTCGGGCGGCGCGAAGGTGCGCCGGACCACCTCGGGCACCGTGCTGAAGGTGCAGGATCTGCACGTCACGTTCCCCAGCGAGGCCGGGCCGGTCCAGGCCGTACGGGGGCTGTCGTTCGAGCTGGCCGCGGGCGAGTCGCTGGCCATCGTGGGCGAGTCGGGTTCGGGCAAGTCGGTCACCTCGCTCGCGGTGATGGGCCTGCACCCGGCCACCGCGAAGATCACCGGATCGATCACCCTGCACGGGGAGGAACTGCTCGGCCGCAGCGACGAGTCGCTGTCGAAACTGCGCGGCGACTCCCTGGCCATGATCTTCCAGGATCCGCTGTCCGCGCTCACCCCGGTCTACTCGATCGGCGACCAGATCGTCGAGGCGATCCAGATCCACCGCGACCTGTCGCGCGCCGCGGCCGGCAAGCGCGCGGTCGAACTGCTCGACCTGGTGGGCATCCCCAACCCCCAGGTGCGGGTCAAGTCCTTCCCGCACGAGTTCTCCGGCGGGATGCGCCAGCGCGCGATGATCGCGATGTCCATCGCCAACGACCCCGACGTCATCATCGCCGACGAGCCCACGACGGCCCTCGACGTCACCATCCAGGCCCAGGTACTCGAGGTCTTGAAGAAGGCCCAGCAGCGAGACCGGCGCCGCCATGATCATGATCACCCACGACCTCGGGGTGGTGGCCGGGATCGCCGACCGGGTGACGGTGATGTACGCCGGCCGGCCGGTCGAGCAGGGCACCGTCGACGAGATCTTCTACCGGCCGCGGATGCCGTACACGATCGGCCTGCTCGGATCGGTGCCCCGCCTGGACGCGACCGAGAAGCAGGCACTGGCCACGCTGGACGGCAACCCGCCGTCGGTGGTCAACCTGCCACCGGGGTGCCCGTTCGCGCCGCGCTGTCCGATGGCGACCGTCGCCTGCACCGCGGAGGAACCGGCGCTGGAGGCGACCGACCACCCGGATCATCTGGCCGCCTGCATCCACTCGGGCAAGATCGCGGCGGGCGGTCTGACCTACGCCGACATCTTCCCGCTGCCGCCGATTCCCCACTCCGCGCTGGAGCAGGTCCCCCGCGACGAGCGGGAGACCGTGCTCAAACTGGAGGGGATGCATCGGCACTACCCGCTGATGAAGGGTGCGGTGATCCGCCGTCGGATCGGCACCGTGTACGCCGTGGACGGCATCGATCTGGAGATCAAGAAGGGCGAGACCCTGGGGCTGGTCGGCGAGTCGGGCTGCGGGAAGAGTTCGACGCTGCTGGAGGTGTTGAACCTCAAGCCGCCGACCGGCGGGAATGTCGTCGTCCTCGGCCGCGACGTACGCAGCCTGCGCGCCGCCGACCGCAAGGCGATGCGCGCCGACGTCCAGGTGGTGTTCCAGGACCCGATGGCCTCTCTGGACCCGCGGATGCCGGTGTTCGACCTCATCGCCGAGCCGATGGGGGTGTTCTCCTACGACCGGGCGCGGATCGAGAAGCGGGTCAACGAGTTGCTGCGCCTCGTCGGGCTGGAGCCCGGGCACGCCAGCCGCTATCCCCAGCAGTTCTCCGGCGGTCAGCGGCAGCGGATCGGCATCGCGCGCGCCCTGGCCCTGGAGCCCAAGCTGATCGTGCTGGACGAGCCGGTGTCGGCGCTGGACGTGTCGATCCAGGCCGGGGTGATCAATCTGCTCGACGAACTGAAGGCCAAGCTCGAGCTCTCCTACCTGTTCGTCGCCCACGATCTGGCCGTGATCAGGCACATCGCCGACCGGGTGGCGGTGATGTACCTCGGCCGGATCGTCGAGATCGGCGACGTCGACGACGTGTACGACCACCCGACCCACCCGTACACCCAGGCCCTGCTGTCCGCGATCCCGATCCCCGATCCGGACAAGGAGCGGTCGCGGCAGCGGATCCTGCTCACCGGAGACCTGCCCAGCCCGGCCAACCCGCCGTCGGGTTGCCGGTTCCGCACCCGGTGTCAGAAGTTCCCCACGCTGGCCGAGTCCGAGCAGCGACGGTGCGTCGACGTGGTGCCCGAGCTCGACAGCACCGGACACCCGGACCACACCTCGGCCTGCCACTACAACGAGGAGGTGCGCGTGGTCTGAGGCGAGGCCGGGTTGGACAGGGGCATCGTCGTGATTTCGCTGGCGCGCATCGTTAAGAGGATGTGATCGGCGTCGTCGGCGCAGGAGTCGTAGAGTGACCCCTTGTCGCCTGGAGAGTGGTGCGTCGAAGCGTTGGTGCGGGTCAGGGTTGCGGTGAAACCGCCGACGTGTCGCAGAGTCCTCACGCCGTGAGCGGCGCGTCGCAAGAGAGATGATGTCAGGGAAGCGGCCCCAGGCCGAACTCTAGTTGGAGGAATAGTGCTCAAACGCAGACTTCTCGCGGTGCCGCTGCTGGCCGGCGCGCTGGCCCTGGCCGCCTGTGGCGGCCTCGGCAGCACGGACGAGCCGGCACCGGGTACGAGCGATCAACCCTCGATCGCGCCGATCGCCTCGCAGGACATCAACGCGCAGGACCGCGCCAGCCTGGCCCAGGGTGGCGAGATGCGCCAAGCCGTGGCCGACTGGTGCGGCTTCTGGAATCCCAACACCGCCGACTGCAACAACGACGACCTGGCGCACGCGATGGCGCCGCTGATGCCGCGCTGGTTCGCCATCGACGCCAAGGGCGTCATCACCCCCAACCCGGACTACGTGGCATCGGCCACCGAGACCTCCCAGTCCCCCACCACCATCGAGTTCAAGCTCAATCCGAAAGCCGTCTGGGGTGACGGCTCGGCCATCGACGTCGACGACGCGATCGCGACCCTCAAGGCCTGCGACGGCACGGACAAGAAGTTCCAGTGCGCCACGACCCAGGGCTTCGACTCAGTGCAGGAGGTCAAGCCGGGGGCGGACAAGTTCTCCTTCACGGTGACCTTCAAGGGCCCTTACCCCGACTGGACCTCGCTGTTCTCCGGCGTACCGAGCGTGTTCAAGGCCGAGAGCGTGAAGGACTCGGCCACCTACAACAAGGGGTGGAAGGAGCCGTACAACGACTGGCTCTCCGGCCCGTTCAAGGTGGAGAAGTTCGACAAGACCCAGAAGGTCCTCACCGAGGTTCCCAACGACAAGTGGTGGGGCGCCAAGCCGCTGCTGGACAAGATCTCCTGGCGGGCCATCTCACCCGACGCCGTGGCGGCCGCCTTCGTCAACGGCGAGATCGACTACTTCGACATCGGACCCGATCCGGACGCGTACCAGCGGGCCAAGGGTGTCTCCGACGCGAGCATCCGCCAGGCGGCCGGGCCGAACTTCCGCCACATCACCTTCAACACCAAAGCGGCTGGCCCGGTCTCCGACGTGAAGGTGCGCCAGGCCATCGTCAAGGGTCTCGACCGCGAAGCCATCGGCGCCTCCGACCTCGCCGGCATCGACTGGCCGGTCCGCCCGCTGAACAACCACATCCTGCTGGAGAGCCAGGAGGGCTACGCCGATTCGGCGGCGGCGACGGGGATCGAGTACGACGAGGCAGGTGCCATCGCGGACCTGGAGGCCCTCGGCTGGAAGGCCGGCGCGGACGGCATCCGGGAGAAGGACGGCAAGAAGCTCGAAGTCGGCTTCTCCCAACTGGCCGGCGTCCCGGTGTCGGAGAACGAAGCGCTGCAGGTGCAGAACCAGCTCAAGAAGATCGGCATCAAGGTGGACATCGCCAATGTCCCGATCTCGAAGTTCCAGGACGGCAGCTTGTTGAACAACCATGAGTTCGACATGGTCGCCTTCAGCTGGATCGGCACTCCGTACCCCTTCACCTCGATCAAGCAGATCTACGGCACGGGCCAGGAGAGCAACTTCGCCCAGTGGTCATCGCCTGAGGTGGACAAGCTGATCGAGCAGATCGACGTGGAGACCGACCCGGCCAAGCGGATCGATCTGGCCAACCAGGCCGACAAGATCATCTGGGAGGGTGTGCACACGCTGCCGCTCTACCAGCGCCCGGAGCTCAATGCCGTGAAGTCCAAGCTCGCCAACTACGGCGCCTTCGGCCTGTCGGACAAGACCTTCGCGTGGGAGAACGTCGGCTACCAGAAGTAGGCGATCACGTACGCGACATAGCGACCAGGAGGGGCCGGTGGATCACCACCGGCCCCTCTTGCTCGCCATCCCTCGCCGGCCCCGCCTCGCCTCGCGTGCGTCCCCGACCGCCTCGACTCGCTCGACTCGCGTGCGGCCCCGACTGCCTCGACTCGCCTCGACTCGCCTCGACTCGCCTCAACTCGCCTCAACTCCCTTCAGGAACCCACGTATACGTAGGTTCCTGGTGGATTGCACGGCTTGCAACCTGTGCAAACCGCAAGGAAGGTGTGCAATGTGGCAGTGGTTCGAGGTGGCGCGGGGAGGGCTGGACTGCCGGGACGTCAACTCGCGATGACGACCCGGCCATGCACGTAGAGCCGCCTGGACTGCTCGAGTGACCGGGCAAGGTCGAACATCGTACGGCGAGCCCGGTCCGGCATGACGTCGGCCCAGACGAATCGCGTCATGCCGCGAAGGTCGGCCCGCATCGCGTCCTCGCGGCGCTTCTCACGGACCACGCACTCAGAAGCTGACTCACCAGGACGCAGCAGCTTCTGATACTTGATCTTGCCGTCGAACTCGCCGAGGTGGCGCGCGTCCTCCCAGTAGAAGTCCGCGTCGCCGACGCGGCGCCCGTGCTGGTCGAAGACCCTGTACTGCAGGTCCGGCGGCGGGATGTCGTAGCGGAGGAACTGCACGCGACACACCGACTCGCCCGGCGAGTCGGAACGTCCGTCGGCCAACCGGATCGCCGTACGTGCCGTGCGGGATCCGCGTACGTGGGCGAAGCGGTCACGGAGTTCCTCGAGTGGCGCGGCGATCGTCGGATCGAGGCGCAGGGCAGAGTCGGCCGTGACCACGCCAGCCTCCAGCGTCGACCGGCACGCCACCTCCCACACGGCGCGGGCCGGTGACACCGCCAGCAGCCCGGCGTACTCGCCGATCTCACCGAGGACGTCGTCGACGACGCGATGGTGGTTGGCCGAAGCAGCCCGATGCGAAGAACCACGGTCGAGGCGGAGCAGGTGCACCGTCGACAAGTCCTGGTGATGGAGCGCGAACCCGTAGAGGGCCGCTGCCGAGGCCCCGGTGAGCACCACCTCCCCCCGCTGGGCCGCGACCGCGGCGCGTGCCTGCAGGAGATGCTTCGCGACGTCGTCGGCAACGGCGTATTGCGCGGACGCGACGTACATGCCCCGTCGCAGCCGCACGACTACTCCAGCGCGCAGCGCGCGGGCCAAACTGGCGTCGGTCTCGCCCGCGGCGAGGGCCTCGGCACGACTGAAGACTTCGTGCCCATCCTCGAGATGGGACCACAGGTGGGTGCTTGTCTGAGTGCTCACGTGGGGAGTATGCGCACGCGCACCCCTTTCGTGCCGGCCCCGGACGCCTTCTGTGGATAAGTGCTGGACAGGTGCGCTCATCCACAGGCGAGCGACCGGTCAGAGGCGAAGGCTGCGGCAGGCTGCCTCGCTGCGGGCCGACCCGGATTGCACAGTTTCCCCCCGCATTGCACAGTTTGCATCCTGTGCAATGCAGCAGGAACCTACGTATACGTGGGTTCCCGCACAGGGGGAGGCGGGAGGCGGGGGTGCGGGGGCGGGTTAGCGGGCGCGGCCCATCACCTGAGCGACGTACCACCAGCCGCGGGCGTCCTGGTAGGCGCCGACGCCGATCAGCCGATGCCGCGAGTTGAGCAGGTTGGCCCGGTGGGCGGGCGAGTTCATCCAGGCGGCGCTCACCGTCTTCCCGCTGGTGAAGCCGAAGGCGACATTCTCTCCGACCTGGCTGAGCTTGCAGGTCCGCAGGATCGGGCCGAGATCCTGGTGGAACATCCGTTGGGCGTGGGCCATCGCCCGGGCTTGCCGCTCGGCGTAGGCGTCGAGGCAGGAGGACTTGTGCAGCGCGACCTTGTCCCGCTTGACGCGCTCCTTGTTCGTGTACGCGTGGACGGCCGTCTCGTAGGACCCGCTCACCGAAGCGACGGCGGGTTGCATCAAGGGGCCGGCCAGCAGCGCGGCCGCGGTGGCGACCAGCATGGCGAGGGAGCGCAGTCGAACAGAGTGGGCCATCGGTACTCCTGGAAGGAAGACGTTTGAGCCCCCGAGCACCGAAATGGCGCGTGATCCTGTGGAAACCACCGAAGATCCCCCGCTGTCACCAGTGAGGTTACCCAGGCAGAACCACTTTCAGCGTAGTGGAATGTTAACCTAGTTCACCTTTCGAAGAAACCCGACCGGCCGGATGTGTTCCATCTGTCACCTGTTCTCGGGACTGCCGATGCCCCGCCTTCTCGCCTAGGCTGGAGTGAATTCTGGCGGCACTCCGCCGAGCCGCCGCTGCGCGGGCCACAAGTACGGGCGCCGGAGGACGTGAGATGGACCAGCCGATGCGCTTCTCGATCGTCGTGCCCGCGTACAACGAGGCGGATTACCTCGCGAACACTCTCAGCTCGCTGCAGAGCCAAGATTTCCGCGGACCGTACGAGGTGATCGTGGTCGACAACAACAGCACCGACGACACGGCGAAGGTCGCGGAACGATTCGGAGTACGGGTCCTGCGTGAGACGCGGCAGGGCGTCTGCGCCGCCCGCCAGCGCGGCGCCGAGGCCGCCAGCGGGGAGATCCTGATCTCCGCCGACGCGGACACCGTCTACCCGCCCCAGTGGCTGACCTCGCTCGACCGACTGTTCCGGACCTCACCCGCGGTCGCGGTCGCCGGTCCGTGCCGTTACGAAAATCCGTCCTGGTGGGCGCGCGCCTACCCTGCCCTGCTGTTCGGCGTGGTGGCGCAGGTGGCTGCACATACCGGATTCGTGCTGTACGTCAGTGCCACCAACCTGGCCGTACGTCGCGCCGAATTCCCCGGCTACGACGCGCGGCTGACCCAGGGTGGCGACGAGTTGGATCTGTTGCGGCGACTCCGCCGACGGGGGCCGGTGTTGTGGGACGCCGACAACGTCGTCCTGACCTCGGCGCGGCGACTGCGCCGCGGGCTGCTCTACAACCTCGTCGTGTCGATGCTGCTGTACTACCTGCTCGGCTACCTGCTGAATCGTCTGTTCCGCCGCCAAGCGGTGGGCATGGCGCCCGCTCTGCGGCCGCGCCCAGACAGCGCGCCCGCTCTGCGGCCGCGCCCAGGCAGCGCGCCCGCTCTGCGGCCGCCCCCAGGCAGCACTCCCCCGCGACGGCTTCTCCGCCGTCGCCTGCTCGGGCTCGCCCTCATCGTGGTCCTCACCGTCGCCGCCTTGGCGAGCGGAATCGGCTCGGCCGCCGTGACCGCACTCACCAGCTTCTGGGCTGTGCCGTGACCGCGGCTGCGACGGTCACGCGGGTGGGTGTGGCAGGCCTGCCGGCCCTCGCCGCGGCGGTGTACTGGACCGCCTTCCGACCACGCTCCCAGACCTTCGGCACCTTCCCATACCGGGCGGAGACCACCGAGAAGGTCATCGCTCTGACCTTCGACGACGGCCCGAACGAGCCCTTCACCTCACGGCTGCTCGACGCCCTCGACCACCGCGGCGTCAAGGCCACGTTCTTTCAGGTCGGACGCTGCGTGCAACGATTCCCCTCGACCACCAGGAGGATCGTGGACAGCGGCCACGTTCTCGGTAACCACAGCTACAGCCATGCCTTCACCCGCTACCTCAGCCAGCCTCGTCAGGCCAGGGAGATCAGCGCGGCCCAGAAGGTGATCGCAGAGGTGGCCGGGGTGACTCCGGTGCTCTACCGACCGCCGTGGCTCTGTCACCTCCCGTGGGTGCTGCAGACCGTACGCGCGCAGGGCCTGCTGCCGGTCTCGGGAACCTTCGGCCATCCGCTCGAGGTGTTCCAACCCCCCGCCACGAGCCTCGCCCGCCAGTCTGCGCGGGTGACGGGGCCGGGGTCGATCATCATCCTGCACGACGGACGGGAGGCACGCGGCGGACGTCGCGACCAGACGGTGGCGTCGGTGGGTCCGCTGATCGACACCCTGGCCGCGCGGGGCTACCGCTTCACCACCGTCGACCGGCTGTTGGGGATCCCCGCGTACGCCGGCTGAGGCTGCGCCAAACGCCCGGCGCAGGCGACTGCACCGACCGAGGTCGATCGGCCCGCGGTCCGGGGCGCCAGGTCAGAGGGCCGGAGCGGCCAGCATCTCTGCGATGGCGGCGCTCATGATGCCGGTGCAGCCGAGGGAGAGCGCGCGTGAGCGCTGCGCCAGTGTCCGCACGCCCCACATCATGGTTCGCTTGGTGTTGGCGTCGGCGGCTGCGACGATCCGGCTGACGAATTCATCCGGCTCACCACCTGGCGCGCCGAGCATGTCGATGGCGTCCGACGCGGCCAGCTCGGCGAGCCGGTCGAGGTGGGCAGGCTCGTCGAGGACATAGCCCCAGGTGCCGAAGCCGAGCCCTTTGGCGGTGGCGAAAAGCTTGGAGTTGACCGGTTGCTTCCAGACCACGCGCTCCGGCTGGCCGAGTGCGGCCATCCGCTCCATCAGCGGGGTGTTGGCTGCGGAGGTCTTGGGCTCGACGTACAGCACGAACCGGTTGTCGGCCACGGCGAGCACATCTTCGAGGCGCGTGAACTTCCGACTCGGCTGGTTGGGGTCGATCGTCTCCTTGCCACTGACCCAGAGCTGGGACAAGGTGGCCCAGGTCTGCGACGCGATGGTGTAGTCGATGCCGCAGAGGCGGCCGGTGGTCGCGTCGTGGCTGCAGACCAGGACACCGTCTGCGCTGAGGCGCACGGAGATCTCCAGCGCCTGCACGCCAGGAACCTCGGTTGCCTTGCGGTAGGCGTACCGCGTCATCTCGGGCCAGTCGTAGGCACTGCCTCGGTGGGCGACGTGCAGGACAGGATTGGCCAGCAGTGCGGCGTACGTCGCTGGTACCACCGCGGCGGCGGCCGGCAGTTCGGCAGCCGCCACGCCGAGCGCCGCGCCGCCCGCGGCGAGACCGATGAAGGACCGGCGGGAGAGGCCGGTTGAGCGCCCGAGACCCGATCGGACGAAACCCCCTGACTGACCAAGACCCGCTGACTGACCAAGACCCGCTGACTGACCAAGACCCGCTGACTGACCAAGACCCGCTGACTGACCGAAACCCAATGACATAGCAGCCCGTTCCCCGTCTTCGATCCGCGCCGCGTCGGCAGGGAGCATTTAGCGTGCAAAGCTTTCCAGTGGATCTCAGTGAAGCGGCCACGCCGTGGCCGCGCAAACCGGGCAGGCGTGACCTTGATCACGGACGCTCGTCCGAGGTCGAGCCCAAGCTCGACCCGCGACGCAGGATTTCGTTCTCCGCCTCCAGGTGGAGCACCATGGCCACACCGGCCAGGTTCAGGCCCGCGTCGAGGAGTTCACCGATCCGGCGGAGCCGATCGAGGTCGTCGGCACTGTAGCGACGGGTCCCGCCGAGACTGCGGATCGGCGTCAGCAGCCCCCGCGCCTCGTACAGCCGCAGGGTCTGGACTCCCAGACCCACCAGGTCCGCGGCCACCGAGATCGCGTACACCCCGCGCCCCGGATCCATCCTGTCCTCACTCACCGCGATCCCCTCTCGGCCGGCCTCGGTCGATCTCGACCGTGCGGCCCTGCCGCAAAATCAGTGGAAAATCTCTGTGTACCGCTTGCGTCATCATCTCCCGTGCGCTATAAAAAATCTATAGCGCACGCCATAGATCAAACGGTGATCCATGGCCCTGACCGAGCATCTCGCACAGACATGGAGGTGGAACACGATGCTGATGCGCACTGACCCGTTCCGCGAACTCGACCGGCTCACCCAGCAGGTCTTCGGAACCTACGGGACGCTGGCCCGGCCGGCCGTCATGCCGATGGACGCCTGGCAGGCTGACGACAGCTTCATCGTCGAATTCGACCTACCCGGCATCAAGCCGGACTCCATCGACCTGGACGTGGAGCGCAACGTGCTCACCGTCCGAGCCGAGCGACCCAGTCCGGAAGGCCAGGAGGAACTGGTCGCGGCCGAACGGCCGCGCGGGCTGTTCAGCCGTCAGCTCATCCTGGGCGACACGTTGGACACCGACCACATCGAAGCCTCGTACGAGGCAGGGGTCTTGCGCCTGCAGATCCCGGTCGCCGAGCGCGCCAAGCCGCGCAAGATCACCATCAACAGTTCCGATAAGGAACCCCAGGTGATCGAGGCCTGAGGCGAGCCGGTCCCTCGAGGTGGCCAGGACCGCCGCTGAGGTGGTCAGCCCGAGGTATGGCGATCCTGCTCCGGACGGCGTTCGCGCCGTCTGGGGCAGGTCGTGTACGCCGTTGGTCAGTCGGTGCTCCGCGCGGCACGCCAGTAGTCGAGGTGGCTGCGGTGCAGCCAATCGTCCACCCAGGCGCGGTCTGGCTGCGGCGGTACAGCGGCGCCGGTTCGTAGCGCGGTCAGCTGCGCTTCGGCCTCGTCGATCGCGGAGACAACGTCGACGAAGGAGACCTCGCCGCGACGGATGGCCCGCAAATACGCGCGGTTCGGCTCGGGTACCGGCAGCGTGATCCGACCGGTGGACAGCAGTTCGACGCCCTGGTATCCCAGACGCAGGGCGTGCATCGCGTACTTGGTGTCGTAGCCGTGCACGGCCACGAGTTCCGGCCGGTTGGTGTGGGTGCCGACGCCGCTGAGCATCGCTTTGCGCTGCGCCTGCAGGTAGCCGAGGAAGCGCTCCCCCGCTAGCCGGGACACGAACCGATGGGCGTTGTCGACCAGTTCAGCACCGACCGCGCTGCGAAAGACGACCTCCTCGTCCGGCACGAACAGCACCAGTAGCACCGTCGGATTGCCGTCGAGCGCGAGCCGGGCCCACTTGCGTGCCGAGTAGACGATCACGTCCAGGTCGCCTGCTCCCGACCGTTGGCTCAGACCGCCGGCCTTGTCCCACGCCGTATGCCGCTCGTACTGCTCGAACGGCACGGTGCGCCGCTCGCTGCCCCCCGCCGGAACCCTGGCCAGGCCGGTCACGAACGATGCGGGCTCCAGGCAGATGCCCATCTCGTCGCGGTCATCCTGGCCCGTGATCGAGGTCCCGTGGACGCCGGATCCGACCTGCACCCGAAGGATCAAGCCATGCTCGGCGATCCGGCGCGCCTCATCGGAGGCATGCGGGTGGTGGAAGGCCGCGGGCAACTCGGTCGAGCCCGACACCGCAGAGGTGGCCACCGCTGCACTCTACCGGCCGCCGCCGCTCAATCCGCTGACGTTCGTAGGATTATCACTCGAGCGCGGTGCGCCCCAGTCACCGAAGGCTGGCGCGGATGTCGGCAGCCCTCCGCAACTCCTCGGCCAGCAGCAGGCCGAAGGTGAAACCGTTGCGCCCGTCCGCTCCGCCCGTGGTGCCGAGACGCCGGAGGTACGCGGCGGCCACCATCGCGTCCTGGTGCTCACCCAGCAGGGTCTGCCGCTTCTTGGCCCGGTCGGCCAGCCTCGACATGTCCGGGCCCTCGCCGTTCAGCCGGGCCGCCTGCGCCAATTCGGCCGCGTACCGGAGTCGCTTGGTGGCCTTGCGCGCGCGGTGCAAACCCTCGGGATCCTCGCCCGCCTGGCGGAGCCGCTTGCGAGCCTTCTTGCGCGCGGCCGCGACGTGGTCGACGGCCGCCGCCTCCGCCCGCTCACCCAGCGGGCTCAGCGGTGGGGCGGTCCGCCAGTGGCCGAGCCGTTCGATCAGAGCCCGGTAGCGCTCGCTGTCTCTGGCCTGCTCGAGCCGCTCCGCCGCCTCGCCCCGGTCCAACGCCAGCATTTCGGCCGCCTGCGCGGCCACGGGTCCCATCACCTGGTCGAGCCGGCAACGCGGCGATGTGCCGGGCGAGCCGCTCGCCGAGGACGTCGCAGTCACGCACACCGCCGAGTTGGTCGGCGTACCAGGACAGCTCGGAGTCCAGCGCGGCAGCTTCGGCCGGATCGAAGACCTCCCCGAAGATGCGCAGCGTGGACCGGAGCCGGCGTACGGCCACCCGGGTCTTGTGCACCAGCGGCTCACCCGTCCGCAAGCCGATGTCGTTGCCGGCGATCACGTCGCACTGTCGGTCGACGTACCCGCCGACCAGGCCACCGAGGGTGCGGCTCCGCGGCTGCACACTCTCGTCGCCGGCCAGCGCACGGTCGAGCTTGGTGCGGTGTGTCCCGGACGTCGCGCCCGACTCCAGCAGGAGCCGACCGACCCGACGCAGCACCTTCTCCTTGCCGGCCGGGCCCAGCTCGACCTCGATCTCTCGCCAGCTCACACCGCCGGGTCGATTGTCCCGAGTCGCGTGCACGAGGTCGTCGGCCACCTCGAGCACCAGTTCGCCCTCGGCGGTCAGGCCACGATGGGCCGTGCGTTCGGTGGTCAAGGTGGCCACGGGCGCCAACTCCTCGGCGTCCACCAGGCCCCGTACGGCCTCGGTCATCTCCGGCGGCGGGGCTGTGCCCGTCGCATCGCTGTGCAGCTCGATCCGGGCCGTCCCGCGGGGCACCTTGAGCTGCCAGCCGGTCTGGTCGCCCTCGGATCGGCGGCGCAAGGTGATGCCGAACCGCCTCAGCATGCCGCCCGGCGAATCGAGGTAGACGCTGATCAGATGCCGAGCCTCCGGCACCATCCGTACGCCGTCCGCAGGGCCGGTGCCAGCGGCGGCAGCTGCCACTCCGGCTCGACGTCGAACTTGTCCTCGCGCTCGGGCACGCGCTGCATGGTCGTCTCCTTCACCTGCGTCCGCCAGATCGGATTACCCAGCCGAACAGCAGTTGACGCGCGCCACCCGGCTGAGGGCGGTAGGGGTGAAGGCGGTGGGGTGAGGGGGGTGAGGCGATAGGAGTGAAGCTCGCGCGGTGGCATCCTCCGGCACGCGTGCGATGGCGCCGCCGTGCCGGAACACGATCATCTGGCTGAACGGGCTCCCGACGGGGCCCGACAAGCGGAACTGTCGAAGTCCGGCACAGAAAGTGTCGAATCCTCGTCGTTCGTCGACAGTTTCGGGCAAGGGGAGAGGCAAGGGATCTGGAGTTCCACACCTCACGGGGCCCTATCTGGCCTTCGGCATCCCCTTCTGCGTGCTGGTCCTGCAGTCGTTCTTTCGGCAGGTCCCCGACGAGATCATCGAGGCGGCTCGGATCGACGGAGCCGGAAACTGGCGCATCTTCTTCACGATCATGCTGCCCCTCTCCACGCCGGCGCTGGTCACGGTCGCGATCCTGGACGGGGTTTCGACATGGAATGAGCTGCGGATGGCGTTGATCATCCTCAACTCCGAGAACAGCAAGACCGTCCCCGTCGGACTGCTCAACTTCCAGGGTCAGTTCGCCAACAACAACACCGGGCTCGCGGCGGGCATCCTGATCGCCGTCGTACCGATCCTGATCGCCTACATCCTGCTGCAACGCTGGATCGTCGGTGGCCTCACGGCGGGCGCGACGAAGGGCTGAGCGTCTCAGGTTTGCTCATCGGTCGCGACCCTGACCAGCGCTCCCGCTGGACCGAGCAGGTGAGCGGCGCCGGCCGGGTTCGATACGGCCTGAGCCGTTCGGCGGATGGCGCAGTGCTGCTACCGCCCGACCAGGACGACCCCGGCGTACGCGGTGCCGCCGACCAGGATCCAGGAGGCGAGCGCGAGAACCAGAGCCCGACCGCCGGTACGACGCAGGGTGGCGATCTGGATGCCGGCGCCCAGACCGACCAGCGCGGCGACGAGCAGCACCTCCTGGACGTGCTTGGCGATCGCGAGCGCTTGTGCGGGCACCAGATTGGTGCTGGCGATCCCGATCGCGGCCAGGAACCCGACGACGAACAGCGGCACCAGCGGGGCCCTGCCGCGAGGCGCCTCCCCCGCGGACCGTCGGAGCCGCCGGCGACGACCGACGACGAGGCCGGTGCCGGCGACCAGCGGGGCGAGCAGGACCACTCGGCTGAGCTTCACCACCACCGCAGTGGTCAGCGCGCCCGGCACCTGGTTGGCGGTGGCCACCGTCTGACCGACGTCGTGCACGCTGGCCCCCACCCAGCGGCCGAAGTCGGCCGGGTCGAGACCGAGGGGACCGCGCAGCGCCGGCAGAACGATGATGGCCAGACTGCCGCACAGCGTGACCAGCGCGATCGCGACCGCCGTGTCGTCCTCGTCGCCGTCCGCCACCTGGGTCATCGCGGCCACCGCCGACGCCCCGCAGATGGAGAAGCCGGTCGCGATCAGCAACGACCGGGCCCGCGGGAGACCGAGCGCGCGACCGATCAGCTGGGTCCCGAAGAAGGTGACCGCGACGGTGACGACCACCACGGCGAGACCGCCGAGTCCCAGATCGACCAGCTGAGGCAGGGCGAGCTGCAGCCCGAGCAGGACCACGGCGATGCGGAGCAGCCGGTGCGAGGCCACGTGGGTTCCGGCGTGCAGCACCGGTCGGTGCAGTCCCAGGTTGGCCGCGACCGCGCCGAGGACCACCGCCGCGGTCGAGGGGTTGACCGCCGGCACCAGGTGGCCGACGCCGAACGCCGCGCCGGTCGCCAGGGCCACGGCGGCCAGGCCGGGAAGCGCGGCGCCCGTACGGCGGGTGGCTCCGACCTCTCGGTGTCCGAACAGATGACGCAGATCCATCGGGGCGAGGTCGCACCCGGGCCGGCACTGGCTTCGCCGCGGGAGCGCGGACTCGCTGGCGGTCATGGTCTGAGTGTGTGGGTTCCGCGACGAACGCAGTAGGGGGCAAGGTTCGATGAGCCATCAGCCACGTCTCGTTCCGGCTCGCGGCCGCCCGACCGGAGACCGCGTTCAGCCACACGGCCTTGAACTCAGCCAGGCCGAGCGCAGTGTTCCTGCCGGGCACGCCGCCCGGGGTCTGGCGAGGGCCCCGGAGCCGCGACTGCGTAGGAAAGCCAGGACTAGAGACTCGCTACCCGGCCCAGTCCCTGACCCTGAAGCAACTGTGGGGTTGGGGCATCGAATGCACTCGAAAACCTGCACCAACCCCCCAGTTGTGCAGCGGGAGCGAGACCCGAGGACCTTCGCGCAGGTCGCCAGTGGGGCGCGCTGTAGGCCCTCGGGTAAGTCGATTCCGTACGGGAAGACCTGCTCGAGGGGTAAGTCGAACACCTGCGGGATCCGGAACGCGACTTCCAGTGATGGTGAGTACTTGTTCGCTTCGGTGGTATTGACGGTCTGGCGGTGACGCCGATCCGGTCGGCCAGCTCCTGCTGAGTCAAGTCGCCGTGTTCCTGCCGTAGGGCCCGGAGGTGGTAGGTGATCTGTCGGCCCGACTTGCCCATTGCTGGGCTCCCCGCTCGTGCAGCCACAACTGGGTACCGAGTTCCACGACTTGCGTGACCACCCAGGATCGGAGCAGCAGGTGGACGGAAGCGAAATTGCCCTCGGTGAGCAGCGCGCGGATGGGGAAGGACGTACGCCGCAGGCAATACACATCCGCCGACCCGTGCGGCTTCACCTCCGACTGCCGGGCCGTGGATCGGCGTTGGCGTTGATCCTCGACTCGTGCGAATCGTGAGCGCACGCCAACATGGGGATTTGCGGCCATCTGGCCGGTGCGGCCTGCTACGCCAAAGGTGCCGTTCCGCTGCTGGGAGCGGCCGGGCCACCAAAGTGCTGGACAGGCACACGCCTGCCGTCACTTCAATCAGCGAGGTGCGTAAGGCCAGCAAGCAATGACGCCCCGGCCATGCCGCGGCGTCTAAGGGGCCCAGATGTCAGTCCTGGCCGATGTCGTTTCGGCCAGGGTTTGGACTATGCGGGTTTGGTGGAGCTAAGGGGATTCGAACCCCTGACCTTCTCATTGCGAACGAGACGCGCTACCAACTGCGCCATAGCCCCAGCCGCTTCGACCAGGGCCGAAACGCATCGCAGACTTTACCATCCCGCTAGGCGGAGGCGGCCTCTCGCGCGTCGCCGTGGTCGGTTCCTGCGCTGGTCGCAGCGGCGACCGGAGCGTCGGCGGTGACCGGCAGGGCCGTGCGGCCGTGGGTGGTCGCCCCCGGACCGGACAGGTCGATCGTGCGTACGGTGCGGGGGGCCAACGGCTTGGAGACGTAGGTCGGCATGGTGATCGGCACCGGGTCCCACAGGCCGCCGGGCCGGATCGTCGGCTCGGTCGCGGCTTCGGCCGCGGAGCCGCCCGCCGCAGCCAGCACATCTCGGCGGGAGAGGAACACGGTGGACTCGTCACTGCCCTGGCAGACCTCGCGGTAGCGCCGATCCAGGTCGGCCCGCATCCGCCGCACGCTCAGCCGGGCGACGACGACGAACGCCACCAGCAGCCCGCCGGGGACGGCCATCGACCACCACGGCAGCAGGTCGACCCCGTACACCCCGATCACCACGCTGAGGGCGGCGAGCAGGACCAGCAGCACGCGACGGCGGCGGGTGGCGGCGAGCCGCTCCAGGCGCCGGAGGTCGTTGACCGCCGCCCGCCGGGTCTGGGGGGTCGACACCTGGTAGGCGCCGATCCTCTCCAGGTCCTGGTCGAGCAGCGGCGCCGTACCGTGCCGGACGATCCGCATCGAGTCGGCGAACCGATCAGCCGGATCCACGGCGTCGACCTGCTCTTCCCCCTCGCGGCCACGAACGAAGTGGGGCACGAGGTAGGCCAGCCAAGCAATCGCAATGGCCCCGAAGATCACACCTGTCGTACCCACCCCCGCACCGTATGCGGCCGACCGCGCTCGGCAGGCGATCTTGGTCGGTGTGTCGCGAGAAACGGATGTGACTGGTGGGGTTCGCGGTCAGCGCCGGTGGGATCCGCGTCAACGCTGGTGGGATTCGCGTCAGCGCTGGTGGGGTTCGCGGTCAGCGCTGGCGCAGATTCGCCCAGCGCTGCAGCAACCCCTCGGGCACCTCCTCGGCGTTCAGCGCGAAGACCAGGTGGTCGCGCCAGTCGCCGTCGATGTGCAGGTAGCGCGGCCGGAGTCCCTCCGGCCGGAAGCCGAGCTTGGCCACCACGCGCAGGCTGCGGACGTTCTCCGGGCGGATCGCGATCTCGATCCGGTGCAGCCGCAACGCCTGGAAGCAGTAGTCGACCGCAAGCGCCACCGCCGTGGGAATGAGGCCGCGGCCGGCCAGCCGCTCGTCGACCCAGTAGCCGATCTGACCCCAGGACGCGGAACCGCCGACGATCCCGCTGACGGTCAGCTGGCCGGCGAGTTGCGGGCGCGCCTTCCCGGGCAGCTCGTCGTACCAGACGAGCCAGGGCAGCATCCGGCCGTCACGGGCCTGCTTGGCCAGGGCCCGGACCAGGCCGGGGTAGGTCGCCGGCCCGATCTCCGAGCCGGGCGGCAGGGTCGCCTCCCACGGTCGCAACCAGCCGACGTTGGCGTTGCGGACCCGCTCCCACGCCCCGCGGTCCCGCTGCCGCAGGGGAGCCAGGATCACCGTGTCGTGGCGGATGGTGACCGGCCACCGGTGCCGGGTGAATCGCGGCACCGCCGCACCAGCGGGCCGCTGTTCCAGGCTGCCGCCCACCTCAGTGGTCCCCACCCCGCAGCTGGCTCACCGCATGCCGGACGACGGGGGCAAGGACGGCGACCCCGTCCCTCGCCCCGCCGCTCGAGCCGGGGAGGTTGACGATCAGGGTCCGGCCGGCCGTGCCCGCCACGCCGCGGCTGAGCACCGCGGTCGCGACGCCGTGCTCGGCTCCGTAGCGGGCGATCGCCGCGGCGAGTTGCGGGATCTCCCGCTCCAGCACGGCCGTGGTCTGCTCCGGGCGTGTGGTCGTTCGGGCTCAGGCCCGTACCGCCGGTGGTGACGACCAGCGCGTGCCCCTCGGCCACCGCCTCGCGCAACGACGCTCCGACCGGCTCGCCGTCGGGAACCACGACGGGCCCGAGCACCTCGAAGCCCAGTTCGGCCAGCGCTGCGACGATGATCGGCCCGGACCGGTCCGCGTAGACCCCGGCCGCCGCCCGGGTGGACACGGTGATCACCAGCGCGGTGTCGCTCACGAACCCTCCTCGCGCACCCAGTCGCCGCGCCGCCCGCCCGACTTGGCCAGCACCCGTACGTCGGTGATCGACCGCCGCCCGGTCCAGGGCCTTGACCATGTCGACCAGCGCGAGTGCCGCGACCGACGACCGCGGTCAGGGCCTCCATCTCCACCCCGGTGCGGTCGGTGGTGCGTACCGTGGCGGTGATCTCCACCCCGTCGTCGGTCACCTCGGCGGTGCACGTCCACCCCGCTGAGGAACAGCGGGTGGCACAACGGCACCAGGTCCGGGGTCTTCTTCGCCCCCTGGATGCCGGCGATCCGGGCGACGGCCAGCGCGTCGCCCTTGGGCACGCTGCCGTCCCGCAGCGCCGCCACGCAGGCGGCGCTGAGCCGTACCCGGCCCGCGGCCCGTGCCTGGCGGGCGGTGACCTCCTTGGCGGAGACGTCCACCATCCGCGCCTCGCCGGCCGCGCTCAGATGAGGAAAGGCAGGCTCGCTCACCGGCGGCCTCCCGCAGCGCCGGCCGTCATCCCACCGTCTCGTCGAGCAGCCACACGTCCAGGTCCTCCCCGGCAGCCACGTACTCGGTCTCGGCCGGGATCAGGACCAGCGCGTTGGCCCGGGCCAGGCCGCCCAGCAGGTGCGACCCGTGCCCGCCGGCCAGCTCGACCTGGCGCCGGCCACCGTCGATCGGGCTGACGATCCCGCGGGCCAGCTGCATCCGCCCCCAGATGGAGGTCATGGCGTGCGCAGCCTGGCACTTCACCGCGGTACGGGTGTAGGGCGCGGTCCCCATCAGCTTGCGGATCACGGGGCGTACGAACGCCTCGAAGGACACGAACGCGCTGACCGGGTTGCCCGGCAGCATGATCATCGGGATCCGGTCGTCGCCGATCAGCCCGAAGCCCTGCGGCTTGCCGGGCTGCATCGCCACGGAGGCGAAGTCGCACGGGCCCATCTCCGGCATCACCGCCTTGACGATGTCGTAGTCGCCCTGGCTCACCCCGCCGGTGGTCAGGATCAGGTCCGCCCGGACCAACTGATCGCCGATCACCTGCTTGAGCGCCGCCGGCTCGTCACCGACCTGGCCGACCCGGAACACCTGGGCCCCGGCGGCCTTCGCCGTAGCGGCCAGCATGTAGGAGTTGGAGTCGAAGATCTGCTGCTCGCTCGCCCAGCGCCAGCCCCGGATCGACCAGCTCGGCGCCGGTGGAGATCACCACCACGCGCGGACGAGGGCGGACCAGCACCTTGTCGCGACCGATGCCGGCGAGCACCCCGATGTCGCGCGCACCGATCCGATGCCCGGCCCGGAACAACTCGCGGCCTTCGGTGATGTCCTCCCCGATCCGGCGGATGTGCTGGCCGGGCTCGCTCGGCGCGACGATCGAGACGTCGTTCGCGCCACGGTCGGTGTTCTCGTACGGGACGATCGTGTCGGCGCCGTCCGGCACCTGGGCCCCGGTCATGATCTTCATCGCCGTGCCCGGCGAGAGCCGGTGCGGTGCCGGTTGGCCGGCCGGGATCTCGCCCACCACGGGCAGGCTCACCGGAGCCGCCTTGCTGGCCGAGGTGACGTCGGCGGCGCGCACGGCGTACCCGTCCATCGCGGAGTTGTCGAAGCGCGGCAGGTCGAGCCCGGCGACGATGTCCTCGCACAGGCTCAGCCCGAGCGCGTCCAGAATGTGCTGGCCGAACGGGCGGCAGCTCCTCCACGCAGCTGAGCAGGTAGTCCCGGTGCGCGACCATCGTGCGCAGCCCGTTCGCGCCCGGCTCAGGCGGATCGGGCAGCGCGTGCCGGTCACGGCGCGACGGGCGCGCGCTGCTCCTCGGGCTTCTTGCGACCGAACAGGGGCATGCGCAACACAGTAGTGCTGCGCATGCCCCGGCTCGGTCTACTCGCTGCGCGTGAGTCGTCGCATGCGGCGACGACTCGCGCCTGCGCTCAGCCGGTCGGCCCGTCGGTGATCCAGGCCGTGCTCTCCCCGGGCAGCATGCCGTCGACGATCGGCGCGCTGGCGACCTGGACCACGCCGTCGGGCAGGCGGACGGGGGCGGTGCCGAAGTTGCTCACGCAGTGCCAACGGGAACCGGATCCGGCCAGCCCCGTCGTACCGGGCCGGACGAAGTGCAGCACCTGCGGGTCGCCCGTCTCCACCCAGTCCAGCGTCTCCACCGTCTGCAGCTGGCGGCGTACGCGGAGTGCTGAGCGGTAGAGCTCGAGGGTGGAACCGGCCTCGCCGGACTGGGCCGCGACGGCCGTACGGGAAAAGCCCGCCGGCTGCGGCAGGTGCGCGCTGGCGACGCCGAAACCGAAGGAGTCGCCGTCGCGATGCCACGGCAGCGGCACCCGGCAGCCGTCGCGGCCCTTCTTGGTGTTGAGGGTCCGCAGCCAGATCGGGTCCTGCAGAGCGTGGCTCGGGATGTCGGCGACCTCGTGCAGGCCGAGCTCCTCACCCTGGTAGAGGTAGGCCGACCCGGGCAGGGCCAGCATCAGCAGCGAGGCGGCCCGGGCCCGGCGGAGGCCCGCGACCTCGTCGGCCGCCGGGGAGGTGCCGTCGGTCATCAGCCACTCGTCGTAGTCGATCCCGGCAGGCAGGCCGTAGCGCGACGTGTGTCGGACGACGTCGTGGTTGGAGAGCACCCAGGTGGACGAGGAGCCCGGTCTTGGCCGCCTCGTTCAGGCAGAAGGTGATCACGTCGTGGAACGCGGCGGCGTCGTAGTCGGCCTTCAGCAGGTCGAAGTTGAACGCCTGGCCGAGCCCGGTCGGGCGGGCGTAGAGGGCGCGACGCTCCGAGGGGGCGTACGCCTCGGCGACCGCGGTGCGCGGCGGGTCGTACTCGTTGAACACCTCACGCCACTCGGCGTAGATGTCGTGCACCTCGTTGCGGTCGTAGAGCGGGTCGGTGCCGTCCAGCGACCAGGGACTCGTCCTCCAGCACCGGCTTGCTGCGCAGCGGCTCGGACAGGTCCTTGGCCAGGGCGTGCGCCACGTCGACCCGGTAGCCGTCGACGCCGCGGTCGGCCCAGAAGCGCAAGGTGGTCTTGAAGTCCTCGCGCACCTCCGGGTTGTCCCAGTTGAGGTCGGGCTGCTCGGGGGCGAACAGGTGGCAGTACCACTGGCCGGGTCGCCCGTCGGCCTCGACGATGCGCGTCCAGGCGGGGCCGCCGAAGTGGGAGATCCAGTCCGACGGCGGCTCGGAGCCGTCCGGGCCGGTGCCGTCGCGGAAGATGTAGCGGTTGCGCGCGGCCGAGCCGGGCGCGGAGGCCAGCGCCTCGGCGAACCAGGCGTGCAGGTCGGAGGTGTGGTTGGGCACGATGTCCACGATCACCTTGATGCCCGGCGCGTGCGCCGCGGCGACCATCGCGTCGAAGTCGGCCAGGGTGCCCAGCTCGGGGGCGACGTTGCGGTAGTCGGCCACGTCGTAGCCGCCGTCGGCCAGCGCGGACGGGTAGAACGGGCTCAGCCAGATCGCGTCCACGCCCAGCTCGGCCAGGTAGTCGATCCGCGAGGTGACGCCGGCGATGTCGCCGATGCCGTCGCCGTTGCTGTCGGCGAAGCTCCGCGGGTAGACCTGGTAGACCGTCGCCTGGCGCCACCAGTCGGCGTCGAGCTTGTGGTCGTTGGCGAGCAGGGCGTGATCGATCACGAGCATTCCTTCGAGGAATCGGAGGGGGTGGGAGGTGCTTGGATGCAAGCGCTTGCACTAGCCTAAGGACTGTGCCCCGTACTCGTCAAAACAGAAGCTGCGCCTGCCGCGTAATCATGGTCACACCGCCGCCTGCCCCCCGTGGCCGACTCCCCACGGTCGACTGCCCCACGGCCGACTCCCCCACGGTCGGCCTCCCCCGTGCGGGAACCTACGTATACGTGGTTTCCTGATGGATTGCACAGGTTGCAACCTGTGCAATGCGTATGGAACCCACGTATACGTAGGTTCCCGCGACGCTCGGGGTGGGTTACGCGACGCTCGGGGCGGGGCGTCGGGGGTCGCATGAGTGAGCAGCCGCGGGCGAGCATGGCTGACGTCGCTGCCCGGGCGGGGGTGTCGGTGCCGACGGTGTCGCGGGCCTTGCGGGGGTCTCCACTGGTGTCGGCGGAGACGACGGCGCGGGTGGTGGAGGCGGCGGAGGCGTTGGAGTTCGCCATCGCGCGGCACGCGTCCAGCCTGGCCACGGGAAGGCTGAACCGGATCGCGGTGCTGGTCAGCGGCTCGCTCGGCGCCTGGTTCAACGGGTTCCTGCTCGACGCCATCTATGCCCGCCTGTACGCGGCGGGCCACGAGTTGTTGATCTACCGGATTCTCAGTGCCGCGGACCGGGACGCCTTCTTCGCGACCCTGCCGGCCCGGCGCAACGCGGACGCGCTGATCGTGGCGTCCTTCGCGCTGACCTCGACGCAGCGGCGACGGCTCCGCGAGCTCGGCATGCCGGTCGTCTACGTCAACCAGCGCGTACAGGGGGTACCCAGCGTCTCGGTCGACGACGCGGCCGGGGCGGCCATGGCCACCCGCCACCTGCTGGACCTCGGGCATCGACACGTCGCCTTCGGCGGCATCGGAACGCCGATGACGGTGAGCGCGAGTTCCCGGCAGCGGCTGGCCGGATTCCAGCGGGCGATCGGCGGTGGTCGACCCCAGGCCGAGGACCCCCCGGTGATCCGGGTGCGCAGCCACCGCGACGGCACCGGGGTGATCGACCAACTGCAGCGCCTGTCCCCACGTCCGACCGGCCTGGTGGTGGAGTCGGACGAGTTGGCGATGAGCGTGCTGGCGGCCTTGCGCCATCGCGGCGATCCAGGTGCCCGCCGACCTCTCGGTGATCGGCTTCGACGGGCACGCGATGGCCGAGAACGTCGGCCTGACCACCATCGCGCAACCGCTGGATACCCTCGGCGGGCGAGCCGCCACGCTCGCCCTCGCCCTGGCCGACGGGGCCGACCCGACCGAGCAGACCATCACCGTGCCGACCGTGCTGATGTTGCGCGAGACAACCGCGCCGCCCGGCGGTTGAGCCTGCCGCAGGCACGTAGGCTGCCTGTGTGCAGCCGCCGGACCGGACCACCGAATCGGCCGCGGAGGCCGACGCCGCGGACATGGCCGCCATCGCCGGGGCCAAGCGCACGCTGCGCAACGCGATCCTGTTCCGGCGCGACACGCGCCCCGCCACCCAGCGCCGGCACGACGACGAGGCCCGGATGTCGATCATCGAGTCCTCCCTGTGGGACCGGATGCCCGACACGGTCGCCGCCTACCTCTCCCTCGGATCCGAACCCGGCAGCCTCCAATTGGTGGCCTGGCTCGCCGCCCAGCGCGTACGCGTGCTGCTGCCGGTGCTCTCCCACCCCATCGGCGGGCGGCTGGGCGGACCGGCCTGGGCCGCGTACGAGGGCCCCGACGCGCTGCGGGTCGGGGCGTTCTCCATCCTGGAGCCGACCGGTCAGGTGGTGCCGAGCGAGCAGTTGCCGGAGGCGGAACTGGTGGTGTGTCCCGGGACTGGCGGCCAATCTGGCGGGTGACCGGCTCGGCCGCGGCGGCGGCTGGTACGACCGAGCCCTCCGACACGCGTCGCAGAGCGCGCCGATCTGGGTCCTGCTGAACGACGACGAGGTCCTCCCGACCATCCCGACCCACCCGTGGGACCGACGCGTCGACGTCATCATCACCCCGACTCGGATGCTCACCTGCGAGCCTTCGGTGCTCGGCGCGCGGTGACCTGGCGGCTCGCCGCCCGCGGGCTGTTCGCGCCCGATCTCGTGCTGCGGATGCTGGCCGCCCACGCCATTCCCGGCGTCGAGGAGGTGGATCCCGCGGCCGCGCTGTACCGCCGGGTGCTGACCCTGCCGAGCGGGCCCACGCTGATCACCCTCGCCTTCGACGAATCCGGCGTGCGGATCGCGGCGCCCGCAGCCGAGCGCCCCACAGCCGAGAGCGCCGTGGTCGAGGCCCGCGTACGCCGGTGGTTCGACCTGGACGCCGATCTGGGTGCGGTCGAGCGGGTCCTCGGCGCGGATCCGCGGCTGGCGCCGCTGCTCGCCGCGCGTCCGGGCCTGCGGGTGCTGGAGTATCCCGAGCGCTTCGAGGCGGCCGTGGTCACCGTGCTCGGTCAGCAGGTGTCGGTGGCGGCCGCGCGGACCTTCGCCGGTCGACTGGTGGCCGCGTACGGCACCGAGGGGCCGGGCGGGTTCCGCTGCTTCCCCTCGCCGACCCGGCTGGCCGGCGCCGACCTGGCGGAGTTGCGCGCCGCGGTCGGCGTCACCTGGTCGCGGGCCCGGACCCTCCAGGCGGTGGCCGGCGCCTTCTGCGCCCGGCCTGCGGGCCCGTCGAGGCCCGAACTGCTCGACCTGCCCGGCATCGGGCCGTGGAGCGCGGACTACCTCGATGTCCGGGCCGCCGGCGACCGTGACGGCTTCGTTCCCGCAGACCTGGTGCTGCGCAAGGCGCTGGGGTCGGTCACCGCGCGGGAGGCCGCCGCCCTCGCCGAACCCTGGCGGCCGTTCCGCGCGTACGCGCTGTTCCACCTGTGGCTGAGCCGTGCCTACCTGGCGTGAGGTCTACGTACTAGCGGATCACGAAGCCGCGCTCGCCGACGCGGGTCCTCCTCGGTGACGTCGACCCGCCTGACCGAGGCCCCCGGCGGTCCCTGCCGGGTCCACGCGACCAGGGCGGCCACCGCGGTCGGCTCGCCTTCGAACACGGCCTCCACCGTGCCGTCGGCCCGGTTGGACGCCCAGCCGTCGACTCCGCGCCGCCGCGCCTCCCGTCGGCAGCTGGCGCGGAAGAAGACCCCCTGGACGCGCCCGTGGGCGACGACCCGGCGGCGGATCCGACTGCTCCCGGGTTGCTCGTGGTCTCTCGTCGGCCCAGCCATCACACCTCCCCGACCATGAGAAGTCTCGTCCTTACGCCACCGTCAGCGCGACCGCGACCCTCTGTTGAGTGCCGACGGTCGCCGTGGTGGCCGGCTCCAGCTGGTCCGCCGACACCTCCAGCGTGGCGGCCAGCGTCTCGGCCTTGATCAGCTCCGCGTGCGCCTCGACGGCCGCCCGCACCTCGGTGTCGCCACCGAGCCTCAGCGCGATCCGGTCACCCACCTCCAGGCCGGCGTCGCGACGGGCCTGCTGCACCGCCCGTACGACGTCGCGGGCCAGGCCCTCGGCCGCGAGTTCGGGGGTCACCGCCGTGTCCAGGATGACGAATCCGCCGCCCGGCAGCATGGCCACGGCGCGCTGGTCGTCCGGGTCGGCGTCGGCCACGACGGTCTGCAGCGCGTACTCACCGTCGAGCAGCACGATGCCGCCGGCGGTCACCGTCCCGGCGTCGTCCACCGACCAGTCGCCGGACTTGCTCCCCTTGATCGCGGCCTGCACCTCGCGCCCCAGCCGCGGACCCGCCGCCCGCGCATTCACGGCCAGCACCTGCCGGACGCCGAACGCGCCCGCCTCGGCCGCGGCCACGTCGGTGAGCACCACCTCGCGCACGTTCAGCTCGTCGCGGACCAGCTCGGCGAACGGGGCCAGCGAGGCCGACCCGTCGGCGACCACGGTCAGGCGGGCCAGCGGCAGCCGGACCCGCAGCCCCTCCGCCTTGCGCAGCGCCGACGCCGTCGAGCAGACCTCCCGCACCCGGTCCATCGCCGCCACCAGCGCCGGGTCGGACGGCAGCGCCGCCGCGTCGGGCCAGTCGGTGAGGTGGACCGACCGGCCCCCGGTCAGGCCGCGCCAGATCTGTTCGGTGACCAGCGGCAACAGCGGCGCGACCGCACGGCAGGTGGTCTCCAGCACCGTGTAGAGCGTGTCGAACGCGGCCAGGGAGGCCTCGCTCTCCCCGTCCCAGAAACGGTCGCGGGACCGCCGGATGTACCAGTTCGAGAGCACCTCGAGGAAGGTCCGGGTGGCGTCGCAGGCGGCTGCCACGTCGAGGGCGTCCAGCTCGGCGGTCATCGCCGCCACGAACTCCGCCGTCTTGGCCACGATGTAGCGGTCCAGCACGTCGGCCGAGCCCGTATCGGCTTTCGCCGCGTAGCCGGGCCCGCCGCGGGCGACGTTGGCGTACAGGCTGAAGAAGTACCACGCGTTCCACAGCGGGATCATCACCTGGCGCACGCCGTCGCGGATCCCCGGCTCGGTGACGATCAGATTGCCGCCGCGCAGGATCGGCGACGACATCAAGAACCAGCGCATGGCGTCGGCGCCGTCGCGGTCGAACACCTCCGACACGTCAGGATAGTTGCGTAGCGACTTGCTCATCTTCTGCCCGTCACTGCCGAGCACGATGCCGTGGCTGATGCAGGAGGAGAACGCCGGCCGGTCGAACAGCGCGGTGGCCAGGACGTGCATGGTGTAGAACCAGCCGCGGGTCTGGCCGATGTACTCCACGATGAAGTCGCCCGGGTAGTGGTGCTCGAACCAGTCGGCGTTGTCGAACGGGTAGTGCACCTGGGCGTAGGGCATGGAACCGGAGTCGAACCACACGTCCAGCACGTCGGAGATCCGGCGCATGGTGGACTGCCCGGTCGGGTCGTCGGGGTTGGGCCGGGTGAGGTCGTCGATGTACGGGCGGTGCAGGTCGGGCACGTCGACCCCGAAGTCGCGCTCCAGCTCCGCGATCGAGCCGTAGACGTCGATCCGCGGGTAGGCGGGGTCGTCGGACTTCCAGATCGGGATGGGCGTGCCCCAGAAGCGGTTGCGACTGATCGACCAGTCGCGGGCCCCGGCCAGCCACTTGCCGAACTGGCCGTCCTTGACGTGCTCGGGCACCCAGGTGATGTCGGAGTTCAGCTGCCCCATCCGGTCCTTGATCGTGGACACCTCGACGAACCAACTCGAGACGGCCCGGTAGATCAGCGGGTTCTTGCAGCGCCAGCAGTGCGGGTAGGGGTGGTCGTAGCTCTCGCGCCGCAGCAGCACGGTGCCCGCGGTCACCGAGCCGGCCGGGGTCCCGGCGGTGGTGGCTTTGAGGTCGTCGATGATCGCCAGGTTGGCGTCGAAGACGTGCATGCCCTCGTAGTCGGGCACCTCGGCGGTGAACCTGCCGGCCGCGTCCACCGGGACGACGGCGGCGATGCCGGCGGCGTCGCTGGCGAGCTTGTCCTCCTCGCCGAACGCCGGAGCCAGGTGCACCACCCCGGTTCCGTCGTCGGTGGTCACGTAGTCCGCGGCCAGCACCACGTGGGCGTTGGCGTGGCCCAGGAAGTAGGAGAACGGCGGCCGGTAGCGGCGCCCCACCAGTGCGGAGCCTGCGACGTGACCGAACGACGCGCGGCTCGTCGCCGAGTTCGCGCGCGTACGCCGCCAACCGCGCCTGGGCGAGCAGGTACCGCTCGCCCTGGTGAGGTCCCGTCGTCGCCTCCACGACCACGTAGTCCACGTCGGGGTGGACGGCGACGGCCAGGTTGCTGGGCAGGGTCCAGGGTGTGGTGGTCCAGATCAGGATCAGCTCACCGGTCTCCAGCCGGAAGCCGACGGTGACGGCCGGGTCCTGCCGGTTCTGGTAGACCTCGTCGTCCATCCGCAGCTCGTGGGAGGACAGCGGAGTCTCATCGCTCCAGCAGTAGGGCAGGACGCGCATCCCCTCGTACACCAGACCCTTGTCGTACAGGGTCTTGAAGGCCCAGAGCACGCTTTCCATGTACGCGGGTTCGAGGGTCTTGTAGTCGTGGGCGAAGTCCACCCAGCGGGCCTGGCGGGTGACGTAGGCCTGCCACTCGTCGGTGTAGCGGAGGACGGACTCGCGACAGGCGGCGTTGAACTTCTCGATGCCCAGTTCCTCGATGTCGCCCTTGGTCTTCAGTCCGAGCTGCGCCATCGCCTCCAACTCCGCCGGGAGTCCGTGGCAGTCCCAGCCGAAGCGGCGCTCCACGTGCCGGCCCCGCATCGTCTGGTAGCGCGGGACGATGTCCTTGACGTAGCCGGTGAGCAGGTGCCCGTAGTGCGGCAGTCCGTTGGCGAACGGCGGGCCGTCGTAGAACACGAACTCGTTCGCGCCCCGGTCCCCCGCCGGGTTGCGGTCCACCGACGCCTGGAAGGTGTCGTCAGCCTTCCAGAAGGCGAGGACCCGCTCCTCGAGCTCGGGAAAGCGTGGAGCGGCCGGAACGCGCGCCGGCTCGGCCGTACCGGTGGTCTGCTTCGGATAGGTCATCTGAGATCTCTCGTCCGTCGTCGTCAACCTGCACGAGGACGATGTCTCCACCGCGGTACCACCCCGCTTGCCCTGCCCGCCAGCGGCGTGCCGGACCACTCGTCGGGGCTGTCACGGGCCCGGCCCGTCCGGTTCTACTGAGGTGCGCCCACCTCTGGCGAGGCAGCACACCGGTTCTTCCGAAGGCTCGCCGGTGATGGCCGGGTCGACGCCGTTGCGGCACAGCTTAGCGTGCCCACCCGTGGCCGAAGCCTCCCGGTTTTGGCCCTCGGATTCTGCCTCCGGTTCTGGCCCCTGCGAGCGACTGCCGCTCAGCCGCTCGGCACCAACTCCAGGCGGGTGCTGGTGCGCGCGTCAACGGCGGCCCGTGAGCTGACGAACGGCCACAGCTGGTTGGTCGCCCACAGCGCGGTCTGGTCGTCGTAGTTGCGGTGGAAGGCGTGGCCGGACACCCCGCTCTGGTTGACCCAGCGCGACTGGTCCAGCTCGCCCAGGTCGACGAGCATCCGCATCGTCGGGCCGGCCGTCACCGCGTAGCCGTGCCTGTCGTCGTAGGCCATGGCGTTCACCACGCCGGGACCTCCACCCACCGGATAGCGGCCGCGGTTGAACAGCGCCTCGACCGGTGCGATCCCGCTGCGACCGAGGGTGGCGTTGCGCAGCCGCACCGTGTGCAGCCGCCCCCACTGCCACTCGTCGGCGTCGCGGGCCATCAGCGAGGTGATCTCCTTGCGCGCGTTGGTCATCGCGGCCAGCAGGATGTCGTCGCGGGTCTCCACCCGGTCCTCGGTCGTCACGTCGTCCCACCAGGGGTTGCGCGGCTGCTTCATCATCAGCGACAGGGCGGCGTACCAGCGGTCACCGCCGGTCGGCCACAGGTCCTCCGGCAACTCGTCACGGAAGGTGAGCTTGAGGATGTTGTGCACCACGACGTGGAAGTACGCCGCCGCGGCCGACTCCGCGCCGGCGGAGTAGTCCCAGCCGACCAGCGTCCGCTGCCCCTCGGCCACCCACGGATCCCGCACCCGCGTTCGCAACAGCGTCGGCACCACGTCCGCCGCGAAGCGGACCGTGTCGTCGTAGAACAGTTCCTCGGCTGAGTCCATCGTCAGCGGCGCCGCGTCGTGCAGCAGGTCGGCGAGCTCCTGGCTGCGCCAGCCGTAGGAGTAGTCCGAGCCCAGGGGGTACCGGTAGCCCGGCGCGACCACGGGCTGGTTCGCGGCCACGATCAGCCCGCTCGGCGGGTCGTTGACGTAGGGCAGCTCGGCGGCGGGGATGAAGCCGGTCCAGTCGTACGCGCGGTCCCAGCCCGGCACCGGCGTGGACCCGCCACCGCGGCCGCGGATGGGCACGGCACCCGCCAACTGGTAGCCGATGTGGCCGGCGGTGTCGGCGTAGATCAGGTTCTGCGAAGGGGCCGACAGCAGCGCCGCGGCGGCGCGGAAGTCCTGGAAGTTCTGAGCGGTGTTCACGGCCAGGAGCGCGTCCATGCTCCGGCCGGGAGTGAGCGCCGCCCAGGCCAGTGCTGCCGCGTACGCGGGCTTGCCCGGGTCGGCTGCACCGGCCGCCGCCTGCTGCAGCTGCGGATCGACGTCGGAGAGCAGCGGGCCGTGCCGGGTGGCTCGGATCCGGATCGGCCGGGGACGGTCCTCACCGCGGACGACGATGTCCTCGGTCCGGACGGTGAGCGGCACGAACACGTCACCGTCGCGCACGCTGTCGCCCTGCACCTCCTCCAAGAACACGTCCTGCACGTCGACATGGCTGGTGGTGAGCCCCCAGGTGATGGAGGTGTTCTTGCCGATCACCACCCCCGGCACCGAGGCCATGCTGAAGCCGGTCACGTCGAACGGGCAGGCCGGCCCCGGGTTACGGCAGTGCAGGCCCACCTGGGCGAAGGTCGACGGGATCGAAGTGGCCAGGTGCGGATCGTTGGACAGCAGCGGCTTGCCGCTCGCGGTGCGAGACCCGGCCACCGCCCAGGAGTTCGAGCCGGACTCACTGCCGACCGCCGAGGACCCGAGCACCGCCGGGATCGCCTGCCGGGCCCGACCGGCCCGGGTCAGTGCGTCCATGGCCTGTTCGAGCCGGTCCAGCGGCACGGCGGAGGTCAGCGGGCGGGCAGATGCCCTCGTCGCGGTGGGATTGAAGGCCTTACCCACCACGGCGCCCCGGCTCAGAATGGGGTCGTAGCCCTGCAGTGGATAGGGCGGGTAGAGGCTGGCCGCCCGCGAAGCGCCCACCGTGGCCGTCACGACCGCCCGCTCGACCTCGGAGCTGAAGCCCGAGCCGAGGTCCCAGGCCATCACCTTCAGCCAGGCGACCGAGTCCGCGGCCGTCCACGGTTCGGGGGTGTAGCGGAGGCCCCGGACCGCCAACAGGCTGTACTCCAGCGACAGATCGGTGACCGATCGCTGCTGGAGGTAGGCGTTGACGCCCGAGGCGTAGGCGTCGAGGTAGCGCCGGGTGGACGGCGCCAACACGGTGAGCTCCTGCTCCGCCACCCGGCGCCAGCCCAGGGTGCGAACGTAGGCGTCGGTCTCCACCTGCGAGGGGCCGTACAGCTCCGACAATCGGCCGGCCGCCAGGTGCCGGCGGAAATCCATCTCGTAGAACCGGTCCTGGGCGTGCACGAAGCCCTGAGCGGCGAACAGGTCATCGGCGCTGTCGGCATAGATCTGGGGCACGCCGTACTCGTCCCGGAGCACCTCGACCGAGGTGGTGAGACCCGCGACACTGATCTGACCCGTCGTGGTCGGGAACGACTGCCGCACCGTTCCGAAGGAGACGCTGGCCAGCGCGCCCACGGCCAGGACGAGCACGATGGTGGGGAAGATCAGCCAGCGGGGAATGCGGCGCACCAGCCAACTCTAGTGAGACCTCACCAGCGCGGACAGATGCGTCGCGGCCTTCCCGAGCGGCGCGCCCATCGGTTAGCAGTCGGTATGCTTGAGTGCTAGTTGGCTGGCCGTGGAGGTGCCAGGTCCAGCCTCGGACGAGGAAAGAGCGCGGATGCCTACCTATCAGTACCGGTGCACCGAGTGCGGCCACGATCTCGAGGCCGTGCAGAAGTTCAGCGACGTCGCCCTGACCGAGTGCCCCAACTGCAGCGGGCCGCTGCGCAAGGTGTTCAACGCGGTGGGTGTGGTGTTCAAGGGGTCAGGCTTCTATCGCACCGACAATCGCCAGCCCTCCAAGAGTGAGTCCTCCGGATCCTCGGACAAGCGGTCTCCGCCGACGCCAAGCCGGGCAAGGAGTCCGCGCCGGCCGGGGCCCCGGCCTCCGGCTCGGCGCCGCGGGCGCGACGGCGGCCAACGGATCGGGCTCCGCCTCGTCGTCCGGCTCTCCATCGGGCGCCGGTGCCGAGCCGTCCACAGGCAGGTCGTCCGGCAGGTCCCGGCAGGCCGTCCACGGGCAGGTCGTCCACAGGCACGTCGTCCACAGGCGGTCGTCCACAGGCAGGTCGTCCACGAGCTGAGTCCGCTGTGGACAGCGCGCACGATCCGGCTGTCCATCCTTAGTCTCTCGGCGTGCGTACGCCTGCGATCGATCCCACCTCCCCCTCGAGTTCTCGGCGCCGCACGCCGCCGAGGCCCCGGGCCTTTGGCCGGGCTCGCCCGAGCGGTGTCCTGGCATCGCCGCGGGCTGGCCGCGCTCGCCGCGGCGGCCGCGGTCCTCGCCGGGCTGGCCGCCGCGGCTCCCGGCGGACCACCGACAGCACCCGTCGTACGGGCGACCCGCGAGCTCCCGGCCGGAACGCACCTGAGCGCTGCCGATCTCGAACTGACCCGCGCCGTAGCGGCCGACCTGCCGGACGGGGTGGTGAGCGATCCCTCATCCCTGGTGGGCCGTACCCTCACCGGCCCGGTCGCCCGTCGCGAGGTCCTGACCGAAGTCGCCGTGGTGGACTCAGCGAGGGTGCTCGCGCCCGGCCATGTGCTGGCCCCGTTGCGACTCGGCGACGCCGCGGTCGCACGACTGCTCCGTCCCGGCGACCGGATCGACATCCTGGCCGCCCACGAACAGGCCGAGGCTGCCACGGTGGTGGCCGACGCGGTTCGGGTGGCCACCGTGCCGCAGGTCGCCGCCGATGAGCCGGGCGGTACGGGAGCGCTGGTCCTGCTCGACGTCGACCGGCGCACGGCCACCGCCCTGGCCCGCGCGGCCGTGTCGGCCACTCTCACCGTCATCTGGCGGTAAACATGCCCTGCTAGCGTGGTCCGGCCCACGGGGGCAGCACGAGTCGGCACACGTTGAAGGGCAGGAACATGAAGGGCTTCAAGGACTTTCTGACGCGCGGAAATCTGGTCGAGTTGGCGGTGGCGTTCATCATGGGCACCGTCTTCGCAGCCGTGGTCGAGGCCTTCACCAAGATCATCCTCGACATCCTGGGCCTGATCGTGCAGGTCGAGGGTCTCAGCGGGACGACCGTGGCCGGGATCAACGTCGGCAACTTCCTCACCGCGCTGCTCACCTTCCTGCTCACCGCGGCGGTGCTGTACTTCGCGGTGGTCAAGCCGTACAACAGGCTGAGCGAGATCCGGAAGAAGGATGAGCCGGAGAAGGCCGCCTCCAGCGAGGACCTGCTGGCCGAGATCCGCGACCTGCTGCGCGACCGCCCGTCGGTCTAGTCACCCGCCGCTCGGGTCGGGTGGGCTCGGGGTCAGGTCGGGTCGGGGTCAGCCGGTCGGGTCAGCCGGCGTGGTGGGGTGGAACCTCCCGCAGCAGGCGGCGGTCGTCGGCTTCCAAGGGTCGCTCTCGCGCGACCTGGGTAGAGGTCGGCCAGTCAGCAGCCAACCGCTGACGGAGCACACCGAGTACGGCGACGAACTGGGCCGCCCCGATCCCCTCCATCAGGTCGGGCGGTACCTGATGGCTCGACCCGGTCAGCTCCGACGGCGCGGTCCGGGTGCGCAATTCGACGGCCAGAGCCTCGACATCGGGAACCGCTTGGCGGCTCAGGTCGGCGAGTCGGCGGCCCGTGACGGCGTAGGCCAGGGCCTGGTGCCACGCCCGCTCGGGCCCGGGGACGCTCACCCCTCGATGGTGTCAGGTGCGGCCGCAGCGACGGTCGGCGACCCGGAACGCCTGTTCCGTCGAGACGACGGCGGCAAGGTCATCGTCCGGCCGGCTCGCAGACCCCGCGCGATAGGCCGTTGGCGGCCGGGGGGCTGAACGGCCGGGCCGGGCCGGGTCGGGCCGGTGAGTCAGGTCACAGGCGTAAGGCAGGAATGCCGTCCAACTGTTGACGGTTCAACTAAACATGACACAGCTCGATATCTCCCCCGCTGAGCTCGACCAATTCGAGGCCGATCTGGCCGCTGACCTCGCCGTGTCGGCTGAGGTGCAGGATCTTCTGTTCCGCGAAGGCCGCACAGCCAACGCCTTCTCCGACGAACCGGTCTCGGAGGCGCAGATGCGTGCCGTCTACGACCTGGTCAAGTGGGGCCCGACGGCGATGAACAGCCAGCCGCTGCGGGTCGTCCTGGTACGCAGCCCCGAGGCCCGGGCCACGCTGCTGTCCCAGATGGCCGAGGGCAACCGGACCAAGACCGCGGCGGCCCCGCTGGTCGCGATCCTCGCCGCCGACGTGGACTTCCACGACGAGTTCCCCAAGACCTTCCCGGTGTTCCCCGGTGCCCGGGACGCCTTCGCCGACGAGACCGCGCGCACCCAGACGGCCGAACTCAACGCCTCGCTGCAGGTCGGCTACTTCATCATCGGCGTCCGCGCCGCCGGTCTCGCCGCCGGCCCGATGGGCGGGTTCGACACCGCCGGCGTGGACCGCGAGTTCTTCCCGGATGGCCGCCACCGCAGCCTGCTGGTCGTCAACATCGGCCAGCCGACGCGTGGAGTCCTACCGCCCGCGCCAGCCGCGGCTCGACTACGACGAGGTCGTCACCGCGGTCTGAGACCCCCGGGTCAGGAGCAACCGGTCAGTCGCAACCGGTCAGTCGCGCTCCATCAGCATCGACCCGGAGGGCACCTGCTGCGGCGAGCCCGCGTCCTCCAGCACGACGTCGCCCACCACGGAGACGCCCGGCGCCGAAGCTCCAGTCTCCGTGCACCTCGAACAGGGTCGCATTCAGCAGCGACGGGGCACCGCCGGCGAACCGCCGTTCGAAGGCGCCGATCGTCTTGTAGTACCGGCCGTCGAGGTCGACCAACGGCGCCGGGTCGGTGACCTTCTCCAACCGGCTGTCCTCGGTCAAGGCGTACACGTCCGAGCGGAGCACCAGCAGGTCGCTGGTCGTCTTGACCGGCAGGAACCGCTCCCGCCCGACGCCGATCGCGGTCGCCCCCTCGAACACCTCGACCGCGGCACCCATCGCGCTCTCGATCTGGATCACCGCCGGTGAGGACGGATCAGCGGGGTCGACCGTCTTCTCGTTGCGGATCAGCGGCAGCCCGAGGACGGCGTTGCGCTCCTCGAGCGTCCGCGCCAGCGCCTCCAGATCGAACCACAGATTGTTGGTGTGGAAGTACGGGTGCCGGAACTCGTCGGTGAAGTACTCCATCTCCTCCTTGGCCGTCTGTGCGGTGTCGCGCAGAATCAGCCGATTGTCGGACTTGCGGATGGCGAGGTGCCCGCCCTTGCGATCGGCTGCGGTCCGCCGGCAGATCTCGGCGGCGTACGGCGCGCCGCTGGCGGCGAACCATCCGGCGATCGTGGCGTTCGGCGCCGCACCGAGGTTGTCGGAGTTGGAGACCGAGGCGTACCGGTAGCCGAGCGCGAGCAGCCGATCCAGCACCCCCGAGGACGACAAAGCGGTGTACAGGTCGCCGTGCCCCGGCGGGCACCACTCCAGTGTCGGGTCGGTCGGCCACTCGACCGGAGTCAGATCGTCGGCACGCAGCTTCGGTTCCTGGCTCTGTACGAAGTCCAGATCCAGCCCGTCCACCGCAAGGTCGGTGTAGGGCGCCAGTGCGGTGAGCGTGTCGGCGTGGGTGCGGAAGCTGTTCATGAACAGCAGCGGCAGCTTCACCCCGTACGCGGCACGGGCGTGCTGGACCTGGGCCACGATGAGGTCGAGGAAGGACTTCCCGTCGCGCACCGGCAGCAGGGATTTCGCCTTGTCCATGCCCATCGACGTGCCGAGCCCGCCGTTGAGCTTGATGATCACCGTGTGCGCCAGGGCATCCTGCGCGTCGGCTGCGGGCACCTCCACGTCGGCGAGCAGATCCGGATCCTCCAGCGGCACGATGCTGTCCTCGAGGATGAACCCCGTGACGCCCTGCTCGAGTTGGCGGTAGTAGTGGCTGAAGACGTCGATCGCCTGGGGCGAGATCCCCGCGCCCCTCATCTTGTCCTGGGCACGCTCGAGGCCGCTGTCGCTCATGGCGATGATCCTATTCAGACCACCGATCCCGATCCGACCGGTACGGGGACGGCCCCCGACGACGTCTACGCGGTAGGCTCCGCCGGCGGCTGATTGAGCATGAACACCTCGCCGTCCGGCCCGCTCAACGCGGCCATTGCGCCGAACGGGGTGTCGAACGGCTCGGCCACCACCCTGCCGCCCAGCTCCGCGGCCTTCGCACAGGATGCCGTCAGGTCGGCCACCTGGAAGTAGGTCCGCCAGTGCGGCGGCACCCCGGGGCCGGCGCCTTCGGCGGTCCCGATGCCGCCGACGGTGTCGCCGTCGAGCTCGACGGTCGAGTACATCCACGCCCTCGGCACCCAGATCGGTGTAGGTGTAGCCGAACACGGCGGAGTAGAAGTCCTTGCCCGCTGCGTAGTCCCCGACCATCACCTCGTTCCAGGTGAGCGCGCCAGGTTCGTTGTACAGGTCGACCCCGGAGTGCTCGCCCGACTGCCACAGGCCGAAGACTGCCCCGGTGGGATCGGCAAGCACCGCCATGGAACCGAAGCCGCCGATCTCCATCGCCGGCATCAGGACGGTCCCACCGGCCCCGACCGCACGCTCGGCCGTCGCGGCGGCATCCTCGACCGCGATGTAGGTGGTCCAGCTGGGCGGAGGCCCGTCCGGGCCCTGGGTCGGGCCGATGCCCGCCACCGCGTTCCCGTCGAGGCGGGCGGTCGCGTAGTTGCCGAACTCCTCGCCGCCCTCGTCGTACTCCCATCCGAACAATCCCGTGTAGAAGGCCTTGGACGCCTTCGAAATCGGCTGCCATCAGGTCTACCCAGGCGGGCGTCCCCTCCGCCCATGACTGCTGCTTGACCGGCATCGCATACCCCCAACGTCTTCGTCCGGGCGCCCGATGCGACCGGTCCTTCGATGCTAGAGCCGGGCACTGACGAAAACCGTAGGCCGCAGGGTCAGGCGCCACCGGGTCCGGCCCGCGGGGCTAGGCGGCTGGTGTCAAACGGTGGCCGTAGCGAGCAGGTGCCCGGGTGCGTGCCGGGCGTGTTGGCGCGGAGCGCCGCCTCCGGCGGACAGGCGGAGGAGGAGTCGGATAGCGGTGTTCCATCCGCGACGACGACAACGCAGCCGGGTGCGTGCTCGGGCGCCGCGCAGTAGGTCATCGTTCAACACCACCCTCCTACGGCACCCACGCGCCGATCCGCTCGACGAGCGCCTCGCGCACCTCGTACGGGGCGAAGGCGCTCCGGGCGGCGTTCAGGCTCAGCCGCCGTACGTCGTCCAGGCCGTACCCGAAGGCGCGGCAGAGCTGATCGAACTCATCCGACAGCCGGGTGCCGGTCATCAACTGGTCGTCGCAGTTGACCGTCACGTTGAATCCGAGCCCGTCCAGCATCGCGATGGGATGCTCGCCGACGGACCGGGCGGCGCCGGTCTGCACGTTCGAGGTCGGGCACAGCTCGAGCGGCACCTGGCGATCGAGGACGTAGCGGGCGAAGCGGCCGAGCACCGGCGAGCCGCCGTCCAGGCTGATGTCGTCGGTGATCCGGACACCGTGTCCGATCCGCTGGGCCGAGCAGCGCTGCACCGCCGACCACATCGACTCCACCCCGGCCGCCTCGCCGGCGTGGATCGTGTACGGCAGGTTCGCCTCCCGGAGCAACTGGAAGGCCGGCAGGAAGCGCTCGGGCGGAAAGCCCACCTCGGCGCCGGCGATGTCGAATCCGACCACACCCTCGTCGCGGAAGGCCACCGCCAGCTCGGCGATCTCGGTGGTCGGCTCGACGTGGCGCATCGAGGTGAGCAGTTGCCGCACCTCGATCGGCCGACCGGACTGCGACGCGGCGGCCATCCCGTCGGCGAGCCCGTCGCGGACCGCTTCGACCGCCTCGCGTCGAGTCATCAGCCCGCCCTCGGTGTGGCGCTCAGGTGCCCAGCGAGCCTCGGCGTAGACCACCCCGTCCGCCGCCAGGTCCTCGACGAACTCACGGGCGGCCCGACGCAGGTGGACGGGGGTCTGCAGCACCGCGACCGTGTGGTCGAAGGTCTCCAGGAACAACTCCAGCGACCCGGATCCCGCCGCCTCACGAAACCAGTCGGCCAGCTCGGCCGCGGTGCCGGCCGGCAGCGGGTGCCCGATCTCGGCCGCCAGCTCCAGCACCGTCGCGGGACGCAGCGCCCCGTCGAGATGGTCGTGCAGCGACACCTTCGGAAAAGCGCGCAGGGTGTCGAGGTCGACGGTCATGGGCGAGCGGGTCTCCTGTTCGAGGTGTTCGGCCCCGAAGGCCTGAGGCAGCACCTGGCTCATCGGGCGGACGCCGAGCGGGGTGTCCACGAGCAGGTCGGGTCCTCCATGCTCCCAGAGCAGCTGCCGGCAGCGCCCGCACGGCATCAACGCGGCCCCGTGCCGGTCCACGCAGGCGAAGGCGACCAGCCGCCCGCCGCCGCCGGCGGCCAGCTCCGACACCAGGCCGCACTCCGCACACAGGGTCAAGCCGTACGAGGCGTTCTCCACGTTGCAGCCGGTCACGATCCGGCCGTCGTCGACCAGGGCGGCCGCACCGACGGGGAAGTCGGAGTAGGGCACGTACGCGTGGGCACAGCATCGCCCGCGCGGCCTGTCGCAGCGCGTCCCAGTCGATCGTCACTTCTCGTACGGTATGCCGTCGGCGGCCGGCGGTCTGACTCGGCCGACGAGGCCGGCGACGGCGATGATGGTCGCCACGTAGGGCAGGATCAGCAGCAACTGGCTGGGCATCGGCGTGCTCAGGGTCTGCAGCTGCGAGGCCATCTGCGTCACGAAGCCGAAGAACAGACACATCAGGGCCGCCAGCACCGGACGCCACCGGCCCATGATCAGCGCGGCGAGGGCGATGAAGCCGTTGCCGACGGTGAACTCCTTGGTGAACGAGCCGGTCGAGGCCAGGGTGAAGAACGCCCCGCCGAGCCCGGCGAACAGGCCGCCGGCCAGCACGGCCGACCAGCGGATCGCGCGGACGCTGATGCCGACCGTGTCGGCGGCCTCGGGGTGCTCACCGCACGCGCGGACCCGCAGTCCCCACTTCGTGCGATAGAGCAGCACCCAGACCGCGACCACCGCCAACGCCGCGAGGTAGGCCAGGATGGTCTGGTCGAACAGCACCCGCCCGAAGAACGGGATCTGCGACAGCCCCGGAATGGCGATCGACTCCAGCACCGGCGCGGAGTTGTAGGTCCGCGAGGCGGGCTGGACCAGCTGGTCGAAGAGGAAGCCGGTCACCCCGACCGCCAGCAGGTTCAACACCACGCCCAGCACGACCTGGTTGACCAGGTAGTTGATCGAGAACAGCGCCAGCAGCGCGGCCATCGTCACCCCGGCCACCACGGCGGCGACCAGGGCGGCCGGCACGGAATTGGTCAGGCTGCCGGCCACCGCCGCCGCGAACGCCGACGCGAGGAACTGGCCCTCGATCGACACGTTGACCACCCCGGCCCGCTCGCACAGCACTCCGCAGAGAGCGCCGAAGACCAGGGGCGTGGCCAGCGACAGCGTGCCCGCCAGCTGGTTGCTGACCGGGAAGGGCAGGTCGCGGCCCGACGCCGCCCAGGTCAGGAATCCCAGCAGCACGGCCAGTCCCGCCACCGTGCCGGCGAGAGCGACGATCCGGCCGCGCATCCGCCCGGACAGGTAGCCGGCCGCGACCACCAGGCACAGCACCGCGCACACCGCCACCGTGGGGAAGCCCGGCACAGCCACCGTCGGCAGTTGGACCTCGTCGAAGGCATCGGACAGGGCGAAGCGGGCCGCACCCGTGGTCGAACCGAGGCCGACCACCAACAGCACCCCGACCACCGCGACCAGCCCGCCGGTGGAGAGCCGCTGCCGCCGCTTCTCCACCGACTCCACCCGTTCGACCCCAGGACCGGAGACCGGGCGATCGGCCACCGACGCGCTCACGCGAGACCCCCTTCCGGGACCGGTCCGAGCCCGCGGGCCTTGCGCGCCTTCAGGAAGGGGACCAGCTTGGTGACCAGGGCCGGCGCGGCGACGAACAGCACGATGAGCGCCTGCAGCGCCGTGGTCAGGGTGAGCGGGGTCTGCGCCACGCTCTGCATGGCGAGCCCGCCCGCGTGCAGGCCGCCGAAGAGCAGTCCGGCGAGCACGATGCCGAGCGGTCGGGACCGGCCGAGCAGGGCGACGGTGATGGCGTCGAATCCGATGGAGCCCACGATTCCGGCCGACAGCGGCACCGGCACCCCGGACGCCGTCGGGCCGAGCGCAGCCTGCGCGCCGGCCAGGCCCGCCAGCCCCCCGGCCAAGCACCATGGTGATCACCGTGGTGCGCGCGACGCTCATCCCGGCCGTCGCCGCGGCGTGCGGGTTGGCGCCCACCGCACGGATGGCGAAGCCGATGGTCGATCGGTCCAGGATCCACCACACGCCCAGCGCGGCGGCCAGCGCGAGCACGAAACCGACGTGCAACTGGCCGCCCTGCAGCCTGGGGAAGGTCGCGTTCCAGTCCACGATCGGAGAGATCGGGTCGGTCCGGCCCGGCCGCTGGAAAGCCGTGCGTGGTGAGCAGGAAGGCCAGCACACCGGAGGCGATGTAGTTCATCATGATCGTCACGATCACCTCGTGCGCACCGGCCCGCGCCTTCAGCCAGCCCACGATGCCGCCCCAGATCCCACCGCCGACGAGTCCGCCGAGGACGGCGACGGCCAGGTGGATGACCGGGGGCAGGTGCCAGGCGAAGCCGACGTAACCGGCCAGGATGGCGCCGAGCACCGCCTGACCCTGTGCCCCGATGTTGAACAGGCCGGCCCGGAACGCCAGCCCGACGCCGAGTCCGGCGCAGATCAGCGGGGCCGCCTGGGCGGTGGTCTCGGTCAGCGGCCCGTAGCCGCCGACCGCGCCCTTGAGCAGGGCCAGGTACGCCGTACTGACCTTGTCCGCCGAGGCCGACAAGGCGTCGGCCGGGCGCGCGAAGAAGTAGGAGAAGGTGCTCCGTACGTCGCTGTCGGAGACGATCATCAACAGCGCACCGACCACGAAGGCCAGCACGAACGCCGCCAGCGTGGTGGCCAGGTCGGTCCAGGGGAAGCGGCGGGGCGGCCGCGGCCGCCGGTCGCGACGGCGCTGGCGGTGTCGCCTCCGGCGCTGGCGGTGTCGACCCTGGGCTGGCGGTGCGTCCGGCGACCCGGGTCCGGACTCAGTGCTCATCGCGCGGTGCCTCCTCGGGCAGGATCCCGGGGGCCGCGGCGCGTGCCTGGCCGGCGGCGAGCGCCTCCCGCGCGGGCACGCCCGCCATCATCAGCCCGAGCACCTCGCGCGGGGTGTCCGGTGGCACGATGCCGACGATCCTGCCCCGGTACATCACCGCGACCCGATCCGCCAGGGCCATCACCTCGTCGAGTTCGGTGGACACGATCAGTACGGCGGTGCCGCGGTCTCGTTCGACGACCAGCCGCCGGTGCAGGAACTCGATCGCACCGACGTCGACACCGCGGGTCGGCTGGTTGGCCACCAGGGCTGCGAGCGGTCGGGACAGCTCGCGCGCGAGCACCACCTTCTGCTGGTTGCCGCCCGACAGCGAGGAGACCGTCTCGCCGATCGACTGGGTCCGGATGTCGAACTCCGCGATGCGGTCGTCGGCGTTCTCGTTGATCTTCGCGAGGTCGAGCGCGACGCCGCGCGCGTACGGCGGCTCGTCGAAGTGGTTCAGCACCAGGTTCTCGGCCACGCTGAAGGTGCCGACGAAGCCGTCGTGCTTGCGGTCCTCGGGGACGAAGCCGAGTCCGGCCGCGATGATCTGTTTCGGTGACCGGCCGGTGAGGGGTTGGCCGTCCAGCAGCACCCGCCCGCGGACCGTGGGGGTCACCCCGAGCAGTGCCTCGGCCAGTTCGGTCTGGCCGTTGCCCTGCACACCGGCGATGCAGACGATCTCGCCGCCGGCCACTTCGAGGTCCACCCGGTCCACCACCAGGGTGCCGTTCGGCGCCGCGACCGATACGCCCTCCAACACCAGCCGCGGCTCCGCCGCACGCGCCGGTTCCTTGGCGACGAGGAGGTTCACCGCGCGCCCGACCATCAGCTCGGCGAGCTCTGACTCCGAGTCGGTGGGATCGCCTCGCCGACCACGCGGCCGCGGCGGATGACGGTGATGGTGTCGGCGATGGCGCGGACCTCGCGGAGCTTGTGGGTGATGAAGACGATGGCCCTGCCCTCGTCGCGGAGCGAGCGCATCACCGCGATCAGCTCATCGATCTCCTGCGGGGTGAGCACAGCGGTCGGCTCGTCGAAGATCAGGTACTTCGCGTCGTTGGCCAGCGCCTTCAAGATCTCCACCCGCTGCTGCACCCCGACCGGCAGTTCCTCGATGAGGGCGTCCGGGTCGACGTCGAGCCGGTACTTCTGGCTCAGCCGGCGCACCGTCTCGCGTGCCGCGTTCATGTTGAGCAGGCCGGCTGTTCCGCTCTCGCGGCCGAGGGTGAGGTTCTCGGCCACCGTGAACACCTCGACCAGCATGAAGTGCTGGTGCACCATGCCGATGCCGGCCGCGATGGCCTCCTTGGGACTGCCGCAGACCAGGGTGCGCCCGTCGATGCTGATGGTGCCCTCGTCCGGCTGCAGCAGCCCGTAGAGCACATTCATCAGCGTCGACTTGCCGGCGCCGTTCTCCCCCAGCAGGCAGTGGATCTCACCGGGAACGATGTCCAGGTCGATGCCGTCGTTGGCGGTCAGCGACCCGAACCTCTTGGTGATTCCGCGCAGCTGAAGGCCGGTGCCCGCTCCGACGTCGGCGGCCGGAACAGGCGTGCTCGCGGTCATCTCACTCCAGCGGCTGGGACTTGGACTCGATGCTCGATCTTGCCACTGATGATGTCGGCCTTCAGGGCGTCGATCTCGGCCTTGAGCTCGGCCGGGACCTTGTCGTCGAACTCGTTGTACGGCGACAGTCCGGTTCCTTCGTTCTCCAGGTTGCCGACGTACGGCTTGGCCTCGAACGAGCCGTCCTTGGCCGCCTTGATCGCGTTCAACACCGCGATGTCGAGACCCTTGTAGACGCTGGTCATGATGTTGGAGCAGTAGGTCTCGGCGCTGACGCAGCCGTCGGTGTCCACCCAGATGGCGTTCACCTTGCCGCCACTGGACTTCGCGGCCTGCAGCGCGCCCTCGCCCGCGGGACCGGCGACCGGGAACACGATGTCGGCACCCTGGCTGATCAGCGCCTGGGCCGTCCGCGCACCGCCCTTGACGTCCTCGAAGGGCTTGTCGCTCTGGACGAACTGGCCGTCCTGCTTGTCGGCGTTCCAGCCGAGCACCTGGACCGAACCACCCTTGTTCTTGTTGAAGTACTCCACGCCCTGGGCGAACCCGTCCATGAAGATCGTCACGGTGGGAATCTTCAGCCCACCGAAGGTGCCGACCTTCTTGGTCTTGGACATGCCGGCCGCGAGGTAGCCGGCCAGGAAGCTCGACTCGGCGGTGTTGAACACCAGCGGCTTCAGGTTCGTGGCGGCCGGGTAGTTGTCGGGGTCGTTGTTGTCCACGATGGCGAACTTGATGTTCGGGTTCTTCTTCGCCGCTGCGAGGGTGTCGTCGCTGAGCAGGAAGCCGACGGTGACGATGATGTTGCACTTGGCGTCCACCATGGACTGGATGTTCCTGGCGAAGTCGGCCGCCGTGGCCGACTCCACCTCGCCGGTCTCGATGCTGAGCTCGGTCTTCGCGTCGGTGAGGCCCTTGTACGAGGTCTGGTTGAACGACTTGTCGTCGAAGCCGCCCGAATCGGAGACCATGCAGGCCTTGAACCCGTCGGAGGACACGCTCGCGCCCGGCTCGGCCGGCGTGCCGGGACTGGTGCCCGGCGCCTCCGCACAGCTGCTCAGGGCCAGCGCGGCCGCACTCACCAGCGCACCCACCAGGGTCAGGGTTCTCTTCACGTGCTGCCTCCTACGGCGTCTGGGTCTCACAAAGTCTTTTCCAACCCGCGCTCGGGTGCGCCCGCAAATCTTTCGTCCCCGACCGAACCTGGCGCGGCATTCTCGCCTGCGCGGGATGTTAAGCACTCTAATGGCTTCACCCGAACCGCGGGCGGCAACTGCCTTCACACCGTGGTGGCGACCTCGGTCAGCACCTTCAGACCGACCGCGATACACGCCTCGTCGACCCGGAAGGTGGGTTGATGGATGTCGGGACAGGCCTGGCCCGGGGTGCGCACGCCCAGGCGGGCCAGGGCGCCCGGCACCTGCTGCAACATCCAGGAGAAGTCCTCCCCGCCCAGCGACTGCTCGGTGGTGGTCACCGCATCCGCGCCGAGGATGTGTTCGGCCGCCCGGGTCAGCCGCCGGATGCCGCGGGCGTGGTTGACCGCCGGCGGCACCCCGTCGGTGACGGAGATGTCGACCTCCACGCCGAAGGGACGCACGATGTCGGCGGCGAGCTCGGGCACCAGCTGCTTGGCCAGCTGCCAGCCGGCGACGTCCAGGGCGCGCAGCGTGCCGACGATCTGGCCGCTGCCCGGGATCGCGTTGGCCACGGAGCCGGCGTGCACCGACCCCCACATCAGCGACACGCCGCTGCGCGGGTCGACGCGCCGGGACAGCAGCAGCTGGGTGGTGGTGGCCAGGGCGCCCAGCGCTCCGACGATGTCCTGGGTCAGATGCGGCCGCGACGTGTGACCGCCGGAGCCGGTCACCGTGATCGTCACCTGGTCGACCGCGGAGGTGATCGGACCGACCTTCAGCGCGATCTGCCCGGCGTCGGTCCGGGGGTCGCAGTGCAGGGCGTAGATCTCGGTCAGATCGGCGAGCACCCCACCGTCGATCGCGTCCAGGGCGCCGCCCGGGCTGGTCTCCTCGGCCGGCTGGAAGATCAGGCGCACCCCGCGGGGCAGCAGCCGGTCATCGCGAAGCCGGGCCAGCACCATGCCGACGCCGAGCAGGATCGTGGTGTGCACGTCGTGACCGCAGGCGTGACACACCCCGGGATTCTGCGACGCGTACGGCACATCCTTGCCGTCGGTGATCGGCAGCGCGTCGATGTCGGCCCGCAACCCGAGCAGGCCGGCCGAATCGTCGTAGCCGGGCGGGAGGATGTCGCAGTAGGCCCCCGTCCCGACCGGAAGCACCTTGGCGATCAGCCCGGCGCGCTCCAGTTCATCCACGATCAGGGCGGTGGTGCGGTGTTCGTGGTGACCGATCTCGGGATGCGCGTGCAGGTCGCGCCGCAGGTTCACCAGATGCTCGCCCAGCGCGTCGGCGAGACGCGCGATCTCGGCGCGACGGGTCTCGTCGGCGGCGGCTGGAGGCATCTCGGCCAGTCTGTCACGGCCCCCCGGCCGGATCCGGAGCTCTGTGCATCTCGTAACCGGCGGCGGGCATCTCGTAACCGGCAGCGCCCAGCCTCGTAACCACACGGTCACCTCACTCAGGTCACCGACGCCGACGCCCCCGATCCGGTCCGCGCGAGGTCAGCCGTGGTCGGTCGGCCGGTAGCGGCCCCATACGTCGCGGAGGGCGTCGCACACCTCACCCACGGTGGCGTACGCCGCCAGTGCCTGCTTCAGCGGCGGCAGCACGTTCGCGGTGCCGCGCGCGGCGGTACGGACCCGCTCCAGGCACGCGTCCACCTCGGCCCCGTCACGGCTCGCCCGCAGCCGGCCGAGCCGGGCCACCTGCTCCGCCTCGACAGCCGGGTCGACCCGGAGGGGCTCGTACGGCTCCTCCTCCTCGAGCGCGAACCGGTTCAGCCCGACGACGACGCGCTCGCCGGAGTCGATCTGGCCGGCGATCGCGTACGCGGACCTTTCGATCTCCTCCTTCTGAAACCCCTGCTCGATGGCGGCGACCGCGCCGCCGCGGTCCTCGACCGAGGCCATCAGACGACGGGCCTCCGCGTCCAGGTCATCGGTCAACGACTCCACCGCGTACGAGCCGGCGAACGGGTCGACGGTATGGGTGACGTCGGTCTCGTAGGCGATCACCTGCTGGGTGCGCAGGGCCAACCGGGCGGACTTGGGGGTCGGCAGCGCCAAGGCCTCGTCGAAGGCGTTGGTGTGCAGGGACTGGGTACCGCCGAGGACCGCCGCAAGCGCCTGGACGGCCACCCGGACCAGGTTGACCTCGGGCTGCTGGGCGGTGAGCTGGACGCCGGCCGTCTGGGTGTGGAACCGCAGCATCATCGACCGCGGGTCCCGGGCCCCGAAGCGCTCGCGCATGGTGTGCGCCCAGATCCGGCGGGCGGCGCGGAACTTGGCGACCTCCTCCAGCAGCGTGGTGCGGGCGACGAAGAAGAAGGACAGCCGGGGACCGATGTCGTCCACGGCCAGCCCGGCCGCCAGCGCCGCCTCCACGTAGGCGATGCCGTTGGCCAGGGTGAACGCGACCTCCTGCGCCGGGGTGGCCCCCGCCTCGGCCATGTGGTAGCCCGAGATGGAGATCGTGTTCCACCGCGGCAGCTGCTCGCGACAGTAGGCGAAGGTGTCGCTGACCAGGCGTAACGAGGAAGCGGGCGGGTAGATGTAGGTGCCGCGGGCGATGTACTCCTTGAGCACGTCGTTCTGGACGGTGCCGGTCAAGGTGGCGGGGTCGATGCCTTGTTCCTCGGCCACCAGTTGGTAGAGCAGCAGGAGCACAGCGGCTGGGGCGTTGATCGTCATCGACGTCGACACCGTGCCGAGCGGAATCCCGGTGAACAGCGCCCTCATGTCCTCCAGCGAGTCGATGGCGACGCCAACCTTTCCGACCTCCCCGGCCGCGACCGCAGCGTCGGAGTCGTAGCCCATCTGGGTGGGCAGGTCGAACGCCACGCTGAGCCCGGCCGTCCCGTGCGCGATCAGCTCCAGGTAGCGCGCGTTCGACTCCGCGGGCGTGCCGAAACCGGCGTACTGGCGCATGGTCCAGGGTCGCTCGGTGTACATGGTCGGGTAGACCCCACGGGTGTAGGGGAACCGTCCCGGCTCGCCGAGGGCGCTCGCCGGGTCGAACTCCGCCAAGGCCTCCGGCCCGTAGACCGATGCGAAGGGCGTGCCCGATTCGGTCTGTCCGCTCACCTGCGCATCGTCGCACGCGGCCCGGCCGGCGCGGTGCGCTGAACACGGCAGCCGCCCCGTCCCCCGAGGGAGAAGCGACTGCCGTGCGTCCGCGGCGCGCCGATCAGACGATCGGCGCAGAGGGGACGGGTCCGGGGAATCGCCTGATCACGGCGCGCAGCACGGATCGTGCGCGCGGCACGTTCCGACCGGCGTCGATCAGGCGGCAGCCACTCCCCCGAGTAGTCCAACGCATGCCAACAGCTCAGCGGGAAGCCGGTCGAGTTCGCCGCCGGGGCGCCCTCGCGTCGGGCAAGCAGGCCTGGCGCCTGCGTGCCTGAGAGGGCGGCCGTGGCCGCGCGTGGTCTTCCAGATCCCCGAGCGCGACGGTCACCCGCCGCGATGTCGAGTCGTGATCGACTTCGACTGGGTCACAATCGCACAGATGCCTCCGGGCGTGCAACGGGCACGCGGGACCCGGTGACTACGCGGCCGGGGATGACGCTTCGGCCGCGCGGGGCGTGATCACTCAGCCGTGACCGGTGCTGCGGACCAGACCGACGGCCGTCTCGATCATGTGCGTCGTCTCCCGCTCCCACTGGGGCTCCTGGCCCCGGTACGGCCCGGTGGCGAGCGAGACGATCACGCCGGCGGCGCGCAGCCGCAGTTCGGTGGGATCGACCCGGGTGTCGAAGACCTGCAGCCACAGGTTGATCAGCCGGGTCAGCCCCGCCGACTGCTCCAGGGTCATCCGCTGCACGGTCGCCAGGTGGGCGACCAGGCAGGCCAGATCGTCGGCGCGCCGGCCGGGACCGACCGTGTCCACGTCGATCAGCCCGCTGACGAGCCCGGCGGAGACGAAGATCTGACCCTCGTGGAAGTCGCCGTGGGTGGGTTCGGTTCCGGGCGGCAGGCCGCCGAGACCGGCCGAGATCTGTTCGACCAGCCACCGCAGGTTCGGCGCGGCCGCACGGCAGCGCGAGCTCGATCATCTCCGCGTACGTCGCCACGGCGTCGGTCCACGGCGGCCGGCGCGGTAGTGCCGCGACCGCCGCCGGCATCGCGTCCAGCAGCGTGATCATGTTCTCGGCGCGGCAGGGCATCGCCTCGTCGAAGATCGCGTGCGCGAGCGGCCGACCGGGCACCTCACGCAGCACCAGCAGGTAGTCGGGGGTGGCCGCGGCGACGGGCGGGGCGGGCAGTCCGGCCGCCCCGAGCAGTCGATGGCGCTCGAGCGTCGGCCCGAACGTGGGCTCGCGCAGCACCTTCACGAAGAAGGTGTGTGGCCCCGCCGCCGTCTGCGCGACGACTTTCACCACGGCGCGCCGACGGGGCCGGTAGCTGACCATCTCCAGGCTCAGCTGGTCCGGCAGCAGCCGGTCCGGCGTCACCGCGTACTCGTTGAGCACCGCGGCCAACTCGCTCGGCACCGCGGCCCGGCGCAGGCCGGGAAGGTCGGGATCGTCGGGATAGAGCCATACGGCCACCTCCCGGTCACCGTCGCCGAAGATCACGGCGCGCTCGTCGTTGCCGCTGCGTCCGCCGACCCGTGCACTCGCGCCGAGAAGCTCCTCGCGCGGCCCGCGTCGGCCACTGCACGCTGGCCACGTAGGTCGCCGTCGTCGACCGACGAGGATTCGCGTCCACGTGGTCCAGGCGCCAGCCCGCCAGCGTTCCGCCGGCATGCTCCACGGCCGCGTTGAGCAACGTGCCCACCTCGCCCGAGGTGAGCAGCGCCGCGCCGTCCGCGTCCGGAGTGCTCACGCGTGCGATCCTTCCACGTCCGTCGCCGGAGCCCGGGGCGCGGGATGGAACCATGGGCGCGTGGAAGCCGCCGTAACCCTGCTCGCCCTCGTGGTCGCTGTCCTCGGAGTCAGCGCCCTCGCCGAGCGCATCCGCTTCTCGGCGCCGCTGCTGCTGATGCTGGCCGGTATCGCCGTGTCGTTCGTGCCCTTCATCGAGCCCCCGGAGCTCACCTCGGAGCTGATCCTGGTCGGGTTGCTGCCGCCCCTTGCTCTACGCCACCGCGATCCGGACCTCGTTCATCGACTTCCGAACCCACCGCCGCTCCATCGCCTACCTCTCGGTGCTTCTGGTGGTGGCCACCGCACTCGGGATCGGGGTGCTCACCTGGCTGATCCTCCCCGTCGGCTTCGCGGTCGCGTTCGCCTTCGGCGCGGTCGTGGCGCCGCCCGACGCCGTCGCCGCCAGCTCGATCGCCCGCCGGGTGGGGCTGCCGCGACGCCTGCAGTCCATCCTGGAAGGCGAGTCGCTGGTCAACGACGCCACCGCCATCACCTGCCTGCGGGTCGCCATCCTGGCCATGGGCACCTCCGTCACCGCGCCGCAGGTGGCCGGGGGGTTCGCGATCGCCGCGATCGGCGGCGTCGCGGTCGGCCTGCTGGTCGTGGTCGTGGTGCTGCCGATCCGGCGTCGGATCACCGATCCCGTCTTCGACACCGCCATCTCCTTCACCGTCCCGTACGCGGCCTACCTCCCGGCGGAAGCCCTCGCCGTCGGCGGCTTCCACGGGTCCGGTGTCATCGCCGTCGTGACCGCCGGCCTGCTGCTGGCGCACAAGTCCCCGGTGATCCAGACCGGCCGCTCGCGCCTCAACGAGCGGGTCAACTGGCGCACGATCCAGTTCCTGCTGGAGAACGTGGTCTTCCTCCTGATCGGCCTGCAGGCCAGACGGCTGATCGAGGCGATGTCGGAGTCGGAGCTGTCCGCCGGCCGCATCGCCGCCTTCAGCCTGGCCGCACTGTTCGGGGTGATGGTGCTCCGCCTGGGCTGGGTGGCGGCCGCCCGGTGGTTCTTGTTCAAGCGCGACTCCGACACCGGCGCCCCGCCACCGTGGAGCAATGCCGTGGTCATCGGCTGGTCCGGCCTGCGCGGGGTGGTCACGCTGGCCGCCGCCTTCGTGATCCCGGTCGACACTCCCCACCGCGACACCTTGATCTTCGGGGCGCTCGTGGTGACCGCCGGCACGCTCCTTCTGCAGGGCCTCACGCTGCCCGGCCTGGTACGACGACTCGGAATGCGCGGACCGGACCCCCGCGCCGACGCCCTGCAGGCGGCCACCGTGCTGCAATCCTCGACCGGCGCGGCGCTGGCGGCCATCGACGACATCGTCACGCCCACCGACGCCCCCGAGACCGTCCAACTGCTGCGCGACCGGATCGCGGCCCGGCCGGAGGGCCTGTGGGAGCGGCTCGGCAGCCGCACCGACGTGGAGACACCCGCCGACCAGTACCGGAGACTGCGACTGGAGACCCTGGCGGTCGAGCGCGCCGAGGTGCTGAAGATCCGGGACACCGGGGCGATCGACCAGGCCGTCATCGCCGAGGTGCTGGCCGCCTTCGACGTCGAGGAGTCGATGCTCGCGTTGGCCACCGAGCGGTCCACCGAACTCGACGACCGACCGTTGGCCACCCCTGCCGACCCGGTCGGCTCCTGCGAGCACCTGGATGCGGCGCCGGCCGAGGTCGCGCCTGTCGGTCCGGGAAACTGCCAGGACTGCGTTGCCGAGGGGACTCGTACGGTGCACCTGCGGCTCTGCCTGGCCTGCGGCAACGTCGGGTGCTGTGACTCCTCGGTCGGCCGACATGCCCAGCGGCACTTCAGGAACAGCCACCACCCGGTGATGCGCAGCTACGAGCCGGGCGAGTCCTGGCGCTGGTGCTACGTCGACGACCGGCTCGGCTGACCGCGGCGGTCCAGGTGGTGCGCGGCAGGCGCCAGGTGATGCCGGGGTGGTGGGTCGTCGAGGCCGGGACCGCAACCGTGGTGGCCGCCTCCGACCCGGACAACGCCCGGACAACGCTCCAAAAACCAGGGCGTCGGCCCAGGTATCAGAGCGGACAGGCCCCCCTCTTGTTCGGTATGAAGGACCGGACACGTCGGGGGATGGTCTTCCTCAACCGGGCAAGCGCGCCCAGAGAGTAGGTTCCTCGATGACGGCGTTGGGTTCGACATGACGGGGGGCGCGGTGGAGGACAGCCTGGCCACGCGTGCAGGGCGACTGTTCTCTGAGTACCGGCAGGGCGATGAGCCCAAGATGTCGGACCTGGTCACCTTGCTGACCCCGATCCTCTGGCACACCGCCCGAGCCGCGCGACTCGACGCAGCGACCGCTGAGGACGTCGTGCAGAACACCTGGCTGACCCTGGTGCGCAAGGCGGACAGCATCAGCGAACCGCTCGCGGTGCTCCAGTGGATGGTCGTCACCACGAAGCGGGAAGCGTGGCGGGTGGCGCGCAACCAGGCCAAGGTCCGACCCGAAGACCTCGAAGCCAGCCCACTCGCGGAGGGGGAGGGCGCCGAATCGGTCGAGGACACAGTCATCAGGAGCCAGACCGACACTCGGCTCTGGCACCACATCGAAGCGCTTCCGGAGCGGTGTCGCACCCTGCTCCGGGTGATCGCCTTCGCCGATCGACCCGATTACGCCGAGCTCGCCAAGGCGCTCGACATGCCGCAGGGCAGCATCGGACCCACCCGGGGACGGTGCCTGGCCAAGTTGCGGACCGCCCTCGCTCAAGACCCCACCTGGGAGGACCGATGAACGCAGCCGACGACCGAGCGATCGAGCTGGAGATCCGACTCGCGGCGGAGGAGTTGGACGCCGACGACTTCGCCATCCTGGACTCCCTGCGCGCCTACTTCGACGAGGACGACCCGGTGCCGGACGGGCTGGTCGAGCGGATCAAGTTCGAGATCACTCTCGACGCCCTGCAGGCTGAGGTCGCCACCCTCACCCACCTCGACCTCGCCGGGGCGGGAGCACGAGGCGCGGCTACCGAGGCGGTCCGTACCATCACCTTCACCAGCGACTCGCTGACCACCATGGTCACCCTCACGCCCCAGCCGGACGAGACCGTACGGGTGGACGGCTGGGCGACCCCGGCGACTCAGGTCCGGGTCGAGGTGATCCTGCCGGACGGGCCGCGAGAGACCTACACCGACGACGATGGGCGGTTCGTCTTCGACCGGGTGCCGAGCGGCCTGGCCCGGTTCGCCCTCTACCTGCCTGACGGCGATGACTTCGCCACGGTGCTCAGTCCGACGATCGAGCTCTGAGGGCTGCCGGTCGCGGGTGAGGTCGGCGTAGGGTCGGCGTCTACAGCCCGATCTTGGCGTACACCTCGGCCAGGGTTGCGCTGGCGACCTCGCGGGCCCGCTCGGCGCCCCGGGCGAGGATCGACTCCAGCTCGCTCCGCTCCTCCAGCAGCTGCAGCGTGCGGTCCCGGAACGGGGTGGCCAACGCGGTGACCGCGTCGGCCACCGCGCCCTTGAGGTCGCCGTAGCCGCGGCCGGCGAACTGCTCGACGAGCGCGGGGATCGGGGTGCCGGAGAGCGCCGCCAGGATGGTCAGCAGGTTGGACACGCCGGGCTTCGCGTCCTCGTCGAAGGCGATCTGCCGGTCCGAGTCGGTGACCGCCGACTTGATCTTGCGGATGTTCAGCTTCGGTTCGTCCAGCAACTCGATCAGCCCGGTCGGGGCCGACAACGACTTGCTCATCTTCGCCGTCGGCTCGGCGAGGTCCGCGATCCGGCCGACCGAAGCCACGATGAAGGGCTCGGGCACCACGAACGTCGGGCCGAAGCGCGAGTTGAACCGGGTCGCCAGGTCCCGGGTGAGTTCGAGGTGCTGGCGCTGATCCTCCCCGACGGGTACCTGATGGCTGCGGTACAACAAGATGTCGGCCGCCATCAGCACCGGGTAGGTGAACAGGCCCACGCTGGTCGCCTCGGCGCCCATCTTGGCGGCCTTGTCCTTGAACTGGGTCATCCGCTGCGCCTGGCCGAAGCCGGTGAGACAGCCCAGGACCCAGCTGAGCTGGGTGTGCTCGGGCACGTCGGACTGGCAGAAGACCGTCGACCTGTCCGGATCGATCCCGGCGGCGAGCATCTGGGCGGCGCTCCGCAGTCGCCGCTCGCGCAGCACCGCCGGGTCGGTCTCGACCGTCAGCGCATGGAGGTCGGCCACCCCGTAGAAGGCCTCGTGAGTCTCCTGCAGCGGCACCCACTGCCGCAGCGCTCCGAGGAAGTTGCCCAGGTGGAGCGAGTCGGCGGTCGGCTGGGCGAGGGAGAGGACGCGCGGCTTGGCGGGGTGATCCGTCGAGAGCATGCGCGCCATTGTTCCATCCACCGATCCTCGGGCCGATCGGATTTCCGCGCAGGTTCGCGCCGGACGGCCGAGCCGCTCCGGCGCGCGCATTCGCGCGGCCGGAACGACGGCCGAACGCGAGATCAGCCCGGCCCGGGCGCGAAATCCCCGCCGTCGAGTCTGCGGACCACGAAGGCGGCGGCCCGGCGGCCGTCCAGCTCGCTGACCTTCAGTTCGATCTGTGCCGGCTCCTCCTCCGCGCCGTCCATGAGCGCAACCTCGGCCTCGATCACGTCGCCGACACTCGGCAACTGGCCGAGCTGGGCCATGAAGTAGCCGGCGATGGTGTCGTACGGGCCGTCGGGAAGCTGCAGCCCGGTCTTCTCGGAGAACTCGTCGATGGTGCTCAGACCATCGATCACCAGGTCGCCCCGGACCGCGATCCGCTCCTCCACCACCACGTCGTACTCGTCGGTGATGTCGCCGACCAGTTCCTCGACCAGATCCTCCATGGTGACGATGCCCGCGGTGCCGCCGTACTCGTCCAGCACGATCGCCAGATGCGAGGAGGACCGGCGCATGTCGCTGAGCGCGCGGAGCACCCGCACGGTGTCCGGCATGGACAGCACCGGCCGGGCCACCTCGGACAGCGGGGTCGTACGGGTGCTCACGTCCGGATCGAGCAGGTCGCGGACGTGGACGAAGCCGATGATGTCGTCGGCCGACTCCCCCATCACCGGGTAGCGGGAGTGCGGCGCCTTGCTGAGCTCGCGGACCGCGCGGTGGACGGGCATGTCGCCGGGGAGGAAGTCCACCTCGGTACGGGGCACCATCACCTCGCGCAGACCGCGTTCGCCGGCAGCGAACACATCGTCCACGATGCGGCGCTCCTCGTCGCCGAGGGTGGTGGAACCGCTGACCATGGCGCGGATCTCCTCGTCGCTGACTTCCTCCCGGGAGGCCTTCGGGTCGCCGCCGAGGATGCGCACGAGGACGTCGGTGGAGGCTCCGAGCAGCCAGATGACCGGGCGGGCGACCTTCGCGGTGACGTCGACCAACGGGGCGAGGGCCATCGCGAACCCCTCCGCTCGCTGGAGGGCGAGGCGCTTGGCGGTGAGCTCGCCCACCACGATGGAGACGTAGGAGATGACGATGGTGATCAGGACGAGGGCGAGGGTCTTGGCGACGGCCTCGTTCAGGCCGAGTCGCTCGAGGACCGGCGCCAGCTCGTCGCGCAGCGTCGCCCCGCCGAACGCCGCGGACAGGAACCCTGACAGGGTGACGCCGACCTGGACGGCAGACAGGAATCGGTTGGGATTGGCGGTCAGCCGCTGCGATCGTCTGACCACGGTGGCCGCGGTGCGCGAGCTGGCGGACCTGGCTCTCCCGCAGGGAGATCAGGGCGAGCTCAGCAGCCGCGAAGACACCGCCGATGACGATGAAGAGCAAGATCAACAAGCAGTTGACCACAACCTGGTTCATCGCCGGCGGGAGTCCTTCAGCCGATGCGGACGCGACCGGGAGCGGCCAGCGCGGGGCTGGCCGGGTCTATGGCTGGGATCGCCGTTCACTTCCGACAGCGTAGTGAACCCGGTCGAGTCGGCGCGACCTGGCGGATTGGATGGGCAGATGACGCCCGCGATCGGGGATTGCTGACCGAGGCGGTAGGTCTGCTCACCGCGTACGCCGAAGAGACCGCGGTGGCCGCCTCGATCCTGATCCGCTGCGCAGCCGGCAGCACCGCGTCCCGACACGTCGCGCAGGCGTCCGGCTACCGCGAGGTCGGGGTGTCGGTGCGGGCCGAGCCGCTGGGCGACGGCACCCCTCTCCGACCTGGTGCTGTACGCCCGGCCGTGATATTTCCGGCTTCGTAACGTTTCTCACAACCCCCGGACCTTCGGTGCGGATGTGCAAAAATCTTCGGGTGACTTTGCGCGTGAGTGTGATCGGTACGAACTACCTGGGAGCGACCCATGCGGCCGGGATGGCCGAGTTCGGCCACCAGGTGATCGGCGTCGACATCGACGTGGACCGGGTCAAGACGCTGAACAACGGGCAGTCGCACATCTTCGAGGTCGGACTGGAACCGCTCCTGGAGACCCACACCAGCTCCGGGCGGCTGCGGTTCACCACCGACTACGCCGAGATCGCCGACTGGGCGGACGTGCACTTCCTCGCCCTCGGCACGCCCTCGGGACCGGGCGGGGCAGCAGACCTGTCGCAGTTGCACGCCGCCGTCGACTCGCTGGCCCCGCTGCTCACCGAGCCCTGCCTGGTGGTCGGCAAGTCCACCGTCCCGGTCGGAACCGCCCTGAAACTGGAGCAGCGGCTCCGCGCGCAGGCGCCGGCCGGCGACGCGATCGAGGTGGCCTGGAACCCGGAGTTCCTGCGCGAGGCGTACGCGGTGGAGGACACGCTGCGCCCGGACCGGCTGGTCTTCGGCACCCACTCCAAGCACGCGCTGGAGGTGCTGGAGGAGATCTACGCCATCCCGCTGACCGACCGCACGCCCCTGGTCCGTTGCGACATCGCGACCGCGGAACTCATCAAGGTCGCGGCCAACTCCTTCCTCGCCACCAAGATCAGCTTCATCAACGCGATGGCCCAGATGTGCCAGGCCGCCGGCGGCGACGTGACCCTGCTCGCCGAGGCGATCGGCTTCGACAAGCGGATCGGTCGGGAGTTCCTGAACGCCGGCCTCGGGTTCGGCGGCGGCTGCCTGCCCAAGGACATCAAGGCGCTCGCGGTCCGCGCCGAGGAGCTCGGCGTGCACGTGCTGAGCGACTTCATCAAGTCGGTCGAGGCCATCAACGACGGGCAGCGGGCCGAGATCGGCCAGCTCGCGGTCGACCAGGCCGGCGGCGACGTCGCCGGCAAGCGGATCGCGGTGCTCGGCGCGGCGTTCAAGCCCGGCACCGACGACACCCGCAACTCCCCCGCACTCACCGTGGCGGACTACCTGCACGAGCGCGGCGCCGACGTACGGATCTATGACCCGCAGGCCAAGCTGCCACCCCGTGAGGGCTTCACCCAGGTGGCCAGTGTCGAGCAGGCCCTGCTCGGTGCCGAGGTCGTGCTGCACCTGACCGAGTGGCCGGAGTTCCGCCAGCTCGACCCCGAGCGGCTCGCCGGGCTGGTCAAGGCGAAGGTGATCATCGACGGCCGGCTCAAGCTGCACGCGCCGACCTGGCGCAACGCCGGCTGGAAGCTGGTCCAGATCGGCCGCGCCTCCTCGATGTAGCGGCTCCCTCCCGAAACTGTCGACAGACGACACCTAATCGACAGTTTCCTCGCCGTCTGCCGACAGTTTTCGTACGGATGGGCCGGTAGGACCTGGCTTCGGTGGGGTCAGCGGGTGACGCGATAGCGTTCGGAAGGTGACCCAGACCGACCAGCCGAGCGGCGCCACCATCATCTACACCCGCACCGACGAGGCGCCGCTGCTGGCGACGTACTCGTTCCTGCCGATCATCTCCGCGTTCACCGCGACCGCGGGCGTGCAGGTGGAGACCCGGGACATCTCCCTCGCCGGACGGATCATCGCCCAGTTCCCCGAGCGGCTGAGCGCCGAGCAGCGGGTCGAGCGACGCCCTGGCCGAGCTGGGTGCCCTGGCCAAGACGCCCGCAGGCCAACATCATCAAGCTGCCGAACATCTCCGCCTCCGTGCCGCAGCTCAAGGCGGCGATCGCCGAGCTGCAGGGCCAGGGCTACGACCTGCCCGACTATCCCGACAGCCCGGCCACCGACGCAGGACCGGGACATCCGCGCCCGCTACGACAAGGTGAAGGGCAGCGCGGTGAACCCGGTGCTGCGCGAGGGCAACTCCGACCGGCGCGCACCCGCCTCGGTCAAGCAGTACGCCCGCAGCCACCCGCACTCGATGGGCGCCTGGTCGCCGGAGTCGAAGACCAACGTGGCCCACATGAGCGCCGACGACTTCCGCTCCAACGAGACCTCGGCGGTGCTGGAGACCGACGGCACGCTGCGGATCGAGCTGGTCGCCGACGACGGCGCGACCACCGTGCTGCGCGAGTCGGTGCCGGTGCTGGCCGGTGAGGTGGTGGACGCCACCGCGCTGCACGTCGCCGCGCTGCGAGGAGTTCCTGGCCGCCCAGATCGCCCGGGCCAAGGCCGACGGCGTGCTGTTCTCGGTGCACCTCAAGGCCACCATGATGAAGGTCTCGGACCCGATCATCTTCGGCCACGTCGTCCGCGCCTTCCTGCCGGAGGTGTTCGCCCGGTACGGCGACGCGCTCGCCGCCGCCGGGTTGAGCCCGAACAACGGCCTGGGCGCCATCCTCGCCGGCCTGGACTCGCTGCCCGACGGGCGCGGCGATCAAGGCCGCCATCGAGCAGGGGCTGGCCGACGGGCCCGAGCTGGCCATGGTCGACTCCAGCCGGGGCATCACCAACCTGCACGTCCCCAGCGACGTGATCGTCGACGCCTCGATGCCGGCGATGATCCGCACCTCCGGCCACATGTGGGGGCCGGACGGCGCAGGAGCACGACACCCTCGCGGTGATCCCCGACTCCTCCTACGCCGGGATCTACCAGGTGGTCATCGACGACTGCCGGGCGCACGGCGCGTACGACCCGACCACGATGGGCTCGGTGCCCAACGTCGGGCTGATGGCCCAGGCGGCCGAGGAGTACGGCTCGCACGACAAGACCTTCGAGATCGCGGTCCGCCGGCACCGTGCGGGTGGTCGACCAGGCCGGCACGGCGGTGCTGGAGACCGCCGGTGGAGGCCGGCGACATCTGGCGGATGTGCCAGACCAAGGACACCCCGATCCAGGACTGGGTCAAGCTGGCGGTCAGCCGCGCCCGCGCCACCGGCACGCCGGCGGTCTTCTGGCTCGACGCCGGCCGCGCCCACGACGCCAACCTGATCGCCAAGGTCGAGCGCTACCTGGCCGAGCACGACACCGACGGCCTCGACATCTCGATCATGGCGCCGACCGAGGCGATCGCCTTCACCCTGGAACGGATCCGCCGCGGCGAGGACACCATCTCGGTCACCGGCAACGTGCTGCGCGACTACCTGACCGACCTGTTCCCGATCCTGGAGCTCGGCACGTCGGCCAAGATGTTGTCGGTGGTGCCCGCTGATCAACGGCGGCGGGCTGTTCGAGACCGGCGCCGGCGGCTCGGCCCCCAAGCACGTCCAGCAGCTGGTCAAGGAGAACTACCTGCGCTGGGACAGCCTGGGTGAGTTCCTCGCCCTCGCGGTGAGCCTGGAGCACCTGGCCCAGCAGACCGGCAACGCGCGCGCCCAGGTGCTGGCCGACACCCTCGACCGGGCCACCGGCACCTTCCTGGACGAGAACAAGTCCCCCGCCCGCCGGGTCGGCAGCATCGACAACCGGGGCAGCCACTTCTACCTCGCCCTCTACTGGGCGCAGGAGCTGGCCGCCCAGACCGACGACCCCGACACTGGCGGCCGCGTTCGCCGCCGTGGCCGAACGGCTGACCAGCGAGGAGGAGACGATCACCGCCGAGCTGCTCGCCGTCCAGGGCTCACCGGTCGACATCGGCGGCTACTACCGCCCCGACGACGCCCTGGCCACTGCGGTGATGACGCCCTCGAAGACCCTGAACGCCACCCTCGCCAGCCTGAGCCAGGCCTAAGTCTCACCGGGCAGGCCGCGCCGAGCGGCCTTGCCGGCGTACCCGCGTCGTCGGCATGCCCGCCAACCGGACCTGGCCGGGTCGGCCCGGTAGCATCCGGCGAGAGCGCATCGTCAGAATGTCATCCGGTGAGTCCCGCGCGGCCGCCGTGGGCCGCGACCACGCGGGTCCTTCGGGCGAGAGCCGCACGACGACTGTCAACACCCCCGGCGGCGGAGCGCAGGCCGGGACACCGACCTACCCGAAGGACAAAGATGTCTGATTTGCCCACCACCTCCGGCGACTTCGCCGCCTCGGAAGACCCCGCGATCTCCCGCCCCGCAGTGTCTCGCCCTGCAGTCTCCCGCCGGGTGATCCTCGGCGGTGGTGCCGCCCTCGGCGTGGCCCTCCCGCTGATCGGGCCGGGCGCTGGCCGTCGCCGCCCCGAAGACCGGCGACAGCTCCGGCGGCCACGGGTCCAGCCCCCGCTCCCCCTCCACCCGCCGGGCAGTCGGCTTCCTGCAAACCGTCACCGACGCATACCGCGGCAGCGGTTCGCGCATGGCGCAGAGCTACTTCGACGGCTCGGGACTGCTGGACACCGGGTTCCTCTACGACAACGCGCTGACGATCATCGCCCTGCTCGCCGCCGGGGACAAGGGACGAGCCAAGTCGATCGGTGACGCGATCCTGTCGCAGCAGGAGCCGGACGGCCGGCTCCGCCAGGCGTACTTCGTGGGCCGCGACGAACTCGTGGTGGCCGCGGACCCATTCGGTTTCACCGGCACGGCAGTGGGCGACATGTCCTGGGCGGGCGTGGCCCTGGCCCAGTTGGCTCGCGCAACGGGGGCCCGACGCTACCTGGACGGCGTGGTGAAGATCGGCACCTGGATCCAGACCAACACCTATTCCACGACCGGTCTGGGCGGCTACACCTTCGGGCCCACCGCCGGCATCGAGGACAACAAGTCCACCGAGCACAACATCGACGTCTACGCCCTGTTCCGGCTGATCGCCCGGCTCACCGGGGATCGCGAATGGCTGCGCCGCGCCGAGCACGCCTGGGACTTCGTCGAGGCGGTCTGGAATGCCGCCGACGGCTTCTTCTGGACCGGCTCCGACGACGGCGCCGAGATCAACAAGCTCGCCACCCAGTTGCCGCTCGACCCGCAACCGTGGTCGTGGCTCGCCGCCCGCAAGTCCGCCTACGCGGGCGCGCTGGACTGGGCCAAGACCAACCTGGCGACCACCGATACCCCGCTGCGCAAGAACTCCGAGTTGTCGGGCAACTGCGCGGTGACTGGGGTGACCTTCTCCAGCGGCGGCCTGCTGGCCGACGTGGACGTCCCCATCGACCCGTTCCACGGCGCTCCGGACGACGGGGCGGTGTGGTTCGAGGGGACCTCCCAGATGGCGCTGGCGCTGGCGGACCGCCGTCGAAGCGGGGACCGCGATGCGGCGGAGCGACTGCTGGAGGCCGTTCGCTCGGCGCAAGAGACTCTCGGCGAGGGCCAGACCTTCGGCGGCAAGGCCGCGCCGGGCGGCATCGTCGCCGCGTCTTCGCCGCTGAACACCGGCTTCTCCTTCGGCTACTACCAGCACCGGCACATCGGCGCCACGGCCTGGTTCGTCTTCGCGTCCCTGGAGGCGAACCCGTACCTGTTCCTCTGACCGCCGGCCCACCGTGCCATGCGGGGCGAGTCGTCCGGGCGCCATGGGCGGTGACCGGACGCGCGGCCCACCGTGCGGCGGGCTTGACCGTCCCTGGCGGCCGGGCGGCGACGGCGATCAGATCGTGGCGGCGTCACGCCGACACGACCGCGTCCACCCGCAGCCAGGGGCGCTGCGCCTGGGCGTACGCCTCCTCGCTGGGCCACCAGTCCGTCTGCCAGCGCGCGAGCAGCGCTGGGCCGTCGCGGGCGAGGATGCGGCTGCGGCGCACCGCCGCGGGGGCATCCACCCACAGGGTGAGGCTCCAATCCAGCCCGAGCCGTTCGTCGGTCGCGGACACCCCTTCGACGAGCACCACCCGACCCGCCGGCACCTCGACCCACCCGCGCGGTACGTCGCGCTCCAGATCCCACCGCTGGTAGCGGCCGGGCCGCCCGGCCTGCAAGGGCACCACCAGGCCGACGGTGAACAGGTCCCGGTCCCAGCCCGGCACGCCCGGGCGGGAGAAGTCGTCGACACCGATGACCACGGCGCCCGGGACCGCGCCGGCGATGGCGGCGGCCAGCGAGGTCTTCCCGGAGCCGCCGAGCCCGTCGACGCCGACCCAGCGGGTGCCGGCCTGCTCGCGGGGTCCGCCAGCCGATTCGCGACCCAGGACGGGCCCTGCTCCGCCGTGATCGCCGACCACCTGACCTCCCGCTACCGCTGACATCCGGCGCATTGCTAGCGTCAGCCTACGAAGCAGCCCACCCGAGGAGAGCTCGTGAGCACACCCGTCAAGGTCGCCGTCACCGGAGCAGCCGGCCAGATCTGCTACAGCCTGTTGTTCCGCATCGCGAGCGGGTCGATGCTCGGCCCGAACCAACCGGTGGAGCTGCGGCTGCTGGAGATCACCCCGGCGCTCAAGGCGCTGGAGGGGGTGGTGATGGAGTTGGACGACTGCGCCTTCCCCCTGCTGGCCAAGGTCGAGATCGGCGACGATCCCGACGTGGTGTTCGACGGGGTGAACCTCGCCTGCCTGGTCGGCGCCCGGCCGCGCAGCAAGGGCATGGAGCGCGGCGACCTGCTGGAGGCCAACGGGGCGATCTTCAAGCCGCAGGGCCGGGCCCTCAACGACCACGCGGCCGACGACGTCAAGGTGCTGGTCACCGGCAACCCGGCCAACACCAACGCGCTGATCGCCATGAGCAACGCCCCCGACATCCCCGCCGACCGGTTCAACGCGCTGACCCGGCTGGACCACAACCGGGCCAAGGCCCTGCTCGCCGCCAAGACCGGCAGCAGCGTCAACGACATCTCCCGGATGACCATCTGGGGCAACCACTCCGCGACCCAGTACCCGGACCTGTTCAACGCCAGGGTGGGCGGCCGCAACGCCGCGGAACTGGTCGACGACCAGGCCTGGCTGGAGTCGGAGTTCCTGCCCCGGGTGCAGCAGCGCGGCGCGGCGATCATCGAGGCGCGCGGAGCGAGTTCGGCAGCCAGCGCGGCCAACGCGACGGTGGAGCACATGCGCGACTGGGTGCTGGGCACGCCCGACGATGACTGGGTCTCGATGGCGATCCCGTCCGAGGGGGCCTACGGCGTGCCGGAAGGGATCATCTCCTCCTTCCCGTGCGCGGTCACCGGCGGGCGCGCCGGCGTGGTGCCCGATCTGGAGATCAACGCGTTCTCCCGGGCGAAGATCGACGCCAGCGTGGCTGAACTCGTCGAGGAGCGGGACGCCGTACGCGCGTTGGGCCTGATCGCCTAGCGGCCCGCCCGTTCGTCCGATCCCCTCCTCGGGTCCGGTCGCCGCGTCGTCGGAGAGCCCGCCATAGGTCAGACTTGACCGTGTGAACGACAGCCAGCCGAATCCGTTCAGCCGCGAGGGCTCACAGCCCGCGGACGGACTGGGTTCCGACGCCAGCATCCCGAACCCGTCGGAGCCGGCGGTCGACCCGACCAGACCGGCTGGGCAGCCCGCGGACGGTGGGAGCGCAGGGGCCGAGTGGCCGGCCTATCCCCCGGCCGCTGCCCCGCGCAGGCCCCGCGCCGGTACGGGGCCGACCCGTACGGCCCCGCTCCCTACGGGGCCGACCCGTACGGCCCTGCTCCCTACGGGGCCGACCCGTACGGCACTGCTCCTTACGCCGCCCTACGGCACTGCCCTACGGCGGCCGACCCGTACGCGGTCACGCCCTACCCGACCGGCTACGGCAGCTACGGCACCCCGGCGATGCAGCACCCGCGTGCCGTCCCGGCCCTGGTCATGGGCATCCTCAGCATCGTCCTCGGCCTGATGTGCGGGGTCGGCGGCCTGCTGGGCATCGGCGGCATCGTGCTGGGCCGTGCCGCGCGGTCGGAGATCGACGCCCAGCCCGGCCGTTGGGAGGGCCGATCGGCCGCGAACGCCGGATTCATCACCGGGACGGTCGGGGTGGTGATCTGCGCCCTGGCCGTGGTCGTGGTCATTCTGGTGGTCCTCACCGGCATGGCCACCCCGTGAGCAGCCCGGACCCCGACGGGGCCGAGCCGGACGGGGCCCAGCCGGACGGGGCCAAGCGCGGACGGGACCGGTAGCAAGCCCGAGCCGACCGACGATCTGGTGACCACCCAGCATCAGATCGGCAGCGGTAAGTCGCGGCTGAAGTACACCGCCACCACCGGCCGGGTGGTGCTGCGCGAGGAGGTACTCGAGGACGGCACCTTCACCGGCCACAAGCCGCGAGCCCAGATCTTCTCCACCGCGTACGTGCTCGACGACGTGGACCCGCGCACCCGTCCGGTCACCTTCGCCTTCAACGGCGGGCCGGGATCATCCTCGGTCTGGCTGCACCTCGGACTGCTGGGGCCGCGCCGGGTGGTCATGGGCGACGTCGGTTCCCTGGCGAAACCGCCGTACGGCCTGGCCGACAACCTGGAATCGCTGCTGGCCGTCTCCGACCTGGTCTTCATCGATCCGGTCACCACCGGCTACTCCCGCACCAGCGAGGGGCACAAGGTCGCCGACTTCCACGGCTACCGCCGCGACCTGGAGTCGGTCGGGGAGTTCATCCGGCTGTGGACCTCCCGCAACGACCGCTGGCTGTCGCCGAAGTTCCTGGCCGGGGAGTCCTACGGGACCACCCGCGCTGCGGCCCTGGCGGCCCACCTCGCCGACGGCTGCGGCATGTACCTGAACGGCCTGCTGCTCATCTCCTCGGTGCTGGACATCGGCTCGGTGGACTTCACCGAGGGCAACGACCTGCCGTACGCGCTGTATCTGCCGACCTACACCGCGGCCGCGTCGTACCACGGGGTCATCGCCGGCGACCTGGCGACGCTGGTCGGCGAGGCGGAGGAGTTCGCGGCGGGCGACCTGCTGTGGGCGCTGGCCCGCGGCAACCGGCTGGTCGGCCCGGACCGCGACCGCCTCGTGCGGCGGTACGCGGCGCTGACCGGACTGGCTCCCGACTACGTGGACCGGGCCAATCTGCGGGTGAACCTCTACGCCTTCGCCACCGAACTGCTCCGTTCGCGATCGCTGGAGATCGGGCGGCTCGACCTGCGCTTCACCCACTGGATGGACGACGCGAACGCCAGCCGGCTCGCCGACGATCCCAGCTACCGAGCGCTTGGTCGGCCCGTACTCGGCCGCGCTCAACGCCTACGTCCGCAGCGAACTGGGCTACGAGACCGACCTGTCCTACAACCTGCTCACCGCCCAGGTACAGCCGTGGTCCTACCAGGAGTTCGAGGGCAAGTCCATCGAGGTGGCCACCAAACTGGCGCAGGCGATGCGCGCCAACCCGGCGATGCGGGTCCACGTCTCGTGCGGCTACCTCGACGGGGCCACGCCCCACTTCGCCGCCGAGCACGTCTTCGCCCACCTGCGCATCCCGGCCGCGGAGGCGCAGCGGATCGAATGGGCCTACTACGAGGCGGGACACATGATGTACGTCCACGAACCGACCCGGCGGCAGCAGTCGGGCGACCTCGCTGAATTCGTACGCCGCTCGCTCTGAGCGCCGATTTCGCCGGTTCCCGGTCTGCGAACTGCCTGCCGGCCGGCACGGGCCGAGGAGATGCGGAACAATGACACCTATGAGCAATCCGTACCAGCAGAACCCCAACGACCCGTCCAGCGGCCAGAACCCGTACTCCCAGCCGAGCGCCAACCCCTACTCCCAGCCGAGCGCCAACCCGTACGAGCAGCCGAGCGCCAACCCGTACTCCCAGCCGAGCGCCAACCCCTACGAGCAGCAGCAGTACGCGGCCGCACCGTACGGCCAGGCCGGAGCGACCAGCCCCTACGGCCAGCCGTACGGCGCGCCGGCCGAGCATCCGCAGGGCACTCTGATCCTGATCTTCGGCATCCTGGGCATCTTCGTCGGCATCTTCGCGCCCGTCGCCTGGTACATGGGCAACAAGGCCAACAAGGAGATCAAGGCCACCGGCGCGCAGTACTCCAACCAGCAGTCGATCAACATCGGCCGGATCCTGGGCATGGTGTTCACCATCCTCTACATCCTCACCGTGCTGATCAGCATCGCGGCGGTCATCATCTTCGCCGTCGCCGCCGGCACGACCACGGGCTGATCGGCGACAGGAACAGCGCGGTGGACGCGCTCGCCGCTTCGGCGCGCGCTCTCGGTCCGGAGTTGAGCGCGCTTCGGCGCACCCTGCACCAGCAGGCCGAGATCGGACTGCACCTGCCCCGGACCCAGGCCACCGTGCTGGAGGCCCTGGCCGGGTGCGGGCTCGACGTGCGCACCGGACGCGGAACGACCTCGGTGGTCGGCGTCCTCCGCGGCTCCTCCCGGTGGAGGGGGTACCGGTGACGTACATACCGGTGTCGGGGGTACCGGCGAACGGGGTCGGGCGGTGCTGCTCCGCGGCGACATGGACGCCCTGCCGCTCACCGAGCGGACCGACGAGCCGTTCGCCGCCCCGGACGGGGTGATGCACGCCTGCGGCCACGACCTGCACACCGCCGCGCTGGTGGGCGCGGCCCGGTTGCTCAGCGCCCGGCGGCACGACCTCGCCGGCGACGTCGTCTTCATGTTCCAGCCCGGCGAGGAGGGCTGGGACGGCGCCGCGGCCATGCTGGCCGAGGGCGTCCTGGAGGCGGCCGGCCCGCGGGTGTCCGCGGCTTACGGGCTGCATGTCTTCTCCAACGTGCTGCCTACCGGGGTCTTCGCCACCCGCGCCGGGCCCCTGATGGCCGCATCGTCCGGGCTGTCGGTGACCGTGCACGGTCGCGGCGGTCACGCCTCACGGCCGTCGGCTGCGGCCGATCCGATCGTGGTGGCGGCGGAGATGGTGACCGCGCTGCAATCGATGGTGACCCGCCAGTTCGACGTCTTCGATCCGGTGGTGGTCACGGTCGGCACGTTCTCAGCCGGCACCCGGCGCAACATCATCCCCGAGACGGCGACCTTCGAGGCCACGGTGCGCACGCTCAGCCCGCAGTCCCTGAGCCGGATCCGCGAGTCCTCGGTCCGGTTGTGCACCCAGCTCGCGGCCGCGTACGGGCTGCGGGCCGAGGTGCACTTCGCCGAGGAATACCCGGTGACGGTGAACCACGACGGGCACGCCGCCCGCGCGCTGGCCACGGCGGCCGAACTGTTCGGTGCCGACCGCGCTCGGACGGCACCGGATCCGCTGATGGGCTCGGAGGACTTCTCCCGGGTTCTGGCCGAGGTGCCGGGAGCCTTCGTCTTCCTCGGCGCGACCTGCGCGGCCGACCCGGCCAGCGCCCCGAGCAACCACTCGGCGTACGCGCGGTTCGACGACTCCGTGCTGCCCGACGCTGCGCTCCTGCTCGCTGAGCTCGCTGTTCGCCAGCTCAACGATCCCGTTCCGGTCTGACCGCTCAGCGCTGCTCAGCGGCCCTGCTCAGCGGCCGGCGGGGACCACGATGGCCAAGGCGATGACCGACGCCGCGCCGAGCGCCAGCACCGTGACGTCGAAGGCCTTGCTGCGCACCTGCAGCAGCCCCGCGTCCCGGTTGGGCAGCGCGATCCGCTCCACCGCGCCCACCCCGAGTGCGGCGCCGATCACCAGGCAGCCGAAGCGCCAGGCGTCCTCGCCCACCACCGCGATCAGCCACCCCCGCCGCGACACCGATGACCACGATGAGCAGCGGCCACTGGCGCAGGGACCGCGCCGCCGGACTGGGCTCGTGCCGCGGCACGCTCATCCACCCGCGAGCTGCTCGGCACGCTCCACCACGTTGCTGAGCAGCATGGCCCGGGTCATCGGGCCCACCCCACCCGGCATGGGGGCCACCCAGGCGGCCACCTCGCGGACGTCCGGATGCAGGTCGCCGACCAGACCCGCCGCGGTCCGGGTGATCCCGACGTCGACGCAGACGGCCCCCGGCTTCACCATCTCCGCGGTGATCAGGCCTGGTCGACCCGCGGCGGCGATGACGATGTCGGCCTCGCGGACGTGGCGGCTCAGGTCGACGGTGCCGGTGTGGCACAGCGTGACCGTCGCGTTCTCACTCTTGCGGGTGAGCAGCAGGCCCAGCGGCCGGCCGACCGTCGTACCGCGACCGATGACGCAGACCTCGGCCCCGGCCAGCACCACCCCGTAGTGCCGGAGCAGCTCGACGATGGCGCGCGGGGTGCACGGCAGCGGCCCCGGATCCCCGAGCACCAGCCGGCCGAGGTTGGTCGGGTGCAGGCCGTCGGCGTCCTTGTCCGGGTCCACGAGCGCGAGCGCCCAGTTGTCGTCCAGGCCGGCCGGGAGCGGCAACTGCACGATGTAGCCGGTGCAGGCGGGATCGGCGTTCAGCCGCTCGATCCGCTCCTGCAGTTCGGCCGCACCGGTCGTGGCGGGCAGCTCGACCTGGATCGAGGCGATCCCGACCTGGGCGCAGTCCCGGTGCTTGCCCGACACGTAGGAACGGCTGCCGGGATCGTCGCCGACCAGCACCGTGCCCAGCCCCGGGGTCACGCCTCGCGCGGCCAGGGCGGCCACCCGCTGTCGCAGGTCGGCCTTCACCGTCGCCGCCAACGCCTTGCCGTCCAACACATCTGCCGTCATCGGCTCGCTCTCTCGCTCGCTGCTGTGCTCAGGACGTCGTGCTCGGCTCGGGACGACCCCGGCCCGCCAGGAGGATGGTGTCGAAGATGACCTACTGCGCGGCACCCGAGCACCCCGCTGCGCCACGGCACCGTCAGTGGATAGAAGTGCCGCGCGCCGGTGAGGTACATGGTCGCGCCACTGGCCCGCACCGCGGCGATGACGTCCTCGTCGCGCACCGATCCCCCGGGCTGGACGATGGCCGACACCCCGGCTTTCAGCAAGATCTCCGGGCCGTCGGCGAACGGGAAGAAGGCGTCCGACGCCGCCACCGAGCCTGCTGCCCGATCCCCGGCGCGCTCGACGGCCAGCCGGCACGAGTCGACCCGGTTCACCTGCCCCATGCCGACCCCCACCGACGCGCCGTCGCGGGCCAACAGGATGGCGTTGGACTTCACGCCCCGGACGGCCCTCCAGGCGAACTCCAGATCGGCCAGTTGTTCCGCCGACGCGGGCTCGCCCGCGACCAGCCTCCAGTGTGCCGGGTGGTCGTGGTCGGCGTCGACGGCGTCGCGGTGCTGCAGGAGCAGTCCACCGTCGATCCGCCGACTCTCCACGCCGCCGCCCCGCGCCGGCTCGACCACGAGCAGCCGGATGTTCTTCTTGGCCGCCAGGACCTCGACCGCCCCGTCTTCATAGCCCGGCGCGACCAGCACCTCGGTGAAGACCTCGGCCACCTGGCGCGCCATCGCCACGCTGACGGGCCGGTTCGTGGCGATCACCCCGCCGAAGGCTGACACCGGGTCGCACGCGTGGGCCTTGCGGTGCGCGTCGGCGACGTCGCCGCCGACCGCGATCCCGCAGGGGTTGGCGTGCTTGATGATCGCCACGGCCGGCCCGGCGAAGTCGTACGCGGCCCGGCGGGCGGCGTCGGCGTCGACGTAGTTGTTGTACGACATCTCCTTGCCGTGCAGTTGCTCCGCGGTCGCGAGCCCGTGGGCTGCGAACCCGTCGGCGTACAGGGCGGCGGGCTGGTGCGGGTTCTCGCCGTAGCGCAGCCCCGCCACCTTGTCCCACGTGCCGCCGACCCAGCGCGGGAAGCCGGTGCCCTCACTCGAGTCGGTCAGCACACTGCCCATCCAGCTGGCCACGGCGACGTCGTAGGTCGCGGTGTGCACGAACGCGGCGGCGGCCAGGCCCTGTCGCTGGGCGAGAGTGAAGCCGCCGCCCGCCAAGGCCTCGAAGAGTTCGGCGTACTGCGCCGGGGAGGTGACCACGGCCACCGAAGGGTGGTTCTTGGCCGAACTGCGCACCATCGCCGGGCCGCCGATGTCGATCTGCTCGACGCACTCCGACGGGGTCGCGCCCGACATCACCGTCGCGGTGAACGGGTAGAGGTTGCTGACCAGCAGGTCGAACGGCTGCACCCCCAGCTCGGCGATCTGGTCGCGGTGAGAGTCCAGTCGCAGGTCGGCCAGCAGGCCGGCGTGCACCTTCGGGTGCAGTGTCTTGACCCGGCCGTCCAGGCACTCCGGGAAGCCGGTCACCTCCTCGATCTGGGTCACCGGCAGGCCCGCCTCGGCGATCGCCCGGGCGGTGGAGCCGGTCGAGACGATCTCCGCCCCCGCCTCCACCAGCGCTCGGGCGACGTCGAGCAGCCCGGTCTTGTCGTAGACCGAGACCAGGGCACGCCGGACCGGGCGACGCCCGGGGTCGGTCGATGCGTTCATCGGTTCCATCTCACCTTTCGGTCGGCCACCTGCCAGGTCCGGGTGGACAGTTGGTGGGTGACGGCGACGAGCAGTTCGCGCTCTACCGCCTTGATCCGCTCGTGCAGGGTGTCCACGGTGTCGTCGTCCCACACGGGCACGGCGCGCTGGTCCAGGATCACCCCGGTGTCCACTCCCGCGTCGACCAGGAACACCGTGGCACCGCTCACCTTCACCCCGTACGCGAGGGCGTCGCGCGGTCCGTGCATGCCGGGGAAGGCGGGCAGCAGGGCGGGATGGGTGTTGATCATCCGGCCGCCGAAGGCGGCCAGGAAGTGGTCGCCGACCAGCTTCATGAAGCCGGCGCTGACCACCAGGTCGGGCGCGTACGCCGCGACCGCTGCCGTCAGCGCCCGGTCCCAGTCCGGCCGGCTGGGGTGGTCGGCCAGCGCCTGGACGAACGTGGGGACACCGGCGCGCGCCGCGCGCTCCAGGCCGGCGACGGCCGCTCGGTCGGCACCCACGGCGACCACCTCGGCGCCGTAGGCAGGATCGGCGCAGGCGTCCAGCAGAGCTTGGAGCAGGGTGCCGCTACCGGAGACCAGAACGACCACGCGCGCTCTGTGGACCGCGCGCGACGCGGCGGGGTCGGGCGCGGGCACGGGTGCCACCCTACCGACGCGACGCCGCGACGCCCGGCGCGCGTCGAGCCCGAAGCCTCAGGCGTCCCGGTTCCGGGGACGACCGGGCAGCCGGCGACCGAGACCAGCCAGCCGGGAGGGCCGCCTCGGGCGCCACCGGCCCCGGCCGAGACCGAGGCCGAGCAGCAGCCCACTGATCATGCCGGCCAGCCCCATCGTGGTGCCGGCCATCACCAACAGCGGCACCAGGCGCGGGCCGAGACCGGCCAGCCGCACGGTGCCCAGGTCCCCGCTGGTGGCCCAGGCCAGGCCGACGAATCCAGCGGCGCCGAGAAGTCCGGCAAGTCCGCCGACCAGGCTGGCCAGGTCCGCCCGCAGGCCCACGCCCTCCTTGGCCGGGCGACTCAGCACGACCCAGGCGGCAGCGGCCCCCGCTGCGGCGCCGGCGGCCAGCCACCACAGCTGGCCGGTCCCGCCCGGGCCGCCGGCGGGCAACGCTGCGAACAGCGGGATGCCCGGCAGCAGGCCGAGCTCGGTCGCCGCCGGAGCGACCACCGAGCCCGTGCCCAGGCTGAAGCCCGCGCCCACGGCGTAGGAGGCGGACCAGACCGCGGCGTTGGGCGCGAAGGCGAGCTGGCCGAGCAACAGGGCGATCGCTCCGACGACCCCGGGCTGCAGGACCTCGGTGAGCGCCGACACGCGTTCCAGGTGCAACGCCAGGCCGGTGACGACGATGGCGGCACCCGCAGTGAACATCACCAGTTGCGCGGCGATGGCCGCGGCCGGCAGTTGCCTGGACCACCGCGGCCAGCGAGCCGTCAGCCCGCCCGCCGCCGCGACGCCCAGCCCGCGTGCGCTGCCCCACGCCGATGCTGCAGCGAGAACGGCGATGACGGCCGCCCAGTGCAGCGGCGCCCGCCACGGCTCGCCCACGAGCACCCCGGTGACCAGCACCGGTACGACGAAACTGGCGGTGACGGTGATGGCGATGATGCCGGGACCGGTCTGCTGGTCGGGCCGCACCAGCCGGGCGCTCACGGCAGCGAACCGCGCGAGCATGAAGGCGGTGACGGCGGTCAGGCCCCACGGGACGACAGTCACCGACACCGCGCCGAGGCTCACGCCGACGCCGTTGCTCAGCAGCCAGAAACGCGTACCCACGCCGAGAGCGCCGGCCAGGCTGCCCGGCTCCGCCGCGAGCCACCCGAGCACGCTCACGCCGGCGCTCAGGATCCAGCTCGCCAGCGCGGTGGTGACCCCGCCGAGTATCGCCAGCAGGGCCCAGCTCACCGGCGGCGGCGCAGGTTCGGCGCCGCCCGGAGAGCGTGGGGGATCTGCGGTGGTGGCACGCAGCGATACCTCGCCCGACGTGCGGCGGGCGGACAGCAGGGAAGCCATAGTGGGGCCCATCGTCACCCAGCCGGCCGTGACGAATGGGCCGGACACGCCCGCGCAGGTAAAGTCGTGGATGATCTGGGGCGTTCGACCAGTTGGGAACGCCCGCGCACCGCCGGCGACGGCCTACCCCACACCGTACGAGGAGCAGTTCAGCATGGTCGATCAGGACTCCGGGAGCTACCGACCCCGGCGCGCCTTCATCGAGCCTGGAGCCGGATCCGACGCGGAGACCACCCAGCCTTCCGCCGAGGCCGGCGAGAGCAGCGCGAGGCAGCGAGAGCAGCGGGGCCGGCGAGACCAGCGGAGCCGGCGAGAGCCGGCGGAGCCAGCGAGAACGGCGGGGCCGGCGAGAACAGCGGGGCCGGCGAGAGCGGCGGGACCGGTCTTCCTGGCCGGCCGGCCAGCACCTACTCCCCCACCCTCCCCCACGACGACGACGAGCCGAAGCCGCTGTACCGCGAGGACCCCCAGCCGTCGCCCGCGACGGGGCCCGAAGGTGCCGGAGCGGACGCGCTGGCCACGGCGGCCGGTTCGGTCGAGGACGACTCTCCGCGGCCCATCACGTTCACCCCCCGGCGGCCGCGGGCGTTCGACGACGACTCGACCACGATCCTGCCGCGGACCCGCGGCGTCCGCCGGCCCGCGAGCGATCCCGGAGCGATCGAGGACTTCGACGACCACGACGAGCACCGGCCGCTGAGTCAGCGGACCAAGCTGTCGCTGTTGATCGGGTCGGTGGCCGCGGTCGTGGTGATCGGCCTGGCGATCGGCTACGCCGTCCTCGGGGTCGGGCAGAGGTCGACGGTCGGCCCCACCACCTCGCCCACGAGCGGTGCCACCGAACCGGCCTCGCCGAGCCCGTCCAACGGCACCAGCGCGGGCGCCCTGCTCACCGACGAACTCATGCTCTCCCCCGCCCAGGCGAAGGCGCTGGGGTCGAACCGCACCTGGAAGACCGAGATCACCCAGCGCGGAGAGTCGGCCGACGCCCCGCGTGCCGCCTGCTTCGGGGATGAGCCTGCCGAAGGCCAGCCGGTGCCCCAGCAAACGGTCCTGCGGGTGCTCAGCAGCAGCGGCAAGCAGGCCCCGAGCGCGTTCCACGCGGCCCGGGCGTACAGCTCGCCCGAGGAAGCGGTCCAGGCCTTCGCGGTGGCGTCGAAGACCCTCGGCGGATGCGCGCTGCCCGGTTCCTACATCGCGGCCGGGCAGGTGGTCACCGGGGTGGGTGATCAGGCGGTCGGGGTGATCGTGCGGGTCGCTGAGGGGTCGAAGGTGCGAGCGCACAGCGTGCTGCTCAGCCGTACCGGCCAGGTGATGAACGTCGTCGACGCCAGCACTCCCGGGGACGCGCTGGGCATGGGCTCGGTGGCCAAGACCGTGTCAGCCCTGACGGCCGTACAGTGCCAGGCTGCCGGCGGAACCTGCGGCGGAAAGCCGGCGGTGAAGAACGGGCCGCCACCACTGGGAGGCGACGAGCCCGGCTTCTTGGCTTTCGGCGACCTGCCGCCCGCCGGTCCGAGCGAGTCGCCGTGGGTGGGCACCGCCATCGAGGTACCCAAGGAATCCTTCGTCGGCTCCGGGTGCGAGGTGATCAACTGGGCCACCGTGCCGGCCGTGAGTCGCAGCACCCGGGTCTATCTGATCTCCGACAGCGGCAAGAGCCGGTTCGGGTTGAACGAGATCGTGCTCACCCTGCGCGACGAGGCCGCGGCGACGAAGCTGGTCGCCAAGATCAAGGCTGACGTGGAGAGCTGCAAGAAGCGCAAGTTGACCGCCTCGGTGACCAAGCCCGCGACGGTGACGGGGGTAGGAGCTCAGAGCGCCAAGGTGTCCGGCTGGACGTCGACGGTGACCCAGAAGTCCGCTGACGGCACCCTCACCTTCCGCGTCGGCGCCGTCAGCGCCGGCCCCAAGGTGGCCTACACCTTCCTGACCCCGGAAGACGACTTCGACCTGTCCGAGAGCGAGTGGAACACCGTCGCCGTACGAGCCGGGCAGCGCACCACCCAGGTCAACTGAGCCGACCTGCCGACCCGACCCGCCGCTCCCATCCCCGAAACTGTCGACGAACGACAGACTTTCGACAGTTGCCTTGCCGTCTGTCGACAGTTTCCGGCGGTTGGTCAGAGGGTGCGCATGATCTCCCGCATCAGCGCAGCGGTCTCGCTCGGGGTCTTGCCGACCTTCACCCCGGCGGCCTCCAGCGCTTCCTGCTTCGCGGCGGCGGTGCCCGAGGAGCCCGAGACGATCGCGCCGGCATGGCCCATGGTCTTGCCCTCGGGCGCGGTGAAACCGGCGACGTAGCCGACGACCGGCTTGGTCACGTTGGCCTTGATGTAGTCGGCCGCCCGCTCCTCCGCATCGCCGCCGATCTCCCCGATCATCACGATGGCGTCGGTGTCCGGGTCGGCCTGGAACGCCTCCAGCGCGTCGATGTGCGTGGTACCGATCACCGGGTCGCCGCCGATTCCGACGGCGGAGGAGAAGCCGATGTCGCGCAACTCATACATCATCTGGTACGTCAGCGTGCCGGACTTCGAGACCAGCCCGATCCGACCGGCGCGGGTGATGTCGGCCGGGATGATGCCGGCGTTCGACTGCCCGGGAGAGATGAGTCCGGGGCAGTTGGGTCCGATCAGCCGGGTCGCGGAGGTCTGGGACAGGGCGAAGAACTCCGCCGAGTCCTTCACCGGCACTCCTTCGGTGATCACCACCGCCAGGGGGATCCCCGCTTCGATCGCCTCGACCACCGCACCCTTGGTGAACTTGGCCGGTACGAAGATCACGGTGACGTCGGCGCCGGTCGCGGCGACGGCTTCGGCGACGGAGTTGAAGACCGGTACGCCGGTCTGCTCGAACTCCACCGTCTGGCCACCCTTGCGGGGCGTCACGCCGCCGACGATGCGGGTGCCGGAGGTGAGCATCCGCTGCGTGTGCTTACGGCCCTCGCCGCCGGTCATGCCCTGCACGATGACCTTGGAGTCGGAATTCAGAAAGATCGACACCGTCTACGTCCCTTCAGCTCGCTGCCAGCTCGGCAGCCCGGCGGGCCGCTCCGTCCATCGTGTCCACCTGCTCGAGCCCCGGGAGCCCGGCGTCGGTGAGGATCTGCCGGCCGAGGTCGGCGTTGTTGCCGTCCAGCCGGACCACCAGCGGCACGTCGACGTGCTCGTCACGGCTGGCCAGGAGTGCGAAGGCCTGCACGATCCCGTTGGCCACCGCGTCGCACGCGGTGATGCCGCCGAACACGTTCACGAACACGCTCCTCACCTGCTCGTCGCCGATGATGATCTCCAGCCCGTTGGCCATCACCTCGGCGCTGGCACCGCCGCCGATGTCGAGGAAGTTGGCGGGCTTCGGTGATCCCGGGAACTCCTCACCGGCGTACGCCACCACATCGAGAGTGCTCATCACCAGTCCGGCGCCGTTCCCGATGATGCCCACCGAGCCGTCCAGCTTCACGTAGTTGAGACCCTTGGCCTTGGCCGCCGCCTCCAGTGGGTCCTCGGCCGACTTGTCGGTCAGGGCCTCGTGGTCGGGGTGCCGGAAGTCCGCGTTCTCGTCCAGCGACACCTTGCCGTCGAGCGCGACGATCCTCCCGTCACCGGTCTTGACCAGGGGATTCACCTCGACCAGCGTGGCGTCCTGCTCCTGGTAGACCCGGCCGAGCAACTGCAGCACCCGGGCGATCTCGGCCGCATCCTCCCCGGTGAATCCGGCTGACGTCACGATCTCGTCGGCTTTGGCCTGGTCGATCCCGACGTTCGGATCGACCGGGATGCGGGCCAGCGCCTCCGGTCGCTCGACGGCCAGCGTCTCGATGTCGACCCCGCCCTCCTTGCTGCACATGGCGAGGTAGCGCCGGTTGGCGCGGTCGAGCAACAGCGAGAAGTAGTACTCCTCGGCGATGTCGGCGCCTTCGGTGATCATCACGGTCTGGACCACATGGCCCTTGATGTCCAGCCCCAGGATGTCCGCGGCACGTGCGGCCGCCTCCTCAGGACTTCGGGCAATCTTGACCCCCCCGGCCTTGCCGCGGCCTCCGGTCTTGACCTGGGCCTTGATGACGACCACCGGAGTGCCCAACTCGGCTGCGGCGGCCTGCGCCTGCTCAACCGTGGTGGCGGTGATGCCGCGCAGCACGGGCACCCCGTGCGCCTCGAAGATGTCGCGTGCCTGGTACTCGTACAGATCCACCCGTGCCTCCTGGCATCTGGTGAGCACCGTGGACGGCACCGGTGCTCGTGTGCGGGGTCGGAGTGCTGGACGCGACCCGCCCCAAGACCAGTGCTGAGCCTAGTGGGCGGGTACGTGGGCGCGCACCCAGGACACGATCTCGCCCATCGTGGCGCCTGGGGTGAAGACCTGCGCGACCCCGATGTCGGCCAGCGGCTGCCGGTCGGCCTCGGGGATGATGCCGCCGCCGAAGACGACGATGTCGGCGGCATCCTCGGCCTTCAGCAGGTCCACCACGCGGGAGAACAGGGTCATGTGGGCGCCCGAGAGCACCGACAGGCCGATCGCGTCGGCGTCCTCGGCCAGCGCCGTACGCACGATCTGCTCCGGGCTCTGGTGCAGGCCGGTGTAGATGACCTCCATCCCGGCGTCACGCAGGGCCCGCGCCACCACCTTGGCGCCGCGGTCGTGCCCGTCCAGGCCCGGCTTCGCGACCACGATGCGCAGCGGGCGGTTCGGCGCCGCACCCTCGGCCAAGTCCACGTAAGTGAAGATACCCGCAGGTAACCTGGGATCCGTGCCGAGTCGTGCCAGCGTGGGTCGCTCTCTCACCGGGATCTCCCGGGCGCTCACCCGCGACCTCCCCCGAGTGGCGTCCGGTGTTGCGGTCGAGGCCGGCTGGGCCACCGCCCACCTGGTCATGTACCCCCTCGGCATCCTCACCGGACCGCCGGACCGGCGCCGGCTGTCCCGCCAGCACCGCCACGACCTCGACGGGCTGAGCCCGGCCCAGCGCGGCCTGGTGCACCAGGGAGTGGCGGCGGCCGAGACGCCGATCCTGCTCGTGCACGGGATCATCGACAACCATTCCATCTTCTCGGTGATGGAACGCGCGCTGCGGCGTCGCGGCTTCCGGACGCTGTCCTTCTACGACTACGGCCTGCTCACCCGCGACGTCCCGCGGGCCGCAGAGGCCCTGGGCGACGCAATCGAGAAGCTGGCCGCCAACACCGGCTACGAGCGGATCCACGTGGTCGGTCACAGTCTGGGCGGCCTGCTGGCGCGGTACTACGTCCAGCGTCAAGGCGGCGACGCGCACGTGCACACCCTGGTCACCCTGGGTACGCCGCACCACGGCACTCAGCTCGCCAGGGCCATGCCGGTCCCGTCGCTCGTGCGCCAGCTGAGGCCTCAGTCACCGGTGATCCGCAGAGTTGGCTGAGCCCGCCACGCAGTGCCGTACGCGGTTCCTGGCCTTCTACAGCGACATCGACCACCTGATCGTGCCGAGCCGCAACGCCCGTATCGACCATCCCGACCTCGCCGCCCGCAACGTCGCCGTGCGGGGGGTCGGCCACCTCTCGATGCCCAACAACTCCCAGATCGCCTTCCAGATCGCGACAGCGTTGCGAGAACTTCATCAGGACGGCAGCCCAGCCGGGGACGATAACGCTTAGACTTTGTCAGGTTCAGGCGGCTGGGCCATGGTCGGCCGCTTGAGCTTGCGTGACCTGTTTGTTATCTTTCTCACGTCGTGCGGGCTTTCCCGAGCGATGAGAGCAAGAAATCGGGCAGCAGAGTTGGTGCACCATCTGGGCAGCCTTCCCCTCCTGGATGCGAGAACGGGCTTCGGTCCGCTCGCGCACCAGCGCCGCCGCACCGGCCAGAGCACCAGACGTCGTCGAGCAGCGACGCTGGAACGAGAGGGGATTGAGGGCATCAGTACGGCGCACTGCAGCGGGACTGTCGCGTGAGGCGACGCGTAACCGCTCAGCCCGATTCCGAGGGGAGCCATACCTGGCTCTCCCACGGTCTCGCCGCGCTCGGAATCTCCGCCCTCGGTCTGGCCGTGGCCGGGTCGGTCGCGCTCAGCACCAGCGCCCAGACCACTGGCGTGCGGACCGTCGATTCCCGCAACGCCAATGCGCTGACGCCAGCAAACCCTCACCCAGCAAGCCCTGAACCAGCAGCGCTCCGGAACCTCGGCGACCGGGGCCGGTGACCTTTCCGCCGCCGACCAAGCCGCCGACCGGTCCCGCTCACAGGCGAAGGCGCTGGCCGCGTTCGCCCGCCGCGACGCCGCCACGACCGGCACCTCCCGTACGTACGTGTTGCGCACGGCGATCGTCAAGGAGCAGGCGGCTCAGCGGGACGAACTGCTCGCGAAGTCGGCCGAGGCGATCATCCGCACGGCCTACCAGGCGACCAGCGACGCCCGTCAGAAGGCGCTCAGCGCCGCCGACCTGGCCAGCCGCCAGGCAGCCGCCACGCTGGCCGAGCAGAACTTGCGCCGGGCCGTCGCCGCCAGGGTCGCCGCCGCGAGCGACCGCGAGGCGGTCCAGACCCGGACCGTCGAGCCGGCTCCCGCGACGAGCAGCATCCCCTCCGGTTCTGGTGCCGCCTCCCCGGTGCCCGGTGCCGTCATCGGCGCCCACTTCGGCCAGCGTGGCCTGTGGTCCAGCTACCACACCGGACTGGACTTCCGAGCGGCGTACGGAGTCCCGATCCGCGCGGTCAGGTCCGGCGTGGTGGTCTACGCCGGCAATTCCGGCGACTGGGCCGGTATCCACGTAGCCGTCAAACACGGCGACGGCATGACCACCATGTCCTCGCACATGTCCTCGATGGCGGTCAGTTCCGGCCAATCCGTCCAGGCGGGTCAGGTGATCGGGTACGTCGGGCAGACCGGCCGAGCGTTCGGTGCCCACCTGCACTTCGAGCTCTACCCGGCGGGCGTGAAGTACGGCGACGTCTATCGAGCCGTGAACCCGGTTCCCTGGCTGAACGCGATCGGCGTTCAGACCCGCTGAGGTTCAGTCGCCGGCCCGAGCCGACCGGGCCGTGCATTACAGAGACCTACGTCACACCTAGTGAGACCACTCTTCACAGTGGTTTTCCGTCGATTTTTCCTGCTGTTACGGATCCGTTATGGTGATCTCAGTCCACAGTTGAACAGTCAACCGAGCAAGCCTCCAACAGAGTGATCATTACTCGCGCACGGGGGCCCATGGACCCACCGCCACCGTACGAGGAGATCCTGAGTGCCGTCATCATCGCCGCAACCCGCGCAAGCGCGTCGCGCCCTGATCGAGGACATCCAGCAGGACAAGAAGGGCTGGATGCAGCACGGCCTGGCCGCGCTCGCGATCTCGGTCCTCGGTCTCGGTATCGCCGGATCGGTGATGCTCACCGGTGCCGCGCAGAACACCGAGCGCCAGCACCACCCAGCGCAGAGCTCGACCCAGGACTCCCAGCGCACCAGCCGGGACAGTTCGCGGGCAGCCCTCGACCCGGCACGCGTCAAGAGCCTCGCCGACCAGCGCGCCGAGGAACTCGACAAGCTGGACGAGTCCGTGGGCGACGTGGCCACCGATCAGGCGGTCAAGGCCCGCGACAAGGCGCTCCGGTCGGCCTCAGCCTCGATGAAGCGGGAAGCGGAACTGCTGTCGAAGGGACAGGCGGCCACCAGCGGCTCGACTGCTGGGATCGACGCCAGCCAGGTCGACTCCAGCGGAAAGAACTGCCTGCCCGTCGTCAGCGGCTATTCCATCGCTGCCCGGTTCGGACAGGTCGGCACCTGGGCGCGCTACCACACGGGCTTCGACTTCTCAGCACCGGTCGGTACGCCGCTGCACGCTCCGGCCGCCGGCGTGGTGACCAACGCCGGCATCGGCCCGGCCAGTGGCTGGGCCGGCAACTACGTCACCATCAAGTACGCCGACGGCACCCAGGTCCTGTTGGCCCACATGTCCACCGTCAGCGTGAGTACCGGCCAGACCGTCTCTGCCTGTCAGGCGGTCGGTGCGATCGGCATGACCGGACGCACGTTCGGTCCGCACGTGCACTTCGAGGTCTACCCCGCAGGCGTGGAGCCGGGCGACGTCTACCGCGCGGTCGACCCCATGGGCTGGCTGAACGCGCACGGACTGAAGCCGTGAGCGCCACCGCAGAGCCTTCCTCCCCGTCGCGCTGAGGCAGCGGCCTCGCCCCCGGCGTGCTGCGCGCGCCTGCGGCGATGGGACAGACTGGTGGCCGTGCTCGCGGTCAGTGTCGTCGTCCCGGTGTTCAACGCCGGCGCCCACCTCGACCGCTGCGCCCCCTCACTGCTCCACCAGTCCATCGGACCGGACGCCTACGAGGTCATCTACGTCGACGACGGCTCGACCGACGACTCGGCGGCCCGGTTGGCGGCGCTGGCCACTCGCTACCCGCACGTCCGCTGCCTGACGCAGGAGAACTCCGGCTGGCCGGGCAAACCCCGTAACGTCGGCATCGCCGCCTCACGTGCGGAGTACATCCAGTTCGTCGACCAGGACGACGAGCTCGCGCCCGAAGCCCTGGCACGGTTGTACGCCGTCGGGCACCGCAACCGCTCCGACATCGTGCTGGGCAAGCTCGGCGGCGGGATGGCCACCCCCAATCCGGCGTTCCGCCGGTCGGTGGAGTCGGGCACGCTGGCCGACGTCGCCGCCATCGAGTCCCTGACCGGGCACAAGATGTTCCGCCGCGCCTTCCTGAGCGAGCACGGGATCGCCTTCCCCGAGGGCTACTGGCGGATGGAGGATCTGCTCTTCGTGTTGCGCGCGTACGCGGCCAACCCGCGCCTGTCGGTGGTTGCCGACTACACCTGCTACCTGTGGCACCGGCGCGAGGACGGCGGCAATTCCAGCGTGGCGCCGTTCGAGGTGGCCGACCACTATGCGCGGCTGCGGGTGTTGATCGCGACGCTCCGCGAGGCCGACCTGCCGGCTGACCTCCGCCACCAGCTCATGCGCCGGCTCTATCGGCTCGAGACGCTGAGTCGGGTGATGGAGCGCTACATCCTCGACGAGAGCCGCACCGATTGGCGCGAGGCGTTCCCGCACCTCAGCGCCGTCGCCCGGGAGTGCTTCCCGCCCGAGGTCCGCACCGGACTGCCGGCCGTCACCCGGCTGCGCGGCGCAGCTGGTCGAGGCAGGCGAACAGGAGGCGGCGTACGCGCTCGCCCATCGGATCGCCGGGCTCGTGCCGATCATCGAACGGCGCGCAGTCGGCGTCGGCGAGGACGGGGTGCTACGGGCCACGGTGGATTTCAGCCTGGCCCACCCCGACCGAACCCCGGTACGCCTCGTGGACGAGGCGGGACAGCTCACCCTCGATCCCCGGCTCACCGAAGGTCTGCCGCACGTCCACCCGTACGCCGTCGGGGACCCGCTGCTGGACGCCCAAGCGCAGCTGCAGCTCGAGGAGGTCGACAGCCACACCTGGTGGTACCCCGAGGGCGAACTCACCCCGGTCCTCGACGAGCTGACCGACGGCGGGTGCCGGGTGATGCTGACGGGCGAGATCGCGGTCGACCCGGCCACGGCCGCCGACAGTCACCCGCTGCCGCCCGGCCGCTACGCGGTCTGGTTCACCGGCCAACTTCTCGGGATCAGCCGCCGACGACGGCTGGTGATGCCCAAGGCGGCGCAGCGGGCCGACCGGCTGTGGCGGATACTCGGCGCGGCGCCGATTGCGGTTCGGCCGGACTGGTCCGCCTCCGGCGCGAAGCTGCACCTGGAGGTCCGCGACCGGCAGGAGTGGATCGCCGAGCACCTCACGCCGCGCCGCAGGGAGGCGAGCAGCAGGCCGCGTCCCGGGGCCTCGCGTGTCGAGCTGGAGGGGCGGCTGCCCACCGAGGGCGTCCCGGTCAGCCTGGCGGTCGGCGACCGGCCGGTCACCGCCCACCTACTGCCCGCGGCGGAGTCCGGTCGCGCGACTCTACGGCTGCCGGAGGGGCTCGAGCTGCCACCGGGACGGCATCCGGCGACGGTGGCCGGCGCGTTCCGGCTCCTTCCCGACGTGCAGGTCGGACCAGGGACAGCCGTCTGGGCCACGGACGACCTGGCTGCCTCCCCCGCCCCGGCCACGAGTCTGCTGCGTCGGGCCCTTCGCCGGCTCCGTAGCTGAGGCGGCTCGACGGCTGAGCGGCGGGAGCGCCGGCTCAGCTCCTCAGATCTTCTCCAGCGGCGCGTGCTTCAGTGAGAGCCGCTTGATCCCGGCCGAGCCGAAGTCCACGTCGGCGAGGGAGCCGTCGCCCTGTCCCGAGGTGGCGACCACCTTGCCCATCCCGAAGGTCGTGTGCAGAACCCGGTCACCCGCGGCCAGCGACGGGATCGACCGCACCGTGGGACGACCGGCGCCGAAACCGACCGTGTTCCGCCAGGCGCGATTGGCCGAGGTGGCCGAGGTGTTGCGCCAACTGGTCACCGCCGCCGCAGTACGCCGCCAGTCGATCAGCCGGTCCGGCACCTCGCCGAGGAACCGGCTCGGCGGGTTGTGCTGGGGAGAACCCCACACCGAGCGGGCGATGGCGCGGGTCAGGTAGAGCCGCTGCCGGGCCCGGGTGATGCCGACGTAGGCCAGTCGGCGCTCCTCGGCGAGCTCACTGCGCGCCTGTTTACCCTCCAGCGCGCGTTGGTGCGGGAACACACCGTCCTCGAGACCGGTGAGGAAGACGTCATCGAACTCCAGGCCCTTGGCGGTGTGCAGGGTCATCAGGGTGACCACACCCGCGTCCTCGCCGTCGGGGCCCGCCGGGATCTGGTCGGAGTCCGCCACCAGGGCGACCCGCTCCAGGAAGGCGCCGAGCGAGGCGTCCGGCTCGGCCGCGCCGGCCGCAAGGTCGGTCTCGGGATCCAGCGCCGCGTCCAGGTCGCCGCGGCCCGGGACGGGTCCCAGGTCGGCGAGGACCCCGAACTCGTCGGCGTCGTCGGCGTCGGCGAGGTCGGCCAGGGTGGCGACCCCCGCCACGAACTCGCGCGCGACGGTGATCAACTCCTTGAGGTTCTCCAGCCGCGTCTCGTCCTGGGGGTCGGTCGAGTGGTGCAGCGCCTCGAGGTATCCCGACTTGTCCAGCACGCTGGACAAGATGGCGTCGGCGGGGAAGCCGTCGCGCACCATCTGCTCGTGCTCGTCGAGCAGGGCCGAGAACCACCGCAGCTGGTGGGCCGAGCGGGTGGCCAGGCCCGCGATCTCGTCGACCCGCTGCAGCGCCTCGCCGAAGCTGATGCTCTCCCGCGCCGCGAGGTCGGCGACGGCGCCCTCGGCCCGGTCGCCGATGCCTCGCTTCGGTACGTTCAGCACCCGACGTACGGACACGTCGTCGCTCCGGTTGCCGATCGCCCGCAGGTAGGCGACCGCGTCGCGCACCTCGCGTCGCTCGTAGAAGCGCACCCCGCCGACGACCTTGTACGGCAGTCCTGCCCGGATGAAGACCTCTTCGAACGTCCGGGACTGGGCGTTGGTGCGGTAGAAGACCGCCGCGTCGCCGTAGCGGCTCTCCCCCTCCTCGCGCAGCCGCTGGATCTCCTTGGCCACGAACTGGGCCTCGTCGTGCTCGGAGTCGGCGACGTAGCCCACGATCGGCTCGCCGTCACCGGCGTCTGACCACAGGTTCTTGGCCTTGCGGTGCTCGTTCTGCACGATCACCGCGTTGGCGGCGTTGAGGATGGTCTGGGTGGAGCGGTAGTTCTGCTCCAGCATGATCACCCGTGCGCCGGGGAAGTCGGACTCGAAGTCGTTGATGTTGCGGATGGTCGCTCCGCGAAAGGCGTAGATGGACTGGTCGGAGTCACCCACCACCATCAGCTCGGGTGCCTCGATCGCGACCGGACCGACCTCGTCGGCGGGAGCCAGATCCCTGCACCTGCGCGCACAACTCGCGGATGAGTGCGTACTGGGCATGGTTGGTGTCTTGGTACTCGTCCACCAGCACGTGGCGGAACCGCCGTCGGTACTGCTCCCGCAGGTCGGGGAAGGCCTGCAGCAGGTGCACCGTGGTCATGATGAGGTCGTCGAAGTCGAGGGCGTTGGCCGCGAGCAGCCGGCGCTGGTACTCCGCGTACGCCGCCGCGTGGGTCTGCTCCAGCGGGGTGGCGGCCTGAGCCGCCGCCGACTCGTAGTCCACGAGGTCGTTCTTGCGGGCGGAGACCCAGTTCATGATGGGGCGCACCGGAAACTTCTTCGGGTCCAGGTCGAGATCCTGGGCGACCAGTTGCATCAGCCGTTTGGAGTCGGCGTCGTCGTAGATGGAAAAGCTGCGCGACAGGTTGAAGCGCCCGATCTCCGCCCGCAGGATCCGCACGCACGCCGAGTGGAAGGTCGACACCCACATCAGCTTCGCCCGGTTGCCGACCAGGTCGAGCACCCGTCCGCGCATCTCGGCCGCGGCCTTGTTGGTGAAGGTGATGGCCAGGATCGAGCCGGGATGGGCCCGCCGCTCACTGACCAGATAGGCGATCCGGCGGGTCAGCACCCGCGTCTTGCCCGAACCGGCGCCTGCCACCACCAGCACCGGCGAACCCTGGTGGAGCACGGCCTCCCGTTGCGGCGGGTTGAGCCCGTCCAGCAGCCGCTCGCGGTGATTGCGCGACGGCTGGGCCGCCCGGCCACGAAGCTGGTCGCGCAGCGTCGCGGCATCGAGCTGAGGTGCGGTGGACATGTCGCAGACCACCCTAGACGTCTTCGCCGACAGCGGACCGATACGCGCTCCGGGCCTGCAGGACATGCGCCGACGCGATGCCCGCGTACGTTAGACCCCATGTGGGCCCGCACCATCTCGTTGCGCTTGATCCTGAAGCGCATCCTCCAGGCGATCGCCGCCGTCCAGGGCGCGACCCTGCTGGCCCTGGTCGTGGTCGACTACCGACGTAAGCGGCTGCGCAAACCCGCGAGTTTCCCCCGGGTCCCGCCACGCTCGGTCACCGCCGGTGGCTCGGAGGTGACGGTCTACACCTATGGCGAGGATCTCTACCGCGACATGCTCGACGCGATCGCGCAGGCCCGCTCGCGGGTGTTCTTCGAGAGCTTCATCTGGAAGAGCGACGCGGTCGGCCACGCCTTCAAGGACGCGATGATCGACGCCGCGAACCGCGGCGTCAAGGTCTACGTCGTGTTCGACGAGTTCGCGAACCTGGTCGTCCCCCGCAGCTTCTTCACCTTCCCGGCGAACGTCGCCGTACGCCGCCATCCGCTGATCGCTTCGGGCTTCCGCTTCCCGCGCAACAGCGGGCGCGACCACCGCAAGCTGCTGGTGGTGGACGACCACGTCGCCTTCCTCGGCGGCTACAACATCGGCAGTCTCTACGCCACGGATTGGCGCGACACGCACGCACGCTTGACCGGCGACATCGTCTGGGACGTGCAGAACGCGTTCATCGACTACTGGAACCTGTGGGCCGGACGCCGACGCGCAGCCCTGCCCGATTTCGGCAGTCGCACCTGGCAGCCCGACATCAGGATCCACCGCAACGTCCCGCGCAACATGGTCTACCCGATCCGCGGCATGTACCTGGACGCGATCGACCGGGCATCGCACCACATCTTCTTGACCCACGCCTACCTGATCCCGGACGAGGACATGCTGGCCGGCCTGATCCGCGCGGCCCGGCGGGGCGTGGACGTGCGCATCATCATCCCGGCCGAGTCCAACCACATCGTCGCCGACTGGCTGTCCCGGGGCTTCTACGGACAGCTGCTGCGCGGTGGCGTACGGCTGCTGCTCTATCAGGGGGCCATGGTGCACGCCAAGACCGCGACCATCGACGGCCAGTGGTCCACCATCGGCACGGCGAACATCGACCGGCTGAGCCTCAACGGCAACTACGAGATCAACATGGAGGTCTTCAATCCCGACGTGGCCGCGCAGATGGAGGAGATCTTTGCCGTGGACTCCTCCAACACCGTCGAACTCACCCTGCCGGAGTGGCAGAGCCGGCACGCCATGGTCAAGTTCTCCGAGACTGTGCTGACCCCGTTACGCCCGCTGCTCTGACCAGCCTCGGCCGATCGAGGGGCTGATCAGGCGCGGACGGGCTCCCGCGACGCCTCGCCGGCGGTCTCACCGGCTCCTTCAGCCGCACGCTGGCGCCGGGCCCGCAGCCGGGCCACGTACAGGCCCGCGACGGTGACCAGCAGGATGGCGACGTACGCCGCGATCCTGACCGGACCATCCACGTCGAAGGAGCCGAACAGGGTCCGGGCGTTGGTGAGCAGGATCAGGCCGCCGACGGCGACTCCCAGCAGGTGAGCCGGTGCGATCCGGACGAGGTACGCCGCCACCGGGGCGGCGACCAGCCCGCCGGCCAGCAGGGCCAGCGCGAAGCCCCAGTGGATCCCGGACGCGCCGAGACCGACCAGGAAGCCGATCGAGGCTGCCGCGCTGACGGCGAACTCGGCGGTGTCGATCGAGCCGATCACCTTGCGCGGCTCGAGCCGACCGTCGGTCAGCAACGCCGGTGTCGCCACCGGCCCCCAGCCGCCGCCGCCGGTCGCGTCGACGAAGCCCGCGAACAGTCCGAGCGGGGCCAGGAAGCGCAGCGTGAGCTGCTTCTTGAGCCGCGGCCTGACGCCGAGGATGAACCGCACCAGGATGTAGACGCCGAGCGTCGCCAGGATCGCCGACATCACCGGCCTCGCCGACGCGGTGGACAGGGCCGACAACACCGTGGCGCCGAGGAACGCACCGATGGCGCCCGGCCCGGCGATCCTGGCCACGACCCGCCAGTCGACGTTCTTGAGCTTCCAGTGCGACAGACCCGAGGCCAGGTTGGTGCCGATCTCGCTGAAGTGGACCGAGGCGGAAGCAGCGGCCGGCGTCAGGCCGGCCAGCACCAGCAGGGTCGACGACGTGACGCCGTAGCCCATCCCCAAGCTGCCGTCGACCAGTTGGGCGAGCAGCCCGACCAGGGCCAGGATGACCAGCTTGCGCATCTGCGTGCCTCACTCGTTCCGGGGGATCGACTCCCAGGTGCAGTCCAGTCAGAGCTACTAGTTGTCTACAGACTTACTAGGAATTAGGAGGAACTGTAGTCGGAGCGGCGTACGCGCACCCCCCTGCGTCTCGAATGTCGAACAATCTCGGGCCCGGACCTGGCGTACAGGCGGAGCGATCAGCTCCAGGCGGAGGGGTTGGCGGCCAGGGACGTGACGGACTCGGGCAACTCGCCGCTGGCGACGTGCGCCAGGGTCACACTCTCCAGGATCGCGCGCTCGGAGGCCCGCAGGGCGATCCAGACCTGCTGCAGCGGAGCCGCCGCGCCGACGTAGGTGAGATCCTCGGGCCGGCTGCCGCGCACGTTGGCCAACTCGCCGTCGAGGGCCCGGATCACCTCCGCGATGCTGATCCCCGCCGCCTGACGGGCCAGCCGGTACCCGCCGTCGGGCCCGCGCTGGCTGCGCAGCAGGCCACCCCGGCGCAGCTCACCGAGAATGCTCTCCAGGTACTTGTTCGGCACCTGCTGGGCCGCCGAGAGCTGCTCGACCGTCCGGGGAGCATCGGCGGCGGCCAGCTCAGCCATTGCGCGGAGCGCGTAGTCCACCCGGGCCGAAAGTCTCATCCAGGCGAACTTACTGCCAGAGCACCGCCACCGCCGCGTTCGCCAGCGTCAGGCCGCCGATGAGGCCCCAGAGCCCACGCGGGACGGCGGCGTACTTGCGGTTCATCACCACGACCACCACGACGAAAATGGTCACCAGGAGCTTGACGGCGACCTTCACGTGGTTCACCGGGTCCGGACCGAGCTCGCTGAGGACCACCAGCACGATGCCGGTGATCAGCTGGGTCAGCGCTCCGTGCAGCATGGCCGCGTTGATCTCCGGTGTCCGGGTGCGCACCTGCACCAGGAAGCCGCCGAAGAGCGCCGCGAACCCGATCAGGTGCAGGAGCACCACGAGCTGATGCACGATCTCCATACCTGGTGAGACTAGGCGCTCGATGCGCATTCCGAGGGCACTCCGCCACGCCCGGGATCGGGCCTTCGCCGCTGTTGCGGCGGTTCCGGTTGGCCGCGGCGGTAGGTTGAGCCGGCATGGGAATTCTCGGTTGGATTGTTCTGGGACTGCTCGCGGGTGCCATCGCCAAGGCGATCCTGCCGGGCCGGCAGTCGGGCGGTTGGATCGCCACGCTCGTGCTGGGCGTCGTGGGCGCCCTGGTCGGCGGTTTCCTGGGCAGCGCGATCTTCAACGTCGGACTGGGCGGCTTCTTCGACATCCGCACCTGGGTCCTGGCCGTCGGCGGCAGCCTGCTGGCCCTGGTCATCTGGGGCCTGATCACGCGCAACCGCGCCCGCGCCTGACGGCCGCGTGCAACGGGCTCGGAGACGGTGCCCAGACCAGTCGAAACCCAGACCAGTGAACTCAGACCCTGCAGCTCAGACGAGCCGGCGGTCGGTCGCCCACCGGGTCAGCTGGTGCCGATTGGACAGCTGCAACTTCCGCAGCACGCTGCTCACGTGGGTCTCGACGGTCTTGATCGAGATGAACAGTTCCTTGGCCACCTCCTTGTACGCGTAGCCGCGGGCGATCAGCCGGAGCACCTCGCGTTCGCGCTGGGACAGCCGGTCCAGGTCCTCGTCCACGGCGGCCAGATCGATCGCGCCGGAGAAGGCGTCCAGCACGAAGCCGGCGAGTCGGGGCGAGAACACCGCGTCCCCTTCCGCCACCCGACGGATCGCGTCCACGAGCTCGGTGCCGTTGATCGACTTGGTCACGTAGCCACGGGCTCCGGCGCGGATCACCCCGATGACGTCCTCCGCGGCATCGGAGACCGACAGCGCCAGGAACTTCTGCTCCGGGTTCTTCTCGTGGACCTTGCGCAGCACCTCGACCCCGCCGCCACCGGGCAGGTGCACGTCGAGCAACACCACGTCGGGCCGGCGTGTGCAGAACGACGGCGATGGCCTTGTCCGCGTCCGCCGCCTCGCCCACCACGGCGACGAACCGGCCGATCTCGGCCTTCACCCCGCTCCGGAACATGGCGTGGTCGTCCACCACGACGACCCGGTACGGTCCGCGCTCGACGGCCGGTCCGGAAGACGGGGCGGGTGGGACTGATCCCGCGGGCCCCTGAGATGCGCGGGTACCGGCGGGTGGACCCGCCGGCGGCTGCGGCAGGTGGGGACGGGTCTGATCGGTCATCGTCTGATCTCCAGTCGTACCTCGGTCCCGTCGCCGGGAGTGGAACGCACGGTAGCGCTCCCGCCGTGCCGGGACATGCGGTTGATGATGCTGCCCTTGACGCCCATCCGGTCCTCGGCCACGCCTTCGATGTCGAAGCCCCGGCCGCGGTCGCGGACGAACACCTCGATCACCTCCTCGTCGACCTCGGCGTACACGTCGATCTTGTCGGCCCCGGAGTGCTTGGCCGCGTTGACCATCGCCTCGCGTGCGGCGCGGACGAGGGCCTGGACCGGATCTGAGGTCTCGCAGTCGCCGACCACCACCAGCTCCACCGGGACGGCACGCTCGTCCTCGACCTCGGCCGCCGCCGCACTCAGCGCCGCCTTGAGGGTGGTCTCGGGCACCTCGTCTCCGTAGAGCCAGGTGCGCAGTTCGCGCTCCTGACGACGGGCCAACTGCTGCACCGCCTTCGGGTCGTCGGACTGCCGCTGGATCAGCGCGAGCGTCTGCAGCACGGAATCGTGCAGATGCGCGGCCATGTCGGCCCGTGCGTCCGCGCGCACCTTGGCGGCCCGGGCCTCGTTGAGTGCCGAACGGGAGCGATGGAGCCAGGGCGCCAGGACGATGGCCAGGCCACCGAGCGCCAGCGTCGTCATCGCCATCACCTGGGGTAGCAGAGTCCACCCGGCCCTGCTGAGCGATGACGAGGCCCAGGGCGGCACCGACCAGGCTCAGCCCGACGATCACCCGGACCAGAGCGGGCCATCCACCCCGGGCGACCAGGGGCGCGAGCCAGGCCTTGCCACCCGCCTCGGCCCGCCAACGCCTGTGCTGGGAGCTGTCGGCCTGCCGCCACACCAGCGCGGCGCCGGCGCAGGCGAACGCGACCGGCCAGAAGAGCTGCGAGCTGATCCCGAATCGGCTGTTCTGCACCAGCCAGAGCAGTCCGGCGCCGAGGGCGAGGAAAGCGAGCAGCACCCCCCAGTCGATCCGGCGTGCCGAACCCCTCCCGTCCCGCATGCCCTTGCGGGTAGCCGCCTCCAGTCCCGGCGCCTGCGGCGCGGAATCCGCCGGCATCAGCAACCACAGGGCGCCGTAGGCGAGAACGCCGATGAACTGCAAGGTCATCAACGCCACGAAGCACACCCGGATGACCATCACCGGCCAGCCGAGATGGCGGGCCAGGCCGGTGGCCACGCCGCCCAACCAGGCACCTTCGGCCACCCGTGTCGCCCGGCGCCGCTCTCCGGGACGCTCTTCGGTGCTGTCCGCAGACAGGCCTGTCCCCCCGTCCGTCCGGGTTCGGCCCGTCCGTCGGCCCGTCCGGCGTCGGCCCCGTCCCGGCGTACGGCCCCGCCTCGGCGCGCGGGGGTCCGGGCGAACCCGCGCCCGAGCCGGGCGGCGCGCTGGTCGGCGGCTCGATCCGGCTCGAGTCGGTGGCGGTCATGATGCCTCTACCCTCACATTCACCTGGTCCTTCGACCAGCAGGGTGGCCCCCGAGTTGTCCCCGAGCCGGGGCACGCAAGCCCGACACGACGACGCGGCCGCATCGGACGGCCGAACAGCGGGGAGGTTTGGGGGTCGTCCCTGATGGTTCGAGGGTAACCCGCTGGGCAGGATGGACCCATGAGTTCGATGTGGACCATTCGGCGCAGCGCGTCCGACGCCAAAGTCGCCGGGCTGTGCGGCGGCGTCGCCCTGCGCTGGAACGTCGACCCCGTTCTGGTTCGTGTCGGTTGGGCGCTGCTGGCACTCAGTGGCGGCGTCGGCCTCGTCCTCTACCTGGCTGGTTGGCTTCTGATCCCGGTCGAGGGCAAGGACACCGCGCCCGCCGACGACCTGTTCGGCACCACGATCCGGCGGTGGCCGCGAGAGCTCTGGGTGAGCTTGGTGGTCCTGGCCTCGCTCGCCGTCTTCGCCGCGTTCGGCAAGCTGACTCCGTTCAGCTTCGGACCGGCGATCGTCATCGCGGTGGTCTGGTACTTCGGCGTCTACAAGCAACGCCAGGCCGGTCGGACCGAGCGGCCGACGCCGCCGCTCTCGGTCGAGCCGGGTACGCCCGCTGTCCCGGAGCCGCAACTCCTCCGCTACCCCGGCCCGCCGACACCGTTCACCGAGGCTGCCGCAAGCCTGGCAACGCCGCATCCAGGAGAACGCCCGCTTCATGGCCGAGCGCGACGCCGCCCGCTCGTCAGGAGTACGCCGGTGAGCCTGCGACCGGCTCGCCGGGCGGTTGGCCGGCGCCCCCGCCGGCGAACCTCCTGTCCACGGCGACCCGGTGGATCCCGAGCCTGACGAGCACAGCGCCTTCCTGGCCGCTCCCGATCCCGTCGGGCTGTACGCCGAGCCGGCAGCCGCTCCGGGTGCGCCGCCGGTGAGAGCCTGCGACACCCGCCCGGCCAAGCGTCTGCGTCTGGTGTCGCTGATCGTGCTCGGACTGAGCCTGTCCGGGCTGGGGGTCGCCCAGTCGCTCGGAGCCACGGTGCCGGTGGTCGCGTACGTCGCGGTGCCCTTGCTCATCCTGGGCCTGACGCTGGTGGTGGCGACCTGGCTCGGCCGGGCCCGCGGCCTGCTGCCGGCGGCGGTGCTTCTCGCGATCGCCGTACTCGGTGTGAGCACCGCGCAGGCGATCCCCGCGGTGCTCGCCGCCGCCCCCCCGATCACCCGCAGCTACGCCACCCTTTCCGACGCCCCGATCGGCGGCGACCGGATCGAGGCCGGACGGCTGGTGGTCGATCTGAGCCGGCTGCAGTTGAGCGAGGACGCCAGCTACGCCGCAGCCGTGGAGGTCGGTTCCGTCGAGGTCGTGGTCCCACCGCAGGTGCGCGTCGTGGTCAACTACCGGCTCGACGTCGGCTCGGTGCAGGTGCTCTCCACGCCGGCCAGGTCAGGGCCTGATCTGCACGGTCAGATCGCTGACCCGCTGAATCCCGCCGATGGCCAGCCGACCCTCACTCTGGACCTGTCCGCCGACGCCGGCAACGTGCAGGTGCATCGATGAAGGCGAGCTACGACGTGGTGGCGCTGATCTTCGGGGTGCTGCTCACCTGTATGGCGGGCGGCGTGCTGTGGTACGCGTGGGTCGGTCCGCTGAACTGGGGACTGGTGAAGATCATCGCCCCTCTGGCGCTGACCGCCGTCGGTATCCTCGGTCTCGCCCTGTCCCGGAACAAGCCCCAGTGAGGCGCCAGGAAGAATGAGCGATCTCAGCCGCCCTCGACACCCTCGACTCCGAAAGGCCGTGCGATGAGTAGCCCCTACCCACCCCAGACTCCGAAGAAGCTCCTGCGCAGCAAGTCCAACCGGCTGATCGGCGGGGTCTGCGGAGGCGTCGCGCAGTACCTCAACATGGACCCGACGCTGGTCCGCATCCTGACGGTCATCATTGCCCTGTTCACCGGCATCCCTGTGGTCCTCTACATCGTGGCCCTGTTCGTGGTGCCCGAGGAGGATTCCGGTAGCGCCGGCGGTCAGTCCTATCCGCCGGTTCGAGGCCCTCAGGGCTACGCCGGAGAATGGTCGCCGACACCGCCGTCCGCACCGGCCTACGCACCGACCCCCCAGCCCGCCCAGCCCTCCCAGCCCGCCGACCTCTCCGGCGTATCCGCCCTACCGTGAGGCCGGAGCCGGCGACGACACCATCTGGGGCACCGAGGGGGCACCCTGGGAGCAGCGTCAGCCGGATCCCTCGGCGGGCCCCGCCCCGTACACGCCTCCGCCCGGCCCCGAACCGACCTCGGCCGCGCCGAGTGAGCCCCACGCCCCAGCGGCGTACGAGTCCGACCCGGCCGAGTACGCGCCTGCACCGGAAGGCGCCGAGGTGTCACCCGCACCCGACGGAGCGCGCGCCCGAGGAGGAGTCGGCACCGCCCGCGGAGTCGGCACCGCCCGAGGCGTCGGCACCGCTCGAGGAGTCGGAGTCAGCGGCCCCGACTGGTCAGACATCCCGGCGCCAGCGGACGGAACCGATCCCGACCGACCGCAGGAGGAGCCGTTGCGGTAGCCGATCCCCGTGGTGTCGGGGCAGGACACCTTGCCGGAAGTCACGCGTGCGACGTCTTCGGGGTCCGGCGGCCCCGTAGGTCCACTCGTACTCAGGACGAGCGGATCAGGTCCAGGAAGTAGCGGTGGATCCGGAGGTCGTCGGTGACCTCGGGATGGAAGGCGGTCGCGATCAGCTGCTCGTACCGCAGAGCGATGATCCGCGGCGACACCCGACTCGGGCGGAGTCACCTCGCCGAGCACCTGGACCGGCGCGTGCACCTGCTCCACCCAGGGTGCCCGGATGAAGACCGCATGAACCGGGCCGCCACCGATTCCGGTCAGCTCGACGTCGGCCTCGAACGACTCCACCTGGCGCCCGAAGGCGTTGCGCCGGACGGTGATCGGCAGCCCGCCGAATGTCTGCTGGTCAGCGGTTCCGTCCAGCAGCCGGTCGGCGAGCAGGATCATCCCGGCGCAGGAACCGTACGCGGGCAGTCCCGGCGCGCAGGGCCTGGACGAGCGGCTCGCGCAGCTCGAAGATCCGCGAGAGCTTGTCGATGGTGGTGGACTCGCCGCCAGGCAGGACGATGCCCTGCAGCCCGACCAGATCCTCGACTCGCCGGACCCGCCGGGGCAGCGCTCCGGCTGACGTCAGCGCTGCGGCGTGCTCGCGCACGTCGCCCTGCAGCGCCAGCACCCCGACGGTCGGGAGGCTCACCAACCGCGTTCGGCCAGCCGGTGCGGCTGGGGCACGTCCTCCACGTTGATCCCGACCATGGCCTCGCCCAGCCCGCGGGAGACCTTGGCGATCACGTCCGGGTCGTCGTAGAAGGTGGTCGCCTTGACGATCGCGGCGGCCCGCTCCGCCGGATTGCCGGACTTGAAGATCCCCGAGCCGACGAAGACGCCTTCCGCGCCGAGCTGCATCATCATGGCGGCATCGGCCGGGGTGGCGATGCCCTCCCGCGGTGAACAACACCACCGGAAGCTTGCCGGCGGCGGCGATCTCGGCCACCAGCTCGTACGGGGCCTGCAGCTCCTTGGCGGCGACGAACAGCTCGTCGGGTGCCATGGTGGTCAGCCGCCGGATCTCGGCGCGGATCTGGCGCATGTGGGTGGTCGCGTTCGAGACGTCGCCGGTGCCCGCCTCGCCCTTGGACCGGATCATGGCTGCACCCTCGGTGATGCGCCGGAGCGCCTCGCCCAGGTTGGTCGCACCGCAGACGAACGGGACGCGGAACTGCCACTTGTCGATGTGGTTGGCGTAGTCGGCCGGCGTCAGGACCTCGGACTCGTCGATGTAGTCCACGCCGAGCGACTGCAGCACCTGGGCCTCGACGAAGTGCCCGATCCGGGCCTTGGCCATCACCGGGACCGACACCGCGGCGATGATGCCGTCGATCATGTCGGGGTCACTCATCCGTGACACGCCGCCCTGGGCCCGGATGTCGGCGGGCACCCGCTCGAGCGCCATCACCGCCACCGCCCCGGCATCCTCGGCGATCTTGGCCTGCTCGGCGGTGACCACGTCCATGATCACCCCGCCCTTGAGCATCTCGGCCATGCCGCGCTTGACCCGGGCGGTCCCGGTCTGGGCAGGCGAATGGGTGGTCGGGGCGAGGTTCTCAGACACTGATCGATCCTTCGGTGTTTCGGCGAATGGCGGCAGGTGCTGTCGCACACGGGTTCGAGCCTGCAGCTGAGCTCAGTCTAAGGCGGGCGCCGCAACCGGCAGCCCCTTTACCAGCCCGGTGCGTGCTCGGTTGCCGCGCAGTGGGTCGATCGTTCGACACCATCCTCCTCGGCCTGTTGGCGCCTACTCCCACTCAATCGTGCCGGGCGGTTTGCTGGTGATGTCCAGCACCACCCGGTTGACTTCGTCCACCTCGTTGGTGATCCGGGTGCTGATCCGCTCCAGCACCTCGTACGGGAGACGGCCCCAGTCCGCGGTCATCGCGTCCTCGCTGGTCACCGGACGAAGCACGACCGGATGCCCGTACGTCCGACCGTCACCCTGCACCCCGACCGAGCGGACGTCGGCCAGCAGGACGATCGGGAACTGCCAGATGTCGCGGTCCAGCCCGGCGGCGGTGAGTTCGGCGCGGGCGATCGCGTCGGCCTGTTGCAAGAGGGCGAGCCGCTCCCGGGTCACCTCGCCGATGATCCGGATGGCTAGTCCCGGACCGGGGAACGGGTGCCGCCAGACGATCTCCGCCGGCAGGCCCAACTGCTCGCCGACCGCGCGCACCTCGTCCTTGAACAGCGTCCGCAGCGGCTCGATGAGCCGGAACTGCAGATCCTCCGGGCAGCCCGCCGACGTTGTGGTGGCTCTTGATGTTGGCCGCGCCCTCGCCCCCGCCGGACTCGACCACATCCGGGTAGAGGGTGCCCTGGACCAGGAACTCCACGTCCCCGTCCTCCCCCACCACCTCGCGCGCGGCTGCCTCGAAGGTGCGGATGAATTCGCGGCCGATGATCTTGCGCTTGGCCTCCGGGTCGGTGATCCCGGCCAGCGCGTCCAGGAACTGGTCGGCGGCCTCGACCACCTTGAGGTCGACCCCGGTGGCGGCCACGAAATCCCGTTCGACCTGCTCGGCCTCGCCCTGGCGCAACAGCCCGTGGTCCACGAAGACGCAGGTGAGCTGGTGGCCCACGGCCCGCTGCACCAGGGCAGCAGCCACGGCCGAGTCGACGCCGCCCGAGAGGCCGCAGATCAGGTGCTTGTCCCCGACCTGCTGCTGGATCGCCAGCACCGAGTCCTCGACGACGCCGGCCATGGTCCACGTCGGCCGGCAGCCGGCGATATCGATCAGGAACCGCTCCAGGACACGCTGGCCGTGCTCGCTGTGCAGCACCTCGGGGTGCCACTGCACCCCGGCCAACTGCCGCCCGACGTCCTCGAAGCCGGCCACCGTCGCGCGCGGGGACGTCGCGATCACCCGGAAGCCGGCCGGCGCGGCCGTCACCTCGTCGCCGTGCGACATCCACGCGCTGAGACTCTGTGGCAGCCCGGCGAGGAGCGTCCCGGGGTCGGTGACGGTGACGGCGGTGCGCCCGTACTCCCGCATCCCCGTCCGGGCGACCGAGCCGCCCAGCACCTGAGCCATCGCCATGAATCCGTAGCAGATCCCGAACACCGGGGTACCGCTGTCCAGCAGGCGAGGGTCCAATCGCGGGGCGCCCGGCTCGTACACCGAGGAGGGGCCGCCGGACAGGATCACCGCCTTCGGGCGGCGAGCGAGGATCTGCTCGACGCTTGCCGTGTGCGGCATGATCTCGGAGTAGACCTTCGCCTCGCGCACTCGCCGCGCGATCAGCTGGGCGTACTGCGCTCCGAAATCGATCACCACCACCAGGTCGTGGTCGTGCTGGGTCATCGCGCCCTCATCTGTTCGCCGGGGAGGACCTCATCGGTTGCCGGATCAGCCCTCATCCGTTGCCGGAGAACGAGGAGTCTAGTGCTCGCAGCCGGCTCAGGGTCGCTGCAGACCGGCCGCCTGCTCGCGGGCCTTCCGCAGCGCCTCGTTCGCGCCACCGACGGTCCGGGTCCCGTTGGCCCGTTCGTCCAGCCGGTAGGAGCGTCCGTTCAGCGGGCCGGTGAAGGAGTAGACGCGGGTGTCCAGCGGAAGCGGCGTGGTACCGCAGACCATGTCCTTGGTCGCCATCTTGCCCCGGAACAGCCAGTCGTCGCCGAGCTTGTCCACGCACGGGGACGGCCCGTCGATGTAGAGGGCGTGCTGACCCTCGTTGTCGACCGAGACCAGCCGGGTGTGCGCGCTCGTCTTCTTGTGGGCCTCGAGCGCGCCCTCGTACGAGGTGGCCGGGTCGCCCTCGGACTGGAACATCAGCATCCTCGGCACCCCGGCGAGGTCGATGGTGCGGGTCGTGGACGGGAACTTCCAGTACGAGCACATCGAGACCGTGTTCAGGTAGCCGACGAAGCGGTACTTCTTGGCGTCGGCGTCGGACCTCTTGAGCAACGTGGTGAGGTTGCGGGAGTAGCGCGAGTCGTTGCACCGGACGGCGTCGCCGCCCGCGCCGTAGATCTCGACCATCTCCTCCTGGACCGCCGGCCCCTGGGCGTCGCGGCGGACCAGCGGATAGGGCAGGCGCGAGTCCGCGCGGAGCGCAGCCACCCGACGCCGCGCGGCGGCATCGCCGCCACCGGCGCCGATCAGCTTGAAGTCGAAGAGGGTGTTGGCGGCGTCCTCGAACTGCCAGTCCGCGTACAGCTGGTTCAAGATCGCCGCATCGGCGTCGGCCGGCGACGGCACGAAGTCCCCGCGACGGTAGGCCCGGAGCAGGTTGGCGCGGATGGTCTCGTAGCTCTTCGCCACCTTGGCGGTGGTCGTTCCCATCCCGTACTGCTTGTGGTGTCGGGCGAGCCACGGGTAGAACATCAGGTCACGACGGCGCTGGAAGGAGAACGAGTCGCTGAGCTGGTTGGCGTACATCGAGCGCGTCCAGTTCATGTTCGAGTCGAGGATGAAGCGGCCGACCCGGCTCGGGTAGGTATCGGCGTACCAGGTGCCCAGCCACGTCCCGTAGGAGTAGCCGATGTAGTTGAGCTTCTTGTAGCCGCCGTGGTCTCGACCCAGGAACTCGCGCAGGAAGTCCATGTCGTACGCGGTCTGCTGGGTGTTGACGAACTGCGCGAATTCGGTGCTCGTGCACGCCTGTCCGAGCAGCTTGGCCACGGCCAGCTCGGCCTTGTGGCTCTTGGTGTTGCGCACCCGCGGGTCGTCCACCTGGGGCAGCGCCTGCAGTTTGGCCTCGGTGGTCAGGCAGCGGATGTTCTCACTGTCACCGAACCCGCGCGGGTCGAAGCCCAGCAGGTCGTAGTCGCGGAACAGCTGGGTCTTGGTCAGGGCGAGCAGACCGGTGAAGTTCAGACCGTTCGCGCCGGGTCCGCCGGGGTTGGAGGTCAGCAGACCCTTGGAGTAGCGGGTGGCCTGGGAGTAGGCGATGGCCAGGGTGATGTCGGGGTGGGCGTCCGGGTGCCGCCAGTCCATGGGCACGACCACGTTGGTGCACAGCGTCACCGGCGCGTCCGGCTCGATGGCGCGGAAGAACTCGTCGAAGTAGCACGGCTCCCAGCTGACCGGCTGGTTCAGATAGCGGCTGGGAACACTCGCCGCAGCAGGCTCGCGCGCCGCCACCGCCGAGACCGGCGCCAGCAGTGTGCCCATCAACGCCAGAACCAGCGTCCCCAGCGCCAAGCGGGCGGCCGTGCCCGCGCGTGTATGCCGACGCGAAGATGCGCCCATCGTGTACTCCCAGTTGTGCCCCCGCGCCCCGTTCGGGCGCCCCGCGAGGTCGAACCTAAGTTGCGCACGTCAGCTTGTGCAAACGAAAGCGAGACCATCGCCAGCCTGCGGCGGGTAAATCGGAAGGCAGTTGTGACCAAGATGACGTCTCGACGGTCATCGATAACCATTCGGGCACGGCAGAGCCAAGAATTCATGATCGACAGGGATCGAGCGGAAAATCGTGTCGAGCGGCTCCGGTGCCGCCTGATCAGGCCCGGCCGAGCCTCCGCAGCAGCCGCATCGCGCCCGACATTGCCGTCGCGAACGTTTCGCTGCTCATGCCGTGGCTCGGCGCGATCGGCAGCAGCGACTGGGTGGCGACCGATTGCACCTCGACGAACCGCCGGAGGCCGTCGCGACCCTGGCGACGGCCGAGGCCGGAATTCTTCATCCCGCCCATCGGCGCGTCGATGCTGCCGAACGTGGCCGCGAAACCGTCGTTCACGTTCACCGTGCCACACGTGATCCTGGCTGCCACGTCACGCCCACGATCAGGATCTGCGGTCCAGACGCTGGCGTTGAGACCGAAGTCGGAGGCGTTGGCCATGCTCACGGCCTCCTCGTCGTCGACGACCGGGTAGACGCTCACCACGGGTCCGAAGGTCTCATCCGCGTAGCAGGCCATCCCCGAGGTCACCCCCGTGAGCACCGTCGGCTCGTAGAACAGCGGCCCGAGGTCGGGCCGAGCCCGACCGCCCGTCCGCAGCCGTCGCCCCCTTGGCCACGGCGTCCTCGACGTGCCCGCTGACCCGCTCGAGTTGGGCGGGGTTGATCAGACCGCCCATGTCGTGGTCGTAGTCCAGTCCCGATCCGAGCCGGATCGCGCGCGCACGTTCCACCAGCGCGGCGGTGAAGGGCTCGAAGAGCGCCGCCGCCACGTAGATCCGTTCGGTCGACACGCACAGCTGGCCGGCGTTGGAGAAGCTCGCCCGCGCCGCGCCCTCGGCGGCGGTCTCCACGTCGACGTCGTCGAGCACCAGCAGCGGGTTCTTGCCGCCCAGCTCCAGCGAGCACCCGATCAGCCGCTCGGCGCAGCGAGCGGCGACCGACCGGCCGGTAGCCGTGGAGCCGGTGAAGCAGACGTAGTCACTGGCCTCGATGAGCTGCGGGCCGACCACGTCGCCCGGGCCGTGCACGACCTGCCAGAGGTCGTCGGGCATCCCCACCTCGCGCAGGAGGTCGACCGCGGCGAGCGCGATCAGGGGGGTCTGAAGATCGGGCTTGAGCAGGACCGCGTTGCCGGCGGCCACGGCCGCGAGGCCGTCGGAGATCGCCATGGTCAGCGGGTAGTTCCAGGGTGCGATCACCCCGACCAGGCCTTTCGGCCGGTAGTGCCGGTCGATCCGGGTCAGGATCGGGAAGACGCCCTCGCCGCGCTCGGAGCGGAGGTAGCGAGGCGCCCGCCGACCGTAGTACCGCGCGGTCAGCGCGACGTGCAGCACCTCCTCCAGGGCGCTCAACCGGGCTTTGCCGCCGCCGGTCTGCAGCAGGTCGACGAAGGCGTCGCTCCGCTCCATCAACCGGTCGTGGAAATCGAGCAGCAGTTGCGCCCGCTCGCCGGCCGGCCGCGCCGCCCATCCGGTCTGAGCGGCGCGAGCCCGCCCGGCGGCGTCCGCGACGTCACCGGCCGTGGAGGTGGGAAGCGTGCCGACCCGCTCACCGGTCATCGGCGAACGCAGTTCCGAGCCCGGACCGGTCGCGCTGAGCACCGAGCTGAGGTGGTCCACGTCGACCCCGGCGTCGATGGTGGTCATGGCCCCAGCGTAGGGCCGTCGCGCAGACCGCTGCAGAACCAGGGCGAGGCGCACCGTGGACCGGTCCGCACCGCCGAGTGTGGTCGCGTCTGAGACCATCGAAACCGTGGACTGTGACGTGATCGTGGTCGGCTCCGGCCTCTCCGGGCTGGTGGTCGCCCACGAGCTGGCCGCGGCGGAACGCTCGGTGATCGTGCTGGACGCGGAGGCCGAGTCCTCGCTCGGAGGTCAGGCGCACTGGTCGTTCGGCGGCCTGTTCCTGGTCAACTCGGTGGAGCAGCGGCGCCTGGGGATCCGCGACAGCGAGGATCTGGCGTGGGCCGACTGGTTGGGCAGCGCAGCATTCGACCGCCCGCAGGACTACTGGCCGCGCCGCTGGGCCGAGGCGTACGTGCACTTCGCGGCCGGGGAGAAGCGGCGCTGGCTGTACGACCTCGGTGTGCGCTGGTTCCCACTGGTCCAGTGGGCCGAACGGGGCGGCTATCCCGCGCCCGGGCACGGCAACACCGTCCCGCGCTTCCACGTCACCTGGGGCACCGGCCCCGGTCTGGTCGAGCCCTTCGCCCGCCGCATCCTCGCCTCCCACCGGGTGCGCCTGCGCGGCCGACATCAGGTCACGGCCATCGAAGCCGGCGCGAGCGGCGTCGCCGTACGCGGAAACGTGCTGGAGCCCAGCGACCTGGCGCGGGGCGTGCCGACGCCACGCGAACCGGTCGGGCAGTTCAGCCTCACCGCCCAGGCGGTGGTGGTCGCGAGCGGCGGCATCGGCGGCAATCCCGACCTCGTCCGCCGCCATTGGCCGCGTGGGTTCGGCGACCCGCCGGCGACCATGCTCGCGGGCGTCCCGGACTACGTGGACGGGTCGATGCTCACGGTGGCGGAGGCCGCCGGCGGACGGCTGGTCAACCTGGACCGCATGTGGCACTACCCGGAGGGCATCATGAACCACGCCCCGCGGTGGAGTCACCACGGCATCCGGATCCTGGCCGGGCCCTCGTCGCTCTGGCTGGACGCGCGGGGCCGGCGGCTGCCCGCGCCCCTGTTCCCGGGCTTCGACTCGCTCGGCGCAGTCCGTCACCTCACGGGCACCGGCTACGACTACTCCTGGTTCGTCCTCGACCACGCGACCCTGTCGGCCGAGTTCGCCCTCTCCGGTTCCGAGCAGAACGCCGACCTGACCGGCAAGGACCTCCGGTTGCTCGCCACCCGGGTGCGGCCGGGCCCGACCGCGGAGGTGAAGGCCTTCCTCGACCACGGCGTCGACTTCCTCACCGCAGGCTCGGTGGCCGAACTGGCCGGACAGATGAACCAACTCGTCGGCGAACACCTCATCGACGCCGAAGCCCTGCGCGGCATCGTCGAGGCGCGTGACCAACAGGTGCGGTCCGGGCTGGGCAAGGATCCGCAGGTGGTGGCCACGGCCGCGGCCCGCAAGTTCATCGGCGACCGACTGATCAGAGTGGCCCCACCGCACGCTCTGCTCGATCCGGCCGCGCCGGGTGAGGGCAGGGCGGGTGCGGGCGGGCCGCTGGTCGCCGTACGGCTGCACATCTTGACCCGCAAGACCCTCGGCGGGCTGGAGACCGACCTCGACGGTCGTTGCCTGCGCGCCGACGGTTCGGTCCTGCCCGGGGTGTACGCGGTGGGCGAGGCCGCCGGTTTCGGCGGCGGCGGCCTCCACGGGTACCGGGCTCTGGAGGGCACCTTCCTCGGCGGGTGCCTGTTCAGTGGACGTACCGTCGGACGATCGCTCGCCGCCGCGCTCTGAGCCGTGGCAGGCGCGGTCAGAACGTCGGATCGACGACGTCGTTGTAGGCCCAGAACTTCGTCCTCGCCTTCTCGATGTGCAGGTGCGGGCCTGAGGTGTTGCCGCGGCTGCCCACCAGCCCGATCAGCTGGCCGGCGCGTACCCGCTGGCCCACGCGTACATGCTGCCTGGACTGATGGGCGTACAGCCAGGCGTGACCGTCGTCGCCCCGGATGATGGTGTAGCGCCCGTACCCCTTCCGCGGGCCCTGGTCGGCGACCCGCTGCACGGTGCCGCCGACCACCGCCAGGATGGGCGTGCCGGTGGGCGCGGCGTAATCCGCCCCGGTGTGCCGGCCCGCCTGGTAGCGGTCGTCCTTGATCCCGAACGCGAAGGTGACCCGGAAGCCGGGCAGCGGGCTGCGCAGCTGAACCGAGGCCCGCGGGATGTCTCGACCGCGGCCGGTGACGAGCAGGTTCCAGGTGGTCGGACCGGGGAACCCGTCAGCAGCTGATCCCGTCCACCCCTGCGCCCGCTGGAACGCCGCAGTGGCATTGCGGTCGGCCCGCCCGAAGACCGGTCCCGCGCCCTCGGAGTAGAAGCGTCTGCCGCCACGACCGATCAGCAACGTCCCCAACCGGGTCACCGCCGGGTTCGCTGTGCCCAGCGTGAAGGCGCGGCGGCCGGGGAACGGCGGCGGCGGAGCCGGCGCCGCGAAGGCCGATGGTGCCGCGGTCGCGGAGGGCGCCGTGAAGCTGAGTCGCGGACAGTGGTGTCACCGGCAGGCCCAGGGACTCCAGGGTCGGTTCCTCCTCGCGCACGTCCGGGTCGGCGGGGTCCGGGTCGGGTCGGGTGTCCGGGTCGGCGGGTTCTGGGTCGGAGTGATCGAAGTCGACGTCGAAGGTGTCCGCGGGGTCGACGTCAGGAGGCGGCGAGGCCTCCGGGCCGGTCGGGCCCAGGTCGTCGGGCGGCTCGGCGTCCGCAGGTGAGCAGGGGCGTGGTGGTGACGGTCATCGTGGTTCCTCCTGGGTAGCAATGGGCTACCTCGAAGGTGCGGCACCAGGGGGTCCGGCGCGTCAGCCGTGCGCGGTGACTTCGGCGTACGTCGCGGGCGGTACCGCTCTCATCCGGTGGCAGTACGCCGGCCGCACGGGGCCGTCCCTCCGCCGCGCTGCGGGGTGGCGTGCCAGCACTAGCCGGTCGATCGACTCCGGTTCAGCACCGCCTCGTGGTGCCGCACGACCTCGGCGACCACGAACGTGAGGAACTTCTCCGCGAACTCCGGATCCAGCTTCGCCTGCTCGGCCAGTGCGCGGAGCCGGGCGATCTGCTCGGCCTCCCGGGCCGGATCGGCCGGCGGCAGGCCGTGCGCGGCCTTGAGTTCGCCGACCTGCTGGGTGATCTTGAACCGCTCCGCGAGCAGGTGCACCAGCGCCGCGTCCATGTTGTCGATGCTGCCCCGCAGCCGGCGCAGCTCCGCGCTCACCGGGTCGCTCATGGCGGCCAGCCTAATGCTCCGCCCAGCGGGGAGTCCCCTGCCCTGTGAGCTTGACCACGACCAGACCCTCCCCGGGGCCCGCCGAGGACCGGCCAGCCCGTACCGGACCAGCGAGACGATTGGCCTGATACCAGTTGCCGCATCGTGAGGCGGTCCGCCGAGCGCGGCCCACCCGCGCGTACGGCAGGAGCGACGGGATGTGAGCGGGGACACTCGGCGGTCGACTGATACCAGTGATGATCATGGAACGGCCCTCGGCCAGACCCGCCGCCGGCCGCCCGCCCCCGCCGTGCGGGAGAGATCGACAGAATCGGTTGACGAGCCGTGCCGGGCCCGTATGGTTGAGATATCGAAAGCCGTCGGGGCCACCTCATCACCGAGAACCTCCGCAGCAAGTAGACACTCACCTCGTGTGAGTGAAGCCGGCGCCCGTTTCCATGGAGGCGCCAGGCTCGGGGGGCGATTCGCCGACATGGGGCGAGCTCGACCTTCCGGTGGCAATGCTGCCGCACACGTCGACCCCCGGGGTGCAAGACCGGTCACGTGAGGGAGCTCAGCGGCTTGCCCGAGCCGCCGCCACCCGCCATGACCAGGCTTCACTCAGCCCACCTGTCCGGCCACCGCGCCGGCTCGGGCCCGGCTCGACGGTCCCTTCGCAACACCGAATTGTGGAGTCAACGCCATGGCCAGACCGGCCCACGACTATGCACGCGTCGATAAACACGTGCCCGTCACCCGCAGAGCGGAGACGGCCAACCCGTACTCGCCCGTCATGATCTTGCTCGCCTTGATCGCGACCTTGGGCATCCTCCTTTACGGCAAGTTCCTGCTCGACCCCGACAACCGAGGCGACCTGCTGCCCTATGCGCTGGTCATCGCCGCCGAGTCGATCCTGGTCGCGCACGCCCTGCTGTCGATGTGGACGATCCTGGCCGGGGCGCGCAGTCCCCGCGACTTCGCGTTCCACGACTCGAAGCAACGCCTGTTCGAGAAGAAGGCCATCAAGGCCGCTGGGCTCAAGGGCTCGCCGCAACTGTGGCCGATCCTGCTGAACGGCCGCGAGGTCGCCGTGGACGTGTTCATCACCGTCTACGGCGAGGAGATCGCCAAGATCCGCGCCACGGCCACCGCCGCGCTCGCGATCCGCGGCAAGCACCGCACCTGGATCCTGGACGACGGCCGCTCCGACGAGGTGAAGGAACTGGCCGACGAACTCGGCTGCTACTACATCCGCCGGCTGTCCAGCAACGGCGCGAAGGCCGGCAACATCAACCACGCGCTGTCCATCGCCAAGGGCGACTTCTTCTGCGTCTTCGACGCGGACTTCGTCCCCAAGCCGGAGTTCCTCGAGGAGACGGTGCCGTTCTTCACCAACTCCCACGTCGCCTTCGTCCAGACGCCGCAGACCTACGGCAACCTGGTCAACATGATCGCCCGCGGCGCGGGCTACATGCAGGCGGTGTTCTACAAGTTCGTCCAGCCCGGTCGCAACCACTTCAACGCGGCCTTCTGCGTCGGCACGAACGTGATCTTCCGCCGTGCGGCGATCAACGACATCGGTGGCATCTACACCGACTCCAAGTCCGAGGACGTGTGGACCTCGCTGATGCTGCACGAGCGCGGCTGGAAGACCATCTACATCCCGAAGACGCTGGCCGTCGGGGATGCGCCCGAGACCATCGAGGCCTACACCAAGCAGCAGTTGCGATGGGCCACGGGCGGCTTCGAGATCATGCTGTCCCACAACCCGCTGAGCCCTCGGCGCAAGCTGACGATGGACCAGCGACTGATGTATCTGGTCACCGCCACGCACTACCTCACCGGTATCGCTCCGGGCATCCTGCTCGTGGTGCCGGCGCTGGAGATCTTCTTCGACCTCCGGCCGGTCAATCTGGACATCGACTGGACGACGTGGCTGCTGTTCTACGCAGGCTTCTACGTGATGCAGATCGTGCTGGCCTTCTACACCCTCGGCTCGTTCCGCTGGGAGGTGCTGATGCTGGCCGCGGTCTCGTTCCCGATCTACCTGCAGGCCCTGTTCAACGCCTTCATCGGCAAGGAGCAGAAGTGGCACGTCACCGGCTCGAAGGTCAAAGCCGAGTCGCCGTTCAACTTCATGATCCCGCAGGTGCTGGTCTTCGCCTTCCTCGTGCTGAGTTCGGTGGTCGCGATCTGGCGCGACCTGGGCAACAGCCAGCTGACGCTGGCCACCGCCTGGAACCTGACCAACACCTTCATCCTGGGTGCCTTCATGGTGGTCGCCTTCCGTGAGGCCTGGCGGATCAACCACCCGTTGCCGGCGACCGTCACCGAACCCGGCGCGGGCGTGACCGCGGACCTGCGTACCCAGCTCGTGCTCCCGCCCGAGCTGGAAGCCGCCTTCGGCCTCGATCCGGCGCCGGTCGCCGTCCCGGCACCCGCTGGGGAACAGCTCGCCTTCGTCGAGACCGCAGCACCCACTCATGACCGCACGCGGACTGAATCGACCCGACCGACCCGAAATCGACACCGACATCGACACCGACACCGACATCGACACACCGACACCGACACCGACACGTTCGACGACGCCGACCTCGACGCCGAGGAGCTCAAGCAGAAAGAGGTAGTGGCATGACCTGGACCAACCGACTCCGCCTGGTGGGCGGCCTGCTCGGCGTCGTGCTTCTCGTCGCCGTCCTCACCCTGATCTTCAACCAGCGGCAGACCAAGGCCGCCAGCCTGTCGGGCACCGTCGACGCCGACACCTACGACGTGGGCGCCGCGTACGGCGGCACGGTCACCAAGCAGTTCGTCGAGGAGGGCGACGCGGTCAAGAAGGGTGCCAAGCTCTTCACCATCGCGAGCGTCTCCCTGCAGCAGGACCTGGCCAACGGCCTGCAGATCCGCAGCTCCGACGCGTACGACGTGGACACCGACGAAGGCACGCTCACCTACAAGGCCACGGTGGCTGGACAGGTCGGGGACCTGCAGGCTCGGCTCGGCAACGCGCTGGGCACCGGGCAGCCGTTCGCCAAGATCACCGTCACCAACACCCAGTACGTCGACGCCCGCTACCTGCTCAGCCCGAACGACTACGAGCGGATCGTCGAGGGCGCACCGGTGTCGATCCTGCTGCCCAACAACACCAGCATCGGCGGCACCGTGACCACCATCGAGGTGGCGACCGAGAACGGCCAGGCCGCGACCAAGGTCCGGGTCGACAGCCCGGAGCTGGCCCGAGCGGACCTCGGCGACCTCACCAAACCCGGAACCCCGGTCGTGGCAACGGTGCAGTTGCGCGACGACGGCCCGCTGGCCGGCGTCAGCGACCTGACGTTCAACTTCTTCCGACAGATCGGATTGACATGAGTTTTCGGATCTTCCGAAATCACCTCAAGCCAAACCGCACGTCCCGCACGTCCGCACCATCGGTGAGCGCCGCACCGTCGCGCACCACCCGTCACCGGCTGACCCTGGGACTGGCCGCCACCCTCGTGGTGGCGGTCAGTGCCGCGGCCTGCACTGCAGCCCCAGGCTCGACCGGCAAGGCCGGGTCGGGGGCCCAGGGGTCCGCCGCAAGCCGTGTTCCCCACCACCGAGATCCAACCGCTGGTCGACGGTGTCGTCCAGAAGCAGGTCAAGGACCTCAAGATCGAGCGCCTGGCCGACGGCCTGGTGCCACCGACCAACCGCTGGTTCTCCGGGCTGGTCTTCGGCGACGAGCCGCAGCCGGTCTTCCCCCTGCCACTCTCCTTCGCGCTGACCGACGACGGCTTCGCCTTCGGTCAGCCGAGTGTCAGCGCCACGGAGAAGAACATCGCCGGCGGGTTCAAGCCGGACGTGGCGGTGACCAACGGGGCGGCCAAGGCCCAGGTCAGCGCGTACGACACCGCGACGGTGACCCTGGAGAGCCTGGACGCCTCCGGCAAGCCGCTCGGCCACACCCTGATCGCTGAAGGGTCGCCCCTGGTCAGCTACACCGCGGCGCAGGCCGGCAAGCTGACCAGCGCCCTGCTCGTTCGCCCCCACCGGTGACTTCTGGACCGCCCGGGCCGGTGACGTCACCTACGGCCTGGTCGTGAGCAAGGGCGAGGTCGTCCGGAGGCACCGTCGACCTGGCGAAGGGGGCCACCGCGACCTGGTTCGTGGTGCCCGCCGACGGCGACGCCGCCCAGCTCGCCGCGCTCGCCCAGCAACCGGTAACCGGCAGCAGCCTCGACTACGAGGTCGACGGGGACACCGTCACCACCACCATCAGCTACCAGAGCGAGGGAAAGACCGCTGTCGCAGCCCTGCCGCACCAGCAGGCCAACCTCGTCACCGGAGCCGGCTGCGACCTCGGCAGCTACCCGAGCATCTACGGCACGATGACGCTCTGCACCGGCCCCGACCTGGCCTGGACCTCACCGGTCAGCGAGCCGAAGGCGGCGCTGGACCTGTCCGGGCTGAGCGCGGACGAGCGACGTGAACTGACCGAGCAGGTGAGCAAGGATGCGGCCGACCTCCAGCCGTTCCCGGCCGACACCTACTTCGGCGGCAAGGCGCTCTACCGTGCGGCGATGCTCTACCAGCTCGCCGTACAGCTGGAGGCGGAGAAGCCGGCGGCGACGCTCAAGGCCAAGCTGAGCGAGACCCTCGCCCAGTGGACCGATCCTCAGGGCTGCGCGGAGCGTGACGCGTTCTGCTTCGTCTACGACGACGTGGCCAAGGGCCTGGTCGGCCTGACGCCGTCGTTCGGATCGGAGGAGTTCAACGACCACCACTTCCACTACGGTTACTTCCTCTACGCGGCGGGCGTGCTGGCCGCCGACGACCCGGCACTGGCCAAGCAGTACGCGCCGGTGATGAACCTGCTGGCCGCCGACATCGGCACCTTTGCCGAGGGCGGCAAGTCGGCCGGCGCCTTCCCGGACCTGCGCAACTTCGACGCGTACGCCGGGCACTCGTGGGCCTCGGGCACGTCGCCGTTCGCCGACGGCAACAATCAGGAGTCGAGCTCAGAGGCGGTCACGGCCTACACCGGCCTGGCCCTGTGGGCCCGGGCCAGCGGGAACGCGGGTCTGGAGACCGAGGCGACCTGGCTGGTGTCCAGCGAGGCGCAGTCCGGGCTGGCGTACTGGACGAACTTCGATACCGCCGATCCGGTGTACTCCGGCTACGGCCACCAGATCGTCGCCCTGAACTGGGGCGGCAAGCGTGACTACGCGACCTGGTTCTCCCCGGAGCCGGCGGCGATGCTCGGCATCCTGGTCATCCCGATGAGTCCTTCCTCGACCTACCTGGCCGGCGATCCCGCGCGGATCGACGCCAACGTGGCCGAGGCGACCAGTGGGGGCAAGTTCGACCAGAAGTTCGGTGACTACCTGCTGATGTATTCCGCACTCGCTGGGGAGAAGCAGCGGTCGGCGGCGCTGGCGACCGCGGAGAAGCTGGACGACGAATGGATCGACGACGGGAACTCCCGCTCGTACCTGCTCGCCTGGCTGATGAGCCTCAAACAGAGCTAGTCCCCTCGGCCTGAGGTTTCCTCAGGCCGGTTCCAGACTGGTTTTCTCAGGCTGCACGACCGAGTCCGGCGTGCCGATACGTCGGCGTGCCCGGTTGTCGGGGGCTCGATCGTGCATCACACCTGGTGGCCGACTTCGGTGGTCGGCGCCGGGAACGGGCGCGGCGCTACTTCAATGCTGAAGTAGCGCCGTTTCGCGGTTCGAGGGCCCGGCTGGCGAGCCTTCGGCCTTGCGCCCCCGATGCGCCCTCGCCGTACAGCCGCCCGTGGCCCACCCTGACCCACCGTCACCGCCCGGCCATCACCGACCCGCACAGCCATCACCGCCGTACCGGGTCATTGCACAGCTTCCTGATGGGTTGCACAGCTTGCAAACCGTGCAATGGGGCAGGAACCTACGTATACGTAGGTTTCCGCAAGAGTGCGGCGGTCAGTTGATGTCGATCAGGGTGCCGCTGCGGTCCGCGTACTCCACGTAGCCCAGATAGGGCTGGCCGGCGGTGAGCCCGGACCAGGACGCGGTCACAGTCAGCGGTACGCCAACCGAGGCCGTCGCCGCGGCGGGACCGACCGAGAAGTTGGCGAGGCGGACGGACGGCACGAGGTGCTCGCGGAACCCGAAGCCGGTCGGTTCGCCCCCCGGCGGGTCGGCGTACGGGTACACCGCCGCCACGTAGGTGCCCGGGACCGGCTCGACCAGGGTCAGGCTCTCACTCGCCGACACCGTCGCCGAGGCGCCCACCTCGACCGGTGCACCGTCCACGATCCGGTAGACGTAGAGGTCGAGGTCGGCGCGGCTGTCGTCCGGCACGGCGGAGAACCGCGCCACCTTCGTCCCGGCCGGGACCGTCGAGCTGAACTCCTGCGCCTCGCCGTTGTCGGCGCTGACCTCGCCCCGCTGCGCCGGCGCCGAAACCAGCCCGTACGCCGTGATCGGGAACGATCCGTCGAAGCCCGGCTTCACGGCGTAGCGGAGCGACCCGGCCGTGCCGCGGCCGCTGAGCCGGTTCGGCGCCTCGAGCGAGCCGGGGTACCACCGCGATCGGCAGCCGCGCCGACGTACCGGCGCCACGCAGGTAGAGCGACCCGACCGCGGCCTGGCCGAAGGGCGCGTTGCGCCTGGTGAAGCTGATCGAGATCGTCCTGGTCTGCCCGACCGCACCGAAGGTCAGGACGGCTGGACGTACGGTGGCGGTCACGCCGGGGACCGAGATCGAGGCCCGGTAGCGGCCGGCCTTGACTGCGGTGACCCGTCGCGTGAGGGTCTGGGTGCCGAGCAGGCTGCCGACCGCGAGCGACGGCGCGTTGTAGTCGCTGGGATCGATGGCGGGCACACCCGAGCCGGTGTCGATGCCGAGGCCCTCGGCGAAGCCGAGCCAGTCTCGTTCGCCGGAGTCGAACACCACCCCCGGCTGGAACATCCGGTCGGGCCGCACGTTGCCCGACGCCCTGCGCGTCAGGGTCCCGGCTGGGCTGACCCGCCGTCGTCCTTGACCAGGGAGGCGGTCGTCATCATGGCCGACTTCACCGCCATCGGCGACCAGGTCGGGTGCACGCCGAGGAAGAGCGCGGCGAGGCCGGCGACGTGGGGCGAGGCCATCGACGTACCGGAGTAGAAGTCGAAGCGGCGCCCCTGGTTCGTCGGCGGCGCCACGGCCGCCAGGATCTCCACCCCGGGGGCGGCGATGTCCGGTTTGAGCAGGTCTCCGCCGGTGCCGGCGGATGGACCTCGCGAGGAGAAGTCCGCCACCTGCGGATAGGCAACGGCACTCGCGGCGAGGCTGCCCGGCTGGAGGGATGCTCTCGCGCCGACGGTGGCCGCGTAGGCCTTCACCGAAGGACCGGCCGGAGCGTTCAGGTGCACGGTGGGTACCGCGTGGGTGTCCCCGTCGACGGAGCCGTCGGTCAGGTTGGCCAGCACCATCCCCACACCACCGGCCCGAGCGACCTCGGCCGACTTGTCGACCCGGCCCACCACGCCGCGGTCGCAGACCACGATCTTGCCGGCGGCCTTGGCCCTGTCGAGGGTGTCCGCGGAGCACAGCGAGGCGTTGCCGACGCTGGCGGCAGCGTTCTTGACCGAGGCTGCGGTGACCAGCGCAGCGGGCCCGACCGCGGCGCCGTACCGTGACGCTGCCGCCGGAGTAGGAGGTGCCGTTGCCGAGCACCACCGTGCCCGCGTGCGGGGCGACCGTACTCGCCGCGACCGTGGTCAGCCAGGGCGCGACGTGGTTGAGCGTGGACGCGCCCGGCCCTTCGTTGCCCGCCGAGGTGGCCACGAAGATGCCGGCGCTCGCCGCGGAGCGGAACGCCAGGTCAACCGGATCGTCGACCTCGTCGCTGCCGCTGACGGAGTAGTTGATCACGTCCACCCCGTCGGTGATGGCGGCGTCGACGGCGTCGATGGCGTCGGAGCTGTAGATGGCGGTCCCGCCCCCGTCGGCGCTGCTGAAGCCCACCTTGTAGATGGCGAGTTTGGCGGCGGGCGCGACGCCGGCGATGGCGCCGTACGAGCGACCGGCGACCGTGGCAGCGACCCCGGCGTTGCCGGCGGCGGTCGACGCGACGTGCGAGCCGTGGCCGTCGCCGTCGCGTGGCGACAGGTAGTCCGTCCGGCGGAACGGCGGAGTCTCGGACTCATAGGTCTTGGAGAAGTAGCGAGCGCTGATGACCTTGGTGTTGCACTCCGTGCCGGAGAACGACGCACCGGCCTGGCAGGTCCCGGTGAAGGTGCTGCCGTCGGCCTTCTTCATCAGGATCGACCTGCCGGACCGGTACGGGCGGATAGGGGTCGGCCGAGGTCGGCTTCGCTGTGCCGAGCGCAGGTCCGGCGAAGGACGCACTCTGCGGCCAATAGCCCGAATCGAGCACACCGACGACGACTCCCCGACCCGCCTTCTGCAGACCGCCGAGCGCAGCCCAGACGCCACCGGCGCCGCTGAGAGCGAGGAAATCGACCGGATTCTGGTCGTCGCTCAGCCGCCGACGGGCATCCTTGACCACCGAGAGCACGCCCGGGGCGCGCGCCAGCGCACGGGCCTGGTCCGGGGTGAGACCGGCGGCGAAGCCGTTGAGGCTGATCGCGAAGTGCCGCAGCGGGGTCGTGCCCACGCGGGCGGCGGCAGTGGTTTGCTGCCGCTGGAGATGGCGGCGGTACCGCTCAACGGGCGCCGACCTGGCGTCGACCCGCTGGCCCTTCCCCGGCCGGGTGGCGGCCAGGCCTGCGACCTCGCCGTTGTAGGTCGCGATCGGCTTGTCCTGCAGCGTGACGATGTAGCGGCCCGCACGGGCGGGTGGGCTTTGCGCATCGACAGGCGCGGACGGCGTCGCGTACGCCGTGGGCGCCAGGGTCGTCACCAGCAAGGCTGCGGTGGCGAGAGCACTGATCGGGGCGGCGCGGCGCGCGCGGGGGGACGGCACAGCCTGGAACTCCTCAGGCGATCCGGAGTTCTCTGTCGAGTTTTCCGGGCTCCGGCCCGCGGGGTCGGGCGAAGTAGGCTGAACGCTAGCACCCGAAGTTGCGTCGAGAGGTCCACGCGTGAGGGTCGATCCCCTGCTCCCAGCATCATCCGGCACCGGCCGCCGCCACCTGCGACGCCGCCCGCTCGGACCGCCTGCGCGGCTGCTCGGCGCAGTGGCGCTGGTCCTGCTCAGCGGATGCGCCGGGACCGCAACCGGCCCGGGTGCAACCTCGGATCCGACGGCAGGAGGTTCTCCCGTGCCCCCCTCGACCGCTCGTCGTCCCCGCCTGCCGGCCAGACGACGCCGACGTCCCCGACGTCGCAGACAAGCCCCAGTTCCCGGGCCGCGGACCTGACCATCGTGGTGAACGACGGCTCCGGCACCACCACCACCTGGCGACTGACCTGCGACCCGTCCGGCGGCACGCATCCCAAGCCCGAGGAAGCCTGCGCCGCGTTGGCGGCCCACGGCGCCGCCGCACTGCCTGCGGTGCCGAAGGATCAGGTGTGCACCCAGGTCTACGGAGGCCCGCAGACCGCCAGCGTCACCGGGACCTGGCAGGGCAGACCCGTACGGAGCGCCTTCGTGCGCAGTAACGGCTGCGAGATCGGCCGATGGGAACTGCTCGAAGGCCTCCTCCCCTCAGCCGACTCGTAACCCTGCGTCCTGACCCGACTCCCGACCCCGACCCCTACCCCCGACCCGACCTCGGCCCGACCCCGCGCGGAACCTACGTATACGTAGTTTTCTGATGGATTGCACAGCTTGCAACCCGTGCAATCCACCAGGAACCCACGTATACGTAGGTTCCTGCGCGGCAGGTGGGGGCGTTGCAGGTTGCCCTGTGCGGCGGGTGGGGGTGGTTGGCAGGTTCCGTGAGCGGCGACGTGGGCTCGGGGCAGGTACGGCTGAGCGGCGGTGGGACCCGAGGTTGAGGGGTCAGCCGACCACGATCTCCACCCGTTGGAATTCCTTGATCTCGGTGTAGCCGGTGGTGGCCATGGCCTTGCGGAGTGCGCCGACCAGGTTCATCGTGCCGTCGGGGACGGTGGAGGGCCCCAGCAGGATCTGCTCCAGAGTGCCGACGGTCTCGAAACGGGCCCGCTCGCCGCGCGGCAGCCTCGCATGCCAGGCCTCCGGTCCCCAGTGGCAGCCGTGGCCGGGAGCCTCCTCGGCCTTGGCCAACGGAGATCCGAGCATCACCGCGTCGGCGCCGCAGGCGATGGCCTTGGCGATGTCGCCCGACCGGCCCACCGATCCGTCGGCGATCACGTGGACGTAGCGGCCGCCCGACTCGTCCAGATAGTCCCGGCGGGCGGCGGCCACGTCGGAGACCGCGGAGGCCATCGGTACGGCGACGCCGAGGACCGAGCGGGTGGTGGAGGCCGCTCCTCCGCCGAAGCCGACCAGGACCCCCGCCGCGCCGGTGCGCATCAGGTGCAGCGCGGCCTGGTACGTCGCGCACCCGCCGACGATCACCGGTACGTCGAGGTCGTAGATGAACTGCTTCAGGTTGAGCGGGGTCAGCTCGGCCGAGACGTGCTCGGCCGACACGGTGCGTCCCGCGGATGACGAAGAAGTCGACCCCCGCGTCCACCACGGCCTGCGCGTACGCCTGGGTGTTCTGCGGTGACAGCGCGCCCGCAGCCGGCACCCCGGCCTCGCGGATCTGGGCCACCCGCTTCCCGATCAGCTCGGGCTTGATCGGCTCGGCGTACACGGTCTGCATCCGCCTGGTGGCCTCGACCGGGTCCTGCAGACCGATGATCTCCTCGAGCAGGGGCTGCGGGTCGTCGTACCGGGTCCACAGACCCTCCAGGTTGAGCACGCCCAGCCCGCCGAGCTGACCCACCCGGATGGCGGTCGCCGGCGACATCACCGAGTCCATCGGCGCGGCGAGCAGCGGGAAGTCGAAGGTGTGCGCGTCGATCTTCCACTGCAGGGACACCTCCGCGTCTCCGCGAGTACGCCGCGACGGAACGATGGTGATGTCGTCGAACGCGAACGCCTGCTGGGCCCGCTTGCTGCGACCGATCTCGAACACGGAGCTCCCCTGGGAAACGTCAGCCGGTGTAGTTGGGCGCCTCGACCGTCATCTGGATGTCGTGCGGGTGGGACTCCCGCAGCCCGGCCGAGGTGATCCGGACGAAGGTCCCGCGCTCCTGGAGCTCGATGACGGTGGACGCGCCGGTATAGAACATAGACTGCCGCAACCCGCCGACCAGTTGGTAGGCCACCGCGGCCAACGGCCCCCGGAACGGAACCTGACCCTCGATCCCCTCCGCGATCAGCTGCGAGTCGGAGGTGACGTCACCTTGGAAGTAGCGGTCCTTGGAGTAGGAGGCGCTGCGGCCACGCGAGGCCATGGCGCCGAGCGACCCCATGCCGCGGTAGCTCTTGAACTGCTTGCCGTTGACGAACATCAAGTCACCCGGGCTCTCCTCGCAACCGGCCAGGAGCGAGCCGAGCATGACCGTGTCCGCCCCGGCGACCAGCGCCTTGGCGATGTCGCCGGAGTACTGCAGACCCCCGTCCCCGATCAGCGGCACACCGGCCGGGCGACACGCCCGGGAGGCATTGTGGATCGCGGTGACCTGCGGCACGCCGACGCCCGCGACCACCCGGGTGGTGCAGATGGAGCCGGGCCCGACGCCCACCTTGACCCCGTCCACCCCGGCGTCGACCAGCGCCTTGGCACCCGCGTACGTCGCGACGTTGCCGGCGACGATGTCGACCCCGTCGGCGGCCCGCTCGGCCTTGAGCCGGCGCCACCATGTCCAGCACGCCCTTGGAGTGGCCGTGTGCGGTGTCGACCACGATCAGGTCGACACCCTCCTCCATCAGGGCCATGGCGCGCTTCCAGGAGTCGCCGAAGAAGCCGACCGCAGCGCCGACCCGCAGCCGGCCCTGGTCGTCCTTCGACGCGTCGGGGTACTGGTCGGACTTGACGAAGTCCTTCAAGGTGATCAGCCCGCGGAGCCGTCCCTGGTCGTCGACCAGCGGCAACTTCTCGATCTTGTTCTGCGCCAGCAGGCGCATCGCGGCATCCGCGCTGATCCCGACCGGTCCGGTCACCAGCGGCATCGGGGTCATCACCGCGCCGACCAGCCGGGACGGATCGCTCTCGAACCGCATGTCCCGGTTGGTCACGATGCCCAGCAGGCGCATGTCCCGGTCCACCACGGGCACCCCGGAGATCCGGTAGCGCCCGCACATCGCGTCGGCCTCCCCGATCGTCGCCTCGGGCGAGATCGTGATCGGCTCGTCGATCATGCCGGCCTCGGAACGCTTGACGACGTCGACCTGGTGCGCCTGGTCCTCGATGGACAGGTTCCGGTGGATGATGCCGAGACCGCCCTGACGGGCGATGGCTACCGCCATCCGCGCCTCGGTGACGGTGTCCATGGGCGAGGAGATCAGCGGCACCTTGACGGCGATCCGCTTGGAGACCCGGGAGGCGGTCGAGACCTGGGAGGGCACGACGTCGCTCTCGGAGGGTTGGAGCAGACACGTCGTCGAACGTCAGCCCCAGCGTGACGAAGGGGCCGGGCACGCCGGCAGCGTTCAGATCACTCGGGGACGAGACCACAGCGACGGCCTTTCACGCGCAGACGAGGCCATCATGCTATCTCGGCCCGCCCGGACCGCCGTTCGCGTGCGCCAGGGTGGCGCAGGCGAGGCGACCGGTTGCGCGAGTGCTGCCCGCACCGGCCGGCCTCAGGAGCGAAGGCACTCGACAGCGTCGCGCCGGGGGATGAAGCCCAGGCTGACATCGTTGTCAGTCTGCTGATTCGCCACGCGGTCACACCTTGCAGCTTGAGGTCAGCTGGCGAGTTGGAGCTTGCGCCTGTTCCGGGCTGCGCCGAAGCCCTCGAACAGCTCACGATGCTCCTCGGACTCCTCGATCAGCTGCCGCAGCTTGGCTCCGGCCCGGTGCTGCGCGACCCGTACGGCGTTGGCCGTCATATTGAGCCGCTCGCCGATGGCGTCGGCGCTGATGCCGTGGGCGCGCATCATGAGCACCTCGCGCATCCGCTCCGGCAGCCGGCTGAGCAGTTGCTGCGCCGCGGTCACGTCGACCGAGGCCAGCACCGTCTCCTCCGGGTTCGGCGCCTGCTCGACCTGCTCGGGGAACTCCTCCACGAGCATCGCCGAGCGACTGAACCGCCGCTGGGCGTCGGCGACCTTGTTCGCCGCGATCGCGTAGACGAACGAAGCAAACGGTGCGCCCTGGTTCTGGTAGCGAGGCAGTGCCCGCATCAGGGCGACGCAGGTCTCCTGGGCTACGTCGTCGGCCATCTCGAAGCCGCCGGCGTAGGTGTGCAGTCGCGAGCGGCAGTACTTCAGGACGGCCGGTCGGACAGCGGTGATGAGGACGTCCAGTGCGTCTGGATCGCCGGATTGTGCTTTCGCCACGAGGTTGTGGTCGGACAGCAGATGAGACAGGTCAGTTGTCTTCACCTGAACCCCCAATCGGTCCCCGAGAGAAGGTGTGTGGTAGGTGTCTTGCGAGCACAACTTTGACAGACCGATGAGCAAGTAACAAACCCAGAAAGCCTTTTCTTTGTGAAGTGTTCATAACATCACACTGCTGGAGCGTGTCCCCCGCGTAACGACACCGGACAATTGTGCTGGACCTCACAACAACCGGTTGAGGCCCCGGCGCTCCAGCAGCGGCTCGATGGTGGCGTCCCGGCCCAGGACCGCGCGTACACACGACAGCTCCGCGACGCTGCCGCCCCGCGACAGCAGTTCGTCGCGGAACAGGTCACCGGAGTCGCGGACCAGGCCGCCGCGGCGGACGAACCAGGCCGAGGTGTCGGCGTCCAGCACCTCGCTCCAGATGTAGGAGTAGTAGCCGCAGGCGTACGCCGCGCCGGCGAAGACGTGGTTGAAGTAGCGGCTGCGATACCGCGGCGCCACGCCGGGGACCATCAGCCCGACCGCCTCCAGGGCCGCGCGCTCGAAGGCCTCGACGTCGACCACCTCGGCCGCCTCGGTCGCGGTGAGCCGATGCCAGCACAGGTCGATCCAGGCCGCCGACAGGTAGGCGACCGTGTCTGCACCCTGGTTGAACGTGCTCGCCGCCTCGATCCGTGCGACAACCTCTGACGGCAGCACCTCGCCGGTGTCGACGTGGCGTGCGTAGCGCTGGAGGACCGTCGGCCAGGTCATCCAGAGCTCGTTCACCTGCGAGGGGTACTCGACGAAGTCGCGGGCCACCGCCGTGCCGGCCAGTCGCGGGTAGCGGACGGCCGAGAACAGCCCGTGCAGCGCGTGGCCGAACTCGTGGAACATCGTCCCCACCTCGTCGAAGGTGAGCAGGGCCGGGGTGCCGGCCGGCGGCTTGGGAATGTTCATGTTGTTGACCACCACGGGCCTGCTGGCCCAACAGGTGGGACTGGCGGACCACGGCCTCCATCCACGCGCCGCCGCGCTTGCCGTCGCGGGTGAAGTAGTCGCCCACGAACAGGCCCAGGCCGCTGCCGTCGGTGTCGAACACCTCGAACACCAGGCAGTCCGGGTGGTATCCGGACAGATCGGTACGCCGCTCGAACCGGATGCCGTACAGCTGCTCCGCCGCGAAGATCACCCCGTCCTGCAACGTGGCGTGCAGCTCGAAGTACGGCTTCAGGGCGGCGATGTCGAGCGCGTAGCGCTCGCGCTTGACCTGTCGGGCGTAGTAGGACCAGTCCCAGGGCTGGAGGTCGCTCTCTCCGGTCTCGGCGCGCATCGCCTCGGCCAGCTCGGCACGTTCAGCTGCCGCGTTGTGCGCCGCGGCCGGGATCAGCTGGCCCAACAGGGCGTCCAGTCCCGCGTTGTCGGCCGCCGTGCGGTCGGCGAGCACGTAGTCGCTGTAGGTCGCGAAACCCTGGAGTGCGGCTCGCTCAGCACGCAGCCGCACGATCCGGCGTACGAGCGAGGTGTTGTCGTACTCGTTGCCACGCGCACCTCGTCCGGTGGAGGCCTCCCAGAGCCGGCGCCGCAGCGTCCGATTGCGGAGCACTTCCAGCGCCGGCTGATGCGTGGGCAGCACGAGCGTCAGCAAGTAGCCGTCGAGCCCGCGACCCTGTGCCGCTTCGGCAGCGGTGGCGACCGCCTGTTCGCTCAGCCCATCCAGCTCGGCGGGGTCGGCGACCAGCACCGCAGCGTCATTGGTGTCGGCCCGCAGGTTGTCCCCGAAACGGGTGGACAGGATGGCCAGCTCGGTGTTGATCGCCGCCAGCCGCTCCTGCTGGGCCGGCTCGAGCGCCGCTCCGGCCCGTACGAAGTCAGTGTGGTAGCGCTCCAGCAGCCTCAGGTCCTCCGCACCGAGGCCGAGCGCATCCCGCTGTGCGTACACGGCATCGATCCGAGCGAAGAGCCGCCGGTCGAGCATGATCTCGTCGCTGAAGGCGGCGAAAACCGGCGCATAGCGCTGCTCGAGCTCCCGTAGGGCGTCGGTGGTGTCGGCGGAGGCGAGCAGGTAGAAGACGCGGCTGGCGCGGTCGAGGACGGCTCCGGAACGTTCCAGTGCGACGACGGTGTTGGCCAAGGTCGGCGGCTCTGCCGAGGTGGCGACGGCCTCGATCTCGGCACGCTTGTGCTGCATGCCGAGCTCGAACGCCTCGCCGAAGTGGTGCGACCTCGATCGCGCCGAACGGGGGGAGCTGGTACGGCAGCGTGCTGATCCGCAGGAACGGGTTCGCCCCCGCCGGAACCTGGCCTTCCGGCGCGGCGGGCTCGGTCGGCGGTGGGTCGGCGGTCACGAGCGCCGACCCTACCCGCAGGCGGCTCCTGGTGCCCGGCTGCGCGTGCTGCTAGCCCGCTGACGGCCTTGTCGCCGGTGTTGCGCAGGGTGCCCAACCGGTTCAGCGCCTGGTACCAGAAGGGGGCGCCCAGTACCGCCGCACCGACCGAGCCGAGGAGCCCGAGCACCTTGAGCAGCAGCGCCGTCGGGCTGGCGAAGGCGGCCTGCCGTTCCTCTCGGGACCAGCCCATCGGCAGGCCGCTGCTCTGCAGGAGCTCCTGGGCCTTCTTCGCGCACGTCGCCTGGTCGACCTCGGCTCCGCAGATGGCGGGGTCGCCGGCCTGCTGGATGATCGCGGCGCGAACGCCCTCGTCCACGTACAGGGACCGCGCGAGGGCCACGGTGTCGATGTTGCCGAACCCGACGACGACGACCGCGATGACGATGATCCATCGCTTCGCCCAGCGCTTGTAGGATCCGCCCACCCGGTCCATCTGGGCCTCGAACCACCTCTCGGTCGCGTCGAGGAAGCGCTGCACGTCGCCTCCCGCCGACTTCAGGAGCCCGTCCAGGGACTCCTGGAGTTTCGTCGAACCGGTGAGCGCGTCGAATGCCGGTGCGCAGTTCCGCCGGGGTGACCTCGTCGCCGGCACTCGCCGGGACCAGCAGGTCGAGCAGGGTTGCGGAGAACACGCCGGCCGGCAGGTAGGCGGGGTTACGGGTCGGCTTGCCCAGGGCGGACGCGTGCCGCAGCGGCTGGACCAGCGCATGCCCCATGATGTCGGTGATCGAGATCGCGGCCTGCGGTGTCGTACGCGCACCCGGCCGGGTGGCCTGCAGCGTGGCGTCGTACCGCTGGAGTTCCTCGGCGCGGTTCGCCCTGATCTCGCCCACGCTGGCCTTGAGCCGGCCCTGGCGCCCGGACCCCGCGGTCTGCCCAGCTTCGCCGATCAGGTCGTGGAGCCCGCGGAGCAGGTACTTGCTCCGCTTCTTCACCCAGTTCGCGATCATCTCCACCGCGCCACTGCACAGCAGGGCCAGGGCGTAGTACACCCCGACCAGCCCCACTACCGTGTCGAGCACCGCACTGCCGGTCATTCACTGCCACCCTCCCCGGCGGCCGTACGTCCGCCCGAAGGGTCGGAGGGCTGCGCAACCCGGCCAGATACATCGATCCGGGGGCGCGGCTCAAGCCGTTCGCGTCGGGGCGGATCTGCCCTCACACGCCGAGAGCGGAGCCCCTCCGGTGGGAGGGACTCCGCTCCTGGAGCCAGGCCAAACGACGCGGCCGTTCAGCGGTGGGTGGTCAGTGCGAGTGACCGTGTCCCGCCGCCGCCGGGGCGTCTTCCTCAGGCTTCTCCACCACGAGGGTTTCCGTGGTGAGCAGCAGCGAGGCGATCGAGGCGGCGTTGGCGAGCGCGGAACGCGTCACCTTCACCGGATCGATGACCCCGGCGCCGATGAGGTCGCCGTACTCGCCGGTCGCCGCGTTGAAGCCGCTGCCGGGCTTCATCTCGGCCACCTTCGCCGTCACCACATAGCCCTGGTCGCCGCCGTTCTCCGCGATCCAGCGCAACGGCTCGACGACGGCTTTGCGAACGATCGCGACACCGGTCTTCTCGTCCCCGGTCAGCCCGAGGTCACCGACGAGTGCCTCCGCGGCGTGGATGAGGGCGGAGCCCCCACCGGCCACGATGCCCTCTTCGATGGCTGCTCGAGTAGCGGAGACCGCATCCTCGATCCGGTGCTTCTTCTCCTTCAACTCGACCTCGGTGGCCGCGCCGACCTTGATCACGCAGACGCCGCCGGCGAGCTTGGCTACTCGCTCCTGCAGCTTCTCGCGATCCCAGTCGGAGTCGGTCCGGGAGATCTCGGCCTGCAACTGCGCGACTCGCGCCTTGACCTCGGACGACTCGCCGGCACCGTCGACGATCGTGGTGTTGTCCTTGGTCACCACGAGCCTGCGGGCCCGGCCGAGCACATCGAGACCGATCTGGTCGAGCTTGAGACCGACCTCGGGAGCGATGACCTTGCCTCCGGTCAGGATGGCGATGTCCTCGAGCATGGCCTTGCGCCGGTCACCGAAGGCCGGAGCCTTGACCGCGACCGAAGTGAAGGTGCCACGGATCTTGTTGACCACCAGGGTCGACAGCGCCTCGCCGTCGACGTCCTCGGCCACCAGGAACAGCGTTCCGGACGCGCCGATGACCTTCTCCAACAGCGGGAGCAGGTCACTCATCGAGGAGATCTTGCCGGAGTTGATCAGGATGTACGGGTCATCCAGGACCGCTTCCATCCGCTCCGGGTCGGTGACGAAGTACGGAGACAGGTAGCCCTTGTCGAACTGCATGCCTTCGGTGAACTCGAGCTCGGTCCCCATCGTCTGGGACTCGTCAACGGTGATCACGCCGTCCTTGCCGACCTTGTCGAAGGCCTCGGCGATCAGGCCGCCGATCTCCTCGTCGCGGGCGGAGATGGTGGCGACGTGCGCCATGTCCTCAGTGGTCTCGACATCGCGCGAGTTCTCCCGCAGACGCTCGACGACGGCGGCGACCGCCGCATCGATGCCCCGCTTGAGGCTGACCGGGCTGGCGCCGGAGGCGACCGCCTTCAGACCCTGGTGCACCAGCGCTTGAGCGAGCACCGTAGCGGTGGTCGTCCCGTCGCCGGCGACGTCGTTGGTCTTGGTGGCGACCTCCTTGGCGAGCTGCGCGCCGAGGTTTTCGTACGGGTCGTCGAGCTCGACCTCACGCGCGACGGTCACGCCGTCGTTGGTGATCGTGGGAGCGCCCCACTTCTTGTCGAGAACGACGTAGCGGCCCTTCGGGCCGAGCGTGACCTTCACGGTGTTGGCGAGGATGTCGACGCCGCGCTCGAGCGAGCGCCGCGCCTCCTCGTTGAACTGGAGGATCTTTGCCATAGGTGTGGATACCCCTTTATCGGTGGCGAGGAGTTACTTGGTGACGACCGCGAGGATGTCGCGGGCGTTGAGCAGCAGGAGCTCCTTGCCGTCGTACTTGACCTCGGTGCCGCCGTACTTGCTGAAGATGACGACGTCACCCTCGGCGACGTCGAGCGGTACGCGCTGGCCGTTGTCGTCGATCCGGCCGGGACCGGTCGCGAGGACCTTGCCCTCTTGCGGCTTTTCCTTGGCGGTGTCGGGAATGACCAGGCCGAAGGACGTGGTCTGCTCTGCTTCGAGCGGCTGAACGAGGATGCGATCCTCGAGCGGCTTGATCGTGACTGCCACGTCAAACCCCTTTCACGGTGATGAAGTGCGGATGTCGTTAGTGGTCGAGATGTCGTCGCGGTGCCATCCCGGCCGCAGCTCAGGTGAGCTGGCACACTCTCGTCGAGAGTGCTAATCCGACATTAGCACTCAGCCACAGCGAGTGCCAGAACCGGGCCGTCGTCGACGTGTCGCCGCTCTCCCCCAGCCACCCTCCGCCGGCCGGCCCGGCCTCCACTTCGGTCGACGAAATGCCGACAGGCGACCCGGATCGCTGGCAGATCCGAGTCGCCTGTCGGCGTTTCCTCCTGCAGAGTGCTCCGCGAAGAAGCGGGCGTGAGCAGGAGCGGTGAGAGAAGGAGCGTGATCAGAAGGAACGGCGGCGGCGAGGGAGCGGCCGCCGAAGCTGCCGGGCTAGCGCACCCAGTTCACCCCGGTGATCGTCTGGCTGTAGGCCCCGTACGTGGTGTCGGTGTAGGGGGCGTAGATCCAGGTCTTGATCGTGTCGGCCTGGGTGTCGATGGTGAACAGCCGGACCGGGTTGGTCGTGTTGGAGTGGAACGTCTGCAGGAAGGAGTAGATCTTGTTCCCGTTCTTGCCGGTCAACACCCGGTTGGACGCGTAGCCGGTGTGCCCGGAGATGGTCATCTTCACGTTCGGGTAGACGCTGACCATCTGGTCGAAGACCTGCTGCGGGGTGAGCTCGCCGTAGCCGGCGCCCTGCTCGATGCCCCCCTCGCTGATGAAGTCGTGCGTGGCCACGATGACGTTGTGATCGGGATGACTGGCGACGACGGTCTTCGCCCAGTCGACGACGGTCTGCCGTGGCCAGAGCTCGAGCACGAGCACCATCCACTTCAATCCGCCCGCGTTGTAGGTGGCGTAGATGTTGTCGACCTTGTTCGCCTCGAAGGCTCCCGAGACGACCCCGTACCGACTGGCGTTGTAGTAGGTGTTGAAGGTGGTCGTGTCGCGTTGGAGGATCCGCGTCTTGGTCGCGTCGCGGGCACCGCCTCCGGTCCCGGTCGCCATGGTGTCGTGGTTGCCGATGGTCAGCGTGTACGGGATGTTGGCGTCCTCGAGGACCTTCATGGCCTTGCTCGACACCTCGTACTGGTCGTGCGCCGGGGTATCCCAGTTGTGCACGTCGCCGGAGTGGGCGACCCAGCGCAGGTCGAGCGCCGTTCGTTGCTGAACCAGCCAGTTGGTGCGGTTGGCGAACCGGGTGTCCTTGGTGCTCAGCACTTCCTGCTGGGTGTCGGGCATTGCCGCGAAGCTGAACACGGTGTCACCCCCGCCCCCGGGCGGCTGGGTCGCCGTCGCGGTGGCCGTTGGGGTCGGAGTGGGTGTCGGTGTCGGGGTGGCGTCGGTGTCGGGTCTCGGTGTGCCGGTCGGGGTGGGGGTCGGGGTCGGGTCCGGATCGGGTGCGACGTCCCCGGGCGCGAGCGCGGCGTAGAACGAGATCCCCTCGTAGCTCCAGCCGTCGGTGACCAGCGCGCCGCGATCGGCGGCGCTGGCCGCGAGGCGGTGCCGGCCGCCCTTCTCGTAGCGGAAGACCGGCACGAGGCACGGCGCCGCAATCGGCGAGGCGTAGAAGCTGCGACCTTGGTCCTCGTAGTCGAGCAAACCCTCGGTCAGCGCCGTCCACTCCTGCGGATCGGCCGAGTAGAGGAAGTCCTGCCGGATCGACCGGTAGAGCCGATGCACCTCCACCAGGCCCTCGGCCGAGGTCTTCGAGGCGAGGAACGCGGTTCCCAGGTCCGAGGTGAATCCGTAGTCCGCCGCGCCTGCCACCTCCGAGGTCCAGACCGAGGCGAGCGTCACGTCGTTCTTGGGTTTGACGACCTGCTGGACGGGATCGTTGAACGCGCTGCAGTCGGGGTCTCCGTTGGCGACCGGCGCGCCCGTGGCACTTCCGGGAGCGACCGCGACGAGACCCAAAGCGATCAGCGAACTCGCCAGCGCGAGCGCGAGCAGGGAACGAACCTTCTGCATAAAACCGGGCTCCTTCTGGTCTAGCCCCCCCGAGCGGTTACCCGGGGAGCATAAGGGGTGCCGGGCGTTCTATAAAAGTTCGGTAACGAGAAAGTCACGCTGCGGACACGACACCGCTACCTGGAAGCGAGGTAATACCCATCGATCACGCGTGTACCCCCGTTTTGCCTGTGCGCTAGATCACAGCGAGATCACAGCGAGATCACGGGCTCAGCGGACCCACGCGATGCCCTTCAGGTTCACCGCGTACGCCGGGTATCGGGTGTCGGTCCACGGCGCGTACACCGAGGTGCGCAGGGTCCTCGCCGACGTGTTGATGGTGACCAGCCGGAGCGGGTTGGTGGTGTTGCTGTGCATGGTGAGCAGGAACGAGTCGATCCGGTTCCCGCGCACCCCGCGGTCCACCCGATGTCTGGCCGTTCCCGTGTGGCCGGAGAAGACCAGGCGGACGTTGGGGTACTTGCGAACCAGGTTGCGCGCCAGCGAATTCGGGGAGGTGTCGCCGTAGTCGCTCCCCCTGTAGATCCCGCCCGACTTGGTCAGGAAGGAGTGGGTGACGACGATGACGTTGTGTTTGGGGTGCGTGGCGACGACCCGCTGAGCCCAGGCGAGGGCGCCGGGACGCGGCCACAACTCGAGGTTGAGCACCAGCCAGCCGAGGCCGCCGGCGGTGAACACGTGGAAGCTGTTGTCGACCTTGCCGGGCTCGTACGCGCCCTCCAGGTCGGCAGATTGCGCGCCCAGATAGGCGTTGAAGGTCGAGGTGTCGCGGACCAGGGTGCGGGTCCGGTGGGTGTCACACGCACCGCCTCCCTGGCATACGGCACCCGTGTCGTGGTTGCCCACGCTGAGCGAGTACGGGATCCGTGCCTGCGCGAGCGGCTCCAGCCCGGCCTGCGCCACCGCGTACTGACGGTGATCGGCGGTGTCCCAGTTGACGACGTCGCCGGTGTGGGTCACGAAGCGCAGATCGAGCGCCTTGCGCTGGGCGACCAGCCACGTCGTCCGATCGAGGAACCGGCGGTCCCTGGGGTCCAGCACCTCCTGCTGGGTGTCGGGCATCACCGCCAAGCTGAACGTGGTGTCGAGGCTCGCCTTACCCGCGTAGAAGCGGATCCGCTCGCGCTTCCAGCCCGAGGCCTTCAAGCGCGGCCATGTCGGCGGCGTTCGCGACGAAGCGGTGCCGCCCTTCCGGAGTAGAAGCTCCAGACCGGCACCAGACAGCTCGCCTTGGTCCGGGAGGCGTAGAACACCACCCCCTGGTCGGAGTAGCCGGCCGCGGTCGCGGCTGCCACCTCGGTGGCGCTCGAGGCGTAGAAGAAGTTGCCTCCAAAACGGGACCGATACATCCGGTGCACCGCGGCCAGACCCTTCCCGGCCCCGGGGGACAGGCGCAGGGAGGTGTCTCGCAAGGAGGTGAAACCGCTGGTCAGGGCGGCTTCGGACGCCGCTTCGGAGAGCGTCAGCAGCGACGTGCCCGTCTGCGGGTTGACGCGCTCGTACGCGTCTCGACTGAACGCCGAGCAGCTCGGCGTACTGGCCGAAGCGACCGGAGTCGCTGCGGTGAAGGCTCCCATCAACGCTGACAGGAGAACGATGGCGATTGCCGTTCTCAGATTCCCCCGGATCCGAGCGAGGTGTGAGGTCATCGCTGGCTCCGTCGTGCTGTGGTGTAGTGACTATTCAGTTGTGACGCGAGGCCTGGACCGCTTCGTCCGCGCCTCCGTCGGTGCCCGGGCTCGAGATTGCTTGGCTATCGATCTTTCGTCCGTGGCCAGAAGCATAAGCACGGCATCGCCTCGGCGTCATCACCGGCCCTCCTCTAGTCGAAACTGTCGGAGGACGGCGATGATCCTGTCGGATCCGTGCCGTCTGTCGACAGTTTCGGGGATGGGGGGTGGGTGGAGGGCGAGCCCACCCGCTCGACCGCCGCTACCAGCGCACCGCGCGGAGTCCGGCTGATGATCAGCGTGACGGCCCGCGTGCCCCGTGGCCGCAGCCGTGCACGCAGCCGTTCCGGGGAGATCTCGACTCCGCGCTTCTTGATCTCCAGCGAGCCGATGTCTCGGTCGGCGACCCAGCGGCGCAACACCTTCTCCTCGAAGGGGAGCCGGTCGAGCACCTGGTACGCCGTGGCGAACGGGGTCGCGACCAGCCGGTCCGCCGTCAGGTAGGCGATGTGCGGGTCGAGCACCCCCGCGCCGAGCGTCTCGGCCAGCGCCGCGATGCCGCGAGCGCGGATGACGGCGCCGTCCGGCTCGTAGAGATAGGCGCCGAGCGGCCGCACCGGCGGATCGGGCGCGGCGGGATCGTGCGCCAGCCGGGCCTGCGGCCAGAGCAGAGCCCCGCGTACGCCGCAGCGGCCCGCGCCCCCCGCCCACAGAGCGACCTCGACCACGTCACCGTGGTGGCTGACCCACTCGGCCTCCACCGCCTCCGGGATCTGCGCCCACGGCAGCGCCGGACCCAACTTGACACCGGCAGGACGCCGGCCGTCGAGCAGCCCGGTGACCAGCGACCAGGGCGGGCTGAAGTCCTCGACCCGCCACAGTCGCGACCGCTCGTTGCGCCGTGCGGGGTCGCAGAAGACGGCGACGCCGGGGGTCAGCAGGTCGGCCACCACCTCCTGGGCCTCGGCACAGGTGACGATCGCCCGGTCGCCGAGATTGGCTCGGGCCACCGCGGCGGTCACCGGGTCGACCTCTACCCCGACGACGTCGAGGCCGGCGTCGAGGAAGGCCAGGGCGTCCGAGCCGATCCCACAGCCCAGGTCGATCACCCTCGTCGCACCGGCCGCGACGAAGCGACGGGCGTGCTCGGCGGCGACCTCGGGACGGGTGGCCTGCTCGAGTCCGGACCGGGTGAAGAACAGACCCGCCGCCCGAACGCCGAACTTTGCTCGCGCGGCACGCCGCAGACTCGCCTGGCTCAGCGCTGCCGCCGAGGCGTCCGGGCCGAACCTCGCCCGCATCCGGGCGGCGGCGCCGAGGGAGTCGGGCTCCGGCTCGTCGGTCGCCGCCGCGAGCGCCTCGGGGCTCAACCCGAAGGGCAGGGGCGGCGATCCGGTCAGAGCAGCACCCGACTGACGGGCAGCGAGGAGTTCGCGCCGATGTCGAGAGCGGAGGGCCGCCCTCCGTCGGAGATCACCTCCGCGCCCAGCACGGCGATCATCGCCCCGTTGTCGGTACACAGGCCGGGGCGCGGGGTCCGCAGAGCCACCCCCTGCGCGAGGGCACGCTCGGCCAGCAGGGCACGCAGCCGGCTGTTGGCCGCGACCCCGCCACCGATCAGCAGGTCGGTGGCGCCGGTGGCGACGCAGGCGTCGAGCGCCTTCGCCGTGAGCACGTCGCACACCGCCTCCTGGAAGCTCGCGGCAACGTCGGCCAACGGAACCGGCCGGCCGGCGCGTTCGCGGAGTTCGACCCAGCGCGCGACCGCTGTCTTCAGCCCGGAGAAGGAGAAGTCGAACCGGTGCCGGGCCAGGTCCTTCGGCGCGGTCAGCCCGCGCGGGAAGGCAATGGCGCGGGGGTCGCCGGTTGCAGCGCGGTCGATCACCGGTCCTCCGGGATAGGGCAGTCCGAGAACTCGGGCCACCTTGTCGTACGCCTCCCCGGCGGCGTCGTCGATGGTCGCGCCGAGTTCGGTGATGCCGGAAGTGATGCTGTCGACCTGGAGCAGCGCGGTATGGCCCCCGGAGACGAGCAGGGCCACCGCGCGCTCGGGCAGCGGACCGTGTTCGAGCAGGTCCACCGCAACGTGTCCGGCCAGGTGGTTCACCCCGTACAGCGGCTTGTCCAGCGCGTACGCCAGCGCCTTGGCGCTCGCCAGCCCGACGACCAGCGCACCCATCAGCCCCGGCCCGACCGTGACGGCGATGCCGTCCAGTTCGCTCAGGTCCACGTCGGCCTGGGCGCAGGCGCGCTGCAGGGTCGGCAGCATCGCCTCCAGGTGCGCCCGGCTGGCCACCTCGGGTACGACCCCTCCGTAGCGGACGTGCAGGTCCACGCTCGAGGCGACCTCGTTGGCGAGCAGCGTGTGTCCGGCGACGATGCCGACGCCCGTTTCGTCGCAGGAGGATTCGATGCCGAGGACCAGCGGCCCGCTCACGGCGCCCGCCTTCCGCAGCGGCGGCCCACGCGGGCAGGTCGTACAGCTTGAGAATCAGGGCGTGCCGGTCGGGGCCGTAGTAGTGCTCGCGCGCGTACAACTGCTCGAATCCGAGCCGCTGGTAGAGCGCAATGGCCGGGTCGTTGTCGTAGCCGACCTCCAGGATCACCGCGTGCGCACCTCGGTGGGCGACGGCCCGGAGCCCGCCTCGTACCAGCATCGGCGCCGATCGCCTTGGCGCCGATAGCGGGGCGCGACCACCAGCCGGTGCAGGTCGGCCAGCTCGCCGACGGTCTTCAGGGCGATCACGCCGACCGGGTGGTGGGCGCGGGCCAGATCAGGACGGTGCGATGATCGCCGACCAGTTCGCCCTGCCAGCTCCGTTCGCTCCACTGCTCCTGGGGTGGCGAAGCCGTCACGCTCCAGCTGCAGGATCGCCGCCAGGTCGTCGTGCCGGGCGGGCAGGATGCTGATCTCGGAGTGCCCCGGCGCCCCGGGCCCCTGCGGTGGGTTCACCGCGACCGCTCCGGCACGTGCAGCACCGACTTGCGCCGCCCCGGCTCGGTCGCGTCGGGCCGGCGCAGGTAGAGGGGCTCGTGGCCGGCGTCGGCGAGTGAGGGACCGCGCACGGCCAGCACGGCCGGATCGAGCGCCCGGGGGCCCGGACCGGCGTGCAGCACGTCCGGATAGAGCTCCACCGCCGGCCCGACCGTGGGCAGCCTGGGCAGATCCGCGGCGGGCGACACCTGCGGGTCGCCGATCCGGGTGCCGTCGGCGCCGTAGCGCGCCCAGTAGACCTCGCGGCGCCGGGCGTCGGTGGCCACCAGGAAGTCCCCGTCCGGCCTCCACGCCGCGTGCTGCGCGGCCAGCACGTCGAGGCTGCAGACGCCCCGGAGCGGGGTGCCGAGAGTCGCGGCCAGGATCTGGGCGGTGACCACCCCCACCCGAAGTCCGGTGAACGGCCCTGGACCCAGCCCCACGACGATCAGGCCCAGACTCGTCCGGGCCACCCCGGCCTGATCGAGGCAGCGCGCGATGAGTGGGCAGCAGTTGCTCGACATGGGCCATCCGGTCCGCCACGGTCGCGGTGCCGAGCACCCGGCCGGCCCGCGCCAGACCCACGTTCACCACGGTCGAGGTGTCCAGGGCGAGGACGTACGGCTCGGGTTCAGCCACGCTGGTCCACCTCCGCGGCCAGTGCGGCAAGATCGGCGACACACCAGCGAGCACCCACCGGCCGCAGCGTGACCACCCGGTCGCCGGCGCCGTCGTAGACGCGGTCGTCGGCCAGGCTCGTGTCCCCGCTCGGGTCGGGAGCGACCGGCTCGGGCAGGGCGGTCCAGATGTCCAGCTCCAGCCGGTCGCTGGCCAGTCCTTCGGCCAGTCCCTGGCCCCACTCGACCACCGTCACCGACTCGGCCGCCGTGGCGTCGAGGTCGAGGTCGTCGAGCTCGGAGGAGGTGGACAAGCGGTAGGCGTCGACGTGGACCAGTGGGGGCCGGCCGCTGCGGGAGGGGTGGATGCGCGACAACACGAAGGTCGGGGAGATGATCGGGCCGATCGCGTCGAGTCCCTCGCCGATCCCCTGGGTCAACGTGGTCTTGCCCGCGCCGAGCTCGCCCGAGGCGATCACGAGGTCGCCGGGCCGCAGCAGGCGGGCGAGGCGGACTCCGAGGGCGTGCATCTGGTCGCTGGTGGGTACCCGGATCGCGACCGGCAGCGGTTTGGCCAGCACGACCCCGTACGGGGCCGAGCGGTGGCGGACGAAGCCGCGGTGTTGCCAGAAGGCGATCAGCTCGGCGAACTCCTGCCGGGCGAACAGCTCGACGCGGTGGTAGCCCTGAGTGGCCGCCAGTTCCTCGGCCGCGGCGACCATGGCCGACGCGATGCCGTGACGCTGCAGCTCAGGGTGCACCGACACGCGCTGGAAGGTCGCGACGCGACCTGTGTCGTCGGGCAGGACCAGGATCGCGCCCGCGGGCCGGCCGTGCACCGTGGCCAGGATTCCCCCGCCGCGGACGATGCTGCGCGCGACGGACTCCGGCGTCTCCGCGCTGGCGGTCGACGGAGGGTCCAGGGGCGGCCGGGCGCCGAATGCGGCATGGATGACTTCGACCATCGCCGCAGCGTCCGGTGGCGCCGCCACCGAAACCACCAGATCAGAAACCGACGCGTTCACGAGGCGACCATCCTAGGAGGGTGGTGTCGAACGACGACCCCTGCTCGGTTTCGTGCACCGCCGGCCGGGCGAGACCACGCTCTGCCGCGGCTCCGCCACATCAGCCTGCGGTCGCGACCTGCGCGACCGTCGACCTCAGCCCGTCACCGAGTGCGGACGGCTCCGCCGAGGGCGGGTCGCGTCGCGGTGGCGGGCGCCGCCGGGACGTCCCCCGTCCTTGCCACCGCGCCGACCGCGCTCGAAGGGACGGTCGGCAGCGGAGCGGCGACGGGGGGCCGGCGGCGCGACCAGCCGCTGGAAGTCACCCTCGCTGATCGGTGCGGTGTCGGGCGTACGCGCTCCGGTGAGCGAGGCGAGCGCCGCATCGGCGGGTCCTGCGGCGCGGCTGGAGGCCCGTACCCCGGCCTGACCGGTCAACCGGGCCAGCTCCCGCCGCTGGTGCGGCAGGACCAGGGTGAGGACCGTGCCGGAGTCGCCGGCCCGGGCGGTGCGGCCGGCCCGGTGCAGGTACTCCTTGGGGCCTGCCGGCGGATCCACCTGGAGCACGACGCCGATGTCGTCGACGTGGATGCCGCGGGCGGCGACGTCGGTGGCCACCAGCACCGGAAGGGTGCCGTCCTTGAACACGGCGAGGATCCGGGTCCGGGCGCCCTGGGCGAGTCCGCCGTGCAGAGCCCCGGCCATCACCCCGGCGGCGCGCAACTGCTCGGCGACCCGATCAGCTCCCCGCTGGGTCCGGACGAAGATCAGCGTCCGGCCCTCGCGGGCGGCGATCGCGGTCGTCACGTCGACCTTGTCGCGCGGAGAGACCTCGACGAGGTGGTGACTCATCGTGGTCACGCTGGCGCGCGCGGTGTCGACCTGGTGGGTCACCGGATCATGCAGGTGGTCGCGCACCAGCCGGTCGATGCCGCCGTCCAGAGTGGCGGAGAACAACAGCCGCTGCCCGTTGGACGGTACGGCGTCCAGGATCTGGGTGACGGCGGGCATGAAGCCCAGGTCAGCCATGTGGTCGGCCTCGTCCAGCACGGTGATCTCCACCTGACTGAGGTCGGCGGCACCCTGGTCCATCAGGTCGATCAGTCGACCAGGGGTCGCGACGATGATGTCGACGCCCTTGCTGAAGGCCCGAAGCTGCGGCGTGTACGACATCCCGCCGGCCACCAGGACCGTGGCCAGCCGGAAGGTCGCAGCGAGCGGGGTGATCACGTCGGTGACCTGCATGGCCAGTTCGCGCGTCGGTACGAGGACGACGGCGCGCGGCGCGGCCGCGGCCGCCGGCGTCGCGGCCAGGGTCGCGATCAGCGGGAGGCCGAAGGCCAGCGTCTTGCCGGACCCCGTGCGCCCGCGGCCCAGCACGTCGCGGCCCGCGAGGGCGTCGGTGATGGTCGCGGCCTGGATCGGGAACGGCCTGACGATGCCCTGGGCGCTCAGCGCCTGGACCAGCTGGTCAGGCAGGCCCAGACCGGCGAAGTCGCTCACCGTGGGCGCGGAATCCGTCGGGGCGTGCTGCTCGTGCTGCACCTGCTGCTCCTGCTGATCGTATGTGGTTGATCGTGATGGCTGGGTTGATCGTGATGGCCGGGTTGATCGTGGCGACCGGGTCGATCGTCATGGTCGGGTTGATCGGTCCAGGCGAAGTCGAGGGCCCGATCCTGCTCCGCCCGGGCGAGCCGGGTCGGCTCCTGGTCCCGGACCGGTTGCTGGTCGCGCCGCTCCCACTCCGAGCGTCGGGGACGGTCGGTCGTCCGGTCTGGCTGCACCCGCGCTTCCCGCCGGAACGCCGGCCGGGGGGCCAGTTCCTGCTGCAGATGCGGCTTGCGGCGTGGCTCGGGACGTCGGTCGTCATAGCGACCGCCGAGCCCGCCGTCGCGGGCCGCGGCTTCGCGGAAGTCACGGTCGCGGAAGTCACGGTCGCGGGAGTCGCGGTCGCGGAAGTCGCGTGTCACGGGAGTCACGGTCCCGGGAGTCACGGTCCGGGAGTCGTGCTCGCGGGAGTCGCGGCGTCGCGGGAGCCGCGGCCCCGGAAGTCGCCGGTCCCGGGGATCGCTGTCGCCGCGGTGACGCCGAGCATCCGCGGCGGCGCCGATCGCCGCCGGTCCTCGCTGCGGCCGCGGTGCGGGGGCGATCATCCAGGCGGCGCCGATCGCCGCGTTCATCGCGGCGGTCATCGGTGCGGGCCCGGTCGTCGCGGGTCCGGTCGTCGCGGGCCGGTCGTCGCGGGGCCGGTCGTCACGGGGCCGGTCGTGCGGGCCCGGTCGGTGCGGGCCCGGTCGTCGCGCGAGGGGGCCCGCCGGGCGCCGTAGGCCGGCCGATCGCCGCGGCGTTCGGTGGAATCGGTCCGGGGGGCCCTGCTGCCGAACGCGGGGCGGGAAGCGCCGTCGCTGCGACGTCCGCCCCGTTCGCCTGCCGTGCCCGTACGTGCGCCGGCCCGCTCGGGACGCGCACCGTCCCTGGCCCGTACGCACGCCTTCTCGGTCCGAACGCCCTTCGTCGCTACCCGGACGGGGGTCGAGCCGACGGGGTTGACCACCGCGGCGGCGTGGGCCGTGGCCCCGCGCGGCACGTTCGGCAGCGCTCCAGCGCTTCTTGGGCGCGCCGTCGGCGCGTGAGGACTTTCCAGGCATGATGATCCGCTTCTCGCCCCCGGAGGGAGCTGGTTCAGGCACGTCAGCGCCCCGAACCCGAAATGGATGTGGGAAGACGAACCTCTATGCGCCCACTTCGCTGAAGGGCGCTGGCAATGCCGGACTGCAGACCGCAGCCGGAAAGGATCAACTTTACCAGCCTCACCCCTGGAGCCCGAATCGTCGAGCCGCGTACGCGGTGCCGACGGGTCGATCCGGAAACCTCCGGCCGCGGACCAGGAGCTGACGGCAGGGCTCATGGCGGTCCCAGCCTGGCAGCGCTGCGGTCCACCAGGTGCTCCAACACCTGGTTGACGACATCGTCGTGTTCGATCATCGCCAGGTGTCCGCAGTGCTCGATCACCCGGGATTCGGCGGTGGGGAGCAGGTCGATGATCCGCCGGGTGTGGCGCACCGGGGTGATGTTGTCGTTCTCGCCCCCGACGACCGCGGTCGCCACCGTGCTCAGCGTGCTGAACGCCTTGTACTCGTCGAGTTCGGCGAACGCCGGGTAGAAGTCGGCCACCACCTCCAGCGGCGTCTCGGCCAGCATCTCGTTGACGAACTCCACGTGGCTGGCGGGCACGTCGGAGGCGAAGGCCATCCGCCGCGTCACCACGAAACCGAGGTCGCTGCCGGCCCGGCGGCCGTGCTCGACCAGTTCGGGAATCCGGTTCAGGGTGGCCATCAGCGGCTCGGCCACCCGGGAGAAGCTGCGTCCCGGCAGGCCCTTGATCGGGGAGTGGTCGGCCATCTCGCCGGCCGAGGTGCAGACCAGGCCGACGCCGATCACCCGGGCGCCGAACAGGTCGGGTCGGGTCTGCGCCAGGCGCAGGATGGTCATGCCGCCCATCGAATGGCCGATCAGCACCACAGGGCCGGCGCCGACCACCTCGTCCAGCACCTGCTCGAGGTCCTGGGCCAGCTGCGGCACCCGGCAGCGCTCCGCCTCGGAGCGACTCGAGCGGCCGTGGGAGCGCTGGTCGTAGAGCACCTGCCGATATCGGCCGTGGAAGTGGGCGCGCTGGAAGTGCCAGCAGTCGAGGCTGAGCGCGTAGCCGTGTACCCAGCAGATCGTCAGCGCGGGAGCGGCCACCGCGGCCTCGTCCGATCAGCCGGGTGCAGCGACCTCGTCGACCTCGGTGTGCAGCACGACGCCGTCCGGTGTGGTCACCTCGGGTCCGGCGGTTCGCAGGGAGAAGTACGACTCGAGCTCGCTCCGCGAGGTGCTGCGGATCCGCCGGGAGACGATCCGGCGCTCCAACTCGATCCCGGCCGCGACGCCGCCGGCCGCGAGCGCGGCGATGCCGGCGACCAGCCCGATGCCTTGGGCCAGTCCGCTGGGTCGCACCCGACCGGGTCCGGAGCCGCTCGTCGCCGGGCCGGCACGTCGGGGCGCCATCAGGGTGTCCCGTCCGAGGCGCCGAGGTAGCGCCGTGGCACCCGGCTGCCGATCCGGGTGACGATCTCGTAGCCGATGGTGTCGCACCAGTCCGCCCAGTCGGCCGCGGTGGGTTCGCCTTGGGCGCCGGTGCCGAACACGACCACTTCCTCCCCCGCCGCCGCCCGGGCCGACGGCCCCAGGTCGACCACGAACTGGTCCATGCACACCCGCCCGCGGATCGCCGCCCGCCCGCCGGACCAGGCGACCTCGCGCGCGATTTCCGGCCTGCCGCGGGATGCCGTCACCGTAGCCGAGCGGCACCAGGCCCACGGTCGTCGGCGCGTCAGCCGTCCAGGCCCATCCGTAGGACACGCCGGCTCCGGCGACGACCGGCTTGACGTTGACCAGTTGGGCGCGCAGCCGCATCACCGGGGTCAGCGCGACGCCCGCCCGGGCCGCGATCCCGGGTGCGGGGTCGATCCCGTACGCCGCGATGCCCACCCGGACCAGGTCGAAATGCGCCTCGGGCACGACCAGAGCCCCCGCGGAGTTGCCGAGGTGGCGCAGCGCCGGCTCGAGCCCGGCCGCCCGAGCCCGCGCGTACGCACGCTGGAAGGCCGCGATCTGCCGGCCGACCGAGGGGTGGCCTGGCTCGTCGGCCGCGGCGAAGTGGGACCAGACCCCGACCACCTCGACCGCTCCGGCCTCCTCGGCCTCGGCGGCGGCCGCGCACACCTGCGGCCAGTCGGCCTCGGCGGCCCCGTTGCGGGACAACCCGGTGTCGATCTTCAGATGCACCCGGGCCCGCTGCTCCACCGTCGCGGCCGCGGCGGCGAGTCGCGCGATCTGATCCACACTCTGCGCCGAGACGTCGACCCCGGCGGCCACCAGCGGCGTCAGGTCCTCGTCCACCCCGTAGAGCCAGGCCAGGATCGGCCCCTCGTCGCCCGCCTCGCGCAGGGCCAGCGCCTCCGCGGGTGCGGCGACGCCCAGCCAGGCCGCGCCGGCCGCCCGCGCCTCGCGAGCGCAGGCCAGCATGCCGTGCCCGTAGCCGTCGGCCTTGACCACCACCATCACGGCGACCCTGCCGACGTGGGCGCGCAGGGCCTGGATGTTGCTCCGGAATGCGGCCAGGTCGACATCCGCGCTGGCCGTGGCGTCGTTGATCGCCGCCGCCGGACGGCCGACCGACTGCTGACTGGTCATCGGGCGTCCTCCCGCCCAGCTGCCCGAGCACCGTGCCGACCGTACGCGCCAGGTCGACCGGCGCGACCGCGCCCGGCGTGCGCGCCGCAGCGAGCGCCTGAACCGACGCGCCGAGCTGCCCGGCCAGATCGGCCCGCACACCGGCGGCCAGCAGAGCAGCACAGATGCCGGCGAGGACGTCGCCCGAGCCTGCCTGCGCGGTCCAGGCCGGACCCGGCAGGGCCACCCGTACGGGCCGGTCGTCGGCCGTGGCGATCAGCTGGGTGGCGCCCTTCAGCAGAATCGTCGCCCCGGTCCGGCGCGCGCCCTCCCGGACCGCTCGAACAGGGTCCTCGCTCACCCAGCTGCGCGGCCGGCCGAGCAGCGCGGCCAGCTCGCCGGCGTGCGGGGTGAGCAGCCAGTGGTCCGGGGCCGGATCGGGGAGGTAGCGCAAGCCGTCCGCGTCGACCACCGCCGGGAGGCCGCCCTCGGCCGCGGCCGCCAGCACCGCAGAACCGTCGTCCCGATCGCCCCAGCCGGAGCCGAACAGGTGCGCCTGGACCCGCCCCGCAGTGAAGACCACGTTGGGCAGTTGGGCCTCGATGATCTTCGCCGAGCGCTCCCCACCCAGGAAGCGGACCATGCCGGCGCCGGCGTGCACGGCGCCGTGCACGCCCATGACCGCGGCGCCGGGATAGCGGTCGGAGCCGGTGTCGACGCCGACGACCCCGCGGCTGTACTTGTCGCTGTGCTCGTCGGGGACGGGCCAGGCGGCCGCCAGGTCGGCCTGCCTCGAGGGCGAGCAGGTCGGCGGTCTCGGCGGCGGCGTCCAGTCCGATGTCGACCAGGCTCACCTCGCCGCAGCGGCTGCGCGCCGGCTCGACCAGATGGCAGGGCTTGAGTTCGCCGAAGGTGACCGTACGCACCGCCCGGACCGCGTCGCCCGGCACCGCACCGGTATCGGCCGATACGCCGGAGGGCAGATCGACCGCGACGACGGGAACCCGCCACCGGGCCAGGTCGGCCAGCAGCGCGGCGACGTCGTCCGGCAGGCCCGGCCGGCCGCCGATGCCCAGGATCCCGTCCAGCACGAGGTCGTATCCCACGGTTGCACCGGGCTGGTCGAGGTCGAGCCGACCGGCCGCCGGCGCTGAGCAGCGCCGCCAGGCCGGCGGCGTGCGGCGTACCGAGGCAACGGACGGCGGTGACCCGGGCGCCCCGCCGGGCCAGCCGGGCGCCGGCGAACAAGGCGTCGCCCCCGTTGTTGCCCGGTCCGACCAGGACCGCGACGCGCGCACCGTAGACCGCCCCTCGGGCGCGGCCGAGCAGATCGGACGCGCAGGCCGCGACGCCGGCGGCGGCGCGCTGCATCAACACGTCATTGCCGGCTGCGGCGATGGCCACCTCCTCCAGCCGCCGGATCTTCGACACCGTGTACGCGCGCACCGCTCAGCCCTCGCAGATCACCATGGCCGACGCGATGCCGGCGTCGTGGGACAGGCTCAGGTGGATCCGGGCGATGCCGAGCTCGGCCGCGCGGGCGGCCACCGTCCCCTGGATCCGGAAGGACGGCCGGCCCTCGTCGTCGGTGAGCACCTCGGCGTCGTGCCAGGACATGCCGGCCGGAGCACCGAGCGCCTTGGCCAGGGCCTCCTTGGCCGCGAACCGGGCCGCCTTCGACGCGATCGGCCGCTCCGCCTCGGCAGCGGTGAACAGGCGGCGGACGAGCGTGGGCGTACGTTCCACGGACTCCGCGAACCGAGCCACGTCGCAGACGTCGATGCCGACTCCGATGATCATGCGGAGCGGGCCGGGCGCCGGTTCACTCGACGGTGACCGACTTGGCCAGGTTGCGCGGCTGGTCCACGTCGTGGCCCTTGCGGGTCGCCAGTTCGCAGGCGAACATCTGCAGCGGGACGGTCGCCACCAGCGGCTGCAACAACGTCGACACCTTGGGCAGCCGGATCAGCACGTCGGCGTACGGGGTGACCTCGTCGTCGTCCTCCTCGGCCAGCACCACGGTCTTGGCCCCGCGGGCGCGCACCTCCTGCAGGTTGGACAACACCTTGTCGTGCAGCAGGTCGCGGCCCCGCGGCGGGATCACGACGAACACCGGCAGCCCGTCGGCGATCAGGGCGATCGGGCCGTGCTTGAGCTCTCCGGCGGCGAAGCCCTCGGCGTGGATGTAGGCCAACTCCTTGAGCTTGAGCGCACCCTCCAGGGCCACCGGGTAGCCGACGTGCCGACCGAGGAAGAGCACCGACGGCTCGTCGGCGAATTCGGCCGCGAGCGCGAGCACGGGGTCGATCGCGTCCAGCACGTGCGGTGATGGCGGCGGGCATGGACTCCAGCTCGCGCAGCGTCGAGGCGATCTCGTCGCCGAACTTGGTGCCGCGGACCTGGGCCAGGTACAGGCCGAGCAGGTAGCAGGCCACCAGTTGGGTGAGGAAGCCCTTGGTGGAAGCGACGCCGATCTCCGGCCCGGCGTGGGTGTAGATCACCGCGTCCGACTCGCGCGGGATGGTGGACCCGTTGGTGTTGCAGATCGCCAGCACCCTGGCGCGCTGCTCGCGGGCGTGCCGGATGGCCATCAAGGTGTCTGCGGTCTCCCCGGACTGGCTGATGGCCACGACCAGGGTGGTCGGCCCGACGATCGGATCGCGGTAGCGGAACTCGCTGGCCAGTTCCACCTCGCACGGGATCCGGGTCCAGTGCTCGATCGCGTACTTGGCCACCAGGCCGGCGTAGAAGGCGGTGCCGCAGGCGATCACCACGATCTTGTCCACACTGCGCAGCTCGGCTTCGGTGATGCGGATCTCGTCCAGGGTGAGCCGGTCCTGCTCGTCGCGGCGCCCGAGGAGCGTGTCGGCGACCGCGCGGGGCTGCTCGTAGATCTCCTTGCGCATGAACCAGTCGTAGCCACCCTTCTCCGCCGCCGAGAGGTCCCAGTCCACGTGGTAGGCGCGGACCGGGGCCGGCTCGCCGTCGAAGGTGGTGATCTCCACCGCCTCGCGGGTGATCCGCACGATCTGGTCCTGGCCGAGCTCGATCGCGTCCCGGGTGTGCTCGATGAAGGCGGCGACGTCGGAGGCGAGGAAGTTCTCCCCCTGGCCGACCCCGACCACCAGAGGGGAGTTGCGCCGGGCGGCCACCACGGCCTCCGGGTCCTGGCCGTCCACCGCGACCAGGGTGAAGGCCCCGTTGAGGCGGCCGCACACCGCGCGCATCGCCTCCACCAGCGGCAGACCCGCGCTCACCTGCTGGCCCAGCAGCTGGGCCACGACCTCGGTGTCGGTCTCGGAGACCATGGAGATGCCGGCCTGCTCGAGCTCGGTGCGCAGGGCGGCGTAGTTCTCCACGATCCCGTTGTGCACCAGCGCGATCCGCCCGTCGGCCGAGACGTGCGGGTGGGCGTTGACGTCGTTCGGCGCACCGTGGGTGGCCCAGCGGGTGTGCCCGATGCCCAGCCCCGTACGCGGCAGCGGCGACTCGACGAGCTCCTTCTCGAGGTTGCCGAGCTTGCCGGCCTTCTTGGCCAGATGCACCCGGGACTGCGGCGAGGTCGACCGATCCTGGGCGCCCCTCGGGGCCCGGCGGGCCGTCGGCCACGATGGCGACCCCGGCCGAGTCGTACCCGCGGTACTCCAGCCGGCGCAGCCCCTGGACGACGACGTCCAGGGCGGCCTGAGGGCCGACGTAGCCCACGATTCCGCACATGGCGCTGACTCTACCGGTCACCCTCGGAGGCGGCGGGCATCTCGATGCGCCGCCTCCGTCCCACCCTCGCCTGCGAAACTGTCGGCGAACGACGAGCAAACTGTCGATTCCTTGCCGTCTGCCGACAGTTTCGCGGAAGAGGTGGGGGCGCGGACGCACTAGATTTCTCGGCATGCCGTCCGACGTCCAGGCGCTGCACCCGTACGTGGAGCGGAGCCGCGCGCACTGGGCCGAGCTGGCCGAGCACGCTGCCCTGGGGCTGGACGCGGCGACCCTCGAGCGGGTGCGCGGCCTCGACGACCCGACCAGCATGCTCGACGTACGGGAGGTGTACCTGCCGCTCACCCGACTGCTCAGCGCCTACTTCACCCACACCAGCGAACTGCACGCGGCGACCAACGACTTCTTGCAGCTGTCGGTCCAGCGGACGCCGTTCGTGATCGGCATCGCGGGCTCGGTGGCGGTCGGCAAGTCCACCACCGCCCGACTGCTGCGCGAACTGCTGGCCGCCTGGCCCCAGCATCCGCGGGTCAGCCTGGTGACCACCGACGGCTTCCTGCGGCCCAACGACGAGCTGGAGCGGCGCGGACTGCTGCAACGCAAGGGCTTTCCCGAGTCGTACGACCGGCGGGCACTGCTGCGCTTCGTGATGGATGTGAAGTCAGGCAAGGACGAGGTGACGGCCCCGGTCTACAACCATCTGAGCTACGACATCGTGCCGGGCGCGGCGGTCACCGTCGCCCGGCCGGACATCGTGATCCTCGAGGGGCTGAACGTGCTGCAACCGGCCCGAACCCGGGCGGACGGCACCAGCGGGCTTGCGGTCAGCGACTTCTTCGACTTCTCGGTCTACGTCGACGCCGATGCCGCCGATGTGCGCGACTGGTACGTCACCCGGTTCCTGTCGTTGCGCGACACCGCGTTCCGGGACCCGCGCTCCTACTTCACCCGCTACGCCGAACTGAGTCAGGAGCAGGCGGTCCGCCAGGCCCGGCACCTGTGGGACACCATCAACGGCCCCAACCTGGCCACCAACATCGCCCCCACCCGGGGCCGCGCGACCGCCATCCTGCGCAAGGACAGCGACCACCAGGTGAAGTGGGTGCGGATCCGCAAGGTCTGAAACCACGCGTACGCGGGCGCTGGACCCGCGGAACGCGGGTGTATCACGCACCCGCCCGACCCCTCCTTACCTACGAGTTCGCTCACCCGAGGCCGGGCACCTGTTGCGCACCTGACCGATCGATGCGGGGCGTACTCGCGCAACGGCCCCGTGCCGGACCTGTTTGGGGGAGTCCGGGCCTCGGGTTTCTTCGACCTGATCGCGGGCCGGCTGCTTCACTGCGGTCGGCCCGCGCTGACGTGGCGCCGGAGGCCGCTCAGCACGCAGCACTGTCCCGCGGGCGATCCGGCTTCCGGGCTGGCCGCTCCGCGATTCCGGGCTGGCCGCTCCGCGATCCGGGCTGGCCGCTCCGCATCGCTGGCGCTCCGGTCGTCCCCGAGTAGCGTCGAGCGCATGAGCGACCAGTACTCCACCACCCCGCCCACGCTGTCCATCACGGCCGGGACGGCCTTCAAGTTCGGCTTCTTCGGAGCCCTCGGCCTCTTCGTGTTCTACCTGATCCTCAGCGTGATCCTGGTGGTCGTCGGCGTCATCCTGCTGGCGGCCGGGCTCAACCTGCCTAACCTGCCGGGCTTCTAGTGCCCCTCACGCCGGTGGACGGCCCGCACTCGTCGGGGCCACCCTCGCCACCCGTGCCGGACTCGCCTGCGCCGGGTCCCCCGCCGCCGAGCCGCGGGACAGTCGCGAAGAAGATGGTGGCTGCGCTGATCGACTGGAGCAGGACGAACTGCGAGGCGCTGGTGGGGCCGGCCACCGCATAGATGTGGTGGAACGACGCCGCCACGACGGCCACGGAGACGGCGACCACCTGCGGGCGGCTCCAGCGCGGCGGCCAGACGCGGTAGAACGCTGCCAGGCAGAACACCGTCGGAAGCAGAGCCAGAGCGCTGAGCCTGGGCTCGTTGCCCGCGAATCCTGGAAACGACGGTCCGATGACCAGCGGTTGGCCAGCGATCGTGCACGCGAGGAGCGCAGTCATCAGCTGGTCGCTGCGCAACGAGCGAAGCCGCCCGAGGCGAGTGAGTAGCGTCGCGGCGATCGCGCTGAGCGCTAGGAGGAGCGGGACCACCACGCGAAGGGCGTGGTCGCCGAGCACGGGCGCGGTGGCGGGAAGCCCCATCAGCAGCGGCAGCACCGTGTCTTGGGGGAACCGCGGCGTGTAGCGCTCCGAGAAATCCCTGGTGAGAATCGGACCCCGAGCAACAGGAGCACAGGAACGGCGACCAGAGCCCCTGCGAGCGCCAGGCGGGTGCCGGCCCCTGGCCGCCGGCGCCCGTCGATCAGCATCCAAAGGGCGAGGATCACCGCAGCAGGAAGGATGGTCTGCCGAGCCAGCACCGCGATCGAGACACCGGCGAGCAGGAGGCCGTAGCGACGGGAAACGATCGCCAGCACCGATGCCGCCAGCCCCACCTGGAAGATGACGTCGGCGACGTAGCCCGGAGCAAGCGCGTAGAACCGGATGGCGTACGGGTTCAGCACCACGAGCGAGATGCACACGCGCAGCGACCATCCCCGTACGCCGAGCTTGAGCAGGGCCGCGGACGCCAGGACGATGACCGAGACGGCGGAGGCGGCGCACACCACCTGGTACGTGACCGTCAGCGGGAGTCTGGTCAGCCAGGACAGCATGCCGATCCCCCAGTGCACGGCGAATCGGTCGGTATAGGGCGAGCCGAGGGGATCGGCGGGGAGTCCGGGTGCCGCCTCAGCGATCGCCAGGTAGGAATGGACGTCGAGCCCACCGGCAAGGGCGATCCCACCGGCCCAACCGGGCCAGCGGTTGGTGGCCGCGAGTACGGCCGCCAGGCCAACGATCCAGATGCACGTCAGCCCGGCGCACGGTCGCTAGCCCAGCCGTCAGCCGTCGGGGACGGGCTCAGAGTGCGAGGGACTGCGTGACCGAGTCGGCCAGCCGATGCGCGATGGCGTTCGCGGCCTCGAACGTCTCGGCCTCGACCATGACCCGGACCAGCGACTCGGTTCCCGACGGACGCAGCAGTACGCGGCCGGAATCGCCGAGTTCGGCCTCGGCCTCGGCCACGGCCGCACTCAGCCGCGGGTCGGTGTCCGCGCGGCTCTTGTCCACGTTCGGCACGTTGACCAACACCTGGGGCAGTCGGTTCATCACCGAGGCCAGTTCGGCCATGGTCCTGCCGGAGGACGCCATCCGGCTCATCAGGTGCAGGGCGGTCAGCACGCCGTCGCCGGTGGTCGCGTGTTCGAGCATCACCACGTGGCCCGACTGTTCGCCACCGAGGGTGAAGCCGCCGGCCTTCATGGCCTCCAACACGTACCGGTCGCCGACCCGGGTCTGCTCGACAGTGACCCCGGCAGCGCGCATCGCCTGGACGAAGCCCAGGTTGCTCATCACGGTCGCGACCACGGTGTCGTTCTTGAGCTCTCCGGCCTCGCGCAGGGACAGGGCGAGAATGGCCAGGATCTGGTCGCCGTCCACGATGCGCCCGGAGGCGTCGACGGCGAGGCAGCGATCGGCGTCGCCGTCGAGGGCGATGCCGAGGTCGGCGCCGTGTGCGACCACGGTCGAGCGGAGCGAGTCCATGTGGGTGGAGCCACAGTTCTCGTTGATGTTCAACCCGTCAGGCTGGGCATGGATCCGGATGACCTCGGCACCCTGGGCCTCGAACGCCGCCGGCGCGGCCATGAACGCCGCGCCGTTCGCGCAGTCGACCACGACCTTCAGTCCGTCCAGGCTCACCGGGCTGGCCAGGGTGTTCACCAGGTGGGCGACGTAGGTCTCCACCAGCGACTCGTCCACCCGGACACGGCCCACGCCGGCTCCGGTAGGCCGGGCCCAGGCCTCGCCCATCCGGATCTCGATGGCGTCTTCGAGGGCGTCGTCGAGCTTGCTGCCCCCGCGGGCGAAGAACTTGATGCCGTTGTCCGGCATCGGGTTGTGGCTGGCGGAGAGCATGACACCCAGGTCGGCACCGCAGGCACCGGTCAGGTACGCGACGCCCGGCGTCGGCAGCACGCCGAGTCGCATGACGTCAACGCCGGCGCTCGCCAGCCCGGCCACGACCGCCGCCTCGAGGAACTCACCGGAGGCCCGCGGGTCGCGACCGACGACGGCCAGTGGCGTGTGGCCCTGGAACTCCTCGGTCTCGGCCAGAACGTGCGCGGCGGCGACCGAGAGGTTCAGGGCCAACTCCGCGGTCAGCGCGTCGTTGGCCCGGCCGCGTACACCATCGGTGCCGAACAAGCGGCCCATCGCAGGCGCTCCCGGCCCGCGGATCAGCGCTTGCTGTACTGGGGAGCCTTCCGGGCCTTCTTGAGGCCCGCCTTCTTGCGCTCCTTGACCCGGGCGTCGCGGGTCAGCATGCCGGCCTTCTTCAGCGCCGGGCGGCTGGCCTCCTCGTCGACCGAGTTGAGCGAACGGGCGATCCCGAGCCGCAGGGCCCCGGCCTGGCCGGTGACCCCGCCACCGTGGATCCGCGCGAGGACGTCGTAGGAGCCGGAGACCGCGGCAGCGGCGAAGGGCTCAGCGACGATCTGCTGGTGCACCTTGTTGGGGAAGTAGTCGGCCAGCGCACGACCGTTGATGGTCCACTGCCCGCTGCCGGGGACGATGCGGACCCGCGCCACCGCTTCCTTCCTGCGGCCGGTGGCCGCGGACGGAGCTACGAGAGCCGGTCGGCCGGACGGGCCCTGCGAGGCCTGCGGATTCGCCTCGGAGCGGTAGGCGATCTCGCGGTTCTCCTCGACGAACGGCGCGATCTCGTCGGTGGTCGTCTCGGTGGCGGTATCAGTCACGGGTGATGTTCCTTGCTCGTCTGCTCGGCTGCGGGATCGGGACGGGATCGCTTATTGGGCGATCTGGGTGATCGTGTACGGCTTGGGCTGCTGCGCGGTGTGCGGGTGCTCGGGACCCGAGTACACCTTCAGCTTCTTGATGAGCTTGCGGCTCAGCTTGTTCTTGGGCAGCATGCCCCACACCGCGAGCTCGACCGCCTTGCGCGGGTCGGTGTCGAGCAACTCGCCGTACGGCACGGCCTTCAGGCCGCCCGGGCGACCGGAGTGCCGGTAGGCCATCTTGTCGGTGCGCTTGGCGCCGGTCAGCGCGATCTTGGACGCGTTCACCACGACCACGAAGTCGCCGCCGTCCATGTGCGGGGCGTACGTCGCCTTGTGCTTGCCCCGCAGCAGAGTTGCGGCCGTGACCGCGAGCCGGCCCAGGATGATGTCGTCGGCGTCGATGACGTGCCAGGACCTGGTGATATCGCCAGGCTTGGGGCTGTACGTGGACATGACCGCACTTTCGTGAACGAGCGAACTCGGTTGAGTATGGACTGCATCGCGCCCGGTCCTGGGGTCCAGGCAGCACGGGGAAAGCACGCGCGTGGACGCAACAGCCGACCAGACTACCCGGCGCCGGAGCAACGGGTCAAAAAGCGTGGAATCAGCGCCGCGAACGGCTCCGCCGACGGTCCGCCGCACCCTGACGCCGAGGCTGCGACCGAGCGCCCAGAAACGGGCCGGGCACCCGTGGCGAGCGTGGCGGGAATCATATGGCCCCTGACTATCCAGCCCGACTACGCGCGCGTAGGTTGTGGCCATGACGGATACGCCCACAGCCGCTCCGCCCCCGGCAGACTCCTTGAGCATTCGCGACAACCGCACCGGTCGGAGCTACGACGTCCCGATCACCGACGGGACCATTCGCGCAGCCGACCTGAAGCAGATCGCAGTAGGTGACGAGCCGGGGCTCGCCACCTACGACCCTGGTTTCGTCAACACCGCATCCTGCCGCAGCGCCATCACCTTCATCGACGGCGACGTGGGCATCCTGGAGTACCGGGGCTACCCGATCGAGCAGCTCGCCGAGCACTCGACCTTCTTGGAGGTCTCCTACCTGCTGCTGAACGGTGAACTGCCGACCAGCGATCAGCTGAACGAGTGGGTGCACCAGATCACCTACCACACCTTCATCCACGAGAACCTCAAACAGTTCATCCAGGGCTTCCGCTACGACGCCCACCCGATGGGCATGCTGATGGCCTCGGTGAGCGCACTGTCCACCTTCTACCCCACGGCCAGTGAGATCTCCGACCCGGAGAACCGCAAGCTGCAGATCACCCGGCTGATCGCCAAGATGCCGACGCTCGGCGCGTTCGCATACCGCAACCAGCAGGGCAAGCCGTACGTCTACCCGGACAACTCGATGTCGTACACGGCCAACTTCTTGGCCATGCTGTTCAAGATGAGCGAGCCGACCTACAAGGCCGACCCGCGGCTGGTGCAGGCACTGGAGGTGCTGTTCATCCTGCACGCCGACCACGAACAGAACTGCTCGACCAACGCCGTACGCTCGGTCGGCTCCTCCCAGGTGGACCCCTACTCGGCGGTCGCGGCCGGGGTCGGCGCCCTCTACGGTCCGCTGCACGGTGGCGCGAACGAAGCGGTGCTGGCGATGCTCAAGCGCATCGGCTCGACCGACAACATCCCGGACTTCATCACCGGGGTGAAGGAGGGCAAGGAGAAGCTGATGGGCTTCGGCCACCGGGTCTACAAGAACTACGACCCCCGGGCGACGATCATCAAGAAGGCCTGCGACGACGTCTTCGAAGTGACCGGGGTCAACCCGCTGCTCAAGATCGCCCAGGAGTTGGAGAAGATCGCGCTGGAGGACGAGTACTTCGTCCGGCGCAAGCTCTACCCCAACGTCGACTTCTACTCCGGCCTGATCTACGAGGCGCTGGAGTTCCCGCCGGAGATGTTCACGGTGCTGTTCGCGATCGGGCGGACGCCCGGCTGGCTCGCCCAGTGGGAAGAGTTGGTGCAGGACAAGGAGCAGAAGATCGCCCGCCCGAAGCAGATCTACACCGGCATCCGGAGCCGCGACTTCGTGCCGATCAACGAGCGCTGAGCGCGGCGCCACCGTCCCAACTCCGCTCACCCCCGCTCACCCCCGCTCAGCCCTGCGGACAACCCCGCTCACCCCCGCTCACACCCCGCTCACCTCCGCTCACCCCGCGCATCCACCCCGCTCACACCCCGCTCACCCTTGCGGAAACCTACGTATACGTGGGTTCCTGTCGCATTGCACGGTTTGCAAGCTGTGCAATGAGTGAGGAACCCGCGTATACGTAGGTTTCCGCGCGATAGCTGGAGGGGCGACCCGGGATCCGGGGCACGGCGACCGAAATCGGGGCAGGGCAGCGGGGCATGACGCGAGGGCAGCGCGCGTAGCGGCCCGGTCTCGGTCGTAAGGAGATCGCGTACTCGGTCGTAAAGAGATCGCGTACGGGGTCGGTGCGGGCCTAGCATGACTGGCCGTGGGCCACGTCGACCTCTCCGGTGTCGGGTATCACCTGCCGGACGGGCGGGTGCTGCTCGACGACATCTCCTTCCGGGTCGGCGAAGGAGCAACCGTCGCGTTGGTGGGAGCGAATGGCGCAGGCAAGACCACGCTGCTTCGGCTGATCGCCGGTGACCTGGTCCCCACCAGCGGCTCGGTATCGCGCAGCGGGGGGCTCGGCGTGATGCGCCAGTTCGTGGGCAGTCTCCGTAACACCTCCACGGTGCGCGATCTGCTGTTCTCCCTCGCTCCCGCGGTCCTGCGCAACGCCGTCGCCGAGCTAGACCGCCTCGAACTGATCCTGATGGAAGACGACAGCGAGCCGGCCCAGCTCGCGTACGCGCACGCTCTGTCCGACTACGGCGATGCCGGCGGGTACGACGCCGAGGTGGTCTTCGACGCGTGCTGCACCGCCGCCCTCGGGATCGGCTACGAGCCGGCGAAGTGGCGCGACATCGGCACCCTGTCGGGCGGGGAGCAGAAGCGTCTCGCTCTGGAATGCCTGCTGCGCGGCCCCGACCAGGTCCTGCTGCTCGACGAGCCGGACAACTATCTCGACGTGCCCGGCAAGCGCTGGCTCGAAGCCCAGCTCCAGCTCACCCAGAAGTCGGTGCTGCTGGTCAGTCACGACCGCGAACTGCTGGCCCAGGCCGCCGAGAAGATCGCGGTGCTCGAGCTCGGCGCAGCCGGAAACTCGGTGTGGATCCACGGGGGCGGGTTCCCCACCTTGGCCCGGGCCCGCAAGGAACGCTTCGCCCGCTTCGAGGAGCTGCGGAAGCGTTGGGACGAGGAGCACGAGAAGCTGCGCGAGCTGATGCTGATGTACAAGAACAAGGCGGCGTACAACTCCGGCATGGCGTCGCGCTACCAGGCCTCGGTCACCCGCTTGGCGAAGTTCGAGCAGGCCGGTCCGCCCGAGGCCGTGCCGGTGGAGCAGCGCGTATCCATGCGACTGACCGGCGGGCGTACGGGGAAACGGGCGATCGTGGCCACCGAGCTGGAGCTGACCGGACTGATGAAGCCGTTCAGCACCGAGGTCTGGTTCGGCGACCGGGTCGGCGTGCTCGGATCGAACGGGTCCGGAAAGTCGCACTTCCTCCGCCTGCTGGCCCGCGGCGGCTCCGATCCCGACGCCGAGCACCGTCTCGTGGGCAACCTCGACGTACCTCCGGTCGCCCACACCGGAGCGGTCAAGCTGGGCGCCCGGGTCCGGCCGGGATGGTTCGCCCAGACCCATCACCATCCCGAACTGCTCGGTCGCACCCTGCTGGAGATCCTGCACCGGGGGGACGACCATCGGGCGGGAATGGGCCGGGAGGAGGCCTCTCGCAAACTCGACCGCTACGAGCTGGCCAGAGCGGCCGAGCAGCGCTTCGAATCGCTCTCGGGTGGGCAGCAGGCGCGGATGCAGATCCTGCTGCTCGAGCTGAGCGGTGCGACCTTGCTGCTGCTCGACGAACCGACCGACAACCTCGACCTGGAATCGGCGGAGGCGTTGGAACAGGGCCTGGCCGCCTTCGAGGGCACAGTGGTCGCGGCAACCCACGACCGGTGGTTCGCACGCGGCTTCGACCGGTTCCTGGTCTTCGGCTCAGACGGGGGCGTGTACGAGGCGAGCGAGCCGGTCTGGGACGAGATCCGGGTCGAGCGAACTCGCTGACCACCGCGTACCGCGTCTTCTCGTCGGCGGCTCCACCGAGCTCGGTCGATCTCTCGCCGGTAGCCCACTCGCCCACTCGCTCTCTCTGCCTGTCCCGCCCCTCTACCCCGCCTGCCTGTGAAGGAACCTACGTATACGTAGGTTCCACTCGCATTGCACGGGTTGCAACCTGTGCAATGCCACAGGAACCCACGTATACGTAGGTTCCTGCAGGCGGCCGGGTGCAGGGGGCCTGCAGGCGGCCGGGGATGCAGGCGGCCGGGGGCCTGCAGGCGGGCCGGGGGTGCAGGGGGCCGGCCTGCAGGCGGCCGGGGATGCAGGCGGCCGGGGTGTGCAGGCGGCCGGGGTGGGCGGGTCAGGCGGCGAGCAGCATCGCCAGGGCGGCGGTGTCGGCGTTGCCCTGGGGGTCGATGCCGACTTTGCTGACCAGTTGGGTGATCGTGCCCTCCACGTCGACCTCGACCCAGGCGGCACGGTGGTCCAGGCCCAGGTGCGGGAGGCCGGGCAGGAAGACGCAGCCGGAGGCGACGTCGTACTCGGGCACCGACGACAGCGTGCTGGACGGCGGGTGCAGCACGATCAGACCCGGCGGCTGTTGACCGGCGAGGTGGCCCGGGCGCAGCGGGTGGGCGCCGAGCAACTGGCCCTCGGCGACGATCAGGCCGACGGCGCCGGGTTGCGGCTGCTCAGGCAGTTCCTCGCGCACCCGGAACACCGTGCTGGTGGGGAGCAGCCCCGGTACCGCAGCCATCTGCACCGCGAGGACCAGGAACTTCGCCCATTCCACGGTGTCGTTCGGCCAGCGGCCGATCAGCAGGAACCCGTAGAGCGAGCCGTCGGACTGCAGCGGAGCAACTTCGATTGACGATGGCCGAAAGCCATCCATGATGACCTCCCAATCCCTGGTCTGGCTAGGCGCTTCCCCGGGTCACGTCCTTGATCACCATGTTGGCGTGGCTCAATGGTGGCCGCGGAGCGGTTAGCAGACAAGAGGGGGAGAGTGCCAGCCAGGTACGGCGGGCCCTCGATCGGTACCCATCCGTGACTAGGGATCGACGGCCACCCCCGGCAGGCGCACCTCGACGGTCAAACCGTGACCATCCAGACCCTCCGCCAGGGTGATCGTGCCGCCGGCCCGGCCGAGCAGTTCGCGGGCGATCGCCAGGCCGAGGCCGGAGCCTCCCGAGTCGCGTGCCCTGGCGTCGTCGAGCCGGGTGAACCGCTCGAACACGCGCTCCCGATCCTCGGCGGCGATGCCCGGCCCGTCGTCGCTGACCGTGACCAGCACCCCCACGCTCGCGGCGACCCGGATTCTGCGCGCTCACGCGCGACCCCGAGCACCACCGCGCTCCGGGCGTGGCGTACGCCGTTGGCCACCAGATTGTCCAGTGCCCGCCGGAACTCCTCCACATCGACCTCGACCAGAGCAGACGTCGCATCCGCTCCAGCGACGCTCACCGGCACCCGGGCGTCCCCGTACGCCGCCGCCAGGTCGACCAGCACCGCATTCACCGGCACCACGGTCGGCCTCGCCGGCGGCCGGGCGTCGGCGTCGGCCCGGGCGAGCAGCAACAGGTCCTCCACCAGCCGGGTCAGCCGGTTGACGTCAACGAGCAGGTCGCGGGCCAGATCGCCCCCCTCGCCGAGCCGTTCGGCCACCTCCAGTTGGGCGCGGACGCTGGCCAGTGGACTGCGCAGTTCGTGCGCGGCGTCGGCGATGAAGGTGCGCTGCCGCGCCCGCGCCTCGCCGAGCCGGTCCAGCATCTCGTTCAGCGTCACGGCGAGGGCCTGGATCTCGTCGGCGGCCTGCGGCACCGGCAACCGCTCCCCCACCGCCGCCTCGCGCCGGCCCCGGCTGATCTGCTCGGCACCGGCCCGCAAGGCCTCGACCGGCCGCAACGTCCGGCCGATCACCCGCCAGGCGATCGCGGCCAGCGCGCCGAGGAGCACCGGGAAGGTCAGCAGCAGCCCCGTTCTGAGAGCGGCCCGGGCCGCCAGCACGTCGCCGTACGGGACCGCGACGATCACGCTCACCGGGGCCGAGGCCGGACCGGCAGTCACCGCGCGCACCCGCAGCGGGCCGAAGATGCCGATCCGTGCCCCCGGGACCAGGACGGGCTCGCCGGCCAGGGCCTGACCGAGTTCGGCCGGCCTGAGCAGCGGGGTGAGCCGGTCGGCGGTGGCCGAGCCGCCGAGCACCCGCTGCTGCGCGTCGACCACCTGGATCACCTGGGCGCCCGAGACAGGCACCGGCGACGGCAGCCGGTCCTGATCGACCATGGCCGCCACCTCGTCCGCGCTGGCCTGGGCCCCGTTGTCCAGCGCCCGGTTCACCGCGAAGGTGAGGGCGCCGTAGAACGCGAGCCCGCCGACGAGCAGCGCCAGGCCGACCCCGGTCAGCCCGATGATCATCAGCCGCGCCCGCAGGCTGAGCGTCCACAGAGCTCTCACGGGATGAGGCGGTAGCCGACGCCGCGTACGGTCACCAGCCGTTCGGCGCCGATCTTGCGCCGCAGGTAGCCGACGTAGACCTCGACCGCGTTCGGCGTGACCTCGCTGGCGCTGTCCCAGACGTGGTCGAGGATCTCGAGCTTGCTGACCACCCGGTTCGGGTTGCGCATCAGGTATTCCAGCAGCAGGAACTCCCGCGGGGTCAGCTCGACCAGTTCCCCGCCGGCCCGGATCTCGCGGGTGGCCGGGTCGAGGGTCACCTCACCCGCGCTGAGCACGGCCGGCCGGGCCGCTACGCCGCGACGGAGCAGGGCCCTGATCCGGGCCAGCAGCACCACGAAGGAGAACGGCTTGGTCAGGTAGTCGTCGGCGCCGTCGTCGAGCGCGTCGGCCTGGTCATGCTCGCCGTCCTTGGCCGACAACATCAGCACCGGAACCCAGTTGCCGTCGGCGCGCAGCCGGCGGACGACCTCGTACCCGGACAACCCGGGCAGCATCACGTCCAGCACCACCACGTCGAAGTCGCCGTGTCGGGCCAGCGCGAGTCCCTCGACCCCGTTGCCGGCGCTCTCGACCACGAACCCCTCGGCTGCCAGGCCTCGGCGCAGGGCCGCGACCATCCGCTCCTCGTCGTCGACCAGCAGTACGCGCACCCGTCCAGTATCGGCTCAGCGATCTCACAGTCGGTGCGAGCAGAATGCATCCATGCGCATCTTCTCAGTCCAAGCCGGTCCTGCGCTGGCTCGCGCCGTTGGCTCTCGTGCTCGCCGTCGGCGGTGGCGGGCTGGTCGCGTCCACCGCGACCGCAGACAACAAGCTGCCCGCGCGTACGGCCGAGCAGTTGCTGGTCGACCTGCAGCGGGCACGGGTGGACGGCCTGTCGGGCACCGTCGTCCAGCGCGCGGACCTCGGGCTTCCCGCCATCCCCGGTGCCGGCGGTCGGGACAGCTCCGAGCTCACGTCGTTGGTGTCCGGCACCCACACGCTGCGGGTCCGCTACGCCGGACCGGAGAAGATGCGGCTCGCCGTCTTCGGGACCTACGGCGAGACCGACGTCATCCGCAACGGGGCCGATCTGTGGGTGTGGTCGAGCAAGGACAACGCGGCGACGCACCGGACGCTGAGCGCCGAGGAGCAGCGCCCGGGAGCCGAGCGCGCGCCGACCGATCTGCCCAAGACACCGGAGGAGGCCGCGCAGCAGGTGCTCGCAGCCCTGACCCCGACCACCACGGTGACCACCGACAGCGCAGTGACCGTGGCCGGGCGTGCCGCGTACGAGCTCGTACTCGACCCGAACGACGACGGTTCCCTGGTCAGCCAGGTGCGCATCGCGCTCGACGGCGAGACGAAGATGCCGCTGCGCGTCCAGTTGTACGGGTCGGGCGACAAGCTGGCCTTCGAGGTCGGCTACACCTCGGTGAGCTTCACCGCGCCCGACGCCGCGGAGTTCGCCTTCAACCCGCCGCCCGGGGACGAAGGTGACCGAGGTGGCGAAGGATCCGGCCAACAGCCCGAGCACCGAGGAGCAGAAGAAGGCCGAAGGTCAGGCCGAGCAGGCCAAGAGCCAGGTCCGGATCGTCGGCAAAGGATGGTCGACGGTGGCGGTGATGCCGGCCGCGCAGGCGACCGGTTCGGACAACCCGCAGCTTGACGGCTTCCTCGCGCAGCTGCCCGAGGTCAAGGGGACCTGGGGCACTGGACGGATGCTCGCCGGGACGGTGTTCTCGGTGGTGCTGACCGACGACGGCCGACTGGCGGTCGGGGCGGTCGCGCCCGAGCGTGCTGTACGAGGCGCTCAGCCGGTGACCGATGCCGCGGCGTCCACCCGCGGGCTGACCAAGCGCTTCCGGCGCCAGTTCGCGGTGGACGGTATCGATCTCGAGGTCCCGTACGGGTCGGTCTACGGCTTCCTCGGGCCCAACGGCTCGGGCAAGACGACCACGATCCGGATGCTGCTCGGCTTGATTTCGCCCACGGCGGGCACCATCTCCCTGCTGGGCCGGCCGATGCCGGGCGCCACGAACCAGGTGCTGCCGCGGGTCGGCGCGCTGGTCGAGGGACCGGCCTTCCACCCCTACCTCTCCGGACGGGCGAACCTGGCCCGCCTGGACGCCGCGGACCGCTCCTGCGATCCCCGTACGTCGAGGTCCCGGATCGACGCCGCCCTGGACCGCGTCGGTCTGCTGGCGGCGGCGACCAAGCGCTACCGGGCCTACTCCCTGGGCATGCGACAGCGGCTGGCCATCGCCAACGCGCTGCTGATGCCACGCGACCTGCTCGTGCTGGACGAGCCCACCAACGGGCTCGACCCGCAGGGCACCCGCGAGGTGCGGCACCTGATCGGCGATCTCGCCCGCGGCGGTGCGACGGTCCTGGTCTCCAGCCACCTGCTGGCCGAGGTTGACCAGATGTGCAGCCACGTGGGAGTGATGTACGAGGGCAAGCTCGTCGCCCAGGGCCCGATGGAGGACCTGCGGGCGACGACGGTGCGGACCGTGCGCGTGGACAGTGACCGGGCCGAGGACGCGGCGCGGGTGCTGCGCGAGCTGGGGCTGGCCGAGGTCACGGTCGCGTCGAGCTTCGTGACCGGCACCCTCGGCGCCGTGGCTGTGGAGAAGATCGTGCCCAGCCTGGTGGAGGCCTACGTGCCCGTGCTCGGCTTCGCGGTCCTCAAGCCGAGCCTCGAAGACGTCTTCGTATCGCTGACCGGGGAGGGCTTCGATGTCAGCGGCTGAGGCGGGCTCGTCCGGCCAGTCCCGGGTGGACACCCTGACCGTCGGACCCCCGCCGCCCCGGCAGGCACGAGTGCGGGTTTCCGGGCGCTTCCTGGCCTCCGAGCTGGGGATCATCTTCGGCCGGCGGCGCAACCTCGCCGGCCTGGGCGTGCTGGCGGTCGTGCCGATCATCCTGGCCATCGCCGTCCGCGTGTCCTCCCCGAGCGGAGGCGGCGGCGGACCCGACTTCATCAGCGCCATCACCGGGAACGGGCTGTTCGTCGCCTTCGCCGCGCTGGCCTTGGAGCTGCCCCTCTTCCTGCCCTTGGCGGTGAGCGCGATCGCCGGCGATTCGGTGGCCGGCGAGGCCAATCTGGGCACCTTGCGGTACCTGCTCACCATCCCGGCCGGGCGGACCCGGCTGCTGGTGGTGAAGTTCGCCGCCATCGCGATCTTCTCCCTCGTCGCCACGTTCGTGGTCGCCGTGGTCGGGGTGATCATGGGCGTCGGGCTGTTCGGCGGCGGCGACATGACGCTGCTGTCCGGCAGCCAGACCTCCTTCGCCGACGGGCTGTGGCGGCTGCTGCTGAGCGTGCTCTACCTGGCGGTGCAGCTCAGCGCGCTGGGGGCGATCGGCCTGTTCATCTCGACCCTCACCGAACAGCCGATCGGCGCGACCATCGCGGTGGTGCTGGCGAACGTGATGATGTTCATCCTCGACTCGATCTCCCAGCTGAGCTGGCTGCACCCGTGGCTGCTGACCCACTGGTGGACCGCGATCGGCGACACCCTGCGCGACCCGATCGCCACCGAGTCGCTGCAGCGGGGGCTCTGACCGCCGCCGTGTACGCCGGGGTCTTCTGGCTCGCCGCGTGGGCCCGACTGTCCACCAAGGACGTCACGGCCTAGCCTGCCCGGCCTGCCGAGTGCGGGCGGAGGTGGAGGCCGAGGGTGGAGGCCGAGTCGACGCGGACGTAGCCGATGGATTCCACCCGCTTCGCTAGGCTGCGCGGCTGTGAGCACTAGCCTGTCCGACGGCCGCGGCGAGCGGGTTCGCCGCGAGGTCAGGTCCTACGTGCGACGCAGCAGCCGGATGCGACCCAACCGCCGCCGAGCCTGGGACCGCTACCGCGAACAGCTTCGTGCTCGGGGTTGCGCGGGCCGAGATCTCGACCTCGGTGCATCCGTCCGCCTCGGTCGACCTGCCGGCCGCCTTCGGCCGGACGGCACCGCTGGTCGTCGAAATCGGCCCGGGCACCGGCGAGTCCCTGGTCGCCATGGCCGCCGCCCGGCCCGAGTCGAACGTGCTCGCCTTCGAGGTCTACCAGCCCGCCATCGCCGCCATCCTCGCCCGACTGGTGGCCGAGAGCGTCGACAACGTCCGCCTGATCGAGGCTGACGCGGCGGCGGGTCTGCGCATTCTGCTCGCCGAGCGGAGTGTGGACGAGCTCTGGACCTTCTTTCCCGATCCCTGGCACAAGGCCCGGCACCACAAGCGGCGACTGCTGGACCCCGACTTCGCCGCCCTGGCCGCCTCCCGGCTCCGGGTCGGCGCACACTGGCACCTGGCCACGGACTGGCCGGACTATGCCGAGCAGATGCGGGCGGTGTTGGACGCCGAGCCGGGCCTGCGCAACGTGTACGGGGGCAGGGACGGGGACGCAGGGGAACGGGCACGGGGGGAACGGGCACGGGGGGAACGGGGACGGGGGGAACGGGCACGGGGGATGGGCGCCGCGGCTGGACGGTCGACCCGTCAGCCGCTTCGAACAGCACGGGCTGGATGCGGGCCGGACCATCGTCGACCTGAGCTACGTCGGTGTCTGAGGCCGCCCGCTGGAGGCTCGACATCGCCTACGACGGGAGCGGATTCTCCGGCTGGGCCCGCCAGAGCGGTCTGCGGACGGTGCAGGCGGAGCTGGAGACCTGGATCGCCCGGGTGCTGCGGCTCGCCGAACCGGTACGTCTGGTCTGCGCGGGGCGGACCGACTCGGGGGTGCACGCCCGCGGGCAGGTGGCTCACCTCGACCTGGACGCGTCCACCCGGGTCGACCCCGACGCCTTGACCCGCCGGCTCAACCGGGTACTCCCGAGCGACCTGGTCGTCCACCGGATCTGCGCCGCGCCGGTCGGCTTCGACGCCCGGTTCTCCGCGATCTGGCGGCGGTACGTGTACCGGCTGAGCGACGCCGGGCTGCCGCCCGATCCGCTCTATCGCAGCCAGGTCACCGCGCTGCGCTGGCCGCTCGACGTCGATCGTCTCAACGGCTCGGCGGCCGACCTGCTCGGCCTGCGGGACTTCGGCGCGTTCTGTAAGCGGCGCGACGGCGGGACGACCATCCGTACCCTGCTGCAGCTCGACGCTGCGCGGCTCACCGACGGACCGATGCGGGGCGTGATCGAGTGCACCGTCCGGGCCGACGCGTTCTGCCACTCGATGGTGCGCGCCCTGGTCGGCGCCCTGACGGTGGTCGCCGCCGGGCGGCGCGACCCGGCCTGGCTGAACGAGGTCACCGAGCGCGCCGTACGCGCCGCCGGCGTCCCGGTCCTGCCGCCCGGCGGGCTGACGTTGGAAGAGGTGGGCTACCCGGCTGAGGATCTGCTGGCCGCCCGCGCCCGCGAGGCCCGGACGCGACGAGAGCCGGCAGGCCCCGTGAGCGAGGAATCCGAGCAGCCGCACTACTTCACCGCGCAACCGGGTGGGGACGAGCGCCGCCGGACGACCACGGCGGTCGTGTGGGGTCGCGAGCTGCGGCTGCTCACGGCGAACGGGGTCTTCGCGGCCGACGGGCTCGACCGTGGCACGGCCGTGCTGCTGCGCGAGTCGCCGATCCCCAGCGGTTCGCCACGGGTGCTCGACCTCGGCTGCGGCTACGGGGCGATCGCGCTGGCGATCGCCACGCACTGCCCCGGTGCGACGGTGGACGCCGTCGACGTCAACGAGCGCGCACTCGCCCTCTGCCGCGACAACGCCGCCGCGCTCGGCCTGTCCGACCGGGTCCGCACCCTGCTCCCCGACCTTGCCGACCCGACGGTCGCGTACGACCAGATCTGGTCCAACCCCCCGATCCGGATCGGCAAACAGGCCCTGCACGCCCTCCTCCTCAGGTGGCTGCCGCGCCTGGCCCCCGGTGGTGAGGCGCGACTCGTGGTGAGCAAGAACCTCGGCGCCGACACCCTGCAGGGTTGGCTCGTCGACCAGGGGTACGTCTGCGATCGGGCCGCGTCCGCGAAGGGGTTCCGGGTGCTGCGGGTGCGCCCGAGCGACGCACGCCTGAGCAACGGGGTGCGCCGCCGAGCCCTCCTCAGCCCGTCTTCTCCGACACCGCCAGCATGACCTCGGGCCAGCGGCGATCCAACAGCCGCCCACCCTGGGCGATGCCCACCTTCACCGCGACCAGGCCGGTGGCCAGGGCCACGGGAACGCTGAGGTAGCCGACCCACGGGGTGAAGATCGACCAGACGACGACGACGACGGTGGGCAGGGCGACCAGCATCGTGCCGAAGCTGGTCACCATCACGCACAGCAGAGCGGGCAGACCGCCCTGGCTGCCCTTCTGGAAGGGGTTGGAGCCGGGCGGCGGCGCCGGCCACTGCCACAGGGCACCCACCACCGAACCCACACCGAGACCCGCGAGGGTCAGGCCCAGGGTGAGGCCGATCGCCGGCACCAGCAGCGACCACGCGCCGCTCGCGACCACCGCGACCGCGAACAGCACCACCAGCATCGGCAGGTAGACCGTCACCGTGGACAGCACCCGGCCGCGGCGGTCGTCGGCCCCGCGCAGCCCCGCGGAGACATGCAGCCAGAGCGCGGTGCCGTCGTAGCTGAGATCCTGGGCCACGCTGAGACCGAGGAACAGACCGACCAGGCTCGGCGCGAAGACAGCGACCTCGGGGCTGCCTCCGGGGGTCGCCACCTGGGTGACGATCAACACCACGGGCGCGATCAGGAATCCGGCGATGCCGGCGAGGTAGCGGGGATCGCGCCGCCAGTAGCGCAGCGTGCGCGCGGCGACCCCACCGGCCGGGGAGGCGGGGTAGAGCCGTTCGACCCAGTTCGAGTCGCGTACCTTGGCGCTCTCGCCGGCCGCGTCGAGCGGGGACACCAGCCGAGCGCCGAGGAAGTGCGCCCAGGCCAGCCACAGGGTCGCGACCAGCGCAACGGCGAGAAGCAGGTGCAGGCCGGCGACGAGCCAGTCTCCGCGGGCCACGTCGGCCGGGACCGCCCAGGCCCAACCGAACGGGGTCCAGCCGATCACGGTGGCCAGCGAGTGCAGAGTCGCTTCGAGCTGACCCGGATTGCGCCCGGCCACGGCCCCGATGAGGTTCGCCCCGATACCCATGGAGACACCGAACAGGGCGAGGGCGACGATGGCCAGGTCACGGAAGCGCCGCGACTGGAGGACGGCCGCGAAGGCCGCGGTCGCAGCCCGCGAGAGCAGGAAGCAGGTGGCGACTCCGAACGGCACGGCCACCAGCGCTGCCGCGGCGAGCGGCAGCGAGCGCGCCCACGTGACCACCAGACCGGCCGACACCAGCGACCGTGGCCACGCCGGGCACCCCGATCAGGCCGGCGAGCAGCAGGCCCGGCAGCAACTCCCGGGCCCGTACGGGAAGCAGCGCGAAGCGCGCAGGGTCGACCGTCTCGTCCACGCCGAAGACCAGCAGGGACAGCAGCAGCCAGCCCAGGGTGAGCAGGGCGAAGGCCGGCACGGTCACGTCCGCGGTCAGCGCGGTGGAGGTGAACCGCAGGGCGATCAGACCGGCGAACGCGAGCACGACGATCCCCAGCGCGTACACGACCCCGATGACCAGCCCGACCGTCCGCCAGACGCTGCGCCGCAGGCTGTTCCTGAGCAGGGTCAGTTTGAGCCGGACGAGGAGCGCAACCACGCCAACGACTCCTCTCCGGCGGCGGTGAACCCGACCAGGTCCAGGAACCGCTGCTGCAGGCTGGACCCGGCCCGCACGTCGTCCAGAGTGCCCGCGGCCAGCACCCGGCCCTGCGCGACCACGGCCAGGTCGTCGCACAGACTCTCGACCAACTCCATCACGTGGCTGGACATCACCACGGTGCCGCCGCCGCGCGCGTAGTTGCGCAGGATCGAGCGGATCCCCTCACCGGACACGGGATCCACGGCCTCGAAGGGCTCGTCCAGGACCAGCAGCCGGGGCGCATGGATCAGCGCACAGGCCAGCCCGATCTTCTTGGTCATGCCGGCGGAGTACTCCACGACCAGGGTGTCGCGATCCTCCCGGAGTCCCATGGCCTCCAACAGCTCGGCCGACCGGACGGCGATGTCGGCGGGCGGCACCTTGCGCAGCAGGCCGACGTAGCGCAGCAGTTCGCCTCCACTCAGCCGGTCGAACAGTCGCAGACCGTCCGGCAGCACGCCCATCACCGCCTTGGCGGCGGCCGGGTCGGTCCAGACGTCGCGGCCCAGCACGTACGCGGTGCCCGAGTCGGGTCTGAGCAGGCCCGTGGCCATCGACAGGGTGGTCGTCTTGCCGGCGCCGTTGGGCCCGACCAGGCCGAACATGCAGCCGCCGCGCACCTCCAGGTCGAGGCCGTCGACCGCCCGCTTGCGCCCGAACGACTTGGTCAGACCGATCAGGGAGAGCGCCGACATCATGCCCGCCAGTCAACACCAGGACGCCTCGTCCCCCGCGAATCTCACCGCGCAGCCGACGGAGTGGCGAGGGTTCCGAGACCCGACCGCAACCCAGGAACGGGAAACAGATCCCCTCCGGAAGCGATTGAACCCAAGACGTTGACGTCCTCACATCGGGAGGTTACCTTTATGTTACGCGCGCGTGGGAGCGCTCCCAAGACCTCGAGTCCTCTGCCCTTAGGAGCCTTTCATGACTCGCACAGCCGGTTTTGCCTCCACACGCACCACTCGCGACGCCGTGGTCCTGCTGGCGGTGCTGGCGCTGATCCTCGGCGCGCTGACCGCCGCGCTGCCCACGCAGCGCGCTGACGCCGCGGCTGTAGGAGCGGGCTCGTACACCGAGACCCTGCCGCCCGGCGGCGCGCTGCCGAGCGGCTGCGGAGATCTGTCCACCAACCCGCGCGGAGCGCTCACCGCCAACGCACCCAAGGGCCCGGTTCCCACCAACGACTGGTGGACCTCCATCCTGTGGAAGAAGACCGACTGCGCCTTCGGCGAGCCGATGATGGCCCATCCCGCCGCCTACGACACCTACCCCGGCGGTCTCGGCATCTCTTATACGACCACTCCGGCGATCACCGGTAGCCCCACCGGGGTCGGGGAGTACAAGTTCCCCTACGTCCGCGACCTGCTGGTCGGGGTCAGCGGCCTCAACGCCGGGCGGGTCCAGGTGGACGGTTGGTCCGACTGGACGGTCACGCCGTACTGGAGCGACGGCGCCCGCACCCTGAAGGCCACCATCGGGCACGGCCTGCCGATGTCGTACTACCAGGTGAGCGGCGGCAACGCGCAGATCATCACCGCTGACGCCCCCCGGGTCTGGTTGAACAGTGCCGCCCGGATCGGCTTCACCGTGCGCGGGCACGACTACGTGGCGTACGCGCCGACCGGCGCAGGGTGGACGGTGAGCGGCGGGACGATCACCTCCTCGCTGGCCGGCAAGGGCTACTTCACCGTCGCGGTGCTGCCGACGACCTCCTCGAGCAGTGACGCGACCCGTACGTCGCTGGCGGGCTCCTTCGGCACCTACGCGCACGCCGCCGTCACCGGGACGAAGGTCTCCTACGCCTACAACGCCGCTACCAGCAAGGTGAACACCACCTACGCCTACACCACCACGCGGCGTGAAGGCACGCAGTCGGCGACCGTGGTGTCGCTCTACCCGCACCAGTGGAAGTCCCTGAGCGCAGGCTCCCCGATCAGCCAGACCTACATCTCCGCGCGCGGCGCGATGAAGACCCTCGTGGGCGTGACCAGCTTCGCCAACTCGATGACCTTCCGCGGCGTGCTGCCCGAGATCCCGGCCGTCGCGGACAGCTCCGGCGCGGACAAGACCACCCTGACCAACTACCTGAACCAGGTCGCCAACGATCCCGCGGGCGAGCAGAAGCCGGACACGTACTGGGCTGGAAAGGGTCTGGGCCGCGCGGCCCGGATCGCTGAGATCGCCGACCAGGTGGGCAACACCGCCGTACGCGACAAGGCCCTGTCGGTGATGAAGGGCACGCTGAACAACTGGCTCACGGCCTCGGCGGGTGAGACCAATCACCTGTTCTACTACGACAAGAACTGGGGCACGCTGATCGGCTACGGCGCGAGCTACGGCTCGGACCAGGAACTGAACGACCATCACTTCCACTACGGGTACTTCATCGCCGCCGCGGCCACGCTGGCCAAGTTCGACCCGAACTGGGCCAAGACCAGCCAGTACGGCGGCATGATCGACCTGCTGATCCGCGACGCCAACAACTACGACCGCGCCGACACCCGCTTCCCCTTCCTGCGCGACTACGACATCTTCGCCGGGCACGACTGGGCGTCCGGGCACGGCTCCTTCGCCTCCGGCAACAACCAGGAGTCGAGCTCGGAGGGCATGAACTTTGCCGGGGCGCTGATCCAGTGGGGTCAGGCAACCGGCAACACCGCCGTGCGTGACGCGGGCATCTACATCTTCACCACGCAATCGGCCGCGATCGACAACTACTGGTTCGACGTCGACAACACGACGTTCCCCGCCAGCTTCGGCCACTCGGCGGTCGGCATGGTCTGGGGCGACGGCGGCGCCTACGCCACCTGGTTCACCGACATGCCCGAGAAGATCCAGGGCATCAACCAGCTTCCGGTGACCGGCAGCCACTTCTACCTCGGCTACAACCCGGCGTACAACAAGATCAACTACGCCGAGATCGAGCGGAACGCGGGCGGGCCGCCGCGGGCGTGGCAGGACATCGTGTGGGAGTTCCTCGCGCTCGGCGACGGTGACGCCGCCCTGGCGAAGTTCCGGGCGAACCCCAACTTCACCAGCGAGGAGGGCGAGAGCAAGGCGCACACGTTCCACTGGATCCGCAACCTGGCCGCGCTGGGCACCGTCGACAAGGCGGTGACCGCCAACCACCCTCTGGCCATGGCCTTCAGCAAGGCGGGCCAGCGGACCTACGTAGCCTCGAACATCTCCACCAGCGCGATCACGGTGACGTTCTCCGACGGCACGAAGGTGGCCGTGCCCGCCGGTCGTACCGTCGCCACCGGAGCGCAGAACTGGAGCGGGGGCAGCGCCGGCGCCACCGGCAACCCGACTCCGACACCCACCCCGACGGCTACCCGACGGCTACCCCGACGGCCACTCCGACCGCCACTCCGACGGCGACGCCGACCGCCACCCCGACGGCGCGCCACGTCCCGACGGCCACGCCGACCGGCAGCACCGGAAGCGCCACGCGTTACCTGCAGTCCTCCGGGGCCCTCGGCTCGTCGGGGCCGGCGGGGAGTGTGACGGTGAGCGCGGCCAATGGGCAGTACGACGGCACGGTGCACAACCCGAAGGTGTTCACTGCCTCCGGGCTGACCATGACCTACCGCGGCGGGGCCCCGACCTTCGACCTGTTCGTCGACGCAGGGTCGGGAGTGGCCAACGCGACCCAGTTGCGGATCTCCTACGACCTGACCGGCAACGGCACCTGGGAGCGGATCGAGACGTACCGCTACTTCGCCACCGATCCGGTGCCGGGCTACGAGCACTACACCCAGGGCGCGCAACTGCATTCGTCCACCGGCACTCTCGGCAACCTGGCCGGCGGCACCGTACGGCTGGAGGTGTGGAGCGCAATCGGCAACGGTCCGACCACCCTCGGCACAGGCAACACCTCGGTGGTGAACCTCCCGTACAACGGGTCGTAGAACACACCCCCAACCCCGACCCCCGAACCACGACCCCCGACCTCCGACCCCCGACCTCCGACCCCCCGACCCCGACCCCCCGACCCCGACGACGAACCCGAACCCCCGACCCTGGCGAGGAAACCTACGTATACGTGAGTTCCTGCTGCATTGCACAGGTTGCAACCTGTGCAACGCGTGAGGAACCCACGTATACGTAGGTTCCCGCGGCGAGTGGTGCACACCAGGCGGCGAGGTAGCGTGCACGGAGTCAGCGGACGAGCATCGACGTACGCGCGGGCGACGCTGGGCTCTGCGCGCCGAACCTTCTCGCTCTGTGCGTCGACCCTCCTTGCTCTGCGCCCTCCAACCCCGCGCCCGGACCCCGACGCCGGCGGAGGGAAACTACGTATACGTGGGTTCCTGCTGCATTGCACAGGTTGCAACCTGTGCAACGCGTGAGGAACCCACGTATACGTAGGTTCCCGCGGCGAGTGGACGCGAGTGGAGGTGCGGGTCGAAGCGAGTGGACGCGAGTGGAGGTGCGGGTCGAAGCGAGTGGACGCGAGTGGAGGTGCGGGTGCGAGTGCAGGGTTCACGTCGGCGAGTGGAGGCGGGTTCCGCGGCGAGTGGAGAGCGGGTGGACGCGGGTTCTCGCGAGCGGAGCGGGCGGAAGGGTCCTGACGGGGTGCCGGAGGCCCGCCCGTAGGATGAAAAGCCGACCGAGTCCTGCACCGATCACCCTGCAGCGATCACCCCGTACGGAAGGATCCTGATGCCGGCCTACGACCTCCCCGATCTCCCTTACGACTACGGAGCACTCGCTCCGCACATCTCCGGCGAGATCATGGAGTTGCACCACTCCAAGCACCACGCGACCTACGTCAAAGGCCTCAACACCGCGTTGGAGAAGCTGGAAGAGGCGCGCGACGCCAACTCCTTCGACACCGTCGCGGGGCTGGAGAAGAACCTCGCCTTCAACCTCGGCGGGCACATCAACCACTCGGTGTTCTGGCCGAACATGTCTCCCGACGGCGGGGACAAGCCGACCGGTGAGTTGGCCTCAGCGATCGATGACTTCTTCGGCAGCTTCGACAAGTTCCGGGCGCACTTCGAGGCGAACGCCACCGCGATCCAGGGCTCCGGCTGGTCGATGCTGGTCTGGGACACTCTCGGGTCAGCGGCTCAACATCGCCCAGTTGTACGACCAGCAGGCCAACCTGCCACTCGCGCAGATTCCCATCGTGTTGCTCGACATGTGGGAGCACGCGTTCTACCTGCAGTACAAGAACGTGAAGGCCGACTACGCCAAGGCCTGGTGGAACGTGGTGAACTGGGCCGACGCCCAAGCCCGATTCACCGCCGCCAAGGCTCAGACGGCGGGACTCATCGCCCCCTTCTGAGCGTTCGTACGGCTCGCCGGGCGGGGCCGGCGTGGATCCTCGCAGGTCGCGCGATCCACGCCTCCCGCCCGTTTTCGTGGGCGGTCAGGGTGCCAGACGTGACCGCGCCCAGCCAGTTCGCCTCGCGCCGGTAGAGCAGGCGGTCGTGCATCCGACTCGGCTGCCCCTGCCAGAATTCGATGGTCTCCGGCACGACCCGGAAGCCGCCCCAACGCGGAGGACACGGCACTTCGCCGTCCCCGAACCGTCGCTCAGCGGCGGCGTAGGATCCGGCCAGCTCGTCGTAGGACACCTCCGAGGATTGGGCCGATGCCCAGGCCCCGAGCTGGGACCCGCGGGGCCGGCTGGCGAAGTAGAGCTCCGACTCCGTCCGGAGAACGCGCTCCACCGACCCTTCCACGCGCACTTGCCGCTGCAGCGGGTACCACCCGAAGTGCAGCGCCGCTGCCGGGTTGGCGGCGAGTTCGGCGCCCTTGCGGGAGTCGTAGTTGGTGAAGAACACGAAGCCCTCGGCCGACGCAACCTTGAGCAGCACCGTACGAGCGCTCGGCCGACCCCCATGGCAGGTGGCGAGCACCATTGCCGTCGGCTCGGGCAGCACTCCGCGCTCCTTGGCCGCAAAGGCCGCAGCCAGCCAGGAGTCGAACAGCAGCAGCGGGTCGGCCGGCGCGACCTCCTCGCGCAGGTGCTCGCCGTGGTAGTCGATGCGCTCGCCGGACAGATCTGGCACTCCCCCAGTCTCCCAGGGCGGCGCCGACGGCCCGACGCCTCGGCACGACCGAGCCCGCGTGGCAGAATCGACGCCCGTGACCGACCCCACCATCCCCGAGGATCTGCTGCCCTCCGACGGGCGGTTCGGCTGTGGCCCGGCCAAGATCCGAGCGCAGGCCGTACGGGCTCTGGCCGATTCCGGTCCTCGGCTGCTGGGCACGTCACACCGCCAGGCACCGGTCAAGAACTCTGGTCGCCGAGGTACGCGCGGGCCTGGACCGCCTGTTCACCTTGCCCGACGGATACGAGGTGGTGCTCGGCAACGGCGGCTCCACGCTGTTCTGGGACGTGGCGGTGTGTTCCCTGATCGAGCACCGCAGCGCGCACGCGAGCTTCGGGGAGTTCTCGGCCAAGTTCGCCGCAGCAGCGGCCGCGGCCCCGCACCTCGACGCGCCGGCCGTCTTCACCGCCCCGGCCGGATCGGTCACGTTGCCGGAGCCGGTCGAGGGCGCCGACGTGTACGCCTGGGCGCACAACGAGACCTCTACCGGTGCGCTGGCCCCTGTGCGTCGCGTCGAGGGCTCCGACCCGGACGCCTTGACGGTCGTCGACGCGACGTCGGCCGCGGGCGGGGTCGCGGTGGACCTTGCCCACGCCGACGCCTACTACTTCGCCCCGCAGAAGAGCCTCGGCTCCGACGGAGGGCTGTGGATCGCCCTGCTGTCGCCCGCCGCGATCGAACGGACGGAGCGGATCGCGGCGTCAGCCCGCTGGATCCCCGAGAGCCTCAGTCTGCTCACCGCCCTGCAGAACTCGCGCCTCGACCAGACCCTCAACACCCCCGCCGTCGCCACGCTGTTCCTGCTCCGCGAGCAACTCGACTGGCTGAACGAGCGCGGCGGCCTGGCCTTCGCCGCCCGCCGTACGGCCGACTCGGCCAGCCGCATCTATCGTTGGGCGGACTCGTCGGCGTACGCGCAGCCGTTCGTGTCCGAACCCGCCCACCGCTCACCGGTCGTGGCGACCATCGACTTCACCGGAGTCGACGCGAAGGCGCTGGCCGCGGCCCTGCGCGCGAATGGCGTGGTGGACACCGAGCCCTACCGCAAGCTCGGTCGCAACCAACTCCGGATCGGTCTGTTCCCCAACGTCGAGCCCGACGACGTGAGCCGGCTCACCCGGTGCATCGACTGGCTGGTCGACGCGCTGCGCTGACCCGGCGAGGAAGGCCCTGCGGCCTTCCGGTGGGATCCGAGCGGCCGGAACCGGCGCGCGAGACGTACGCGTGGGCCGGGCTCCCGCTCCCCTCCTAGTGCTTGCGGACCAGGACGACCACTGCGCCCGCCACCAGCGCGACGAGCCCCGCCAGACCGACCGCCAGGAGGGTGCCCGCCCGGCTCTGCCCGGTGGTCGGGTCGCCCTCGTCGAGCGGCAGGTCGCCGTCGTCGGTCCGCCATCCGGTCGGGGTGGCACTGGTCGGGGTGGCACTGGGCGTCGGGGTGGCCGCCGCGCCGGGGATGGGCAACGCGTACACCTTCGACCGCCTGCCCTCGCTGCCCACCAGCAGCGTGTCCCCGTCGAGGCTCACCGCCAGCGACTCGGCCTGCGGCTGCGCGGGGATGGCGGCCTCGGCGACGGTGGCGTAGGAACTTGCGTCGACCACGGTGACGGCGCTGTAGCTGAGCAGCGCGATGGTCCTCCCGCCCGGCAGGAACGACCCGTCGGTCACCGATGCCGGTGCCGTGCCGACCCGCTTCAGCTCGTTGGTCCCCGCCCGGACCGGGTCGGCCGGCGCCGCGTACACACCCCCGCCGTTCGCGTCCTTGGTGACGATGAACAGCCGACCGGCCGGGTTCACCAGTAGCGTCTCCGCGTCGTGCGGCCCGTCCGGGTAGGTGAAGTCGTACGCGCGGTAGGCGACGATCAGCCCGTTCGCCCGCGGCTGGTCGAAGTAGTAGACCGTCACCCGTTCCCGGACCGCGTTGTTGTCGCCGATGTCGGCGAGGTAGAGACGGTCCTCATGGACGGCGACCGCCTCGATGTCGACCGGCGTGGCGCGGTAGTTGAGGGTCCCTTCGACCCGTCCCTGCGGGCCGATCCCGTACGCGACGCCGCCGGCACCCGAGTCGTTCACGGTCCAGTAGAGACCGGCCGCCGAGTCGGCCGCCAGCCCGGACGACTCGGTGATCCGGCTGTCGGTGATGGTGAAGGCGACCGTGTCGGCCGCCGCTGCGCCGTCCGGCCGGCCGAACGCCAGAGCGAGGGTCAGCGCGAGGGCCAGGGCGAGCGCGGCAGCGAGTGAGCCCAGCGCGCTCAGCGCGTGCCTGGCCATGCTGTCACCCCCGAGCGTCGAAGTGGGCCGAGGGGAGCGTACGCGGCCCGCCCCGGAGTCGTCGGGCGTGCGCGACGGCCGATTCCCCAGGTCAGCGTAGCCAACCCCACGCGGCCGCGATGATCACGATGACGACGAGCCCGCCGAGCACCCCGGAGACGATCAGCCGACGTACCCGGGGGTTCATGGGCTCAGGATAGGGGCGACCGACCGTACGGCGGGCGCACCCGGCCGTGCGAAATCTGGCCGCCCCGGCCACGGCTCCACTACCGTGTCTGTCATGGGTGAGCTCCGCTTCTACGCGGTAGGCCTGGATGAGGTCAGCGGCATCTTCGGGGCGACTCCCGAGGTGGCCGCACAGTTGCGTGGGGTAGCGCAACGGGTGCTGGCGCCGCCGACGGCGGAGTCGCGCGGCGGCCTGCTCGGCAAGCTCGGCCCGATCTTCCGTCGCCCGCCGGCCGCTCCGGTCCTCTCCCCGACCCAGCCCGAGCCGCACGACGTGGAGGTGCTGCTCGCCGGTGCGTACATCGCCGCCGGAGCGGATGGGGGCCACCTGGCGCTTGGTGGAGACGCTGGTGTGTGGGATTGCGTGGGGCTCGGTCCGCACCGACCTGGGCGTTCACGAGCTGACCGACCTCGACTTCGCGCTGGCCCGGGCCGGGGTGTCGTCCGCCGTCGGCCTGCAGCACCTGCTGAACAACAAGACGGGGCTGAGCCTGATCCCGGTCCAGGGCCTGACGGTCGGTTGGCACCCGCACGAGAAAGCCTTGGCGATGGCCGGCGCGTACCGGTCGGCCGCTCCCTCGATCCCCGACCCTGCCCAGCGCGAGACGGTCGAGTCGCTCGCCCGCTGGCTGGACGGCTTCGTGCCCTGGGCCCGGGTGGCCGGCACACTCGGTCGCCCGGCACCGGACCTGCTGGCCTTCTACGCGAACTGAGCCTCCCGGGTCCACCCGACCGAGGGTCTGGCGGGAGGCGAAACTCAGCCCGCCGGCTGGATCACCAGGACCAGGTCGCCGCCCTCGACCTGCTGCACCGATCCCAGCGCGAGTCGCTGCACCACGCCGGCGACCGGAGTGGTGATCGCGGCCTCCATCTTCATGGCCTCGATGGTCGCCACGGTCGCTCCGGCTGCCACCTCGTCACCCTCGGCGGCCGTCACCGTGACCACCCCCGCGAACGGCGCCGCGACGTGCCCCGGCTTGGTCGGATCCGCGCGTTCTGCGGCTTTCACATCGACCTTGATCGACTTGTCCCGTACCCGGATCGGTCGCAACTGACCGTTGATGGTGCACATCACGGTGCGCATGCCGCGCTCGTCGGGACCGCCGATCGCGGACAGGCCGAGGATCAGGTTGACCCCCCGGCCGATCCGCGCCACGTGCTCCTCACCGGGCCGCAGGCCGTAGAGGAAGTCGAGCGTGTCGAGCCGGCCCACACTTCCGTACGTCTCCTGGTTGGCCAGGTAGTCCTTGGTCGGGCCCGGGAACAGCAGTCGGTTCAAGGTGGCCTGCCGGACCGCACCCTCCTGTGTCCAGGGCCTGCGAGTCCTCCGGCGACAGTTCCTCGTCGCGGAGCTTGACGGTACGTCCCTGCAGCGCCTTGGTCCGGAACGGTTCCGGCCATCCCCCGGGCGGATCGCCCAGCTCACCCCCGAGGAAGCCGATCACCGAATCCGGGATGTCGTAGTTCTGCGGGTTGGCCGCGAACTCCTCCGGGTCCGCGCCGGCCGCCACGAGGTGCAGCGCCAGGTCGCCGACCACCTTCGACGACGGCGTCACCTTGGGCACCCGACCCAGGATGGCGTTGGCCGCGGCGTACATCGCCTCGATCTGTTCGAACTTCTCCCCCAGCCCGAGGGCGATGGCCTGCTGGCGCAGGTTGGACAGTTGCCCGCCGGGAATCTCGTGGTCGTACACGCGGCCGGTCGGCGCCGGCAGGCCGGACTCGAAGGGCTTGTAGACCTTCCGCACCGCCTCCCAGTACGGCTCCAGGTCCATCACCGCGCGCAGGTCGAGGTGGGTCTCGCGCTCGGTGTTCTGCAGCGCCGCCACCAGCGCCGACGCCGGTACCTGCGAGGTCGTGCCTGCCATCGGGGCGCTGGCCACGTCCACCGCGTCCACGCCGGCGTCCACCGCGGCCAGCAGGGTGGCCAACTGACCCCCCGCGGTGTCGTGGGTGTGCAGGTGCACCGGCAGGTCGAAGCGCTCGCGCAGGGCGGTGACCAGCTTCTTCGCCGCCGGCGGCCGGAGCAGCCCGGCCATGTCCTTGATCGCCAGGATGTGCGCGCCGGCCGCGACCATCTTGTCGGCCAGCTTCAGGTAGTAGTCGAGGGTGTAGATGTCCTCGCCCGGGGAGTTGAGGTCGCCGGTGTAGCAGAGCGCGACCTCGGCGACGGTCGAACCGGTCTCGCGGACGGCGTCGATCGCGGGGCGCATCTGCTCGACGTCGTTCAGGGCGTCGAAGATCCGGAAGATGTCGATGCCCACCGCGGCCGCCTCGGCCACGAACGAGGTGGTCACCTTGGTCGGGTACGGCGTGTAGCCCACCGTGTTGCGGCCGCGCAGCAACATCTGCAGGCAGAGGCCGGGCATGTTGTAGCGCAGCGCGGCGAGCCGCTCCCACGGATCCTCGGCGATGAACCGCAGCGCCACGTCGTACGTCGCCCCACCCCAGCACTCCACCGACAAGAGCTCGGAGGTCATCCGGCCGACGTACGGGGCGATCCGGAGCAGGTCCTTGGTTCTGACCCGCGTGGCGAGCAGGGACTGGTGCGCGTCCCGGAAGGTGGTGTCGGTCACCTCGACGCCGACGCGGGCCCTCAGGTCGGCCGCGAACGCCTCCGGTCCGAGAGCGAGCAGTCGCTGTCGGGAGCCCTTGGGCGAGGGCTGGCCGAGGTCCACCCCGGCCGGCCGCTTGACGCCCGGGTCCAGCAGGGTCGGCGGCTCGCCCCAGGGCTTGTTGACCGTCACCTCGGCGAGCCAGCGCAGCAGGCGGGTGCCCCGGTCGGCCGGCGCGTGGGTGGTGAGCAGCTCGGGCCGCTCCTCGATGAAGGCGGTGGAGACGTTCCCGGCGATGAAATCGGGGTCCTCGAGCACAGCCTGGAGGAAGGGGATGTTGGTGGAGACGCCACGGATCCGGAACTCGGCCAGCGCGCGCCTGGCCCGGGCGACCGCTGCCTCGAACGTGCGGCCGCGGGTGATGAGCTTGACCAGCATCGAGTCGAAGTGGGCGCTGATCTCCACTCCGGTGTCGACCGTGCCGCCGTCGAGGCGTACGCCCGCTCCGCCCGCCGACCGGTAGGCGGTGATCGTGCCGGTGTCGGGCCGGAAGCCGTTCGCCGGGTCCTCGGTGGTGATCCGGCACTGCAGCGCGGCACCGTTGATGCGGATGTCCTGCTGGGTCAGCCCCAGGCTGGCCAGCGACTCGCCGGAGGCGATCCGCATCTGCGCCTGGACCAGGTCGACGTCGGTGATCTCCTCGGTGATGGTGTGCTCCACCTGGATCCGGGGGTTCATCTCGATGAACACGTGCTGGCCGGCGCGCGCGCCCTCGGTCTCCACGAGGAACTCCACGGTGCCGGCGCAGGTGTAGTGGATCGACTCGGCGAAGGCGACCGCGTCGCGGCACAGCGCCGCCCGCAACTCCTCGGTGATGTGCGGCGCCGGGGCGATCTCGACCACCTTCTGGTGGCGCCGCTGCACCGAGCAGTCCCGCTCGTACAGGTGCAGCGTCGTGCCCTGCGTGTCGGCGAGGATCTGCACCTCGATGTGCCGGGGGCGGCCCACCGCCTGCTCGATGAACGCCGTCGGGTCGCCGAAGGCGCCCTCGGCCTCGCGCATCGCGGCGCTGAGCGACTCGCGCAGGTGGGCCGGATCGTCGACCCGCCGCATGCCACGGCCGCCGCCACCGGCCACGGCCTTGACGAAGACCGGGAAGCCGATCTCCTCGGCCCCGGCGATCAGTTCCTCCAGGTCAGCCGACGGCGGGGTGGATCGCAGCGTCGGGATGCCGGCCGCCCTGGCCGCCTGCAGCGCCCGCACCTTGTTGCCCGCGAGTTCCAGCACCTCCGCCGGTGGGCCGATGAACGTGATGCCGGCCTCCACGCAGGCCCGGGCGAGGTCGGGATTCTCGCTCAGGAACCCGTAGCCGGGGTAGATCGCGTCCGCGCCGGACTCCCGGGCGGCCCGGATGATCTCGTCGATGTCGAGGTAGGCGCGGACCGGGTGGCCGCGCTCGCCGATCTGGTAGGCCTCGTCGGCCTTGATCCGGTGCACCGCGTTGCGGTCCTCGTGCGGGAACACCGCGACGGTCTGCGCGCCGAGCTCGTACGCGGCGCGAAAGGCCCTGACCGCGATCTCTCCCCGATTGGCCACCAGCACCTTGGCGAACATGCCCAGAATCTATCGGCTGCCGTGTTACAGGGAGGAGACGGTGCTCACGTCGAGACCGCGAGGCACACCTGCTCGTACGGCCCGGTTCTCCGATGTTGCACAGGTTCCTGGTGGATTGCCCAGGTTGCAACCCGTGCAATGCGCCAGGAACCCACGTATACGTAGGTTTCCGCGACCGGGAGGTGGTGCGCCCCGCACATTGCACAGGTTCCTGCTGGATTACCCAGGTTGCAACCCGTGCAATGCGCCAGGAACCCACGTATACGTAGGTTTCCGCGACCGCGGGAGTGGGGGCGCGTGCCGCAGCACATCGCACGGTGGACGGGGTTCCGCGGCCGGGAGTGGCGCGCGACGGCTAGACCGTAGCGCCGGCCAGAGCGAAGCGCACGCTCACCTGGCCGCTCACGGTTTGCAGAGTGGGCTCGAACTCGAACGCCGCGTCGCTCGCCATCTCCATTCCGGCGAACGCCCTCATCGCCCGCGGCACAGGCGCGAAGCCGCCCTCCAGGTCGGACACCTCGATCAGCCGGGCCACCGTGGCTCCGAAGGCCGCGGCGTAGTCCTCGGCCCGGGTGCGCGCCTCCGCGATCGCCGCGAGCCGGACCTCGCGAAAGGCGGGGTGGTCGGGGCGCAGTGACCACCACGGCCCGTCCACCTGACTCTGCGGCAGTCGGGTCAGTGCCAGCAGGAGCGGGGAAAGCGCCTCGAGGTCGGAGATCACGATCTGGCTGGAAAAGGTGCCGGTGTAGCCGGTGATCCGGGTCGGTGTGCGGGAGTTGAACACCGGCGACACGTGCAGCCCGGTGGTGCCGGAACGCTCGAGGGCGGCTGCGAACTCCGCCAGCACCTCAGCGACCCGGCTGGAGCCCTCGGCGAGTTGCCCACGCACGCGTTCGGCCGAGTCGCCGGTCGCGTGCAGGGTGAACCCGAGGCTCGCCCGGTCCGGCGGCACCTCGATCTGGGCCTCGCCGCGTACGGTGACCACGGCTTCGGGAGGAAGCGATCCGGGTGCGGGCGATTCAGACATGTGCTCGACCCTACGGCTGCCGGTAGGGCCCGGCGTGTTCCCACCACGCCTTCATCTTGGCGAAGCTGAGGTCCGGGTCGGCGGCGAAAGTGACGATGTGCAGGCTGTCGTGGGTCCACGCGAAGGTCACGTCCCCGTCGGTTTCGTAACAGTGCAGCGTGCCACCGGGCAGCGTCTTGCCCTTCTCGGTGGTGGTGAAGCTCATCCGCTGCTGCTTCTTCTTGCAGTCTCCTTTGGTGTAGTCCCCGCTGACGTACGCCGCGTACGCGGTGTCCATGGCCGAGTTGTCGGGGTAGGCGAAGTACCACACCTTTCCCGGCTCGCCGGTGCCGGTCAGTTCACAGCGCACAGCGCCCACCAACTTCACCTCCAGCGCGTCGCCGGCCGGAGGGGTGTAGTCCTTGCACGCCGTCCGGATGTCGGTGGGGATGTGGGTACGCAGCTTGCTGGTCGTGTACGACGCCGTCGAGGACGGTGTCGGGCGGGCGGTGGGGCTCGCACTCGCTCGGCGTGGGGGTGGGCGGAGCACTGGTGACAGCGGAGGCGCTGGGACTGACCGACGGGCCGACTTGCACGTCGCCCGGGCGGTTCAGTAGCAGCACGCCGACCACCGTGGCCGCGACGAGCACGACCGCGACCACCGCCACCACCCACAGGTTCGACCGCCTGCGTAGCGCTGGGGCCGACCGGCGAGCCGGGCGGGGTCGGTCGCTCGGGCGAAGGCCCGGGCGCAAGGCCCGCCGAAGGCCCAGACGGCCAGCAGGCCCAGGCGGCCCAGGCGGCAGGCCCACCCGCCCGGGCGGCGGTTCGACCGGTCCGGGCGGCGCGCGCCGCGACCGGGATCGGGTACGCCGCGCGGCGTCGGTTGCATCCGCGGACGGTCGCCGCGGCGCCCTCGAAGGGCGCGGAGCCGGCGCGCTGCGTCGAGGTTCGCCGGATCGAGTTCGGTGACCTGGCGCAGCGCGTCGGCCGCTTCGTCGAGTCGGCCGGCCGCTTCGGCCGTGCCGGCGGTCGCGTACAGGCCCGCGAGCACTCGCCTGCGCGCCTCGGCGTGCAGTCCGGCTGCATCCCGGTAGTCCGCACGCTCGCGCAGCACGGCCTCGAACTGCTCCATGGCCGCTGCCGGGGCATCACGATCCAGCGCGGTGAGCCCGCGCGCGTAACGCTCGGCCAGCGCCGCTTCGGCCATGGCGGTCCGAGCGCGACTGACCAGCCCGTCCGGATCGGCGCGAGCCGGGTCGAGGCCGGCCAGTTCATGACCCGCGGCCAGGACGGCCGCCCACTGACCGGCCGAAGCGAGTGCCCGGACGTCGGCCTGGAGATCGCCCGCGCGCCGTTGCCGGGTGGCCGCCTGCAATCTCCGCGCCAGGTCGGGATAGTCCGGGTCAAGGGAACGGACGTTCTCCAACTGAACGACGGCGTCGGCCCACCTGCCTTCGGCGGCGGCCTGATCGGCTTGGGCGTTCCAGGTGGACAGCTGGACATGGCGGCGGGCCTCCCCCAGGCGGTCCGCGGCGCCCGGGTGGTCCGGCTGCTGCCGCAGCACCCGCTCGAACAGCCCCACGGCCTCCTCGTAGCGCTGCCCGAAGAACGCCGCCAGCGCCCTCGGTGTAGTCCCGCTCGACGGCCGCCGCGTCTGGCGCGCGCGGGTCCCACGGCGTCCGGCGGTAGCCGACACGGTGGTGCCGAGACGCTTCTCGATCGCACTGACCAACCGGGCCACGTCGGCCGGGAACGACTCGTGCCGGATGATCATCGCCTGCCGGCTGGCCAGCGAACTCAGCGCTTCGGGCAGCTCGGCCCGGCTGGGCATCTCGGCGCCGTCGACCAGGACCGGGATGACCGGGACCTTGCGCTGCAGGGCGATGGCGATCTCTGAGGCCACCCAGTCCCCTGGATCGTCCAGCCGCCGCCGGCCGTGCTCGTCCGCGACGCTGGTCCACCGCGTGCCGATCACCGGCAGGAAGACGTCGCAGCCGTTCACGGCCTCCTGAATGACGTCGGTGAAGTCCGAGCCGGGCTCGATGGTGTCCATGTCCATGAAGACCTGGAACCGCTCGACCAGCCGATCGGCGAGACGCCCGGCGACGTGCCGGGTGTCCTCGCGCCGGTAACTGACGAACACGCGTAGTCGGACCGCTCACCACACCTCCGCTCCGCTCTCGGCGACCGGTGCCATTGTCCCATCCGATCGAGGGCGCGGAGGGCGTTCGGGATCAGTCCGACCGTTGCTGACGCAGGATCGAAACCGGGTCAGGCCTGGTCGGAGGCCCAGAGGTCTGCTGGAGCACGGGCAGGTGCTGCGACACCACCGGCCGGGCGATCAAGAGTGGTCTATCGAGGCGCTCGCGCAGATCTTCTGCGCCCGACGAGACCGGCACTGAGCAACACCCCCACCACGACCG